>NZ_ADES01000001.1 GCF_000263595.1 Gardnerella vaginalis 1500E
CACAAGAACATAAAACTCTCGCAGCACGTTGAGTGAAGATTTAACAAGTGAGCGCACCATACTCACATACAGTGCGCTCACAAACAAATCATTAAACAATCAACACGATTAACGTGTTAAAAGCTTAGTGACGGATCTTGCGAAGAGCAGCACCCATGCCAGCAAGCACGGAAGCAGCAACAGCAGCCAAAGCTACAGCAGCACCGGTCTTAGCCAATGGAGCAGCAGCCTTCTTACCAGCAGCCTTCTTATCAGCCTTCTTATCAGCCTTAGAATCCTTAGTACCGCTCAACTTGTTAATGCCGTCATGAACGCCACCAATGAACTTGTCAACAGAAGCCTTGCAGTCAGCAAGCTTGCCTTCAACTTCCTTAACATCAGCAGTGGCCTTATCAATAAGAACCTGAGTCTTATCCTGCTTAGCTTCGACTTCAGCCTTAGAGATATCAGAAGCAGCATGCATATCAACAGTTACATTCTGTTCATCCTGAGGGCGAGACTGATCTACGTAACGATTTGCTTCACGAGCATCGTAGTATGCAGTCCAAGCAGTCTGCAAAGCCTTGTAATGAGCTTCCAACTCAGTCAACCAAGCCTTCAACTGTGGAAGGGTGTGACGAAGATAATTGCAGTCACCCAACTTATCACGCAAACCAAGAATCATATTCTGAATCTTGTTATAGTAATATTCAACAATGTTAAGCTCTCTAACAACATCCTTACCCTTAGGAGTCTTGTTAAGCTTCTTGGCAAGATCTGTTGAGGCATTAACTACAGTTTCAGCCGCAGTAATGTTAGTATTTACATCGTCACCAAGCTTCTTAGCTGTGATGTCGCCGGTGTTATCCTTCTTCAACTTCTCGTTAAGCTTGTCCATAGTAGCTTTGAGCTCTGGGTCTGCATTAACAGTAGCTGTAAGCTGCTTGCTGAGATCATCAACTTTATCAGCCATTGCTGGGGCGGCGAAAGCCAAGCCGGAAACGAGGGTGGCGCCAGCAGCGAGTGCGGCGATAGCCTTCTTGTTAAACATAATATTTTCCTTTCTTCTTCTCCACCACGCTCAAAACACATGGTGAAAAACATAAACCCACAAAATCAATCTCTTGTGGATAACTTTCAGATAGAGCATCTAGCTGAAAGCTGTTATTAACATACCCCCCCCCGTTCGAAAAAGTCAAGAGCAAAAATATGCATCCAACACAGAAAACATCAACAAAATTACAAAAATATTCAAGTAAAATCGCATAAAACCATAAAAAATACGCCAAACGACACTGTTTAATCGCAAAAAATACTATTTCACGATTTTCAAAGATTTTTCTCAGAAAACTCTCAGAAAACTCGCGGCAGCTCCCCCACGCCGCCCGCAAACCCCTGAAAAACCGCCACTTTCCACGCGACACGCGCGAAAAACCACCTTAATGCGCGAAGCCCCACCTTCACGCACGACCAAAACTACTCACCCTTGCGCTGTTTTGGTCGAAATCTAGCTAAAAAACGACCTAAACTACTCACCCTGAGCAGTTTATGTCGAAATTAGTCAAAAGTCAGACATAATTACAAAAGGCAGGAGCTTGAGAATACCCAAACTCCCGCCTTAGAAGATTACCTTACTTACGTAAGTTTATAAACTTACAAAAGCAACAAAACTTACATAAGCAACAAAAGCAACCTAAATCACCTTAGCGTTAGGCAGCACGTTGCCGTCTTTATCAACGTTACAACTGTGCTCAACAGCAATCGTAATGTGATCAGAATCAACAGAGAAGAAGCCATCCGTCACCTTAAACACGTGACGCACACCTTGCAAATCGTCAACCTTCACAAAACCGTGATCAATCAACGCAAGCACAGCCTCATGCCCAGGAAGCACACCCATTGCGCCATTCACAGAAGGAATGACCACAAACTTAGCATCACCTTCCCAAACAGGATGCCTGGCTGCCACAACACTAACGTGCAGCGATTTTACTTGCTTTTCTGCCATAATCACGCACCAAACTCTTGCTGCATGTCGTGCCAACGACGCTCAAGATCATCAATGCCACCGATACCGGAGAACGCCTGCTCAGGAATTTCATCGTAAGTACCGTTGCAAATGCGAGTAAACGCCTCAATGGTTTCGTCTGCTGGCACATAAGAACCTGGACGACCTGTGAACTTTTCAGCCACGTAGAAGTTCTGACCAAGGAACTGCTCAATCTTACGAGCGCGGCTCACAGTGGTCTTATCTTCCTCACCAAGCTCATCAATACCAATCAAAGCGATGATGTCCTGAAGTTCCTTGTTGCGCTGCAAAATAGCCTTAACGCGGTTTGCGCAATCGTAGTGAGCCTGACCAACGTAACGCGGATCCAAAATTCTAGAAGTAGAAGTCAAAGGATCCACAGCTGGGTAAATACCCTTAGCTGCAATATCACGTGAAAGCTCAGTAGTTGCATCCAAGTGCGTAAAGGTTGTTGCAGGTGCAGGGTCGGTGTAATCATCTGCAGGTACGTAAATAGCCTGAAGCGACGTAATGGAATGGCCGCGCGTAGAAGTAATACGCTCCTGCAACGCACCCATTTCATCAGCCAAGTTCGGCTGATAACCCACTGCAGAAGGCATTCGACCCAGCAAAGTGGACACCTCAGAACCAGCCTGAGTAAAGCGGAATATATTGTCAATAAACAGCAACACATCCTGATTCTGCACATCGCGGAAGTACTCAGCCATGGTCAAAGCGGTAAGAGGCACGCGAAGACGAGTCCCAGGAGGCTCATCCATCTGACCGAAGACAAGTGCCGTTTTCTCCAAAACGCCAGCCTCAGCCATTTCGCCAATCAAATCGTTACCTTCACGAGTACGTTCGCCAACGCCGGCAAACACAGACACGCCACCGTGGTTCTGCGCAACGCGCTGAATCATTTCCTGAATCAACACTGTTTTACCAACGCCTGCACCACCGAACAGACCAATTTTACCGCCCTGAACGTAAGGGGTAAGCAAATCGATAACCTTAATGCCGGTTTCGAACATCTGAGTCTTAGACTCAAGCTGATCGAAAGCAGGTGGGTTACGATGAATTGGCCAGCGCTCAGTTACTTCAATATTTTCACCAGGCTTAGCATTCAAAATGTTGCCAGTAACGTCGAAAACATGACCCTTAGTAACATCGCCAACAGGTACAGAAATTGGACCGCCGGTATCTCGCACTAAAGCACCACGAACCAAGCCGTCAGTAGGCTTTAAAGCAACTGCACGCACGGTTGAATCACCAAGGTGCTGCTCAACTTCCAGCGTAATCTCGTGAACGGTATCACCTTCCGTGTTTCCAACGGTGTTGATATCGACCTTGAGAGCATTGTAAATATCCGGCAGATAGCCGACTGGGAATTCAACGTCAATCACGGAACCCTGAACGCGGGTTACGCGACCAGCTGTTGGATCGACCTCCTGCTCAGCTTCTGGAGGCGCTGTGGTCTGATTTTCAGCCATATGCTCCTAATCCTCCTCATTATTCAGCGCATCAGCGCTGCCGATAATCTCGGTAAGTTCTTGAGTAATGGATGCCTGACGAGAAGCATTAAGCTTCCTTGTCAAATCATCCACCAAATTGCGGGCGTTATCTGTAGCCGTATGCATAGCGTTCTGCCTACTTGCTGTTTCAGAAGCAGCAGAAGTAAGTAAGCACTCGTGAATACGAGACTGAATATACTTCGGCAAAACAGAATCCAGCACTTCATCCGGACTTGGCTCGAAGCAATACTCAACAGCCTCTGGATTGCTGCGACTGACTGCTTCTTCGCGAGCTGAAACTGCACTAGTAGACGACAACGATGCTGAAGGTCCAGAAGCTGCTTCGTAATCAGGACGGTGCATAGCAAACTCCTCACCATCCTTCAAAGGAACCAGCTCAACTGGCAGCATACGCAACGTACGAACTTTTTGCCTCACCATATTAATAAATTCGGTGAAAACAATATACAGTTCCGAAACTCCGCCTTCTGCTTCCGGCGTCATATAAGCGTCCATTAAAGTATCGGAAATCTTTTCTGCAATAGTAACGTCAGGATGGTCAGTAGAACCTTCCCACGTACCTGCCACATCGCGATTGCGATACTTGTAGTAAGTTGCACCGCGTCGACCGTACACGTACAGTTCCGCGTGCTTACCTTCCGCATCGAGTTTTGCAAGAAGCGCTTCAGTCTCACGAATAATCGAAGACGTAAACGCACCAGCCATTCCACGATCAGAAGTAAGGGCTAGAACTGCTACGCGATTGCCAGCATGCTCTTTACCGAAAATAGGATGCTTAATATTTGCTTCGTGATGAGCTACCAACGCCTGCACGGCATCGAAAATTGCGTCACTATAAGGCTTAGCATTAAGCGCAATATCTCGCGCTTTTGCAATATGCGAAGACGCAATCATTTCCTGAGCCTTAAAGATTTTACCCAAAGACTGTGTGGAAATAATTCTCGATTTCAATGCAAGTTGGGAGGACATACGCTACTTCCCCTCAGGCTCGCGACTATCTGCTTTTGGCTTAGCTACAAGCTGTTCCTTTTCAACAGGAGCAGGATTTTCAGCCGGCGGCAACGAATCCTTTACAATCAAAGGCTTGCCAACAGAAGTCTTAAACGTCCTACGGAAATCTTCAATGGCCGCATCAAGCTTAGCTTCAGTTTCCTTAGTGAAATCTTCAGTATCGCGAATCACTTGCAAAATGTCAGTTCCCTTATCGAGGTAATCCAACAATTCGTCTTCAAAACGCAAAACATCCTTCACAGGAATATCGTCAAGCTTGCCGTGCGTACCTGCCCACACAGAAACAACTTCTTGCTCCATTGCACGAGGAGAGAACTGCTTCTGCTTAAGCAGCTCCGTCAAACGCGCACCGCGAGTAAGCTGAGCCTTAGAAGCTGCATCCAAATCGGAAGCAAACATTGCGAAGGATTCCAAAGACTTGTAACGAGCCAAAGAAATCTTCAACATGCCTGAAACTTTCTTCAAAGCCTTAGCCTGTGCCGCACCACCAACACGAGAAACAGAAATACCGACGTCAACTGCTGGACGCTGACCTGCGTTGAACAAATCAGACTGCAAGAAGATCTGACCGTCGGTGATGGAAATCACGTTGGTTGGAATGTATGCAGAAACGTCGTTTGCCTTGGTTTCGATAATTGGAAGGCCGGTCATAGAACCGCCACCCAAATCGTCGGAAAGCTTAGCGCAACGTTCGAGCAGACGAGAGTGCAAATAGAACACGTCGCCTGGGTATGCTTCACGCCCAGGCGGACGACGCAAAAGCAAGGAAATTGAACGATATGCTTCTGCCTGCTTAGACAAATCGTCAAAAACAATCAAAACATGCTTGCCGTTGTACATCCAGTGTTGGCCGATTGCAGAACCGGTGTAAGGTGCAATGTACTTAAAACCTGCAGAATCAGAAGCTGGGCTTGCCACGATTGTGGTGTACTTCATAGCGCCAGCTTCTTCGAGGCTTTGACGCACGGAAGCAATTGTTGAACCCTTTTGACCGATTGCTACATAAATGCAGCGAACCTGCTTCTTTGGATCTCCAGTTTCCCAGTTAGCACGCTGGTTAATAATCGTATCGATTGCAATTGCCGTCTTACCAGTTTGACGGTCACCAATAATCAACTGACGCTGACCGCGACCGATTGGCGTCATTGCGTCAATAGCCTTCAAACCAGTAGACAAAGGTTCGTCAACTGGATGACGGTGAATAACGTCTGGAGCCTGGGCTTCAAGAATACGACGCTCACTGCACTCAATCGCACCCAAACCATCGATTGGATTACCCAACGGGTCCACAGTACGACCAAGATAAGCGTCACCAACCGGCACAGACAAAACTTCGCCTGTGCGGTATACTTCCTGCCCTTCCTCAATGCCTGTGAAATCGCCAAGAATAACAACGCCGATTTCATGCGCATCAAGGTTAAACGCAAGACCCAAGGTATCGTTCTCGAAAGTTAGAAGCTCGTTTGCCATACAGCCGGACAATCCAGCTACGTGCGCAATGCCGTCACCAGCCGTAACAACATAGCCAACTTCTTGCGTCGGCATGTCGGTAGGCTTGTACGAGTCAACGAACCCGTCGAGCGCCTTGCGTATCAGGGCGGGATCAATAGATAGTTCCGCCATAATTCTCCTTAATTTACTACTTCACTGCCTGTGTCCAAGCGCCATTTCGCGCAGAACGCTGCAACTGCTTAAGCTGCATCAACATGGTGCGATCGGTTATTTCATCACCGATTCGTATACGCATGCCACCAAGCACGTTTGGATCCACAATTGGGTTAATGTATGCACGATGACCCAACTTATTGCTGTAGATTTCAATCAAACGCTTAATTTGCTTATCTGTAAGAGGCTGAGCAGTGGTGACTGTAACCAAAGTTTCTCCAGCTTCACGCTCAAATCCTGACCAAGCACCACCAAAGCTGCCAGTTTTACCACTTTCAGCTCCACCGTGCCAGGTTCCTACGAGATAATGCATAATGCGCAATACAACAGGGTGCGCTTTACCTCCAATAAGCTCGTCAATTAAACGAGACTTATCTTCCGAAGATCTATTCGGATCGGTAATCGCATCAGAAAGCTCAGGATACTGATCAATCATGCCCATCATTGACGAAAGCTCGTCAGCAATGCGCTGCGCTTCATCGTGCGCATCTGAAATGGCCTGCGCAAGAGAAGAGCGCGACAAACTGTCGTTTGCACGCGATGCCTTTTCTGGCATTCTTACCTCCTCGTTTCTGTAATAATGAAGTAATGCAACGAATGCATCAAACTCAATAACTTACTATTGAGATTAATGCATCAAGCTTTACTTGCTTTGATCCGAATTTTTAGTTTCTCCAACTTCATCAATCACATGATCAATAATTTTGGAGCTTACAGTATCGTCATCCAGCTTGGATGCAAGAATCTTGCCAGCCAACGCTGCTGCAAGAACCGATACCTCTCCTTGGAGGCTGGACATGGCATGCTGATGCTGAGCTTCAATAGAATGCTGTGCCTCACTAATGATTTTGGCAGCATCCTTTTCAGCGCGTTGTCTAGCTTCACCAATGATTTTTGAAGCTTCCGTACGAGCCTCTTCGCGAGTTTTTGCAGCATCAGCTTGAGCTTGAGCAAGCTCTTCTTCCATCTGACTTTTTAATTCGTCAGCTTCATGCTGCACGTTTGCTGCTTTAGCTATTCCGCCTTCGATTTTTTCTGCGCGCTCGTCGAGAATTGCCTGGAATTTAGGCATAACGAACTTGTAGAAAAACGCTGCAAGAACTACCAAAACAACTAACGACCACACTAAGTCATAAGGCTCAGGCAAGAACAACGCCAAACCATTACTCTCAGTTGCATGTGACATGGCTTGTCCTTTCTATTCCTTCAACACTTTTATATTTGTGCTGGAACGAGTTGTTTCGTTCGGTTCACTTTCCCATAATGTAGGCAACGAATCCGAGCAAGCCCAGAACCTCAATAAATGCCAAACCGACGAACATGAACAACTGAATACGGTTGCCAACTTCTGGCTGACGTGCAGTAGATTCCATAGCTTTAGCAACGACTATTGCCATACCAAGTGCAGGAGAAATTGTTGCGACAGCAAAGCCAAGAATGCTGAGGTTGCCGACCAAACCTGCGAGAGCGATGATATTATTCATTGGTTTCCTTTCTGTTAAAACAGTAACCAGTATAAACCCGTAAGATGGGTAAAATCTGAAGATTTAAGCTATGCTATCAGGCAACAGCAACAGCAGACTTTTCTTCTTCCTCCGGGTAACTTTCCGAAATGTAGACAGAAGCAAGCACAGTGAAAATAAACGCCTGCAAACCGGCTACCATAATTTCGAATAGGGTAAACAGAATGCCACCAAGCAGCCACAAAGCACCGCCGAAGGCAAGGAGTTTATTGCTGGAATCCACCACAAAGAAATTGGTGAATACTAAGCAAGTGGCCACCAGCAAATGGCCAGCAATCATATTCGCAAACAAACGGATTGTAAGCGAAAGTGGTCGCACAATTATTAATTCTATGAGCTGCAATGGCGAAAGAATGAAGTAAATCGGCCATGGCACGCCCGCTGGGAACAACGCTTCACGGAAGAATCGCAAAAAACCTTTTTCACGAATGCCAGCAAGAAGATATTGACACACAACCCATAAAGCAAATACCAACGGACCAGTAATGGTTGCGGTTGCAGCCATATTTAATCCTGGAATCACAGAACAAAGATTAAAGAAGAAAATCGTGATGAAAAGTGTAGACATCATTGGCACGTAACGCTTGCCGCGCTCCTCGCCAATCATTTCGTAAACGATGTTGTAGCGCACAAAGTCCATTAAGATTTCCAGCACACTTTGGAATCTTCCTGGAACTAACTTTGCGCGAGCGGCACCAATGCCGAAAATAATCATAACGACTACAGCCATAAGAACACGCACCAAAATAATGCGATTCATGGCAAACGGTGTGCCCTGGAACAAAATCTCTGGAGGCAAAAACTCGCCAATATTAGGCAATTCTGGTCCAGACGAAGCCACTGCTGAAGCTACATTGGTAGTCCTCAGTAAAAAGTCAACCATTCCATCCATAAGTGCCTCCTTAAGCAATTCGTTCACACGCCTTCACAACTACGCCACTCACTCACATTATTAAATTCAATCATCTTGCGGCGTTATATATTATCTAAATCATCTATTTCGTATCTCGTAAGGCGCGGGGCACGAAACGAAAAATACATCTAACTGCTGATTGTACTCTTCGCTTGTACATAATTACGCAACTTCAAAATTTATTTGCTCATACCGTACTTAATACCGTCAAATGGACAAAAGTTATCAGAACGTGGAGAAGCCGGCTCATGCCTTATAGAACGTTCAGTTCCAAGCCTTCCAGCAGTTCTTAAATGGGGAATATCAGAAAGATTGTAAGGCGTAGTTTCGTACACCCAATTAAGCCAGTTGCGCCAAAGCAAATTCGCGTGTGCACGCCAAGAAAATAATGGCTCTAATTTTGGATCGTCATGAGGGAAATAGTTGTAAGGGAATGGCACGTTGCTCAAACCTTTTAACATGTCACGCTCATATTCTTGTGCAAGAGTCATTTTGCTGTATTCCCAGTGTCCAAGCGCAAAAACTTCAGAAAAATCACGCGTAGCAACTAAGCCTGGGCCAGATTCGGAACCATACGTAAGAATTTGCAAACGCTGATCTGAAGAAATGCTGTCAATATCAACGCTCGCTATCCTAGAATGCGGTTGTAAAGCGATTTCATCAAAACCATTTGTAAGAAAACAGTACTCATCCTGCAAATATTGTGGGAACACGCCAAAAATTTTTTCGCTGAGAACATGCTTTTTTATGCCATATCGATAGTAAAGCGCACCCATTGCACCCCAGCACAAATACATTGTTGAGAAAACGTGTGTTGCTGCCCAGTCAAGAATTTGCGTAAATTCGTGCCAGTAGTCGACATCCTCAAATTCCATGTGCTCAACAGGAGCTCCCGTTACAACAAATCCGTCGTAATAGTTGTTACGAAGTGCGTCAAGATTTTCATAGAATTTTACTAAATGATCAGCACTAACGTGCGTAGCTACATGCGTAGAAGTTTTCATAAAATCGACATCGACTTGCAAAGGAGACTTAGAGATGAGTCTCAAAAGCTGAGTTTCTGTCTCAATTTTTTTGGGCATAAGATTCAAAATCAACAAACGAAGCGGCCGAACATCCTGCTGTTCTGCTTCTGGGCGTTCCAATGCAAAAATTCGCTCAGCATCTAATATGCTTCGCGCTGGCAATCCTTCAGGAATCTTAATAGGCATGTGTTTATTATACTCCACACTTGTTTATGTTTATTGTGTCTATGTCACTCATGTGCACGAATCGTAAAATTTTAACCAGATACAGAGAGACACGCCCGAATTTGACAAATTTAAATTTGCACCTATCGTAGATAGAGCTGCTAAAAGTAGCCGACGCGGGGTGGAGCAGCTCGGTAGCTCGCTGGGCTCATAACCCAGAGGTCCATGGTTCAAATCCATGCCCCGCTACTAAAGCCAAGAATCACACGAATTTCTCACGATTGTTGTGGTTCTTGGCTTTTTTGTTTAATAACGCATAAAAGTTCAATCGGGCTAATCTCCAAAAGACACGCCACCTGCACAACAATCAATAAAGAAGTATTGCAAGGCGACGGCGAGCGCGCGCTAATCGAGCATCATCTGCAGGAAGCATAGCAAAATACTCAAGCATACGGGAACGAATAGCTTCAGAATCTAAACGATGCCCTGCAGCCAAAAAATCAAGCAAACGGCCAAAAGCGTCATCAATATGACCATCAATCATATCGACATCTGCCACAGCAAGCTGAGCGTCTACGTCATTAGGATTATCGCCAGCATTTTTGCGCACTAAAGCAACATCTGTATTAGTATTTCGCGCCAGCAGCAAAGCTTTGGCATGTTCACGCGCAGCAATAGAATCGTGCGGATCTGCATCCATAAGCTTTGCATATTCTAAAGCAGCGCCCTTATAATCACCTTTCATAGCAAGTTCATGCGCTTTTTCATGAGCTGCAGGAACTTGATTTTCACAATTAGAATTATTATCCGAAGATTTTTCCGAATCATCCTTAGAGTCTTCAGGCGACTGTACAAAAGGAGCTGTTCCAGCAACCCCCGAACGCTCGGCAACCTGCACTAATTGAGGTAAAATTGCGCTACAAATCTGTTGCAACTCATCATCGCTAGGTAATCCTTGCGAAATTGGCATAGGTCGCCCGCCAATCAAACCATAAATTGCAGGAAGTTGCTCAGCTCGTAAAGCCTGAGCAATACTTGGGCTTTCGTCTGCATCAATACGCGCCAACTGCATACGGCCGTCAAGTGAATTTACTGCATCCGCTAATTTTTGCGCAACATCGTAATAAGCAGTATCTCCAGGCTGCCAAAGCAACAAAATAATAGGAAAACTTACAGAAGTTTGAACCATTGCCTGGAAAGACTTATCATTAACGTCAATAACGTATCCGCCTGCTTTTGGTGCCGAATTATTAGCAGAAGAACCAGCACTCGAACCAGCTCCAGCTTTTGCAGCCTGCTTAGCTTGCGCCTCTACGCGACGCTTCACACCTTCTAAATCTACAGCTCCAGCAAGCGAAAATCCTCCTGGATTCATTCCTTGCGACTGACCGTTTACCATTATTGCCTCTTTTGCTAATTGCAATATTGTTGATTCTTATATTTACAACGCTTCTACTTTAATAGGCTGTCGTTCAGCACCAACCGGCGTAATTTTCATATGAGATCCAGCAGGTGGCACAACAAGCGCAATAACGTTTACATAAGTTACGCGCATAGTGCTTTTTGCTCTTCCATCTCCAAATAGTGCTTTTTCTTCGTCAGAGGCCGGCCTAGACTCACGTCCTTCTCCTGCAATACGCGTCCAAACAGAATCAATTCTTGCAACGACTAAATCACTTCCATCACTCGAACGCATAACGCTTATTTGCTTTAATTGTGGAGTAAAAACTTGTTCCTGCGAACCTTTGTTGCGCTCCATGCCAGCTTGTACAGCTTTAGAAAGTTCTGCAAGTTTTTGACGAAGATAATCTTCCTCAAAATATTTTGCATACTTGCTTTCACCGCCATGCTGAAGAACATCAGCATAAGCTTTTACTGATTCTTCTGGAGTCATAATTAAGCCAGTGTCATTTGATTTTCCCATTGAAGCACCAATACTTGGAACAGCAAATTTAGGAAGATGCACACCAGGGAAAAGTCGAGCAACAGCCCACAACTTATAATTCGACCTAGCTCGCTGCTGACGCAAAACAAGCAAACGCTTTGATTGCTGATCCTTAGTGGTGGTTGTAATTGTCATTAAGTCCCTAGGCCACCCAGCGTTTGTTGGCACAATCGTCTGAGCCGAAGCGCGCGGAATAATAGTCTTAGGATCTAATTTACCGGTTTTACTGGCAATAACAAGCTCACTTGTGCGAACATCAAGAGCAGGCCCAGAAACAGCTTTAGACAAGGCGTTAACGTCTTTTTCATCATTTGCCTGTTCCAGTGTTCGAAGCAAACCAAGACGAATATCCTTTTCTTGAATCATAGTTACATTAGGAAGCTCTTGACCGCTGCGAACTTCCACAGGCTTAGGCACTTGACCATCACAAGCAGATACCCCCGCAACAAGAGCAACAGATGCAGCACTTGCAACACACAGAGAAGCTGCGCGCAACGTTTTTCGCATAATTCCGCCATTATTAAACTCGCGAATATACTTATTAAGATTACGCATTTTAAGATTACGCATTATTGCTTGTTACCTCGCTCACTCGAGAAATTGCCCCGATAACCCTTATTATTCTTGCGATATCGCGAATTATTGCTATTTGCGTTGTGCCCACGACGATTGCCGCGAGTTTTCTTAGAATTATCTGTCTGCTTTGTTGACTTAGATTGCTTATTTTGATTTTCCTGCTTACCTAGACCGCCCTGACTGTCTTGCTTATCTCGCCTATCTTGCTTTTCCTGCCTATTTTTATAGTTCTTTTTATTCTGCTGATTTCGCCTAGTTTGAGAATTCTTACGATTCTTATCTACGCGAGCGGACTGAAAATCCTGATTATTTTTAGCATCGTCTTTAGATTCAGAATAAGAGTTCTTTAGATTTTCGTCGTTCAAATCCGAAGATTCATCAACAACACTTTCGCGATTTTCCTCTTCCCTCGGCAATTCATACGCAAATTCACCACCATCATGTTGTTGAATAAAACGAGTAGCGAATGCAAGCATATCGTCCTTAGAAATAACTGTGGTCTGCTCTATTGAATCTTCAGAAGATACCTGTAATGATGGAGACTCCTGGTTAAGTTGCTTAGAATCAGAATTATTTGCAATATTCTGATTCTCTACAGGATTTTTACCACGACGAGCGTGGCATCCATGGCGCGCATGCGACCCTGAAGCTTTTTTGTGCTTCCTATGAGCAAGCATTCCATGCACTGTTCCAGAAAATGCTTCAGAAAATGTGACTTCCTCATCTTTAGATTGTTTAGATAGCAAAGCGGAAGAATTTGCCGCAAGCTGCTTATTCCTGCGACGATGCGGAGCCATAGCAAAAATAGTTGCTGCCAGCAAAGCCAGCACGGCAAAAAGAGCACCAACAAAGTATAAAGGTGTTGCGAAATCTGGAACTTGATGCCTGCGCCAACGCAACTCCACAGAAGCAGCAGGAACGTTATCTCCCAAATCAATTAATAGAACACGTCGAGCTGCTTGAGATCTAACCCTCATAGAACGCGAGTAGCGACGATTTGAACTCTTTTTTGAATTCTTCCCAGACTTAAGAACTGCACCAGTTGCAACTGCATGGTCATATGAAGCAGAACCTGCAGTTTGAACATAATCATAAGTATTTATTGAAAGCTTTGCTAAACCAAGTTGGCACGTAACAGAAGGCCATAAGTTAGATTGTTGGAACTTAACGTCAGCATCTTTTATATCTGTACTAAAATCTTGTTGCAAAGTGCTTTTGCCAGACATTTCCGATACAGACAGATTATTCCAATCTTTAAGACCTGTAATGCGCTGAACTGGAGAGCCAGCTACCCAACCACGCACATCTTTTGTTAAACCAACAGCAACACAAATAGGTTTACGCGTGCGCAAAGCTGCAACACTTACGCGAACCTTATTGTCAACCAAATTAAGAACACCTGGATCTGTAACAATATAACGAGTTCCGGTTACTTGCGCATAAGCAATAACCACGTCATTCGGCTTCCAAAATGTTGCGTTAGCAACACCAAGAGCAACACTTAATACTGCAAGCACTACAAAAAATGGCGATACGATACGTCGCATAATTTTAGTGCGCAATGTTACTCGCCTTGCAGACTGTCGCATTGGTTGTCCTTCTTTTTCAGGAGCATTGTTGGTATTAGTCATAACGATACTATTCTACAATCTTTTCATACCAGTTGCAGGTTTTGCTTTAAAATCAATATCAAGCGGTAATGTGAATCTATGCAAAAAACTACAATATCTAAACAAAAATCCTTTATTGCACGCACTTTTGCTGCTATTAGCACAGTAGCATTATGCGTAGGATTAGCTTCTTGCAGCGGCAATTCTGACAATACAAATGGTGCTGCAGATGAAAACGCACAAAAAGCCGGCATGCAGCTTATTGAAGGCATAAGCGCTTCTGGAGAGCTTGGCAAAAAGCCAAAAATTACGCTTAAAACACCTGCAAATATAAAAAGAAATACTTACGCTATCTTACAGCACGGCAACGGTGAGACTATTCAAGAAGGCGATCGCGTCTGCTCACAAGGCATTGTGCTTAATGCTAAAGATGGCAAAGAACTTATGAATACGTGGGATAAGGGTAGAGTTGATTGCTCAATTTCTATTGACAAAAAAGTCACCGCACGACCATACTATGCGCTTATTAAAGGCAAGAAGATTAATACAACTATAGCTTTTGGAGTTTCTGGCGAAAATAAGGGCCCTTCATATGTTATGGTTCTAACGCTTGTGTCTCGCTCAAAAGCATTAAAGCACGCAGAAGGTAAAGCAGTAACAGATATTCCTGCAAATTTGCCAAAAGTAACTCTTGATAAATCTGGAGTCCCATCCTTAGATAAGAACAACTATGTGCCAGATGGAAAGCTTGTTTCTCAGACTTTGATTGAAGGAACCGGCAAAAAGGTAACCGCAAAAAGCACCGTAACTGCTCATTATGCTGGATGGACCACAGATAAAGACGGCAAAATGCATCAGTTTGATTCCTCTTGGCTTCGCTCAATGCCTGCAGACTTCTCTCTCGCAGGAGGCGTAATACCAGGTTGGACTAAAGGTTTGGCTGGAAAGAAAGTTGGATCTCGAGTTCTGCTTGTAATTCCTCCAGAAGATGGCTACGGCAAAGAAGATAAGAAGGATGCAAAGGGAAATGTAACAATCCCTGCAAACTCCACTCTGTACTTCGTTGTGGATATTCTTTACGCTTCGTGAGTTTGTAAATTTTGCAATGCCTAGCAAAAATTTGCAAAATATTTTGCAAAATAATTAGCTAGATAATTTGCGAGATAGTTTACAAAATACGTAAGTGATTACGATTACAAAAACCCCTCATTTTCGAGGGGTTTTTGCGTATGCGTCTAAATCTAAAACAGAAGAAGGTCGTCGGATTCAACACCGCGCATATCGTCATAGTCGAGAATAAGACAAGTAAAACCGCGATCTTCCGCCAAAACTCTAGCCTGTGGACTAATTGTTTGAGCAGCAAAAATGCCGCGAACAGGCTTCAAGAGTGGGTCTCGATTTAATAACTCACAGTATCTAGTAAGCTGCTCAACGCCGTCAATACCGCCGTGACGCTTAATCTCAATCGCAACGTGCACGCCTTCAGCATCCTGAGCCATAATATCAACCGGACCAATAGCTGTAGGATACTCGCGACGAACAAGCTTCGCGCCTTCCCCAATACGATCAATCTGCTCAGCCAAGTATCGCTGCAAATGCTCCTCAACACCATCTTTAATTAATCCAGGATCCTCACCTAAATCATAAGTGCTGTCACTGTATATGTGCTCTAAAGAAATTTTTAGTAAATCATCACCTTTTGACGCAGCAACTCGAAGAATGCAACCATCAAAAAGCTCGTTGGAAGTAGAGTCTTCACCATTTTCTTTCTGAAGTATGCGCATTGTACAAGGCGCAACCATCCAATTAAGTGGCTTATACGCTCCCAGCTCCGAAAAAATAAGCACACTACCATCTGCTTTAATAAGCAGCACACGCTTAGATAGCGGAAGCGTAGCGTTTAATCTACCTGTATATTCAGCACTACAATCTGCAACAATAATTCGCACACAGTAAGCATAACAGAAATTGCGCAGGAAAGAATGTCACTTGCGCAAAGCGGCTGCTAAATCGCGATTCTGCCAATGCTCGTGCAGAGCGCAGTAACCTCCAAATAGCACAAGCCAAACTAAACCGCCAATTGCAGAAACGCGAGTATCTTCACTAATAAACAATGTAATATAAACAAACACGAAGAATGCAATGGTAAGCGAATTAAGAAGCTTATAATGCGGCATTAAGAAACCATCTGCCATAAAATCAGCAGATTTACGATACTTACGGTGCGTAACCATAATCAGAATGTAAATCATGATGATTACAGCCGAAGACGCAGAAGCGAATAAAATAAACGCACCATGCACTCCAGGGATCGAATTAACTACTGGAGAAAGAAGAATTAATACAGAAGAAAATATGATTGCACGAGCAGGAACTTTAGTATGCGACACCTTTCGCAACTTACCCAAAATAGGAGAAGGAGATTCAATAGCAATCTGATACATGTGGCGGCCGGCAGAATACAGCAAAGAGTTAAGTGCAGAAGATGCAGCCGTAATAACCACGAAGAATACTAGCGCAGAGGCCCAATGCACGCCAGCATACTGGAACACCATAATGAACGGAGACATAAATGTGCCTTCAGCATTAGTAGCCTTGAAACGCTGCCATGGAACAATAAGCATAATTGCCACAAGCGCGCCAACATAAAAAATCAAAATACGCGTAATTATGCCGTTTATAGCCTTAGGCAAAACTTTGCGAGGATTTTTTGTTTCCGAAACAGTCACACCAACGAACTCAATAAGCTGATACGCATAAAACACCATCTGGAAGCTCATCAAAAATGCAACCCAACCATTTGGCATAAGCGAAAAATTATTGAAAATGTTATTGACACTAGCATGCCCAGCAGGACTAATAACCCCTCCATGAAGTTGAGTTGCTGGGTAATGATACCCAATTACTACCATCACAACAGCAGTAACTATAAGCGCAACAATCAAAGTAATTTTAATCATGGAGAACCAAAACTCAGTTTCTCCAAAAAGCTTTACAGCAACCAGATTTATGCACACTAAAGCCGCTAAAAAGACTACTTCTATAAGCCATTTCCAATGACTCACGTCAATATCGAAAGTTTGGAAAAACGTGACGCAATACGTGCTAACTGCAGTAATCTCGCTCATACCAATAAGCACAAGCACAAACCAATAAGACCACCCAGCAAAATTACCCCAGCCTCTGCCAAGATAACGCGTAATAAAACTAATAAAAGTATGCTGGTTTGGATCTTTGTACATTAGCTCGCCAATGCCGCGCATAAGCAAGAACATAATCAAGCCAACAATAATGTAAACGAATACAATACTTGGGCCTGTTAAGCTAATTGATTTTCCAGATCCAAGGAACAGGCCAGTACCAATTGTGCCGCCGATAGCAATAAATTGCACATGACGCTTAGTAAGACTGCGTTCCATTTGGTTGGAATTGTCATTATTTTCGCTATTTGACGAACTATTCGTAGAACTATTTTTAGAACTATTTGACGATGTGTTAGAAGATTTAATACTAGAAGCGAATTCTCCGGCTGAATCTGCAGATTCAGATTGCTGAGAATCTACATTTATGCCATTATTCGCCGTCATATTCATTGCCAAATCTCCGTTCCTAGTATATACGAACTTTTTATTTTATATGCACCCTTAACTATTGCGCTATTCCACACTTTTTAGAGAGCTAACCGGATCAATACGATCAAGCGCAGGATTAGTTGCCCATTGCACAATCAAAGCGAAAATTAACGTTGCAACGCCTGCAATGAAGTAACTTAACGGAGCTACTTCCACCTCAAAATAAAGCGATGGCATTCTAAGAGCCTTGGTCAGCAAGCCTGAAATCAGCCTTCCCAACGGCAAACCTACCGCAATACCAATTACAGTAAGAGTTAGCATCTCTTTATGCACATAAGAGTGAATTTCTCTTTTATAGAAGCCAAGAACTTTTAGAGTTGCCATTTCGCGCGAACGCTCCGAAATATTCGTACTAGCCAAAGTAAATAGCACTGCTAAAGCCAAACCTGCAGCTAACGTTACAATCAGAGCAACAACAGCATTCATAAGATCAAAACTAAAAGCGTGCTTCATTTTCGTAATATTCATAACCGCAAGAACAGAGTCACGCTCCGAAACATTATTCGCGTACTTGATTTTTTTATCATCGCTGCCACGCAAGCGAAGAATCAGCGCATTATGCTTTAGAGATTTACTATTTTTGTCATTAAACAATCGTTCGTAACATCTAGAAGTCATATACATGTTTGAACCAATTAGATTTCGAACAATAGCATTAACTTTTACTGTTGCGCGCTTAAAACTTGCGTTAGTTACTGTGATTTCATTTCCGCGATTAATATCCAAAGAAGCGGCTGCGCTTTGAGAAAGCAGCGGTCCGTCATCCGTGAGCTTAACAGGCTGCAAATTGTTGTCAATATTTTGCAATCGCACAAGACGAGCTAAAGTATCCGCATCTTTTACAACAATCATTTGCACACTTTCAGAATCTTCCACATTGCTATGCTCAGATTTGTTGTTGCCAGCATTTTGATGCTTAGCGATTTCGCCAGAACTTATGTAAGCAGGAAGCATAGTTTCGATCTTATTATTCGACTTATCTTGTTCCACGCGTTTCTTCATGCTTTGGAAAGAATCTGGAGCAGAAATCGCAATCATATCGTAATTGTAGATTCCCTCATATTGGCGAGTTCCTAAAGTTGCGACGGTATCGTTTAATGCAAGACCGCACACAATAAGTGCAGTACAACCAGCAACACCACCGATTGTCATGCATAATCTGCCTTTAAAGCGCGCTATGTTGCGAATAGTTACTTTATTTAGGAAGCTCATACGCTTCCAAATCCAAGGCAAACGCTCAAGAAGTACGCGAGCGCCAGCTTTTGGAGCTTTTGGACGAAGCAAAGCGGCAGGAACTTGCTTTGTTTCACGCCAACTAACAACTATTGTGCAAACTGCTACAGGAATCACAAAAGCAAGCACACACAGTGAACCGTATAACCAGTCGTAACGCAACCTAACACCTGGAACAGCGTAAAGCCCGCGCAAAATCTTCAAAAGAAGCGAAGGAATTGCAAGGAATCCAACAATATCTCCAATTCCGCCACCAATAAAGCATGCGAAAATAGCGAAGAACGCGTGCCTTGTAACTGCAGCCGAACGCCCATAACCTAGGCTTAGGTACGTTCCAATAAGACCTCGCTCTTCTTCAACCATACGTGCCATAGCTGTTAAGCTCATCATCATGGCAACAACAAGAAATACTGCCGGGAAAGCGTAACCAAGCGACTGAATTGAAGCAACGTCGGAGCGTAAGCTTGCGTAACTATCATTAGCGATTCGAGTAGATATATGCCATTGTGCTTGAGGAACTTTCTTTTGAATTTCTGGCTTAATCTGCTCTAGAATTTTCGCTTTTGCTTGTTCTTTCACAGAATTTGGAGCAAGCTTTAGCCTTGGTTCATTCGCAATAATATTTTCCGCTTCTCTATTCGACCTCTCATCAATAATCTGATTTCGACGAGCTTTTTCGCGCTTAGACTGCACTTTTTCTCGGATTTGCTCAGAAGCGTCGTCAACAATATTGCGATACGATTTAGAAAATGCATTAACATTCTTAGTATCATTCAATCTCACAGATATTGCAGCATATGGCAGGTCAGTCATGTTCTTTGGTGCTGCAGACGTAAAAATTGGGTAGCGAGATGTTACAGAATTACGAAAAGCTTTTGACTGGTAGCCTTCTGGATTGTTTAAATCGTTACTATCTAAGACGCTTCCAGTAATTAGAAGATTATATTTTTCAGATTTTTTATTTGAATTATTTGAAACACTGCTGCCAGACGCGGCTGACTGCTGCAAATTTACAACAACGGTACTGCCAATATTTAAGCCACTATCGTGCAAAAATCGTTGAGTTACAACAGCTTCTCGGCTATTAGTAGGCATATTGCCATGAAGCAGGTGAAGACGATTCATATTTTTTTGCGAATCGTAATGCACAAAATTCATTGCATATGTGGAACTTGCATCGTCATCAGGATGCGCTGTAGCTTTCCAAAAACGTTCGGCTTCAATTTCGCTTATGTTAGATAATTTTTGCAAAGAAGCAACATCATCTTTAGTTAAACCCAAGGTAGATACGATTTGCAAATCGTATGCATGCAACTTTTCGTACATGTCATTCGTACCAAGAAGCATATCGTTGCAGCCCGCGTAAATTCCTGTCATAACAGCAACGCCAAGCATTGCAATAACTGCAAGCACACAGAAACGTCGCCACTGATGAATCCACATTCTAACGGCGCTAATAAATAATGCACTCATTAAAATCACCACTCAATATCGGCAATGGCCATAGGATTCTCTTGTGTAGTCTCGCTTACGACTTTTCCAGAGCGGAAGCGCACAACTTTATGTGCCATAGGCGCAATTGCAGCATTATGGGTAATGATTAAAACTGTCATGCCTTCCGTGCGGCAAATATCTTGCAATAATTGCAACACTGCCTTGCCTGTTTCATAATCCAAAGCTCCAGTAGGCTCGTCGCATAGAAGAAGCTTCGGCTTTTTAGCAAGAGCGCGCGCAATAGATACGCGCTGCTGCTCTCCGCCGGAAAGTTGCGCTGGGAAGTTTTGTAAACGATCTGACAAACCAACATCCCTAAGTGTTTGTTCAGGATCAAAATGATCTGAACAAATCTGCGAAGCCAGCTCAACATTTTCAAGAGCGGTCAAATTTGGAACTAAATTATAGAATTGAAAAACAAAGCCAATATCTTCGCGGCGGTAACGCACTAAACCCTTTCCTTTAAGTTTAGTAACATCGCAATCCCCAACAATAACGCGACCGCTAGTAGCCGTATCCATACCGCCTAAAATATTTAAGGCCGTTGTTTTTCCAGCGCCAGATGCGCCCAAAATTACTGTAAGCTCACCACGTTCTGCCGTAAAACTGGCATCGTCTAAAGCCCGCACAGCAGAAGAACCAGACGGATATTCCTTTACCACATGATCAAAAGTTATATATGCCACAATGCGCCTTTCGTAAGTATCATCCCATTGATAGTGGTTTTCAACTTTTGCTATAGATTCTTGTTTTATTGTTATAACTATTTTACGTAATAATCGTGAAGATTTTATGAATTGTACTTAAAGAATCGAGATTCCACGGCGTGCCATGCAATACGCGTTACCAAGCCAAGTATGCCGAGAATTTGGCCAAACTGCACCTAAACGTGGAGCGCCCTGACTCATCCAAATGCTAGGAACTCTTCCATCCGTGCTTTGAGAGCCGAGCAGATTAAACCCATTCTTATTTTCCAGCCAATCCGGATGCTGAGTAACAATCGCAAGCCCTTCTTCCAAAGTAAGAGGTAAGCGTTCGTCGGAATCAATAAGCTTACTAGCAACATCTGGTTCTCTGTTTAAATAAGATCCGCCCGCATGAGGATCAATTGCCAAATAGAACGGACCTTCCGGAGGCTCAAAACCATCTTTTGGCATAAAACTAGCAATATCGCGAGGAGGCATAGTTGTAAAACCAGCCATACGGTCAATACTCGTACGAGAAATCAAAGACTCTGGAGAAACAAGCTCACGCGTAGGAACCAATAAAATATTCGTTCCTAAATCACTATTTTTAAGAGCGCGCAAAAGCGGTCGAGCAAGAGAACGAAAAGCGTCAGCACTCATATCCGCCACATCCGGATACCCGAGTGCTACTATACGATCAAGCTGCTGCTGTATTTCTTCCGATGCTACTGACATACTTACAGTTTACGCAGAGACTTTCACAATTGCGAGCAATTAATTTCGTTATTTAAGCAATATTACGTTTTTTCGCAATAATTTCCGCCAATTGAACAGCATTAAGCGCAGCGCCTTTTCTAAGATTATCGTTAGTAATAAAAAGCGACAGCCCTCGGTTACCGTCTACAGCCTGATCTTGACGAATACGCCCAACATAGCTTGCGGATTTACCTGCAGCAAGCTGAGGAGTAGGAATATCATTCAATTCAACACCAAACGCCTTGCTTAAAACTTCACGAGCCATATCCGGTGTTACGTCATTATCAAACTCAGCATTAACACTCATACCGTGTCCAGTAAAAACGCCCACTCGAACGCAAGTGCACGACGCAGCAAGATTTGGCAGATGTAAAATCTTACGACTTTCATTACGCAACTTTTGCTCTTCGTCAGTTTCTTCAGAGCCATCGTCAACAATTGCACCAATAAAAGGCACTACATTGAAGGCAATTGTGCGAACAACTTTGGTAGGTTCTGGAAAATCTATTGCACTACCATCAAAAACCAATTTATCCGCGCCTTGATTTAGCGCAGCTTGAGCCTCATTCATAAGCTGCAAAGCACCAGCTCTTCCAGCTCCAGAAACAGCCTGGTAGGAAGATACTATTAACCGCTTTAATCCAAAAGAATCTGCAAGTGGCTTCAACACTGGCATGCAAGCCATTGTTGTGCAATTTGGATTTGCTACTATTCCACAAGGGATTGTGTCTAAATCTTCGGGATTTACTTCTGCAACAACCAGCGGTACATCGTCATGCATACGCCATTGAGAAGAATTATCTACTACTATTGCGCCAGCTTCAGCAAATTTTGGAGCCCAGATTTTTGAAGTTCCACCGCCTGCAGAAAAAATAGCTATATCAATTCCGCGCAAATCAGCTTTTTCTACATCTTCTACAACAATATCTTTCCCACGATATTGCAAAACTGTTCCCGCAGAGTGAGCAGAAGCCATAAAACGTAAATCTCGAACGGGAAAATCACGCTCATCAAGCACACGGCGCATTACCATGCCAACTTGGCCAGTAGCGCCTAAAACAGCTACGTTTACGCCTGTTTCATTGATAATCGTCATCTTATTTCTCCCTTAATAATGGTTATGCTAATAATTTCGATTTTTAACGTCCGCTTCCGCCGTAAACAACAGCTTCGATTTGGTTAGCATCCAATCCGTAAGCCGTATGTAAAGCTCGAACAGCTTCATCAAGCTGATTAACAGGAACCAAAGCTGCAATACGAATTTCTGAAGTAGAAATCATAAGGGTATTAATACCGTGATCACTTAATGCAGTAAAGAAAGTAGCCGCTAAACCAGAGTGCGTCTTCATACCAACGCCAACAACAGCAACTTTCCCAACAGTAGGATCAACATCCATAGAAGTGAACTTAAGCTCATCTTTAGCAGCTAAAAGAACACTACGAACCGCTTCCATTGACGAGCTAGGAGCAGTAAGAGAAATATCAGCGGTGCCAGTAGACGCACTTGCCTGAGCAATCATATCAATATTCGCATTAGCTTTTGCAAGAGTAGTAAATACTTTTGCAGCCATTCCAGGAACGTCCGGAATACCGCGAACTGTAATCATAGATTCACTACGATCATGAGCAATACCTGAAATCACAGGTGTTTCCGGTCCTAAATCTGGAAACAAATCACCCATGGTAGAACGAATATCCTGATTTACCATTATTACCGCCCTTAATTTCTATTTGCCTAAATATTATCTATAAAAAATAATTATCTATAAAAATAAACTTGCTTAAATCAACTTAAATTAGGTAAAGTACGTGGATCAACATTTCGCGGCACAATAAGAGTTCCGTTTCTGTGAGAGAAGGAACTCCTAACGTGAAGCGGCATACTAAAACGCTGAGCATACTCAACGCAACGCAACGCGAGCACACGCGAACCACATGAAGACATTTCTAGCATTGAATCATAATCAATAACTGGAATACGTTTAGCTGTTGGAACAATGCGCGGATCAGCTGTAAAAACGCCATCGACATCTGTATAAATTTCACAAATATCAGCACCTAAAGCAACTGCAAGCGCTACAGCAGAAGTATCCGAACCACCCCTACCGAGAGTTGTGTCATCACCAACCTCACTAATTCCTTGGAAGCCTGCAACAATTGCAACACTGCCCTTATTCAGCGCGCGACGAACACGATCCGGCTTAACTGCGCGAATATGCGCTGCACCAAACTGCGCGTCTGTCATAAAACCGGCTTGAGAACCGGTAAAAGAGTATGCGTGAGATCCTTGAGCATGAATAGCCATAGCAAGCAAGCTCATAGAGATGCGCTCGCCTGCAGTCATAAGCATATCCATTTCGCGAGCAGGAGGATGCGCATTAACACTCATTGCCTGATCAATTAAATCGTCAGTAGTGTCTCCCATTGCAGAAACTACAACTGCTACATCATTGCCAGCTGCTTTTGTGGAAAGAATACGATTAGCAACGCGCTGTATGGAATCGGTGTCAGCTACAGACGAGCCGCCGTATTTCTGTACGATAAGCGCCAATTTTTACCCCTTGCTCATGTCTAAAAAGATGAACGAACGGATATTCCAAATATTTGGTCTGGTATCAGAGTATCAACCGCGCCCTATTATTCGCAATTATTGATAATTTGTTCGTTAAATTTTACTCCTACACAGCTTGTCGCCCGCTGAAAGCGCGTCCGAGAGTAATTTCATCCGCATATTCCAAATCGCCGCCAACAGGCAAACCACTTGCCAAACGCGTGATTTTAATACCTAGAGGATCTAACAGGCGAGCCAAATATGTAACTGTTGCTTCGCCTTCAATATTTGGGTCAAGCGCGAGAATAACCTCTTTAATTTGAGGATTTTTAAGACGCTCAAGTAATTGAGTAATTGATAAATCTCCAGGACCAACATTTGCCATTGGGTTTATAGCTCCGCCAAGAACGTGGTAAACGCCATCATATTCATGAGTGCGCTCAATGCTCATAATGTCTTTAGGCTCTTCAACTACGCATATTTTGCTATGGTCTCTGCGAGGATCTGCACAAACCGCACAAGGGCTTTGTTCGCAAACATTTCCGCAAATATCACAAAAGCGCACACTCGACTTCATATCGTTTATGGCATCTATTAAAGATTGCGCTTCTTGTTCAGACGCAGAAAGTATATAAAAAGCAATGCGTTGAGCGCCTTTAGGTCCGATTCCAGGAAGTTTTGAAAACTCGTCAATTAAACGACCAATTGCGCCATCGTACGACGATGCATTATGCACAGTTAACTACTCCTCTTGCTTTTTCTTAACGTTTGCAGAAATATTCTTTGGATTTTTTGGATCGGTTGCAGCAAATTCTTCAACCTTTTTAACCTCAAACATTGCCTTAAGATCATCCACGTCTACTGAAGATGCAGCTTCCAAGGAAATATCATCCATAGAACATTCATCTGCAGACGCTCCACTTGTAGGAACTACAGGCTCTTGCGTAATTTCTTTTGGACCAGCAGAACTTGTACCAGAAGAACTTGGATTAGCAGCACCTGAATCAGAAACACTTGACTTAGAAGCGCCTGAATCGTCTACATTTGAAACATTCGCATTAGTAACGTCAGCATTATACCCGTCAGCATTAGATTGTGCAGACTGCATTTCTGTTTGCGATTTGCCTTGAGTTTTAGTAGATACATCAAGTGCCGAAGTAGAAGCGTTAGGAAGTGTCATAACATCCGCAATAGGCACAGATGACATATCTGCCCAAGCATCATCTTCAACGTCCGTCAAAGAAGCTTCTTGCTTTGCATCTTCCGCAGTATTCTCAAATACTACTGATGCTGCGGAGCCATCAGCGTTTAGAAAATCCGAGGAATCCTTTTCTGTTTTACTTTCAGGGAATCCACCACTGTCAGAAGTTGTTTTACCAATAAATCCTGCAGCCATGCCAGTTTTACGCAATAAAATATCGCGTTTTACTTGAGCAAGACGCTTAGAATCCATTCTTGCAACGGATTCAACCGCTTCTCCGTTAGACGCAACAGGAGCAGGAGCAATCATTACTTGATTACCAAAAACGTCTTTCACTACACTCATTACCACTTTTGGTACTTTTTGACCATCGTAAGGAGATGTAGTGCATACTGCGAGCGCAAAAGCATGCTGACTCATAGGCTCATTAAAGGTGAGCACTAAACGCTGACGCCCAGATTGCTCAGAGTTTAATTGCACTTTAGGAACGTACGTACGCGTCACATATTCGCGCGCATCTTCTGGCAACTTAGAGACTACTTCATCCCACATTTCGTCTGCACTCAGAGAATCATTATTATGCGTTTTTGTAACAGAATTAGAGGATTCTTGCGAAGCTTGCGACGAGGATTCCAAAGAAGCTACCGGCGAAGATTGTGCAGAAGATTGCACAGAAGATTCCAAAAGCTCTTCATGCTTAGTTTCTTTCACAGAAGACTTACCTTGCTGCTTTTGCACAAAAGATTTATTTTGCGAATTTGTTGCACCTATAAAAGATCTACCTTGCACATTTGCAGTAACATTTGCAGTAACATTTGCAGTAATGTCACTATCCGCAAGCAAACGAGCAACAAGAATTTCCAGATTCATTCGAGGAGAAACAGCACCGGCCATTGAACTTAGCGCTTCATTAATAGTTTGAGCCATACGCGCTAAATTAGGTAACGTTATTTGCGAAGATTGACGCTGCAAGGTTTCCAAATCTTCTGGAGCAATATCATTAAGCAGATCGGAAGCAGCTTTAGCACCAGCAGAAACCATAAGAAGCAAATCTCGCACTCTGCCTAACAAATCTTCAACAAATTTCCTAGTATCGTAGCCGCCAACAACAACGCGACGAACAACGTCATATATTGCAGCACCATCATGTTCAATAAGCGCATCAATGGCTTCAGAAATTAACTCACTAGGCGTAAACCCAAGCAAAGCAACTGCAGAATCCAAAGAAATAGCACCATCAACTGCACCGACCATAAGTTGATCAAGCACAGAAAGAGTGTCACGCATTGAACCCGCACCTGCTCTCATAGCAAGACGTAAAACACCAGGAGCAGGGTTAATACTTTCCTTCTTGCATATATCTTCAAGATAAGGGCCCATAACTTCTGGCGGAACTAGGCGGAATGGGTAATGATGAGTGCGAGAACGAATAGTGCCAATTACTTTATCTGGTTCAGTAGTAGCAAAAATGAACATAACGTGCTCAGGAGGCTCTTCTACAATTTTCAACAATGCGTTGAAACCTTGTGGAGTTACCATATGAGCTTCATCGAGAATAAAGATTTTATAGCGGTCTCGAGCTGGAGCAAAACCCGCACGCTCTCGAAGCTCTCGAGCGTCGTCAACACCGTTATGGCTTGCAGCATCTATTTCTACAACATCAATAGACCCAGGGCCACCAGTTGCCAAATCTTTACAGCTCTGGCATTTACCACATGGATGCGAAGTAGGGCCTTTTTCACAATTAATGCAACGTGCCAAAATGCGCGCAGAGCTGGTCTTACCGCATCCGCGAGGGCCAGAGAATAAATAAGCATGAGTAATTTTGCCTTGGTCTAATGCTCTAGACAAAGGTACGGTAACTTGATCCTGCCCAATAACACCATCAAATGTGTCCGGACGATATCTACGATACAGTGCAAGTGCCATGTTTTCTAACCTACCGCGACCTAAATGTTTCCCCGATATATCTTATTTCAGATTAGCAGCAGCCGCCACCCTCTTATAAACAAAAGAATATTAATTACTTTTATTTATCACAATCTTCCAATGCTGCTCGAGCAGACGCCTCTACACTTGGAGCTAAAGGAATATTCAAAGGAACTGTAACGCTTACAGTGACTTCATCTTTAGCTGACTTACAAGATTTCAATATTGCGTGACTTGAAGTAACAGTTCTAGTAGAAAATTCACAAGGATTATTTTCCATGCGCTGTAAAGCGGAAGCACCCGACAACGCAGCCGCAGTAGCAACTGCGTAAGCTTGATGTCTAGCGCTAAGAACATGCCCCAAAATTGCAGCAACAGCGAGCATTGAGCAGACTGCGATTACCAGCATAACGCCTAGCGCTGTGCCAGAACCGCAATCTGCCTTACTGCTCTTCTTACGAGCGAAAGATACTAAACAATTAAAATAACAATGAAAACTCATTCCAAAACCTGACTTACGTGACTTTCCACCAAAGGAGGCAATATGTGAAGCGGATCTGGAATAAGAGGACATTTCACAACAATATTAGCCATATTCCCATTACGATTTATTTGCACAGATGCTCCTGAACCTGCAACTTTCTGCACGATACTTGCAGCAGCTTTATCGTCGTGATGAGTAACTATGTAGTAAGCAACCTGAGAAGCCGCATCATGGCAATTCATATTGCATACTACTGCTCTACCAACTCCAAGAAGTACAACTACAAGCACTATTGCACACGGCAAAACAACTGCAAATTCAGCAGTTACAGCACCAAAATCACGCGTATTAATATTACGCAATAATTTTTTGCATAACACAAAACATTTGCGCAAAATATTCTTCCGCATCATAAGCTCATTTCACTAAACATAGCGCATCAATAGATTAGCCAAAATCAATCAACCAATTTTCAACGCTTTTTTCACTAATTCTGTCAATGTTTTGCGTATTGCATCTGATTTCAAAATGGCAACTAATAATGCAGCAAAACCAGTAGCAGCAATAAGCACTACAGCATACTCGGCGGTTACAGCACCAGAATCTTGCTTTTGAAGATTGTTAATATACTGCTTACCTTTTTGATTAAGGCGCATTTCTACCACTGATAATTGGTCATTTACTTGAAGCATCGATACAGTGTATCTTGCAACAAGCTTTTGAATTATCCCAACCATTATTTGTACCTTTCCCTTCAATTTATCCGAAATTTTCGGATAAAAATATTTTTGCAGGTTGATTTGCGAAGTCCAAGAAAAAATCTTCATTGTGGATAAAAGCTAGAAAGTATTGAAATCTTTTGGAAAATACTTAAGAAAATTCAAAAATAAGATTTTCTTAACAAAATTTAATCTACTATCACATAAGAGAAGCAACCGTAGGAATAATACCAATACATATAAAAGCTGGCAAAAAGCACAATCCAACTGGTAGCAATAATCGCACAGACAGCCTGGAAGTTTCTTGCCTAGCAACATTTTCCATAGTGATTTCGTAATGCTTAGAAAGCGCAAGTAGAACCGGAACAGGCGAAGATCCATTACACCAAGATTCGCGCAAAGAAGTCATTAACCAAGTTGCTAAAACCAACGATGAATCTATTTTTTCAAGTTTTTTGTTGCGGCTTGTGCTTTTTGAGACAGCTTGAATATTTTTACGAACATGCGGCGGAGACCATGCTTCATGCCAGCTATCTCCAGAAATCAACGCTCTGGACACCTCACACATCCACAATCCATGCCCGCCGGGCAAAACAGCACCGACTACATTCAAAGCTCTAGGAATAGCAACGCCACTGCGCAAAGCAACAATAATCATATGCAATCCAAGCAGAGGATCAATATCTTTAGAATAAGCATTACGCCACTCATATTTAGTATCAGAATCGCCAATATTTAATCTTTTATAGCCAAGCAACGTTTTAGAACCAAAAGAAATATTGCAAAATTGCCAAGCCATAATAACGAATACAGGCACAATCAGCAAAAGACGACTGTTATACTCCATTTTTACTTCCTAATAACCGAACTTGCCATAGTATGATTAGATATTCGCAACATTGACTTAACCCATGCCAAGCCAAGGCTGTAAGAAATTGAGCCAACAATCAACAAAACCCACCCATATACGGTAGTTAGCAAAATAAGAATCGGATGTCCGCCAAGCAATTCACCTGCTAATAGAGACAAACAAGGCAATGCGGTGAGTAATTTTATTGTGGCAGTTGGCATTGCAGATACGTCTGCTTGAAGATCTTCCGCTCTACGGCGAGCATGGTACGATGCCGAAGCAGCTTCTACGCAAGTAGCCATTTCACAGCCTAAAGTATTGCTTAATTCATAAGCTGCCATAAGATTTTCGCAAACAGATCGCATATGGTTTTCAATGCGCCTACGCTGAGCCGCAGATAGATTTTGATTTTTAATAGAACATCTATTATTAATCCATCTGTAAATCATTTTTGCACTTACTTCATTAGAACAAATACTATTCTTAAAATCAGCATCATTTTGCAATATCATTTCAAACGTTGAGCCGGATCTCAATGCAGCAATTAAACCTGCAAGAGCTTCTTCAATATCCATATTCCCCCAATCAAAAAATGAAAGTTACGAAGCTATTTGATTAAAATTACGTTGATTAAAATTACGTTGATTAAAACTATTTTTACTAAAATTACTCGCGCAAATATTACTAATATCTTCTGGAAGCCTCCAACACTTAGCAAACTTTTTCCACTCAGGTAAAACAAGCATGCGCATACTACCGTCGCTAAAACATCGTTCTAAACGCAAAACTGCTTTACCTTGTAAAGCCGAAGCGGCAGGCAAATATTGCAGAACGCCAATTTCGCGAACCATGCGTCTGCCATCCGAAGCACGCTCCACATGAATTACCACATCAAAAGCTCCCGCAGCCAAAGCGCATAATGCTGCAGGCTCTAATTTAGCGAGCAAGCCAAGAGCCATAAGTCGAGCAGGAACTTTTTCTACCTCATCCGCATGAATCGTAGTCATGCCGCCTTTATGGCCGGAAGTAAAAACGCGTAGCAAATCAGCAATTTCTTCCCCTCTGCACTCGCCTAAAACAATTCTGTCTGGGCGCATTCTCAAAGTTGCTTTTACTAATTGAGATAATCCAATTTCTCCAACCCCTTCCACATTGGCTTCGCGAACGCTTAGCGAAACATGATTTGCAGTCAGCTCACCTAATTCACGAGTTTCTTCCACGGAAATAATTCGATCATGTGAATCCGCCATTGCAAGAAGAGCTTTCATAAGCGTAGTTTTACCAGAACCAGTGCTGCCGGTAATCAATATGTTTGCCTTTAATTTCACAAGAAATCCAAGAACATACGCAATTTCTTTAGGAAACATTCCTTGACTACTTAACGCTAATAAGTCGTACTTTTTTAAAGTTGGAAATCGCACTGACAAAGCTGCACCTTGCGCTACTACTGGTGCTAAAACTGCGTGAATACGAATACCAGAGTTAGTTGAAGCGTCCGCAATAGGGCAAGCATCATCAAGCCTTTTGCCAAGCTGAGCACACAACCACACTGCATACTCTCTCAATAATTTAGGGCTATGCATTGGCACTCTAGGCTTGCACTCTTTTAAACCCTGCCCACAATCTACCCACACGCGCCCATCTTCGCTCACAACCATATCTGTAACCCGTGAATCATTTGCAAATTCCTGCAAAATTCCAAAATCAATATCGTGAGAATTATTTACGACCATACTTTCCCCTTGAATATGAAAAATGACTAAATTTAGAATGACGATGTTTGTTTGAACTTTCTTTTTTGCTAAAGATTGCCTCTGCTAAAAGCCAGTTTCCTAGTTTTTTCATAGCTGATTTCATACAAGAAGGGACTTCGCGAATACCATAGCCTCCTATAATGTCTGCATGAAGGTTTGAATCATACGGCAAAAATCCTAATATCTGTGTTGAAAGATATTCAGAAGCTTCGTCAACATTTAAAACATATGATTTTTGTTTTAAGCCTCTAGGGAACATCCCTATTGCGGCAAATTCATCGCTACTAATATCAACATTGCAAGTTGACTTAAGCACATGCGAATATGCGCGAAAACGAGCTAAATCGAGAACAGATAATTCAACAGAAGCAAGAGTTGCAGAAGCAGAAAGTTGGGGAATACTTTTGTAAATTTCAACTGAGGATTTTCCTGATCCAATATCTACAATAACCACATCGCAAGCTTCAGCTAAAGCGCGAATTACAGCCTCAACAACCCACGGCTCTGGGCGTTCGCTTCGCCATGGAGAAAATGCTAAAACATCAACATCATCCCAATGAATAAGCTCATTTTTTAGCACATATCCATCACAACGACCAAGAGGTGCTTCTACTTCTTGCAAACGCCTGCCTTCGTCGGATTCTAACCCCAACAAAACATCCAAACCACCATGCGTTAAATCAGCATCTATAATCGCCACACTGTAGCCTTGCTTGCTTATATAACGAGCCAGAATAGACAATAACGTACTCAAACCAATTCCGTCAGTCGCCGCAGTTCCAACCAATATATTCGAAGGTAGCGCCTCAAGAAATTCGCTTTCAAGCGGCGCTTCTTCTGAATATTCGCACAAAGACTGATTTAGATTTTGCAATGAAATATTGCGATTTTTGGGCGCAATAGTAGTTATTACAGTGTGATCGTCTACAAGAGTAGATGAATTAACACAATCACTACGAATTGCGCTTGGATTAGAATAGCTCGACGCTTGAGGTGGGTAAACGTAACGATTAACGTCTTTCGACGCACTAAATCTAGCTAAATTGCTAGTACCACTTGAATCAGTTTGCCTAGCGCTAGCCAACTTGTTATTTAAATCAATATTTGTACTCATGCGCCTATTGAAACGCATACGCAAGTTGGTTTGCAATAAAATTAAACCAATGTGGTTAAAACATTAATCATTCGGCAATTAGTGCATTATTAAGAACAAGATCTCCATGAGATTGCATATACCGTTCAAGAAGTTCGCTATAAACCGGCTTAGTTTTTAGAATATCCGAAACAAGCAACGCAATAAATGCGGAAGCTGCCACTGGAAGTGTATGAATCATAGTTCCAGACATTTCAACTGTTAGCAAAATCGAAGTAAGTGGAGCTTTTACAGAAGCAGAAAGCGTTCCAGCCATCACACAAACCGCAAACACGGATACGAATTTTGCGTCAATACCAAATGCTGAAATGCTAGTAATACTGCGAGCTGCAACTCCGCCTGCGAGCGCACCAACAGCAAGTATTGGCATAAAAATGCCTCCAGGAGCACCGCAACCAAAACTTGTTGAAGTAAAAAGCATTTTTGCAACAAAGAGCAAACAAAGCATTGCAATACTTATTTTTCCATATTCCGAAAGGCGCACTAAGTTAGATCCACCTCCGAGAACTTCTGGAAGGAATAAACCAACTGGTACTGCAATTAAGCAGGCTATTGCAACCGGCATCCACTTAGGCAAATAGCCATACAATGTTTGCAACCCAAGAAGAGAACGATTCATTAAAGAGCCCACAAATCCGGCAAAAATACCAAGTGGAATAAGCCAAACATGCAATCCCATTGGCAAATCTGGAATTTGACCGAAATCAAGCACTGGGCGCAAACCGAAGCAGGTTTGTGAAACAAAATCAGCAAAAAGAGAAGCGACAGCAGCGCCCATTAAAACTGTAGACGATATTCCATGCTGTACTTCTTCTAAAGCAAACATAACTCCAGAAAGAGGAGCAGAAAATGCTGCAGAAAGACCGGCAGCAGCACCAGCAGTTACAATATAATGCTCCTCAATATCGTCTCTCTTTCCTTTACGGAAGATTCGAGACAACATTTGAGCCCCGCATGCGCCGATTTGAATTGACGGGCCTTCACGCCCAAGCGACAATCCGAATAAAGAACCTAGAAAACCACCAACAAAACGCACCGGCAAAATAGTGTGCCAGCGCATATTTAATCCACGACGGACGTAGCCAACAACTTGTGGAATACCGCTTCCGGAAGCCATGCTTTCCTTAACACTCATCCAACCAATAATCAGGCCTGCAATTATGGCAAAAATTAAGCATGGCACAATCCACCATGCGTTATGCCAAATTTGCAAGTACATCCAACGCGCAAAATCGGTACCATATTCAATGCCAAATCTGTAAAAAGCTACGAGCGAACCAGAAACTACGCCAACTAAAACGCCCGCTAATATTACTTTCCAGCGAAGCTGGCAAAAAGTTTCTAATATTTGCTTTGACTGCTTACTTAAAAAGCTCACTACATTCTTAAAGCTCACTACTGCTCGATTCTGCGCACAAAACTTAACTTTTAAATACTAAAATATTTGAAATAACAAAATTTGCAAAGCAACATAACCCACGGACGCAGACAAAAATGGCGCAATAAGCTCCGCACAAAGTAGAAAAATGCCATCTTTTATGCGCTTTTTTTGAATAAGATCCACACCTTCAAAAATTGCGGTAGAAAACGTGGAAAATCCACCCAAAAATCCCAAAATCATCAAATAAACAAAATTAGCGCCAAAAATTGATACTGCAACCATAAAAACATTAGCAACAACTCCTAAAGTAAACGAAGCTAAACAATTAATAAACAGCGTTGCAACAGGAATTCTACTATTATGGCTTGCAGAAATTTTTTTAGTCATTGCGCATCTTAAAACAGCACCCAAACCGCCAAAGAAGCAAGGCAAAACAAATATAGTAAAAACGTACAATGGATTCATCACTTCACCGCCTTAGTATTATCTTCTTGAACAGTTTGCTCTTGCTTTTTATTAATGCGCTTTGCAATTCCCGTTCCAATCCAACTGCCAACAAACGCCATAAAAACGCCAAATATTAAGGAAAGAATCATACCAAAAATAGCAAAAGTCATGCGCGGAGAAATAAACGACATAGCACCTTCAAATGCGAAAGTAGACATAGTTGACAATCCGCCGCAAAAGCCCGTTCCTAAAGCATATTTGTAAAAAGTTTGCTTTTCTTTAGATAACGCTTTAACAGATATTGCAGTAACAAGAGCGAAAATAAAGCAAGCAATCATATTAGACAAGAAAGTGCCTAAAGTAAGCTGACCAAATATAGAAGATTGTAGATTTACCGGGTAAATTAAAGGCGCGTAAGAAGAAATTACTCCACGTACAAACGCTCCGCACGTGCCACCAATAAAAACTAAAAGATATAAGCGGCGGCTATTTTTACAATTTTTCTCGCTTATTTTACTCATTCTCACTCTTTTACAAAACTATTTGCATAAACCAAAACGACACTCTCAATTGAGAAGTGCCGTTTTGTTAAGTTAATCATCAGCCAATAGACAATTCAGTTAGTCAGAGAGTGAACACTAATAATGTGATCTCGCTGCGGACCAGTGCCAATGGCAGAAATACGGCAATTAGAAAGCTCTTCCAAACGCTTCACGTAATTCTGAGTATTCTGAGGCAAGTCTTCAAACTTGTGAATTTGAGAAATATCCTCACTCCAACCAGAAACCATCTCATAAACTGGCTTTGCACAAGCGAATAGAGACTGGTCCACAGGCATTTCTTCCATGCGCTTGCAAGTTCCATCTGCCAAAGTCACATCGTAAGCTACACAAACTGGAATTTCCTTCAATCCTGTTAAAACATCAAGCTTGGTAAGAACAATATCTGTTAAACCATTTACGCGAGTTGCATAACGGCTTACTACAGAATCAAACCAGCCGCAGCGACGAGGACGGCCTGTTGTAACACCATATTCATGACCTTGCTCACGCAACCAATCGCCCTGCTCATCCAAAAGCTCAGTTGGGAATGGGCCTTCACCAACACGAGTGATATAAGCCTTAGCAACACCAATTACGCGAGTAATACGAGTTGGGCCAACGCCCGTACCTGTGCAAGCGCCGCCAGCAGTAGGATTCGAAGAAGTAACGAATGGGTAGGTGCCGTGGTCAACGTCAAGCATTGTGGCTTGTCCGCCTTCGAACAGAACGGTTTTGCCTTCATCCATTGCCTTATTTAAAACTAGCGAAGTGTCAGCAATATAAGGCTTCAAACGCTTACCGAGTTCAACAAGCTGGGCAGTTACAGCGTCAATATCAATAGGATGCTGATTATAAAGCTTCACAAGCATCTGATTCTTTTGATGCAAGCTCGCCTCAACTTTGTCACGCAAATGCTCAGCATTAAATAAATCATGTACGCGAATTCCTACGCGATTAATTTTATCCGCATAAGTAGGCCCAATACCGCGACCGGTTGTACCAATTTTGTGCTTTCCAAGGAAACGCTCTGTAACCTTATCTATTACACGATGATACGGAGTAATAATATGTGCAGCTTCGCTTACCAGCAAACGCGAGCAATCAACTCCACGAGATTCCAAAGCATCAATCTCTTCAAACAAAACTTCCGGATCAACAACAACGCCGTTGCCAATTACAGGAGTTACATTAGGGCTAATAATGCCACTTGGAAGCAAATGCAGCGCGTAAGACTTATCTCCAACTACAACGGTATGGCCAGCATTGTTGCCACCATTAAAACGTGCGACAATATCAACTTTAGATCCAATTAAATCTGTTGCTTTACCTTTACCTTCGTCACCCCATTGAGCACCAATAAGCACAATACCAGGCATGCCACACCTCCATTTTTTGGGCTAACGTTGCCCAAATTTGCACAATCCTACCTGACAAGGTTATCGCTACGCCCCTACCGATTAATGAGAAGAAAAAATCTTTTAAGTATGAAAGCTAACTATTTCAATGCTTTACCAGCAGAGCCAAGCTGCACACAAGCTTCTACCACGCGTTGAGCCATGGCTTTTTCAGCTTCACGACCCCAAGAACGAGGATCGTAAAGTTTCTTTTCGCCAACTTCACCATCTATTTTAAGAACAGAATCGTAATTGCTAAACATGTGTCCTGCAATAGCGCGAGTAAAAGCATATTGCGTATCCGTATCAATATTCATTTTAACTACGCCGTAACGCACAGCTTCTGCAATTTCTTGAGCAGTAGAGCCAGATCCTCCGTGGAATACCAGCAGGAAAGGCTTTTTAGATGCACCAAATGTACGGGTATCGCAAGTATCTTTATATTCTTCGTATACAGTTTGTTGGATTTCTTGCAACAATTGAGGACGTAACTTTACAACGCCAGGCTTATATGCTCCGTGAACATTGCCAAAAGTAAACGCTGCCATATATCTGCCGCGCTCTCCCAAACCAAGCTTTTTTACAACGCGTAAAGCATCTTCAGGCGTAGAATATAGGCGCTCGTCAATATCGGCACGATGCCCATCTTCTTCTCCACCAACCGCACCAATCTCAATTTCAAGAATTGTACGAGCCTTTTGTGAAGCGTCAAGTAACTCTTCTGCAACATCTAAATTATGTTGCAAATTAACAGTTGAGCCATCCCACATATGCGATTGAAAAAGAGGTTCTGCACCCCTTTTTACTTGCTCTGCTTCTTTAGCTAACAGTGGGCGAATCCAGTCGTCAAGATAAGCTTCCGCACAGTGATCGGTATGAAGAGCAATAGTAATATTTGAGTACTGAGATGCAACTTCATGCGCAAAAGCAGCAAACGCAAGAGAGCCAACAACGCGATTATTTACGCACTGCCCAGAAAAATAAGCCGAACCGCCAACAGAAACCTGAATAATGCCATCAGACTCAGCTTGCGCAAAACCTTGAAGAGCCGCATTAAGCGTTTGAGTACTTGTAACATTAATAGCAGGATACGCGTAGCCACCTCGACTTGCAGCATCAAGCATATGCGCGTAACGTTCAACGGTTGCAATAGTCATACTTGTATTATCCGCCTTTATAATTCACAAAGCTACACAAATACACAAAAGTGTTACAAAAGCTGTTCTAATAACTTACTATCTAAAACGCTTTAAGTTACGACTGCATCTTTTGATGACGCTTTTTAGCCTCTGTAACTACAAATTTGTGATACTGCAATGCGATTGACTCATCTAAACCAGCATCAGCAGAAAGATTTAGCAGACGCTGAACCTGCTCCTGCTCACGTTTAGAATCCAAAGGAGCAAATTTAGCTTTAGCTTTAAGTTCGCCAATGCGATTAGTAGTCTTAAAACGTTCCGCTAGAAGCGCAATAATTGCACCGTCAATATTATCAATCGATTTGCGCAGCGTTAAAATCTTATCCGCAGCATCTTCACAACTTTTATTTAATGAAGTATTGCTCGGATTAATTGTCGTTTCAGAAAAATCACACATAATATGATTTATACAAAACTTTAATCAAAATAAGTCTGCAAAACCATTGTGGTTTCCGTACTTACTGGCACAATGCGATGAATAGTATTGATTAGCTCTTCCAACTTACTTGGCGTTGCAACACGAACTACCAGCATAAAACTTGGGCTTCCTGTGACGGAATAGCACGCTTCAATACCAGGAATATCGCGCAACTTTGTAGGAATTGTTGCTTCCTTACCAAAATCAAGCGGAGTAACTGACACGAATGCACTAACTGGCAAGCCACGACGCTCGTAATCAATAAGCGCACGATAACCAGTAATAACACCCTTGCGCTCAAGCTTTTGAACACGCGACTGCACGGCAGAAACAGATAATCCTGAAGCCTTTGCTAAACGCGTTAACGTGGCACGACCATCATGCTCGAGAATATCTACAATAACTCCATCGGTTGAATCCATTGGCAAAGCGCCTTCAACTTTACGGGAACTTCCTGTCATATTTTCTCCATTCTCTAATCGACGCTGAACGAGAATTATAGTCGGATTTATGCTAGCGCCGGCAGGCAGCAATACCTATGTTACCTTATTTTTTACAGAAAAAGAACAAAATAATATAAAAATTTTTTATACCTTGCTTTATTCAGTTTTTTTGTGGAAAAATAATAAAAAATATAAACTAAATAATAATATTTATTGTCGAAAGAGTAGAGGGAGATAATATGGCTGTTGTAGCAGAACACGCAATCTCAATACCTAGATCTGGTATTCGTGACGTATTTGACCGCGTAGAACAAATCCCTGATGCTATTTCGCTCTGCCTAGGAGAGCCTGGCGAAACTGCTTCCAATCATATTGTTAAAGCAGCTTGCGAATCTATTGAAGCCGGAAAAACAAAATATACCGACGTTTTAGGAATTCCAGAATTCCGCAAAGCTGCAGTTGATTACACAAAGAGAGTAAAAGGCTTAGTTTATGACGCCGATACTGAAATTCAAGCAGTTGACGGCGCTACAATTGGTTTATATTTAGCTATTAAAGCAGTAATTGATCCGGGCGACGAAGTAATTATTCCTTCTCCATACTTCACTTCTTATGATGCAGAAGTGTTAATGTGCGACGCAACTCCTGTAACAGTTGCCCTTAAGCCTGAACATGGAATGCATGTTAATGCTGAAGAAATACGCAAAGCAATTACTCCACGAACTAAAGCTATTATTATCAACTCACCTTGCAACCCAACTGGCGCAGTAACTACAGCCGAAGAACTTGCAGAAGTAGCAGAATTATGTAAAGAATTTGATTTGTGGGTAATTTCTGACGAAGTGTATCATCCATTTGTATTCGCAAGTGACCCTGAAACAGAACCTGCAGGAGATGCTGTAGCGCCATCTATTGCAGCAGTTGAAGGAATGAAAGATAGAACCATTATTGTAGAAAGTTTGTCTAAAACTTACGCAATGACCGGCTGGAGAATCGGCTATATTCTTGCACCAGCTAACGTTATTGAGCAAAGCAGTAAAATTGCGGAAATGATACACTCTTCCGTCAATTCGACTGCACAATACGGCGGAGTTGCTGCTCTTACCGGACCTCAAGATCATGTTCGTCAAATGCGCGAAGAATACCGTGAAAAACGAAATCTGGTACTTAACGCATTACAAGATTGCGACGCACTAAAACTTATTGAGCCACAAGGAGCTTTCTACGTTTTCGTCGACGTTCGCCCAACTGGATTAACTTCCAAAGAATTCAGCAGAAGACTTTTGGAAGAAGAAAAAGTTGCTGTTGTTCCGGGAGAAGCTTTCGGAAAAGAAGGAAGCGGATTTGTGCGACTTTCTTACGCTGGAAAATCAGAAGAACTTAAGGAAGCTGTGGCTCGCATGCGAAAGTTTGCGCTTGAGCAGCAGGCTGCTAATAATGCGTAAAAACAATTAAAAGCAACAATTAAAAGCGCACAATCCTAGGATAGATTCTTAAGATTGTGCGCAAAATCATTTATTCTGTTATTTTTCAGCTTACAAACTTAAAAATAACACTCAAATCACTTAAGCAGCAGTTGGCGCAGAAGTATTTGAAGAACCGTTTGCTTGCTGAACAATAGCAGCCAAAAAATCACGGTTTGAAGCAGTCTTCTTTAAGCGAGGAATCAAAGTCTGATACGCTTGCTCAGGCTCAAGACCGCCAAATAGGCGACGCAAACGGTAGATAATAGGAAGTTCGTTAGCCGGAGTAATCAATTCCTCACGACGAGTTCCAGAAGCATTAATATCTACAGCAGGGAACAGACGCTTATCTGCCAAGTCGCGGCTCAAACGCAATTCCATGTTGCCAGTGCCCTTGAACTCTTCGAAAATAACCTCATCCATCTTAGATCCAGTTTCAACCAGAGCGGAAGAAATAATCGTCAAAGAGCCGCCGTCTTCAATATTTCGAGCAGCACCAAAGAACTTCTTTGGTGGATACAACGCCTGAGCATCAACACCACCAGAAAGAATACGTCCAGAAGCAGGAGCAGCGATGTTGTATGCACGAGCCAAACGAGTCATAGAATCAAGCAAAACAACAACATCCTGGCCAAGCTCAACTAAACGCTTAGCGCGCTCAATTGCAAGCTCTGCAACTGTAGTATGGTCGGAAGCAGGACGGTCAAACGTTGAAGAAATCACTTCACCCTGAACCGTACGCTCCATATCCGTAACTTCTTCTGGACGCTCATCTACAAGAACAACCATCAAATGCACTTCAGGATTGTTCGTAGTAATAGCGTTAGCAATATTTTGCAGCGTAATAGTCTTGCCAGCTTTTGGAGGAGACACAATCAAACCGCGCTGACCCTTACCGATTGGCGCAACCAAATCAATAACACGACCAAGCATGCGATTAGCAGTAGTTTCTTGGCGTAAGCGCTCATTAGGGTACAGCGGCGTAAGCTTAGCAAATTGCGGACGATTCTGAGCCTCTTCAACACTCATGCCATTAATGCTATTAACAGTTTGCAACGGAACAAACTTCTGACGCTGATTTCTACGATCGCCCTCGCGAGGTGCACGAATAGAGCCTTGCACAGCATCGCCCTTGCGCAAACCATACTTTTTAATTTGGCTCATTGAAACGTACACGTCATTTGGCCCTGGAAGGTAACCAGAAGTGCGTACAAATGCGTAAGATTCGAGCACATCAACAATACCTGCTACTGGAACAAGATCTTCCTGAGGCTCTTCGCGGCGAGATTCTCGAGAATCGCGCTCTTCGCGGCTCTCACGATTATCACGGTCTAAACGAGAATTGCGCTCAGAGCGATCTTTACGCTCCTGTCGATCTTGACGCTCCTGACGATCTTGACGATCATCATGATCAGAATAATCCTCCCGATCATCCTCATAATCTCTACCGCGACCACGCATGCGACGCTGGAAACGCTCCGACTTATTATCTTGCTCTTCGCGATCAAAATCGCGAGAAGATCCACGCTGTCGACGAGATTCGCCTTCAGAACGAGATTCATCTCCTGGCAAAGTTGCCAAAATCTGATCCAAATCGCGCGAATCTACTCCTTCTGCACGACGATCACGATTGTTATCTCGCTCATCATTTACACGACGACGCTGGAAAGAAGAATTACGATTATTATCTCGTCGATAATTCTTAGATCCAAAATCTTCGTCGCGCCTGCGACGATCATTATTTGCATTTGGCACTAAGTTTTCCAACGCTTCCAAGTCTTTATCGTCATCCAACGAACGAACTTCTTCATTATCTGCACGAGTATCTGCAGACTTACTTGCACTCGTAGAATTGTAAGGCGTGCGAACGCTTACACCAGCAGGCGCTTCTCCCCCATTGCGTGCTGCATTCAATGTAGCTAACAATTCAGGCTTGCGCATGGTCGAAGTGCCGCGCAAACCCATTTGCTTCGCAAGATCTTTCAATTCTGAGAGCTTCATTTTCTCAAGATTTTGGCTTGTTGCCACAATTTTACCTTTCCCTAACTCACACGGAATATACTACCGGCAAGCCTTTGTATGGAAGATTACGGAAAATCCGTCACGAACTCATGATTACTACATAACAATGTACACAACCACGAACATTATGTATGCTACTACAGCTCTACGACGCTGCAAACCGCGACGCGCCAGCAAGTCTAATTATTTTTAAATTATAAACTGAATATTCTAATAAAAAAGCGCCAATAATAATGGACTATGCCACTATTATTGACGCTACTTTTAGCTTAATTTTTACTTAAGTTATTTATAAATACTTACTACTTCTTTTCGTGATAAGACTTTTCAGTATTTACAGACCACACATTTGCTTTAGATTCTGCGCCAGTGTGAATATTTTCTACAGCTTCGATTGCGGTAGCCATGGAATGATCCTGGTTATTATAACGATGCTGTCCGTTTCGACCAACGCAATACAAGTTGCCGAAGCTATCCAAGTACTTAATCAACTCAGGCATTTGTGCATAAGTGTCAAAGTAAGCTGGGTAAGCCTTTGGAACACACTCACGATGGGAATCAAGAACATCTTCTTCGCCATTAATAACCTGCATGCGAGTTAATTCGTCGATAGCCATCTTACGAGCGTCTTCATCACTCATATTCCAGAAGTCGTCGCCTTCTTCGCAGAAGTACTCAAGACCAATCCAAACAGTGTTGTCAACATCTTTAACAAGATAAGGACTCCAGTTGTTGAAGATTTGCAGACGACCAACCTTGTAACCAGGATCCTGCACATAAATCCAGCAATCAGGAACAATAGGAGGATTACCAAGCGTTGGAATAGTAGTAGTATTACGCAGACGAACACGCTTAACAAGCAAACCTACAGTCACAAAATCGCGATAAGGCAAACCTTTGGCAACACGTTGCATTTCTGCTGGAACTTCAGCTTTTTCGTCACCATTTGTACCTTGCTCAAGAGCTGCAACCAAATCTTTAATAGGCATAGAGGAAACAAACTCGTCAGCATGCAATTCAGAACGTTCACCGTTGGCATCTTCAATAACAACGCTTGAAATCTTGCCATCAGACTGCTTAATAGCAACCACCTTTGCATCTGTGCGCACAGTAGCACCATTTTCACGGCAGCGGCGTTCAACAGTTTCCCACAATTGACCAGGGCCAAGCTTTGGATACCAGAATTCCTCAATTAATGAGGTTTCTACTTCCTTCTTCTTACCATTTTTCTTAGGGAAAAGCTTAGAAAAAGCATTCTTCAAAACTTCAACAATGCTCAAACCCTTAACGCGCTGAGCACCCCAATCTGCAGAAATCTGGCTTGGATGCCTACCCCAAAGCTTCTCGGTATAACCCTCAAAGAACATTGAATAAAGCTTCTTACCAAAGCGATTAATGTAGAAGTTTTCAAGATTAGTTTCTGGTAACTTGTGAACCATAGACCACAAGTAGCTAAAACCAACCTTCATCGTCAAAATAAAGCCCATAGAGCGCAAGGTGGCTGCGGAAAGAGAAATCGGATAATCGAAGAAATGATGATTCCAGAAAATGCGCGAAACGCGATGGCGCTTCAACATAACTTCGTCTTCAACTTCAGGATCAGGTCCACCTGGTTCCAAGTCATGGTGACGACCAAGCTTCTTATCATCGTATGAAGGCGCACCCTGCAACGGCAACATTTCACGCCACCACTGCATAATGCGATCATCCTTCGAGAAGAAACGGTGACCGCCAATATCCATACGATTACCGTTGTACTTTACAGTACGCGAAATACCACCAAATTCACGCGTTGCTTCGAGCAGCGTTACGTCATAGCGACTAGAACCGCCATCTTTAACGAGCTCCCAGGCTGCCGTCAACCCTGCCGGACCGCCGCCAATAATCACAACAGATTTCTTTGGGGATTGTGTATCCGTCACTTGTCCTCCATACCTTAATACATCAATTTTTACAAAAACACATTTTGTGCTAGGTAAAATTTCTATATATCTTTATTGAGCATACGCTTATCACGCGATAGATTCCGGAATATCAATGTCTGTTTTCTGCACTTCTTCAACATTAACATCCTTAAAAGTCACTATTCGCACATTTTTAACAAAACGCGAAGGCCTATAAACATCCCAAACCCACGCATCTGTAAGTTGAACGTCGAAATAAACGTCTTGGCCGGCCGAACGCACGTTGAAATCAACCTTATTTGCCAAATAGAATCGGCGTTCTGTTTCTACAACGTACGTAAAAAGCTTAATAACATCACGATATTCTTTATACAACGCAAGTTCAGCATCAGTTTCATAATTGTCGAGATCTTCGGCGCTCATTGCTTCCCTTCCGTATTGATGTTACGTTTACGACCGCGACCTATAATGCGCCACCAAGCTCTTTTTGAAGAACTACCTTCGGCGTTATTTGCATTATAAGGCCATTCTTCATCAAGATTATCACGACGCACCGGTATAGCCACAGAGTGCTCATGTGCGCTCAGTGCTTCAACTACTCCAGGATTTTCCTCTATAACATGCAGACCAAACGCATCAAGAGAACGAATTGCATCGTACTCATCGGAAATCGTATCCATAACAACAAAATCTTGATACTTTTGATTTTGCGCATCCCATAAAGCATCGCGCGCAGTGCCGGTTTGTGCGAAACCAAGAGATTGATATACAGAAAGCGAGCGAGTATTCGTAGCAGGAACACCAACCCAAATGCGATGCAATCCTAATCCTACTGGCTCTGACGCAAAACCGTAAGTCATCACTCTAGGCATAGCATCACGCGAATAGCCGCGTCCGCGATAATCCTTGCCAAGTACAACTTGAATACGCGCAGAACGAGACCACCCATCTATGTCAATAAGAAAAATCATGCCAATAATCGCGCCAGAAGTATTCTTAACATCATCTAAAACATCTGGCACTATAGCCCAAGCAATTGTAGGACGAGACTGAACATCCCCAGCAAAACGACATAATTCAGCAGCTTTTTCAACAGAAAAACCGTCATTAGACCACTGAACAGAACGCTCAACCCACGCATGAACCATAGAACGCTCAGACTGAGAATCTTTTCCGGTAATAACCGAAGCGTTATCATATGCGCAAAGCTCATCCATACGCTGTAAATCATCGCATGTTGCTGGGCGAAGATGCGCCATTTCTCCACGAATTGGAGGGATTACTATAGATTTTGGTAACTCGCGAGAGTTGTTCACACCATCATTGGTTTGTTGCATAGTCACCTACTTGTATTGTGCCTTTGAGTATTAAGCCCTTCGCATAATTCTCATGTCGCATAATATATGATAATCCAGAAGACGAAAAATGCGTCACGATATTGCCAAATAGCAAATTCTGCGCACCTGCCGCATGAAACAAACTTAATCTGATTTAATCTGTTTTAGTATGATTAAATCTTATTAAATTATGCAGCAAGTACGCAGCACTTACTTTTTGATATTGATTACGCTTTTGCGTTTATACATTAGCGTTATCAAATATTAAATTTTTCAGATTTTTGGTTTTTCAGCCCTTGATTTTTGCCATCACAATCTTAGTAACAGCTTTAGCATCAGCCTGACCCTTAGTTGCGCGCATAACAGCACCAATAATCGCGCCCATCGGCTTCATATTGCCTGCCTTAAGCTTTTCTGCGACTTCAGGATCGGCTGCAAGAGCAGCGTCAACAGCGGCTTCCAAAGCGCCGTCATCGTTCATAACCTTGAATCCGTGCTTATTAACAACTTCATCAGGCTTGCCCTCGCCAGCCAAAACGCAAGCAACAGTTTGCTTAGCGAGCTTATCGTTAAGCTTACCGTCTGCAATCAGCTTTTCAACTTCAGCCACATCTTCTGGAGTAATAGGCAATTCTTCCAAAGTCACACCACGAGTGTTTGCTTCGCGAGCAAGCTCACCAAGCCACCACTTCTTAGCGCCTGCTGCAGTTGCGCCAGCTTTAACGGTTTCTTCAACCAAATCAAGAGCATCTGCGTTCAAAATATCTCGCATTTCAAGATCGCTAATGCCCCATTCGCTTTGCAAACGGTTACGGCGCTCGCGAGGCATTTCTGGCATCTCGGCCTTCATGCGCTCAATATGCTCTTTAGTGATGTGAAGCATAACCAAATCAGGATCTGGGAAGTAGCGATAATCGTCGGCGTCGGACTTCACACGACCGCCAGCAGTGGTCTGAGTTGCTTCATCCCAGTGGCGGGTTTCCTGCAAAATCTCGCCGCCTTCGCTCAAAATAGCAGCCTGACGACGAATCTCATATTGCAGTGTCTTTTCGATTCCGCGGAATGTGTTCACATTCTTAGTTTCGGAACGAGTGCCGAACGGATCGGTCGGATTTTTGCGGAGTGAAACGTTCACGTCAGCGCGCATATTGCCCTGCTCCATGCGAGCGTGGGAAATGTTGAGGGCGCGAACAATATCGCGGATTGCGCGCATATAGGCACCAGCAATTTCTGGAGCGCGGCTACCCGCACCTTCGATTGGCTTAGTTACAATCTCGATTAAAGGCACGCCTGCGCGATTGTAATCAACCAAAGAATGATTTGCGCCTTCAATACGGCCGTCAGCACCACCAACGTGAGTATTCTTACCAGCATCATCCTCAATATGAGCGCGCTCAATCGGCACGCGAAACACGGTGCCATCTTCGAGCTCAACATCCAAGTAACCGTTGCCGTTAGTAGGCTTATCGTACTGGGAAATCTGATAATCGCGAGGCATATCTGGGTAGAAGTAGTTCTTACGAGCGAACTGGCTCCACTCAGCGATTTCGCAATGCAATGCCAAACCGAGCTTAATCGCGTAATCAACTGCAGTCTTGTTTACAACTGGCAAAGAGCCTGGCAAACCAAGGCTTACAGGAGTTAGCTGAGTATTTGGCTCGCCACCAAAAGATACTTCCGCTGGGCAAAACAGCTTCGTACGAGTGCAAAGCTCAACGTGCGTTTCCAAACCGAATACTGGATCAAACTGCTCAACAGCATCGGCGTATTTCATAAGTTTTTCAGCCATGAGAATCCTTCTTACTTAAGCTTTACTTCACTTTACTTAGCCAATGAATCGAGCCAGCCAGCCTTAAGCGACTTCCAGATTGGACCGCCCCACTGCTCTTCAAGAGCAGCTTCCAACGCTGCTGCAGGCTTGTACATCTTCTCATCATGGCATTGCGGAGCAATAATCTGAATACCAACAGGCAGACCATCGTCGCTTAAGCCAGCTGGAAGGCTCAAAGCTGGAACGCCAGCCATGTTTGCAGGAATCGTAGCAATATCGTTCATGTACATGGAAAGCGGATCGTTCATCTTTTCGCCAAACTTAAATGCCGTTGTAGGGCTTGTTGGAGAGACAAGAACATCTACCTTATTAAATGCTTCTTCAAAATCGCGAATAATAAGGGTGCGAACCTTTTGAGCAGAACCATACCATGCATCGTAATAACCTGCAGAAAGTGCGTAAGTACCGAGAATAATACGGCGCTTTACTTCGTCACCGAAACCAGCTTCACGAGTTGCAGCCATCATATTTGCGGCCGTCTGAGGCTTGTCTGCTGGCGGCATTACGCGCAAACCGTAGCGCATGCCGTCGTAGCGAGCCAAGTTGGAGCTAACTTCGGAAGGCATAATAATGTAGTAAGCAGCCAAAGAATAAGGGAAGTGAGGGCAGGAAACTTCCGTAACCTCTGCACCCATATCCTTAAGCAGCTGCACCGCCTCATTAAAGCGAGCTTCAACGCCTGGCTGGAAGCCATCGCCACTAAGCTCCTTAACCAAACCAACCTTCAAGCCCTTCAAATCTCGGCGAGCGCCTTCGCGTGCAGCCTGAGCCATTGGAGGAACAGGAGCTGGAATCGAAGTGGAATCGCGCCTATCGTTGCCGCCAATAATCTCCTGCAAAAGCGCAGAGTCAAGAACGGTACGAGAAACAGGACCAATCTGATCCAAGGAACTTGCCATGGCGATTGCACCAAAACGGCTAACACCACCGTAAGTTGGCTTTGCGCCGACTGTACCAGTTAAAGCACCTGGCTGACGAATAGAGCCACCAGTATCTGTACCCAAAGCAATAGGGGCTTCGAATGCAGCAACAGCAGCTGCAGAACCGCCGCCGGAACCGCCAGGAACACGCTCGGTATCCCAAGGGTTGCAAGTGGTTTGGTAGGCAGAATGCTCGGTAGAAGAACCTTGAGCAAACTCATCCAAATTAGTCTTGCCGAGAATTGGCATACCAGCTGCTTTGAGCTTTTCAATAACTGTAGCATCGTAAGGTGGAACCCAGCCTTCAAGAATCTTGGATGCTGCAGTGGTTGGAATGCCTTTAGTGACAATCATGTCTTTAATGGCAATTGGAACGCCTGCAAGCTCAGGCAAATCTTCAGTCTCGCCATTAGCGTTCTTTTTATCAAAAGCATCTGCTTGCTCGAGTGCAATATCTGCAGAAACATGCAAGAATGCCTTGATTTCTGGCTCAGCAGATTCAATCACTGCCAAGTGAGCTTCAACAAGCTCACGGCTAGAAACTTCTTTAGCTTTTACAGCTTCTGCCATTTGAGCAGCAGAAAGCTTTACTAAATCTTGAGTATTAGTCATGTTTTATTCCTCCCCTAAAATGCGAGGTGCTACAAACATGCCAGACTCACTCTTAGGCGCACCAGAAAGCGCTTCTTCTTGAGTTAATGGTGTAGCAGGTACATCAGGGCGCAAATAAGCTTCCAGAGGCACTGGATTTGCAGTAGGTGGCACATCTTCGCCAGCAACTTCCTGCACCTTGTTAATAGATTCTGCAATGACGTTTAATTCGCCTTGCAAGCGACTAATTTCCTCGTCGCTTAAAGCAATCTGGGAAAGAACACCCAAATGCTCAATTTCTTCTCGTGTGAATGTAGGCATAACCCCAACTATATGTGTGATGCGTGACCTTTCAAAGCTGAAAAAATCTATTATATCCACATACTGCACGTGCGCGTTTTCACAAAATTATTACGCATATAAAATTTCAAAATTTGCAGCAATTGCTATATCAACACGCCGCATAAGCAAAAACGACGTAACCAAAAATTGTTGATATTTCAACGATATTTAAAGTATTGTTTTCAAAATAAAAAAATTTTTTAAGAGATTATCGCATAAATAAAAAGTGTGTAATAATCGTGTTTTGTGAGACGCTAAAAACTAATGCACTGAGGCACGTTATGCATTGAAGCATATGAATTTCAGCATCTCATCGAAATAATCTAATAAAAATAATCTAATAAAAATCGAAGGACACATATGAAGAACACAAAGTTCTACCGTAATGCAGCAATGTTGTTGCTCGCGGGCGCAACTATTATTCCACAATGCTTAGCAGCACCAGCAATGGCCGCTCCTTCCGCTAAGGATTCTGAACCAGCCACATCTTGCGCAGCCAAGAAAGACTCGTTGAATAATTATTTGTGGGATTTGCAATACGATAAAACAAACATTCTCGCCCGTCATGGCGAAACCATCGACAACAAATTCTCTAGCGATAGCTTCAACAAGGGCGATGAATTCGTTGTTGTTGAGCATCAGAAGAAGAACATCACAAATACAACTTCAAACTTGTCGGTTACTTCCGCCAACGATGATCGCGTATACCCAGGTGCTCTTTTCCGCGCTGATAAGAATTTGATGGACAATATGCCAAGCCTGATTTCCGCAAACCGCGCTCCAATCACGTTGAGCGTTGATTTGCCAGGCTTCCACGGCGGCGAAAGTGCTGTAACTGTTCAGCGCCCAACCAAGAGCTCTGTAACTTCCGCAGTGAACGGCTTAGTTTCCAAGTGGAATGCACAGTATGCTGCAAGCCATCATGTTGCTGCTCGCATGCAGTACGATTCTGCAAGCGCACAAAGCATGAACCAGCTCAAGGCAAAGTTTGGTGCTGATTTCGCCAAGATTGGTGTTCCGCTGAAGATTGATTTCGATGCTGTGCACAAGGGCGAAAAGCAGACTCAAATTGTGAACTTCAAGCAGACCTACTACACCGTAAGCGTTGATGCACCAGACAGCCCAGCTGACTTCTTCGCACCATGCACTACGCCAGAAAGCTTGAAGAGCCGCGGAGTAGACAGCAAGCGTCCGCCAGTATATGTGTCCAACGTAGCTTACGGCCGTTCAATGTACGTAAAGTTCGACACCCGCAGCAAGAGCACCGATTTCCAGGCTGCTGTTGAAGCTGCAATCAAGGGTGTTGAAATCAAGCCAAATACCGAGTTCCACCGCATTTTGCAGAACACTTCTGTAACTGCTGTAATTCTCGGCGGCAGCGCAAACGGTGCAGCCAAGGTTATTACCGGCAACATCGACACGTTGAAGGCTTTGATTCAAGAAGGCGCAAATTTGAGCACCTCCAGCCCAGCAGTTCCAATTGCTTACACCACTTCCTTCGTCAAGGATAACGAAGTAGCAACTTTGCAAACCAATAGCGATTACGTTGAAACCAAGGTTTCTTCCTACCGCGACGGCTACTTGACTTTGGATCACCGTGGAGCTTACGTAGCTCGCTACTACATCTACTGGGATGAGTACGGCACCGAAATTGACGGCACTCCTTACGTGCGTTCTCGCGCTTGGGAAGGCAATGGCAAGTATCGTACAGCTCACTTCAACACCACTATTCAGTTCAAGGGCAATGTGCGCAATCTTCGCATCAAGCTCGTTGAAAAGACCGGCTTGGCTTGGGAGCCATGGCGCACAGTTTATGACCGTTCCGATTTACCACTGGTTCGCCAGCGCACAATCAAGAACTGGGGCACAACCTTGTGGCCACGCGTTGCTGAAACTGTGAAGAACGACTGATATTTCTTATAATTTAATAAGATAATTTAATTTATAATTAAATATAAATGAATACAAAAAGGGCTTTATCTTGTAGCCAGTTACGAGATAAAGCCCTTATTTTATTTGTATTATTTATTTTATTTGCTAAATATTATTTGCAGAATATTTAAATATCGCGATGCTTTTCAATAACGTAGCCAATTGCGTACATAACTACACCCCAAGCGAGGACCACTAAACCGGACTGCCACCATGTAAAAACATATGCGTTTGGTGGAAGTAGTTCGCCCGTTCCTAAGAATTGGCCCACAGCCTTGCCTGGCAAAAGCTGCATAAGTGTTGAAGTCCACTTCGCTAAATTGCTTGCAACCATAATAATGCTAACAATTGCCTGCAGAATCATCACGGCTCCAATAACGCACATAATTCCGCCAGCAGTTGACTTGCAAATCATGCCAAAACCGTAGGCCATTGCTGCCACAACAACCATAATTGCAGGAGAGCCAAGGAACAGAGTAAGCGGCAATTTCCACACGTTGCTTCCCGATAATCCGGAAATGTTATCTCCCATAAAAGCTAATTCTGCAGCAGCTAAAGAAACTGCCATTGCAATAAGTTGGGCTACAAAAACATAGATTGCAACCGCAATAAACTTAGCCGTAAAGAACATACCCCTTTTAGGTACAGCCGTAAGAGAAGCCTGAATTGAAGTCGTAGAATGTTCCGCAGTTACAGCAAGCACTGCAAAAATCGCCAAAACAATCAAAGATATAGAAGCAAAGCTAATGACCAAGCGGAAAATGCTTTCTTGAGATGCAATAAGGTCACTTTTATTGCTCGGCCCAACAGTAATTGCAGCGCTTGATTTACTTTGACTTGCTCCATTCTTAATGTCAACTTTAGACATTGCTTTTTGCACAAGCGCGATTATAAAGCTGAAAATTACTGGCAAAACAACTGTTAATGCCATGCACCACCATGTTGATGCAAGTCCGCGCAGCTTAACAATTTCAGATTTAAGCGTGTGCATAAATGTAAGGCGTAAGTGCTGAGCGTTCATGCTACGGCCAGTCTTGTATGCGTTAGATTGGTGTGCGTTAGATTGATATGCGTTAGATTCAGCCAATTGCACTTGCTGATTTGCTACTTGCTCACTCATTTTGCACTCCCCTGATTATTAAATTGAGCTACACTTTGCTCAGCAGGATTTAAGTTTCCGGAAGGAATAGTCCTAGTCACGTACTGCTCTTGGCCATGCGTAAGAGCCAAATATGCTTCCTCAAGCGATGCATGCTCTTGATTCAGCTGATAAACCATGATTTGATTATCTGCAATTTCGCGAGCAAGCTGATTAAGCTCACATCCTGTTATTCTGAGGAGCTCGCCTTCTTGAACGTCTTGAGGAGTGCGAACATCTTGCAAAATCTTGCATTCAGGATGATTTTGAGCAAGCACAGACTTTAGCTTTTCGCCTTCTGGAGTCACAAGTCGCACAGCGTGCTGCGAATGTGCATTAACAAAATCTTGTACTGTTGTACGCTTCAAAATTTCGCCATGCGCAATAATCACAAGGTTATCTGCAGTAAGCGCAACTTCGCTCATTAAGTGCGAACTAAGCAGAATTGCTCGACCTTGGCTTGCGTAATACTTGCACAATTCGCGAACCCACTTAACGCCTTCTGGATCCAAACCGTTAATTGGCTCGTCCAAAATAAGATTGTGCGGATCTGCTAAAAGTGCCGCCGCGATCGAAAGACGCTGGCTCATGCCGAGTGAGAAGGATCCCGCTTTGCGAGTTTTTACGCTAGTTAAACCAGTAATATCAATCACTTCGTCAACGCGCTTTTTTGATATTCCGTGAGTTAAAGCCAGCGAGTACAAGTGGTTATAAGCAGAACGACCTCTGTGGGCAGACTTTGCGTCAAGAACTGCGCCAACTTCCGTCATTGGGGATGCGATTTTTGCGTAAGGTTTTCCGTCAATAAGAGAAGTGCCACTATTGGCGTGAATAAGATTTAACGCGCAACGCATAGTAGTAGATTTACCAGCGCCATTAGGGCCTAAAAAGCCCGTGACTTTACCGTCTTCAGCGACGAAAGAAACGTCGTTAAGCGCTGTTTTTGCGCCGAAACGCTTTGTAATATGTTGGAATTCTAACATAGCTTAACAGTATCACAAATAAAAAAAAATACACATTAAATGTAAGCGTTTATAAGTACAGGCTGATGCATTTTGTAATGCGATTGTTTGTTTGCGATTGTTGCTTATATTTGCTTGTTTGTAGCTTGTATCAGCAATTTGTTACTGCATGTTGTGCAATCCACGCGTGCATGGAAACAGCTGCAGCAGCTCCTGCGTTTAGCGAGCGAACAGAGCCGAATTGCGAAATATAAACAACATCATCCGCCATTTCTAACGCTTTTTTAGAAAGACCTGGACCTTCCGCACCAAAAAGCATAAGACAACGTTTAGGGAACTTATAGTTTTCCATAGCAACAGCGCCTGGAATAATATCGAGCGCTATAACGCGCGCGTTTTTAGCGTCTTGTTCCTTAATATTTGCGATTTTTTCGGCTTCTTTATTGCCTTCTGCTTGCGCTTTAAGCAAAAGTTGATGCGCTTCTTCTGTTTCTCGTGCTATATTTTCGCGCCAATTAGTTACTAGAGTTTCAATAGTTGGGCAGCACTCAACATATTGGTAAAGCTCAGTCATTAACGAGCCTTTGCGATTCCATTTATGAGGCCCTACGATATACACTTTTTTCGCAGTAAACGCGTTTGCAGTGCGAACCATAGAGCCTATGTTGAAATCGTGAGTCCAATTTTCTACAGCTACTTCAAACTCATGACGGCCTTTAGAATCGAGATCCGCTTTTATGGCTTCTACTTTCCAGTACCGGTAACGGTCTAGGACGTTACGCTGGTCACCTTCGTCTAGTAATTCAGTGCTAAACCGCGCATCATAATTTGGCGATTCTGGATTATCTGGACGAGGCTCACCTGGGTGTTCTTCTTCCCACGGGCCAACTCCTATAGGTCGGAATTCTGGCTCATCGGAAGCTTTTGCAGCCAAAGTAATTGGATTCGGTTCGTGCATGTGTGAGTTTTGCTCCGTTTAATACTTTTGCTTAGTATTGGCAGCTAGTAATTGCAGCTAGTCTTGGCAGCCGTCAGTTGCGCAATCGCCTGTGCAACCTGACTTGCAGTGACCGCCACAGCAATTGTCTTCGCAGCATGGCTCAGTGCAACCATCATGCTTGCAATCACCAGTGCACTCTACTTTGCAATGGCCACCGCAGCAATTGTCTTCACAGCAAGGCTCAGCGCAACCATCATGCTTGCAATCACCAGTGCATTTAACCTCGCAATGACCGCCACAGCAGTTGTCGTTGCAGCAATCGTCGCGATCTGCATCTGCACGTAATTCTTCTTCATCGAAAGCTTGAACAAATGCCATTTTAGTACTCTCCTCACTTATTGGATTTACTAATTGAAGATGCCTTGTGCCTTGTTCGTCGGCGTCAACACCACCAATTAATGCAACTATAGCAAGAATTTGCGCGCCTTGCTGATTAACAATGCCAAAATCAAGACTTAATTCATTTCCGTGTCGTAAAGTCACAAGCGAAGAAGTTTGAACATACGATTTTTCAGAAAGCCAAGAGTCAAGTAACAATACTCGCTTGCCTTTAACAGACGGACCTTTTGTTGCAGGAAAAACAAAATCCATAACGAAGCCGTCGAGTGCAATTCCTTTACGTTCTGCAGCATGAATAAGCGCAAAAACCATCGGCACTGCAGCAGCAGTTAACGCACCAATAGCGTCAACATCGCGTTCTAACGAATACCCAGCTTTCTCAATTGCATCAAAAAGAACATCACCAACCAACTTGGAGCCGCGCTGAGCAAAAGTAACAGAAAACAGTTCGCTAAATGGTTTCGCACTCATATCCGCACAAAGCATGCGCTTAAGTTCCGCGCGTTCCGCTTGTAATTCCGTCATTGTTACACTCCTTAGCGTTTAGAGTTCTTTAATTTTTGATGCTTTGATGTTTTTATGCTTAACGATCTTCTACTGATACTTCCGGAGCGCTCAGCTCTTTAACATCAGCTTTATCAGAATCTATAAGATCTATTGAAGCAATAACTTTACTTTGATCTAACTTCTGAAGTTTACGCGCTGTTACCAACACTCGCGACTCAAGCGATGAAGCAAACTTATTGTAAGCTGCAACTGTTCTTGCCAAAGATACGCCAAGTTTTGAAGCATTTTCTCCAAGAACTGCAAAGCGATCATACAATTCTCGAGATAAATCGAAAAGTTCTTTTGCATCATCTGTAAGACTTTGCTGCTGCCATGCGTACGCAACAGACTTAAGCACAGCCCACAAAGTAACTGGTGAAGTGAGTGCTACTTTTTGCGCAAAAGCATCATCCATAAGCGTTGGATCCGCTTCAAGAGCCGCCTGAAGCAATGCTTCGTTTGGAATAAATGCAACTACAAAATCTGGTGCTGTTTCAAAAGCCTGCCAATACGCTTTAGCCCCTAATACTCTAACATGCTCTCGCAAAGCCTTAGCATGCGCTTTTAGAAGCTCGCTCCTTCTAGCTAATTCTTCGTCACTTGCGTTATCTAGGATTTCGCAAGCGCGCTGATAATCCGCATACGGAACTTTTGCATCAACTGGAATTGTTTTGCCTCCTGGCAGATGCACAACCATATCTGGTCTCTGCTGTTCACCATTTGCTCCAGTTACAACAACTTGCGTATCAAAGTCAACGTGCTCAAGCAAGCCTGCAGATTCCACAATATTCTTTAGCTGAGCTTCGCCCCAAGCTCCGCGAACCTTGTTGTTTCGCAATGCTGCAGAAAGCGAACTTGTTTCGCGGTCAAGTCTTGTTTGCTGCTCGCTTAAGCCTTTAAGCTGAGTGCTCAGCACACCCATTTCTTGTTTGCGTCCTTCTTCAATCTGCGAAACTTTATTCTTCAATGCTTCGAGATTGTCTTTTACTGGAGCAAGCGCTTCTAAGACTTTACCTTGCTCTTTCAAAGTTTTTTCACGATTTAACCGTTCGCGTTCTTCTCGCTCTGCGCGCAATTGTTCTTCGCGATTCACTCGCAATTGTTCTGCTTGCTGCGCTTTAGCAAGTTCCGCTTCAACAAACTTTAATCGTTCAGCAAGCTGCTCTGCTTGCGTGCGATACCGTATAGCTTGATTGCCATTTTCTTGAGCTTGAGCGCGCGCTTGTTCATACTGCGAGCGCAATTCGTTAAATTCGCGCTGGTTTACACCATTTGCGCCTTGCGCCCCAGAGTTGCGCTTAACAATAGCCAACACAATAACAGCGGTTACTGCTACAGCAACCACCATTAAAACAAGCATCACAATATTGTCGAACATACGTTCTATTAAACACTATTGAGTTGACTTTTGAAATATAATTAAACACGTCTTTTAAGCACGTTCAAAATAAAGCAATCCACGTCCACACGTGCCGCTCCATAGGCAAACTGCAATTACAGTAAGCACAACAATGACATATAACAATATGGATTGTCCAGGAATTACAGGCAAAGTTCCAGAAGGATACCATCGCAAAATCAATCCAATTTTACTTTGCAAACCTTGTGTGGCAATATTCATCACCGCTAAAAAGACACCAAATGCAAGGCCGTAAAACCTTCCAAAACATGCTAATCCAATCATTATTAGCACAATATCAATCCACGCATTACCTAAAATCATCTGCAATGTACTCAATAACTGCAAGTCAATTATACGAACAATTAACACTGAAGCGCCGAATGAAACGAACAAACACAATAAAGCAGCACTCAATGCATATATTCGCAGCCTTTTCATCACGAAACGTTCCCACGATACCATAATCGGAGCAAGGCAAACGAATGCCGTGGCAATAAACCCAACTACAATAACTTCATACAGAGGAACAACAAAATTAACAACACTACTACCAGATTGACATTGGAACGTTATACCTTCTACCGCATTATGCACATTAGCAGAATCTGGCAAACAAATATAACCAACATAAACTGGCAACTGCGTTACAAATGATCTGAATATAACAAGCATTAAAGAGGGAAGGACTACGGACAATAAAATTGCAACGATTGCAACAATATAATGCCTACCTTCAAGCCAAGCGCGAAAATTATTTTTCATGCTTATCACCAAGTTCCGATAAGACTTGTTGTGGAGTTATGCGGCATTGATTAAGTTCTTTAACATGATTTTTTACAAATTGTTTCAGCTTAGCATCATCAGCATTATTAATACTCATAGCCACTTTATCGTTTGCTTCACCTGTAATAAATCCATATGACCCATACACATCATTACTTATACGAGAAGGAAGTTGTGCAAGCAAAAATGCTGTAACAGAAGCGTTTGAATCAAGATTCTTTTTTACATATACTTCTTTCATAGCACTTGATGCACATTTTGCAGGCACAAATCTTTGTAACACTTCTTGAGCGATACCAGTCATATCACCATATTTCTCAGAACGCCTAACAAATGTATCTGTTTGTTGTTGAATAACAGTAGCTTTAAGATTACGTAACTTTATTAAACCACTATTAGTAAGATTCCAAGATTTTTCAGTATTTGTTGGAGTAAACGCATTTCCAAGCACAAGCACAATTCCTTTGCCTTGCGAATCTCTCTGATTCTTAGGAAACCAAGAAGCAACAGTTTTCAAATGTTTAACAGCACGAAGTTTACGAATATAAGCTTCTTCAGGATGTACACAAACAGAAAAAGCAGTATCTTTAAACGTCGTACACTGAGGTACAAAAGGTCCAGAGCGAATCCAAGGTTTTGGACCCCACATAGCTATACAACAAGCGCATACTATTGGCATAATTAAAGAAATACTTATTGCTTTTATGCGCCAATAAGATCCCTTTTGCCAAAAATATCTAATGTGCGCGCAACAAAGAATGCATGAAACGATAACAACACACACAAAGAATATGCGCAAAGTCACCAACCATGGGTTCATTCGCAAACCAGGCTCGGCACCAATACCAGCGTCCGACACTGGAAGTATTGCGTATAAACTGCTACCCCAATATCTAGGAAAAATATCTCCTTGAGGTATGGTGCCATTACGCATTATAATGACGCCATAAATACAGCACCAAATTATTGCAAAAGATAATAAAGCTGAGAATACAATTGCCCAACGATTGCCAATAATTACTCCTAAAGTAAAACCAATTGCAAAAAATGCGCTTGGCGTCACGCCTCCACATAATAGTGGAAAATACGGGAAATTTGTAGTATTTACATCACTCTGAATTACTGTTGGCAATATACTTACGCAATATAACAAACTGCACAGTATAGCGCCTTTTAGTATAGGAATAGCGTAACGACTGGCTGATTTTCCTGCACACCACGCAGGATTAACCAAACATCTGGGCGAGCAAGCTTTACATGAACACCATGCGCCAAAAATGCAAGCAACAATATCAGACAAACAATGCATCCATGTGACATCAATTCTTAGCCAAAGCGCATAATTATTATTATGCGCTAAAAAATTTGCCACACCCAAAAAAATAGGATATGCAATCAAAAATAAGCTAAAAATACAACTGCTTATTAGAGATAATGGGGACATAATACGTGAAACAATTGTGCACTTCTTATGACTTTTCGTAAAAAATCTGAATTCAGTTAAAAAGTTAGAATATTGACGCATATTTAATCACATCCCTACTTGCTACCACATTAACGAAATAAGAAACTATACATATCTAGTTACTGCTACTGCTAATTTTTATGAAATTTAGATAACAAATGCCTATACCCTGATTCCCATGGAGTTACCATAAGATCTTCACGATTAGCATATTGAAGAAGATTATCCATTTTCCCATCAAGCAATATAATTCCTTCATTAAGAACTATAACCCGATCTGCCATTACTGCTAAATCTTCTACTAAATGTGTACTGACAATAACAGTATGCTTTTGCGAATAAGACTTAAGAAAATTACGAATATCAATACGCTGCTCAGGATCTAAACCAACAGTAGGCTCATCAAGTATTAGTACTGCAGGCTGACTAGCAATCACACAAGCAATACCAGCACGCTGACGCTGACCTCCTGATATTTTAGCAACTATGCAATGCGCTTGTTTTTCCAAGCCAACCTGTTTGAGAGCATTCCAAGCAGCTTGATACGCGGCACTCCACGATAAACCTCGCGCCCATGCGGCATATTGAACATTTTTTAACACACTCGATGCATTCATAAGTTCAAATGATTGTGGCAAATAACCAATATTTGACCGAGCTTTAGCCCTTTCCGCACGACAAGTTACGTCAAGGCCATGCACAAAAAGTTTCCCACTAGAGGGAGCATAAATAGTCGCTATAACGTTAAGAAGAGTAGTTTTCCCAGCACCATTTGGCCCCAAAAGACCACATATGCCAAAAGATAAATCTATAGAAAGATTATGCAAAATTTGTTTTTTCCCATACGAAAAATTCACATTAACAAGTTGCACATCTGAGCCCATATATGATTCTTGCATATCTCACCACTTAATAACTAAACTACTTACCTACAACTTCGTATATTTTCTCTGTCTATTCCAACTACAGAACCACTCATCTGAGCATAAGCTGACATTGGCATAGCATAAACAATAGTAGAAAGCGCAACTACTGCAAATCCTTCCTTTGCGAACATATTCGTATCTCCATTTTCAATCTGCTTCATAACGTATTCAGCCTTGAATACATACACGCATTTTATAATAATTCAATATAAAAAAAAATAGATTTTTACAAAAAGCAATTAAAATTTTAAAAGATACGCATATCCGATAATGCCAATTATCAGCAATAACTAGAAAAATTAAGGGGGAAATCCACCTTTTTATTTCAAGTTCATTCTACAAATATTTTTTATTCAGATACAAAAATAGCGTGCCGTCTACTGGAAAATAATCCAATAAACAGCACGCTTTGTTTTATTTGACTACATTATTTGACTACATTAAATAATGCATAGATTACGCAATCTTGAGAGTTACATGGTCGTCGCTCTCTGCGCAATCCGCAACTACGTGAGCGCCATCATGCACCTTGCCAGAAAGCAGCAATCGCGCAAGCTGATCGCCAATTTCCGTTTGAACCAATCTACGCAACGGACGAGCACCGTAAACTGGATCATAGCCATGCTCCGCAAGCCAAGCGCGAGCAGAATCACTCACATCCAAGCTAATGCGGCGGTCGCTCAAGCGTGCAGCCACTTGACGAACTTGAATATCCACAATTCCACCAAGCTCTTCGCGGCTCAACGGATGGAACATAACAAGCTCATCCAAACGGTTAATGAACTCTGGCTTAAACTCAGCGTGAACAGCGTTCATAACAGCCTTGCGTTTAGCAGCATCATCCAAGCCCTCTTGCACAAGGAATTGCGAACCCAAGTTTGATGTCATAATCAAAATCGTATTCGTAAAATCAACCGTTCTACCCTGACCGTCAGTCAAACGACCATCATCCAAAACCTGCAACAAAACGTCGAATACTTCTGGATGCGCCTTCTCAACTTCGTCAAAAAGCACTACAGAATACGGACGTCTACGCACAGCTTCAGTAAGCTGGCCGCCTTCCTCGTAGCCAATGTAACCAGGAGCAGCACCGATTAGACGCGAAACGGAAGCCTTTTCCATGTACTCGCTCATATCAATGCGAACCATTGCACGCTCGTCGTCAAACAAAAAGTCGGCAAGAGCCTTAGCAAGCTCCGTCTTACCAACGCCAGTAGGACCCAAGAACAAGAAGGAACCAGTTGGGCGATTAGGGTCTGCAATTCCAGCACGACTTCTGCGCACAGCATCCGCTATAGCCTGGATTGCTTCGCTTTGGCCAACAACGCGCTTAGAAAGCTCTTTTTCCATGTTGAGCAGCTTCTCATTTTCGCCTTGCATCAAGCGACCAACAGGAATGCCCGTCCATTCGCTAACGACTCCAGCAATAGAATCAGCATCAACCTGATCCGGAACCATTGGCTCTTTCGCTTCACTCTTAGCGTTAGAGGCCTCGGACTCCGCTTCTTCCAAAGCTTTTTGAATGCTTGGGATTTCGCCATACAAAATACGGCTTGCTTGTTCCAAGTTGCCTTCGCGCGTGAATTTGTCGGCTTCTACGCGCTTAGCGTCGAGTTGCGCTCGCAAATCACCAACCTTGTTATGGCCAGCCTTTTCCGCATCCCAACGCGCTTTCAATCCAGTAAGCTTTTCGCGCGAGTTTGCTAATTCTTCCTGCAACTTTTCTAAGCGTTCGCGTGCAGCAGCATCTTCCGCCTTCTTTAATTGCATTTCTTCCATTTCAAGACGCGTAACTTTGCGCTGCAATTCGTCGATCTCTTCTGGCTGTGAATCAAGTTCCATACGCAAGTGAGCTGCCGCTTCATCCACCAAATCAATCGCCTTATCTGGAAGCTGTCTGCCAGTAATATAGCGGTTTGAAAGCGTTGCTGCGGCTACGATTGCATCGTCACTAATAGTCACCTTGTGGTGTGCTTCGTAACGTTGCTTAAGTCCGCGCAAAATCGTCACAGTATCTTCAACAGACGGCTCGCCAACAAACACTTGCTGGAATCTGCGTTCAAGCGCAGAATCCTTTTCAATATGCTCACGATACTCGTTAAGCGTAGTTGCGCCAACCAAGCGCAGCTCACCGCGCGCAAGCATTGGCTTAAGCATATTGCCAGCATCCATTGAACCTTCTGCAGATCCTGCTCCAACAACAGTATGAATCTCATCAATAAACGTAATAATTTGACCGTCCGATTGCTGAATTTCCTTCAACACTGCCTTTAAGCGTTCCTCAAACTCGCCGCGATACTTCGAACCTGCAACCATCGAAGCCAAATCGAGACTGATAAGACGCTTGTTTTGCAAAGTCGTAGGCACATCTCCTGCAACGATTCGCTGAGCCAATCCTTCTACAACTGCCGTTTTACCAACGCCCGGCTCTCCAATTAGCACAGGATTGTTCTTCGTGCGGCGAGAAAGAATCTGAATCACGCGGCGAATTTCCTGGTCTCGTCCAATTACTGGGTCGAGCTTTCCTTCGCGAGCGCGCGCAGTCATATCAACAGAATACTTTTCGAGCGCTTTGTAGTTGCCTTCAGCATCCGGACTCGTAACTTTTGCGCCACCGCGCACAGTTGGCACAACCTTACGCAACACGTCTGCGGAAACGTTGTGCTTTTTGAAAATATCCGCAACAGAGTTTGGTTCGCTTGCAACCATGCCGATAAGCATGTGCTCCGTAGAAACGTATTCGTCTCCCATTGCGCGCATTTCTTTTTCTGCCTGGCTTAGCGCAGCCAAAAGCTGACGACTTGCATCTGGCTTAGTTGTAGTTGAACCAGTAGATGAAGGCAATGCCACTAATGCGTTACGAATTTCAGAACCGATTTGTTGCGCGTCCGCCCCCGCCTGAGCAATAAGCGCGCGAACGACGCCCTGCTCTTGGCGAAGTAAGGCATCCGCCAAATGCAAAGTGTCAACTTGCGCATTGCCAGCAGCCGCTGCACTTTGCACAGCATCACTTAATGCGTCTTGCGCTAATGTTGTAAACTTTTGTTCCATATCTACCTCATTTCCACGAAAGCTCTAAAACACACTTCAGTTAAGTCAAATCGCTGCAACTTTTATTGCAACTTTTATTGCAACTCTCGCTGCAATTTCAAGCTTTTTGACGATACTTTCGAGTTCTAACGAGCTTTCACTTTCATGTATCTGATACGTATAACAGATTTTCCTATAACTTTATTCCTAAAACTTGAGTGTACTAGACTCAAGTTTTATTTTCAAGAACTTTCAATCGCAAATAATTTACGCAAATAATTTAATTAAGCAGCAAGCAAAGTTTAGTTAAGTATCAAGCAATGCTTAATTAAGTAGCAAATATGTCGTAATCTTAAAAGCATGAGAATTGCACGTTTTTCGTATAATGAAGTTCCGCAATACGCTTTCGTTCAAAAAGACGAAACCGACGGTAAAGATTATTTAGTAGCGCTTGAAGGGCATCCTTTAAGCCCGCAAGGAGTTAAGCCAACTGGTAAACGTTACGCGTTGGATGCGGATGGCGTGCGCTTGCTTGTGCCTGTAATTCCTTCAAAAGTTTACGGATTGGCAAAAAATTACGATACGCGTTCCGATGACGAGCGCGCTACTTCTCCTGCGGCTTCTTCGCATACCGCCGCAGATATGGTTATTTTTACAAAGCCGAGCACTTCTGTAATTGGTCCGGACGATCCGATTGTGATTCCTGCTTACTCAAACGACATGAATTTTGAGCCAGAAGTGGCAGTTGTTATGGGCAAAATCGCCAAAAATGTGACTGCAGCTACCGCAATGAACTACGTTTTTGGCTTTACTTGCGTAAATGACGTAACTTTACGAGATTGCGCAGGAAGCGACCCAATGTGGACGCGCGCAAAAGGTTTCGACACTTCTTGCCCACTTGGACCTTGGATTACAACCGAGCTAAATTGGCGCGATGCACATATTTCATTTACGCTTAATGGTGAAAATGTGCCAGAAGCCGACGGCACTACAGCTCGACTTATTCACAGTATTCCTGAGCAAATTGCTGCAATTTCAAGCTTCTCAACGCTTCTTCCAGGAGATGTGATTTTGACAGGAACTCCATACCCAGCTGGAACTTTACGCGCTGGTGACGAAGCGATTGTGCACGTAGATGGTATTGGCTCGCTGCGCAATGTGATTGTGCATGCGTAACTAAAATCATCAATTTGACTTAAAACTACACAAATGCGCGCGGGCCAAAGATTGCCGAACCGATTCGAACCATAGTAGAGCCTTCGGCAATCGCCCACGCAAAATCGCCGGACATTCCCATCGAAAGCTCTAATTTTTCAGAGTCTTGCGCGAGTTGCCCACCTACACAATCTCTAATTTCTCGCAATGCTGCGAAACCACGTCTTACTATTTTTTCATCATTCACGCGCGCTCCGAGCGTCATAAATCCGCGCAAATTAAGCGACGGCAGACTAGATATAGCGAGCGCTTCGTCAATCGCACGTTCTGGCGCACACCCCGATTTTGTAGCTTCTCCAGAAACGTTCACTTCCAGCATAACGTCTACGCAAAGTCCCAAATTTTGCGCTCGAGCAGATATTTTTTGCGCAAGTTCAATGCCGTCAACCGACTGAATACCATTTGCAAGTGGTAAAACTTTGTTTATTTTATTGCTTTGCAGTTGACCGATTAAGTAGAGCGGAATTTCGCCGTTCACACCAACGCTTAAACCTTCTCTAGCAGCTTGTGCGCGTAAAATCTCGGCTTTTGCAACGATTTCTTGTGGGCGATTTTCCCCAATTACTCGCACTCCTGCTCTGAGCGCTGCCATGATTTCGCCAGCATCTCGCGTTTTAGTTGCGGCAAGCAGTGTAACCGACTCAGCTTTGCGACCATAATGCGATTCGGCTTGAGCAATGGCGTCTTGCACGCTGTGCACGCCGTCGGCAATTTGACGCGCACGAACACAATCGACCTCAGTATTCGCTAAATCTTTTTGCGTCATATATGCCATTTATTGCCCCAATCTAATCTCATAAAAACAGTCACACTAATTGAGGAATTTTATCACTATATTTACGACGTGCAGCTTCTGCGGTAACTCCAAGTGCCCGACCTATTGTATTCCAAGACTGACCATTTTTGCGACTTTTGTACACAGCGTTGTTTATCTCTTTTTCAATTGCGTGACGGCGATAATTCAATCTGCTCAATTCACGAGATGGATCCCAGCGAGAATCCAAAGTTGGATCTCCTAGATCTGGTTCCGATTTTGCTTCCATTTCTTTTGAAATAATCTCGCCATATTCCGCAAGATCTTTTTGCTCTTCTTTACTCAGTTCACTAAATTTCATTTCAACCCTTCCTTTTCCAAATATCCTTTTCTTGCTTTCATCGCGTGAACTATAAGTTCTTGCGGAAATCCACGTCTTCTTGCTGTGCCAATCTCGTACCAAACAGCGCCAGAAACTCCTGGTCCCACATACATTATTGTTGGTGGATTTCTATCATAATTTACATCCACAGGACCTCTTGATTCTCGATACGCATGAAGTATGTCGTTTTCTGAAACCCCATGCTTCAAAGCTGATGGCAAAATAATTGGCTCTTCATATTGATCCATGCACACAACATTACATGCCAATATATGTTGCCGTCAAATATTGGCAAATAATATATGCAATTATATGCAGTGAAATACATTAGTCAAGGAAGGGCACGGATTTGTCGGCTAGGTTTGCGCGAACAGAATCCCACGGCGTTTCGTCGCTTTCAAATAACGCAAGCGCATCGGCAGCACTCATATCTACCGGCTGATTTTGCCCAGGCTTTTTGTATCCCAAAAGATACATGCAGTAGCCAATCATACTCTCAGCGCTCCAGCCAGATTCACGAAGCGCACCGACGTCTAGCGAATGCTTGCTTTTTGCGAGCCGCTCGCCTTGAGCGTTATCAATTAGCGGCAAATGTGCGAATTTTGTCTGCGCATAACGCACGCCGTGAGCCGCAAAAAATCCCGACTTTTCAAGCAACTCGCCAATCCAAATTTGAAGCGCTGCTGAACGAAGCAAATCGCGGCCACGCACAATATCATTTACTCCGCTCAAAACATCGTCAACAACAACCGCAAGCTGGTAAGAGAAAACGCCATCCGCTCGACGAATAACCATGTCACCTAAATCGCGGTCAATGTTAAAAGATTGCGCGCCAAAAATCGCATCTATAAAACTCACATTTGCTTGGCTTAAATCAGCCGGTGGAACAGCAAGCCTTAAGGAATGTTGCTGATTATTTTGCAAACGCTTTTCGATTTGCACCAAACCTTCCGCAGTTTTGCGAAGATTTCTGCACGTACCCGGGTAGCGTATAAAACCATCGCCTTCTTGCGGAGCTGCAATCGCGCGAATATCGGAACGCGAGCAAAAACAAGGGTAAATTAACGAATTTCCGTCGTCGTCTTGCAAAGATTCTAGAGATTCAAGAGCTTCTTGGTAGATTGCGATACGCTCATGCTGATAAGTAGGTTCTCCAACCCAATCAAAACCAGCCCATTTTAGATCTTCAATAATTTGCTCACTCGCGCCTTTCGGCATTCTAGCAATATCGAGATCTTCCAAACGCAAAAGCATTTGACCACCCTGCGATTTCGCAGAAAGCCAAGCGGCCAACATTGCTACCATGTTTCCAATATGCATACGCCCAGAAGGAGTTGGCGCAAAACGACCAATGGCAATAGTTGACTTTGAAAACATTATTTCGTCTTTCTTAATATCTTTATTAATTAATAAGCATAAACTTGCAAAACATAAACTTGCAAAATAAAAAGCGCGTAACGCATTCATACTAGCATTACGCGCTTCTTACAATCGCGATCAACCGCAATCAACCGTAATCAATCACAGTTAAAAGCAAATGTTTTATGCAAATAACGACTTATACATAAGCACACCCAAAATTGCGCCAGCCGTAGGAGCAACAACTGGAATCCACGCTTCACCCCAGCGAGAAGATCCCTTGTGTGGAATTGGCAAAATTGCGTGAAGCAAACGCGGCATAAGATCACGCGCAGGATTCAAAGCAGGACCAGTTGGGCCGCCCATAGAAGTCACCAAACCCCAAACAACGAAGCCGACTACGATTGACGCACCGGCCAAATTCGCCTTACCCCATGGAGATTCAAGGCAGCAAAGAGCTGCCAAAACAAGCACGAGTGTGCCAAAGAACTCATTGAGGAAGTAGTTAAGCTTGTTATTATAGGCATCCGTAGTGCAGAACGTACCAAGAATTGCTTCTGGCTCCTCAGTCTCGTTGTAGTGCGGCAAATACGTTACGTACACAATAAGCTGTCCAACCAACGCACCCAAAAGCTGAGCTACAATATAAGGCGCAACGTTTTGCCACTCAAACATTCCATTTGCAGCTTGCGCAATCGTCATAGCAGGATTGATATGCGCTTCGGAAATTCCTCCGAACATTAGCACTGGGAACATCACGCCAAAACCGTAGCCCATGGCAATATTTAACCAACCAGCATGGTGTCCTTTAGTATTTTTTAATTCAACATTTGCAACAGCACCGTTTCCAAAAATCATAAGAATAGCAGTGCCAATAAATTCTGCAGCCAACTTCGTCATAAACGAATATTGCATGGTCCTTCGATCCTTCTTACCTGTTTCAAACTCCGCACACGTAATCACGCGTATAAATAACGACTCGTCGCTTAACAATCGTCCAACAACTCGCAATTGCGATTAGCATAGCATGGAACACAATATATACTCATTTTCAAAGAAGCTAAGAAAATGAATTCCAACAATTATTCTTTGATAGTTTCCCTTATGCGTGCGACAGTCTGAGTAAGCAGTAAAATCGCCCCCCACATCAAAAGAGGCCCGCCACTTTGGCGAGCCTCTCATTTACAAAAACAATATTTGCGGTTTCATCTTCACAACATCCTCGTTGCAACGGTTAAAGTCTTAAATATCCCGTCCAACGTACACGGATTCTATATCCATACACTTTTGTGGGTTACCGCTATCTCTTTTTTGTTTTTGTAATTATTATTATCATCGTTTTTCACCTAATAGTAAAGCTCAAAATAGCATTTGTTAACATATTGTCAATACTGTTCAATTGCACTGAAAAAATCGTAGCTATTGCACACTTTTGTGAATATGCAAAGGTTATCATGTGCGTTTACGTTCGAATTGAACAAATGCCGGCGTGTCGAATCACTCGACACTCATTCGCGCACTTCCCTTACAGCGCATACAATTACAGAGTATGGTACAGATTTTTGACGCTCCCTCAAAGGCGATACTGCGCGGTCAAATTGCCGAACACATCGCCGAAGATGAAAAAGCAGAAAAGCGTGAAGCTCGTGAGGGCGAGCTACCGTTACCAAAAGATCGTTTCTTTGACCGCGAGTTAAGCTGGTTGAAGTTCAATCGTCGCGTGCTTGAGTTGGCACAAAATACCGATTTGCCGCTACTTGAACGCGCTAATTTTGCTGCTATCTTTGCGTCAAATCTCGACGAATTCTTTATGGTTCGAGTTGCAGGCTTGAAGCGCCGAATCGATTCTGGCATAGCAGTAACTGCAGCATCCGGCTTAAGCCCTCGCCAGCAGTTGCGTGCTATTAGTGAGGTCACTCACCGTCGCCAAGATGAGCACGCTCACTATGTTATTGAGCATATTCTTCCTGAGCTTGCAAAGCAGCGCATTGTTTTGCTCAGCTGGGATAAACTTACAGAATCAGAAAAAGCTCGTTTGTCTGATTACTACAAAAAGCAAGTGTTCCCTGTTCTTACGCCTCTTGCAGTGGATCCTGCTCACCCGTTCCCGTACATTTCCGGCAAGTCTATTAACTTGGCTGTTATCGTCGAAAATCCAAATTCTGGAAAGTCGCATTTTGCGCGCGTAAAAATTCCAGATAATTTGAATCGCCTTGTACCAGTTGACGATTTAACAGACGAAGAAGGTCGCGAAGAGCGTTACGGCTTCATTACTATGGAAAAGCTGATTGCAGCACACTTGGAATCGCTTTTCCCAGGCATGATTATTAAAGAAGCCCGCTCCTTCCGCGTTACGCGTAACGAGGACATTGACGTTGAAGAAGACGACGCAGAAAATCTGCTCAACGCTATGGAGAAGGAACTTCTTCGACGTCGTTTTGGACCGCCAATTCGTTTGGAGATTTCTAACGAAGCCAGCCCATTCCTTTCTCAGTTGCTTGCAAATCAGCTTCGCGTAAGTCCCGAGGAAGTATATCGCTTGCCTTCGCCGCTTGATATGACTGTACTGTTTGAGTTGCAGGCGCTTGATCGCCCTGATTTGAAGTATCGTCCGTTTATTCCTACTACGAACCGTCAGATTGCGGAAGTTGAAACTAGCCACGCGCAAGATATTTTCGCCTCGATTCGCGAGCATGATATTTTGCTTCATCATCCTTACGATTCGTTCTCTACTTCTGTGCAAGCATTCCTCGCGCAGGCTGCTGCAGATCCAAAAGTGCTTGCAATTAAGCAGACTTTGTATCGTACATCTAGCAATTCGCCAATTATTGACGCTCTTGTTGACGCAGCTCATGCTGGAAAGCAGGTGCTTGCTCTTGTTGAGATTAAGGCGCGATTTGACGAGGATGCAAATATTGCTTGGGCACGCAAGCTCGAACGTGCAGGCGTTCACGTTGTGTATGGCATTGTTGGCTTAAAGACTCACTGCAAGCTTTCGCTCGTGGTTCGTCAAGAAGCAGAAGGGTTGCGCAGATACTGCCACGTTGGCACAGGTAATTACAATCCTAAGACTGCTCGCCTTTACACGGATTTGGGATTGCTTACTTGCGATCCTGTAGTTGGTCAGGATTTGACTCGCTTGTTTAATCAGCTTTCTGGTTACGCGCCAAAGTCGAGTTTCCACCGTTTGCTTGTAGCTCCTCGCACAGTTCGCACTGGCATTATTGCTCGCATTCGCCGTGAGGAGGCTGCAGCTCTTGCTGGCAAGGAAGCGTGGATTAAGATTAAGGTCAATTCTGTGGTTGATGAGCAGACTATTGACGCATTGTATCGAGCTTCTCAAGCTGGAGTAAAGATTGATATTGTTGAGCGTGGAATTTGCTCACTGAAGCCTGGCATTGAAGGTTTGAGCGACAATATTCGCGTTCGCTCTATTCTTGGCAGATTCCTTGAGCACAGCCGCATTTACGCTTTTGCTAACTCTTGCGGTCCGCAAATTGGTGACGGCCCTGCAAGCGGCCCAGAAGTGTGGATTGGCTCGGCTGATTTAATGCACCGCAATCTTGACCGCCGCGTTGAAACACTGGTTCGCATAAGTGCACCAGATCAGGTTGAAGCGTTGCTTCAATACATTGATTTGCAGATGGCTGATTCTACTGTTTCGTGGTGGATGGATGGAGACGGCACGTATACCTTGCATTCTCGCGATAAGGAAGGTCGTCCGCTCGTAGACAGCCAGGCTTACTTAATTCACACTCACACGCGCAAGCCTCGCGGTGCGAACTAAGCGCAAGTAACTAATAAACGATAAGCAAGAGCCGGATTCAGTAATATGTTTCTGGCTCTTGTTGTGTTTATTAACCCTTATGATCTGGCTAAATCTCAAGCGTTCCAGCAGCCAAATCTTCTACAATATTATTTGCCAGTTTTGGGAAGTTTTTTACGCTGCAATTTGCCAGTTTTATGATAATTTATGGAGTGGCAAAAAATAACGGCACTTTCGGCACTGTTACGAATGCGTCAAAAGTAAAAGATTACGGCACAACTAAAATTTGCGAAAGAAAACCGCTAAAATAGTGAATATGAGTGCAGTAACGACGCAATATGTTGAAGCAGCTGGCGGAATTATCTACCGCTTGCGCGATAGTACAAACAGTTCAAACGCAGGCGAAGAGGCAAAACTAGGCAGCATTCCAAGAAAGCCACTCAATGCAATAAAGCCTAGCTACGATGATTTTGAGCTTTGCCTTGTTTACCGTCCTAAATATGACGATTGGAGCTGGCCAAAAGGAAAGAATGAGCCGAACGAATCACATCGTCACACAGCCGTGCGCGAAGTTGGAGAAGAAACAGGGTATTCAGTCACACTTGGTCCGCACATTGCCAAAATAGAGTATCCCCTTGAGCGCGAAGGCAAAAAATCTTCCAAGAGCAACACATCAAATAGCAACCGAAGCTGCAATCCCCAGCCAGAAGTAATAAAGCGAATCCACTACTGGATGATGCGATTAATTGACAAGCCGGCTGCAGCAAAGCGTCTTCCTGCTTTCGGACCAATTAAGCCGGCGAAACCCACTGAAATAGGCAATGTTTTATGGCTTACTCCTTCTAAAGCGCGCAAAAAACTTACTCACGATAGCGACCGCGAAGTACTGGACGCTTTCTTAGAAAAGCTCCACGCAATCCAAGGAGAATATAGCACGCTGCTTTTGGTGCGTCACGGGAAAGCTGAGTCTCGAAAAACTTGGCAAGGAAGCGAAGCAACTCGACCAATCACACCTCTGGGCGCTGCCGCTTCATACGCTCTAGGCCGCGAACTTGCATGTTACGCGCCGAATAAAATCATATCGTCACCTTGGAAGCGTTGTTTAGAAACGGTTGCGGCTTTTTCGCGCGATTCTTCACTTCCTATAGAACAGGTTGCGGAACTTACTGAAGATCATCACGAGAAACAGCCAAAATCTACGTTATCTGTGCTTATAAAAGAAATACAAAATCTTGAGAGTAACGCACAAAATACAAGCGCAGCTAGCAACGCAATCGCAGCAAACAACGCAACAGTCATGTGCTTGCACCGCCCAATTATTGGCACTTTCTTCGATTATTTGCGCGAAATAACAAAACCTAGAGCACACAAGCGCATACTCAGCCAAAAATCACCTTACATGCCAACTGGAAGTGCCGTAGTTTTGCACATTATTAACACTCCTAAAGGCGCTCGTATTATTGATATTGAAAAGGTTACTCCAAGTGTCTACTAGTTTAAATTCGCAATCGAGTTCCATTCATTCAAGCAGATCTGCTTTTATGCCAAGCCCCACTGGCTCTGCCCGCCCAAGCCGACCTGCACAAATGGATCCTGCAATGCTCGCGCAGATTGAAGGAGGCACGGATCCGCATGTTGTAAACGAAATTAGCCACACTTCCTCCGCCGTCCTGCTTAACCGCGTTCATAAAACGCAATCGCCGGAAATTGTTGAGCGCGTGCTGAATTTGGTTGAAAATGAAGGCATTGAAGTTATTGCAGATTTGTGGAGTCACGCGGAGGCTGAGTCTCTTCCTGGAATGTTGTGGCGACTGTATTTACTGCGCATGTCTTTACGAAAACAGCGCGAAGCTTACGCTGAGTACTGGAGTCTTGGCGAGCCTGAAACTACAAGTGCATCAGCTATTACAGGAATTGATGAGACTCCTACCGGAGAAGATATTGCGCGACTTGCAGACTCTATTCTTTCCGGCGCTTTTACAGGCGATTTTGCTGTAGCACTTTACCGATCTTCAGCTTTTACTTCGATTATTGCGCGCGGAATGCGAGTTTACGCAAAAAAGTTAGACGAGCAAGCAAATACAATACACACGCAAAAAATTGCAAAGGTTTTGCACATATCCGCAAATATGCACGCGCTTTCACTATCTTTTGCTCATGGAGCAAAATTGTGGCGAGCAGGAAAGTTAGAATAAATTATTTTCGATTAAAATTGTGCGGCGCGTGAAAACAGAAAACAAGGTATACTCAAAATGATGCTGGCTTGTGTTTAAGCCCCGGGCTCCATTTTTTGCCGCTGCGAGCGGCGTTTGCGCCGACAGGCGCTTTCGCAAGTCAGTATCGTTTCTGTTTTGAATTTTAGATTTTAGATTTTGCTAGATAAGTTTAAATAAAATATATTTTTACTAACATTTGTTTATATTTTGCGCAAAAATAACGGCACGCCGCTAGCTTAACGTGCAATGCTTGCACTAATCTAGAAGGTATGGATCTTCATGTTTTACATCATCCGCTGGTGGACCATAAGCTCACCGTTTTGCGAGATAAGAATACACCATCTAATATTTTCCGCGAGTTGGTTTCCGAATTGGTAACCCTCGAAGCTTACGAAGCAACCCGCAATTTGGAAGTTAGCGATCGCGAGATTGAAACTCCTATTTGCAAGATGACTGGCAAGCATTTAAACCGCCCACGTCCAATGGTTGTGCCGGTTTTGCGCGCTGGTCTCGGCATGCTCGACGGCATGACTCGCCTTCTTCCAACTGCTGAGGTTGGATTCCTTGGCATGAAGCGCGACGAGCAGACGCTCGATATTGTCACTTATGCCAACCGTTTGCCAGAAGATTTGACTGGTCGTCAGTGCTTCCTTCTTGACCCAATGCTTGCCACGGGTGGCACTTTAGTTGCTGCTACACATTACTTGGCTGAGCGCGGCGCTAAGGATGTTACTGCTATTAACATTTTGGCGGCCCCAGAGGGCTTGGAACGCCTGGAGAAGGAGATTGATCCTTCTATTGACTTTAAGGTTGTTGTTTGCGCTGTTGACGAGCATTTGAACGACAAAGCTTATATTGTTCCAGGTCTTGGCGACGCTGGCGATCGTTTGTATGGTTTGATTGACTAATAGTTACTAGTAATAGTCACTAACTAAATCAAACAAAAGCTAGAATCTAAAGCTAGAATCTAAAAACTACAAAATAGCCTGCTGATTTGCAACACTTTGCAACTTTCAGCAGGCTTTTGTGTTTGTATTAATTGATTAATGCGATGCTGCATCACAAATCAGATAATATAACTACTAATACAACTAAGCTTTATTCACAGCTCCTTTAGCATATAAAGCTTCTAAAGCATCGCGCAAAGTACCACTGTAGCTGATGCCAGCTTTTTGTGCCCAAGTGTCAAGCCAAGCTGGAACAGTAACATTTTTACGAACTGCATGAGAACCGTATTTTGCAGCATAGGAATCCATATCAAGCGCAACCATAGACAACTTTGAATTAGGATTTTCTATAACAATATCACTAATATCACTAGCTTTTGGCGCAGTCTTACCACTTTCGAGTTCTGTAAGAACCCATCCACTTGCTGCATCTTCTGCCATAATCAAAGCATCCGCAAGGTTACTGCCTCCAGTTACACACCCTGGCAAATCAGGGACTTCTGCAACAAAACCTCCGCTATTATCTTCGTATGGAGTAAGAATAACAGGATACGCTAATTTCATCATTTCACCTTTGTTTCATTAATTCCCGCCTGACGCCAGATTGACTTAACAACTGATGTGTTAATATCACCTGGATGTTTAGGTACTGTGACTTTACCCGTTTTAGTTTTATGCACGAATTGGCAATGACTTCCACGCTGTGCAAAAAGTATCCAGCCGTCCTTCTTAAGACGTTTTTCAATCTCTTTGTATCTCATAAAAAGATTATACACACTATGCGCATAAAATAAAATAATTAATCAAATTTCTACTAAATCACGTATACGCCTATGTGTATTTACCGCGGACGAGTTATGGCCACTTTGCGAGCGCGGTCTGCTAATTCGTCTAGTTTCGCAAGCTCCGCGCGTTGAGAATCAGTCTGCCTTGGAGCAAATTCACCGTAACGATTTTGTACAGCAGTACGAATTAAAAAGTCAGCCAAACGCGGATTTTTTGGCAAAACTGAGCCGTGCATATAAGTGCCGATAACGTTGTATTTTCTAGCGCCTTCCGTGTGGTCTTTGCCATTATTTCCGCAATTTTCACCATCAACAGAGCCAAGCGGCTGCGTACCACTCTCCAAGCTTGTGCGCCCAGAATGGTTCTCGTAGCCCACAATATCGCCAAAATCGGCACTATGCTCTACTAAATTTCCAATCATGCGCACGTCTTGACCAACCGTATGCTCGCCAAGTATTCCAATTCCTTGAAGCTTTTGGCCTTCAACGGTTTCAAAATACTCGCCAAAAAGCTGGTATAGCCCGCAAATCATAAGCATTGGAACGCCAGCTTTTGCAAGCCCTCGAATCGCATCCGCGCGCGCAAATAAATCTTTAGTGACTCTGCTTTGACCATGATCTTGACCACCGCCGCCAAGAATCATATCCACGCGCTCTGGCCATAAATCACCAACATTGTACTCGTGAAGCACGGGCTTGTAACCGTACAATTCCGCTCGGCGCATAATCGTAAGCACATTGCCGTAGTCGCCGTAAATATTCATGTCTTTCGGATACAGCGACACAATATCTAGCTCGCGATTTTCGTTTTCAAAAGTAGCATTTGCTTTACTAATATCACTGGAACCATTCATGACAACTACTTTCCAACTCCAACGTCTTTAACTTCCGCAAGTTGCGCTAAAGCAGCGCGCACGCGAAGCATTGCAGTATACGTGCAGTATATGCGTTTTGCATTTTTCACGTTGCCGCTAAAATCACCGTTCACGAAAGATTTAACGTCTTCTTCCAAATCCGTATTCACATTGCGAGACGAGACCTTATCATATTGCAGACGCAAAGCCATATCCCATGCGCGAGTGCCAGAAACGCACGCAACTCCCGCGCTTCTAAAGCTTGCAAAATCAACGTCCCACAGCCAGCTCATATCTCTACCGTCTGCATATTCGTCGCAAATTGCAATCATTATATCGTGATTTTGCGGATGATCTGAAGCGATTGCAAGCCTAAAACCAATAGGATTCTTCACTAAAACAAGCTCAACAGGAGCGCCATTAACTTCAATTACTTCGCCTCTACCAAAAGCAGGAGTTACGTGCGAAATCGCTTCCATAAGCGCATCGTCATCGAATTTTTGCAGCGCAGAATTCTGTTTTGCAGCGTCCGCTAAGATAGCTCGAACTACTGTTGCTGCAGCGGCAGCGTTGAAAATATTGTAAGCGCCGTCAAGTTTTACAGATGTGGTTTTACGCTTGCCATCAAGTATAAACTCAGCCTCGTGGTCTCCAACTTTTGAAAGCACAACGTCTGCTTTAGGAAGATTGCTATCTTTCCCTACTGCACCGTCTTCGCAATTTTCACTTTTTTCAGTGCTATTGTGCAAATCATCATCAGTTGGGAACATGCTTTTTACAGCATCATCTAAACCAAAATATTGCACGCGAGCTCCGGAAGGAACAAAGCTTGCGAGCGCACGAATACGTGGATCCTCACGGTTTAGCACTACCGTTTCTTCGGTTGCAGCAGCTACGTTGCTTAATAGTTTTGCGGTTGTGTCAATTTCGCCGAATCGGTCGAGCTGATCTCGCATAACGTTTAGCAATAAAGAGTAACGAGGCTTGATTTGATTTACGAAATGCACTGCATACGCTTCGTCAAGCTCTAAAACTGCAATATCTGCGTCAAGCTTTGTGCCAAAAGCCGGCATTGTTTTTGCAAGAGCTGCAACTACTCCTCTAGTAAAGTTTGAACCGGTTGGATTGGTAAATACGTTAAGTCCTGACTCGCGCAGCATAGAAGTTACCATACGCGTTGTGGTAGTCTTGCCATTGGTTCCAGAAACGAGCACTATTCCGTATGGCAATGCGGAAAGAGTACGTGCTAAAAAGCCTGGATCGAGGCTCTCAATGACTTTACCAGGTAATGCGCTTCCACCATGGTGAAGCAGCCTAGAAAGCGCGCAAACAAGTTTCCCAACAGCAGGCATGGCAAAGCTGTACCAATGCTTATGCAAATCTTTGCGAAACTTTTTACGCGATTCATGGTCGCCGCTTGACATACTAAATCACACTCCCGCCTGCTGGTAATCTTGCGGCATATCCATGAACTTGGAAGTTGCACCCAAGAAGGCAAGATTAAACGTATCAGTAGGACCATTACGATGCTTTGCCATAATAATATCAGCTTCGCCTGGGCGATCTTCCTTATTGTAAAAATCAGGTCTATGTACAAGGAACACAACGTCAGCATCCTGCTCAATAGAACCAGATTCGCGCAAATCTGAAAGCTGCGGTTTCTTGTCGTTTCGCATTTCCGGTCCACGATTAAGCTGGCTCAAAGCCACAACTGGCACTTCAAGTTCTTTTGCTAAAAGCTTTAGCGCACGCGAAAATTCCGAAACTTCCTGCTGACGACTTTCTACGCGCTTGCCGGAACTCATAAGCTGAAGGTAATCAATAACTACAAGTTTCAAATCATTCGTCTGCTTGAGCCTGCGACATTTTGCACGAATTTCCATCAGACTCATATTTGGGCTGTCGTCAATAAAAAGCGGAGCATCCTGCATTTTTGTCCAGAAATTATTGAGAGTATTCCAACGATCTGGAGTAATATCTTCTGCTCTTCGCATGGCAGCAAGTGGAATATTAGTTTCTGCAGCAATAATGCGCTGAGCTAATTCTACTTTGCTCATTTCTAGAGAGAACACAATAGATGTCATATTGTGGTGTAGTGCTGCCGAGCGAGCAAAATCAATGCCAAGTGTTGACTTACCCATGGCTGGACGACCTGCAACAACAATCATTTGACCAGGCTGCAAACCCTGCGTAACTTCGTCAATATCTCTAAATCCAGTTGGCACACCCTGCTCAAGTTCGTGATTTTGCATTTTATCGAGCTGATCAAGAGTATTTTGCAAAACTGGACCAATGGCAACATAATCTTGACGCACTTTGCCTGCACTCATCTCATACACTTCTGATTGCGCAAGATTTACAATATCTTCTGCCTGAGCTCCGGATGCAGAATAGCCCATTTGTGCGATTTTTGTTCCAGCAGTAATAACGTTACGAAGAATAGCATTTTGGTGCACAATATCTGCGTAGTACATTGCGTTTGCAGCTGTTGGAACGGAAGCTACTAGGCTATGTAAATAATCAGCTCCGCCAACTTTATCGAGATTTCCATCCTTCATTAATTCATTAGCTATAAGCACAACATCAACAGGCTGAGAGCCTGCAAAAAGCGTAAGAATAGCATCGTAAATAGTTTGATGCTGAGGCTGATAAAAATCTGCTGTTTCTAGCACTTGCGATACTTCACCGATAGCATCTTTGCTCATAAGCATTCCGCCAAGCACTGCCATTTCGGCGTCAACATCGTGCGGAGGAACACGATCAAACAGTGTGGTACCGCTTGTTCTTTCAGCGTTACGAGTAGCTCCAGAACCATATATCGGCGCGCCAGCATTGCCATTAGTGGACTGCCACATATCATTATCTGCCATAAAAACGAGTATAAACGCGCGCACGTATTTAAGAACAAAAACTTCAAAATATTTGCACAAGTAATATTACAAAATATTTATAGTTTTAGTGCAGCATTCATCCACAAATCGTTTCTAATGCGCAAACTATTTCCCAGCGCGCGACCGCCAATATACACTGAATTTAGCACAATCCACAATGTGATTGTTCTTATTACATCGTTCGCGTTAAAAGCAACGTCAAAACAGCTTGTACAAATAAGTACGCCTAAATACACAACTGCCGTAGCTGAGCATGATTTTGCTAAGTAAGAATGATCGCCAGCTCCGATTAATACTCCATCTAGCGCCCACATCCATCCAGCAAGAGGCAAGAACAAGCCAAGAATTGTCATGCCTACAGAAATTAAAAGCTGGATATCTGCGTGCGGACTAAACAGTGGCGAACAGCTCCACCCCACTAAAATCATGAATAAACCGACTCCTAAGCTGCTTACAGCACCAACTTGAGCACAAATGCGTGTAATAATTCCAGCACGTTTACGTAGGCCCGCTCCCAGCACTGAGGCAACAATAGTTTGTGCCGCAATACCAATAGCATCGAGAATATTCATAACAAAATTCCAGCAAGAATTAGCAACTTGATACGCAGCAAGCGTATTTGTACCAAGACGAGTTGCAGCAACAACCGTAGCAACCATGCACACGCGCAATGCAAGTGTTCGCACAAATAGCGGCATGCCAGTTCCTGCAGAATGTAAAATATGTTGAAAATGAGGTTTAAGACGAGCACCACTTTGCATAGCCCAAATAACAGCTGGAATACTGAGCACAAGTCCCATATACCATTGGGCAATCATTGTTGCAATTCCAGAGCCGGCAATTCCCATGTTTAATCCAAAAACTGCAATCACATCGAGAATAGTATTAAGCACAGCGCCACTAGCAGCAGCAAATAAGGTTATACGGACTTTTCTAAGCCCTCGAAATATTCCGTTTGCAGCATACACAAGAAGCATTGCTGGAAGGCCTGGCATAACCATTTGAGTGTACACAATAGCATCCTGCAACGTAGAGCCACGCGCGCCTATTGCGTAACATAGCGGCTCAGCGGCGAAAATAAGCAATGCTGTAAGAATTACACCAAGAAATAATGCAAGCCACAAGCCGTCCATTCCAACGCTAAAACCTTCTCGACGTCTACCCGCACCTAGAAGACGAGCAACTTGAGAAGTTGTGTTGTATGCCAAAAATAAGCAAAGACCTGCAACGGTAAGAAGTACTGTTGAGCCAATAGAAAGTCCAGCCAACGCGTTTTTGCCAATATGACCAATAATAGCAGTGTCAATAAGTACGAACGCAGGTTCAGATATAAGCTGTCCAAAAGTTGGTACAGCAAGTATCCAAATATTGCGAAGTACCTCTTTTTTATTCTGATTATCCAACTCTTGATTCGTCATAATGCTTCATTTCACTGCTATCTAGCAAATCGCAGCAAATGCAATATTGTGCAAATACTACATAAAAATATTCGCGATTGAGCTAACACAAATATGAGTAAAATACAAGTAAAAATATGATTCTGCAAAGTTATTCGCAATATATCCACATTGTTATCCCCAACATGTGGATAATTTTGCAAGATGTCCACTTAGACACGCCTTAAATGTGGATAACTTATCTTTTTATCCACATTTAATAATTCGTGCGTGTCTTACGGAATCTATTTTTCCAGCTTTACTTACCGTTATCTTCGCGAGATTTACTAGATTTTTTATTGTTTTTATTAGATTCTTGCTCTTCTTCTAATGTTTTTTCGTCTAAATTAACTTCAGACTGACTCTTTTCAGATTCGTCATTAGTTTCAGAATCTGATTTCTTACCAGCTTCCAAAACTGTTTGCTTATCTGCACTAGTTGATTCAGACTCCATAGAATTGTCATCAACTGCAATATCAACCGAAGTAAGAACAGCCATCTGAGTTTTACTTGACGCATCGTCAGACACTGCAACAACAGCACCTTCATGGCTTTGAGCAATGGAAGAGAAATCATAAGCACGTTCGCCTTGATCGGCTAAATCGACGCCCTTACGTTCCTTAGCTTCAGAAATACGCCAGCCAAAAAGCTTTTCAAGAGCAAAAGCAACAATAGCTGTTACAGCACCCGAGTAAAGCACTACAATTCCGATTAAACAAAGTTGCGCAACAATCTGATGCCAATCTCCAACAGAAAGCAAACCAGAACCATCTGCAAAAAGTCCAACGGAGATTACACCAATAAGAGCTGCAACACCATTTACACTTACAACATGCAAAGCTCCGTCATAACGTGCGAAAGTGCGAGAATGAGTCACAAGTGAAGTAATAACTCCAGAAAGCACACCCAAAACCAAGGCCCACAGCGGCGCAATAACGTCTGCTGCAGCTGCGCTAGCAGACAAACCTGCCATAACGCCGGACGCAGCACCTAATGCAGAGAAACATCCAGAACGCAAACGTTCGGTCACACCCCAAGCCAACATTGATGCAGATGCGGTTATTGTGGAACTTACCCAAGCATAACCAGCAACACCTGGAACACCGGCGGAAGAGCCAATCATTAAGCCAAGCCATCCGAACCAAATCAAGAAAATTCCAAGCATAACAAATGGAACATTATGCGGATGACGAACAGAACCATTTTCAACAGATGACTGAGAAGAAGTTTCAGCAACTTCAGCCACAGTAGCTACTGAAGAAACAACAGATTCGGTAGAAGAATTATCCTGAGCCTTTGCAACATCAGCCCACAATGCACGAGATAAACGACTCTTTGCATTACGAGAATTAGTTTTAGCAGATGCCGAGCCAGCTCCTGTTCCAGCATGAGCAACATTTTTAATATGCAACACCAAACGCTTCAATGGGAAATGAGCGTGGCCGCCAATAATCATAACAATTGCAAAAGCTGAAACTGCAGCAGCAATATGTAGTAAAGATCCGCCTGCAAAATCATGCACTTGAATGCCCAAAGCTTGCGAGATAGCTCCATTGGCAGACAGCAATCCGCCGCCACAAACCATATGAGCAAGCGGAGCAAATACTAAAGTAACCCAAACAGCCACAAAAATAAGCCAAATAGCGTAACGCACACGCCCAGCCAATGCTCCTGTAATTAAAGCAACTGCAACAACTGCGCAAGCTAAGCGGAATGCGGCAGGAATGCCTCCAGCTAGTCCGGAATTAGCATCCATAGATGTAAATACACCATGGTCTGCAACCATAGAATCGCGGAATAGTAAACCGCTAAATGGGTCGCCAACAACTCCGCCAGCCATATCTTTACCAGCAAAAGCCAGTGACCATCCCCACAAAGTCCATACAAGCGTTGTAACAGCGATCGCGCCAGCGGATAACATCATCATATTTACCATAGAAGTAGCGCGTTCGCGGCCGCCATAAAATAGGGCAATACCCGGCGTGATAATAAACACCAATGCGCCGGCCAACAACGCCCACTGCGGATCCATTGTGGTCATTTTTCACCTCAATTATTTCAAACAGTGCAAGGAATAACCATTGCAGCTGATACATCACTTTCTACCTATTGTAGTCGGAAATTCAAATATATCTTATGCCAACAAACCTTCAACAAAACTTTGCGGATCAAATTGGACTAAATCATCCGGCCCTTCTCCTAATCCGACAAGTTTTACAGGAACACCAAGTTCTTTTTGAACTGCAACAACAATTCCACCTTTAGCAGAACCATCAAGCTTTGTAAGCACAACTCCAGTAATGCCAATCGCTTCAGCAAATATTTTTGCTTGAGCCATTCCATTTTGCCCAGTAGTAGCATCCAGCACAAGAAGTACTTCATCTACAGGCATAGTTTTTTCTACTACCCTACGAATTTTTCCAAGCTCATCCATTAAATTTGCTTTATTTTGCAAACGTCCAGCAGTATCAATAATAAGAACATCAGTTTTATTTTCTTTAGCTTTTTGTGCGGCTGTAAAAGCTACGGACGCAGGATCAGCACCATCTTTATCTGCGCGAACAACTGGCACATTTACTTCAGATGCCCAGGTTTCAAGCTGATCCGCTGCTGCTGCTCTGAATGTATCTGCAGCAGCCATCATTACAGATTGCTTTTGAGCAACAAATAGTCTTGCTAGCTTGCCTGCAGTTGTTGTTTTTCCAGTTCCGTTTACGCCAACCATCATAATAACGCCTGGATGATGCGCATCAGGCTTATTTTCATTCAAACGACGATCAGTATTTTCACCAACCAGTTCCAAAAGTTTTGCACGCAAAGCAGCACGCACATCTTCTGCACTAGAAGTTCCAGAAATACGAGCATCCTGGCGTAAAGAATCAACTAATTCCTCACTAGCTTTTGCGCCAACATCAGCCATTAATAAAGTATCTTCTACATCTTCCCAGTCTTCCTTAGACAGATGGTCTTTGCTTATGATATTGAAAAGTGTGAGACCGAACGGATTTGCGCTATTAGATAAACGTTTTCGAAGGCGCTGTAAACGAGAAGTTGTTGATTCTGGAATCTTAGATTCGTTCTTGCCTACTTCAACTGAATCATCGACACTTGCTGGAATTTCAGGGCCTCGACTATGGCTGCAAATTCGCAAGATTACTGCAACAGCCACTAGCAACACAGCAATAACTATGGTCGCCGCCACAAACCAAATCACCATATTCATATCTAAAACCATGTTCATGAAATTAAGCCTATGAAAATCAAGGGACACTAGCAATAGATTTCACTATTTTTTCTCATCTTTGTCACACTTTAAAATCTAACTACCGCAACACAATAGATTCCATTACACTGTTAAAATCAATATATTGCGCAAAAATAAGCAATCTAAATGTTCTAATAGTTAATTAGTGCTGATTAGCAATAATTAGTAGTTTTAAGGAGATTTTATGGCAGATAAATCTATAGAAGTATACGGTGCTAATTGGTGCGGCGATTGCATAAGAGCAAAAGCTGCGCTTAACAAGTATGGCGTAGATTTTATTTGGCACGATATAGAAACTGAAGAGGGAGCTGCAGAAAAAGCCGTAGAGATTAGTGGCCAAAAGCATATTCCGGTAGTTACTTTTGCTGACAATACTTTTATGGTTGAACCATCCGCTACACAAATTAAGTCAAAGCTGGAAACATTAGGAATACTGCAATAATTTGTTTATAACACGCACAACAGTATATTGATTTCACTTCGTCTCTTGAATGTAGTATACTTGGCGTTTGTTGCCCCTTTAGCTCAATTGGCAGAGCAGAGTCCTTTTAAGTCTTGGGTTGTGGGTTCGAGTCCCACAGGGGGCACTTTTTTATACCCAAATTTAGACTTATGCTTTAATGCGCTACTCAATAAAACAGTAATTATATTAAAAAATCAACTTGCCCAAACACTTGCGTCTTGATTATATTCGTCAATATCAGCGCCATGATTATTTGACTGCAAGTAAGTAGATTCATCATCTACTACGCCAGAATCAGCATCCGCGTTGATTGCAGCAAGCACACGTTTGTCCATTTTGTACTGAGGAAGCACATTTTTAATATAGCTTGTCACAGCATCTTGCATAGCAACGTCGTGACCAACTTTTTCTGCCATAAACCAACGATGATCCAAAACCTCATGGAAGAACTGCGCTGGTTCAATTTGCGAACGGAACTCAGAAGGAATCATACGAACTGTCGGCTCGAAAATTTCACGCATCCAATCAGTCGCGACGATTTCCAGCTCTTCACCTTGACGCCATGTAGAAGTGCGGTATGCATCCAAATCATTTAACAACCTTCGAGCCTGATTTTCTTGCACGTCCAAGCCTGTCAAACGCAGCAACTTGCGCGAGGCATAACCAGCATCCACAACTCGAGGACGAACAAGCACTCTGCGACCATCCTCGGAAGTTTTCATTTCTAACTCGTCAACGTCAAATCCCAATTCATTAAGACGATTAACGCGGCGCTCAATTCGCCACATTTCATCAGGACTGAACTTATCGACGTCTGTAAGCGTGCTCCAAAGTGAATGATAGCGATCTACTAAACGATTACCTATGCTAATTTCATCTACTTCCGTAGGCAAAAGCTGACCGGAGCTCAAATCCATAAGCTCGCCAATAATATTGGTTCTAGCTAAATCAATATCGTATTCTCTCTGGCCTTCTGTTAAACTTCCGTGCAAATCACCAGTTTCTGCGTCAACCAGGAATGCGGAAAACGCATCAGCATCTCGCAAAAATAGTACGTTAGAAAGTGAAACATCGCCCCAATAGAAGCCAGAAAGATGCAGACGCACCATCAGTACAGCTAAAGCATCAATAAGTCGTTCAGCAGTGTCTGGTCGCAATGTGCGGGCAAATAAAGCACGATACGGCAAAGAGAATTTCAAATGCTTCGTCACAAGTATTGCTTCAAGCTTTTCGCCATTAGCGTCTCTGCGTCCTGCAACAACTGCTATAGGCGTTACAGTTGGCAACTCAAGCTTGCGCAATCTACGCAAAAGTTCGTATTCTCGTTCTGCAACTTGACGAGTGATTTCCTTCATGGCATAAACTTCATCGCCAACATGAACAAAACGCACAATATGTCGAGAAATACCACGAGGAAGGTTTACAAACAAATCAGCCGGCCATTGAGAAAGTGGCAGCTCCCACGGCAACGTAAACATTTTAGGATTTGAACTAGCTGCAGTAATCTTAAGCGCAGTAGGCTCCTGAGACAACGCACTCTCGTCCTGTGCAGATACAGAAGTTGCCTGCACAGCACGCGGGTCCAATTGAGGAGCGTCATTCCATTCCATAGTTTCCATTTACCAATCAAGCTCGTGCCAACAATACAATCTGCAATAAATATTCATCGCAAATCAACCACTGGCTAATTATTGATAACAACTATACATAATAAAGCATGTTTAGTAATGTACAAACTTTCGCTTGTTTTTATTTTATTTTAAATTATATTTTTGCTTTTATTTTTCTGGCAGTTTTACCGATTTTTACCGATTTTGCTGGCAAAAACGGGGTTCGCTTTCATTGCGAACCCCGCCATACCCTTATACCGAAAGTTTGCTCATCTTACTTTTATAAAGCAAACCTACGCTTTTAGTTCAAACGCAACTCAGTAGAAGGTGCAAACAGATGCATCTTAGATGGATCAATCTTAATCTTGACTGTATCACCAATCTTCGGCAAAGCACGTGGATTCACGCGAATAGTCGTAAGCTTGTTCTGATCAGACATCATAGTAGATGCCTCTTCAGGAGAACCATCAGTTATGATATTGCCGTAGATATAGCCATCAGAACCGAGATCTTCTACGTTCATAACCTTCAAGGAGAACGCATTTGGATCATCGAAAGTTGCCAAGCTTGCGTCTTCTGGACGGAAGCCAACAATAATCTGTCCGCAATCTTCTACAGTGAGCTTATCAACAGCTTCGCTTGGAAGAACAATAGAATCCTCACCAATCTGAGCACGTCCATTAACCACTGGATGCTGGTTAATGTTCATAGATGGAGAACCAATGAAGCCTGCAACGAACACATTTGCTGGGCGGTCGTAAAGCTCAGTTGGAGCACCAACCTGCTGCAGAACACCAAGCTTGATAACAGCAATACGATCACCCATTGTCAAAGCCTCAGTCTGATCGTGGGTCACGTACAGAGTAGTAACACCAAGCTGACGCTGCAAAGCAGCAATCTGCGTACGAGTCTGCACGCGGAGCTTAGCATCGAGGTTCGAAAGAGGCTCATCCATAAGGAAGACTTTTGGTTCACGCACAATTGCGCGGCCCATAGCAACGCGCTGACGCTGACCACCAGACAAAGCCTTTGGCTTACGATCCAAATACTCTGTCAAATCCAAAACTTCAGCTGCTTTTTCAACACGCTTGCGGATTTCTTCCTTAGGAACACCAGCAATCTTCAAAGCAAAGCCCATGTTGTCTGCAACTGTCATATGTGGATACAACGCGTAGTTCTGGAAGACCATTGCAATATCGCGATCCTTTGGCTGCATTGTAGTAACATCTTGACCGCCAATGAGGATACGTCCTTTGTTAACCTCTTCAAGGCCTGCCAACATACGCAAAGTAGTAGACTTACCGCAACCAGATGGACCAACCAGTACGAGGAACTCGCCATCTCTAATAGTCATGTTCAAATCGTCAACCGAAGGCTTATCGTTGCCCGGGTAGATACGAGTCACATGATCAAATACAACTTCTGCCATGATATGTCCTTTCATCGGCAGGTACGTGCCGAACGATCCGTAGTGAAGGGTGTGCACTCATGACCCCAATTCCTACATCGGCGGGTATCAATCGTCCACAGTTTACTTACCTGGTCCATTGAAGGTTTCTCTTCGTTGAGCCAAGCCTTAATATACCATGTTTATCTTAGAAAAACAGTAAAAAATCAGTATTTTCCAAAGCTTCGGCGTGTCGACTGCGTAGAAAGTTATTACTAAACATCTAATCAATAGTTAGTTTTCACAATAAAAAATACGAAATTATGTAATCGTTTGTTTATATTAAAAAGAAATGTTAAAAAAGAAAACGGACGTCAAGCATAAGCCTAGCGCCCGTTTTAGTTAAATATTTTATGTAACTACAAGTCAATAGGAGAGTCAGTGCTTGAGACTTTAGGCATCTGACCTGCAACTCCAACTTGCTTCTTATCCAAGCCAATACAATGCAGCAAAGCCTCAAGAGTGTGCATATTCTTGCTACTAGCAGCATTAATATCTAGCAACTTTCCATTGATAGTTACGGTTGGTGTTGTCATCGAACCTTTGTTAGAGCCAGAAACGTTTAACAGCTCCATAAAATCAGGGGTATATTTGTTAATCAAATTCTGCCACTCTAAGTATTGGAGATCAAAAGCCTTACTAGCAACAGAATCATCTACCCCAGCTTTTTTAGCTTGTTCAATCAACTTTTCATTGCTTACAGGCTTATAGTCATCGCCCTCTTCTGGCTGGAAGTCTTTTGCAAAGATGTTATTAATAAATTGCAACAAATGCTCTGGATTGCTGTCATTATTAGCAATGTAGGCAATAGCGCCAGATACACGAGTTGAATATTTATCAGTAGAAATCTTATCCAAGAACGACATTGGGTGTATTTCCAAATTAATTTGGCCTGCACGAACCATTGCAGCCAACACTCTATCTGCTTCGCGATTAAAGTTTCCACATCCAGGGCATAAAGGATCAAAATAAGTTGCAACCGTTGGAGCTTTAGCAACAGGCTTGTTGTAACCAAGCTTGCTTATAAGAATTCCGCCCTTAGAATTGACAACTTCCGGCTTATATTTAGCACCAAGTTTCTTTAGTTGATTTTTAGCTTTATTAGAACGCTCAATTTGCGTTCTTTCAGTATTGGATTGCGGCGACTGGTAAAAAGCTTGGTAAGTTGTAACGCCAACTGCAGCTAGCATAGCCATAACAATCAGCACTACAACAATTCCAATAATTGTTTGCTGACGACGCTCACGAGCTTCACGCAATGCACGCTCACGCTTCTCAATGTTTTTTTCCAGACGAGTAGAAGATGAATTCCCCTGCTGATTGTCCTGTATTTGAATTTTAGGCATTTCTATCCTTCAAACCCTTTATTTTGCAAACTAAGCCTTAGTCCTAGCGCATGTTTGTCAATAAAACAACAACTTCACTATAGTCTAATAGATGCCATCAACGGAAACGTAAAAATGAGCCAAGACCTATGCGAAACATGTCAGTACCCTTAAAAATGGCAAGAATAATCCACGCAATAACGAAACCTGTGGCATATCCGGCAGAAGTATACGAAAGAATAGTTGGCAAATAAGTTGGAAAAATCATACGAATTGAAAAAATATTAAAAGCCATAAATTCTGCAGAGCTGCCAAACAGTAACGGATACACACAAGCCCCAATAACAGCACAAATCAAAATAATCACAATTCTTGGCAATGTATACACAAGCCCACGAATAATATGCCACGGAAGAGCTGCAACTCTCATAAAAGTATCCCCGCGAGGAGAAACGCCATTATTAAGCTCTTTTCTACGCAATCGCGCGGAAATATTGTATCCAGCTGTTGAGCTAGCCCACATAATAAATATATTTAATACAACTGCAGATAAGAAATTCAAACAGCAGATAACGACACAAATAGACACAAATAGCAGTAAAATCCAAGATCCGCGAGTTAAATAATCATACTTGCTGATTTCTAAATCTTCATAAGGCTTATCTGCAGTACAATCAGCTTCTTCCTCAGAAGATTCATCAGACTCCACATAATCCTCTTCGTCACAGTCTTCATAAGTTTTATTATTATTTATTTCGTTAGAAGATTGTTCCATAACTGTAGTCGAGCCACTTTGAATAGTTGACGCAACAGTTTCTTCTTCACCAGCTGTTTCGCTAATTGTTTCGCTAATTGTTTCACAAGTTGTTTCACGCCACATTTCGCGCATAGTTCCGCGTGCAGCGTCTCGATCAAAAGGGTGGTTATCTGGCCACGCTAAAGGATTTATTGAATCTTCACTAATTGCTCGCTCAAGAACAGCAGGGGAGCAGCGTTTTTCGCGATTAGGATCAAGGGCTTTCCTAAAAGCCTCCATAGTTTTTGCAGGAAGACCGCTTAAATCCGCATTGCCAGAAGCTGCACGCTCCAAAACAGCCATCAAAGGCTTTGTGCCAAAAACAGGTTTACCAGTTGCAGCAAATGCCAACACTGCCACAAGCGACCACCAGTCAGTAGACTCATCGGAATCTTTGCCCTCAATAATTTCTGGAGCAATAAATCCCGGAGTTCCCATAACTAACCCAGTACGCGTAACATGACTTTCACCTTCACCCATAGCAATACCAAAATCTACAAGCACAGGTCCATGAGCGGAAATCATAACATTCGTCGGCTTAATATCGCGATGTATAATCCCAGCTTCATGCACCGCTCTAACAGCTTCAATAAGCTTATGCGTTAATCTTTCCAAATCGTCAGCAACATATGGGCCATTTTCTGCAACGTCTTCTCGAAGATTTTTGCCCTCAATCAACTCCGTAACTATAAATGCTACTGAAGCGTCAAGTTCCATATCTACTATTGAACACACTCCAGGATGATGAATCCTCTGCAACGCTAAAGCTTCACGCTTTAAACGTAAACGTTCTCGCTCCTGCTCAGCATATTCTTTTTCGCTTTGATTAGCACTTATGCAAGCTCGCAATATTTTCATTGCATATTGGTTTCCGCCATCGTCTTTAACGCGCCAAACCGAGCCCATTGCGCCGCCACCAAGCCTAGAAATAAGCGTGTATCCGCCTACATTATTCCCTGGTTGCAAATCGAACATGCTCATATCTTCCATACTGCATTATGTTAATGCCTTATATTGCCAAATGCGCAAATATGAACAATAAAAAACACGCCGTTTCTATATTCAACATCGCCGTAATTTTGTAATGACGTGGCATATGGTACACTAATCAATGTTCTGCTTAGCATTGCTTAATAGTTTGCATGGCAAAACATTCGCCTCCTTAGCTCAGATGGCCAGAGCGGCCGCCTTGTAAGCGGCAGGTCGCCGGTTCGATCCCGGCAGGAGGCTCCATTTTTATTCCACTCATTTCGTGAGTATTTGGTATTTTTTATTATCATATTTCAAAACTACAGTTTGTTATCTTCAATATCGCATATAATAACGTGAAATGATTAAAGCAGAGGGGATAGTAACTACTTAACTATTTAGATTAACTATTCAAAATAGAAAAATTTACTTTTCATATAAAGTGCCAAATTATGGCGTATTATGAAAATAGTAAATCTATGTCTTCGCACATAATCATCTGTATAATAAAACTTTTCGCGAGTAAGAACTCGGAAACCTTCCCCCAACTCAGGGTTTCCGGGGTGAGAGTGGAGCGTCCCCCAACCAGCTCCACCTCATAGGGGGCGGGAATATCCCCTTCTCTCCCGCCCCCATTTTATTTGTTATGCATTTTTAAAACCCAATGCAGAATAGAAGGTATAATAAAAATTAGTCTTACAGTGAATGGAGTGATTACATGGCACGTCGATGGACGCCTCGACGCCTGATTATAATGCGGCGCTCTCGTATTATTGCATGCGTCTTGTCTCTATCTATTGCTGCAATAAGCATCTTTGCATTTACATCTCAGAAGGCAGTAGCTTTAGTTGTAAATGGCAAAGCAAACATTGTTAGCACTTATGCCACAACTCCTGCTCGTCTACTACAAGAACAGCATGTGCCTGTAAAAACGCATGATCAGGTTATATCTTCTTCCGGAGATATTCTTTCAAATCACGCTACCGTTACTGTGCGAAGCGCGTATCAGACTTCTATTACTGTAGACGGCGTTACTATACCATTTTGGACAGTTGCAACCAGCGTCGATCAGCTTATTGGATTCTTTAAAGCAAACGCTAAAAACGCTAAACGAATTACCGTAAATTTGCAAAACATTTACGATAAACTCACCTGCGGGTTAGCAATTAATAAAAAAGGCCCAATAACTGTTATTGCAGATGGGAAATCTCGAATTGCTCCGGACGGAAGCTTACCTGCGAGCGCTATTCTTGACGCGCAAGGAATTGTGTTAGGAAAAGAGGATCGAGTTAGCGTTGAAGATGACGAAGGTAATACTGTTTTGCGTATTTCCAGAGTCACGCACGGTAAAGAAACTAGAACAGTTTCATTGCCTTTTGCCACACAAACCGTAATCGACCCTAAGCTTCCAGCAAATTCTCGCGTTGTGCAACAAGCTGGCGTTAATGGCGAGCGAGAAGACGTATATAACGTAACTTATGTTGACGGCAAAGCTGAAAGCTCTACTCTCGTTTCGCAAAATGTATTAAAGCCTGCTATTAATCAGGTTGTTGCTGTTGGAAAAGCAGCTCCAATTCAGCCGAAGCCTGCCAACAAGCCAAAGCCTGCTGCAAAACCTGCGCCAAAGTCAGAGCCAAAGCAGGAACCAAAATCTGAATCTCAAGCATCTAAAACTAAGAATACAAATTCACAAAACCCGCAGCCTTCAAAACAAGGCCAGGAGCAATCACAGGAGAATCAACAAGCTCAATCACAAACGCAACCTGCTGCTCCGGAATCAAATCCTCCCGCTCCTGCTCCTGAGTCAAACCCAAATAGCCTTGTTCACGCTACACCGGAGCAGGCAAAGCTTTTTGCACAAGGAGCTGCTGCACAAATGGGCTGGACTGGAAAACAGTGGGAAGACCTTGTTTGGCTTTGGAATAGGGAATCTGGATGGCGCTGGAATGCAGAAAATCCTAGCTCACACGCTTATGGCATTCCTCAAGCTCTTCCTGCAAATAAAATGAGCAGTGCAGGAGCTAATTGGCATGAAGATGCTGCCGTACAAATCAGTTGGGGAATTAGCTACATAAAGGGAAAATACAAAGATCCTAGTGGTGCTGTAAGGCACTCGCACGAAGTTGGTTGGTATTAAAAACAACGGCGTGTTTTAACACACTTTTTCAACAGATTAATTGTTACGAAATTTGGACGGTAAAAATTTGACAGAAATCAGCATTGAAACTGAAGGCCAGCTTTTAGGGGCAGCAGATATTCGACGTATTGCTGCAGAAGAAGGCATTACTCCTACTAAAAAGTTTGGTCAAAATTTCGTTATTGATCCTGGTACCGTGCGAAAAATAGTAGCGGCAGCTGAAGTTAAATCTGGCGATACCGTTATGGAGGTAGGCCCAGGGCTTGGTTCTCTTACTCTTGCAATACTGCAGACTGGAGCTAATCTTACGGCTGTGGAAATAGACCCACCTCTTGCACGCCGTCTTCCTAACACTGTTGAAGAATTTATGCCAAACGCTTCTAAACGTTTTAATGTTATCTTAAAAGATGCTTTGACCGTAACAGCAGACGACGTTCCGCAACTTTCAAGGGCAAATAAGTTCACACTTGTTGCAAATCTTCCTTATAATGTTGCAACACCAATTGTGCTTACTTTACTTGAAAAATTTAGTAATTTACAACATTTTTTGGTTATGGTTCAAAAAGAAGTAGCAGATCGACTATGCGCTCAACCAGGAAATAAAGTGTATGGAACACCTAGCGTAAAACTTGCTTGGTACGGTCAATCTCAACGCGCAGGGCTTATTGGACGTAACGTTTTTTGGCCAGCACCAAATGTTGATTCTGCACTAGTATCTTTCACTCGCTATTGCAAAACTAAAGGAGATAATAGCGAACGAGAAGGTGTATTTACTTTAATTGATGCAGCTTTTCAGCAAAGACGAAAAACTTTACACGCGGCTCTTAAACATTTAGTTAGTGACGAAGCATACGAAAAAGCTAATATAGATTCTACAAGACGCGGAGAAACGCTTACATGCGACGACTTTATTGCGTTGTATCGCGCTTGTAAAACTTTAGAGTTGCAGCAAAAATAGTTTTTTATTCGAAATTTAAAATAACAATTTCATCAAAGAACAGTTTGCTAACAAACGCTTATACGCGTCAAAATCAGTCATACATAGTCAGTAAAATGCGATTTATATTACGCTTTGCAGATTAATAAAATTGCTGCAAACAAAATAAACTTACAGATCGGAAGTGAACATGACGCAAGAATACGATGAACGTATTGCTCGTAAGGCTTTCATGTATCAAAAGAAGCGATCTGTTATTACTACTGTTAGCATAGCTTTGGCAGTTACGTTTATATTTGCGCTGTTAATACAGTTGCATGTTTTCGGGATTAATTCAATAGTTGCACCAAAAGATAATCCTAATTTCGGCGTAACAGCACCATGCGCAGCTAAAGGCAAAGAAGGTTCTAAATCCCCTTATGTTGATAATCGTGCTGTGTCAATTCGAGTATTAAACGGTACGAAATTCCGCGGATTGGCAAGAGCCGTAGGAGAAGCGTTAAATTCTCGAGGCTTTAATCTTACAGAAGTAAATAATAACAAAACAAGTAATGTTAAAAGAACAACTATTTATTTCGGTAAGAACGCTATTAATGAAGCATACACAGTAAATTCTAATTTTGCTGATGCTGTTATGCGCATGGACGATCGCCAAGATAAGCTCGTAGATATTGTTCTTGGCTCGACTTTTAATAATCTTCGCCCGAAAGTTGATGTTCCAGCTGCAGGAGCCGCAATACAAGAAGTCCCTGGATGTGTTAAAGCAAAAGATATGAAGGAACTTCCTAAAGCAGATTCACACAAAGCTGTGAAATAATCTACTTTTTATACGTTTCTTCGTACCAGCGCTGTAATTCTGCAACAGCTATATCGTGATCTACAGGCCCGTTATCAAGACGGTAATCAAGCATATGTTTATAAGCTTCACCAACGATTGGTCCTGGCTGTAAATCTAGCAGTTTCATGATTTCATTTCCGTCAACATCTGGACGAATAGCATTAAAATCTTCTTGCTTCTTCAATTCACGAACGCGCTGTTCCATCTCGTCCATTGCGTGCTCAAACATCAAAGATTTGCGACGATTCTGCGTAGTTGCATCAGCTCTAGTAAGTCGATTCAAACGCTCATATAAGTGCCCAGAATCCTTAACATAACGTCGTACTGCAGAATCAGTCCAAGGTTCATCAACATAACCGTGAAAACGCAGATGCAGATTTACTAATTCGCTTACATCTTCAATAAGATGATGGTCAAAATGCAATTCTTTCAAACGCTTACGCGTCATTTTTGCCCCAACTACATCATGATGGTGAAAACTAACTTTGCCACCATCTTCAAACTTTCTAGTACGAGGCTTGCCTATATCGTGCAACAAGGCTGCTAATCTCAAAGTTAAATCAGGAGATGGCACAGGACCTTCATCATCAGTTTCTAAGGCTATAGCGCGCTCAAGAACCATCATTGTGTGCTCAAAAACGTCTTTATGACGATGATGCTCATCAATTTCAAGCTGTAAAGCTGGAATTTCTGGCAAGACTCGCTTTGCAATACCAGACTCAACAAGAGCTTCCAAACCTTTACGCGGACGGTCCGAAAGAAGAAGTTTGGTAATTTCGTCACGAATACGCTCAGCTGAAACAATATCAAGGCGATCTACCATATCTACAATTGCTTCAGCAGTATTAGTTTCGATAGTAAACCCAAGTTGCGCAACGAAACGAACTGCTCTCATCATTCGCAAAGGATCATCGTCAAAAGATTGACGAGGATCAACAGGCGTTCTCAACACTCCTTTAGCTAAATCACTAGCCCCACCAAACGGATCTACAAATTCCAAATCTGGAACACGCAAAGCCATTGCATTAACTGTGAAATCTCTCCTAGAAAGATCACCCTCAAGAGTATCCCCATATTGCACTTCGGGTTTACGAGAATCAGGATCGTATGCGTCTGAACGGTATGTAGTAATTTCAACTTTTACTTCCGTTCCATCCGGACGCCGACGAACAGCACCCAAAGTGCCAAATTTACGACCCATATCCCAAAAACCGTCATGCCCCCAACGTCTTAAAATAGGTTCAAATTCTTCTGGACGAGCAGAAGTGCAGAAATCAAGATCATGCGACACGCGATGCAACAACATATCACGCACAGGTCCACCAACTAATGCAAGTTCATAATCGTGTTCAGCGAAAAGTCGCCCCAACTCTATAGCTTCAGGCCAAACTTTGAAGTTCTCAGTCACCCTTACCGACACCCTTTCAGCAAAAATTAATCTATATTCCAGCATACAGTTACCCCAATGCACAGCGGATTGAGTAAGGTGGAGTGTATGGTTACTCCTGCAGATTTACGACGTATGCTCGCCAAGCTTGCGGATAATCATGCCCAAAATCAGTCTGCGCCTCAAATAACGCCTCTTGATTTATCTAAAATTCATAGTAAAAAATCTTTAGAATCAAACGAAGAAAAATCTCAGATTTTCGTTGATATTCCAATCTTTTCAGAGCTTGAGCAAGAGTCTCAAGAAGTGGTTGAAAATGAGGATCTTCTTCAAAAAACTTCAATAATCCCTGGCGCATCTCCGGCTAGTATGCCACAGCGTAGACTAGCAGATACACCTGCTACTTTCGCCTCTTTAGACGCTCAAGATTTGCCAATTATTCGTGAATATTCCGCAGGCGGACTCGTATTCGACGCACTCGGGCGTGTCGCAATTATTGCTCGACATTCCAGAAGCGGACATCTTGAATGGTGTCTACCAAAAGGCCATATTGAGAAGGGTGAAACACCTCAAGAAACTGCTGTTCGTGAAATTCATGAAGAGACTGGAATTATAGGCGAAGTGGTTGATTCAATTGCCACAATAGACTATTGGTTTACAGGAACAACTCATCGAGTTCATAAACTAGTTCATCATTTTGCGTTACGCTACGTAAGCGGCGATCTTTCTGTATTGGGAGATCCAGATCATGAAGCAGAAGATGCAATATGGGTGAACTTCAAAGAGCTGAGTGCGATTTTAAGTTATCCAAATGAGCGTAAAGTTGCATGGCTTTACGCAAAAAAAGCAAACAGGCGGTCTCACAGTGACGAATCTCACGCGTAAGAACCATATAACGCAAGAAGCGCGCAATTCAACATGCCACAAGCCATGTTTTTACATGCGTAATTTATTGCAATCCGCGCGAGCTTTGTGCTTAAAAGTTTTGCATTTTACTATTATTTTGATTACGTCTCTTGCCATTATTCTTGCAATAACTAATATTCAATGCGCAAAATATGTGGGATTGTTACGTACGGCAAACGCTGTTACGTCTAATACGACTTTAGAAGATGAATCCGGTAAAAACACTAAGAAAAAAGAAAACGATTACGAAAATCCTCACACAAAGGGAATTGATCTTAATATTCTTCAATCTACGCCGGTTGTGACGGATAAAAGTGGCTACCATCTTACTGCAATAGTTAAAGCTACAACAGAAGCACTTCCTGAAGGCATTTTGCAACTTTCTATTAATTCCAACTACACTTTTGTTTCACGAACAGATTTGCAAAATTGGGCTCAAGGAGAATCTCTTATACCAACTCCGCAAATACTCGGCTCAATAAAAATTGGCGAAGTTGCAGCAGGAAAAACTTCAACATTCCATTTTGATATACCCTCAGACTCTCAAGAACTTAAATCTATTTGGCATTGGGGTCCAAAACCTCTAAAAATCACGTATTTTTCTAAGGATTCTTCACGATATAAATCTATTCGTTCTTTCTTAACAAGATCGAACGCAGGATTTAATGTGCCTGAATCCCCAGCAATAAAACTTACGGCAGTTATGCCAATTCTTACAAATAAGCAACATGCGTTAAAAGATAATTTCACAAACACAAGCAGTCGAGCTGTAACAAATTTGCAAGCAAATAAGCAGGATACGCACTATGTACTTGAGCAGGCAGATTTAGCTAGCAAGCATAATAAATTACAGACTATTGTCGATATAAATACGCTTCAAGCAGCTCGATTATTATTTGTTCCTAACGCTTTTATGCAAAAATCAGGTTTTGATATTAGCGCTTATGCAGATGATCACAATTCTAAAACGTATCGTTCTGCTGGCATTAATGAAGACACATGGTCTGCTAAAAATTCAAGAATTCCACAAACTTCAAAAATTCCACAATCTTCGCAGATAGCTGAAACTTCTAATTCCTATGCTCATCCTCATGAAGCGAAACAGATTGCGAAGATTGATAACGGATCACAAAACACATACGCTTGGCAGACTCGAGGAAAATGGACACTTTCAGCGCTTGAGCTTGCAAAACGCAACGGTTATAACACTGTTATTTCCACAGATGAATTTGATACTACAGCTTCACAATTCGCTATTAGCAACGGCATATACGATGTTGAAACTCCCGCAGGAAACGTACGCGTATTATCTGCTCAATCTGTGCTAACAATGCTAGCAAACGGCAAAGCAACAAGTTCTACAGCTCTTAGCGAGCACACTCAGGCCGGTAGAATAAACCGTTTAGTTGCACAAAGCGCGTTCTACCAAATGGAACAACCTTACGTAGACCGCAATATTCTTATTACTTTTTCTAACAAAACAGACGTAAAAAATATTGATGGCGTTATGAGTGCATTGGAGCAATCGCCTTGGCTGCAACTAAGCGATTTAAATACAATGGCACAAATTAAACAAGAAAAGCTGCCTTCCTGGAAAAATAATGATCTTATGCACTCAATGCCTCACAGTAGTGCAATTAACGCAGTTTCAGCCAAAGAAAGACGATTAGAATTAAAGAATTTAATTCTTTACAGGCAAAAAGTTTCGCGTTTTGTTAAAAATATTCTTAATTACGAGCAGGATACGAAATTACGCAATACGGAAGGCGACGCTCAAGCTCTAGCTAAACAAGCTGCTAAAGCAAAAAATAGGATTAGCGCTAAAGATTGGGGATTGTATTTATTACGCTTGTACGACGATATTGCGTTGCAAGAATTAACAAATAAAACAAGCAGTCTTCCGACTAAAACAAAAAAATATGCAAATCATAAACAACAACAAACAGCTTATAACGAAAATAGCACAGCGAAATACTTTGTAAATAAGCTACTTTCTGGGATTCGCATAATACCTCCAAAAGATATTACTGCAGTTAGTGAAACGGCAAGTATACCGATTACTATCAGCAATACTTACGCTTATCCAGTAAAAGTGTATTTATCTGCAGATACGCACGTTATGGAAATTGTTACTCGTAGAAAGACTTTAGTAAAAGTTCCAGCAAATAGCGAAGTGCAAGTTACTTTACCTTTGCGAATTACGACTTCTCTTCACACTAAAGCTACTTTCGTTTTGGAAGATAATCAGCATCAAGCATTTTCCGGCGCTCAGCACACGCTTATTACTAGTACTCTGCAAATTAGTGATAAAAGCGGTACGATTATTATAATATTCGCTTTCATGCTTGGTCTTCTTGGACTTTGGAGACAATTTAACCGTAAGAAGGATTCAGACGAATGAGTTCAGTAGGTAGAAATTCCGTTATTATGGCTAGCGGAACAGCCGCATCTAGAATTACAGGGCAAATACGTACTATTCTGCTAGCTGCAGCACTTGGAACCACGGGACTTGCTGCAAACGCGTATCAAGCTGGATCTATGATTCCTCAGCTTATTTACACTCTTGTTTCAGGTGGAATTTTTAACGCTGTGCTTGTTCCGCAAATTGTACGCACGCTGGAAAAGAAGAATGCAGAAGAGCGCTTAAATAAGCTTATTACTTTTGCTATTGGTTTACTTCTTGCAGTTACAATTCTTATGGCTGCAGCAACGCCTGTACTCACAATGCTTTACGCGGGCGGAAGCCAAGAAATGCAAACGCTTACTTGCGCTTTTACGCTATGGTGCATGCCACAAATCTTCTTCTACGGCTTATACACCGTGTTAGGGCAAGTTCTTGCCGCTAAAGGCCGTTTTGCAATGTATGCGTGGAGTTCTGTAGCTGCGAATATTATTAGCTGCTTAGGTTTTGGCGTATTCATTTTTATTTTTGGAAAAGCTAATAGAGAGCCTCTGAGTTTCTGGAACGGAAATACTCTTCTTCTTACGGCAGGTTTTTGGACTCTTGGTGTTGCTGCTCAAGCTTTAGTTCTATTCTGGCCGCTAATGAAAAGCGGAATACACTACCGGCCAAGTTTTGGTATACGAGATATTGGCTTGCGCTCCATGGGCCCTGTTGCAGCGTGGAGCATGGGCATTGTTGTTGTTACGCAAATAGTTGTTATGATTACTACGCATATAACAACAAGCGTCCCATTTGTTGCAGAACAGCGTTTAGGATTAGACCAGTTTGAGGTGGCTGGTAATGCCACATACCAAAATGCTTACACAATGTTTTTGCTTCCTTATTCATTAGTTGCAGTGTCTGTAGCAACAGCTATTTTCCCTAAAATTTCGCTGGCTATTGCAAATCATGATTTAAATGACGCACGCAAAGATTTAAGCGAAGCACTTAGGCACGTAAGTTTAATAATGTGCTTCTTTACGGTTGTTTTTATTGTTATCCCAACTCCTATTTCGTTAGCTTTGATCCCGTCTATAAGTTTGCAAGAGGCTAATCTTATGGCTGCTCCTCTTACAATGCTTGCGTTCGGATTACCACTTACAAGTAGTTATTTGATTATTCAACGCACGTTCTTTGCGTTTGAAGATGGCAAAAGCCCGTTTATTTTTGCTTTTGCTCAGCTTTTTACTGAGATTATTGCGTTTGTATCTTGTGTTAATTTGCTTCCTCCTACATGCTGGGTAACAGCTTTAGGAGCTTGTGTTTCAATAAGTTATTTCCTGACTTTCCCTTCTCTTGTTCACATGTTGCGAAATCGTTTTAACAAGGATTTAGACGAAAAAAGACTTATAACCACGCATGTAAAAATTGTTGTGTCTGCACTAATTTCTGTTTTTATAGGTCTTGTTGTACGAGAACCTCTTTTACAAGTTTTTACTATTAATTCCCCACATTTGCACGGAGTGTTGAGGTGGTTCAACGCTTTACTTGTTTGCGCAATTACAACAATTATTATTGCGATTATTTATCTTGCTGTTCTTCTTCTTTTGAAAACTAGCGAACTTATTGATTTATCTTCACCAATAATTAGCAAACTTTCTAAGAAAATTCCTGCGCTTATTCCTCTTGCAAAAATTTTTGAAGACGCTGCTCGCAAACAATCTGAGCAAAAGCAAGCTAATCGTACTGCACGAGTAGTTCGATCCGGTAAGATGCCAAATAAGTAAACAGACAAGCATAATTTGTAATATTTCTATTTACAATCAGACTTTATTATGTAATTCTGTAGTTGTTTTAGAAATTATTACAATATCAACAAAATTACTGTACATAAGTTGTCATTTCATAAGTACAATTAGATTGTAGTTAAAAAATGTTGTCATTGTTTATTGCGCACGCGTAGGAAGATGAGTAGCAAATGGAACCTCGGCTCGGAGATATTGTACTAAACCGATACGTTTTAGTATCGCTTTTGCGCAATGAGGCTGGACTACAAGTATGGCAGGCGAACGACCGCATACTTACTCAAGATTGCCAACTATTTATTGTGCGCGATTCTCGTTTTTTGCCAGAAGTTAATACGATTGCTTCTACTTTGGCGTTATCTCGCAGCACTAAATTCACTCAGGTTTTGCAGCTTCAACATCATGATTCGATTGCTCTTATTGTTACAGCTCTCGATCGCGGTATTACAGTTAGCGATTATTTAGCTAAAAAAGAAACCCCATTAAGCTACGAAGCTATAAGAACAATTGTTGCCGAAACAGCTCAAGCATTAAGCAAACTTCTTTCAAATAACATAACTCATCACGCTGTTTCAAGCGACACTGTTCGTATTACTCCTAACGGCATTGAACTTGCAGATACTGCTGTAAGCCCACTTTTAGAAGACATAACTAAATCGCAAAATAGCGAAGAAACTACAGCAAGCGAAGGCATAGAGCACGCTGCTACTCGTCAACTTGCTTCTTTACTTTATGCTCTTCTTACTAGAACTTCTTCGCGCATACAAGCGCATTTTGACGCTTCTATGCTTGCCAATGATACTCCTTCAGAATTTAGGATGATTTGCACACGAAGTTTAGACGCTAACGAGAATAATCATATAGTTCCTATGGCTTCTATTGCTGAGTTGATGGCGCTTTTGGGTTCATACACGCCTATTTCTAAGCTTTCTAATAAAGATATTGAGTTTAGTAATAAAACAAGTGCTGCATCTATTAGCAATGCTCGTTTACTTAGCGCAAAAGATGATGTAATTCTTCCTTTGCCAGAAGGTTTAACACAAAGCGAAGAACAGTTTGACGCTCAGTTTATGCAGCAAGCAAATGAGCAAAATGCTAATTCTCTTAATTTGCAAGACTCGTCCAACAATTCTGAATCTGCCGAAAATAGTGGAGCTGCAAAGATTAGTAGCAGTTTTAAGAATGCTGGCAGAACACTTGGCTCACTTCTTAAGCGAAATAATGCTAATTCTTCCAACAAAAAAGTTGATGATGATTTTGACGAAGATACAAACACCAATACTGACATTGACTTTCACGATATTGCAGCTGCAGAAATGGCAAGTATTCTTGCTCCTACGGATTTAGATACTGATGACGCTATTTTCCCAACTTTATCTGCATCATATAAGCATTTTCCTGAATCTGCTACTTCTCGAAATGTTCTTAATCGTGCTAATAATTCTCGCAATCAAAGTCAAAGAGATGATTTAACCGAAACTGGTGTTGCTGCTAGCTTTGATTTTGAACATTTACTTGCAGAGAATGCTCAGCATACAGAGCTTATGTCAAGACCGCAAAGCTTAACTTCAGAAGCTGAATCTACTGGTCGCGTACCAGTAGTCGATACCCGAGGTAGGTTTATTGCTCCTGGCGAAGAATCTGCGCGAGCACTGCAGAATGAAATTAATAATAATCAAGCCGAAGATGCTCTTAAAACAAGCTCCCCTTCATTGCCACCTAGCTTCCAGCCTCGCGAGAAATCTGCTGATTTACACAATAAAAATAAGAATAATCCAAATGGTACAGATGCCATTGCTAATGCAAAAATATGGTTTGGTCTTTCAACAAAAGTTATTGCAATTGGCGCCGTATGCTTGCTTCTTATTATTGGATTAGCTTTAGCAATACATGGTTTATTTGGAACACATGAAAGCCAAGACAGTCTTAGCAATAATGGTTCTTGGGATAGCACAACCGTTGAAAATGTGCCTTTTGGAAGCCAAGGAGTGCTGCCACAAGAAAAGCAGCAGGCAAAGAAGCACATAGGAAGAAAACAGGTAAAGGCTGTTCCAAAACCTAAAATTCCTACGAACACTGTTGCCTATAAGGCAGATCGCTATCAGTTCCTTAGCTTCCCTGCACAACAACCTGGATACGGCTACTACATTCACTTAACAGAGCCTCAAACTGTGTATCGTTTTGTTATTTCAATACGAACCTCAGGCGGACACGCCTTCTTGCTTGCAAATACAAAAGATGATCCTAGAGAAGGCACGCAGCTTGCAGAATTTACTTTTGACGAAAGCGGAACAACTGATGTGAAGCTTAAAAAGATTGTAAAATCGCAAGACTTTATGCTTTGGGTTCCAAAGGATACTATGCCTAAGAACAGTCTTTATATTAATTCTGTAAAGCTTTACTAATTTTGCAATAGTCAAATAAATATAAATAATTAACCAAATAAACCCCTGTGAATAACAAGTAAGGATAAATAACGAATGGAAAATAAAATTCACAAAGTTATTATTATTGGATCCGGACCTGCTGGATATACTGCTGCAATATATTTGGGTCGCGCTGGATACAATCCACTTGTTATAGCTGGAGCCTTAACCCCTGGCGGCCAATTAGTTAATACTACAGAGGTAGAAAATTATCCAGGATTCCCAGAAGGAATTTTGGGACCAGATTTAATGGACGCAATGCAAAAGCAGGCCGAAAAATTTGGTGCTGAAGTTATTTTAAGCGACGTTACTTCTGTAGACTTTAATAGCCCTGTAAAGCGCGTTACAACCGAAGATGGTATAACTTATGAGGCAGAGGCTGTTATTGTTTCTACGGGCTCTACAGTACGCAAATTGGGCGTGCCTGGAGAGCAGGAATACTCTGGGCGAGGAGTTTCATATTGTGCAACCTGCGATGGATTCTTCTTCCGTGGTAAACCAATTACGGTAGTTGGCGGCGGAGATTCAGCCTTCGAAGAAGCACAATTCCTTTCTCGATTTGGATCTTCTGTGACTTTAATTCATAGACGCAACGAGTTTAGAGCTTCTAAAATTATGGTTGATCGCGCAAAAGAGAACGAAAAAATTAGTTTCATACTTAACAGTGTTGTAGAAGAAGTGCACGGCGACAGCAAAGAAGCAACATCTTTAACTATTAGAAATGTTGCTACGGGAGAAACGCAAGAGATTGAGTCTTCAGGATTATTCGTTGCAATAGGGCATACTCCCGCAACAAAGTTCCTTAATGGCGCATTAAGACTAAATGAAGACGGAACCATTGCGGTTGACGGCGCTTCAACTAGAACCTCTGTAGACGGAGTTTTTGCTGCGGGCGATGTTGTAGATAGCGTGTACCGACAGGCTATTTCTGCAGCCGGCATGGGGTGCAGAGCAGCTCTTGACGCGCAGGCGTATCTTAATGAGAAAGAAGATTAATAATACGCTTCATTTCTTCCGGAGATGAGAATACTATTTCAATTCTGCCGTGGTTCTGCGTGCCTTTAATAGCAACTTTCGTAGCAAAACGCTCCTCAAGCTGCTGACGAATAGGCGAAGAAGACCAGTAGTTATTTCTTCTAGCGCGCGTACGAGTCACACCGTTAGCAGGATGCTCTGTTTTTAATGAAACAATTTCCTCAGTACTTCTAACCGACAATCCTTCAGAAATAATACGATTAGCAAGCTCCTCCATATCTTCCGGCTTTTCTAATCCAAGCAATGCGCGAGCATGGCCTGCAGAAAGAACTCCGGAAGCAACATGCTTTTGAACACTAGCAGGCAAATTAAGAAGCCTTAAAGTATTGGCAATTTGCGGACGAGACTTTGAAACAGATTTAGAAAGCTGAATTTGTGTCAATCCAAAATCGTCAATCATTTGAGAATAAGCGGCAGCCTCTTCCAAAGGATTCAAAGCTACGCGGTGAAGATTTTCAAGAAGCGCATCGCGCAACATATTTTCATCAGACGTAGTTCTAACGATTGCTGGCACTGTGTCAAGTTGCGCAATTTGAGAAGCTCTCCAACGACGCTCGCCCATAATAAGTTCGTAATGTGCAATTTCTTTATTATTCTTATCAGCGTCTTTAATTGGTCTAACAACTATAGGTTGAAGCACACCGACTTCTTTAATTGAAGATGCAAGCTCGCGCAATTCATCTTCGTCAAAAATAGTTCTAGGCTGATGCGCATTAGGAACAATATCAAGAGGCTTCAAATAATCTAAATAACCGCCTTTAATTGGCTTTAATTGTTGATTTTCTGCGCCTTTTTCAAGGTTATTAGACTCAGCATTTTTTTGCTTATCCAGCTTGAAATTAGGTGAAGTTGAGTCAGAAAAGAAGAAGTCAATTGGGCGAGTTACATCTCCAAGAGATGGCATTGCAGAACGTTTATGAGCATGCTTTCCAACATGCTTTTCACCTTGTTCACTACCCTGCAACAACTGCGCAGTTTCACGTGAAACATTCTTTATTTTATTGTTATCTACATTCGCGTGTGGCGAAATAGAATTTCTCATGCTAGGGACTTTTGTTTCATGTGAAACACTTTTTTCGCTATTGCTGTCTTTTTTTACAGTTTCACGTGAAACATGTTCTGTGTTTTTATTTTGCTTTTCTAAAGAATTCTTTTTTTGCAAATCATTTTCGGAAGATGTTTCATGTGAAACACTGTCTTGCAGTTTTATAGATGAATCAACAAGAGCATCTTCGCCAGGTAAAGCTGGGAATAATGCACCTAAGCCTTTGCCTAAACGAGACTTACTTACACTCATTATTATCTCCTCTTGTTGTTCTTACTTATTATTATCTTGTTTTTCCGCAATAACAGATAATACAGTCTTGGATCGCTTAGCAATTTCTAATGCTGCTTCACGATACGATATTGCGCCAGCTCCATGAGGATCATAAGTTATTACGCTTTGATTAAAGCTAGGAGCCTCAGGTATTTTTACAGTGCGAGGAATAGTCGTTTCAAGAACAATATTCGGATAATGTTTTTTAACTTCTTGAAAAACTTCACGCCCTAATAATGTGCGCTTATCAAACATTGTTACCAGCATAGTCGAAACAGTTAAAATAGGATTATAATGCTGTTGCACCAATCCAATTGTTCTAATAAGTTGACCTAAACCTTCCAAAGCATAATATTCTGCTTGAATAGGAATAAGCATTTCCTGTGCTGCACACATAGCGTTAATAACCAACAAACCTAGTGAAGGAGGGCAATCGATAAACACATAATCATAAGGCTCTTCACAATTATTAAGATAATCAGAAAGAGCATTCTTCAAAAGATTGTTGCGATTATCCATCTCAGCAAGCTCTAATTCAGCACCGCTTAAATCAATAGATGCTGGAACTACATCAAGACCTTCTACGTCCGGACAAGCTTTTTTTACTTCAGCAATAGTTTTACGACCTTCAATTACATCATAAACTGACAAATCTCCAGAAGAATGTGGAGTATTTAATGCAGTAGACGCATTGCCTTGCGGATCCATATCAATTAGTAACACGCGAGATCCGCCAACTGCCATAGCTGCAGCAAGATTAACAGCTGAACTTGTTTTACCAACACCGCCTTTTTGATTTGCAACTGCAATAAAACGAGTTTTTTCCGGCTTAGGATACTTCACTTTTTCGAGGGCATGAAAGCGCGATGTTAAATTTGCCAATTCAATACCTAAGGAAGATTTTGAATCTCCAAAAATACGTTGAATCGTTTCTTCAGCTGATTCCACGACAATCACCCCCGCATAGTAATGAAAATGCCTAAAAATACGATACGTCTATTAAGTTTCCTTGTTTCTATGGACATAAAAAACTAAAATCACGTAATGTTTCACATGAAACATCAACACCTTATTCCATAACTAACTACACATTTTTCTAATCATAGAACACTAACATCCGTGCTGCTGCACACTCCACACCAAGCACACAAACAACGCACCCACCCGCAGCTTAATTTCGCTACTCTAGTTGCACTTAGTAAACCACGCAGTTGCGTAACAAACTTAGCGAGTCTATGAGTTTTGTGTTGGTGTTTAATGTGTTGAGAGGCTGGAAAAATTGTGTTCAGTGCTAAAAGAGGACTGAGAAGCTACATTCTTTAAATATAGGCGAACACAATAAGCGCTTTTAGCAGCCAGAGCGCCCGAAGGACGGGACGCACGCAAACACAAATTTTCCAGCCTCGTCAAAAACAAAAAACTAAATCAGTTACAAAACTCATAGGCGAAAGCCAAGAACATCGAAAATAAACTCGCGCCACATAAAGCAAGTATTTGCGCAAACACAAATTTAATTAAAAATCAAGCTTTATCAACTACTACGACTGTAGTCGGCTGCAAGCCAGGAGCAACAGGTGCTTCAAGAATGCGAGGATTTGCACCACCAGCTTTGCGAATCATTTTTGCAGCTTTTTCTACTTCTGCTTTAGCAGACTTACCTTTTAAGGCAACTAAACTTCCATGCGCTTTTAATAAAGGAATAGTCCATCCAGCCAATTTTGTCATAGGAGCTACAGCTCTGCACGTTACTACATCAAACGCAGGAATCTCATGTGATTTAATTTTTTCAATAACTTCGTCTGATCTGCCGTGAAATATAGTAACGTTTTTTAACCCCATAAGGGCAATACACTCGCGCAACCAATCCACGCGACGCTCCATTGGTTCAATTAATGTAATGTCATAGTCAGGCAAGCAAGCAGCTAAAACTAAACCAGGAAATCCTCCGCCGCTTCCAACGTCAGCAACTCTTTTTTGCTTACTTTTTTCCGCGACTTTGCGAACAAAAGGCACAACTGCTGCAGAATTTAATATGTGTCGTTCCCATAAAATTCCCATATCTCGGGGACCGACAAGTCCTCGTATCAAACCTTCTTTTTGCAGTTTCACGTGAAACACGGAACATTGAGGGAGTGCACTACCAAGAACATCATTTAGCAATGGAGAATTTTCTAATTCATCAATCACAGGCTGAGTGTTTTCTGCCATCTGAGTAGATTGATTATCGACCATTTTCCCCACACTTATTCGTATCTTGGTATTTTCTAAATATCTAAATCTATTAAAATATAAAGTAACATAATTAAACATTTTTTGTTAAAAAATGTTACTTTACGCTGTATTATAAACACTTTCTTCTAAATGCTTTTCCAAAAATTACATTTAGAAAGCAATAGAATATTTTAAATGAAGCCTTTAAAATTATTCCTCTACATATTCGTCATCAGAAGAAATCGTATCGTTGATTTCATCAACCACATCTTCTTCAGACCTAGCAGGCAAATAAACAGTCACATAACGATGTGGTTCTTCACCGTGCGAACGAGAACGCAAACCCTCATCTCGAACAGTGTCATGAATAACCTTGCGCTCAAAGGAATTCATTGGCTTTAAATCTACGGATTCACCAGTTTCGCGAACTTCATCAACCGCATCCAAAGCAATATCGCGCAAATGTTGGCGCTTACGCTTCAAAAAACCATCAACATCGACAATAAGATGAGAACGATCACCAGTTTTTTGCTGAACCGCAAGCCTGCTTAACTGCTGCAAAGCATCAACAACTTCGCCTTCGCGACCGATTAAATGCTTAATATCAGTGTCATCGTCTGCAACAATCTGAATCATTGGACGATTATTGCGAATGCCCATCTCAATATCGCCTTCATAATCAGCAATATCAAGCAAACCTTCTAAATAATCGGCAGCAATATCAGCTTCTTCGTTGAGCTGGTCAACCGTCTTCTTATCGTCTTGTACCATTACTTACTCCTTATCGTGACTTAAAAATTCACGTTGCAAAATTCTGAAGTCTAGTTTAGCGGATAATAAAGCCAAATAAATAATTTTTAAAGAGTTATTTAATCACCTTTATTAAGCGCTTAACATATTTAATTACTACTTTTTTGATACTTTACGCTTGCGTTGTGGCTGCTTACGCTGGAATCCTTCAGTTTCCCTGCGTTCAGCCTCTTCGCGCGCTTTCTGAAGATTTTCTTCTTCAATAGAAGGTAAACCTTCACGCTTTCTGCGCTCTGTTTCTTTTTTGTAATCTCTCTTCTCTTTCTCTTCAGCTGCAGGAGAGCCAGGAGTTGGGAAAGCATATACCTGCCAAATAGAGCGAAGCATATTCATAATGTTGTTAACCAACCAATAAACAAGCATTGCAAACGGAAGAGCAAATGCGGAGAAAACATAAATCAGCGGGAATCCCCACATCATGAGTTTTTGCATGGTGTATTGACTACCTTGCTTAGACTCTGGAGGAAGATTCTTACGAATATTGTTAAATTGCATGTACCACATTGCTGCACACATAAGTACAACAAATATTACTATTACGATTTTGCCTGTTAGTTGAACAGTCATAAATGTGTCTGCAACGCCTACTCCAAATACGTGAGTTTTTATAAACTGCTGAGCTGTTGCAGCATCAAAAGCGCCAAGAGCGGCATGCTTTCCTCGAGCAATAAAAGGGATAACCGAAAGCGTGTACCAAATGCTCATGAACGCAGGACCTTGAATCATCATAGGCAAGCAGCTTCCTGCAGGATTAGCATTATTATCCTGATACAGCTTCATCATTTCTCGCTGCATTGCTTCCTTGCTTGCAGCATCATTTTTACCCTTATACTTTTGCTGAATTTTCTTCATTTTAGGCGCAATAGCCTGCATGTTACGCATGCCTTTAATGCTTTTTATAAAAGCTGGGAATATGCATGCGTGCACAACAAGCACAAGGAAAACTATTGAGAAGACCCAAGAAAATCCAATTTCGTTCATACCAATAAGAACTAGGAACTTATGGCACAAGGTCATTACCTGAGTCATAAGCCATTCAATTGGAGTAAGAATCTTATAGAACCATCCTAATAATCCATTATCAAGTAAGAAGTGATCCTGATTAAACATTAGTTTTCCTTGTCTTCTTCAGCCAAGGGAGTTAGCCGTGGCTCTTCATGCGCTTTAGACCAAGCGCAACGGTAAAAGATTGAATATTTACGTGGCACATCATCAATACTGCAACTGGTCCATGGTCTGCAGCGAAGTAGCCTTAATACTGCAAGAATACCACCTCTTAATGCACCATAGCGAGAAACAGCTTCTATAGCATATCTAGAACATGTGGGGTAGTATCTGCAGCAAGCTGGTCTATTTGCAGAAATTTTCTTCTGATACCAGCGTATGGCGCGAATTATTCCGCGAGCAATATAGCTTTTCTTGCTACGCATCATAATGGTCACCATGCCTTTATTAAAAATCAGTTATTTCTGTCAGTTATTTTTAACTGCTTCGTGAAGGTCATGCTCATGCACAGTTTTTAATAATTCACTAATTTTAGCAAAAAGTTTTTCTATCTGCCTATGCAACGAATCAAATGATGATTCTGCTGCAGTCGGTTTTGCACGTAACACAACATCACATCCGTAAGGTAGTAATGATTCACAATCTTTAGCAATAACCCTAAGTCTGCGCTTCACTTTATTGCGAATTACAGCTTTACCTACCGATTTAGATACAGCAAGACCTAACCTCTTGGCATCCTCACTATTTTGAGAAGGCGTTAAGGTATCAGAAAATGCCGCGGGAATACTATTTCCAAAACCCGTGGCAATACAATCTAAACTCACACTTCTATCTTCGTTAGGTGTGTTCTTAAGGGACGTATCGTCACGCATCACATAATGCGCGACGATATCTCGCGAACTCACTTTGCGTCGCTTCTTTAGAACCGCAACAAAATCGCGGTGGCTTTTCAGCCTTTCCATGTTTTACGACGCTACCTTAACTCAGGCAGACAGTGTCTTGCGACCCTTGGCACGACGACGATTGATTACGGCGCGGCCAGCACGCGTACGCATACGAACGCGGAAGCCGTGCTTCATGTGACGACGACGGTTATTTGGCTGGAATGTCCTCTTCATAAATATGCTCCTGTATTCAACCATGCAAAAGCATGGCCCCGTATGAGTCAAGCTCTACTAAAATACTCTTACCCCTCACCAATAGTCAAAACTCCATATTTTTTGAGCATTTTATTTAACTTGTTTAGATACACTAAAAAACATTTTGTTCACACTTTTATTACATTTTATTATTTATTAAAAACGTTGAAAAATAGCCAAAATCTCAGTACTAACTTATCCACAAATTACACACATGTTATTCACAATTGAGCAATTTCAACACGCTAGACGGTGGATAACTTCGTAGGGTCAGAGTAAACATGATTTACTGACACTTTGAAAACATGTGCGCGCGAATGGCAATTGCTACGCACTAATCACAGGTTGGGGGTGAAATGGCTGATACATTAGGCGAACATAAATCGGAAGCTGAATCAATTTGGTCTAATACGCTTACTGTCTTGCAGCATAATGCCCTTTTAACCGCTAGGGATAAGGGTTGGTTTGAAGGTGTAACACCGGAAGCAATCTTTGGAACGACTATTGTTTTGTGCGTGTCGAATGCGGAAGCACAGCAGGCTTTGCAAAACGAGCTTAATTCTCCACTTTTAACAGCTCTAAAAATTTGTACAGGCAAAGACATGTTTCCTGCTTTTAAAATTGTTCCTAACTCTAATTTTCAGAATAATTCTGTAACAAATGGAGCATCTGAATTATCTCAGCAAAACAATCGTGCAGCTAATTTAAATAATAATATTTCAGCTGCAGCTGTTCCTCCTGTTGTTACTATTCCAAGTCAAGATTCTGAAAATTTATTATCAAGATCTTCTAACCTTGCTTCGTCTGAATTTGTTAGTGAAATGGTTAATAATAAAAAAATTTCATCAAATTCTACTTTGCAACCAGATTTTGATAATGCTACTGGATTATCAACTCTTAAACAAACACAAATCTCTTCATCTTCTGCACAATCTCCACAACAAACTGTTTCTGTGCAGAGAGATGCGATTACGCATTTAAATACTTGCGCAACTTTTGACACATTTGTTCCGGGAGATTCAAATCGTTTTGCTAGAACGGTAGCGCTTGCTGTTGCCGAAGGATCCGGACGAGATTTTAATCCTTTATGTATTTATGGTGGATCCGGTCTTGGTAAAACTCACTTGCTTAATGCAATTGGCAATTATGCTTTAGTAAAAGACACTTCGCTTAAGGTTCGTTACGTTACTAGCGAGGAATTTACTAACGAATTTATTGAAGCTCTTCAAACACCTAATCAAAGTCAAGGTCAAATAGCTGAATTTAATAGGCGTTATCGAGAAGTTGATGTTCTTCTTATTGATGACATCCAATTCTTGGGCGGAAAAGAAGCAACTCTTGAACAATTCTTCCACACTTTTAATTCCTTATACCAGGCAAATAAGCGAATAGTTATTGCTTCAGATGTTGCTCCAAAAAATCTTAAAGGATTTGAAGCTCGTTTAATTTCCAGGTTTGAATCTGGTCTTACCGTAGACATTAAGCCGCCAGACTTGGAAACGCGTATTGCAATTTTAAGAATGATGGCTTCAATGAATCACTGTAATGTTCCAAGTGATGTGCTTGATTTAATTGCAGAAAGATTTACTGAAAATATTCGAGAACTTGAAGGTGCTTTAACTCGCGTTACAGCTGTAGCATCTTTAAGTAATCAGCCTGTAAGTAAAGCTTTAGCAGAACAAGCTTTACAAGACTTTTTTGCTACAGATATTGAAGTTCGTCCAACTGATATTATTAGTCAAGTTGCTCAATACTTCCATATGACATTTGATGAACTTGTTGGTCGTCAGCGTACAAAAAATGTTGCTCTTGCGCGTCAAATTGCTATGTATCTTGCTCGAGAGATGACAAGTATGAGCTTGGTTGATATTGGCGAAGTTTTTGGTGGTAGAGATCATACAACTGTAATGCACGCTTATACTCGTGTAAGTGGAGAGATGCAGGAAAAGCAGGAAATTTACAATTATGTTATGGAATTAACGGTTAGGTTAAAACAAAATCCTGTAGATCATAGGAATTAAAAATAACTTTTCCACTGTTTTATGAAGATTTGTTTATAAATTTTTTTAAAGTTATCCACATACTTAATAACAAATGTGGGTAAAAGCTGAGTATAACTCGTGGAAAACGCCGTTTTTAAATGTTAATAAGTCGTGTATAAGAGCTTTGAAAATGTTAATACATTAAAAAATAGCTTTTACTGTGGATAACTCGACAACTTGTACACATTATTGTTAGACACTTATTAACAGCTTTAAAATGTTAATAACCTATATATTACGCGCCTAAGTAAGAGTTTTCCACATATACACAGCTTTTATTATGACTACTACTTTATTTACTTATTTATTAATAAAATTTATAAATCTTTGTTAGCTTATAAATTTTAAAGACTACAGATATGTGCACTAATACTGTAGAATGATTGCAGACTTTAAACGAAAAGAGGAAGCATGAAAGTAGAAGTCAACTCTGCATCATTTGCTGATGCTGTAGCTTGGACTACACGCGTTATAGATTCTAGGCCTGCAAACCCTATTCTTGCAGGTCTAAAAATTGAAGCAACAAATGGAACACTGCAACTTTCTGCCTTCAACTATCAAATTTCTAGCCTAAACCATATTGAAGCTGGCATTGATGAAGAAGGTAGTGTACTTGTACTAGGCAAATTAATGGCCGATATTACAAAGTCCCTTCCTGCAGAAAATACTTATTTAAGTTCAGAAAACAATTTATTAACTATTACTTCTGGAAAATCAACATTTACTCTTCAACTTATGCCTTTAGGAGAATATCCTGATTTACCTGCTCTTCCTAATAAGTTGGGTCAAGTTGATGCCCCAACATTTATTCAAGCAGTTAATCAGGCTTCTGTTTCTATTTCTAGAGAAGAAAATAGACCAGTTTTAACAGGCATTCGAATGCAGTTTGAAGATGACACTGTTACTATGACTTCAACTGATAGATTCCGTTTATCTCGTTCTACTTTTAAGTGGACTCCAGAAAATGAAAATACTAATTCTGTAACTCTTGTTCGTGGTACTTTATTACGAGATATTGCTCGCTCTTTTGATGATCATCAGAACGTTATTATTGATTTTGACGAAAAAGATCCAACATTACTAGGTTTTGAAAATTCTGGTAGAAATAGTACTTCACAACTTATTGATGGCGAATTTCCTTCTGTAGATAGGCTTTTTGTTGATGACTATCCAATTCACGCTGTTATTAATAGACAAGATTTAATTAATTCTATTAAAAGAGTTTCTTTGGTAGCAGAAAAGAATGCTCCTATTAGAATGACTTTTGCAAATCAAGAATTAACTTTAAGTGCTGGTGCTGCTGACGAATCTCAAGCAAAAGAAGTTCTTGACATTGACATGGATGGTGAAGAAATTACAGTTGCTTTTAATCCTTTATATTTGATTGAAGGTTTAAGTGCAATTACTGAACCATTCGTTCATATGAAAATGGCAACTGCAGTAAAACCTGTTGAATTTAATGGTCAACAAGAATCAGACGGTGACGAATCTATGAATTACCGTTATTTGCTTGTTCCTATGCGTTTTAATAATTAGTTTTTAACATTAGTTGTGATATTACATTTTGTTGCAGCATCTTTTTACTGTAGAATGTAATATCACAATTTTTTATGTTTTATTTTTAAAAGAAAGGGTAATAAAGAAATGTATATTTCGAGAATTGCCCTTGATACTTTTCGTTCTTGGAATCATATAATTTTTGATTGCAAACCAGGAATTAATATTATTTACGGCAACAATGGTCTTGGCAAAACAAATATTGTTGAATCTCTCGAATTTGTTGGTACTGGAATAAGTCATCGTACTTCTTCAACATTGCCTCTTATAAGAAAAGGATATGAAAAATCCACTATAAGACTAAATACGCGTAAAAATGATGAAGAAACAACTTATGAAGTTAATATTTTTTTAAAAGGAACAAATAGGGCTCGTATTAATAACGGAAAATCCCTTTATATGAGAGATATTTTAGGCCATTTACCAGTAGTTTCTTTTACGCCTAGTGATCAATTACTTATTTCTGGAGATCCAACTGTTAGACGTACTTTTATAGATCAAGCAGGATTATTACTATTACCAAACTATTCTCAAATTTTGCAAAATTTTAAGCATATTTCTAAACAGCGTGCTGCATTATTAAAAAGTATTAGAGAATTTTCAAATAATAATCAACCAATTTCATTATCTGGTTTAGAAATTTGGACTGGTAAATTTATTGAATCTGGAATTATTCTTACACAAGCTAGACAAAAAGTAGTAAATATTCTTGATAAATATTTTAATAAAATTATTAAATATCTTACTAATAGTGAAGAGTATGCTGAACTAAAATATAATCCTTCTTTTCAAGAGGTAGTTGAAGAAGAAGCAGAAGAAGAAAATAACGTTTTTAATCTAATAAGTCAACATTTTCAAAGTATTTATGAGGGTGAACTAGCTAGGGGATGTAATCTTATAGGACCTCATAGAGATGATATTGATTTTATGCTTGATAAAATGTTAGCAAAAGATTTTGCTTCTAATGGAGAATCTTGGACGCTTGCAATAGCTGCAAAAATGGCATTATGCAATGCTTTAGAAGAAAAAAATAATGAAAAACCTATTATTATTTTGGATGATGTTTTTGCTCAACTAGATGAAAATAGGCGTAAACAAATCTTGAATTTTGTAGAAAATCAAAATCAGGTTTTTATTACAACATCTTCTCTTAATGACATACCAAAAAACAGTATTGTTCAAAAAAATAATTTAATAAATATCGAAGATTTATTAAGTCAACAAAATAGTGCTAATAATACTTATGAAGAACATAACAGTATTTTGAAAAGTATATTAGAACAAAGAAATGCTTAAATTTAGAGGATTATTTTATGATTCCTGTTTATAAAATACTTAAGTTAGACACAAGAAAACTACCTGCTATTATTTTTGAACCAATTAATATAAAAGCTGAAAGAGAAAATAATCGTTCTATAAGAGCAGATAAAGCTTGGGAAAATTTCGGCAAACCAGGTAGAGAACCTAGAGCTTTTTGCGGTATTTTGCAATCTTTTGCGTCTAATAATAATTGGAATAAGCAACTTAATATAGCAAAATTACGCAATTCTTGGAATGAGGTAGTTGGTGAAAATATTGCAAATCATTGCGAAATAAGTCAAGTTATAAATGAAGTGCTTATTATTAGAGCACAATCTGCTGTATGGGCTACTCAACTTTCTTATTTGCTTCCTCAATTAAAAGAAAAAATTAATAATAATCTTTCGGATATTAAAATTAGAGAAATTAAAGTTATAGGCCCAACTACAACCGGATTAGGTTCTTGGAGAAGGTAATTTTTTAACTTATAAATATTATAATTTCAAAAAAATAGTAAAAAGGCCTCTCATTAACGAGAGGCAATATTATATGTATAGAATGTCGTGTAATATAGTTGAAGCGCTAGAATCCCCTTTTATGTGCTTTCTGGCATATGTTGGCTCTGTAAAAGCCTTGTAATATGAGGCAAATTGTGAAGGGACAAAAAGTGACAAACACGGAAGATAATTCGATAGATAATGCTGTCGAAGAGCATAAGCTTGACGATGCTCAACTTGATGATTCACTTGCTCCTGAACATTATGATGCAAGTGATCTTCGAGTTCTTGAAGGATTAGAGGCAGTTAGAATTAGGCCAGGTATGTACATTGGTTCTACTGGACCTCGTGGTTTACATCATCTGGTTTATGAGATTGTTGATAATTCCGTTGATGAGGCGTTGGCAGGTTATGCTTCTCACATTGAAGTGACTATTTTGCCAGATAATGCTATTCGTGTTGTTGATGATGGTCGTGGTATTCCAGTTGATGAAGTACCAGGTGAAGGTGTTTCTGGTGTTGAAACAGTTATGACAAAGCTTCATGCTGGTGGTAAGTTCGGTGGCGGCGGTTACGCTGTTTCTGGTGGTCTTCACGGTGTTGGTATTTCTGTAGTAAATGCTCTTTCTACTCGTGTAGAAATTGAGGTTCGCCGTCAAGGATTCCACTGGACTCAAACTTATGTAGATCAGCATCCTACTGCTCCTTTGGCAAAGGGTAAGCCAATGGAAGATGGCGAATCTACTGGTACTTCTGTAACATTTTGGCCAGATGGAACAATTTTTGAAACCACTACTTATGATTTTGAAACTTTGCGATCTCGATTCCAGCAGATGGCATTTCTTAATAAAGGTTTAAAGATTTCCTTAACTGATTTACGTAAGCCTGATGAGGCAGGTGATGAGGTTGCAGGAGATGGTGAATCTACTGATGAAAATAAGCATCAAAGCGTAAGTTATAAGTATGAACATGGTATTAAGGATTACGTTGATTATTTAGTTAAGTCTCGTAAAGCTGTTCCAGTTGAACCAGATGTTATTGATTTTGAGGCTGAAGATCTTGAAATTGGTATTTCTGCAGAAATTGCTATGCAATGGACTGTTGCTTATTCTGAAGCTGTTCATACTTTTGCAAATACGATTTCCACTACTGAAGGTGGTACTCACGAAGAAGGATTCCGCGCTGCTTTAACGACATTAATTAATCGTTATGCGCGTGAAAAGAATATCTTAAAAGAAAAAGATACTAATCTTTCTGGTGATGACGTTCGAGAAGGTTTAACTGCGGTTGTTTCTGTAAAACTTACAACTCCACAGTTTGAAGGTCAGACTAAAACAAAGCTTGGCAATTCTGAAGCTAAAACTTTTGTGCAGCGAGTTATGACAGAAAAGCTTGGTGACTGGCTTGATGCTCATCCAAGCGAAGCTAAGAATATTATTCAAAAAGCTGTTGAAGCTTCTCGCGCACGTTTGGCTGCTAAAAAAGCTCGTGAAAATACTAGACGTAAATCTATTTTTGAAACAGCTGGTATGCCAGATAAGCTAAAGGATTGCCAATCTAGTAATCCTGAAGAGTGCGAATTATTCATAGTCGAGGGTGATTCTGCAGGTGGCTCAGCAATTCAAGGTAGAGATCCTATTACGCAAGCAATTTTGCCTTTGCGCGGTAAGATTTTGAATACTGAGCGCGCATCAATTGACAGAATGATGAAGTCTGAAACAATTGAATCCTTAATTACTGCTGTTGGCGGTGGATATGGTGAAGACTTCGATTTAAGCAAGGTTCGATATCACAAAGTCATTATTATGGCTGATGCTGATGTCGACGGTGCTCATATTGCAACCTTGAATTTGACTCTATTCTTCCGCTACATGCGTCCTATGATTACAGCAGGATACGTTTATGTTGCTATGCCACCTTTGTACCGATTGAAGTGGAGTAAGGGAGCACATGATTTCGTTTATACGGATGCTGAGCGAGACAGAGTTTTAGCAGAAGGTAAAGCTGCTGGTCGTCAACTTCCTAAAGGTGAAGGCATTCAGCGATACAAGGGCTTGGGTGAGATGAGCTATCAGGAATTGTGGGAAACCACTATGGATCCTGAGCATCGTATTTTGAAACAGATTCATATTGAAGATGCTGCTCGAGCTGATGAAACCTTCTCAATGCTTATGGGTGATGAAGTAGAGCCACGTAGACTCTTCATTCAACGAAATGCTCATGATGCAAGGTTTATTGATGCTTAAAAGTTATTGGTATATCTACAAAGATAGAAAAATAAAAACGTTAGTAACCTATAAGAATACAAAGGAATTGCAGTGGTAGACGAAATAAACGCCGCTAATAATAGCGAAGAGCCAGATCAACTGCCAGATGGTTCAATGGAGCCACAAAGCCCTCAGGAAGCTGATAATACTGATTATGGATTACTGAAGGGTGCACGAGTTAAGCATATGGATTTGCAGCAGGAAATGCGCGAATCATATCTTGCTTATGCATTATCCGTTATTATCGAGCGAGCTTTGCCAGATGTTCGAGATGGCTTAAAGCCTGTTCACCGTCGAGTTATTTATGCAATGTATGACGGTGGATATAGGCCTGATCGCGGATATAACAAGTGCTCTCGTGTTGTTGGCGATGTTATGGGTAAGTATCATCCTCACGGTGATTCTGCTATCTATGACACTTTGGTGCGTATGGCTCAATCTTGGTCAATGCGCTACATGCTTGTTGATGGACAAGGTAACTTTGGTTCTCCGGGTGACGATCCTGCAGCAGCAATGCGTTATACGGAATGCCGTATGGCACCTTTGGCTATGGAAATGGTACGAGATATCGATAAAGATACCGTTGATTTCCTGCCAAATTATGATGGTAAAACTCAAGAGCCTACTGTTTTGCCAGCTCGTTTCCCAAATCTTTTAGTTAATGGTTCTGCTGGTATTGCTGTTGGTATGGCAACCAATATTCCACCTCATAACATGCGTGAAGTGGCTGATGGTGTGCACTGGGCTTTGGATCATCCTGATGCAAGTAAAGAAGAACTTCTTGAAGCTTTAATTCAGCGAATTAAAGGACCTGATTTCCCTACTGGTGCAACCATTTTAGGTCATAAAGGAATTGAGCAAGCGTACCGTACGGGCCGCGGCTTAATCACAATGCGCGCAGTAGTTAATACTGAGGAAATTAAGGGACGTATGTGCTTGGTTGTTACTGAGCTTCCATACCAAGTTAATCCTGATCGCTTAGCTGCTTCAATTAGGGAGGCTGTGCGCGACGGCAAGATTCAAGGCATTGCAGATATGCGCGATGAAACGTCTGGTCGTACAGGTCAGCGTTTGGTTCTTGTTCTTAAGCGTGACGCTGTTCCAAAAGTTGTTCTTAACAATCTTTATAAGCATTCACAATTGCAGCAGACTTTCGGCGCAAACATGCTTGCTCTGGTTGATGGTGTTCCTCGCACTTTGAGTTTGGATGCTTTCATTCGTCATTGGGTAAGTCATCAGCTTGAAGTTATTGATAGGCGTACACGTTACTTAAAGCGTGAAGCTGAAGAGCGTGATCATATTTTGCAAGGCTACTTAAAAGCTTTGGATATGATTGACGAAGTTGTGGCATTAATTCGTTCATCTAAAGATGTTGAAACAGCTCGCACTGGTTTGATGAATTTGCTTGATGTTGATGAAGTTCAAGCGGATGCAATTCTTGCAATGCAACTTCGTAGACTAGCAGCCTTGGAACGTCAGAAGATTCTTGATGAGCATGAAGATTTGATGCTGAAGATTGCTGATTACAACGATATTTTGGCAAGTCCAGAACGCCAGCGCAAAATTGTTGGCGACGAACTTGATGAAATTGTTGCAAAATATGGTGATGATCGCAGAACTAAGATTCTTCCTTTCTCTGGTGAAATGAATGTTGAAGATCTTATTGCCGAAGAAAACGTTGTTGTAACAGTAACTCGCGCAGGTTATATTAAGCGAACTAAAGCAGATGAGTATCGTGCTCAACATCGCGGTGGTAAAGGTATTAAGGGTGCAAAGCTTCGTGAAGATGATGTAGTAGATCACTTCTTCTTAACATCTACACACAACTGGTTGCTCTTCTTTACTAATCGTGGTCGAGTTTATCGTATTAAAGCTTACGAACTTCCAGAAGGATCTCGCGATTCTAAAGGTCAGCATGTTGCTAACTTGCTTCAGTTTACTCCTGGAGAAACAATTCAAACAGTTTTGTCAATTCAAAACTACGATGTGGCAAAGTACTTGGTTTTGGCAACTCGTTCTGGAAAAGTTAAGAAAACTGCTTTGCAAGAATACGATTCTCCACGTCAAGGTGGTTTGATTGCTGTTCGACTAATGGCAAATGAAGAAACTGGTGAACCTGTTGATGAGCTGATTGGTGCAGCTTTGTGCAATTCAGAAGACGACATTATTCTTGTTTCTAAACTTGGTATGAGTTTGAAGTTCAGAGCAGATGATGAACAACTTCGACCAATGGGACGTCAAACTGCAGGTGTTCAGGGCATGAGATTCCGCGAAGGTGATGAACTTTTGGATATGGATGTTGTTGCCGCTGAAACAAGTAAAGATCTTCTTGTTGTTACAAACGAAGGTTTTGCAAAGCGTACAGCTATTGAAGAGTATCGTTTGCAAGGAAGAAATGGTTACGGCGTTAAGGCAGTACAGCTTGCAGAGGGACGCGGTTCTTTGGTTGGTGCCTTGATTGTTGAAGAAACTGATCAAGTAATGGCAATTATGAAGTCCGGTAAGGTAATTCGTTCCGACGTTAACGAGGTTAAGCGTACAGGAAGAACTACACAAGGTGTGACTTTAGCTAAGCCAGACAAGGGTGATGAAATTATTTCTATTGCTCGTAATGAAGAAACAGATGATGAGGAAAATCAAGTAGAAGAAGTTGAAAAAACTTCGTCGAACGAGGAAGCTTAAAATCTTATTTACGAAAAGTAGTAAATAATAAAATTTCTTTGCTAAAACTTAATTATTAATAACTTATGAGAGTGCCAACTAAGCGGATATAGTCCGTTTTTATTGGTACTCTCATTAGTATAATTAGTCTAATTATAAGAAACGTAATAAGAGAAGGAAAACTTAAGATGAGCGAAGATTTTGAGCCATCGAAAAATCCAACGAATATTAATGAAGAATCTTCTTACACAATTAGAGAAGACAATAATTCTAATGAAGAATTTGGTGATTCTTCTTTAGGAAGGGCTGTTAGAAAATCACAGTTTACGTTGGGTGGATCTAGTAGTTCATCTTCTTCTCGTAGAACTATTGGTGGTATGGCATCATCAACATCTTCAGCAAGTCAATTACATTCTTCTAAAGCAGGTCATACTCCTAGAGCTCGTCGTATGAGCCTTTCTTTGGTTCGTGTTGACGCATGGTCAGTTGCAAAAGTTACATTTCTTCTAAGCGTTGCAGGCGGTATTATTCAAGTTATTGCAGCAGGTTTAGTTTGGTTGTTCTTGAACATGATTGGTGTTTTTGATCAGGTAACGCAGATTGTTTCATCAACAGGTTTGGACAGTAATGGTTTTAATCTTGCTGATGTGTTTTCTCTTCCAACAGTATTGAGTGCAGTTACTATATTCTCTATTGTTGAAATTGTTATTATTACAATACTATCCGCAATAATTGCGCTACTTTATAACGTAGTTGGCTCATTGGTTGGTGGAATACACGTTACTTTAGGTGACGACTGATAAGTAAAAACTTATAGGTAACAGTCTACTAACAAGTTGTATTCTTAATAGAAATTCCCGCTAATTGTTTCTAACTAGCGGGAATTTTAATATTTTCTAAATACTTTTTTAATTAGCAAGAATATTATTTTCTAGCTAATTCATCGCGAATATCTTGCAAGAGTTGAATAGTTTTTTCTTCGCGCTCTTTACGTTTTTCTTCTTCAGTTTTTTCATGTTCTATTTGCAATAAATCTGCACCAATTTCACGCAATTTATTAATAGGTAAAACAATGCAGAAATAAACTGCTGTAGCAACAATAAGGAAATTTAATAATGCTCCAATTACTGCGCCAAAAGAAATTGTTGCACCGTTCATAGTAATAGTTAGAACGCCATTAAGTTCTGGCTTTCCGCAAATCATTGCAATAAGAGGATTAATAATATGATTTACTATTGTTGTTACTACTGCAGTTACTGCACTACCCATAACAACACCGACAGCCATATCAATAACGCTGCCGCGTAAAATAAACTTCTTAAAACCTTTAAGCATTAGAGTTTTCGCTTTCTGAAGCAAATTCTTCAACTAATTTTTTAGCAGAATAATTTTTGTTATTTTTATTGTTTTTTTCTATTATCTACATACAGTTTGTGTCTCTGGAATGAGCGCAATACTGTAACAGAAAGAAGCGGATACATAATTGCTGCAGTTAATACGTCTGTAGGGAAGTGAGCTGCAACAATAAGTCGCGAAATAGCGACGATAACAACTAGTATTGTGCTAAAAAGTAATCCAACTTTAATAAGAGAAGGCTTAGTTACATAAATAATTAGCATTATCATTGCACATACTGCGACTGCTGCAGAAGTGTGCCCACTAGGAAAACTTGGATCAGAAGGTAGTTTAATATTCAGACCAATATATGGTCTTGGCCTGTGCACAGCAAATTTAACTGCAAAAATGTAAATCATAGGAAGCAGAGAAATAAGAAGCTGAGTAATTGTAAGTTTTAAGCTTTTACTAATAAACAGGGAAATTATTGCAAGCAATAATAGTATTACCAAGCAGCCTTTAGTGGAAAAAACAATCGCAATTATTTTTGAAAAGCTCAGTACTGAAGAAGGAACACTATTGTGAAAATAAGCTACAATAGTCGATTCATAGTTTCGTTCTTTACTACTAATAAGTAGTGCTTTACCTAAGCAAGGTACAATAATTGCGAGTATTAAAGTAAAAATAGTAGCGAAATTGCGAGTAATTACCGACAATCTGCTGTGATTGTTATTATTTTTTGTCATAATTGCTAAGAGTACACTTACTATGATGTAAATGCACGTTGAAAATAGTCAAGTAGCATTAAAAATAATAAAATATTAGAAAAAAGTGTGTGAAATTTGAGTACCGTACCTGGTGACGAGTACTATGGTGAACAGATAGAAAGGGTTTACCATGAGCGTTTTTGACCGATTTGAGAAGAGCGTGGAAGGTGCAGTGAACGGCGTCTTCGCAAAATTCGGCTCCAAAGATTTACAGCCAGTTGATTTTTCTAGTGCTTTGGAACGTGAAATTGATGCTGAAGCTATGCCTATTGGACGAGATCATACTGTTGCTCCAAATGAATATCGTTTTAAACTAAGTACACCTGATTTTGATCATATTGAGCAGTGGGGTAGTGAAGCTTTAGCTAATGAGCTTGCTGACAATCTTACACAATATGCTAAAAGTCAACATTATGCTTTTGTAGGACCAGTAGTTGTTATTTTTGAAGAAGACTTGGAATTAACTAAAGGTAATTTCCATTTGACTTCTGAATCAGTTCAAGGAAATGCTGTTCCTGTTACTACCGACGACCAGCAGCAGAATCATCCAATGCTTGAGATTAATGGCAATCAGTATTTGCTTACTAAAGATTGTACAATTTTAGGACGAGGTTCCGGTTGCGATATTGTAATCGACGATCCTGGTATTTCTCGACATCATCTTAGTATCGACGTCACTCCTGATGGTGTTATTGCTAGAGATCTTGGTTCAACGAACGGTACTTATGTAGAAGGTCACCAAGTTCCAGCTGCAACATTAGTAGATGGAAACACTATTACTATTGGGCGTACGCGTATTCTCTACTGGGCATCGTCTCAAGAGTAGGAGAAAAAGTATTTTCCGAATGAGGAGACGATAACGCGTATGATATTCACTGAATTAACGTTTGCAATATTCAAGTATGGCTTTTTAGTCTTACTTTGGGTTTTTGTGTTATGCGCTATTCGTTCGCTTCGTAGGGATATTGAAGTTTTTAGTCCTAAAAAATCGCATTTTTGGAATAAAAAATCTCGACGCGCATCTCATGACGTAAATTCTTCTAAGCCTGTACAACGACAAGCATCACCTGTAATGGTTAACTCGTCTTCAAAAAATTCTGATGTTAATCCTACTTTGCTAGTTGTTATTGACGGGCCTTTGGCAGGATCATCTTTCCCATTAAATGCTGCTGGAGTAACTCTTGGTAGAGCTGCATCTAATACGGTAGTTTTGAATGATGAATTTGTTTCTTCACATCATGCTCGCGTGTATTTTAATCAAAAAGTTCACGCATGGGTGCTTGAAGATTTAGGTAGTACTAATGGGACTATGATTGGTCATTCTCGCGTTAGTGAACCAGTTATATTAGCTCCGCGCACTTCGGTTAGAATAGGCGCAACCATGTTTGAATTGAGGTGATAATATGACGCAAATCAATTCAAATAATGAGGAAGAATCCAATACAGAAAAAACTGGCCAAATTGAAAAATTGGCAGACGATAATAATCAGAATGCTAATAAAGCAGCGTATGTAGAATCAGTTGAAAAAATATTATTTATGTATTCTACGGCCGTTAGTGATGTTGGCACAGTTAGAAGTAATAATCAGGATTCTGCGTTTGCTGGAGAACATTTAGCAGCTATTTGCGATGGTATGGGTGGTCATGCTGGAGGAGATACAGCCTCTACTATTGCTATTCGTTCGCTTGCACATATTGAGCAAGATTCCAGGCCACACGATGTAAAAGCTGTGTCTTCAATGATGGAAACTTCGATTATGGCAGCTCATGACGCAATCGTTGGAAAAGCTAAGCGTGAGCGACGTCTTGCTGGAATGGGAACAACTGTTACTGCAGTAACTCTCGTATGCGGTTATTGGGTTTTGGCGCATTTAGGTGATTCAAGAGCATACTTGCTTCGTGACAATCATCTTATGAGAATGACTACAGATCACAGCTACGTTCAGCATCTTATTGATACGGGTCATATTACTCCCGAAGAAGCTAGGAATCATCCTCAAAGAAATGTTGTTATGCGCGTATTGGGAGATTTTGATATAGATCCGCGCCCTGATATTGCTTTACGAAAAGCTCATCCTTCAGACAGATGGTTACTTTGTTCAGACGGATTGTGCGGAGTTTTAGAAGATTCCACTATTCAAGATGTTATGAGCACTATTTCTAATCAAGAAGAATGCGCTCAAAAACTTGTCGCTATGGCTCTTCGAGCAGGAAGCACGGATAATGTTACTGCTGTTGTTGCGGATGCAACTCTTGCTCTTGACGCTGATGCGTTTGATTTGCCTCATCAAACTCCATTGATTGGTGGAGCTGCAAGTCAAGATCTTGAATCTATTGCAGATATTGTTAATAAAGCAGTATCGTCGTCGCCGGCACTGAGAGAAGATAAAAATTCTCCAGCGCAACGTGCTGCAGCCTTAGTTCAAAACAATGCGGATGAATCAGATGCTGTTAATCCTTCCGTATTAATGACTAGAATTGTTCAGCCTTCGCATATTCGCGAAGAATCAGAAGATTTACACACTCCTGATACGAATGAAATTCCTATTGTAACTAAGAAAAACGGCAAAATATCTACCGATCCGCACGATCCGGATGTTGCGCGCGCGGTTAAATATGAGAAAGATGAAGCTCATAAAGCTTATTCGTTGCGTCGTAGATGGACTCGCATAGGTATTGTTCTAGGAATTTTGCTTGGATTGTTGATTATTTCTGGTGCTGGTTATGGAGTTTATTCGTGGACTCAAACGCAGTATTACATTAGCCAGAACAATGATCGCGTTGTTATTTATCAAGGTGTTCCAACAAATATTTTCGGAATTGCATTATCTCACGAAGTTGAATCAACCGATATTCCTGTAAAAAATCTTGATAAATCATGGCAGGATCAATTGCGTGAAGGTATTAGTTTTGGAAGTTTAGCTGAAGCTCGCGGTCATGCTTCTTTAATTCGTCGAGAAATGTTCCAGCGTGCGAAAGAAAAATTAAATGCTAAGCGTCAGAAAAAAATAGTTTCTTCAAATGATAGTAAAAGCAGCAAAGATGGTAAAAGCAGTAAAGACAGCGTAGATAGTAAGGAAAATAAGGATAATAAAGACAATAATGCGCAGCAAGGGGGTAAATCCTCATGAATTTGATTGCTACGCGTATTAGGCAGATAGCATTATTGCTTTTTGCGATTCTTGTTTCAGCAATTGCATTTTTGCAAATGTTCTTTCGTATAGACAGTTGCATATCAGCTAATTATGTTGCAATGCTAACAATTGTTATGCTGCTATTCTTAGTATTTTGGGGTGTGCTTCTTGTTAAGCAACCTTATGCTAGTCAAGCAATTTTGCCATGTATTATGCTTCTTACAGCAATAGGAACAGTTCTTATTGCAAGAATTGATAAGCAAAATAATACTGATATTGCTATTAAACAGTTAGTGTGGGTGTGTGTAGCGCTTATATTATCTATTATTTTTGTTATTGTGCTGCAAGATTATCGCATATTAAGGCGTTTTTCTTATGTAAATATGGTAATCGGCTTAGTTTTGCTTCTTTCTCCTATGATTCCAGGATTAGGAAAAGAAATTGGCGGTGCGAGAATTTGGATTGGTTTTGGGAATCACACTGTGCAACCTGGAGAATTTGCTAAGCTTTTCCTAGCTTTCTTCTTTGCAGCGTATTTGTTTAATCATCGCGACAGGCTTGCTGTAGGAGGGAAGAAAGTTTTTGGAGTGCATTTGCCAAGATTGCAAGATATGGGTCCTATTGCGTTAGTTTGGGCTGTATCAATGGGCGTATTAGTTGTGCAGCATGATCTTGGCACTTCTCTTATGTTCTTTGCTATGTTTGTGTCAATGCTTTATGTTGCCACAGGTCGCAAAGGTTGGTTGGTTGTTGGAGTTATTGCATTCATATTAGGCTGCTTAGCTGCAGTAAAGTTATTCGCACATGTGCAGTATCGTGTGGATGCTTGGCTTCACCCGTTTGATAATGCTGTGTATAACAGGTTCCCTGGAGGTTCGGCTCAGATTGTATCTGGATTATTTGGTCTTGCAGCCGGAGGAACTACGGGAACAGGTTTAGGTCAGGGGCATCCTTCTTTAACGCCGCTAGCTAATTCTGATTTTATTTATGCTTCTATTGGTGAAGAACTTGGTCTTACTGGACTTCTTGCAGTATTAGTTTTGTATTTAATTATTATTACTTCCGGAATGATTACCGCAATGAAAATTAAAGATGGCTTCGGTAAATTATTAGCATCCGGTCTTGTTTTTACTATGGCATTCCAAGTATTTACTGTTGTTGGTGGTATTACTTTGGTTATACCTTTAACAGGTTTGACCTTGCCATATATGGCTGCTGGCGGGTCTTCATTAGTAGCAAATTATTTGCTTGCAGCATTACTTATTGTTATTTCTAACTCTGCGAATAAACCTGAATCAGCTCCAGTTTCCGACGCATTTCAGTATGAGGCTTTGGCAGCATTGCGTGAGCGAGAATTACAGGAGAGAAGTCGTAGTAAATCTGAAAATAATGATCTTGGTGAAAGTAGTTTAATTAATAGTCAGGAAGAAGCGAATAATATGAATAACTCAACCCTTGTTTCTTCGCAGGAACGAGGTGAGACAAATGAATAAAAGCTTAAAAGAATTATTCATTGCTGTACTAGTATTGTTCGTTATACTTGGTGTTTCAAGTACTATCATTACCTCTATTAATGCTAATGCTTTAAATGCTGATCCTAGAAATCGTAGAGCCTTATATCATGAGTTTGGATCTCCTAGAGGGGCAATTCTTACTTCGGATGGAATTGTTATTGCTAAATCAGATTCCTCTAAAGACGCATTCGTGTATCAGCGCAAATATTCTAACGGTCCTGTATATTCTCCAATTACAGGCTACTTTTCTATTAGTCAGCGTGCAGATAGAGGTATTGAAGCTTCTAGGAATAGTTTATTAAGCGGAGAATCTGACGCATTATTCTGGCAACGATTCAGATCTTTGTTTACTGGAGTTACAAACCGCGGAGCTTCTATTGAAACATCAATTGATTCAAAATTGCAGAATCTCGCCTATAATCTTCTAAAAGACAAAGATGGTGCTCTTGTTGCAATTGAGCCAAAAACTGGCAGGATTCGCGCAATGGTTAGTACACCAAGTTATGATCCTAATATTCTTGCCATGCACAATATTGGTGATGTAAATAAGTCTTACGAACAAATAACATCAGATGTTTGGAATCCAATGTTAAATCGTACGATTTCTGAGCTTTACGCACCTGGTTCTACATTTAAAACTATTGTTGCTGCCACGGCACTAGAAACTGGAAAATATCAGCCAGATACGCTAATACCTGCTGGTGAGAAATACGTTCTTCCTGGAACAAGTGTTGCTTTAACTAATGTTGTTTCTCAAGCAAATGGTACTGATGGAAAAATTTCGTTTGAAGACGCGTTAGCTTATTCTTCAAATACTGCATTCGCTCAGTTGGGCAATTCTTTGGGTTCTGATGCGATTGTAAAACAGTCAAAAAAATTCGGCTTCTTTGATTCTCTTTCTATAGATGGATCTGATTCTACAGGTTTCCCAATGAGATCCGTAAGTTCAACATTTTCTCTTAAACCAACTCCAGACAGATTAGCTTTGGAATCTATTGGACAAGGTGACGCAAAAGTTACGCCTTTACAAAATGCTATGATTGCAGCAGCTATAGCAAATAACGGTACGCTTATGAAACCTACGCTTGTAGATTGTGTGCGTTCAAGTGACTTGTCTGTGTTGTCGCAAACGAAGCCAACAATTATGAATCAAGCCATGAGCAGCGATAGTGCTGCAAAACTATCCGCTATGATGCAAGCTGTAGTAATAAAAGAAAATCCAAATCTCGCATTACCGAATATGCATGTTGCTGCAAAAACAGGTACTGCACAGATTGGAGTGAATAATCAGTCTGCAAATGGGTGGGTTATTGGATTTGCTCCGGCAGAAGATCCTAAAATAGCTATAGCTGTAATTGTTCACAATACTAATGTTCTGGGCAGTTATGCAGCAGGACCAATTATGCGACAAGTGATGAAGGAGGCGCTTACACAATGAAACTTGTTGAAGGACAGTTAGTTCATCATCGTTATCGACTGGATCGCCGCCTTGCTCAAGGCGGTATGGGAGAAGTCTGGAAAGGCTTTGATATTCAACTTGGGCGAATTGTTGCTATTAAAGCGCTGCGTACGGATACTGCGAATGTAGAAGCAAAGTTGCGTAGGCTTCGTGCGGAAGCTCATAATTCGGCAAATCTTGCGCACCCGAATATTGCAGCACTATTTGACTATTATGAGCATGATGGCATTGGCTTCTTAATTATGGAGTACGTGCCAAGCAAGTCGTTAGCAGATTTGTATCATAAAGAAAAAGCTATTGATCCAACCAGACTGTTGCCTATTCTTATTCAAACAGCACGAGGGCTTTTTGTAGCTCACTCGCATGGTGTTATTCACCGTGATGTAAAACCTGCAAATATTATGGTTTCTGAAACAGGAAACGTAAAAATTACCGATTTTGGTGTTTCTTATTCAAGTAATCAGGAGCAGATTACTCAGGACGGTATGGTAGTTGGCACAGCACAATACATTTCTCCTGAACAAGCACAAGGTGAACAAGCAACAGCACAATCTGATATTTACTCATTAGGAGTTGTTGCGTACGAAGGGTTATGCGGGCATAGGCCGTTTACAGGAGCTACTCCGGTAGATATTGCTGCAGCTCATGTTAATGATTCTGTTCCGCCATTGCCGGAAAATGTTGATTTGCAATTAAGACAGTTTATTATGTCGATGCTTGCAAAAGATCCAAAAGATCGACCAAAAGATGCGCTTGTTGTGGCAAAAGTTTTATCTCGTATTGAACGTAGGCTGCTTGATCAAGAAACAGCTTTTAACAATACAACAGGATTTATTTCTACAGATTCTCGACAGACGCGATGTATTAAGAGTATGCCGCAGAATCAAGTAAATATTATTAACATTTTGAATACCAATAATCGCAAGGAGCAGCAATGAATACCACAATGCCCACCTCATTAGCGAATGGTCGATATGAATTAGGAGAACTTATTGGCCGCGGCGGCATGGCGGAAGTGCGTGTTGCGGTAGATAAGCGTCTAGGTCGTACTGTTGCTGTGAAAATCATGCGTTCTGATTTAGCGAACGATGAAATCTTCCTGTCTAGATTCCGCAGGGAAGCTCACGCAATTGCGCAAATGAACAACCCTAATATTGTTAATATTTATGATTCTGGTGAAGAATCTGTTACTACCGATAACGGCTTGGAAGAGCGCCTTCCTTATCTAGTAATGGAGTATATTAAAGGAAAAACACTGCGCGATATTCTTAAGATGAATGGTGCCTTAAGCCAGCGTGACGCTGAACAAGTTATGCTTGGTGTGCTTAATGCTTTGGAATATTCGCACAGAATGGGAATTATTCACCGTGATATTAAGCCTGGAAATATTATGATTTCCGAGCAGGGCATTGTGAAGGTGATGGACTTCGGCATTGCTCGTGCTCTTGACGATTCTGCAACAACTATGACGCAGTCTCAAGGTGTTGTTGGAACTGCACAATATTTGTCTCCAGAGCAGGCTCGCGGAGAGCAAGTAGACATGCGCTCTGACTTGTATTCTGCAGGATGCGTACTTTATGAAATGCTTACTGGCCGCCCGCCATTTATTGGTGATTCTGCTGTAGCTATTGCATACCAGCATGTTTCTGAAGTTGCAACTCCTTTGAGCACTCTTGTGCCTGGAATGCCTTCGATGTGGGATAAAATTTGTGCTAAGGCAATGGCAAAAGACCGTCAGAATCGTTATGCTACAGCTTCAGAATTTAAGAATGATATTTTAGCGTTTATGAACGGCGGAGTTCCTGTTGCAGCAGCTTTTAATCCGCTTACTGATTTAGCGAATATGAAAGCTCGCAAACAAGCTGAGCAAACAGCTGCAACAATGGCTATTAATGCTACTGATGGTGCTGCAACGCAATCGTTTAACCCTATTACAGGTCAGGTTGAGTCATCAATTGCATTTGCTCCAAGCACTCGTGCAGCTCAACGTGCCCAATCACAAGCTAAGCGTCGTAAGCGTGTTGTAATAGGTTCTATTATTGGTGCTTTTGTTGCAATCGTTGTGTTAGCGGGCGTTTTGTTTATGATGGGTCATAATCGAATGTCTGGTAATATTGTTGTTCCAACATTTATGGAAACAACCACTCAGGATGCGGCTAGGGAAAAACTTAGAGCATTAGGATTAGTTCCGGATATTCGTGAAGACGATCATTCTTCTCAGCCTGAAGGCACGTTTACAAAACAGTCTCCGCGTGGTGGCGAGCATGTTGCGTCTGGTACTAAAGTTACGGTTTGGTTCTCTGTAGGACCTCAATCAACACGTGTTCCGGATGTGAGCGGTAAATCGCAGGAAGCAGCTCGTAAGATACTAGAACATGCTGGTTTTAAGATTGCTAATGTTCGAGTAGAAGATAGTGCTGATGTGAAGAAAGATCATGTGACTCGCACTGATCCGGATGCTGATTCCTTCGCAGATAAAGGTACTTTGATTACGCTTTATATTGCTTCTGGTTTAACTAAGATTCCTGATGGTCTTGTGGGCCAGAGCAAGGATATTGTGATTAGTCAGCTGCAAAATCTTGGTTTTACTGCGGATGTTGTAAAGGAAGATTCAGATAGTGTGCCTGAAGATTCTGTAACCCGATTAAACCCTAATTCCGGATCTTCGGTTAAGCCTCATAGCTCGATTACAGTCTATGTGTCACAAGGCTCGCCGAAGGTAGAAGTGCCGCATATTGATCTTGGTACTATTACGTTTAAGCAGGCTAAGAAAATACTTGAAGCAAAGGGCTTAAGAGTAGTTTCTGATTCTACTTCTAATAAAGATGATGACGTAGTAATCGGCATGTCTGAAGATGCTGGAACTAAGGTAGATAAAGGTTCTGCAATCACGTTGGTTACGAGACCAGGACTTAGTTCTTCTTCAGATAGTGATACTCAAAGTAAGTGATATTAGATACTAGAAAATATTATGAGAATCGAATAAAAATAAGGGCGATAACTTTTAAGTATCGCCCTTATTTGTGTATTTATTTTTATTAGAATCTATTCGAGTATGTTCTAAATCTAATTAGACCTTTCAATTAGATCTTTCAACTAGATTTATTTCATACAGTTGTTGTGTAATTAGACATCTGCTGCAGGAATGGAATCGTTGCAGCTGCCCAAGGAAATACCCATTGGAATAGAGCTAATATGATGAACAAATGAATTAGGATTGCAAGAATCCAACGAATTGCTGTAATGCCTGGTTGTATTAAAAGGATTCCGCCAAAAATGCTTGCATCCGGCTTTTTCCTTCTTCCTACGCGAATTTCGCGAAGTGCAGGCCACTGCCAAGCAATAGCGCCAGCCGCAAAAATAACAATATAAAGCACTGCAATAACAAGCATTACTGGAACAAGTGAAGAAAGCTGAGAAACAAGAGACTGCTGCTCATTGTTAATAAACTTTACCTTTCCTTGCTCATCAATTGTGGAAAGCTCTTTTGGAATACCATCGCTAATGTTTGCCCAATAAGCTAACTTAGCGTAGCTAATCCAGCGATGTGTTGCAGTAGTATACTTAGGCTCGCATGTAGTTAGAGTAAGAATACGTTTTGTTGGCTTTTCGTTAGGATGTTCAGGGTTTGGAGCGATTACTTCACCGTGATCTGGTGTAACAATCTTATAAGAAGTGTACTTATATACGAACCAGTAATCTTTAGTCCTAACAACAATAGCATCGCCAGGTTTAAGCAAGTCAACATCGCCCAAAGGCTGTCCGTAACCATTGCGGTGTCCAGCTACTGCGAAATTGCCGATTTCTCCAGGCATTTGAGTTTCTGGATAGTGCCCTAAGCCACGTTTGCTCAAAATATCTGGTGTTGTTCCTTCGATAATATTACGCTCCCACTGGTTTCCGAAGCGAGGAACATACAGGCGAGCTATTAAAACGTCCCCTTTTGGCTTGCTAACTTTTGGCGGCTCGCCATTTTGAGGTAAAGCAATCTTTGTTTTGTCACCTGTTTTAGGATTCTTCCAAGATGTTTCTTTACGTGCTTCTACCTGATTGTGCTCTGCTTGAGCTCCAGTCCACCACATTTGCCATGCAATATATAGCGCACACATAATTGCAAAAGCGATTAAAACTTCGCCAATAACTCCGGCAAGTTGCCAGCAGAAGTTGGAGCCTTTGCTCTTCGTATCATTTTCCTGCGTGTAAGCAGCCTGCATAATACGTTACTCCTTTATGATGTGAAGGTCTTGCGACACAAATCATTTATTTAGTTCTTTAAGCACGGATGCGTACCTTAATGGTTGTAACAAAGCAGATGCTTCTGGGAATTTCAAATTCTCCTTCTTTTCTACTTTCCATCCTAATCCAAATGAACTTACGTATTCCTTGTAGGTGTGTATGGCTGGTGAATTATTAAGCGCATCAACCATATCGTCTACTGGGCCAATAGCAGATATTTTATACGGTGGCGAGTACTGATGGCCTTGAAGCATAAGCACGTTTCCAATGCAAATTACTGCAGAATTAAACAAAACGCGCTGATCTTGTATGGTCATAGCTTCTGCGCCGCCTTGCCAAAGCGCATTTACAACGGATTCAATATCTTGCTGGTGAATAACATAATCGTTAATATTTACAGAAGTTCCAGAACCGTTTACTGCGCCTTTCCACAGAGAAGAATCGTTGAGAGTTACTACGATTCCAGGTCCTTCAAGCTTAGGAAGAACAGTGCTGCTACCGGTATCTGAAGAATCTTTATTCTCATTACTGCTTACGAGAGTTTTGTTGAGCAAACTAATTCTGGAATCTAAATCTTTAATATCTTCTCGCAAAGATTTTGTGCGCTGCGAGTTTCTTTCAACCATTTGACTTGTGTTGGAAGTAACGAAAGCTGTGCGGTTGACTCGTAGATTAGTAACAAATAAATATCCTGTAAGAAAGATAGCAACGGCAACAGCAACACTACTTAACAACGAGCGTTGAGCTCTATGTTTTCCTGTTCTTTTTACCATAATTTGCTCTCATTCTTCCTACGTTCGAGTGTAACCACTATTATAGCGTGTAGCCGATTGATTGGAGAGTTACAGTTATGGCTGATGAGAAATTGCACACGACTGCAGCTGACGACGCTGCAAAGAAGAGCGATACGTCAAATGAGAATACTTATGGCGTTCCTATGGATGAAGTCGAAGCAGTGTTGAATGCTACTGCAGATAAAGCATCGCTTTCTCCACAAATTCAGAAGATGATGCAGCGTCAAGCAGAAAATAGGCGTCGAGTTGAAGAAAGTATTAAAGGTGCTAAGGCTAATGCAGCATGGTTCGTGCCACTGTTCTGCGCGTTGATGGTTATTGGCTTAGTGTGGGCTGTTGTGTATTACTTGAATCCTATGCTGCCAATCCCAGGAATTGGAGCATGGAATCTACTTATTGCTTTCGGATTTGTTGTAGTTGGTTTCTTAATGACCATGTGGTGGCGTTAATACAATTACGACTAATTTAAAAAACGATTCTATTAAAGTAGCTGCGCGTTTTGTGTGGCTACTTTAATTATTTTTATTCTGCAATTGCGCGAATAATTACGTGATTTTTATTGCTGTCAGTTGTTGCAATAAGCCTAATATTTCCGCCGTCTTGAATTTTAAGGCGCTTTTTCAAAGTTTCTGCAGACATTGGGAAGTTTCTAGTAACAATATTCGCATGTGTAATATCTGCAAGCGATTTCTTTATTTCCTTCTTATTCAAGCTGCAAATATTCTCAATTTTCCATATTTTCCCCGGAAAATTAGCATAATATTTTTCTGCAACACCAATATGACTATTTGGTTCTATTTGTTTAATGTCATATTTTTCTTCTAAAAACTTTAAACACCCCGCTTTCATAATTGCAGCATTTGGCTCATAAACGTACCGAGCCCATTCTTGCCATTTTTGTAGGTTTAAAGTTTTGTTTTCCTTATTTCTACCGTCTAATTCAGAAAGTATTGAAACCTGATTTTTTGAAGTATCGTAAACGGCTTCTATAACAGTTAACTGATTGTCGTTTACGCAATATATTGGTAGTTTTGTGTTTTGAGATTTGTTGAGTACTATTAGTAGCTCTTTGCATTCATTATGATGAGCAACAATGTGCACTTGCGCAACATTACCGCCAAAATCGTTTACCGCTTTATGCCAGTCAAGCATTGGAGAAAGTTTAATAATAACAATTTGTGCTTTTTTAAGAAGTTGGTCTTTAATAGATAGCACGTTTGGCGTGCAGTCTTCAATAGCGTAAGTTCTAGAACCTTGATTATTCCTACGCGCAGGGTCAATGTATATCATTGTTGCGCTAGAAATCTGATTAAGTGCCTCAAGACTATTATTGTTGTAACACGTAACTTTAGAAAGACCGAGAGCTCGCATATTGTGTTGTGAAATAGCGGAAAGATCACTTTGCTGCTCAATGCATATTGCAGAGTCAAAAACCTCAGCCATTATTGCGCAATCAACACCAAATCCACCTGTAAGATCAACAAGAGTGTGCGAAGTGTTTTCTTCATTCATCTCACTAAGTAATTTTTGTGCAATATTAGCCTTATATTGCGCTGTGGCTTGCGAAGAGCATTGTTCCATAGATATATGTGCCGGATATATAATCTCTTCGCAGGATGCCCATTTTGGAAGTTTTTGTTGTGCTATTTGTTTGCCTGCGATTTGATTTACTGCAAAAGGAACATCAATTCCCGCATTACGTGGTGCTTTAAGAGCTGCATTATTTGGATTTGATTTCGCATTTTCTTTAATAAACGCAAGTGTTTGAGCCGTTGCGCAAGGAATTTCATAAGGTGCATGTAACTCAGAAAGCATAATCTTATTCTTACTTAACATATGGATGTGCTTGCACGCTAAAAGGTTGAACAGCCTTTTAATTGGAATAAACTGCCAGAAAAACAGTAGAGTAGATTGTTTTTCTAATTACGTTTCTGCGCTTTTCGAAAGTTAATTAACATAGAGTCGTAATTGTGGATAACTTTTATACACTTTTGCACAAGCGCAAAAATGGCGAGTTATTAGCATTTGTGAATAATTATGTGGATAACTTGAGTAGTTGTTAGCATCTTATGCCCAACTTATACCCAAGTTATCCACAGTTCTGTGCACAATGGTGGAAAACTACATGCGTGTAATTTAACTAAGCTAATCCTTGTAAGCAGAATACTGCGCACGCAACAAGAATAATAAAAATAGAAATAAAATACGTTAAGAAACGCGTATTAAACGAAGCTTTTCTAAGCAGAGGATTTTGTACTCCTAGCAATGCTGCAAGTGCTGTGCCAATAATTAAACCTCCAACATGCGCCTGCCAAGCTATATTTGGAATAATAATTGGCATAGCGAGAGTAATCGCAATCCAAATAATTGTTCCTCGCATGTTTTCACCAAGTCGCCACTGAGCTACTAAAAGTGCGCCAATAAGACCCATAATTGCGCCTGAAGCACCATAAGAGGCGGACTGCCAATTATTAATTATTCTGCACCAAATAATATCTGCAATGCATCCTCCAAGACCCGATATTAAATAAAGTCCAAAGAATTTCCATCTGCCAAAATAACGCTCAAGTTCTGCGCCTAGTGACCAAAGGCACAGCATGTTGAAGAAAATATGTGTTAAATTTGGTGCGTGAACAAACATTGATGTGAACCAAGTCCATGGGGTATTCAACGCAGTAACAGGCACGAAGGCAGTATATTCTATAAAAGTAATGTAGGTTTCTTTAGTTACGAAGTATAAAAATATTTCTATTAGCCAAGTAGCAATGCAAGCGTATATGAGAATTGCAGTAACAGTATTGCTGCGAAAACGTAGTCTATTCCATAAATTTTTTATATCAAAATTATGCATATCTTTATGATATAGGCTTTACTTCACAAATTTAATCAATAAGATTGTGTAAAAAGATGCAACTCTGAAGAAAAGCAACTATGATAGTGAGTAAGCGACAAAACGCTATGTAAATCGTTGACTTGGACGAGCAGGTCAGCTTAACCCGAAAGGAGCCATCATGGAGAACAGATCCTCTGGCGGTTGGAAGTTCTTTGCACTGCTCTTCGGAGCACTGCTCGCAGGAATTGCTGCATTGTATGTTTATAAGCAGCACAATCCTGATTATGACCCTTGGGAGGAGCCGTGGGAGAACAGCTCTTCACCAATTGACTTGGGGCTAGAAAAAGAAGAGACAGAAGGTAAAGACGCTCCTGCTGTTGAAGAATAAAACAGCAGTATTGCGTTAAAATACTTCAAATAAAGGCGACTGTGTGTATGTGCAGCCGCCTTTTTATTTATTTGCTTACTTATGATTAATCTCGATTTAATTAATTACTAGAAAGAAAAAGCGGAAGCTGATTAACAGCCTCCGCCTTTTTATTATTAAGCGATTAAGACGCTATTTTTATGCTCACTCGGCAACTGGAAGAGCACCAGTGTGCCAAATGCGATCGAGGTAATCTTCGATAGAGCGGTCAGAGGAGAAGTAACCAGAGTTGGCTACGTTCAAAACTGCCATGCGAGCCCACTTCATTGGATCGCGGTAAGTTTCCTCAATCTGAGCCTGAATATCCATGTAAGAGCTGAAGTCAGCCATTGCCATGAAGTAATCGTGGGTAAGCCAATCGTTGACGAGTGGCTCATACACGCTCTTGTCACCGTTGGAGAAGGTGCCGTCAGCAACCATATCCACAGCAGCCTTCAAGCGAGGATCAGACTCGTAGTACTTACGGGATCCGCCGTGATCGTAGCCTTCAGCGTAGAGCTTATCAACTTCGTCAACGGTCATGCCGAAGAGGAAGAAGTTCTCAGCGCCAACGCGCTCGCGAATCTCAACGTTTGCGCCATCGAGAGTACCAACAGTCAAAGCACCGTTCAAAGCGAACTTCATGTTACCAGTGCCGGAAGCTTCCTTACCGGCCTGAGAAATCTGCTCATCCAAATCGGTGGCAGGAATCAAGTTCATTGCCAACTCGATGTTGTAGTTTGGTGGGAAGAACACGGCGAGCTTGCCCTTGCATGCAGGATCGTTGTTCACCACGCGAGCAACATTGTTAATGAGCTGAATGGTGAGCTTTGCCATAGCGTAGCCTGGAGCGGACTTAGCGCCGAAGAACACGGTGCGTGGAAGCATCTTGTCAACATCGATTGTGCCATTCTTGATTCCAGCGTATGTGGAGATAACCTGGAGGATCTTCATGGACTGGCGCTTGTACTCGTGCAAACGCTTAACAATGGTGTTGAACATTGTGTCTGGGTTGATTTCAAAGCCATACTTCTGCTTTGCGAAATCAACGAAGGCAAGCTTGTTCTGCTTCTTAACTTCAGCAAACTTCTTAACGAATGCCTTGTCGTCAGCCAATGGCTTCAAACCTTCAAGAAGCTCCAAATCACCCTGCCATGCGTCAGTGCCCAAGCCTTCAGTAATAAGAGCAGACATACGTGGGTTGCTCAAGCGCACGAAGCGACGAGGAGTTACGCCGTTAGTAACGTTCTTGAACTTATCTGGGTAAACGCTGGAGAAGTCCTTCAAAGTGACATCCTTCAACAACTCAGAGTGAAGCTCAGCAACACCGTTAACGTAAGAGCCGCCGTAGGTAGCCAAGTAAGCCATGCGAACTACAGCACCTTCGCCATTTTCGTCAGCGTCGGTAGCGATACGCATGCGCTCAACCTGATCCTCAGCAACGCCCTTACCGCGGAGCTCGTTGCGGAACTGCTCGCTAATGCCCTGGATAATCTCAAGGTGGCGTGGCAGAAGTTCGCCAATAAGCTTGGCTGGCCAAACTTCCAAAGCTTCTGGAAGCAAAGTGTGGCAAGTGTAGTTGAATGTCTTGGTAGTAATACCCCAAGCGGTGTTCCAGTCGTAGCCGTACTCGTCCATAAGAACTCGCATAAGCTCTGGAATGCCGATAACTGGGTGAGTATCGTTCAACTGGAAGTTAATCTTGCTTGGGAAGGTGGTGAGATCCGGCTTATCCTGACCTGGATAGAACACGCGGATAGCATCATGAATAGAAGCAGCTACGAAGAAGTACTGCTGCTCAAGACGCAAAGCCTTGCCTTCTGGAGTGGAATCTTCTGGATAAAGAATCTTAGAAATGTTTTCTGCTGCAACCTGTGGCTTTACAGCGTCCAAGTATTCTGACTTGTTGAAGGTGAGCAAATCAAACTCGTCGTAAGACTTAGCAGTCCACAAGCGAAGAGTGTTTACGCGACCAGAATTATAACCTGGAACCATGTAATCAACTGGTACTGCACGAACAGACCAAGCTGGCTTCCATACGCGCTTGCCATCTTCTTCTACAACTTCACCACCGAAGTTGACGCGCTGGTCACGACCATAGTCAATGTGACCCCATGGCTCTTCATTGCTAAGCCAGTAATCAGGTGTTTCAACCTGCTTACCTTCTTCATCAAAGCGCTGCTTGAAGATGCCGTAACGATACTGGATGCCGTAGCCGAATGCTGGAACGCCAATAGAGGCGAGCGAATCAATAAAGCAGGCTGCGAGACGACCCAAACCGCCGTTACCTAAACCTGGCTCATACTCAGCGTCGATAACAGCCTTTGGATCGAAGCCAAGCTTAGTAACAGCCTTATTGAATTGGTCAGTAAGACCAGCGTTCAACAAAGCATTCTCAAGCTGCTTGCCCATCAAGAACTCTGCGCTCAAATAGCCCACAGCCTTAGTGTTGCCGTTAACCATGTCATGCTGGGTCTGCATCCAAGAGTCCATCAAGTGACGACGAACTGCGGTAGCAGCGGCAACATACACATCTGCCGTAGTGGCCTGCTCTGGCGTTACACCCTGGGTGTACTTGAGGTGCTCTTGAAGTTCTTTGGCAAATGCCGTCGCAGTAGTTTTGGCTTTCGGCGCGACGTGTTTAGTCATATTTGACTCCTTGTGCCGTTTGTTATATTTACTAAAAAGTGTGCAGCCTGAAACTTTATGTTTAGGCAGTTAAACCGATACCACGTTGTAGATAACTGTTGTAGATAACTACAAAAGGTACGTTAATGCACACGATGTTCCTGATAGTACCACAACCTAACCCCTTCAAATATTAATATATAACTTCTTAATACAAATGTATTTATGAAAGTATGTTGTTTAGAAGATAATAAAAATATGGTAGTAATACTTGAGCGAGATATAAAAAGAGGACAATGTGCTTGGAAAGCATGGTGTGAGTCTGCTAATAAAGCGTTTAATAATGGCGAAGAAGCTATTCAAATAACTAGCGATATTTTAAATATTTCTCCAATTGACGAAGCTTTAGCAGTTAGATATTCTTTATATCTTCTTGAAAACAAAGTTCCTGGGTGTGCAGTAGAGGTAAGAGTTGCGCCTTTTGGTGCAGTAAAAATTTTGGAAGGACCAGCTTCTGATCCGCATAATCTTACTCCGCCGGATGTTATTGAGCTTGATCCACAGGTTTGGTTAAGAATTTCTTGTGGTATTACAAGTTGGCAGCAAGAAAAACAGTGCGGTCACATAAGTGCAATCGGTGAGCGTGATGATTTAAGCGATATTTTGCCACTTGACATAAATTTATGACGCCTATTTATAATGCTTATTTACAAATATCCTGGGCCTTCATTTTTTAGACCCAGGATATTTAGATAAAAAATAATTATTAGTAACCTAAATTATTAGTAATTTTAAGATTTATTTATCGTGCTTATGCATGAAACTCGGCACTGGCATAGGAATGTGATGATGCACAGGAGTATGCGCGCCAGAATTTGTAGAAGAATTTTCATTATTTACAGCCTTAGCTGCAGCTTCTGCCGCCCACTTTGCATATTCGTCTAAATCGTCATCGTTGGAAGACTCATTAGAATCATCTTCTTGAACAGTTACTTCCTGGTTTGGAAGATACGAGTTTTCCTCGTAAGTTTCGCTCGACGCAAATGGATCGAAGGATCCTTGTCCGGGTTCGCTGGAGTTAAGCTCCTTAGCAAGCTCGTCATAATCCGTATCGGTCGTCAGGTATTTGAGCTTACGGGCAATTTTCTGTTGCTTTGCCTTCTGTCGTCCGCGGCCCATCTGACCCCCTCTTAAAAAATTACCGTAACAATCAGTTCATCACACAAGAGCGTACCACTTAACCGCAACCGAGTATATTGTCTGTGTAAACTTTTACCATGAAAGCCATATTTTAAGCGTAAAAATGCGTGTATGTAAGGAGCCAAAAATGCAGGAAGAAGCACAGGTAACAGCCGCAGGAAATGAGATGAGTGCAAGCTTTCTTGCAGCGCGTAAACGTTCGGATGCAACGCTTGAAAAACTAGAAAGTAATCCTTCTTCATTTACCATGCTTACAGGAGACCGTCCAACAGGACGCCTGCACTTAGGCCACTATTTTGGTTCTATTCGTGAGCGTGTCGCAATGCAGAAGCGTGGTGTAAAAACCAATATTATTATTGCTGATTATCAGGTAATTACTGACCGTGACACAACCGAGCATATTGAAGATAATGTTTTGAATTTAGTGCTTGATTATATGGCTGCAGGAATTGATCCTGAAAAAACAATGATATTTACGCACTCTGCTGTGCCTGCAGCAAATCAGCTTATGTTACCATTCTTGTCTTTAGTTACGGAAGCAGAATTGCACAGAAATCCTACTGTAAAGTCAGAAATGGAATCATCTGGACACGCTTTAACCGGATTGCTGCTTACTTACCCAGTGCATCAAGCTTGCGATATTCTGTTCTGCAAAGCTAATGTTGTGCCAATTGGTAAAGATAATTTGCCTCACGTTGAAATCACTCGCACAATTGCGCGTCGTTTTAACGAAAGATACGCAAAAAAGAATCCAGTTTTCCCAGAGCCGGCAGCGATTTTGTCTGATGCTCCAGAAATTCCAGGTTTGGACGGTCGTAAGATGAGCAAATCTTACGGTAATTCAATTATGCTTGGAGCTACTGCCGAAGAAACTGCCAAACTAATTAAGAAGAGCCCAACTGATTCCGAAAGAATGATTACTTTTGATCCAGTAGCTCGTCCGCAAGTTTCTGCACTTCTTACTACCGCAGGTTTAGTTACAGGCAGGGATCCTAAAGATATTGCTGCAGAAATTGGCAACGCTGGTGCTGGCGCGCTGAAAGCTTACGTAATTGAAAACGTAAATAATTTCTTGGCGCCTCATCGTGAGCGTCGTGCAGAACTTGCAAAAGACATGGATGTTGTTCGAGATATTTTGCACGACGGCAATAAGCGTGCAAATGCCATTGCGGAAGAAACTCTTTCTCAAGTGCGAGATGCTATGGGAATGAAGTACTAACGAAAATATTTAAATATTTTCAATATTTTATATGGTTAACAAAGATGAATGCAGAGTAAAATTGTTAAGAGAATAAAAAATAGCATACAGAGAGAGTAGAAGATATGACTAGTTCTCGTGGTCCTCATCATAACGTAAGGCGGGTTCATGTTTCTCCAGGTTTATCGAATTCGCAGCAAGTTCCTCCTGTGTCACAGAACAACTTGTATCAACCTGCGTATTCGGGAATAGACTACGGTAATCAGACTGTTCCCGAGTATCAGCAGCAGTATGTGCAACAAAATCAGCAGAATTTACCTTCTCCGGAGCAGATTGCTCAAATGAGCGAGTCAGTTCGCAGTCAATTGTACGAACTGCTGATGCAACTACAAGGAAGTATTGCATACGCAGAGCAGCTCAAAAATTTAGAATTATCACAAGCTGCGCAAAGGGTTGAACAAACAAGAATACGAGTGGAGCAGTTAAGAAAACAGACTATTAATCAAGTAAACGAACGTTTTAGTAGTGAAACAGACAACGCAGTCAGTAGTTTTAAACAATCTTCTCTAAATATTTCACCATCTGTAATAACCTCACCTATTAACGATATAGTCGAAAAACTTAATGATAATGGCGGAAAACAGACTTTAACGCCTTTTATGAAGTTTGGCGACATTAACGTTCAAGGACAGACAGTTGCCGCACTAGCGCCATTTGCGTGTATGCGCAACTGGTTAATTAGTGGTGATAAAAATATTTCACAAGAGCTAATTTTTAATTCGCTTATTCGTATTGCTTCAATCGTGCCACTAAAGCATCTTCGAATTTTAGTTTTTGACCCTCGAATTTCTGCCGGATTAGGAGCATTAGCTCCTTTAAGAGCTATTAATGGAACTACTTTCCCACAAGCTTTTAGTGACGAAGATTCGTTTGCTGAAGCGTTGGAACATGCTATGCAATCTGCTGCTCGTAACGCGGAACGCATGTCTATTCAAGGCAAAAAAACTTTATTAGATTTATGGGCATCATCTAGCGTTCCAGAAGGAGAATTAGTAATTGCTGTTCTGCTTGATTATCCGTATGGTATTCAAGATAGATTAAAAAAAATATTGTGCAGAGCTGCAGAAGTAGGTCCTGCATCTGGGTTGTCAATTATTGTACAAAACACTTCAAATTCACCTTTTGAAGGCGATGAATTTACTAATAAATCTTCATTACTTCGCATGAAATGTAGCAAATCGTGCTGGTATTGCGAAGAATTCTTCAGTAAAAACGTTACTATTGCGCATGAGTCAATAATAAATTCAACGGTATTGTCAAAATTGATTGACGCGATTGCTGAGCAAGCTTCAAAAGTGCAAGGTCCTACGTATCCTTTGTACGATTTAATTAAGCCTATTATTGAAAAACCTTGGCAAGGTGATTCTACTGACAGTCTTGACGCGCTTATTGGAAAAAATGGTCAGCAGAATTTACTGGTTTCGTTTAGATCAGAAAATCCTCCTACGCCAAATATGCTTGTTGGCGGAGCTGTAGGTCAAGGTAAATCTAATCTTCTTCTCGATATTATTTTTGCGCTTACTAGTCAATATTCTCCAGATGAGCTTGAACTGCTTTTGCTTGATTTTAAGCGCGGTTTGGAATTTAAACGTTTCGATAAAGATGAAAATAATGAAGGCTGGATGCCTCATGTTAAAGTGCTTTCTTTGGAATCTAACCAGCAATTTGGTGTTGCAGTTCTTCGGTACGTTGAGAAAGAACTTGAACGGCGCTCACGAATGTTCAAAAATGCTGGTGCTCACTCAATTATTGACTATCGTCAACAAGGTAACAAACTTTCGCGAATGTTACTTATTATCGACGAATTCCATGTGCTGTTTGATGGAGACGACGAGAACGTTGAAGAAGCAGTGCGTTTGCTTGAGTTGATTGCAAAACAAGGACGTGCGTACGGTGTACATATTTTGCTGGCGTCTCAAACAACTTCTGGAATTTCTGGCTTGAGAGTAAAAGGTGAATCAATTTTTGCGCAGTTCCCGCTTAGAATGTCGCTAAAAAATACTGTGCAAGAATCGCAAGCTGTTCTTTCGCAACACAACACTGCTGCTGCTGAACTGACGTACCGTGGCGAAGTTATTTTCAACAAGAATTTCGGTCAAGATCCAGAAGGCTCAAATATTAAGGCTGTTGCAGCTTGGGTAGATTCTAATAAGTTTGAAAAAATTCAGCACAATTTGTGGTCTTTGCGCCACGACGAGCCTCCAATGGTATTTATTGGCAGCGATTATGCTTCTTGGGATAGTGCGCAAGTTAAGCAGATTAAACCACGCACGGACGATATGGTTGAAGCCTGGATTGGTAGACCTATTGCAATTACTAAAAAGCCGTATGTTGTTGAATTAGATACCGACACTAATCAAGGTATTGCAATGGTAGGTACGGGAGATCAAGAAGCGGCATCGGTAATTATTTCAGCAAGCGCAACCGTATTAAAAACGATTGGTAACAATGCGCACTTAGTTGTTCTTTGTGGTCTTAATAAAATTCCTGAGGAGATTTCGCAATTCTTCAATGACGTACGTAACAATGGTATTGACGTTACTTTTGTTCCGCGCAAAGAAGTACCTGAATATTTAGTTTCTACATTCTCACAAGTATTTTCCGATGGTGAAGAACACCCAACTTTGGTTTTGGGATTGGGAATTCAACGAATACCTGGAATGAGTAAAACTATTGTTAAATCTGAGTCGGATCCGGATATTGAGGATTTTAGTCTTGATTTTTCTGAGGATGAGCCGCTAAATACGGGAAACTCTGTGATTGAGAAGATTTGTCATGAGGGTGGTTTGCAGAAAATATTTTGTATTGGATGGTGGTCTAGTCTTCAAGGTGTTAGTGACACACTTGGCTATTCGCGATCCGGAATTGGCAAATATTTATTGCTTAAAACGGGCATAGATGATGCACGAGAAATTGCTGGACCGTTAATGAAGTTAACAGAGGATCATCCGCGAGTAACTGTGATTGATAAAGGCTCTGAAGAAGGAGCTGTAACGCTTGTGCCATTTTCTACTTTACCTGATGATTTTTGGGAGAATAAAAGATGATAGATATGATGCGTAATGCTATAAGTAGAACAAACACTACGGATATGAATCAGCAATATAGTACTTATTTGAATTCGCTGAACCAACTTTTAGCTTTTCCTCAGCGTCAGCAAAAAGAACTTAGTAATGCTTCCAGAATTGGTGCTGATGAATTGCATTCTGCAGAATCATATGAACGCGATTTGCAGCAATCTTGGAAAGAAATTGACCGTTTGCAGAGGGAGCTAAACGACAAAGTTGGAAGACTTTCTCAAGTAACTGGAGTATTCCTTCAAGAGCGTCCTCCTATTGTTCAGCACAATTCTTCTAAAGATTTGATTGTAGATTTTCGTAGTATGCTTCAGCGCGTGGAATCATTGAATTCTTCTCAATCATGGATTAATGAGCTAAATCGCAAAATTACTGCCGTAAACTATGTTCGTCCTGCGGCCCCAATTAGAACAATGCCAGTAACTAGCAGTAGTTCGACGCAATCGGATAATACTACACAGAATAAACCTAATACAAAAATGATGATTATTGCAGGCATAGCAATAGTTGCTGTAATTGTGGTAATCGCGGTAATAATGTTTTAAATGATTAGAAGTAAGGATACTGTATGGTACGTCAAGTAAGAATTGTAAACACTGACAATATGCAAACGCAAAATTTTGCTGATAGATTTTCTTTGCGAACTCCGCAGCAAAAAGATGATCAGTTTAAAGATGCTGACACTGAGGTAAAAACTTCTGCATGGGAACTTGAGAATAGACATGCTGTTCGTTCTCAGCAAATTTTGGAAGCGGTTCGCAGTCTTGATACAACCACTAACGAAACGTATAAACAGCAGATTATTGACCACATTGATGAATTATATAAGCAGCGTTTTGGTGGGCATCTTGTTGCGTTATTTGCAAAGTGCTACATTGGCTACCCCTACGTTGACCATTACGTTTCAATTGATGGTGCTATTGTTGAGCATTACAAAGACAGTGATACTGTGCCTCCACTATTCCAACCGGCTCGCAGTTTAGCGGCTTCTCCGCAATACGCTTATATTGAAATTTATTCGGATGGAGAAGTGGTTCCTATTGCTGAAGACGGCACGGAAAGATAATGAATTTCATAAAAAATAGTTAATCGAATGAGGTAGAACTTGCTATAATTTATAACATTGTTGCTATTTCGCGGCAGTGAATTGCCTTTTAAGAGAGGGAGACGACATGGAGGAAACTGTAGATCCTCGTGCGCTACAAAAGTATTTGGATAATATAACTTCATCTATTTACCAAGTTGACAGCAAAGTTAATCTTGTTAGCGGAGAAGTAAGTCGAGTTGGTAAAGATCTTAATGAAACACATTCTGAGTTAAAAAAGCTAAGCCAAGCCTTCTACGAATATGTTGATGCAGCTAAACGAGCTGCCAATGCTCAACGTGCAGAAACTAAGTTGGGTAATCTTAAAAGTGAGCTTGATCGACAGTACGGTCATTACGATAAAGTTCGTCGTACTTCGATTGGTGTTTTGCAAGCCTTTGATGTTGCTAACGTAAGTGACGCGGTTGTTTCTCACGTTTCAGAAGAATTGATGATTCAAAGTCCTCGATATTGGCTTGCTCCTGCGCTTGTTGCAGTCGCTGCTTGGAGTCGTAATGATAAAGAGATTGTAGAAAAGTCAGTTGAAGAAGCATTTAATAGAAACTCTGCAAAGACATCGTTGTTCTTCGCGCTAGTTTTGCGTCGTATGGGAAGAAACGAATCTGCGTTGCGTTGGCTTAGGCACTATTTGCAAAGCTGTGATTCTAAGGCGCTTACTCGTGAGTTTGCAGTAATTCTTGAAGCTGCAGCACAGGGTGCGTTTGGTAAAAATGGCGCGCAAATGCTTTCTGCGCAAATTAAAAAATGGAATGACGAACTGCGCTTAGACGACGATATTGTAAAATTGCAGGTGCAGGAATGGGTGCAGGAGCTCGAAAACAATCGCTCAATGTTGGCTCCTAACGAGTATAAGGAACTGCGTGATTGTTGCCCAGATTTCCATAAGTTGGTGGATATGCTTGAGGCTGCAACTTCTCTTGGCAACACGAGGGATAAGTATAAAGCTATAAAAGATGACACCACTACTACTCTTCAAGCATCTGCAGATATGCTTGATGATTTACTTGAGCAGTTGGTTACAGAATACGATGACGAAGAGTTGCCGTTAAGACGAGAAGTAGCTTATAACGAGGCTATTGTTGAAACTGATGGCGATATGGAAAAGGCTGAAAAGAAGGCAGATCAGTACAAGCGAGCTTTGGAAGAAACGGTTGATGCTGTTACTTTGCAAACTCGAACTGCAATCTCTCCTGATTTGATGGGTGTTTCTGTACAAACTCAGAAGGTTTCTACTGGCGCAGGTCAAAAAGATTTCTTAGCAGCTTTGAATGAGTATACAAAGAATTATCGTTCTAAAACGGTTACTTCGGTGCGAATTGTTCTTGATAAGAAACATTCAAAATTAGCTGAACAATATAATTTTGTTGGTTATACTGGTGAAACTAGAGAAAATGAAAATGTTGCTTTTAACAATCTTCATCACGCCTGGGATGAAACTTTTGACGAATATATAAAAAAGTTGCAGTTCAATAATGATGAACTTATTAAGCCTATTATATTTTCTGTTATTGGTGTCGTTATTCTTTTCATCTTGCACCTTGCAGCTTTTGCATTTTTCGTTGCTTTTGCATGTGTAGCCGGTATAGCTATTTGGGCTAGTAACAAAAAGAAGAAGGCAGATGAGGCTGTTGCGGAAGCCTTGAAGAGTAAAGAAGAAGCTTTTAAAATTTCAAGGCTTCATTTAGCAGCTGCTCGTGCCGCTTTCGTTGACATTCAATTCGAATATCAGGAACTTAATAAAGATGAAGAAGGATTAAGGAATTTGATTGAAACTTGGCCTACTGCAGAACCTTCATCAAACGAATCTCAAGAGGAAGAGAAATAACGATGGACAACACTAATCTTAACAATTACCAGCACGGCCAACCATCTCAAGAACAAGGTGGGCAGCAAGATAACAGCGCACAGCAGGGTAATAATGTTCAGCCAAATAGCGGTGCTCAACAAGTGAATAATAATCAAGGATATGATGCAAATAATGCGCAATCTGTAGCGGATAATGCTAATTATTATTCTCAATCAACGCAGTCTCAATCGCCGTATCCTAATCAGTCTACTTACTCTAATGGCGCGTATGATTATTCGTATAATTATTCAGCTACTAATCAATATGGTAATGTGCAGGATAATCAAGGCTATCCTTCGCAACAGTCTTACGGAGCGCAGTATGATAATTCGCAAGCTGGATATTCGCAATATAGTACTGATAATTCTGGGTATGGTTCTACGTATGGTTCCTCAAATGAATCTTCGTACGGATCTACTAATTCTAATTATTATGTAAATAATTCGCAGTCTACTTACGGTTCTGCTTCCAATTACGGTTCGTATTCTACGTATGATGCTCCTAATCAGATGAGCGCTTCTGATCAACAGGGTGCTTCTTCTCAGAATCCTGCCGGTGTAGAAACTGGTGCTCCTAATCGGGATAACGCGCCAGTTCAAGAAAATGTTGCGGATAAGTCTTCAGGTCCGAAGCATGCAGAATCTAAGTCAGAAGAACCTAAGAGTGCGGAAGATAATACTGTTGCAAGTGAATCTGCAACGAGTGTGTTTGACGCAAGTACTCCTGTAGCAAGCCAGTCTTCGTACGCCGTGTCAAATACAGCAGTTAGTCCTGATTTAGCAGCTTCGAATAACATGACTTCTAGCACTACTACTTATGAGCAATACGGTACTCAATATGCTTCTTCTGTTAATTCTCCTGTGAATGGCGGAATGCAGGGAATGAGCAATACAATGCCGGGTGCTCCTATGAACGGTGGTATGCAGGGAGCGCAGGGTGGTATGCCAGGAATGAACAATATGGTTCAGCGTCCAGGTGCTCGTAGGCGTCCACGTTTTGTTCCTAAACCAAAACGTGAAGAAGACGCATCATTTGTTGAACGCAGGAATCTTCTTACCGCAACCGCCTCTAGTGCAAAACACCAGATAACTCGTGAACGAAAAATAGCTGGCAACTTGCCTGATTGGGATCCGTTGCCACCTAGCGAAATCCTAATTACTCGATGAAAATAGAGGTAAATAATGTCTGAAGATGTTTATTCTGCTTGGGTGAATAGGTTAAGTGCTTTTGCTGATGATCCAAATACTTCGTTAGTCGGATTGCCGGAGATTACGGTTGATACTTTCCCATCATCAACATTTGAGCGTTTGATGAAGCATATTAATAGAGCAGAAAATAAAGTTATGGAGCGCTGGGATACAGAATTATCCAGAGGTATACAGAATGCTTCTGACGCGCATGAGCTTTCCAACGCAATATTGCATTCTCGCAAATTGTTGGCGCGAAGAATAGCTCTAGATAATCATCCTAGTTTGCCGGAAGTTTTACGTTCTAATCTCATGAAAAACGCAACTGCTGATATTAATAATCTGCAAAAAGACTTGGAGAAAAATGTTAGCAAAAGTACGGATTCTTGGGGTGTAAATTCGAGCGATCAACTTTTGGAAATAGTGAGAACTTCTCCTCTTACTGCAGTGCTTAACGAAAATTATCAAAATAATGATGCTATTATGCAAGTAATCAATCAAGCGGAGAATTATTCTCAACAACCAGATTCTTCTGAAGAAGATAATAACGCAAACAATGGCGGTTTGAAAGGTTTCTTTGGCTGGTTGTTTGGTAGTTCAAGGTAGGTTATATGCCAAATTATGCTGGAACGAGGAAAATTGTTGAGCAATTTTTGAAAGCTCGCGTCCCTCTAATTGTTATTAACTCAGTAGAACCAAGTCGCGTTGCTGAGTTGCTTAGCGATATTGCTAGTGAGTTGCGCTCGCTGCCATTCTTTGAGTTTTCTGCAACTGAAGGTTTGGTCGAATTGTTGTCTAGAAAGCAAATGTCTGACGATTATTCGCTGGTAGGAGCTTTAGATACTGCAAAGCAAACATTTAAGACTCGCCAGAATGTGAATTATATTTTCAGCGATCTTGATGGTATTGAAAGTGATACAACAACAGCTCGTCATTTTGCGCAAATGGTTCGTCTTGCAGAGCCTCACCAAGGTTCGATGATTTTGATTGTTGACAAGCCTGTTTGGAGCGGATTGTCGCGACTTGGCATGACAACTTCACTAGATTTGCCAGATATTGATGAATTGTACGATGTGCTGTCGGAAACTATTGAGACTAATCGTATGAACGTGCGCATTGACTGGCAGCATGATGAAATTCGTAGAGCTGCAGAAATTTTGCTCGGTGTTACCGAAGCAGAAGCGGTTAATGTGCTTGCAACGCTTATTGCTAAAGGGTTTATTACCAACGAAGACATTCCTGAATTGTCTAAATTCAAGGATCGTATTTTTGGCAATATGACAGGTATTGAGCGCATTAAGTTGCAAGATGATTATCAAGTTGGCGGCCTTTCCAACCTTAAGTCTTGGCTTAAAAAACGCGAAGCGCTTATTAAATCAGATTTGACTAATTCTCCGCTGCACCCGCCTAAAGGTGTACTGCTTTGTGGTGTTCCTGGCTGCGGTAAATCACTTTCTGCTAAGGCAATAGCACATGAGTGGGAGTTGCCATTGTACAGGCTTGATATGGGTTCTGTGCTAGGCATGTATGTTGGAGAATCAGAGTCTAATCTTCGCGAAGCTTTGGCTGCTGCAGATCGAGTTGCGCCATGCGTATTGTGGATTGACGAGATTGAAAAAGGTCTTTCCGGTTCAAATGGTGACAGTGGTGGCGGAGTGGCTAAGCGATTAGTTGGCCAGTTCCTATTCTGGCTGCAAGAGTCTACGTCTAAAGTATTCCTTGTTGCTACAGCTAATGACGTTTCGTCTTTGCCTCCTGAATTACTTCGTAAAGGTAGATTCGATGAAATATTCTTCGTTGATTTGCCGACGGAAGATGAGCGTGCGGAGATTCTTCGCCTTTGCTTTACGAAATATGCAAAAGTATGCCCAGATCCTTCTTTGATTAACGAATTGGTGGAGCTTTCGGATGGTTTTGCAGGTTCGGATATTGATGCTGTTGTGCACGATATTGCTTCTGACATGTTTGCAAATCATTCCGTTATGCTTCCTGACGAAGGCTACATAATTGACGTGTTTAAGAACGTTGTTCCATTTTCTAAGTCCAATCCTGAAGAAGTTGCTGCTATTCGCGACTGGGGCAATAATCGTGCAGTGCCGGCTGGTGAAAAACGACAGGATATTCAGCAGCAAACTGTTTCTACTGGTCGCAGAGTTATTATGTAAATTGGTTTATAAAATTGGAAAAAATTTTAATTTCAACAATTTTAGGAAAAAGGAGCAGTTATGTCTCAGTTAAGTCAGCTTAAGCAGCAGATTGAAGCAATTGGCAATGCGGCTCAAAAAGCTGGTAGCGGTTTGGAAAGTTTTTCATCAAACTTTAGAAGCCAAATACAAAGCGTGCAGTCCACTATGGGAGGTTCTGCGCAAGGCAAAGATCAGAAGATTATTAGCGATCTTCAAAGTGCGTCTTCTGCAGTAACGCGTGCGGCGCAAGCTTTGCAAACTGCTGCTCGAACAGCTAAGAGTTACGGCTCTTCACTGTAATTCCTGTTGCTGTTAAAGTTTCAATACTAGCTTTTACTACAATGTCGGCTCAAAAAGATTCTGCTAAATTGCAAGAAGCTAAATCGAAGCTTTCGGCTTCGTTATCGGCTATGAATACTCTTTCCCAGTTTTCTCGATTGCGCAGCCAAATAGATTCGGTAATAAGTGGCACTAACCAATCTGGAAAGTACCGCGAAATAATAGGGAATATCGAAGAGGTTGCTAACGCGCAAAGAACAGTTTGCAATTCAATCCAAAGCAATATTAAAGAAACCGATATGGCTATACAACGAGCTTTGGAACGAGAACGCGAAGAAGAGAAAGCACGGCGTCAAAAAGAGCGCAGGTAGTCTATGTCTAGGATTCAACAAGTTGCCAACAATACGCGCATATTAGCTGCCAAAGCGCCTAATTTTATGCGAAGTGTGCAGGATGCGACGTTAAAGCTTACGCATGCTGCGGAATTGATAGCAATGACGCGTGAAAGTGGTCTTGCAAATAGCGTTGAAGCTACTAGAAGCGGCATAGATCCAATTATGAACAATATTGCCTACTTTCAAAAGAATGCTAAAAGCTTTGCGGATAATCTCGCTTCAGGCGAAGAATCTGGTTCAGGAGGCAGCAGTACGGATACGGCCGGCGTGCACGGAGTTTTGAGCGAAGTTCAAGAAAATGGCGATACTGTTATTACACGAGTAGATCCAAAAACGGGTAATGAACTCCGCTGGTATATGAATAAGAATGGGCAAGCGTATAAAGCCGAAGCAACTATAAGGAAGAAATCAGATGAAGGAAGAACTTCAGCAGAATCTAGATTAACTAGAGAAGTAGGAAACCGTACGCGCGGAGAATATGATGATGATGGCGGGCATATTTTTGCTGCGATGTTCGCTGGCTCAAATGGGGAAATAAATCTTGTTCCGCAGGACTACCACGTAAATCGTGCAGCGTATTTAGAAAGAGAAAAGGCAGTACAGCGTTTATTGGATGAAGGGCATCCGGTTAAAATCACCATAGATTTGGAATACAAAGGGGATAGCACTAGACCTGACGCATTCATATATGGTTATGAGTCTGAAAAAGATGGTAGGCCATTGACGGATGTGACTTATATTGAAAATGGGGAATTTTAAAATCTTTATAAAATTACAAAGAAAAGGTAAACAATTATGGATAATTCAAATACAACGCAAGAAGAGTGGACTGAAAAAGACGAATTGATGATGGAATTGTCTACAAAAATAATTGATGACTGTACTTCTCAATACGACAATGTTCAAGATTGTGGTCTTTTGATTGATATAGAAGAAGGTGCAGTGTCTGCAGCGGGATTCGCAAATGCGAATGATAAAAAGGAAGGCTGGCCTGTAAAAAACTTAAGTATATTTCATAAGTCGAAAGAATTGTGGAAAAAAATGGATAAAAAATGGTGCAGTGCATTCTTCTGCGCAGATTTAAAATCAGGAAAGTTTAATGTTAATTTTCTAACTAAAGAAACAATGACATGGCGAAAATCTGTATTCGATCACGTTGGAGAATGGACGTATTACTTAAATCAAATAAAAGAATTGCGTGGAGAATCTGATTAAATTTAGCTTTTCTGTGTTTAACAATACCAAGCTAAACTAAAATTCGCTAAATCACACGTCGTAACGCCAACTTTTATCCGTAATAACGCGGGCTACAGCAAGACCAATAGGCAAGCAAATAATCACCATAAAAGCGCGGAAAGTCCAGTCTAATGCAGGAAGCGTGTGGAATTGGCCAAGATAAAACATTGCGCGATACATATAAAGTCCCGGAACCATAATCACAATTGAAGGAACCGTAAGACCTATTCGCGGATAACCCAAGTATTGAGGCGCAAAGCCGTGACGAACAATAGCGCGCCAAGTAGAAGCCAGCAAGCCAGCAAGCAAAGCTCCAGTGAAAGCCGCAATTTCGGCAGCAATACCGAAGTCTGTCATAGTTAAGCGCAGAGTATCCGTAATAGCTCCAATAACTCCTGCAACTATGCACATGCGCTGTGGAGAATTAAACAGCACAGAGAAGCCCCACACGCCAGCAAAGGCCGTAATAAGTCGAAGAACTGCGTTAAGCCAAGGGTTTAATCCAAGAGGAGGGAAACCTTGAGGATTAAGCTGCACAATGCTTGCAACAGTCCAGCCTGCAAGTGTTCCCATCAAAATAATCGCAAGCGTATAACACAGACGTTGAATTCCGGAAGGGAAATCTATTTTTGCAATATCTAGGCCGCCTGTAATAAGTGGGAAGCCTGGAATAACAAATAATACTGAGCCAATATATGCGGTTGTGTGATTTAATGCGCTTGGGTCGAAGTAGCCAATAAGTTGCAGAGAACCTATGCACGAAAGTGCGCCGATTGCAACCGCAACGAATGTGACTACAAATTGGTTAAGATGATGCATGAACATGCGGCGACGAATATAATGGCCAATTCCTGCACCAATAAAAGCGCCGATCATGTCGTAAAGGCCACCGCCAAGCAAGAAAGCAAAGGATGCGCAAGCTATTGCGGAAGCAAGACCTGCAAACCAAGGTTTATAAAGTGGCTTGCGATTTTTAATCAAATCGAGGCGGTCGTGCACTTCGCGAACAGTAAGAGGATGATTATTTTCATCTTCCTTATTGCTGTTTTCTGTAATTTTTTGAACATGCGAAAAATGTTCAGCGTAAGCGTTTTCTGGCTGTAGAGCGAAAATTCCTCGCGGCTTTTCTTTTTTGATTGCTTCTTGTAAAGCTTGTTTTTCTGCTTTTTTTGCAGCATTTTCTTCCGACTGTTTAGCTGTTTGTACAATATCGCGCTCAACGTCGCTTTCTTGAAGAGTATCAACTAATTCTTTAGAAACAGCTGCTTTAGAGTGATACAAAGAATCGTTGCCAAGTTTAACGTTAAACCAGTCAGCAAAATGCTCCAAAAGCCAAATGCGCTCAGTGTTTACGCCAGTGGTTGGAAGATCTACAACTTCAGTAATGCGCTCATGCTTATCTGTGCAAGTTGCTTCAATATCCGTGAGATTTACGTCTGCTCGAACGTGAACGCCCATCGGTTCGCCGATTCTATGCATAAGTTCGCGAACACGGTAGCTTCCGGTTCCTGCTCCTAATCCGAGCGCGCCGACGCGAATAATAATGCTTGATTTTGCAGCTATGCAGGCTTCGGTAACAGGCTTATCCCAATCGCGCTCAACATCGTCCATGTCGAGCGGAATAGCATGAGTATGAAAACGTCCAGAAGGTTTTCCTACTACGTGTCCTGTTGGAAGAATTTCCGGATTGTTATTGCAACTGTTGCTGTAATTAGCATTGCAATTATCACAACTATTGCAATTATGGACGTTTGCATTATTGCAAGTATTATTGTCTTCGTTGCTATCTACTGTGCTCACAATTTTTCAGTATACGCCCCCTGTTACCTAGTAAATTTTTGTTAACGAAATACTATTTATGCTACGTCCGGTGGTAGTTTCAAAATTAACTTGGTATTTCGCTGTAAACAAGGCTGTGGGCTTGCAACTTTTGACCTAAATAACCGCGGAGGAGCCGCGGAAGTCAGATGACCGAGCAACCTTATTTACTGGCGCAAGGAGGTCTGATGACAGAAGAAAATCAGCAGGTTACTCCAGCGGACGCAACTATTGTTACGTCTGGCTTGGGGCGAAAAGGCCCAGAGGAGCGTGACCTTCCAGCATCGCTCAAGCAAGACATGGATTTGTGCTTGCATATTCTTCGCGATGTTCTTGGTGAATTCGATGAAAAATTACTAGCAGTATTCGACGACGTGCGTTTGAATGCTGTTGAAGCTAGTGCCGCGCATTTTGCACAAATGGTAGATGCAAAAGTAACAGCTGACGATGGCTTGAGTAAGGCTGTTAGCAAGATCAACGGAATGAATTTGCATGATACTCAGCTTCTGGCGCGCGCTTTTGCAACATACTTCCATTTAGCAAACTTGTGCGAAGAGAATTATCGAGTTTCTGTACTTCATCAGCGTGAATGTGAAGTTGAGGATTCGTTACCGGTTGATCCAGTTAACGAATTAACTTGCGCGTATCACAAGTTACTTACTGAAATGAGCCCTGCCGAAGCGAAAGAATTGCTTGCAAAACTTGAGTTCCATCCTGTATTTACTGCGCACCCAACTGAAGCTCGTCGTAAGGCTGTAGCTGGAAAGATTCGTAGAATTTCGCAATTATTAAGCGAACATCATCGTTTAGGTGGATCTGACAAGCGTGAAAATTATCGTCGTCTGTATAACGAAATTGACGCTCTTCTTAGAACTTCGCCAATTGCTTTGAAGAAGCCAACTCCAGTTGAAGAAGCTGACACTATTCTTGACATTTTCGACGCTACATTATTTGACACTATTCCAGTCGTGTATCGTCGATTTGACGATTGGCTGCTCGGTAAGAAGGCTGGTTTGGTGCCGCCTCGCTGCCCTGCATTCTTCCACCCAGGAAGCTGGATTGGATCTGATCGAGATGGCAACCCTAATGTGACAGCTAAAGTGAGCCGCCAAGTCGCTCGAAAGTTTAGCGATCACGTGCTTGCAGCTTTGGAAAATCGCACGCGCGAAGTTGGCAAATGCTTAACTATGGAAACGCGCACAACTCCTCCAAGCGTGGAGCTACTTGAGTTGTGGAATCGTCAGCGCGAAATGAGCGAACAGCTTACAGAAAGCGCTTCAGATGTTTCTAATAGTGAGCCGCATCGTGCTGTAATGCTCGTAATGGCTGACCGTTTGCACCGCACTATTAGCCGCGATACGGATTTGATGTATCATTCTTGCGAAGATTTTATTGAAGATTTGCAAATTGTGCAGCGCTCTTTGGCAGAAGGTGGAGATCCTCGAGCAGCTTATGGTCCTTTGCAGGATTTGATTTGGCAGGCTCAAACCTTTGGATTCCACATGGTTGAGATGGAATTCCGTCAGCATTCTCTCGTGCATTCTCGCGCTTTGGAAGATATTCGCGAACACGGATTGCACGGAGAGCGCGGACCGCTTCAGCCAATGACTCGAGAAGTGCTCGACACCTTCCGCGCTTTGGGAGCAATCCAAAAGCGCAACGGCATGCGTGCTGCTCGACGCTACATTATTTCCTTCGCAAAATCTGCTCAGCATGTGCGTGACGTATTTGAGCTAAATCGTCTTGCTTTCGCTCACCCACAGGATGCGCCAACAATCGACGTTATTCCACTGTTTGAGCAGTTGGAAGATTTGCAAAATTCTGTAAACGTGCTTGAGGAGATTATTAAAATTCCTGAAGTGCAGGCTCGTCTTAAGGCTACTGGCCGCAAGATGGAAGTTATGCTCGGCTACTCGGATTCATCCAAGGACGCTGGCCCTACTTCCGCAACGCTTGCTTTGCACTCTGCTCAGGAGCGTATTGCTCAGTGGGCTAAGAAGCATGATATTGATTTGACACTATTCCATGGCCGCGGTGGCGCTGTTGGTCGAGGTGGCGGTCCTGCAAACCGTGCAGTGCTTGCTCAGCCTGTTGGGTCCGTCAACTGCCGATTTAAGCTTACTGAACAAGGTGAGGTTATTTTTGCGCGTTACGGAAATCCAGTTTTGGCTATTCGCCACGTCGAATCCGTTGCTTCCGCAACTTTGCTGCAATCTTCGCCAAGTGTTGAAAAAACTAACACTGATATGACGAAGAAGTACGCGGATATGGCTGCAAAGCTTGATATTGCAGCTCACGAGCGCTTCCTTGATTTGCTGCAAACGGATGACTTTACTCCATGGTTCTCTACAGTTACGCCGCTTAGTGAAATCGGTTTGCTACCAATCGGCTCTCGCCCAGCTAAGCGCGGTTTGGGTGCTAAGTCTTTGGACGATTTGAGAACAATTCCGTGGGTGTTCTCCTGGGCTCAGGCTCGAATCAATTTGGCAGCATGGTACGGTTTGGGTACAGCTTGCGAAAAGTTTGGCGACTTGGAAACTTTGCGCAGAGCTTACGAAGAGTGGCCACTGTTTAGTACGTTTATTGACAATATTGAGATGTCTTTGGCTAAGACGGATGAGCGTATTGCTCGCATGTACTTAAGCCTTGGAGATCGCGAAGATTTAAGCGATAAAGTACTTTCGGAAATGCAGCTTACTCGCAAGTGGGTTTTGCAAATAGTCGACGACAAGTGGCCTTTGCAGCATCGTCACGTGCTCGGCCAGGCTATTCGCGTGCGCTCGCCTTACGTGGACGCGCTTTCTGTAATCCAATCTCTTGCATTGCACAAGCTTCGTAACAAGGTAGACAAAGAAGAGCTTAGCGAAAGCCAGCAGGCAGAGTTCATCTACCTTATTCTTTGCACTGTTTCCGGTGTTGCTGCCGGCTTGCAGAATACTGGATGATATTTAATAAATACTAAATCAAGAAGGCTCTCGTATTTGCGAATTGCAATACGGGAGCTTTTTTGATACTTAAGCTTTGATACTTAAGCTTTGATAGTAATCTTAAATATTCTTAAACAAAAATTCTTATTTACTACGAAAGATACAATATATTCTAAGTCAAAAAATTTTAAACTTTAAGCAACTAAAAAATATTGCCAATGCCAATGTAGGAGGTAATAATGCAAGACGCAATCAGCGAAGATTTTGCTAATGAAGATTCAGTTTTAGCTACATCGGTATTAAGCGCAATGCTTGCTGGGAATCGCAAATTTGCAGAAGGCGATTCGGCGCATGCAGGCGTAAATTCACAAGTGCGCATGAAACTTATTGATGGCCAACATCCTGGAGCTGTTGTGCTTTCGTGCGCAGATTCTAGAGTTGCTCCAGAATTTATATTCGACGCTGGTTTAGGAGATATTTTTTCTGTGCGCACAGCTGGAGAAGTGTTGGATGATGCTGTGATTGCATCTTTAGAATACGCTGTAAGCGATTTGGGAGTAAAAGTGTTGCTTGTGCTTGGCCATGAGCATTGCGGTGCAGTACAAGCCGTTTTGCCGAATGTGCAAAAGCTGGTTTCTAAATACGGCGAAGATGAAACAAGCGAAATAATTGAGTCTAGCGAGTCAATATTGCTGCGTTCTTTAGGACCTGCTGCGCTCGCAGGTGTTGAAGAAGATTTAGATACGAATGATATTGAGCGTATTCACGTGTCTAATATCTTGGCTGAAATTTGCGAAAAATCACAAATAATTCGCGAAGCTGTTTTCAAAGACGCTTTAATGCTTGTTGGAGCAAGGTATCGAATGAGTGATGGCTTGGTGGAAGTGTTGTCATGCTAAAACCAGGAAAAGCAGAAAAAGCAGTGAAGGTAGTAAAGCAGGCAAAACCAGCAAATTCTGCAAATTATCTTTTTTTGATCGCAGGAGTGCCTTTTGCGGCTCTTATTATTGCCATGGCCCCTGCTTTACAATTGCGCTACCCTTGGCTTCTTATTGACACCACTGTTCGAGGTGTTGCTGGCTTACTTTTGCAAGCAATCCCCTTCACTCTTATTGGTGTTCTTGTTTCTGCTGCTGTGGAAACTTGGGTAACGGCTGATTTTATTGAAAAACATGCTCCAAAATCTATTGCAAACGGTTTTTTAGCTGCCATAATTGCTGGAGTATGTGTGCCTGTGTGCGACTGTGTGGTTGTGCCAACATTTTCTAGACTGGTTGCAAGAAAATTGCCGCTTCCTTGCGCAATAACTTTCCTTTGTGCTGTTCCTGTTGTAAATCCTGTGTCTGTTTTAGCGACTTGGTACGCTTTTGCTGATGCGCCGGCTGTAGCCGTTATGCGCGTTGCTTTAGGAGTTGGTATTGCGTTATTAGTTGGATTAAGTTTTGCAATATTTCCGCCAAAATCATCTGTTTTGCGTAACGAAAATTTATTAAAAAATAATCTTAAATCAAAATGTTCTTGTGAACTAAATTGTGGCTGCAATCATGAAGAAAATCAAAATTCTTCAGAACAGTTAAAGACGCAAAATCGCACAAAATCAAGTATTTGCGCGCAAATAAAGCTATACATAAAGCATATTCATGAAGATTTTTTGAAACTTTTACCAATTATTGTGTGCGGAACTATTGTTGCTTCTGTTATACGAGCTTGGTTAGGGGCGGATCCTGCTTCCAGAATACAAGCTAACAATATTTGGATTGCAATACCTGCAATGATGGCTATTGCATATTTCAGCTCGTTGTGCTCAAGTTCGGATGCTGTAATTGCTAGAAGTTTAGCTGCTTCTTTACCAATGTCTTCCGTTTTAGTATTTTTGCTATTCGGACCAATGCTAGATTTAAAAAATACTCTTATGCTTATTTCTGATTGCCGCGGCAAATTCGTATTGCGCTTAACGCTATCAATTGCAGGAGTTTGCCTTCTAGCTTCACTATTTTCTAACTGGGCTTGGGGGTTCATGCTATGAAAAATACAAGTTCTGTTAGTAAAGAAAATAAAAAGCGTAATCGTATTACTTTTGCAAAAATATTAGAATCTTTTGTGCTTCTATGTTTAGCAGCAGTTATTGCCACAGTAACTTTAAGTGGACAGTACACGCTTTTTACCACTCCTCGAGCGTTCATATATTTGATAATTGCAGCCGTCCTGCTTTTAGTTTTAGCATTTTGTGCCGCGTTGGGATGGTTTGATGTTTCTGCACGAGATTCTTGGAAAATGCTAGTTTCTTTAGCACTTCCTGCTCTGCTAATTATTATTCCGCTGCAGTCGTCGCAAAGATTTAGCGCTGGCGGTTTTGACCGTTATGCAGGAGGCAGGGCTATTGCTATTCGAAGCCACAATTCGAAACTTTTTGGGTTGAGTGAAAAATCTCGTGAAATAAAAGTAAAAAACGATGATTTCGGCTTATGGTATGACGAAATCGACCATAATATTTCAAAATATGAAGGCTATACGGTTATGATTACAGGGTTTGTAAGTCGTGATACTACTTTAGGAGCAAATCAGTTTCGTTTATCTCGTCAACTCATGTCTTGCTGCATTCTAGATATGTCTCCTTTTGGTTTAGTTGCAAACTATAAAAATGCCAACAAACTTCACGAACATGAGTGGGTTATGCTTCGCGCCCGCGTTTCTAGGGGGAGCATAGGAGTTAAAGGATACCAACGTTTCGGTGTTGTACTAAAAGTTATATCGTTAAAATCTGCTAAAGCGCCAACTGGATATTTTTACCGTCCGTAATAATTTTCTACTAAAGAATTGTTGATATCGCATAGAAGTAAACTAAGATAACAATTATGGCGATTGGTTTTAATATTCTGCTCATCATGATTTTCCTGCTATTCGGATCCGTGTTTGCGGCAACCGAGTTGGCTTTAGTGAGCTTAAGAAGTTCGCAAATTGATCGCATGGAGCTTCAGGATGCTCGTGGAGCCAGAGTTGCGAAAATTGCGCGCGACCCTAATACTTTTCTGTCTGCCCTGCAAATTGGCGTAACGCTTTCTGGTTTTCTTTCCGCATCCTTCGGTGAATCTGCGCTAGCTCCTTACGTTGTGCCTATTGTGTGCTCATGGGGAGTGCCTAAGCATGTTGCAGGCCCGCTTACCACTATTTTCTTAACTCTTATTATTTCGTATTGTTCTATTGTAATTTCTGAATTAGTGCCGAAGCGTATTGCAATGCAGCGTTCTGAGCAGATTGCGCGAGCTGTTGTGCCGGCGGTAGATATTTTCTCGAAAATTTGCAAGCCTTTAATTTGGCTTATTGGTAAGAATACTAACGGTTTTGTGCGCTTGCTTGGATTTGATCCTAATGAAAAAGAAAGCGAAGTTTCTGACGAAGAATTGCGCGTGCTTGTTAACAGCAATAAGCGTTTAAGTCAGGATGAGCGCAATATTTTGGATGACGTGTTTGATGCTTCGGAAACAATTGTTGCTGAAGTGATGCGCCCGCGTGCTGACGTGGAATTTTTGGACGGTTCGTTAAGTCTTGAAGAAGCAGCTGCAAAAATTCGTGAGCTTCCGTATTCCAGATACCCTGTTATTGGCAAGGATTTTGACGACGTTATTGGTTTTGTACATGTGCGCGATTTGTTGGATGTTAGAGATCCTAACGCAAAAACTGTTGCAGATGTAACTCGCGAAGGAATTAGTCTTCCTGGAACTTCAAAGCTTTTGCCAAGCCTAGAGCTGCTTCGAAAGCGCGGAATCCACTTGGCTATTGTTATTGACGAATACGGCGGAACTGACGGAATTGTAACTCTTGAAGACATGACAGAAGAGTTGGTTGGAGATATTCGCGACGAGTACGATCTGCCTGAAGAATCTGAACAAAGTAATACGAATAAAACAACTGCTTTTGTAAATGGTGTTGCAAAAATTGATGGCGGTATGACTATTGAAGATTTTGCTGATATTACCGGCATTGAGCTTGAAGATGGCCCTTATGAAACGGTTGCAGGATACTTTTTGGCGCATACTGGTTCTATGGGAAGCGTTGGAGCTGTTTTGCACGATGCAGACGGCTACGATATGACTGTAACTGCGGTTGATGGTCGACGTATTGCTACTCTTGAAGTGCGTCGCCGCGCATAATTTAAGCCGTAGCAGTAGAATGTAATAGTAATAAAAAATCTAAGGAAGGATAAATATGGCCTTATTGCATATTTTGCCAGGTCTCGACGAGGCGGCCAGTGAAAAGGCTGTTGCTGTTTTGCAGAATCGTTTAAGCCATGAGCAGGAGGCTGCTTTGGTGCTTAAACATGCTCATTGGAATGTTACTGGCCCAGATTTTATTGCTGTGCACGAAATGCTTGATCCGCAGGTTGCTGAAGTTTTGGCGCAGGCGGATGAAACTGCTGAGCGAATTGCAACTTTGGGTGGTTCTCCACTTGGACGCGCAGACGATGTTGTTGCAGCTCGCACATGGAAGCGTTTTGCTTTAACTGGTCGCAAGTCAACTAAAGAATATTTGCAGGCTCTTATTGAGTATTACAACGATATGATTGCAGACGATCGCAAAGCTATTGCGGAGCTTGACAATCTTGACATTGTGAGCTCTAACATTATTCAGGATCACGTGCAGCAGCTGGAAAAGTTCCAGTGGTTTATGCGTAGCCATCTTGATTAATTAACCTCTGTTTGATTTTTTTGATTCAAGCCGCAACGTGCCGTTTTCTTTTTATGGCGTGTTGCGGTTTGACATTTTCTGTGTCTGTGCTAATGTAACTACTTGTATGTTTTAGGCATACAAGTTGGGCCCGTAGCTCAGGTGGTTAGAGCGCATCCCTGATAAGGATGAGGTCGGAGGTTCAAGTCCTCCCGGGCCCACGATAGAATGGTTACATTCTTTCAAATGGGGCTATGGCGCAGCTGGTAGCGCATCTGCTTTGCAAGCAGAGGGTCAGGAGTTCGAGTCTCCTTAGCTCCACGAGCAAGGTTCTGGTTGATTTTTCAATCAGAACCTTTTGTTTATTAATTTATTTTTTGAGTTTGCTTTAGTTTTTATTGTTTAAGCTTGCGTTTATGAGAATGTTTCTCATCAATGCTTATTGGTACAATAATTACATATAAATAAACATAAGTATCTTTACGCCGTGTATTGAGTGCGCTATTTAAGTTGCGCTCAGTGGGTTAACAAGGCGTGAAATCGTGTGTTAAACGTCTTAAGCGGTTAACCTGATCAGCGTAAGGAAAGTGTATGCGTAAACTTTTAGCATATTGCCGTCGTGCACCACAATTAACAGTCGTAATTCTTGCTTTTCCGTTTATTGCGGCTTTGTACTCGTATAATTTGCCTATATTAACTACTTTCTGTGAGCAAATTTCTAATTTTTCGCAGCAAATCTTTGATTTCTTAAAAATTAATTGCAGTATTTCCATAAGCCTTAGTATCGGAAAAACTATTATTGCTATTCTCGTTTTATATACCAGCCTTATTTCTTTGCATAACATGATTAAAAATTTATTGCGCGGAACTTTAGGTATTGATTTGCTAGCTTTTGTTGCATTGCTTGCAACGCTTTTTATTGGTGAGTTCTGGGCAAGTTATTTGATTGTTGTAATGGTTTGGACGGGAGAGGCAATTGAAGATTTTGCGCATATGAAAGCTCAGCGCAATCTATCTCTTTTAGTAAGTGCAGCTCCAAAAACTGCTCATCTTATGACTTTGCCAGGTATTGAGCATGGAATGAATAATAATCAAGCAAATGATGAATCATACGAACCGCCATGTTTGAGTGAAAATCAGTGCAAGCCTATCTCGTGTGTTTTGTGCCAGCATGCTGAATTTAGAAAAGTAGATGCCACTAATTCTAAGCAATCTAATAGTAGCGAGCAAAATTGCGAAAGCAATTGCGAAAATAATAACTTGCAAAATTTCAACTGTAAACGAAATAATTGCCCATTTTTGCAAGCGTCTGCAGACGGCGAAATCTCCTCAAATTTGCAGCGTTACGCTACAGTTGCAGTTGATGAATTAAAGATTGGAAACGTAATTATTGTGCTTCCTGGCGAAACTGTGCCGGTCGATGGTGAGCTGCTAAGCGGTTCTGCAATTTTAGACACAAGTGCTATTAACGGAGAATCTGTTCCTAGAGAAGTCTATGCGGGAGCTTCGGTGCTTTCTGGCTGCGTAAACGGCGGCGTTGTGCTTATTATGCGCGTAACCAAGCTGTCTAAAAACTCGCAGTATCAGAAAATCATGCAGCTTGTTGAGTCTGCTAGGTCTTCTAAAGCTGCAGTAGTTAGATTTGCAGACATGCTATCTGTGCCGTTTACAGTATTATCTTTTGCGATTGCTGGCTTTGCTTGGAGCTTTTCTGGCGACGCATTGCGATTTGCGCAAGTATTGGTTTTAGCAACCCCATGTCCTCTGCTTATTGCAGTTCCAGTTGCTTGCATGGCTGGTACTGGGCGTTTAGCAAAACTTGGAATTGTTGTTAAAAGTCAGGATGTGCTTGAGCAATTAAGTCGTGTAACAGACGTATTTTTTGACAAAACTGGCACGTTGACGGTTAAACAGCCGCAAGTTGCAAGAGTTGACGTAGTTGATTCTATGCAGAAGGCTGATCGCATAGTTATGCTTGCGGGCGTTCTAGAAACTTATTCTCAGCACATACTTGCAGGCGGTATTGCTAAAGCGGGAGCAAAGCTGTGGGAAAATGCTCACCCATCGTCGGTTCCGCAACTTCCTAGCGTTAGAGAATACCCTGTAGTACACAGTGTTAAAGAAGCTGCAGGCCAGGGTATTCAGGGCGTTGTGGATGGCATTTTAGTGCGTGTAGGCAGACACAAGTATGTTACAGAGCAAAACACAAATCAAACTATAGGTAAATCTCTTGCAGCAGACGAAATGGCAACCTACGTGTCTTTTGACGGCGTGCTGGTAGGAAGAATCGTATTAAAAGACGTGCCGCGCGATAATGCGAAATCAACTATTGCTTTGTTGCGCGCTTTGGGTGTTAGAACAATAGCAATGCTTACTGGTGACGGTTTACAAGCTGCAACAACCATTGGCAAAAGCGTTGGTATTGATTCTGTGCATGCAGATTTGCTTCCGCAAGATAAATTAGCGTATGTAAAAAAGCACAATTACAATGCAGCCAAAAATAAGAAAGATTCAACCGTAACCATGATGGTTGGTGACGGAGTAAATGATGCCCCTGTGCTTGCAGCTGCAGACATTGGTGTGGCTGTAACGGATGGTACGGATACTGCAGCATCGGAGTGCGCGCAAGTAGTTATTATGAACAACAATATTGCGTCAGTTGCTAATGCTGTAAGCGTTGCGAAGCATACAAAACGAGTTATGATACAGTCAGTTTTGCTTGGAATAGGTTTGGCTATTGTAAGCATGATTTTAGCTGCTTTTGGTTTCATTCCAGCGGTTATTGGAGCAATGATGCAGGAAATTATTGACGTTATTTCAATTACTTGGGCGTTAACTGCTTTGCGCTCGCGTGAAAAGATTAAATAAAGCGTTTTAATCTAAGCTTTTTAACGTAAGCATTTTGTAAGACTTAGCAATGCGCTAGTCTAATTAGGAAAGCACTTGAAGGAAATCTGTGCTTGAAGTCCGCGCATAATGCGCGCAAAAACGGCAAAAGTGCCGTATTGTATAGTTCAATATGGGGATAATAATGAAAAAAAATAATTTAATAGAAAATGTTGCACCAGAAACATCTCAGGCCTCTGAGATTTCTAAAGTGCATGCTCCTGAAGTTAGAATTGCAGTAATTGGTGCAGGACCTGCTGGAGTGTATTCTTCCGATATTTTCTTGCGACAACTTGCTAAGCGTGGCGAAGAATTAGGACTCGGCACAAGCGCTCGCATTGATCTTTTTGAAAAATTGCCTGTGCCTTTCGGCTTAGTGCGTTACGGAGTGGCTCCGGATCATCCAAGTATTAAATTTATTGCCGATGCGCTTGAAAAAACTCTTGATAATCCAAATATTCATCTTTATGCGAATGTTGAATTTGGTAAAGATATTACTTTAGAAGATTTGCTGGCGCGCTACGATGCAGTGCTGTTTGCTACAGGAGCTGTGGAAGATAGGCCATTGCGGGTTCCAGGTGCTGATTTAGACGGAGTGTACGGAGCTGCAAAATTCGTAGAATGGTACGACGGATACCCAACTAGCAAGCGCACGTGGCCGCTTGAAGCCAAGGAAGTAGCTGTTATTGGCGGCGGAAATGTGGCAATGGATGTTGCTCGTGAGCTTTTGCGAGATCCTGATTATTTGCGCGCGCATACGGATATTCCAGATGATGTGTACGAAGGATTGCAGAAAAATCAAACTCAAACCTTGCATTTATTTATTCGCCGAGGCGTAGCTCAAGCGAAATTCTCCGTGCAAGAATTGCGCGAAATGGAAAAGTTAGCCGGAGTGCAAATTGTTATTAACGAGGACGATTTTGAGCTAGACGATGAAACGATAGAAGTTGCTGGTAACGATAAGCTCACGCGCCAAATGGTTGAGGAACTTTTTGCGATTCGAGACATGGCAGAAGACATGGAAGATGGCGGAAACGTTGATTTTGAAGGAAATCCTGCTAACCGACGTTACGTTATTCATTTCAACTCGGCTCCTGTAGAAATTCTTGGCGAAGATGGGCGTGTGAAAGCAATACGAGTTGAGCGAACTGTAACAAGCGCGGATGGCACAATGTCTCGCACAGGTGAATTTGAAGATTACGCTGTGCAAGCCGTGTATCATGCTATTGGCTACCATCCTGCTGAGGTTGCAGGCATTGCTTACGACGAAAAGCGCACGTTGCTCGCGAATAATGATGGTAGAATCGTAACTTCTGCGGAAAATGGTGAGGTGCGCGAACGCTTGTACGCTACAGGCTGGGCTAAAAGAGGGCCTGTTGGTTTAATTGGTTCTACTAAATCTGACGCGCTTCTTATTGTTGATCGAATGCTCGAAGATTTAGCAAAATCCGGGCTGATTGCGGAAGATCGTAACGAAAAGTCCATAGATGAGCTGCTTAAATCTCGAGGCGTGAAAGCCATTGATTACGCCGGCTGGAAACGAGTAGATGAGTATGAGCGTGAAGCTGGTGCTAAAGAGCAACGCGCTCGAAAGAAAGTAGTATCATCCGCGGATCTTATAGCTATTGCCTTAGATTGTTAATCTGCGGTTGTTGTTTGCGCTAGCTGATTGCTGCCGTCAATCAGTTAGCGACCTATTTATGTAATTATTGGCTTAAGTAAGCTTAAGTAAGCATAAGTATTTGCATACTCAATAGCACATGCTAGTCTTAAAAAGTTGCATACAATAATTTTGTTTGCAACATGCGGATGTAGTTCATCGGTAGAATGGAAGCTTCCCAAGCTTCAGAGGCGGGTTCGACTCCCGTCATCCGCTCCACTGTGATGTATAAGTGGAATATGAGGGCGTATTCTAAGAACATCAACAGTTTTATTATGGATATCTATTGACGCGGTGTGCATTTTATTCAATAATGGTATAAATTCAGCGCAAAGGAGAAGAAGTATTATGAATATGTTTAAGCGAATTATTAGTGCAATAACTCTATCGTTCATTTTGACTGCAGTTCTAACAGCTGCAACAGTAATCATACTTATGTTTACAAAAGGTAGGGAGATGGGTCGTCATCTAGGCCTTTTTGGTAGTGTGTTCTTTGATGCGCATGAAACAAGTTCAGGGTCTATTATGGTGGGATTTGGATTACAAAACCCATGGATATTAACTTTAATATTTCTAGCTCTATTTGTCTTTTCTCTTGTATTTTTTACTATTTTACCTGCATTGCAAAAAAGAAAGAAAATGTTGGAGGCGTGATTTTTACACACTTTTAGCCTATAGCCCACCATCTTGGTTGTTTGCAAGCTGGTGGGCTATCTAGTATTTAGTATCTAGTTTTTTGCATTAGCTATTTAGTTAGATGTGATTTTCTTGCAGCTGTAATGATTGTGCAAACAAACAGCATTACAGCGATGCTAATAAGTGCTGGAATTGTTTGGATTCCAGTATTCGCAAGAGGATGGCTGCTTGTAGTTGGCTTGCTCGCTTCTGGCTGTGCGATTACGTTCTTGTTTGCGCTAACAGTTGCTTCCGTGCTTGCGGTTGAAGTTAATTCGTTTTCGCTAGTATTTTGCACATTTTGCACATTTTGTGTGTTTTGTGTTTGTGGAATACCAGTTTCACCTGTGGACGGATTCTGTGAAGTGTCATCCCTCTTTACTAAAACGTTCGTCCAAGCAACTTGATTTCCTTGCTCATCAATCAGCACAATAGTGTGATTGCCGCTATATTCTTGTGGAATAACAGCGTCGAAAGATGGTTTTCCATCTGCGCTGAAATGAACCGTTACGTATTCGGTCCCATCTTGCCCATTTAGAAGACGAGGATTTGAATAAATGTACGCGTAGGCTTTTACAGTTTTCTCACGCATCAATCGCTGCATAAATTCATTTGTAGCGTTCAATTGCACAGAAATCTTATTGTTTTTACCTGCGTAAACAATGTTGTGTTCGCCGGCTTTTAGAGTGTTTTCAAGCTCGGTTTTAAGTTTATTAACACTTGCTGGAGCTGACGGTATTGTTGTAGTTCCCGCACTCTGATTGGTCTTGTTGTGATTTGTAGGATTTTCAGGTTCAGCAGGATGATTGTTTTCATTATGCTGTGGGTTTGGAGTTGGGTTTGCAGGGTGCTCAGGCTGTGGTTGCGGATTCTCAGGCTGTGGTTGCGGTTGTGGCTGCGGCTGTGGCTGTGGCTGTGGCTGAGGGGTTGGCTGTACAGGCGATGGAGCAGGAGGCGCTGGAGGTACAGGTGTTGGAGCAGGCGGTACCGGAGTTGGTGTTGGCGGCACTGGTGGTGCAGGCGGTACTGGCGTTGGCGCAGGCGCAGGCGCAGGCGTTGGTGTAACTGGAGTTGCTGGCGTTAACTCTGTCCATGGTGTTGTTTTCTTTGCTGGCGTTAGCTCGGTCCAAGGAATGCTCTCTTTTGCAGGAGTCAAATTTGCCCAAGGTTTTGCTTCATATATTTTTACGGGAATCTTTACAGTTCGCTTAGTGCCATTATTAAAGCTTACTTTTACGCTAACATCTTGTACGCCCTTAGTGCTCATGTTTGGTTTATTTAGCAAAGAAATTTTAGCGTCATTAGGTACGCCATCAAGATATCTCTTAGCGTCAAAATCGTTAGGGAATGTAGAATTTAGCTCAAAACGAAGGTTTGCATCGCTTTTAGCGATGACTTTTGGCGTATCTAATACGCGTATAGTAAATTCTTTTTCAATCGTTTTAGTGTTATTTATTGTTATTTTCAGCTTGCCTGTATAATCTCCGATTTTCGAGATGTTAATTAAATTGCGATTTGTAACATCTTCAAAAGTTGCTCCTTGAGGAAGATCCTTAGCGTTTACTAAAGCATCCTTAAAATCGTTTGGTAAAGGCTCGTTATTTGCAAGAAGAATCTCTTTAGCTTCTGGCTTGTAAGTTTCTTCGTAAGGTTTTACTTCTGCAGGCTTTGGAGTTTTCTTAACTTTTGTAACGCCTGGGTTTACTGTTCCAGTGCCGTCAATCTGTTTTCTGTTTCCAACGGTAAATCCTGGCTGATTGTCCATTTTTTTATCAAGGAAGTTGCGTGAACTGTGCCCATTGTTTCCAGTGTCTATAATTTTTGCACCGTCAACATGGCCAATAAGGCTTATTAGCGTATCTTTCTTTGTTGCATAATGTTCAGCGTAACCTTTTTGGGTAAGTTCGTTTAGTTCTTCGGCTCGTTTCTTCATTGCTGGCCTAATAACGCTTCCCTTAATTTTTGGAGCATTAAATGTATAAGCTTTAGTAAACCAACCATAATTTTGCCGCTTAGCATAAACAAGCGCACGTTCTGTTAAATATCCGCCTAAAGAATGGCCAGTAACGTACAGATTACTTACTAAATGTTCACTATTTAATTTATCCATAAGTTTTTCTGTAGTGGTTGCTTGGCTAATTTCTCCGCCAAAGAATAGCTTTAAGTCCAGGCTTGCATCTTTTGCTCCTTGAGTTCCGCGGATTCCAAGAACTTGCACGCCGTTTTGCTCAATAAATGGGTACGCAGGATTCACATTTTCAAAAAGAACAGCATCAAAGCCATCGGACTCGTGATATGTTTCTTTGACTTTCCAATATGGCGCAAGCTCGTTATGCATAAGCTTATATTCGTTGCGATTTTCGTAAACCTCTGTAAGCTCATGCTTGTCGTCAAGTACTTTATTTACGTAATCATCTTTTCTATACGCAAGCTCCATAAAAAGCGCCATGTCGCGAGGGCTAATATCCCACCTGCGAGGATTTGTATCTGCTTTGTCATCTAAGCCATCGCCGTCGGTGTCCTTAATAAGCGGATGTGAATTATATCCGTAATATGTGCGCCCGTTTTTTACGTAAGTGTAAAGCTCTTCGCTGTTCTTAAGATCGTCGCCGTCGCTATCTGCGTTTGGATCTAGCTCGGGCTTGTGATATAGCAATGAGTCAATCTGATTATTTTCCAAACGAATTCGACCGGTAGAAATGTCGTGAGCGGTTTGTGCAGTCAAAGGAGTGTGCGCTGGTTCGCTAGCAGTAGTGCTATTTTCAGTTGCTAATGCAGCTGTAGTTGTAGCTAATGGTAAACCAATAAAACTTGTAGAAAGTAAGCCGAAAGCCACTATTATGCCGCTTATGGTTTTGAAAATGCTAGCGTTGCTTTTCATATTTGCGCTAATCCTTTATCTGTTTTAGTGCGTCATTCCAAGTACATTATACGGTATACGCGTATCTTGCTTAATAAATCAACATGAGTGCCTATAGTCTTATACGACTAAAAACAAGATTTTATACTATATATTCTGTTAAACAAGGCTGTTAAATACCATAATTAGTGATATAGAATACATTTTAACTATGGAAGCAACACTATTTATTGCCTATAATCAGTATTGATAGTTTCGCTTAGAAAGCACAATTAAACATATTGAGGAGCATAATATGAGTTTAATGAACACGCATATTCTTCCATTTAAAGTAAATGGCTATAAGAATGGTGAATTTGTTGAAGTAAGCGATGCTGACGTACTCGGCAAGTGGGCTATTTTCTTCTTCTACCCGGCAGATTTCTCATTTGTTTGCCCAACTGAGTTGGAAGATCTTGCAAACCATTATGAAGAATTGCAAAAGCTGGGTGTTGAAGTTTACTCAGTTTCTACGGATACACATTTTGTACACAAAGCATGGCATGACGATTCTGAAGCAATTGCAAAAGTAAAGTACACTATGTTGGGAGATCCTTCCGGAGTGCTTTCTCGCAACTTTGATGCTTGGAATCAAGAATCAGGTTTAGCTCACCGCGCTACGTTCCTTGTGGATCCTCAAGGAATAATTCAGTTCTTTGAAATGACTGCTGATGGAATTGGCCGCAATGCTGACGAGCTGCTTCGTAAAGTTAAAGCAGCACAGTATATTGCAGCGCATCCAGGCGAAGTTTGCCCAGCAAAATGGGAGCAGGGTGAAGAAACCTTGGAGCCTTCCATCGATTTAGTCGGCAAAATCTGATTTTTGCAATTAAATAATTAAATAATCTTTTTAAAGAATTTTCGCAATGCGTAGGGGGCTACGTTCTTAGCTTCCTACGCATTTAGCTTATTTTTTGATTGTGTCTAAAATTACCGAAGGAAGTAGATTATGTCTTTGTTGAATGCGTCATTAACTGCTCAGCTTTCAGAATTACTAAAAAAGATGGTATCTAAAATAGAAATCGTTTCTTACGTTGACAATTCTGAAACATCTCAAAAAGTTAGAGCATTGTTAGAAGAAGTATCTCAACAAAGTAACAAAATAAGCATTGTTGAAGTAAATAATAATGAAATAGACAATTCAAAGCGTAAGCCAAGCTTTGAATTGCGCAGAAAATTAGATAATCCAGTAAATGGAGAATCTACTGTATCGGTTAGTTTTGCAGGATTGCCTTTAGGACATGAATTTAGTTCTTTAATATTAGCGCTTCTACAAGTAAGCGGCTATGCACCAAAAATTAGTGATGAGCAGCGCGAAGCAATACTTAAACTCGGTGCACACAATGTAACAACTTACATGTCGGTAACTTGCTTAAATTGCCCAGAAGTTGTGCAATCACTTAATACCATTTCTATTATCAACCCTAAAATTCAGCATACTTCAGTAGAAGGTAGCGCTTTCCGCGAAGAAGTGGACAAACTTGGCGTAATGAGCGTGCCAGCAGTATTTGAAAATGGCAAGCTTATTTCTTCCGGACGAGCGGGAATTGACGAACTGGTTGCAATACTTGCGTCTAACGAAAAATCTGTTGATCAGAATGAGAATGGCGATAATGATAATAGCATTTCTGCGGAAAACGCTGCGCTCGCAGAAAAAATGAATGCGCAAGACCCGTACGATATTGTTCTTGTGGGCGGCGGTCCTGCTGCTTCTGCTGCTGCAATTTACACTGCTCGCAAAGGCTTGCGTACGGCTATGATTATGGATCATCGCGGCGGGCAAGTTGTAGAAACTGAGAGTATTGAAAATCATATTTCGCAAACGCATACTACTGGCGCTCAACTAGCAGCAGATCTAACTAAACATATTTCGCAATACAATATTGACGTATTTACTCCTGATTGGGCAGATTCGCTTGATTTAGCTAAAGAAGCATACGGTTTGCATACAATTCATGCGCGTTCAGGCGGTGCTTTGAAAGCGCGTGCAGTGATTATTGCAACTGGCGCAACTTGGCGTACATTAGGCGTTCCTGGAGAAGATGAGTATAGGAATAGAGGCGTATCGTTCTGCCCTCATTGCGACGGTCCACTTTTCAAAGATAAGAATGTTGTCGTTGTTGGTGGCGGAAATTCTGGTGTTGAAGCAGCGATTGATTTAGCTGGTATTGCAAAGCACGTTACTGTAGTAGAATTTATGGATACCCTTAAAGCGGATCAAGTATTACTAGATACTTTGCATAATTTGCCAAATACTGAAGTTATTACTAGTGCTGCTGTAAGTAGCGTTGAAGGCAATGGCAATAAAGTTACGGCAGTGCATTACTTAGATCGAAACAGCGCGAATAATTCCGAATCTAAAGAGCATGTTATTGAAGCGGACGGCGTATTTGTGCAAATTGGTTTAGCTCCAAACACTAGCTGGCTTGCAAATCAGATTCCTCTAAATAATAGAGGAGAAATTATTACGGATAGAGCAGGATGCACAGAAGCTACAGGTATTTTTGCTGCAGGAGATTGCTCGGATGAGCCGTATAAGCAGATTGTTACAGCGTACGGATCTGGCGCAAATGCTGCATTGTCCGCATTTGACTACATTATTCGCAATCCGCAAAACAGATCTTAACTCCTGCTGGGAGAGAAGTGGTTCATTACGCTAAACGTATTAAGGCAGATATGTCACGTTTTGTAACCGTATCTCCAATTGTGCAGCCAGCTGGTTTGATCTTGCGTGAGTTTAAGAATCCTAAACCTTATAGATCGTTGTATTTGAATTGGAGATTGGCTTCTTCGGTTGACACGATTATGGAAGGATTGTGCAAAATAATTAGTTCAGCATGCTTTGATTTGCATAAAAAATAAGTGGGATATTCTGCTTAAAAATAGGCACTTCTGTATGCTAAGTTAGCTACAGAAGTGCCATGTTCTTCTTCTCTTACTTTTTATTCTCACTTTATTTTGAGAATTATTCGCCTTGTTTTATTTGCTGTGTTTTATTTGTTGCTAAATTAATTATTTATAATTCGATTCCAAGATAGCGTGCTACTTGATTCACATCCTTATCTCCACGGCCGGAAACTGTTACTAAAACAATGTCATCTTTACTCATCTTTGGAACCATCTTCATAGCTTGTGCTATTGCATGTGAGCTTTCCAAAGCTGGGATTATTCCTTCAACTTTAGAAAGTGCGCGAAAAGCTTGAACTGCTTCATCATCAGTGATTGCGTAGTATTCTGCGCGACCAGAATCCTTTAAATATGAGTGTTCTGGACCGACTCCAGGGTAATCCAATCCTGCAGAAATAGAGTAGGCTGGAAGCTCGTTACCGTCATCATCCATAAGAACATAAGTTTTCATGCCATCTGTAATACCGATTTTTCCATTCGTCATAGTTGCAGCATTTTGAGGAGTATTAGCGCCTTTGCCTGCGCCTTCAGTACCAATCAATCGTACAGAAGAATCATCAATATATGCTGCAAAAGAACCAATTGCATTAGAACCACCACCAATGCAAGCAATTACAGCATTCGGCAATCTGCCTTCCTTTTCTAGGATCTGCCTTCTTGACTCTTTGCTAATAACGCTTTGAAAATCGCGAACCATTTGTGGATAAGGGTAAGGTCCCACTGCGGAACCAACGATATAGAAGGTATCATCCAAGTGCTGCGCATAATCCATAAATGCTGCAGTTACAGCATCTTTTAAAGTTTTTGTGCCTTCTTGAACAGCATGAACTTTTGCTCCAAGCAAAGTCATTCTAAAAACGTTAAGTTTTTGGCGTTCGCAATCAAGTGCACCCATAAAAATTTCACATTCCATGCCGAATCGTGCTGCTGCAGCAGCAGTGGCAACACCATGCTGACCGGCTCCGGTTTCAGCGATAATGCGCTTTTTACCCATGCGTTGAGCGAGTAAAATTTGTCCGAGAACATTATTCATTTTGTGAGCGCCGAGATGGTTTAAATCTTCGCGCTTTAAATAAACTTTTGCGCCTCCTAAATATTTTGTGAAAGATTCAGCATAGTATAAAGGTGTTTCGCGTCCGTCGTAATCCTTTAATAATCCAGCTAATTCATTGCGGAACTCTGGATCGTCTTTGTACTGTAAGTAAGCTGCTGCTACTGCGTCGAGTGCTGGACGAATCATATCTGGGACGTACTGTCCGCCAAATTCGCCGTAATACATGTTTTGTTCAACTGCGTTTACCATAATTTTGCCCTTCTTGTGCGTGCCGAGAAAATCGGCATTAGGTTTGTTATTTGTTATTTTTTGTGTTGATTATTTTGTAAATTTTGAAGGGCATGTGCTCAGATAACAAAAAAGCTGGATGGCAGCTTATATGCCATTCAGCTCAAATAATGTTGATGATGAATCCGGCATAGCCCCGTTGATTGTTTAAAATCAGCAAGCCCACACCGATATGTGAACTCGCTTTTAACTACGCCAGCTGCGCCAGAAACGAGTATTCATGCTCATCATCAACCTCCAATCTTGTTGCACAAGTTTAGCCGTAGCTGTGACAATGTCAACCTTTTAGTGTTAATTCGGCGTTTCGTGCGAAAAAAATTTAACCCCGACGCTTTTGCGTCGGGGAAATAAAGGAGAGAAGAAAAGAATAAATTCTAGGTGCCTTGCACCTGTCGTTTTGTTCGACACTATTATAAAACCACACTATTCTGGGCAGTACAGTAATACAACCTGAAAATTCTCTGTGAATATTATACTTTTCTTCTGAATTTTTACGATTTTTGCAAAAAACCATGCCATAAAAGCAGTGCTAGCTTAAATCAGCACGGTAGAAATGCTCATACGAACGCGACGGAGTTGGACCGCGCTGACCCTGATAGTGCGAGCCGTTAACAGCTGAACCATACGGATTTTCGCATGGTGAGCTTAACTGGAAGAAGCACATCTGGCCAATCTTCATACCCGGCCAAAGCTTAACCGGCAGAGTGCTAACGTTTGAAAGTTCCAAAGTAATATGCCCTTCAAAACCTGGATCAATAAAGCCAGCCGTGGAATGCGTCAAAATACCAAGGCGACCAAGCGAGCTCTTGCCTTCCAAACGCGCAGCAATAGTTGCGTCAAGCTTTACATATTCCCAAGTAGCTCCTAGAGCAAACTCACCAGGATGCAAAATCCAAGGCTCATTAGGATCTACTTCGAACTGTTCTGTAAGCTCACCCTGATTTTCTGCAGGATCAACATACGTGTAAGCATGGTTGTTAAATAAGCGGAAAAAACGGTCGAGGCGCACGTCAATCGACGCAGGCTGTACCATTTCCGGGGTCCATGGGGTCAAATCAATATGACCCTCATCATGAGCTTTGAGAATGTCGTGATCAGACAACAGCATGACGTCAAATCTCCTTGCAATAAAGCCTATACATCAGCAACTTCATTGTTCGCACGAAATATTTACTGCTATTTTGCGCGAAAATTACAATACTGATAATTGTAGCGCGTGCCGCGGTCTGTGGTTGACTGCAAAAAATTTTATAGAAAATAAAAACACAAAACGCGGCACAGAAACGTAGCTGATGTAAGAAAACTACGTACTGTACCGCGTATTTGCAAGGCAGCTTGATAATTTATTTTATTAAGCTGCAACAGTTAAGGCGTTTGCGGCTTTGCGTCTAGACATAAATCGTAGCACGCATTTTCTAAGCTCGGAAGCTATTAGCACAACCATTGAAAGGCCGAGGCATTCAAACCATTCATTTAGGCTCAAAGGAACAGTTCCAAATGGCTCGTTCAAGAATGGTATGTAAATTACTGCCAGCTGTAGAAGCACAGAAACTGCAATAGCGCCCCAAAGCCAACGATTTGCAAACAAACCTACAAATACGCTTTGAGAATCGGAACGAGAAGCTAGTGCGTTCAACATTTGCGCAAACACAAGAATTGTGAAGCCCATTGTGCGAGCGTGCGTCATTTGTGCAGCGTGGCTCATAATTCCAACAGAACGGTCAGTAAATAAGCCGCCTGCCAAATGCATATCCATGCCAATTAACGTAATAGCAGCCATAATTATTCCGATAAATACAATATCTCCCCACATTCGTCGGTCAATAACGCTATCGGTAAGTTTTCGAGGCTTTCTATCCATTACGTCGTCAGTTTGAGGATCAACTCCCATAGCAAGGGCAGGAGCGGCATCCGTAAGCAAATTAATCCACAAAAGCTGAGTTGCAAGAAGTGGAAGCGTAACGCCTACGGAATTAGGCTGCGTGATGCCGAGAGCTCCAGCGAAAACAACACCACCGAAAACGGTGCAAACTTCACCAACATTGGAGCTGAGCAGGTAGCGCAAGAATTTACGAATATTGTCGAAAATTCCTCTACCTTCGCGCACAGCCGCAACAATAGTCGAGAAGTTATCGTCTGCAAGAATCATCTTGGCAGATTCTTTTGTAACTTCCGTGCCAGTAATGCCCATAGCAACACCAATATCGGCAGACTTTACGGCTGGAGCATCGTTTACGCCGTCGCCAGTCATGGCAACAATGTTTCCTTGACGCTGCAATGAAGAAACAATAGCAAGCTTGTGCTCAGGAGCAACTCGCGCGTAAACGCTGGTTTTGTTTATTGCTTCATCAAAAGCAATATTGTCGTCGTCTAGAGAAAGAAGCTCGTCAAGATCGTCTCCAGTAAGCGCGCGCTCGTCTTTGCCAACAATGCCAAGATCTCTAGCAATACGAGTTGCTGTAAGAGGATGGTCGCCAGTAATCATAACAGTGCGAATTCCGGCACGGTGAGCTTGAGCAACGCTATCTCGAACTTCAATGCGAGGCGGATCAATAATTCCAACCATGCCGTTCCAAATTAAATCAGATTCCAAAACGTCGCTCTGCTCAGCAACGTCAGCAATTTGGCCGGCAGCGTTAGAAACCATGCCGTCAACTTTCGTTAAACTATCAACGCCAAGCGGACGGTACGCCATGCCAAGAGTTCGGTAAGCTTCCCCAGAAAGGCGCTCGACAGTAGCCAAAATATCTTCGCGATCGCCATCAGTAAGTGGACGTACAGCGCCAGCTACTGCAATTCGAGTGCAGTAAGAAAGAAGCACATCCGGAGCACCTTTAGCGCAAACAATAAGATTTCCAGAATCTGAACCATCTTTTACTACTACAGACATGCGTTTGCGCTCAGAAGTAAACGGAACTTCAGCAACACGAGTTAAGTGAGCATAACGCTTATCTGCCTTTGTTTTACGCGCTGCAACAACAATAGAAACTTCTGTAGGGTCTCCAACTGGCTGCCAGCTTTTAGTAGATTCGTCGTAATGAAGATCTCCATCGTTAGCCAAATAGCCGGAACCTAAAGCTCCTAACACTTCTGTCGCAAGATTTTGAGGAACAGCAAGATCTGCATCTGCAGAATCAAGAAGAACCATTCGGCCTTCTGGCTTATAACCACTGCCAGTAAGCTGCACTTCGCCACTAGGAGTAATTACGCGCTCAACGGTCATTTCGTTACGAGTTAATGTGCCTGTTTTATCGGAACAAATAACAGAAGCGGAACCAAGCGTTTCTACAGAAGAAAGCTTTTTCACAACCGCATGATGCTTAACCATGCGCTGCACGCCAAGAGCAAGCACAACAGTCAAAATAGCAGCTAAGCCTTCTGGAACTGCAGCAACAGCAAGAGAAACGGAAAGAAGAAGTGAATCAATAATATCCTGAATACTATGGAAGCCTTCTAGCAGCCACATTGAGGCAAGAACAACAGCCGCAATAATGCATACAGCAATACCAAGAACCTTAGAAACTCTTACCATCTCGCGCTCAAGAGGAGTGGATTCTTCGTCCGACTTGGAAAGCATATCCGCAATTTTTCCAACCTGCGTGCTCATGCCGGTTGAAGTTACAATAGCGCGACCAGTTCCTTGAGTTACAGCAGTGCCGTTGAAAACCATGTTTGTGCGGTCGCCCAAAGCTTTTGCGGATTGCAAAGTATCGGGGCGCTTGCTTACAGCAACCGATTCGCCAGTAAGACTTGCTTCGGCAACACGCAAAGATGCTGCAGCAATTAAACGACCGTCAGCAGAAACAGCATCGCCCTCACCAAGAACAAGAATATCGCCAGGAACTACCTCGGTAGTATCGATGCGTATAACGCGCCCATCTCGCAAAACCGAAGTTTGAGGCGCGCTCATTCTAGCTAAAGCTTCAACCGCTTCCTCCGCGCGCGACTCTTGAATAAATCCAAGAACAGCATTTGCAATCAAAATTATGATAATAACAATGGAATCAAACGGTAGAATTTCTCCGCCGCTGTTACCTTTATGCTGCGCTCTTTCCACGAACCAAGCAATTGCAGAAATAATAGTAGCTGCAATCAGCAAGTAAACAAGTGGATCTTTGAACTGTTCAAGGAATCGCTTCCATGCAGGCGTTTTTTCGGATGCAGCAAGCGCGTTCGGACCGAATTGTGCAAGTCGTTTAGATGCTTCTTCGGAACTTAAGCCGCAAGTTACGTCTACGTGTAAAGCAAGGGATACTTGCTGAACGTTTTGCAATGAAGGATCCTGATTATTGGCATCAGAGGCCTTGCGTTTGGATTGATCAAGAGCGTGATCAACCATGTTTTCCCCCTTGGGAGCGCCGCGGAGTAGTCAATAATCGCAACGCGAACGCTATTTTGTACGTTCAGCACTGTAACTATTGCGCGGTTGTGGAATATTGCGTCACTTTTAAAAAGCAGTTATTCGCACTTTTCTAAAAGCTTCCTGCAATAAATAAGTACCGTTCTATTATGTCATATAACGCGCCAATAAGTGCGCGAACCTAAAAAGAAGTATGTAAAATTAATAAAATTTATTGATATTTATTAAAAGTTAATGCTGCTTATTGCAAACTCAATGCCTCGGGGGCATGTGAGAATAGAGGTATGACTACGAAAAAAGGACCGACCAAGGGGTCGGGTGGAAAACATCGCAATGCATTGCGAGGCAAAGGGCCTACGCCAAAGGCTGAAGATCGCGTATATCATAAGGCTTATTTCGCTAAGAAAGCTGCGATAAAGCGCACTTTCGCTGATCCGCGTTTAGCTGCAAGGCGAAGGGTGGATAAGTTCGCTTCTGATTCGGATGAGTTGGTTATTGGCCGTAATGCTGTTCTTGAAGCTCTTAGAGTTGGAGTTCCAAGTTTACAGTTGTACGTTGCAAGCCGAATCGAACATGATGATCGCACTCGCGAAATTGTAAAACTTGCTGGAGTTAAGGGTTTGCGTCTGCTGGAAGCTGACCGCTTGGAAATGGATAGAATTGCGCGTTCTAGCAACCATCAGGGCATTATTTTGAAAGTGCAGCCTTACCAGTATTACTCTTTGCAGGAATTGGTTGAACGTGCAGAAAAGAAGTCTCGCGCAATGGAAGCTGCTGATTCTGCTGCTGCTCGAATTAATGCTCGTCCTCTGTTTATTGCTTTAGATGGTGTGACGGATCCGCAAAATTTGGGTGCTGTTATTCGTTCTGCTGCAGCATTCGGAGCTAACGGCGTGATTTTGCCTGAGCGTAGAAGTGCTTCCGTAACTGCTGCCGCTTGGAAAGTTTCTGCTGGTGCTGCAGCTCATTTGCCAGTTGCTCGAGTTGTTAATTTGAATAAGGCTATTCAAGGTTTGCGCGAGCGCGGCTGGTATGCGATTGGTCTTGATGGCGGCGGCGATAAGCTCGTTGGTGAAACTGGCTTTGAAACTGATCCGCTGGTTGTGGTTCTTGGCTCTGAAGGTAAGGGCATGAGCAGACTAACTCGTGAAGTTTGTGATGCTATTGCTGGAATCCCAATTTCTAACGCAGTTGAGTCACTTAACGCCTCGGTTGCGGCTGGAATCAGCTTGTATGCTGTGGCTAACGCTCGTCGTTTGGCTGCATTGAATCAAAACTAAAAAAATTTCAAACTTTAAAATCACGCTTGCACTGTATTGTTACGGTGTTAGCGTGATTTTATTTGGTTGGGGCTTTTATTTGCTGAAGTTTAGTACTGACGCAATTTTGAAAGAAATAATTAAATAGAAATATGCATATTAGTGAAAATACTATAGAAGAAAATAAAACATTTATGAACGAAAATACTATTACGAATACGAGTACTGCAAATACAAATACTCCGAAAACAACAAATAAACTATGGATTGTAAAGCATGCGCGCGCGCTTAGTTTTATTGCATACATGGCTGTTGTTGCAGTAGTTATGTACTTCCATGAACCGTGGTTTGACGAAGCGCAGAGTTGGCTTATTGCGCGTGATTCTTCGTTTGCTGATTTGTTAACTCTTCGTCCGCATTACGAAGGGCATCCGCCACTTTGGACGCTTCTTCTTTCAATCCCTGCAAAAACAGGTGTTCCGTACGAAATTGGTCTTAAAGGCGTGCAGTTTTTGTGCGCTGCTCTTCTAGGAGGATGGCTGATTTTCCGCGCTCCTTTTAATCGCCTTACTATTGCGCTTCTGCCATTTACTTATTTTATTTGCTTCCAATACGGAGTTACTGCACGCCCTTACGCATTGCTATGTGTTTCTTTGCTAATGGTTGCACATTATTGGAAATATGCGGATTCTAAGCCATCTAATACTTGGAAACTTGTGCTAAGTCTTGTGTTAATGTGTGCGATTAGCTCTTATGGAATTGCTATTGCTGCAGGTTTTGCCTTGGCTTGGGTTGTGCGAAGCGTACAGATAGCTGGAATTAAGAATGCTGTTTGTGAAATATTTTCTAATATAAATCGTTTGCTTGGTTGGATTTTACTTGCTTTTGTTGGTTTTGCAAGCATTGCCTGCATTTGGCCTGCTGCTAATGCATTTGGTTCTCGCGCAACTTTTAGCGGAAATTCTCATCTTATTCAATTCTTGTATTTTATTTTCGTAGTTCCGTCAGAAAGCATGTTTACAGCATTCGCTGGAGACGTTTCTTTGAGAAGAATGTCTTTAGGAATATTGCCAACTATTATTTGCGTTCTTATTTCAATACTGATTTGGGCTTTTGCTATTTGTATTGCAAAACGTAGGAAAATGTTGGTATCTCTTATTCTTCCTTATTTGACTTTTGCTATTATTGCAACGCAATATTTTACTTTGCATCATGCAGGAATCGTATTCGTATTCTTTATTGCGCAACTGTGGATGTGTGTTGCTAATAAGCCGCTTAATTTTGATATTACGCTTGCAAATAAGTTAAGTAATAAGTGTGCATTTACTCAATCTATTATTGTTATTTTGTTGGCGCCAAGTTTGATTTGGAATATATTTGCTTGCGTTAATGATATTAGATTCGACTACTCAGGTTCTCGCGCTCTTGCGCAATTCATTCAGAGAAATCACGCAGAAAATAAGCGTTTTGTAACATCTTGGCTTCATAAAGAAGAAAAATTAGATAGTAACGGTAATACTATTTCTCCAGAATTTGAAGATGTTCACCAGTATTCTTGGCAGCTTATTACAGCAAACCCTTATTTTGCGAAGAATCTTATTGATTGCAGTTATAAAAACAGTTCGTTTATTACTAATGAACGTCCTTCTGAGTCTCAAGCGTGGGGTGAAATATCAGCTTGCAAGGCTAAAAAAGAACCTCAATTCTTTGTAACCGAATCAAGCGAACCGTGGTACTACTTTGTTGCATTGGACTACAATATTGAGCATTACACGGCGCATGTTATTGCTAAAACTAAATCCTCTTTCAAATCGAATGTTTCCGAAGGAACAGTAACTGTATACGAGCGCAAAAAGTAGCGTGAATAAATAAACAAATACGCCCCAATTGCAAGATAATCGCAAGATGCATCTTACTGTTGGGGCGTATTTATTATGGCCTTAAATACTTGCAGGCGTTATTTAATTTACCAGAATCCGAACGGATCAAAGATACCGCCGTCATCTCCATCACTATCGTCACGCTGCTGTAAATCGTCGTCGTCATCGTCATTGGACTTTTTACCACGATTTCGAGAGTTCTTTTTATCTTTCTTCAGCGTCTTTTCTTTACGATTAATTCCGCTAACAGCAGCTTCTTCTTGGTCGAACGTAACAGTCAATTTAAGAGTATTTCCTCCGCGAACTACAGTAAGTGTAGCTTTATTGTTAAACGCTGTTGCGCGAACGTACCCAAGTAGAGCGTAATTATTAGCAACAGGTTTATCGTCAAACGCCACAATGGTGTCTCCAGCTTTAAGGCCTGCTTCAGCTGCCGGAGTTCCTTGATTTACAGAAACAATTTGAGCGCCGCCGCGAGTAATACCATTTGATTCCACGGCAACACTTTTAATCATAATTCCCAAAGCAACGTGCTTAACAGAACCATTTTTAATAATTTCTGAAACTACTCGCTTCACCAAGTTTGCCGGTATTGCAAAACCAATACCAATCGAGCCTGCTGTTCCGCCTTGAGTAGAGGTGGCTGCAATAGAAGAGTTTATGCCAATAATTTGGCCTGCTGCATTAAAAGTTGGGCCGCCAGAATTTCCTGGATTAATAGCGGCATCAATTTGCACAGCATTAGTTACGATTTCTGAACGGCTTTGATCGTCCATAACAGATACAGGACGATTTAATGCTGAAACAATACCTGTTGTAGCAGTATCGTCGTAACCTAGCGGGTTGCCAATAGCCATAACTGCTTCACCAACCGCCAGCAAATCTGAATTTGCAAATTGTGCAGTTTTCAAATTTTTTGGCGGATTATCAATCTTAAGAACAGCCAAATCTGTTGTTTTATCTGCTCCAACTAAAGTTGCAGAATATATTTGGCCATTAGAAAGAGTAACTTGAATTTGTTTTGCGTCTGCAATTACGTGATTATTAGTAACTGCGTATCCTTTAGAATCAATTATTACGCCTGAACCTTTGCCCATTCCCTTGGCTAAGCGCGTTTGAATAGAAATTACAGAGCCAGAAACTTGACGAGCTACTCCACGCCAATCAGGAGATTGTGCGCCTTTAACTATTGCGGTTCCAGGACCAGATGCTTTTGAACCGACGCTTTCTAAGGAGCTTCCTTGTGGAATTGCAATAAGTCCTTGCGAAACTACGAAAGTCATTACAACAACACAAACTATTGCTGAAATTACTGCCGATAAAATAGCAATCATAACAGGCGGAGTATTGTTATTTGCCTGAAGATTGGCAAACTTTTCTCCCTTATTTACTGCGCTTGTTTCGCTGTGGTCTCCTTCATTTGTGCTATTGAACACTGGAGGAAGATTTTGCTGCGCATTTTGATTAACATTATCGCCATTTGTGTGGCTAGTGTTTTCGTTAGATTCGTATGGATTCCCGAACGCATTAGGAGTATTTGCTGAAGGGGCATAAGGATTTTGTGGCCCAACATATGAGGAAGGTGCCGCATTAGCGTTAGGCATATTCGCATTAGGATAATTTGCGCTAGGTTGGTTTACTACAGGCTGACTTGCTGTTTCCCTATTGTTCACAGGTCCGTATGCGCCGAACTCTGGCGCAGGACTATAAGCTTGAACATTCTGAGCAGTACGCGGCTGCGAGTTTTGTTGCGGCTGTGTGTTCTGCGAATCCTGCTGAGCTTGCGCAGCTTGCTGATCCTGCTGATTTTGCGGGCTCTGCGGGCCTTGTTGCTGCGCAATAGCCTCAGTATTTACATTGTTATTGGATTCCTGCTGATTGGTACCATACAAATCGTCAGCCATTCATCCTCCTTAAAAAAGACTCTTGATACACCATCATAAACCATCTTCTTATTTATGCACTATTAAATTTATTTAATGCTATCGTCATGCCTTCTAATAAAGTAAAGGTTATGACAAGTCTTCTTGAACATCCACGCGGAGCTGAGCCTGGGAAGCCTGGTGACCGCAAAGAATTTTCGTTTACAAACAAAACGCGACTTTCTAATACTGCTGAAGGTAAAGGTCGTGACGGCGCTCGCTACGGGCGCACTGGCGTAATACACACTCCTCACGGAGATATTCAAACTCCAGCTTTTGTGCCTGTTGCAACTCAAGCTGCAATGAAAGCTGTATTGCCGGAAAGCATTAAAGATTTAGGTGCGCAATGCATGCTTTCAAACGCTTTTCACTTGTATGAGCGTCCGGGCGCGGATGTTCTTGATGAGGCTGGCGGTTTAGGAAAGTTTATGAACTGGGATAAGCCAACTTTCACAGACTCTGGCGGTTTTCAGGTTCTTTCTTTGGGTGCTGGTTTTAAGAAGACCCTTGCAATGGACGTTACCGGCATGAAGTCGGACGATGTTATTGCAGCCGGCAAAGAGCGTATGGCTTTTGTTGACGAGGATGGCGTAACTTTTAAGTCTCCTCTTAACGGATCCAAGCACCGTTTTAGTGCAGAAATTTCTATGGGAATACAGCACAAGCTCGGCGCGGATATTATGTTTGCTTTCGATGAGCTTACAACTTTGATGAATACGCGTCGCTACCAGGAAGAGTCAGTAGAACGCACTTTCCGCTGGGCTAAGCGTTGTGTTGCAGAGCATCAGCGTTTAACTAAGGAGCGTGTAGGCAAGCCGTATCAAGCGTTATATGGCGTTGTTCAGGGCGCTAATTATGAGGATTTGCGTAGGCATGCGGCAGAGCAGATTGCTTCTTTAGATTTTGATGGCGTTGGTATTGGTGGCGCTATTGAGAAGCGAATTATTGGAGATACTTGCGCTTGGATTTGCGATGCTATGCCGGAAAATCGCCCACGCCACGTGCTTGGTATTGCAGCCGTGGATGATATTTTTGCTTGCGTTGAAAACGGCGGAGATACTTTCGACTGTGTTGCTCCGGCCCGCTGCGGAAGAAACGGAGCAATTTTTACTCGCCATGGGCGTTATAACGTTAAGCGCGCTGAGTTTAAGCATGATCAGCGTCCGCTTGAAGAAGGCTGCGATTGCTACACTTGCACGCATTATTCCAGAATGTATGTGGATCATTTGCTGCGCGCTAGTGAAATGAACGGATTTACGCTTGCAACAATTCATAACGAGCGTTTCTTCGTGAAGCTGCTCGACGATATTCGAGCTTCTATTGACGGTGGCTATTTTGAAGAGTTCCGTGATGAGACTCTTGCTCATTATTACGAAAACGGTTCAAAAGGATGAGAGTAGTTTTTACCACAAAATGCTAGGCTAAACATTGCGAATTTATATCAAATATGATAGCCTTGCACTTTGTATGCGAACGTGGCGGAATGGTAGACGCGCTGTCTTCAGGTGGCAGTGAGCGTATGCTCGTGCGGGTTCAAGTCCCGCCGTTCGCACTCTTTAAGAACGTTGATTTTTCAACGTTCTTTTTTATTTTGTGGCAACGGCTGCAACATCATGTGTAACAATTGTGCAGTTGCTTAAAAATGTGTGATAGACTGAATAGCGAACGTCGTAAGACGTCATATGTGTTAAAACATTGGTGTTTTAATTTTTACGGTCATGGAGGACTAAAATGGAACGTCGTTCAACGAAGACGACGAACCTGGGTGAAGAAATTGCCAGTATCGGGGGTTCGGCACACACGCGATTCAATCATGCCACAATAAAAATTACGGCAGCTAGCGAAAATAGCGGGAATCGCGGGAATCAAAACGAAGGAATAATAGGGTTCAAATTTGTAGCAAATGCGGATTGCGATTTATTAAATATTAAGCCCGCGCAAAAATCGCAAGCTTCCACGCATCAAGAGCACGCAACTCCAATAATAAAAATAAGTATTAAAGAAGATGCTCCCCTGCTTAGTGCGCAAAATCTTTTAGAAGATAACGCCGACGCAAACGGTGCAAAAGAAATTGCACTGCACATGGAAGATGCGCTAGGCGCATGCGATGGGCGCGAACACGATTTTGTAATAACGTACGGAAGTTTTGGGAGCCGATTTTATTTAGACGGATACCAGTGCTTTGCGAGCGCAACGAATCTTGGACCGCAAAGAGTGAGCGAAAAAGCGGCCGAAGTGTGTGCAGTACAGGCAGAATCTTCGCAAATCTACGACTTTTACTACTCAAACCACTTGCCAAATCCAGAAGAAATCGCAAATTCGGCCACTCAAGCACAGCCAGACATATGGTTTGCAGGACCTACGATTTGCGCAAGAGACATAAAACGCGTATCTTGCAAGTCCAGCGGAACGCTGCACATTCAATTTAGGCTGCGCGGGCCAGGCCAACACGGAGTGCTTTTTGCAGCCGGAACTGTTGGAACGAAAACTAATCTAGAATCTAGCGAAAAAATAAGCGTGTATGCAGGGCCAGAAGGCATAAAAATCACGCTAATCGACAGCGAAACGTGCGTAAAAAGCGTAATCGAAGCAGCCGCAAGCGTTGACGACGGCGAATGGCACGACTTGATTATTCGCGCAAATCGCGGAGCAATCGACATTTACGTAGACGGATACAGCCAGTCGCACAACATAGGACAATTCTGGTTTGCAAACATAACGGGATTAAACGCCGTAAGCATTGGCGAAAACCTGCGCGGAGTGCGATTAATGGGCGAAGCTAGAACGGGCGGAATCTACTTTAGTGCGCTAAGCGAAGGCCAAATCCAAAGAATATCAAGAGTAAAACCGCTTGTAACAACTGCATTATTCGACACAGGCTACGCAGGCTCTCGCAGCTACAGAATACCGTCGCTTGTAAAAACGCGCATGGGAACGCTAATCGCGGGAGCAGACCAGCGAACAAGCGTTTCGAACGACGCTCCAAATCACATAAACTTTGTGATTCGCAGGTCTGCGGACGGCGGCAAAACGTGGGGGCCTTTGCAAACCGTAATCAACATGCCTGGCAAAAACCTTGGAAAACTGGGCGCCAGCGCAATCGACTCCTGCCCTGTTTTAGACCCAGAAGGCAAAAGCGAAAGAATCAACGTATTAATTGACATTAATCCTGGCGGAATTGGGCTAACAAATTGCAAAACAGCTGTAGGCGTAGACGCATGCGGAAGAATCAAGCTTATAGACCGCTTAGGTGGCCACTACGCGGCGGCAATGGACGCAAGCGCAGCCGTAAAATTGCCATGCAATTCTAGCGAAAAAGAATGCGCAACAAACTGGCTAATTTACCCAGATGGAAGCATAAAAAATGGCGATTTGAGCGGAGACCTGAGCAGCGGATTGCACAATAATCAAACTTGCGACAGTTCCACGTGGGACATATGGAAATCGCCAGAAATTGCAAGCGAAAGTCAGCCATTATTCGCCGAAAAAACTTGCTACATAGCTCAAATCTACTCGGACGACGACGGCGAAACGTGGAGCGCACCACGCTTAATTGACCACATGGTTAAAGAACCGTGGATGAGCTTCGCTGGAGTATGCCCAGGGAACGGAATTATTATTAGGCATAGCGAAAAACATTACGGCAGAATACTCGTGCCATTTTATTGCAGCGGCCAAAGCAAATCGCACTATTCTTCGGGAGCGCTTATTTCGGACGACGACGGCGAAACGTGGCGCCGAGGCAAAATGATTAACGAAGGGCGATTAATGGGCGGCAAAATCGTAGATCCCGCAACAATGCAAGACGACGATGCAACAAGCTCCGAAACCGTGTTTGTAGAGCGCAAAAATGGCGATATTCTGGCGTTCTTCCGCAATCAAAATCGCTCGGGCTGCGTAGGCAAGGCCATTAGTCACGATTGCGGCGAAACGTGGAGCGAGCTGATTTTTGACCAAAGCTTGCCCGAGATATTCAGCCAGCCGAGCGCAACCTGCTTCAGCGGCGAAAACGCGCAAAACGCAGACTGCATAGCATTTGCAAACGCAAGCCAAATGATGCCGTACCGCGGCCGCGGAGTTGTGCGATTTAGCTTCGACGGCGGCAAAACGTGGCAAAAAAATGTGTGCGTAAACCCATTCCACCACGTTTATCAATGCCTTACCTCTAGCAATAAACACAATTTGCAACTACTGTGGGAAAAAGAGACTACTGGAATTTATATAACAGCAATAGATTCCTCGCTTTGTCGGCAAGATAGTTTGCAAACAGGTTTCAAAAACAAAGTACACAAAAACGAAAAAATGGAAGAAATAAAAGAGAGAAGACTCATGCGAACTGAAAGGAGCCAAAATGGAAGAGACATTTAGCAGCTGCGAAGACGATGAGATGACAACACTAGACCGCTTATCGTTATTGCAAGCAAGCTCTAACTCCGCTCCGATTGTTGCAAGAAAACGTTGCGACGAAACGATGGATGCAATCAGATCGCTTATTTTAAGAGAACGCTTGCAACCAAAAGACATGCTGCCAACTGAGCCAATGCTATGCAATTTGATTGGCGCATCAAGGTCATCGGTGCGCGAGGCGATTCGCAAGCTGGAAGCACTTAACATTGTGGAAGTTAAGCAAGGGAAAGGCATGTTTGTTGGCTCGCTATCTTTGGACCCAATGGTGGAAACACTCGCTTTTCGCTCCTTAATCTCCATTAATAAGAATTTTGAAGACTTGAGTAACGTTGTAGAAATGCGCAAATTCCTAGACCTTGGATGCGCGGATAAAGTTGTTGAGTCGCTTAAGGGAACGCAGCATCCAGAGCTGGAAGCGCTTTCGGAAACAATGACAAAAGAGGCGCATGCTGGAAAAACGTTCTTGGAACAAGACATTGCTTTCCACACGGGCATTTTGCGCGCGGTAAACAATACGATTGCAGAGCAATTTGTGCGATGCTTGTGGCTTGTGCATATGGCTGTTTTGCCACAATTGGGGCTGGAAGTTTCGGACGAGCTTGAAAAAACCGCTAGAGCGCATGAACTTATGCTTAAAACTGCTATTGCGGGAGACGCAGACGGATATAGGCAGGCTGTAAATAGCCATTACGAGCCAATTCAGTCGATTTTGCTTAATAGACTGCAAAAGCGCTGAAGCACATACATTCTATAAAATGGAAGAACCGCTCTAGTTTAGAGAGCGGTTCTTCCATCTTCAATGGTGATGCCTGAGTACTACAGCATCACGATTAATCGCAACGACACGATTTCCGTTACGAAATTTTATGGCCTTCTAGCCAAACGTGCTCGACGGCCAAATTCCCAGAATTAAGCAAAAGTAAGTCGGCTGCGTAACCCTTTTCAACCAAGCCCAAAGGCGCGTTAGTTATACCATTCTGCTTATCTACCCCAAGAGCGCGGGCTGGAACGAGAGTTGCAGCCGCAATTGCCGCCGGCAAGCCAATGCCAAGCTCTTTAACAGCGCGCTTAATCGCAACGTCCAACGTTAAAGTAGACCCCGCTATAGCGCCATTAGAAACAAGCCTTGCATGACCGTCTGTAACCTGAACGTCAAGTGCTCCAAGCTTATAAGAGCCATCCGCGCAACCGGTGGCGGCCATAGCGTCTGTTACAAACGCAATACGATTAGGAGCGGCATTAAACGCCATTTGCAAAATGGGATTTTCAACGTGGAAGCCGTCGTTAATAAGCTCAATCGTGACGCGCGAATCCTCCAAGGCTGCAGGAATTGGACCTGGCTTACGGTGATGAATGCCGTTCATAGCGTTAAACATGTGTGTCATAAGCGTGGAACCTGAGTTAAAAGCTGTGCGAGCAGTTTGATAATCCGCATCGCAATGGCCAACGGCTGGGATTACGCCAGCGTCAACAAAACGTTTAATAGCCTCCATGCCATGTTCACGCTCAGGAGCAATAGTAATCTGGCGCAAAGTGCCATCCGCCGCCTCAAGCAGCGCCTCAACACGCTCGGGAGTAGGGTCCACTAGGCAATTAGGGTCGTGCGCGCCTTTTCTAGAAAGCGCCAAGAACGGCCCCTCTAAGTGAGATCCAAGCACATCTGGTCGCGTTTGCATAACGCGCTTAACGGTGCGCAAATTCTCTTGCATTACGTCAAGAGGATTTGTAATCAAGCTAAGAACTTGCCTAGTTGTTCCGTGAAGCATGTGATACGCGCGCGCAATGGCAATCCCTTCGGCACCGTCGTCAAACGAATGCTCCCAGGCTCCATGAGCGTGCAAATCAATATAGCCTGGCGCAGCAAAATAGCCACCGCCGTCTACAACATTTAAGTCAGATGCGCGCAAGCCGCAAGCATTAATCGCCAGCGCAAGGTCTTCGTCTAAAATGCCCGTTTCTAAAATCACGCCATCTTTAACCAAAATCCAAGCGTTAGGAACAATTCCGCGCGCGTCTACAACGCTAACGTTTCGCACTACAAAACTGTGCCCCTCGTTTGATTTTAGTGAATCATCAATCTTATTTACGGCATCTAAGTATGCATTTTTTGACATTTAACCCACCTGCGTTTGTGCTTTTGAATACGTTACTTAATTTTAGACTTATCTATCAGAGGTATCGGATCTATCAGATTCCCTGCCAAGATGGCTTATTTGTGTACACCCAACGATAGTAGTCTGCCAACTTAAGCTTGCTTGCTGCCGCTTCGTCTATAATCACGGTTGCGTGTGGATGCATTTGAAGCGCGGAAGCTGGGCATAGCGAGCTTACTCCGCCTTCTAGCGTTGCAGCTACAGCATCTGCCTTATTTGAGCCGAACGCAAGAAGAACAAGATGCTTAGCGCGCAAAATCGTTCCAATTCCTTGGGTTATGCAGTGAGTTGGAACCTGGTTAATATCTCCGTCGAAGAATCGGCGGTTATCTACACGAGTCTGCTCAGTTAAGGTTTTTACGCGCGTTCCAGACGCAAGCGAAGATCCAGGCTCGTTGAATCCAACGTGGCCGTCGGAGCCAATTCCCAAGATTTGCACGTCGATTCCACCAGCAGCAGCAATAGCAGCGTCGTAGTCAGCTCCAGCGTGCGCAATCTTGCTGCCTTCGCTTAATGGAGCTCCGTTAAGAACATCTCCTGGAACGTGCACTAAATCTGGGTTTAGGCCGATTAAGTCGGTTACGGTTCTGCGGATTGTGCTGTGGTAGGACTGCTCGTGCTCTAATGGCAATCCAATGTACTCGTCAAGCGCAAATCCGCGCACGCGACTAACGTCAACATTATTTTCTTTAACAAGCTTTGCAAGATGCTCGTAGGCTTTTAATGGGCTAGACCCTGTAGCCAGGCCAAGTACTGCGTCTGGCTTGCGACTAATCAAATCTACAACTGCTTTTGCGTAGAGCTCGCCAGCTTCATCCTGATCTTTTACAATAATAACTTCTGCCATCTTTGCTTCTCCTTTAAAGCTTTAAGCAATTATTAGCATTGCGGCATGCGAATTAACGCACACCGCAACACTATTTACTTACTATGCACCATAAATAAAAGGCTTTATTAGATTATTTATGATTATTTATGATTTTTACTTAAGATACGCACTTAAGCCGCTACTTAGTGGAATCGCTCACTTCTTGCGGAGTCTTTGCCAAAGTCAAGCCAACTTCCTTAAGAACGCCAGCCACGGCTTCAACATTTTCTCCCTTAAGTGGGCAAACTGGATCTGGCATCTGATTTGTGTCAAACACGCCAAGCAATGCCATTGCGGTCTTAAATGCTCCAACGCCAGCGCCGAAGCCTGCCACGCCGCTAGGTACGGTAACAATTCGCATCAAAGCAGCAAGCCAATCCTGCTCCTTCTTAACCGTTGCCCAATCGCCAGCCTGAGCAGCCTTCCACATTCGCACGTAACCAGTTGCTTCAACGTTTGCAAGGCCTGGAACAGATCCGTCTGCGCCAGACATGTATGCTCCATCAACAACAACCTCTTGGCCCGTAAGCAAAGTCAATGGGTGGCCAGCCTTGTTGTTGTCGTCTACAAGGAACCTAAACGACACGTCGTCGTTGGAAGAATCCTTAACGCCAGCAAGCACGCCATCTTTTCCAAGCTTTACAAGCAAATTGCCAGGAAGTTTCGTGTGCACGCAAACTGGAATGTCGTAAGCAAATAATGGCAAATCTGGAACAGCTTCGTGAATAAGACGGAAGTGGCGCTCAACTTCTGCCATGCCGCCGAGTGCGTAGAATGGCGCTGTTGCAACGATTGCAGAAGCCCCAAGCTCCTTGGCTTCCTTTGCGTGCTCAATTACGCGGTTTGTTTCCGTGTCAATGCAGCCAACCAAAACTGGCACACGGCCGTCTACAATGCGCATTACGTTTTCAATGATTTCACGGCGGCGCTTATCTGTGCTAAATGCCACTTCGCCAGAAGAGCCAAGTGTAAACAGGCCGTCTACTCCAGCATCAATCATGCGATTAAGTGAGCGCTCAAAGCTAACAACGTCTACTTCGCCATCTGCAGTTAATGGCGTAACAACTGGAGGAATAACGCCGTGGAATTTTTCAGTCATAATTACACTTCTTTCGTGCTTAAAGTTTCGATATTAAGTTTCGATATTAAATTTCGAATTTAAAATTTCTGTTTAATATTTTGTTTTCGTAATTTAGTTGAGTGAGATGGGCGGCTCGCTTGAGTTTTGTTGTGAGTAATAGTGAACCGCCCAAGATTTTGTGTGGATTTATTTAACGCACCTTACTTGCACTCTTCTTCCGTTGGGTGCAACAGCGACGGTGCCGCTCCCATCAGAATCTTCGTGTAATCATTTTGAGGATTGTTAATAACCTGATGCGTTTCGCCTCGCTCAACAATCGTTCCGTGATTCATAACAACGACTTCGTCGGATATGTAGCGGATTGTTTGAATATCGTGGCTAATAAACACCATGGAAAGATTCAGCCTCTTCTTTAAGTCGGAAAGAAGATTCAAAATCTGAGCACGCACAGAAACATCCAAAGCAGAAGTTGGCTCATCTGCGATTATTGCATCTGGATTAAGCGAAAGCGCACGAGCGATTGCCACACGCTGACGCTGGCCGCCAGAAAGCTGACCTGGCAAAGCGCCAAGAACAGAGTGAGGCAAACCAACCATTCGGATTAGCTCCTTGGCTCTAGCATCGCGCTCAGCTTTGCTTCCAATCTTGTGCACAACAAGCGGGTCAATCAGCTGATCAATCACACTCATACGAGCATTCAAAGCCATTGCTGGATCCTGGAACACAACGGAAACCACGCGTCCAATATCCATGCGCTCTTTTGCGGTTCGGTGCGTAACGTCTTGCCCTTTAAACAAAACCTTGCCGCTCGTAACCTGCTGGAGTCCGCACATAGTGTTTGCAGTAGTAGACTTTCCGCAACCAGATTCACCAACAATACCAATCGTCTTGCCTGGCATAAGCTTAAGATTTACCTTGTTTACGGCTGTAATCTTGTTCTTATGGAATAAGCCAGATCCTGCTCGAGTAGTGAACACCACTTCGGCGTCGCGCAGCTCGATGATTGGAACATCGCCATTTTCGTTCTGTACTTTGTTTGTTTCGTTAACATTCATGTTCATCGCACATCTCCTTGATCGGAGGCGGTCAAAATTGCGGAAGGTACATCCGATTCAGGCTCTGGAGGCGCGGCGTAGAAGTGCCACGTTCCTGGAATGCGCTTCATTACTGGGCGCACGTCTAGTCCTTGATCTGGATGAGAAGAGCGAGGAGCGAATCGATCTCCCTTAGGGAAGTCGGATGGGCTTGGAACCGTTCCTGGAACCTGGTGCAATCTTGGAGCACCAGCCTCAATGGAGGTTACGGAGCCAAGCAAACCACGCGTATACTCGTGATGCGGGTCGGTTAGGATTTCCTTAGTGGAGCCTTGCTCAACAACCTGGCCTGCGTACATTACGGTAATCGAGTGCGCAACCTTGGCAACAAGAGCCAAATCGTGGCTTACAAACACCATTGCAAATCCAAGCTTTTCGCGCAATTCGTTAAGAAGGTCAATCACCTGCTTTTGAACAGTAACGTCCAAAGCGGTTGTTGGCTCATCTGCGATTATCAACTTTGGATCTCGCGTAAGTGCCATTGCAATCAACACGCGCTGACGCTGGCCGCCAGAAAGCTCGTGCGGGTAGGATTCAAGCGTGCGCTTTGGATCCAAGCCTACAAGCTCCAACAACTCTTCGGCGCTACGAGTGCCACCTCTAGAAGTTAGCTGCTTCATCTGCGTTTTAATCAGCATTGATGGGTTTAAGGAAGACAAAGCATCTTGGTAAACCATTGCAATCTCGTGGCCGCGCAAAGCATTGTGCTCCTTTGGGCTAAGCTTTACAAGATCCTTGCCATTAAACAGGATTTGTCCGCTAATCTTAGCTTTTGGATCAAGCAAGCCCATAATCGCCAGCGAAGTGATTGACTTACCGCAACCAGATTCACCAACCAAGCCCATTGTCTCGCCTGGGCGAACAGAGAAGCTCAAGTGGTCTACAACATTTACGCTGCCGTAGCGTGGGAACTGAATGCACAAGTCTTTAACCTCAATAACTGGAGGCTCTGTAGACGTTGGCTGCAAACGATCCGTGCGCTTTAGTTCAGCTTCGCGAAGTTTCGCAAGAGATTCAACCAAAGCTGCGTGCTGCTCTTTGTATGCTGCAACTGGGTCAGTAAGAATCCTGTCTTCCTTACGAGCTGCATCAGCGTCGGCTGCAGTCTTAGAAACTGGAGCGGTTGGTGCCGCAACCATTGCGTCAGTAATTCCTTCAGAAAGAATGTTCAAGCACAGAACGGTAATCATAATCGCAAGGCCTGGGAACAATGCCTGCCACCAGTATCCAAAGATAACGCCCGCTTTTGCGGAAGACAAAATGTTGCCCCAAGTTGGAGTTGGCTCTGGAATACCTGCGTTAATGAAGCTAAGCGAGGCTTCGAAAACGATTGCGTCTGCAACACAAAGCGTCGTGAACACCATAACTGGAGCTGCAATATTTCGGGTTACATGCTTGAGTAAAATCCATGGTGCTCGAGCGCCAGAAACGATTACTGCTCGTACGTAGTCTTTTCCATATTCGCTTATAATATTTGCTCGCACAATTCTTGCGATTTGTGGAACGTAAAGCACGCCGATAGAAATGATGATGCCAATCATGGATTGTCCAAGAATTGCAAGGCATACGGCCGCTAATGCGATTCCTGGAATGGACATTACAATATCAATCAATCGCATTATAAGCTCAGCAATCCAGGTGCGGCTTACTGCTGCGATTGAGCCGATGATAGCTCCCATAACCAGTGCGAAAAGCACAGATGACAAGCCAATTACAAGCGAATAACGTGCGCCGTACATAACCCTAGAGAACACGTCACGGCCAAGGTTATCGGTACCAAACCAATGCGCACCTGTTGGAGCTTGATAGTTTTGCGTAATCTTTACTGGATCGCACGGAGCTATAAATCGCGCGAAAATAGCGCAAAATGCTAGAAGCGCAATCACAATGAACGCAATTCTGGAGCCTAAGCTCATTTTGTTAAATCTATTAAACTTGATGCCTGGCTTTGATGCGGCATCTACTACCTGATTCTTTCCAAATAGCATGTCACACCGTCCTAATCCTTGGGTTGATTAATACGTATAGCAAATCAACAATGATGTTTATGAAGATGAATGCGATTGCAACAACCAGTACAACGCCTTGCACAAGCATTGGCTGGTTGCCGTTAATGCCATCGAACATTGCCGTGCCCATTCCTGGCAGAGCAAAAATAACCTCAATAACGATTGCGCCACCCATAAGGTAACCAATCTTCATGCCCAAAGTTGTAATTGGGGTGATTAGGGCGTTGCGGAATACGTTTCTAGCAACTACTACGCTTTTTGGAATTCCTGCGCCGATTGCGGTTCGTACGTAATCTTTATCCAATTCTTCTACCATTGAGGTTCGTATGATTCGCGTAAGCTGGCCGGCTACTGGAAGTCCTAGTGCGAAGCAAGGCATTGCCATTCTTGCAATATAAGCTTCTGGATCTTCAAAGAACGGCACAAAATCGCCGGAACCTGGGAGCCAAGCTAGCTTAATTTGAAGAACGTAAATCAAAAGAACACCAAGCCAGAAGGATGGGGTTGCAATTGCAATAATCGAAAGAATTCGAACTGTTTGGTCAACCCAAGTATCGCGGTAAAGTGCTGCAAAAACGCCAAACACTACTGCAAAAATTATTGCAATTAATAAGCCGATGAAAGTTAGCTGAAGAGTGATTGGGAATGCTTCTGCAACGCGTTCTGCTACGGAGTCTTTATTTACGCCGTAAACACCCATGTTTCCTTGGAAAAGACCAAGAATGTAGGATCCGAACTGTTCCCACCATGGGCGGTCGTAGCCCATTTCGTGGCGGAAAGCTGCAAGTGCTGCTGGAGACGAGTTTTCGCCTAAAGCTGCAACTGCTGGATCATATTTTGAAAATGACATAAGGAAGAATACGAGGAACGTAACGCCGAATGCCATGAACGGCAGGGCAATTAGTCGCCTACCTAAAAGTCTAAGAAAATTACTCATAAGACATCCACACATCCATTGAAGAAATTGTTATTTTTATAACAAAACCGGCCCGTCTGCACAGAAGCGAGAAAGGTAAACAGTTGGGCCGGTTTTGCGGTTAGAGGTTAGGGGGTTGACGTTTATTTAATACTTCTGGTTCTGCACCTACTTTGTAAGCTTTGCTTTTACAAGGTTGATGCCGGTAGAGCCGATTGCATTCCACTCTGCCAAAGAGCCTTTCTTTACGGCAGTCGTAGTCTTGCGGTGGAAGAGTGGGTACAGAGGAACTTCGTCGCTAATCAAGTCGAAGCACTGGTTCCAATACTTTTGGCGCTCGGCTGGTGTGCTAGCTGCCAAAGCCTTGTCCATAAGATTGTGAAGTTTTGCGTATCCTTCGGAAGTCTTCCAGAATGTGCGCTGACGGGTCCAAGCGTTGTCTCCGTACCACCAGCTCATCAACAAATCTGGGTCGTTTCCGAATACGGATGGGTCGCCTGGTGCCAAAACCATCGAGTAGTTTGCGTCGTCGCGATCGGTGATTGATGGGTAAAGTGCGGAAGACTTCATAGACTGAATGTCTACGTCCATACCTATTTCAGCAAGATCGTTCTTGATTTGCGGAGCGAGCTGGGTGATCCAAGTGTGGTCGGTTGTGTAAAGGGTGAACTTGATAGGTCCTTTTACGCCGGCTTCCTTGAGTAAGCTCTTTGCTTTGTCGATGTTCTTGGTGTATACGTTCTTTGCCTTATGGTAGTTTGCGTAATTCTTCGGCAAGAAGCTTGTTGCAGGATCGCCTTGACCGCTCATTTGGTTTGCTATGAGCTTGTTTACGTCGATTGCGTAGAGTACAGCTTGGCGCACGCGCTTGTCGTCGAATGGCTTCTGCTTCGTGTTGAACATAACGAATGGGAGAGTGAAGCCCTGAGCGGTTTTAAGTTCAGAACCGGAGGACTTCAAAGTATTGAAGGCTTGTGCTGGAACCATTTCCATTACGTCTGTTTTGCCGCCTTGCATAGCAGTTACGCGAGCGGTATCGTCAACGGTTATGTTCCAAACCATGTTCTTGGTTTGTGCCTTGTACTTGCCGTTGTACAAATCGTTGCGCTCAAACTTTACTTGGTTATCGGTGATTGATACGTACTTCCATGGGCCGGATCCGATTGGCTGATTCTTTAAGTCTGCATCCGACTTTGCGGTTGGAACAATTTGAATCAAAGCGAGACGCTGCTTGAACAGTGGGAAGGCTTTCTTTAGCTTAAAGATTACGTGACGATTGTCTTTTGCTTCTACGGAATCAATGAAGTCGAGCATTGATATGTAGAGGCTTCCTTGCGCGGTTGTGCGCTTGAATGAGGATACTACGTCGTTTGCGGTTACTTCTGTTCCGTCCGAGAACTTAGCGGCATCGCGAATGGTTACTTCGTACTCGGTGTCGGAAATCTTCTTTGGTTCTCCTTTTGCAAGTGCGTTGAAAACTTTAAAGTTGCTGTAGTCAAGAGCGTAAAGTGGCTCCGTAACATGCCAGTTTGCTGCCATTGGCAACGCGCCAGAGGTTGTAGATGGTGCGAAATCGCGGCTTGCGTACGCAACTTGAGCTGTAATCGTATCTTTTACAGCAGTATGTGCTTTTGCTGACTTATTTTTTGCTCCACCGCAGCCAGATAGCATAACTAATGCGACTAGGCCTGCAGCTATTGCAGTGGTTAGCTTTGAGCTAATCCGTTTCATGTTTTCTCCTCACCGTTGAGTTTGTTGATTCACATTTCATCTTTGAATGTGAATAGTTTTCAATTATGCGCTCGTGTGATTTTCACGTTACTTTAAACATAAGAGGTCTGATGTCTGATGTCAAGTTGTGCGTGTGTCGAGATTGTGAAAATTCATTTATTCTTTTTAAAGCTTTGCTGCAAACCAACGCGTAATTGACGTTGGATGCGTAATTGCCGTCCCAACAACTGCAGCCCACGCGCCCATTTGCATAACCTCATGCAATTGCTCAGGGGTGTGAATACGCCCCTCACAAATAATAGGGTAATTTGGGAAAGCTTGCAAAATCTGGCCTAAAAGTTCAAAATCAGGCCCGTCTGTTTTCGGTCTTCCTGGAGAAGTACCAGCCAAAGTAGTAGATATAATATCCGTTCCACAATCCGCAGCGCGTTTAGCGTCATCGAAGTTTCCGCAATCAGCCATAACTACTATGCCCTCATTGTGCAAAGCGCTAACAGTCTGCTCGTAAGTAAGCCCGTCTGGACGCGGCCTATCAGTTGCGTCAATCGCAATAATATCTGCTCCAGCCGCCGCACAGCAGCGCGCATGACGCAAAGTAGGTGTTATATAAACTCCATCGTGGCCATCTTTCCAAATGCCGATTACAGGAACGTCAACTTGACCTTTAATCGCGGAAATATCCGACAATCCTTGGCATCTAATTCCAATAGCGCCGCCTTCTACGGCAGCCATTGCCATTTGTGCCATTGTTTCCGGGTGCCTAAGCGGCTCCCCAGGGTAAGCTTGGCAGCTAACAATTAAGCCGCCCTTAATTTTTTCAACTACAGGATTCATAGTTTTTCTCCTTTTTAAAAATATTTCAAATTTGAGAAGCTGTAAAAGCGGCGAAAGCAGCACCAATAAGCGGAGCTGTGCCACCAAGCTTTCCCTTAAAAATCGGCGTGCTTTTAACCAAATCTAAAGCAGAATCTTCAAATCCAGCTCGCATTGAATCCCACCAAATATTTCCTGCTTCTACAACAGACCCCGAAAGCACAATAACATCTGGGTCTATAAGATTCGCCATTCCAGCTATGCATTCTCCCAATGCTTTTGCGCTTTTAGCAAGCGTTTCTTTAGCGTGCGGTTGACCTTCGTTTGCGTAAGCGCATACTTCGTACCCGTTTTCCGCTTTTTGAACACCTGCAGGCAAATTATGGTTGTATAAAGTTGCAAGACCAGTTCCGGACGCAACTGGCTCAATATGCCCAGCGTGCGTTCCGCAAGAGCATTCGAATCCAACTCCCAAATCGCTAACAACATGACCGGCGTGACCGGCAACTGAGTGTGCTCCTGTAAAAAGTTTGCCGTTTATAATAATTGCACCGCCGATGCCGGTTCCTATTCCAACGGAAAGTACGATTGATTTTCCGCGTCCAGCTCCGTAAATAGCTTCCCCTAGTCCGTGTCCGCCAACGTCTCCAATCATATAAACTGGCAAATCAGTTATGCTTTTAAACGCGTCGTAAATTCGCTGCCCGCGCCAACCGGGAAGAATGTCTGTTGCTGCAACGATTTCGCCAGTTTTACTATTTGGTACTCCTGCGGCTGCTATGCCGATTCCGCTAATGGTTTTGCCATTTTTTTGCGCTTTTTCCAGGATTTGTTTCGCTAGTTCTACTAAACGATTTTTTATGCTTTCGCCACCTTTTGACGCTTCGGTTGGTATTGAACCGTATTCTTGCACGGACGGAATAACGCAACCTGCAGCATCTGCAATATTTGCCGTTGCTGTATCAGCCGCATCTGCAATATTTTTGCTGCATGCCGACTCCGGTAATGTAACCAATCCGTAAGCTATTTTTGTTCCGCCTATGTCAAAAGCAAGATATGTAGAGCGAGAATCTTTTATTTCGTTCATAAGTCACATCCGTAGAAATATATTTTATTTGCTGATTGATTGAGTTTTTAATTCACGCAATTTGTGTTGCGTTTACAGCTTCGTAAATATGCTTTAAATAGTTCAAGCGTTCTGGAACGCTGGAATCTTGCGGTACGCATACTTTTGCACCCAAATAGTCGATTAAATAATCGTCTTTTAAAGCTTCGCGCGCAGTTTCCTGAATTTCCGCAAGAGTCATTAAGGACGTTGGCTCGTCTGGAGCCATAGGCAAGTGTCCATCAATCCATTCGTACCCGTATTGCGTAGCTTCTGGGCCTGCTCCCGAGAACATTACTCCCTTAAGCACTCCAGCTTTTCTTGCTTCGCGTACGTGATTTATAGCGGCTTTAGCATTGCGTTCTTCAACAACGCTACGACCCCAATTAATTGTGATTCCAATTCCTGCATCTTTTGCAATTTGAATTTCGTCTTCGAGCGGAAGGAAGCCTTTTTCTGGATTTTGCCCTTCAATATACCTGTCGCAATGTTCCATTACGAGCTTTGTTCCAAGCCAATCTAATTGCGCGAGCTCGTCTAGTGACTTTTTCATTGCGTCCGCGCGCGCTATTCGAGTTGGTGCCGTGTGTATTTCAATATGCGAAATATCGCAGCTGTTTCGAAGGTTTGCAAAATCAGCTATTGCGTTACGAATATTTTTGAAGAAGTCGATTGCGCGAAGTCGCCCTTCTTCGCTCGTGCTTGCTAAGCCAAATTCTGGATCGGGATCAAAATTTATATGCCGCATTGTTCCGGGAATTGCGGTTATTGTGTTTTTGTGCCAGTTTGATGGTATTGCGTTTGCTAGCCATTCTCGGGTTTGCGAATCTGCTAAATCGCCCGGGTATGGGATTTCTGTTCCGGCAACCCAGTTTTGACTTCCGAGTAAATCGTAGTATTGTTGTTGTTCTTCGCGTGATTTTGGCAGTGACGCGTACGCGCCTACAACGAATTCAGTTTTCAGCATGATATCCTCCTTGAAATCGCGGCTGAATTGGCTTTCTTTGTATGTTACAGTAAGCACGTTACAATTCGTCAGACGTCTGATAAATTATCAAATCGTACTGAATTTGCGATACTCTGCTTTTTAATTCGAAAGTTACTAAAATCAAAATATTCATTCTTTAAATTTCTATTAATTAATTTTTATTAATTAATTTTTTATATGTGTATGCTGTAAATGAGAAAATCATAATGATTTGATACAAAATATTTATTAAAATAAAGATTTGTAACGTAACAATTTATACAAGCGGCGGTGAGGCAATGACTACTATGTCTACTAACGATGAACCAAATCGCAATAATGCGCAAATCAATTCTTACGAACCGCATATTGGCCGCGAATCTCACGTAGTGCCGGGTCGTTTTGGAGAGCCGCTGAAAGTAACGCACTCACAATATTCACAAGGTAATGCTGTTGCGCACCCAACGCATCCGTTGCTGCTGTTCTTGCACGGATGGGGTTCTAACGAAGAAGATTTACTAGATTTATTGCGAATAGTAGCTCCGTATAATGATGCGATTTCATTACGTGCTCCGCTTAAACTTGCGCAAGGTGCGTACAGTTGGTTTCATGATGCTGTGCCGCAGCGAGAAGATTTAGATTACGACATGTATGCTGCTGCAGCCGCAATAGACGAGTGGGTGTGCGCGAATATTCCCGAAAATCGAGATGTTGTTCCATTCGGATTTTCTCAGGGAGCAGCGCTCGCAGTTCATTTATTGCGCTTGAATCCTGCACGTTATCGCGCATCCGTTGCGCTTTCCGGATTTATAGCTCCTAACGTTCCTGCCTCTGCAGACGAAATTGCTTTAAAAGATGACGATTTAGCTGAGCACAATACGCCTGTATTTTTCGGCTACGGTTTAGAAGATGCCGTGATTCCGCCTTACGAATTTTCTGCAGCTGCCGCTTGGCTTGAGGAGCACACGTGGTTGGAAGAAAAGCGCTACAAAGGCCTTGATCACGCTGTGCATATGGAAGAACTTGGGGATATTCGAAAGTGGTTCATGTTGCACGATATTACGTCGGGACTTCTGTAGCAGTTGCGATTTGTGAGTTGATTGTGTGAGTTGATTGTGCAGTTGATTGTGTGAGCCGATTTTATGAACAAAAATGATGATTCCGTTACTTACGCAATGAAGGAAGCGTTGCGGTTGGCGGTCGAAGCGGCTAAAGCTGGAGAAGTTCCAGTTGGTGCAGTTGTGCTTGATGGTGACGGAAATATTATTGGCCGCGGAGCAAATTTACGTGAGGGAATGCACGATCCTTTAGCTCATGCGGAAGTGCTCGCTATGAAATCTGCTGCTTCCTCGCGCAAATCTTGGAATTTATCTGACTGCACTTTGGTAGTAACTCTTGAACCTTGCCCTATGTGCGCTGGAGCAATCTTACAAACTAGACTTCGTCGCGTAATTTTTGGCGCTTGGGATGCAAAGTTGGGTGCGTGTGGATCTGTATGGGATATTTTACGAGACCCACACGTGGGATCTTATCCGGAAGTTATTGGTTCGGTTTGTGAATCTGAATGTGCGCAAGTTTTGCGAAACTTTTTTGAAAATCACCGTTAAAACTGAATAATTTTTTAATTAGAAACGCCATAAGAAACGCAATTAGAAAATTTTTTGACAATCTCCGCGAATTGAGTAATATGCTATAAAAACAAAAAGCAAATCGTTTTTACTTTTGCTTTTGCAATATTTGTAGTCGCTTCGACGTAATTCCTGTAAAACGCATGAATCTCGCCTAAGCACATTTTTATCTAAAAGGAGGTGTCACTATGAGTGGCATGAAATATGCAATGATCGGTTCTGGAGCTATGGGGTATCGCTATGGCGTTTTGTTGCAGGAAACGGCTGGCATTCATGTTGATTTCATTGATGCCTGGGATGAAAATGTGAATAAGGTTCGCGCGCAAGGCGGAGTAATGGTTAGCCGAGACCATGAAAACCGTCATTTGGTGCCTATTAATATGTATACGCCTGAAGATTACGACGGTGATCCAGACGTGTGGATTGTGTTTATGAAGCAAATGCAGCTTGCTCAAATGTTGGAGCGTTGCAAGCATTTGTTCAAAGAGCATCAGGTTGTGTTTGCTGCAATGAACGGTTGGGGTCATTTTGAAAAGCTTCAGCAGTATTTCTCAGATGATCGTATTTACGGCGGTACGGCAATGATTGCAACCGTTTTGAATGGTCCGGGTGACGTTGATTTTATTGGTAAAGTTGGCGTTGGCACAATGAATATGTGCGCGTTGAACGAGCAGGTGAGTGATGTTGAGCTTGCTATGCGAGACGACTTTAAAGCTGCAGGTTTGAACCCTACTATTACGGAAGATTTCAAGGGTACTTGCATGGCGAAGGTGATTTTTAATTCCGTAATCAACACTTTGTGCACTATGTACCAGATTCAAATGGGCCAGTTTATTTCGTACCCAGGTGCTATGGATATGGCTCGTCAACTTATTAACGAAGCTTACGACGCGTGCGATCGCGCCGGAATTCGTATGGTAAATACGCGCCAGAAGGAGATGGAAGCTATCGATTACGTAAGTCGCGTGGCAAATCCTTTGCACTATCCTTCTATGTACCAAGATATGAGCCGCGGTCGCGAAACGGAAGTCGACTATATCAACGGTTATATTGCGAAACTTGGTCGCGAAAACGATTACGTTTGCCGCACGCACGAATTCTTAACTCACGGCGTGCACTTGGCGGAGCTTGCGTTCAAACTGCATCATCAGCAGTGATTTGGAGAGCATTCTAATTCGTGCCACGAATGAGAAGGAGGTGCGGCTCACGGTTTTTACTGCGGGCCGCTTTTATTATATGCGCAAATATATAGTATTCTGCTAGAATTTAGAGTCTAAAATTATAAATACTATTAAACATAAAATTATTCGTAATAGAAAATACGCAATAAAATACTTACTTACGTAAATTAGTGGGGAATGTATGACTACTTTTGACCGAGTAAACTTACCAGAATCCGTGCGCACAAACGGCGCTACGCCAAACCCTTGGTGGGCGAATGCAGTTGTGTATCAGATTTATCCGCGAAGCTTCCAAGATACCAACGGCGACGGTATTGGTGATTTGAAGGGAATAACTTCGCGCCTTGATTATTTGGCTGATTTAGGCGTTGACGTGCTCTGGCTCAGCCCTGTATACAAGTCTCCGCAAGACGATAATGGTTACGATATTTCCGACTATCAAGATATTGATCCACTTTTTGGAACTTTGGAAGATATGGACGAACTTTTGGCTGGAGCTCACGAGCGTGGGCTTAAAGTTGTGATGGATTTAGTAGTAAATCATACTTCCGACGAGCACGCCTGGTTCCAAGCTTCAAGAGATGCTTCTAGCGACTACGCGGATTGGTATTGGTGGAGGCCGGCTCGTGAAGGCCATGTGCCAGGAGAGCCTGGCGCGGAGCCAAATAAGTGGGGCTCGTATTTCGGCGGTTCTGCGTGGACTTACGATCCAAAGCGAGGTGAATACTATCTTCACCAGTATTCTCCAAAGCAGCCAGATTTAAATTGGGAAAATCCTGCGGTTCGCGCTGCAGTGTACAAGATGATGAATTGGTGGATGGATCGCGGAATTGACGGCTTCCGCATGGACGTTATTACGCAGATTTCAAAGCATGTTGATTCTGAAGATCGCTTGCCTGGTGAAGATGGCTGCCAAATTGAAGATTTTCCGGCTGGAGCCGACGGCTATTCATCGCCATTCCCATTCTGCTCGGACGGACCTCGTTTAGACGAGTTCTTGCGCGAGATGCGTGCAGAAGTTTTCGAAGGGCGCGAAGGTTATCTTACTGTTGGTGAGGCTCCAGGAATTTCTCCGCACCGCAACACATATATTACGGATCCTGCTCACAGCGAACTCGACATGTTGTTCCTGTTCAATCACGTAGATATTGATTGCGAAAACGGCACGAAGTGGAATCCTGTGCCGCTAAAGTTGACTGATTTAAAGCGCGTAATGGCTGAGCAGCAGCAAGCTGTAGCGGATGCTGGTTGGGCGAGCCTGTTCTTTAATAATCACGATCAGCCGCGTGCGCTTTCTCGCTGGGGAAGTGAATCTAGCGATGAGATGCGCGTGCGATCCGCTAAGGCAATTGCAATGCTTCTTCACATGCATCGCGGCACTCCGTACGTGTATCAAGGTGAAGAAATTGGTATGACTAACGCGCACTTTACTCGTCTTGAGCAGTATCGTGATTTGGAAGCGTTGAACATGTTTAAGCAGCGCGTAGAAGAAGCGCATATTCAGTCGGCGGAGTCTATGATGGATGCGCTCGCAAAGCGCGGTCGCGATAATTCTCGAACTCCAATGCAGTGGAATGCTTCTAAATACGCGGGATTCATGCCTTTTAATGTTCCGTCGCTAAACAATGCGGAGCCGTGGATTAGTGTGAATCCTAACTACGTAGACATTAATGCAGCTGAGCAGATGGAAGATTCGGATTCTGTTTATGCTTTTTACAAGTATTTGATTGCTTTGCGCCATTCTGAGCCGATTGTTTCCACAGGCTCTTGGAATTTGGTTGATGCAGACGACGAGTGTGTGTACGCTTTTGTGCGTGAGCTTAAATCCGATTGCGGAACTAAGGAAGATTCTGCGGAATCTAATGCAGAATCTACAGAACGCATGCTCGTAATGGTTAATATGACAGAATCAACTGTTCCTATTCCTGCAGAAAGTGCGAAAACGCTGCAAAATCGCCTTTCTAGCAGCTTTACGGAGCATAACGTAATGGTTACAACCTACGACGTAAATCATGCGCTTACATCGCTTAAAAATGGTACGCTTTCGCCTTGGGAAGGTATAGCTGTTACTTTGCAATAGTTAATTTGTGATAATTGTTTCGCAATAACTACTTTGCAATAGTTTCGTCTACTAATTTTGGCAGAGCTTTCGCAATATCTTCGCGAATAATACGCTCTGCCAAATAATCGTATTGCGTATCTCCCAGGTTCATTATCGTAATTGGCACTCCTGCGCGAGCAGCTAACGGCACAAGGCTTGCAGCTGGAAATACTTCTAGCGTGGAGCCAATAACCCACAGCTCGTCCGCTTTAACTATTGCTTGCGCGCTTCTTTCCATAGCGCCTTCGGGAAGTGCTTCTCCAAAATATACAACGTCTGTTTTAATCAGACCATTGCAAGGCATATTTCCGCGGTATGGCAGGGCGCGCCTGCAATGCGGATCTGGATGCTCGTCTAAATCTGCCATAATATCGGCAGTTTTATAGCTCGCGTGGCAGCTCATGCAGTGCGATGTTCCAATACTTCCGTGCAAATTCACTATGATGTCTGGGTCATTGCCAGCTTTTTCGTGAAGTGCGTCAAAGTTTTGTGTGGCTATAAGGTCGAGCATTCCTGCCTGCTCGAGTTTTACAAGTGCCTTGTGAGCTGTTCCAGGCTGTGCGTTCCAAACTGGCGACTCTTTTTGCCATCGCCAAGAATATATGCGTTCCTCTTTACTGCTTAAAAATGCGTCTATATCGTAAACACTCATTTGTTCTGGGTGCTTGGTCCATACGCCGTCTGGTCCGCGAAAATCTGGAATGCCCGCGCTCGTAGATATTCCCGCGCCTGTTAGCACAACGATATGTCTTTTGCTGTTTGATTGCTTGTTGTTCATTCTTCTTCTCCTTTTATTAATATCTGTTAATATCCTATTCTTATTTTTCTTCTTCTTTATGCTCTTTACGCTTTTATGTTTTTATGTGCTTCATATTCTTTAATAAATGTTTATTTAATAAGTATCCATTTATATATGTATTTCTTATTCCATATATCGCATTCATATATCTTTTTGTTTATGTTTAATCGTATATCTCATACTTTTCTGCTTTTTGTGTATTTTGGGCGTTGATTTTGTATTGATTGTGTTTTTGTTGTTGTTTTGTTTAAAGCTGGGGGTTGCGACACTCCCGGTTTTGAGGTTTTTGGGGTTATTTTTGGTTATTTTTTGTTGGTTTTGATTATTGTTTCTGGTTTTGTGTTGGTTCTTGGGTTCTTTTTCGTTGTTTTCGACACTCCGGAGGATGCTAGTATTTCCAACG
>NZ_ADES01000002.1 GCF_000263595.1 Gardnerella vaginalis 1500E
GGCAGTGTCAAGAATTTTGTGTAAACTCCACTAGTTGTCAATCAAGCTATCAATCCAATAATATTTGCTTTTCTACGAAAAGCAAATATTATTGGATTTCGAATTTTTCGTGCAGGTCATAAGACGCTAATCCAAATCCTCTATGAATTCTTTCTTTAGATAATTCATTTTGTTCAATACAAAATACTCCTAGATAACGATTTAAACTATCCTCTGCTGGAAACTGTTCCTTTGCTTTTAATCGTTTTTTTAGTTGCTTATTGAGACTTTCAATTAAATTAGTCGTATAAATACTTTGACGAATTTGTTTAGGGAAGTCAAAAAAGACTAATAAATCGTCATAAACTGAATCAATACTTGCACAGACTTTAGGATAACGTTTGTGTATGTTTTCTAGAAATTCGTTTAATTTTTTCTCTGCATCTTCTTTATTGTTTGATTGATAAACTTTCTTAAGTGAATCTACTAATTCTCTTTTATCTTCAACTCTTACCTTCTTTTGTAATTGTCGGATTAAATGAACCCAACAAGTTTGATATTTTGCGTTAGGAAACACGCTTAAAAGAGCAGTCTTAACCCCACTAAGTCCATCTGTAATAAATAGTAAAACTTCTTGTAATCCTCTTTGTTTCAATGATTCCAACATTTCTTTATAGTGTTCAGCAGATTCAGTAGGATAGATTGCATAATCAAGAATTTCTTTACTGCCTTCTGGAGTAATTCCTACTAAAAAGTGAACAGCTTCCTTTTGAACAGTAGCTCTTCTTAAATGAACATACGTTGCATCAGCATAAATCACTGCATAACGAGATTGAACTTTTCTTTGATGAAATTCTTTAACAGAGTCTTCAACTTGTTTTGTAATATTTGTTACGGTAGTAGGGCTATAGTGATGACCGTAAATATCTTCGATACACTCTGCAATTTCACGGTTAGTAAAGCCTTTAGAATAAAGTTTAATAATAACCTCTTCTAATTTTTCGGAATTTCTTTTATAAGCTTTAATAATTTTTTGCTCGAATTCTCCGTTACGATCTCGTGGAATATGGATATTTAAAATACCATATTCTGAATAAATTTTACGATTATAGCCACCATTTCTTGAATTTCCGGTGTTATATCCCTCTACAGAATGTTTAGGGTAGTTTAAATGCTCTGTTAATTCAACTTGAAGTAATTGATTAATCCCATTTTCAATCGCTTCTTTTAATAAGTGATTAATATTGTCACCTTGTAATAGTCTTTTTGTCAATTCTGTGTTAAAATCCATTTAGAAGTCACTCCTTTGTTAATTTGTTTTGGTAGATTAATTATACAACTAGTGGCTTCTTTTTTTATACTCTTTTTTGTGTTTACACAAAATATTGTACACTCTC
>NZ_ADES01000003.1 GCF_000263595.1 Gardnerella vaginalis 1500E
TCGAGATTTGACGCGAAGAAAGTACTGCACAAGCCTTGAGGTTGACGTATAATAGAAGATTATGTGTGGAATTGTGGGATATGCGGGTTTTGGCAAGGTTTGCGCAAAACCTTTGGAAGTTTGTTTAGGTGGATTAGAGCGTTTAGAGTATCGCGGATATGACTCTTCAGGCGTGGCGCTGGTGGCACCAGGAATGAGCAAGGTCGCCGTGCGCAAAAAAGCAGGACGCCTAGCTGTGTTGCGAGATGATATTAGTGCGGATCCTATGCCGGAAGCAAGCGCTGCAATAGGTCATACTCGCTGGGCCACGAACGGTGCTCCTTGCGATACAAACGCGCATCCTCACACAAGTGTTGATGGAAAAATCGCCCTTATTCATAACGGAATTATTGAAAACGCTGTTGTTCTAAAAGAACAACTTCACGAAGAAGGCTACGAATTTTCTTCCCAAACAGACACGGAAGTTGCTGCAAAACTGCTTGGTAAAATCGCGAACGAAATTGTGGAAGAAACCGGTAAAGCAGACTTATTTACAGCTCTTCGCCGCACTGCAAAAATGCTTAAGGGTGCTTTTACTCTTCTAGCAGTGGACGTTCGTCAGCCTGGTATTGTTGCAGCCGTTCGTCACGATTCTCCGCTTGTTGTTGGTCTTGGTGACGGAGAGTATTTCTTAGGTTCTGATGTTGCGGCTTTTGTGGCTTATACGGATCGCGTTTTAGAAGTTGGCCAAGATCAAGCTGTTTGCATTGGAAATATGGATCAAAGCGGTAAAGCTGGTTTGCTTCTTACTGATTTTGACGGCAAAGTTGTTCAAAATCCTACGTGTTTTACAGTTGACTGGGATGCGTCTGCTGTAGAAAAAGGCGGCTGGGATTCCTTTATGGATAAGGAAATTCATGAGGATCCGCATGCTGTTGCAGACACTTTGCGTGGGCGTTTTGACGCTCAGGGAAATATTGTTCTTGATGAAGTGCATATTAGTCAAGATGTTTTGCGATCGATTGACAAAATTATTGTTGTTGCTTGCGGAACGGCAAGTTACGCAGGTTTGGTTGCAAAATATGCGATTGAGCACTGGGTGCGTGTGCCGGTTGAGGTGGAGCTTGCTCACGAGTTTCGCTACAGAGACCCTATTTTGACGCATCGAACATTGGTGGTTGCAATATCGCAGTCTGGCGAAACAATGGACACTCTTATGGCTTTGCGTCACGCGCGTGAGCAGGGAAGTCGTGTGCTTGCAATATGCAATACGCAAGGCTCTAGCATTCCGCGCGAATCTGACGCAGTGCTCTACACTCACGCAGGTCCAGAAATCGCTGTTGCTTCTACTAAAGCTTTTGTTGCACAAATCGTGGCAGCATACATGCTCGGCCTTTATTTGGCACAAGTAAAAGGCACAATGTATCGCGACGAAATTCAGCAAATTGTGGCGCAATTAAAAGCTATGCCAAGTAAAATTCAGAATGTTCTCGATACTCAATCTGAAGCGATTATGAAAGCGGCTGAGCATACGCTTGAAGCTAAATCTTTCCTATTCTTAGGTCGTCATGTAGGATACCCTGTTGCGCTAGAAGGAGCGCTTAAGCTTAAGGAAATCGCATATACTTTCACAGAAGGTTTTGCAGCCGGTGAGCTTAAACACGGTCCAATCGCGCTTGTTGACGAGGGCGAGCCTGTTGTAGTAATTGTGCCTTCTTCTCGCGGACGCGACATTTTGCACTCAAAAGTAATTTCTGGAATTGAGGAAGTTAAAGCGCGCGGAGCATTTACTATTGCGGTTGCTGAAGAAGGGGATCCGGATGCTGAAAGATACGCGGATATTGTTTTCTGGCGTCCTGAATGCCCGACTCTTTTAAGCCCGCTTGTTGACGTTGTTGCGTTGCAGTTATTCGCAATGGATATGGCAAAATTAAAGGGTTACGATGTTGATAAGCCAAGAAATCTTGCCAAATCTGTAACTGTAGAATAAAACTTATGGTAACAAAATAGTAGTAGGCGGCAACTCATGCTTACATTCGCAAAAATATTGCAATCGCGCAATAGTTTGAAGCAATTAGTGCTTTCAATATTGTGTGTTTTGTCTTTATTGCTATCTTCCGGATGCGGAAATGCGGATGCTAGAACACGAATCACTGTGTGGTCGTGGGAACCAAGCATGAAGCGTATTGCAAAAGAGTTTGAGCGTCTTAATCCGGATCTTCGTGTTGTTGTAAAAGACACTAGCGGCTACAGCAATCTAAACAGCGCTATTCAAGACGGTTACGGAATACCGGATGTTGCTCAGCTGGAATATTTCGCACTACCGCAATACGCTGTAAGCGAGCAGCTGCTGGATATTACTGATCGAGTGCAGGGGACTAGAACTTTCTACACTCCAGGTACTTGGTCTTCTGTGCAACTAGGTGGGCGAATCTATGGCCTTCCAATGGATTCAGGCCCTATGGCTTGGTTTTATAACGATGACGTATTTAAGCAAGCTGGTGTTGACGCAACTAAAATACGCACTTGGGAAGATTACCGTCACGCTGCTAGAAAACTGAAGGATATTGGCGTTTATATTGCTGCAGATTCGGGAGATGCCAGCTTTTATAACGCTATGATTTGGCTTGCAGGTGGACGTCCTTTTATTACTTCGCACGATGGAAAAACAGTTACTGTGCGTTTGGGCTACGACAAGGGCACGCAAAAGTTTACTAAGTTTTGGCAGTCTATGATTGACGAAGGCTTAATTGACACACGAACTACAACCTGGACGCAACGCTGGAAAAATGGTATTGGAGCCGGCAAAATTGCTTCTGTTTTTGCTGGAGCTTGGATGCCTTCTCTGCTTCTGGAGAATGTGCCAGGTACAGCGGGATTGTGGAAGGTTGCGCATGTGCCAACGCTTCACGGCGAAAAACGCAATGCAGAAATGGGCGGATCTGCGCTATCTGTGTTGAAATTAAGTAGAAAGCCGGAAGCTGCTATGCGTTTTGTGAATTTTGTTTGTCATGAAATGCAAGGTATTAGAATGCGCGTTAACGGTGGAGCGTTTCCTGCGGATGTTGTAACTCTTGCTGACCCGAATTTTCTAAATCGAACAACAATACGTGATTCTCGCGGAATTGACATACCTTATTTTGGTGGTCAGAAATTTAACCGAGTATTTGCTGATGCTGCAAATCAAGTCGATACCAGATACCAGTATTTGCCGTTTGAAGTGTATTCCAGAAATGATTTTCGTACAACTGTTGGGCAGGCTTATGACTGGAGTAGAAAGTCGCGTACTCGCTTGAATGTGCAGTCTATGATTGACGCTGGAATTACTCAAGATGACGGCAGTCAGCTGTGGCTTCCAGACGATCCAGGTCCTCGTATTTCTATAAAAGATGGTTTAGATTTGTGGCAAAAAGACTTAAAAGAATACGGGTATAATCAAGGTTTTGTTGTTAGATAGAAAACTAACGCAAGTTTTAAAACTAGCGTAAGTTTCTTCTATAAATTTCTGCCATGCCTCTAAAAATCAAATTAGGATCGTAATAGTCGATTGATTGAACATCCTGCTCAAACAAACTACCCAATCCGCCTGTGGCAATCACCTTAAATGGCTCATTTATTTCACTCTTAAACTGTTCAATAGTGCGCTCAATGCCACCTAAGAAACTGTAGTATAAGCCGGCTTGCATGGCAGTAAGCGTAGATTTTGCAAGAACAGACTTTGGTCTAGAAATTTCAACTTCCGGAAGCTGAGCTGTATTATCCCACAAAGCTGCTGCTGCAGTTCTAATACCAGTACAAATAAGACCGCAGGTAATAGCGCCACTTTTATCAACGTAGTTGTATGTTGTAGCAGTGCCGAAGTCAATAACAAGAACAGGTCCGCCGTACTCGTTAAACGCGCCAACGCAATCAGCCAAGCAATCTGCACCAAGCGATTTAGGCTCGTCAATGCGAATATTCATGCCAGTTTTAACACCAGGGCCAACAATCATTGGGTCAATATTAAAGAATTTTATTATGCTAGAACGAAATGAGTGCATAACTTTTGGAACAACAGAAGCAATTATTATATCTTCAACATCGCTTGCTTTGAAGCCGCTTAAATGCAGGAATTGCATAAGTATAATGCCGTATTCGTCACAAGTACGGTTGGATTTTGTAGTCATGCGATACGTGTCGACGATTTTGTTATTTTTTAAAAAGCCAAGCACTATGTTTGTGTTGCCAATGTCTACTGCTACTAACATTTATACGCGCTTCCTGATGTTGATATTTATGGTTGATACTACTTATTGATATTACTTGTTGATATTAACGAAAGTTTGTGAATTGTAGATTTAAGATTTAACGTGCGCGAGATGGGACTTGAACCCACACGTCGTAAGACACAGGAACCTAAATCCTGCGCGTCTACCATTCCGCCACTCGCGCATAACTCATACAAATAATCGAGCGTGGAAAACACAAGTCGTAACACGAATCGTAAGTATTAACACGCTCGAATGAGTCGAGAGCCGCTTGACAGAATCGAACTGTCGACCTTCTCATTACGAGGGAGACGCTCTACCGACTGAGCTAAAGCGGCATGTTGCCCGAGACGCATTCGCGACTCGCGCACAAGAAAAGTATTTTATCGTATTTTTTTAGATTTGTCTAATTTGGCGCGCCGTGCCAACAGCTAACCCTCCAAATGTGAGGTAGGTTGCGCGCGTTTGGAGCGCCTGGCCCTTCGAAACCCTCCAAATGCGGGGTAGGTTGCGCGCGTTTGGAGTGCTTAACCCTCCGCAACGCTCCAAATGTGAGGTAGGTTGTGAGCATTATCAGTGTTATTGTGTTCATTTTTGTGTTAAGCTTCGCGTGTTTCTGTCTGCTTTTGTGAGTATCTTGTGAAGTGGATGATAGTGACAATTGCTGTCGCATCAGTTAAAGAAATGAAAGGACCTAGAAATGGCCATCAATCCGCCAGTTGACGCCGTAAAAACCCCAGAGTGGGCTGCATTGCAGAAGCATTACGACGAGTTGCAATCAGAAGGCGTCTGCCTGAAGAAGTGGTTTGCAGAGGATGCAAATCGCGTGGATAAGTTGAGCTTCGAAGCTGGAGATCTCCACTTCGATCTTTCTAAGAATTTAATTAAGCCTGAAACTCTTAAGCTTTTTGCCGACCTTGCAAAGGCTGTAAAGCTTGACGAGCGCACTAAGGCAATGTACACCGGCGTGCACATTAACAATACTGAAGATCGTGCAGTTTTGCATACTGCTTTGCGTCGTCCTGCAGAGGATGCTGGCAAGTTCATTGTTGACGGCCAGGATACTGTTGCAGATGTTCGTGAAGTTTTGGGTCGCATTTACGATTTCGCTAACGAAGTTCGCTCCGGCGCTTGGAAGGGCGTTACCGGCAAGAACATCAAGACTGTTGTAAACATTGGTATCGGCGGTTCCGACTTGGGTCCGGTCATGGTTTACGAAGCTTTGAAGCCATATGCTGACGCTGGTATTAGCGCTCGCTACGTTTCTAACATTGATCCAAACGACATGGCCGAAAAGACCAAGGATTTGGATCCAGAAACCACTTTGTTCATCATTGTTTCTAAGACTTTCACCACTTTGGAAACTTTGACCAACGCTCGTACCGCTCGTACCTGGTTGCTTAATAAGCTTCAGGAGTGCGGCGCTATTGACGGCAGCGACGCAAAGAAGGCTGAAGCTGTTGCTAAGCACTTCGTAGCTGTTTCCACCAACCTTGAAAAGGTTGAAGAGTTCGGCATTAACCCAACCAACGCCTTTGGCTTCTGGAACTGGGTTGGCGGTCGTTACTCCGTGGACTCCGCTGTTGGTACTTCTTTGGCCGTTGTTCTCGGCCCAGAGCGCTTTGAGGAGTTCTTGAAGGGCTTCCACGCAATCGATACTTACTTTGCTGAAACCCCATTCGAGAAGAATGTTGTGGTTCTTCTTGGTATGCTCAACGTTTGGTACCGCAACTTCTACAAGGTTGCTTCCCACGCTGTGCTTCCATACGATCAGTATTTGCACCGCTTCCCAGCTTATTTGCAGCAGCTCACCATGGAATCCAACGGTAAGTCTGTGCGCTGGGATGGCACTCCTGTAACAAGCGAAACCGGCGAAATCTTCTGGGGCGAGCCAGGCACCAACGGCCAGCACGCTTTCTACCAGTTGATTCACCAGGGCACTCAGCTTATTCCAGCTGATTTCATTGCATTTGTGAACACGCCAAATCCTACTAAGGATGGCGATCAGGACGTTCACGAGCTCTTCTTGGGTAACTATCTTGCACAGACCAAGGCTCTTGCATTCGGTAAGACTGCTGACGAAGTTCGCGCAGAAGGCACTCCAGAAGAGATCGTTCCAGCTCGCGTATTCAGCGGCAACCGTCCAACCACTTCCATCTTCGGCGATGCTTTGACCCCATTTAGCTTGGGCGAGCTTATTGCTCTCTACGAGCACATCACCTTCGTTGAAGGCACTGTTTGGGGCTTGGATTCTTACGATCAGTGGGGCGTGGAGCTTGGCAAGCAGCTTGCAAAGCAGATTACTCCTGCAATTTCTCAGGATGATGACGCTTTGGCAGCTCAGGATGCTTCTACGCAGAGCTTGATTCGCTTCTACCGCGCGCATCGCAAGTAGTTTGCAAGCATATTAAATAAGGCTTGTCTATTTGCCTAAAAATTAAAACCTCTTGGTGAGTGTTAATCATTCACCAAGAGGTTTTTGTTTAGATAAAGAAATTTCGTCATATCTAGACGTAGTAGCTTAATGGCTCTTTGCGCGGGTGAGTAGTTTAGGTCGTTTTTTAGCCGGATTTCGACCAAAACGGCGCGCGCGTGAGTAGTTTAGGTCGCCTATGCGCGCAGATTCAACTACAGATTCAAGAAAAGCTGGTGGATTCGCGTATCGTCGTCAAGTTCCGGATGGAAGGACGTGCCGATTTGATTTCCTTGGCGCGCTGCCACCACGTGACCGTCAACAGTTGCAAGAACTTCAGCATTAGAGCCGACTTCTGCAATATAAGGCGCGCGAATAAACGTCATTGGGACTGCACCAAGATCGCCAAAATTAGCATCGCAGTGGAAGCTTCCCAGCTGGCGGCCGTAAGCGTTGCGCTTAACAGTTACGTCCAATGTGCCGAATCCGTTGACTTCATTTCCTTCTACGTTCTTTGCAAGCAAAATCAAGCCTGCGCAAGTGCCAAGAACAGGCATTCCGCCTGCAATGCGTTCACGCAAAGGTTCGAGCATATTCTGCTCTCGAAGAAGCTTAGCTTGCACGGTGCTTTCGCCGCCTGGAAGTACTAAGCGGTCAAAAGATTGCTCCAAATCGCGCGCTTGACGAAGCTCAATAACGCGCGCGCCAAGTTTCTCAAGCATTAAGCGATGCTCAAGAAAAGCTCCCTGAACTGCTAAAACAGCTACAGTCTTAGGAGTGGTTGCGTTTGAAGTTATAGTAGGGGAGTTTGCCAAAATCATTCGCCTCAATTACTTGACTTAATTACTTGATTTAGTCACTTAGCTTAGTCGCTTGACTATCACTCGCCGCGTTCGGCCATCAAGAGCTTGATTTCCTGCTCGTTAATGCCAACCATAGCTTCGCCCAAGTTTTCGGAGAGCTTAGCAATCATCTTAGCGTCTTTGTAATTAGTCACAGCCTTTACGATTGCAGCAGCGCGCTTTGCTGGGTCGCCCGACTTAAAGATGCCGGAGCCAACGAACACGCCTTCAGCGCCGAGCTGCATCATCAAAGCAGCGTCGGCTGGGGTTGCAACGCCACCTGCAGCGAAGTTTACTACAGGAAGCTTTCCGTTTTGTGCAACATATTTTACGAGTTCAAATGGTACGCGCAAATTCTTAGCTTCCTCAAAAAGCTCGTCCTCGCGCATGCTGGTTAGTTTACGAATAGCGGAATTCATCATGCGCATGTGACGCACAGCTTGAATCACGTCTCCAGTTCCAGGCTCACCCTTAGTGCGAATCATGGAAGCACCTTCGTTGATTCGGCGCAAAGCTTCGCCTAAATCTTTAGCTCCGCAAACAAAAGGAACAGCAAAATCGCGCTTATTAATGTGGTACACGTCGTCAGCTGGGGAAAGTACTTCGCTTTCGTCAATGTAATCAATCTCAATAGCTTCAAGTACCTGCGCTTCAACAAAGTGACCAATACGGCATTTTGCCATAACAGGAATAGACACAGCCTCTTGAATGCCGTGAATCATTGCTGGATCGCTCATTCGAGAAACGCCGCCGGCTGCGCGAATATCAGCAGGAATACGCTCCAAGGCCATAACTGCGCAAGCGCCAGAATCTTGCGCAATTCGTGCCTGCTCTGGGGTGGTGACGTCCATAATTACGCCGCCTTTAAGCATTTGAGCCAGCTGGCGGTTCAATGCTGTACGGTCTTCGCCGCTTTGGTTTTGCGGATCCGAGGATTCGTTTACAGTTACTGTAGTATTCAAGTTCTCAGTCATCATTCCTCGCTTTGTATTAAATGTGTTTGCGCACGTTTGCAAGTTTATGTTCTGTTGGAATTTAATCACATTCGTAGGATATATGCCTAATAAATAGTACAACCTTGTGCGTTCTTAAAATCGTATTTATACAAATTTTTCATTAGTTTTTTGGATGATTGCACGGTGAGCCTGCTTTTAGCTTGCGCTACGATTAATACTGCCGGCGACTTAGGGTTGATTTTATTTAATTTTCAATCAAGCGTCGAGCATAAAACAATTAATAATAAATAACAACTAAATAACTTAGTACCATTTAGAAAGGTTTATGGTATGGGTAACGCAAAACCCGAGGAAGGCGTGCACGAAGAAAACGGCGCGACTGAAAAATTCTCTGGTGAATTTTACGCAACTAATTCTTACGACAATGCGTCTGCAGGTAGCGCGTCTGCAGATAATGCGTCTAAATCAAGTACAGACGACTCGCTTAATGCAGCTGCAAAATCAAACACTTCATCAAAAAATCGCAAGCTAAGCAAGCCTTGGCTATTTACAATAGTAATTGTTGCGATTGTTGTAATAAGCGCTATTTTTGCAACGGTAACTGACCCAAGCTTGTTCAAGTCGCAAAACGCTGTGTCTACAATGTCACACAAAACCGTCACAATCGGACTCAAACTTTCTCCTACGAACCTAGATATTAGAAACCAGTCCGGTTCTTCGCTAGATCAGCTTCTTATTGGTAACGTTTACGAGGGTTTGGTTGCGAGAAATGAAAAGAACCAAGTTTCGCCTTCTTTGGCAAAAAGATGGGAAGTAAGCAAAGACGGCTTACGCTACACTTTCTATTTGCGTAAGGATTCTGTGTTTTCTAACGGTCACAAGCTTACTGCAAAGGATGCTGCGTGGTCATTTAATGAGCTTGTTTCTAAGCAGTATCGCGGCTCGAATATGGTTGGAAAAGTTGAGTCTGCAAAAGCGAAGGACGATTACACATTTGAAATTACGCTTAAAGAGCCAAATGCGAAGCTTTTGTGGGCTTTGTGCTCTCGAGCAGGCTTAGTGTTTGATAAAACAGCTAAATACGACGCTAAAACGCAGGCGGTTGGCTCAGGACCTTACTTAATTGAAAAGTTCGTGCCTTCAGATCGCGTTGTGTTAAAGGCAAATCCGCGCTATAAGGGTATTCATCCTGCTAAAACCGAAAAAGTTGTTGTTCGCTACTTTGTGGATGACAACGCTGCTGTAGACGCGCTTTCTTCTGGAGCCGTTAAAGCTCTTGCTCCTATTTCCGGTCAGCTTGCTAAGCCGTTTAAGGATGATTCTAAGCGTTATGTTGTTCGAGCTGGAAACGGCACAGACAAGTTCGTGCTTGCTATGAACATGAATGGCGAGCATACGAAGGATGCTCGTGTGCGAAAAGCTATTCGTTACGCGATTGATCATAAGCAGATTATTGCGTCTCGAGGCGGCACAGATTTGGCGCTTGGTGGCCCAATCCCATCTCTTGACCCAGGTTATGAGGATCTAACTAAGCTTTACCCTCATAATATTGATCGCGCGAAGTCTCTTATGAAAGATGCAGGCTTCGATAAGTCGCATCCTCTGAAACTTTCGCTTACTTACCCGAATATTTACGGCACTCAACTTGGTGACCAATTGCGCTCGCAGCTTGAAGCTGTTGGTGTTGATTTGCGCGTGAATGTTGTTGAGTTTACAACTTGGCTTCAGGACGTGTACAAGAATAAGCAGTACGATTTGTCGATGGTTGACCACAACGAAAGCCACGATTTTGGCCAGTGGGCGGATCCTACTTACTACTACGGTTACGATAATAAGCAGGTTCAGGACTTGTATGCGAAGGCAATGCTTTGCGCGAATGAGAATGAGTCGTACGAGCTGCTTAAGAAAGCTGCACGAATTATTAGCAAGGATGCGCCTGCAGATTGGCTGTTTAACTATCGCGTTGTAACTGCAAAAGTAAAGAATCTTGAAGGAATGCCTTTTGACATGAATCAGGAGATTTTGCCGCTTTACAACCTTCGTTTAGTTAAATAATTAAAAGGCTGAAGCAAAAGTTAAACAAGTAATTAAAAATTGATGCAAAAAGGGGAGTTATTAATGTTTCGCATGATATGCCAACGTTTGCTGCTTTTTATTGTGGCTTTGTTTTGCATTTCTGCGGCTGTTTTTCTTGCGCTTCGTGTTCTTCCGGGAGACGTTGCGCAAGTTATGGCAGGTCTTAACTCCCCTCATGGAAAGGTGGAGCAGCTACGCGCCGAACTCGGCTTAAATAAGCCACTTTTTACTCAATATGCCGATTGGCTTCTGGGTGTTATGCGTGGAGATTTCGGCGTTTCTGTTCTAACGGGCAGGCCCGTGGTTTCAATGATTTTAGGCCGTGCTACTATAACGTTTCCGCTGATTTTTTTGGGACTTGCTATTGCGCTCGCAATTGGTATTCCACTTGGCTGTTTTAAGGTAACTCATGAAGGGAAGCTATCTCAAGTGGTTTCTCGATTTACTGCTATTTCTGCAGGATCTGTGCCAGCTCTTTGGGGTGGAATGATTCTTATTTTGCTATTTGGCAAAGGTGTTGGCGTAGTGGGTCTTCTTCCTACTCAGGGTTTTCCAACTGACGGCTGGAGTGATTTTTCCGAAGCGTTTTTGTCTCTGCTTTTGCCGGCGATTACGGTTGGAATTATTGTTGGCTCTAGTTTTATGCGCTACACTGCAGCAATTCTTGAAAATATTGCTAATAGTGAAATTGCTGCTGAAGCAATGGCTTGCGGAATGACTCGTAAGCAGGTTGTTTGGCGAGTTGGTTTGCGTCTGGCTCTTGCTCAGTTAGTTTCTGTTATTGGCTTGACTTTCGCTCACATGGTTATGGGTGTGATGGTTATTGAAAACCTGTTTTCTTTACCTGGAATGGGTATGGGTTTGGTTCGAGATGTTGGTTTGCGCGATTTAATTGCCGTGCAGGGTGAACTTTTTATGCTTGCGGCTCTTTTTCTGCTAATTGGTTTTGCAGTTGATATTGCTCACAGGCTGCTAGACCCTAGGTTGTCAAGGTGATTTTGTGAAAAAGATGCAATTTACTATTCTAAAACGTATATGGCGTGCTTCTTTTGGTAAATTCGTATGCGTAACGCTTTTTCTTTGGCTTGCTATTGCTGCAATCTCACTGTTTTGGACTCCTTATTCTCTTCTAAAAACAAACGGCTACGAAGTGTGGCAGAAGCCGTCTTTGGCACACTTACTTGGTACTGATGGAACTGGCGCCGACATGCTTAGCTGGCTTATGGCAGGTTCTCGAGTGGAGCTTGTTATAGTTGTTTGCACAGTTATGATTTCTGCTTTAATTGGCACGGTTTTGCTTAGCATTATGATTTCGCAGTATAAAATTATTCGTGCAACAAGCGTTATGGCTGTTGATGCTCTTATTTCTGTTCCAACTGTTCTGATTGCTCTTATGCTTGCGGTTCCGTTTGGCGCAAACGTTTTGGTGATTGTGATTGCTTGTGGATTTGGATACGGTTTTAATCTGGCTCGTATTGTGCGTCCAAGCGCAAAGCTTGTTTTGCAATCAGATTACGTAAATTCAGCTATTTCTCAAGGCGCTTCAAGAAGATATGTGCTACTTCGTCATGTGCTCCCTAATATTACGCCTGTAGCGCTTGTGCAGCTTTCTCTTTCTGCAGGTACGGTGATTTTGGCAGAAAGTGGATTAACTTACTTGGGTGTAGGTGTGCCGTCGGGAGTTCCTAGCTGGGGGCGTGTTTTGGCAACTTCCGTAACGCTTATTCACGTCAATCCTTTGGCTGTTCTATGGCCGGGATTAATCGTAACAATAGTTGTTGTTGCTCTTAATCTGCTAGGTGACGTGTTGCGCAAAGTATTGGATCCTTGCGCAAAAAGTATGAATAAAGTAGGCGCAAAATGAGCTTAAATATTCAAAATCTTACGTTAAATCTTGGTAAAAAAACTATTCTTAACAACGTTTCGCTGCATGTTGAAGATGGTGAGCGTGTTGGCTTAGTTGGGGCTTCTGGCTCTGGAAAATCTATGCTTCTTCGCGCTGCAACCGGCTTGCTTCCGTCTGAAACTAAAATTTCTGGATCTTGCATGCTTGGGGGAGTTCAAACTGTTGGCGCTAGTGATGAGAATCTTGCTCGCCTTCGAGGAAAATACGTGGGCGTGGTATTTCAGCAGGCTAATCGCGCGCTTAATCCAATGCTAAGTGTTGAGGAACAGATTTCGCTTCCTTTGCGCATTCACTACCAACTTGATGCAGATGACGTTCATAATAGAGTTTGCGTAATGCTTGAAAAGGTTGGTTTGCCGCAGAATATTATTTCTAAACGCACTTTTGAACTTTCTGGCGGACAGCTGCAGCGAGTTGGTATTGCAACAGCTTTAATTACTTCTCCGCGGCTTATTTTGGCTGACGAACCTACTACTGCTCTCGATAGTGTAACTCAAAAAGAAGTTGTTAACATGTTGACTTCGCTTGTTGACAACATGGGCGCTTCTATGCTTTTTGTAACTCACGATTTTTCTGTGCTTTCAAAAGCTGCTAAGCGTTGTTATGTTCTTGATTCTGGGCGATTGGTTGACAGTGCAGAAGTCCAAGATTTGCTTGAAAATCCGCGCGTTACTTCAACTAAGCAATTGGTTGATGCTGCTAAAAAGTTGACTTTAAGAGCGCAAAAAATAGATTCTCAAAATGTAAGTCGCGAAAGTGTAAGTCTGGAAAGTGTAAGTCTGGAAAGTGTAAGTCTGGAAAGTGTAAGTCTGGAAAGTGTAAGTCTGGAAAGTGTAAGTCTGGAAAGTGTAAGTCGCGAAAATTCTGCGCTTTTAACTGCAAAAAACATTCACGTTACTTTGGGTCGTGCCTCAGCTCGCGCAGAAGTTTTGAAGGGTGTTAATCTAGAGCTTTTCAAAGGAGAATCGCTTGCTATTATTGGCGGTTCTGGCTCTGGTAAAACAACTCTTATTCGCGCAATGTTAGGTCTTCAAAAAATTTCAGATGGAATTGTTACTTATGATTCACAAATAGTGAATTCTTCTGCAAATCACAAAAAAATTTCCTATTATAGTGCGCTTCGTAAAGAAACTTCTCTTGTTTTTCAGCATCCATTTGCGGCTTTAGATCCGCGCTGGACTGTTCTAAAAAGTGTTGCCGAACCGCTTAATATTTGGCGAAAATCTCTTCGATTAGACGATGCAACTATTTGCAACAGAGTTGAAGAAATGTTGCAAATAGTAGGATTAAATCCTAAAGATTTTTTGGCACGTTATCCTCATGAGCTTTCTGGAGGTCAGGCTCAGTGTGTTGCTATTGCGCGCGCACTGATTAATAATCCTCGAATTTTGGTTGCAGACGAGCCAATGAGTGCAATTGACGTTGCTGAAAGAACTCGTATTCTTGAAGCTTTTGCGGCAATTCGAAAAGAGCGCCCAACAATGTCGTGTGTTTTCGTAAGCCACGATTTAGGTATGATTCAGAATTTAGCAACACGCGTAATTGTTCTTAACGATGGAAAAATTGTGGAATCTGGAAGAGTAATCGATGTTCTAAATAGTCCGCAAAATGACTACACTCGTGCTCTCGTAAACGCGGCAATCATGTAAATAAATCTTTCAACTAATAAATCTTTCAACTAATTAGGCAACTACCGTCTACTATAGAAGTACTTAGTGCGTAAAGAGTACGTTGTTTATTGTGTAGTTAAGCGAAAGGAATACTTATGAATAAGCAGGATGCGTCTAGACCTAGACCAGAAAGTTTTGAACTAGATCATACTAAAGTAAAAGCACCTTATGTGCGCTATATCAATACGCAAAAAGGTCCTAATGGGGATGTTATTTCCAACTATGATATTCGTTTAACGCAGCCTAATGAGGAAGCAATTCCTACTGCAGCTTTGCACACAATTGAGCATATGATTGCAGTGTTACTTCGCGAGCGTATTGATGGCTATATTGATTGCTCGCCTTTTGGTTGCAGAACTGGTTTTCATCTGCTAACTTGGGGCGAACACAGCACAGAAGATGTGGCGCGCGCTTTAAAGGAATCTCTTGAGTTTATTGCGTTTAAGGCGACTTGGGATGATGTTCCTGCAACAACTATTGAATATTGCGGTAACTATAGAGACCACAGTTTATTTGGTGCTAGTCAATGGTGTAAAGATATTCTAGCGAAGGGAATTAGTTCGGATCCTTTTGAGCGCAAACTTGTGTAAGTAATAATTAGCTAATTTTGCGTAGTTTTATTTGCTTTCTTTTAGAGGTTGACATGGAAGATGTAACATTGAGAAAAGCAACTCTTGGTGACTTGCGAAATATTGAGCATATTTATGAAAATGCTCGCAAATTTATGCGTGTTACAGGCAATCCTCATCAGTGGGGGAATAGTTTTCCACTTGTTTCAAGTGTTATTGAGGATATTCGTTTAAAACGTTTCTATTTGATTGTTGACGAGGACCCAGAATCATGTAACGAGCGTATTCTAGCGCAATTCGCATTATGCGAAGGTGTTGATGAAGTGTATGCCAGTATTGACGGTGCGTGGCTTGATGATATTTCCCCCTATGTAACAATTCACCGCTTAGCATCTTCGGGAATAAAACCAAAAATGGCAACAGCGTGCTTGCATTGGGTGCAGCAAAACTATAATAATGTACGCATTGACACACATCCAGATAACGTAATTATGCAAAAAGTAATTACGCGTGCAGGGTTTAGTCGTTGTGGATTGGTCGTTATTCCAGATCGTGTACACAGTGCAGTACGTATTGCATATCAATGGATGCAAACACTTAATCATGTCATATGAAATGCGCGTGTGTTCTTAAAAGCTTATGGAGAGTATACAAAAGAGCATGTAGCATTAAAAGCATACTAAATCAGTTAGGTGAGTTATGAGTACAGATTTAAGTCATGCGGCAAGTAATAGTGCACGTAATGCGGCAATGTTAGAAGCAAACTATGCTGGCGCTTTAAGTACATACCCAGGTCAGGTAATCGTTGATTTGAAGGCGCTCCGAGATAATATGCGCACTTTGGTTGCGCGCGTTAGTCAAGATTTGCAGCCTGGCAAAAATGCGCCGGAAGTTATGGGGGTAGTAAAAGCAGACGGATACGGTCACGGGCTTATTCCTAGTGCGCTCGCAGCTTTAGCTGGAGGTGCTACTTGGCTTGGCACAGCTCAACCATACGAAGCGTTACGTTTGCGTGCAGCTGGTATTGATTCAAACCGCTGCCATATTCTCACTTGGCTTACAAGCGCTCCAACTACCAGATTTGCGGATTTAATTTCAGAAAATATTGATATTTCTGTTGGATCTATTGACTCTCTCGACGCTGTGGCTCGCTCTGCACGTGCTTTAGGAAAGCCTGCGCGCGTACACGTAAAAGTCGATACAGGTTTTGGGCGAAACGGTTTTACTCCAGAAGGTTTTAGTGCCGCTTTAGAAAAATTGCGTCAATACTCTAGCGAAGGTGTGATCGAGGTTATTGGCCAATGGAGTCATTTAGCTGTGGCAGATTCTCCAGACGTTCCAGAATTTGTAGACGCAACAGACCGACAAATCCAACAATTCCACGAGTTTACAAAACGCATGAAAGAAGCTGGTTTAGCGCCTAAAATCCGTCATTTAGCAAATACTGCTGCAACACTTAATCGTCCAGAAATTCGTTTTGAGCTTGTTCGCCCAGGAATCGGTTTGTACGGCTACGAGCCGGATCCTGCAATGGGAACTTCTCAAACTTACGGATTGCAGCCTGCTATGACTCTTCAAGCCCAGCTTGGCACTGTAAAAACTGTAGAAGAAGGACATGGAATTTCATACGGACGCACGTATTTAACTCCAAATAATACGAGTACTGCTATTGTGCCGCTTGGCTACGCTGACGGAATTTTGCGTTCTGCTTCTGGATTCGATATGCAAGGTGCGCGTCATGTTAATAAGCCAGGTGGTCCGGTTAGAGTAGAAACAAATAATGGTGCTCGAATTGTGAACGTTTCTGGGCGAGTTTGCATGGATCAGTTCATAGTTGATTTAAAAGGCAATGCTGCAGAGTTAGGTGTTCGAGAAGGCGATACTGTAACGCTTTTTGGACCTGGAAGAGGCTTGGAATTTGCTGAGCCTACTGCAGACGATTGGGCAAAAGCTGCAGGAACAATCAGCTACGAAATTATGACTGGAATTGGCGCTCGCGTGCCTCGTCTCTACCGCAATGCTTACGAAGTGCTATCTTCTAGCGATATTTCAAAACTGGACGCAAAAAGTCTTATATAACTTGTTACTGTTTGTTTTAAGACAGTTAATAAAAAATAGTCTTAATTGCAGATAAAAGAGGTGCTAGATGTGCAACGAAGTAATTGCATCAGATAACGAAGTCGTTGGCGAATACGATTTGCACGACACTGAGCGCTGGGCGAGTGAGCCTCATCACACTCGTGCTAGAACGCCTTTTGAAAGGGATCGCGCGCGAATCATACACTCGTCTGCGCTTCGTAGATTGGGTGCGAAAAGCCAGGTTTTAGTTGCAGGCTCGGATGATTTTGCTCGAACTCGCTTAACGCATACTCTAGAAGTTGCACAAATTGGTAGACAGATTGCAGCAATGCTCGGCTGTGATCCGGATGTTGTTGATTGCGCTTGCTTGTCTCACGACTTGGGTCACCCGCCTTTTGGCCACAACGGTGAGCGTGCGCTCGCAGAGTTGGCGAAAAATATTGGTGGTTTTGAAGGAAACGCGCAAACTCTTCGCTTACTTACACGCTTAGAACCGAAAGTTTTGCGGCAAAACGGCAGGAGTGCAGGAGTAAATCTTACGCGCGCAGCATTAGATGCTGCAGTGAAGTATCCGTGGGGATTAGAAGAAGCTAAGGCGCACGACAAAGGTGAGCGCGATCTTAAATTCTGCGTGTATCCGGATGATCGTGATGTGTTTGAATGGCTGAAAATTGGCGCTCCTAAAAACTCGCGTCCAATGGAATGCCAGATTATGGATCTTTCGGACGATATTGCTTACAGTGTGCACGATATTGAAGATGCGATTGTAACCGGCGCTTTTAATCCTGCTTTAGTTGCGGATTCAAAAGTCGTAGATAAAGTTGTTGAAGAAACTCATGCATGGTATGGAGATCGTTGGGATGTAGATAAACTTTTGGCGGCTTTGCAGCGTTTAAGGAAGCGCGCAATGTTCCCTGATTCTTTCGACGGTTCACGCCGAGCGTTAGCGCAGTTGAAAAATATTACTAGCGCTCTTATTGGACGTTTCGCAAGTTCTGTTGAGCACGCTACGCGTGAGCGTTATGGCAACGGTCCGCTTGTTCGTTACCGAGCAAACCTTGTAATTCCGGAAGATACTTCCTACGAGATTGTAATACTTAAAAGTTTGGCAGTGCACTTTATAATCGCTCCTCGCGAGCGTGAAGTTTATAAGCGCGAACAGAAGATTTTGACGGATTTAGTGGAAGTCTTTATGAGCAAGTCGCCGCGTTCACATGATGCTATGGAAGAAGTGTTCGTAGGGGATTGGAACGAGTGCACTAATGATGATGAGCGTCTTCGTGTGGCAATCGACCAGGTTGCAAGCTTAACAGACGGTTCCGCCGCAACTCTTCACGCGGCTTTGTGTTAGGTGCTTTTGCTAAGTGCTTTGTGCAGGGGGAGCTGTGAGTGTAGATTTGTTGTAAAGACTAAATTGTGCGAAGAAGGTTGCTATGTTTTGTATAAATTGCGGAAATAAGATTGACGAAAGTGACAAGTTTTGTGCTTTTTGTGGAGCGCTTGTTGAAAATGTAGAGCAGGAGCAGCAACCTCAAGCAAACCAGCAACTCCAATATAACCAGCAACCGCAAGTAAACCAGCAACCACAAACAAACCAGCAACAACAGCAACCACAGCAGTCACAGCAACCGACGAATCAGCCAAATCAGACGAATCAGCCAAAAGAACTAAA
>NZ_ADES01000004.1 GCF_000263595.1 Gardnerella vaginalis 1500E
CGAAGATTTACTAGCTCCTATATCTCCAGTTCCGCGCGAAATAATAGTTCCAATTTCAATTCCTGAAGATCGTCAAGAAGAGCTTGAATCATGGCTTAGTAATATGCGCGGCTCTAAAGTAAGTATTAGAGTTGCGGAGCGTGGAGAAAAGCGAGCTCTTATGGATCGGGCTAACGAAAACGCTTCTCAAGCGCTTACTCGCATAAAATCAAGTCGTATTAACAGCATAGATATCAGAACTGAAGCCATGAACGAAATTTCTAAGGCTCTTGGCATGAAGGAATCTCCTTTGCGCATTGAATGCTACGATATTTCAAATACTGTAGACGGTAGTTATCAGGTTGCTTCTATGGTTGTGTTTGAAGATGGAATTGCGCGTCCTAGCGAGTATCGTCATTTTGTTATTCGCGGAGAAAATGGTGTTGGAAAACTTGATGATTTAAGCGCAGTTTATGAAACAATTTTTAGAAGATTTAAGCATTCTGATTCGAATGTTGAATCTGAAAATTTGAATAACTCTACTGTTGTTGCAGATTCTAATCAGAATCGTCGTTTTGCCTACAAGCCGCAACTTATTATTATTGATGGCGCAAAAGAGCAAGCTAAATCTGCTAAGCGCGCAATGCTGGACGCGGGTATTAGCGGTATTACTGTTTGTGGTTTAGCTAAAAAACTTGAAGAAGTATGGCTTCCAGATGAAGATTATCCGATTATTTTGAAGCGTAGTTCAGAAGGATTGTATTTGTTGCAGCGTGCAAGGGATGAATCTCATCGTTTTGCTATTACTTACCATCGTAAGCGTAGAAGAAAAGGTGCTTTGCATTCAGCTTTTGACACTATTCCTGGAATTGGTGAAGTGTATCGTAAACGTTTGCTTTCTTCCTTTGGATCTTTAAAAGAGTTAAAGAAAGCTTCGTTAGAAGATTTACAAAAGGTTAATGGCATTGGTGAAAGTAAAGCAAAAACCATATTTGACGCTTTACATTCTGAAACAGCTGGCAGCTAGTTGTCGTAAAAATTGCGGTTTCAATAGTGATAGTTGAAAATAGTGTATAAATTGTATCAACAAAAAACTCCACCTTGTAGAAGATTCTCGCTTGATTCGCAAAATATTAATCTACAAGGGGGAGTTTTCTGTAATTTTTATTAAATACTTATGAAACATTTGTGAACTTTATTACCGTTTGCTAGCCCAAATCTGCATATGTACAAATCCATTTATTGTATTTGTGCTCCAAAACGATTGAAGCCCAGTATTCTACAGGTCCTGCAGAAATATGAACAACGCCTTCAAAATGATGAGGATTCGTTAGCATTCCATTAACAAAACTCGGCACTGCCGGCATCGCACACAATGCTGAACGTGTTTTCATATCATTCTTATATTGGAAGTAATCATCCATTAGCTTCCACATGTTATCTAATTTTGTAACACACTTTGGTGTTAGCAATTGTTTCATAGCTGTAGAAGTAGGTCTTCCTCTGGAAATATCAGAAGCAATGCAAGCTATTTGGCAAGTTCTTAATGCAATCTTAACAAGATCTTTTTCATCTTGATCGTCAAAATAGCATGTGCCAATATGGTACTCCAGTTTTTTGCGCGATAAGGCAATAGACAGTTCGCCTTCGTACACTGGTAACGATGTGCGAGCGTTAAAAACAACATGTGGCGGATGCTCATTGTTATCGTTGCTATTATTTGATGACTTGTTGTTAAGCACGTCATCATTTTCGTCATCGTTATCCATTTCATATGTATCAACTATATTAATTTTCATTTTCTCTCCTGTATCTCATCTGCTCTATGAGCCCTTAAATTTCAGTACTTGCTAAGCTCATATCCCTACAAAATCAGCAAGTTAGATAAAAGCTTACAACGCGAGTTTTCGTCTATCTGTGTAAAATGCAAAAATGTGGATAAATTACAAAATATTCGTCATTTACCTTGAAAATAAACGATTTTAAGCGTGTTGAGTTATACACATTACGGTTTTATCGGTGTGTCGTATGATTTGGATGAATATTTTGTATGCATTGTTATGCAAATTTGCTTATAAAAACCATTAAAAATTAGATTTTTCAACATCAAAAAGCTACTGATAATAGTTGTAAAACATTGCGGATAAAACTTCGTCAGCATAAGGCACTAGCCTAATAAGTATGTCTCAGGAAATTGAAATTGGTTTGGGCAAAAAAGCCCGAGTTGCATATTCGCTTGACGATATTGCTATTGTTCCTTCGCGCCGTTCGCGCGACCCAAAGGCTGTATCTACTTCATGGCAGGTAGATGCTTATACCTTTGATATTCCAATTATTGCCGCTCCAATGGATTCAGTTACAAGCCCAGATACTGCAATTGCTATTGGTCAAATGGGCGGTCTTGGAGTTCTTGATTTGGAAGGATTATGGACTCGTTATGAGAATCCAGAGCCTTTGTTAAAAGAAATATCCGAGTTGCCTTGCGAGGTTGCAACGCGTCGAATTCAGGAAATTTACACTGAACCAATCAAGCCTGAATTAATTGCTAAGCGCTTGCATACTATTCGTGACGCTGGTGTTACTGTTGCTGGCGCTCTTTCTCCTCAGCGAACTCAGGAACTTTACAATACTGTTCTTGAAGCTGGTGTTGACTTGTTTGTTATTCGCGGAACTGCTGTGTCTGCTGAGCATGTTTCCACAGATCACGAGCCTCTTGATTTAAAGAAGTTTATTTACGATCTTGATGTGCCTGTTATTGTTGGAGGCTGCGCTGATTACACTTCTGCTTTGCATTTGATGCGCACTGGAGCTGCAGGTATTTTAGTTGGATTCGGCGGTGGTGCTGTGTCTGCAACTATGAACACTTTGGGAGTACAAGCACCTATGGCTACTGCTATTGCTGATGTTGCTGAAGCTCGTAGAGATTATATGGATGAGTCCGGTGGTCGATACGTGCAAATTATTGCAGATGGCGGAATGGGTAATTCTGGCAACTTTATTAAAGCTCTTGCAATGGGAGCGGATGCCGTTATGCTTGGAACTCCATTAGCTCGCGCAACGGAAGCTCCAGGCCGTGGCACTCATTGGGGTGCTGAAGCTCGTCATTTAACACTTCCACGCGGTATGCGCACTAATGTTGGAACGGTTGCTCCATTGGAAAACATTCTATTTGGTCCAAGTCACGAGGCTGACGGTACAACGAATTTTGTTGGTGCTTTGCGTCGCACAATGTCTTCTACCGGATACGTGGATGTAAAGAGCTTCCAGCGTTGCAATGTTGCGTTTAACCCATTCCATCAGGATGTTCGTTAAGTTTATTTCAGCATAACTTTGTATATAGAATATGCGGTTTAGTGCACGAATTGTGTGCTAAACCGCTGTATTTTTAGCATATTGCGAAAGTTTTTAGTATAAGCGCTTGTAAAAATTCGTTTATTTAAATATTTTGTTAGCTAATAACAATATTAATCTCTATTTTTTGTATGGCTTACAGTAGTGTCGGCATAGGAATCAAGTACAATTAATAATATGCTCCGAGAATTTTCTGTAGAAGTAATTCACCCAACTCAAGACGGTGACACCATTTACTCGCTTCTTTCTAACCGTGCTATGCGCGATCCGCAAGGTATTGTTGCGCAGTGGCAAGATGACGACACTCGCCAGTGGCATGATGTTACTGCTGCTGAAATGCTCTCCAAGGTAAGGGCTGTAGCTAAAGGTTTAATTGCTCTTGGCGTGCAGCATGGATCAAAAGTTGTTATTTATTCTGCTACATGCTACGAGTGGGGTGTTGTTGACTTTGCATGCGCTTGCATTGGTGCAGTTAGCATCCCTATTTACGAAACGGATTCTGCTTTACAAGCTGCAGACATTATCAACGAAGTTAAGCCGGTTATTGCTTTTGCTGGTGACGATTCTCATGCCCAATGCTTAGAGCGAGTTCGCCAAGATTATAAGCGCATTACTCTCAAAACCGTATTCAATTTCAAAGCAGGCGGTTTGGAAGCAGTTATTGACTTTGGTAAATCAATTAGTGAAGACGAGCTAAATCAGCGTGTTAGCGCTGTTAAGGCAGACGATTTGTCTACTATTGTTTACACTTCTGGCTCTACTGGAAAGCCAAAGGGAGCTATGCTTTCTCACCGTAACTTTACGCATATTGTTTTTGCAGGATACGATGTTCTTAGCGACATGCTTTGCAAACCAAATCGTTTACTTCTGTTCCTTCCTCTTGCGCACTGCTTTGCTAGATACATTCAATATGTTGCTATTGGCGCGCATGGTGTAATTGGTTATGTTCCTAACGCAAAACATTTACTTGCAGACTTGCGTAGTTTTAAACCAACATACTTATTAGGTGTTCCTCGAGTTTTTGAGAAAGTTTACAATGCTGCTTCTCAAAAAGCTGGTGCAGGTATTCGTGGTCGTATTTTTGCTAAAGCTGTTAAACATTTTATTCAGTGGTCTCGTGACAACGTTGATGGCAAAGCTCATTCTTTGGCTTCGCGCATGAATCACGCTATGTATATGCGCACAGTTGGTTCTTCAATACGCTCTGCTTTAGGCCCTAATCTTTCATGGCTTGCTTGCGGTGGTGCTCCAATTAATGCTGATTTAGCGCATTTCTTCAACGGTCTTGACGGCATTACCTTCATTCAAGGTTACGGTATGACTGAAACTGCAGCTCCTTGCGTAGTTAATTTTGAACACGCAAATCAGGTTGGTTCAGTTGGTCGCCCAGGTCCTGGAATCACAATTCGACTTGCTGACGATGATGAAGTGCTTATTAAAGGACCTAACGTTTTCATGGGTTACTACAATAAGCCTGAGCTTACTGCAGAAGTTATTGACGAAGATGGCTGGCTTCATTCTGGCGATCTTGGTGAAATTGATGACGAAGGCTTCCTATCGATTACTGGTCGCAAGAAAGATATTATTATTACTGCCGGAGGCAAGAATATAAGTCCTGCTCCTATGGAAAGCATTATTGCGCAATGCCCACTGGTTTCTCACGCAGTAGTGGTTGGAGATGGAAAGCCATTCGTTTCTGCATTGATTGAGCTTGACCCAGACATGGTTCGTTCATGGCTTAAGAATAAGAGCATGGATGTTGACTTATCTATGAAAGAAATTGCTAACAATGACGCTGTTCGCTCTGTTGTTCAGCAGTTTATTGATCAAGCAAATAGCACTGTTTCTAGGGCTGAATCTGTTCGTAAATTTGTTATTTTGCAAGATGAGTTCACTCAGGATGCTGGAACTTTGACTCCAAGTATGAAGATTGTTCGTCCAAAAATACTTGCACGTTACGCAGATATTATTGAAACTCAATTGTATGCTCCAAAGCCAAACACGCGTCCTTTGCCTGCAACTGTTAAGATTCTCGACAAAACTACCGAAACTGTTAAGCAGGCTCAAGAAACAGTTAAGCAAGCGCAAGAGGTTGTAACTCCTCGAGTCCGTCAAGCAATTGATCAGGCTGCAACTCATCTTAAGCATTTTGGTGAAGAAGCTTCCTCGGAATCATCTGTTTTGTCTCGCGATGATCAAGACAATAACGATAATAACGTACGCAACAACGAGTGAAATTAATTACTAATCTGCAATAGAAGATAATGTGTAATTAGTTACACTTGATTAAGGAGTTTTTGCGTGGCAATTAGAAAAATTCGTGTTGTTCCAGATCCTGTTCTTAGAACACCTTGTGACGAGATTCGTGAGATTACGCCGGCTGTTAAGCATTTGGTTGAAGATTTGTTGGAAACTGTGAACGATCCAGGTCGTGCAGGATTGTCAGCTAATCAAATTGGCGTAAGTTTACGAGCGTTCTCTTACAACATTGATGGACGTATTGGCTATATTCTAAATCCTGTTCTTGAAGATTTAAGCGGAGAACAATACGACGATGAAGGCTGCTTATCTGTGCCAGGATTGTGGTATAAAACTCGCCGATATAATCATGCTCGCGCTCGCGGTATTGATTTAAACGGTAAAACTGTTGTTCTTGAAGGCGATGGTCTTATGGCCAGAATGTTGCAGCATGAATGCGATCATTTGGACGGTCATATTTATTTAGACAGGCTAGAAAAGGACGTTCGCAAGCAAGCTATGCGTGAGCTTCGCAACAATATGCGTTCCTAACTTTGGCTGATTAAATATCGTATCTAGTATCTGATATAATTTCGCTTTGCGCGTCCATTTTGAGCATGAGTATTGTCGCGTTATATGAATGCTCGCTTTTTATTGTCTACAAGGACTCGCAAATACGCGCCATGTACGCGTCCGTTCGTGTCGGTCGGCTTGTGTTTAGACGTATGTTTAAGCCAAGTTGCATGCGAACAGACATGGCCAGGCAAGAACCGACAAGAAAGGTATATAGATATGGCACAGATTACCATGAGTGAAATGCTGAAGGCTGGTTTGCACTTCGGTCATCAGACTCGTCGCTGGAACCCAAAGATGAAGCAGTTCATTCTTACCCAGCGCAATGGTATTCATATCATCAATTTGTTCAAGTCTCTCGACATGATCGACAAGGCTTATGACTTCATCAAGCAGACTGTTGCCCACAATGGCACTGTTCTCTTCGTGGGCACTAAGAAGCAGGCTCAGGAAGCTGTACAGAATCAGGCAACTCGCGTAAACATGCCTTATGTTTGCGAGCGTTGGCTTGGCGGTATGTTGACCAATTTCCAGACCGTTTCTACTCGCGTAAAGCGTTTGAAGGAACTTGAGGAAATGGACTTCAGCGATGTTCGTGGATCCGGCTTGACCAAGAAGGAACTTTTGCTTCTCGAGCGCGAGAAGGACAAGCTTTCCAAGCAGCTCGGTGGTATTCGCAACATGAACCGCACTCCATCTGCCATGTTCGTTGTTGACATTAACAAGGAAGCTTTGGCTGTTGAAGAAGCTCATAAGCTTGGTATTCCAGTCGTGGCAATCGTTGATACCAACACTGATCCTGAAGCTGTTGAGTACCCAATTCCAGCTAACGATGATGCTATTCGTGGCGTTGAGTTGTTGACCAGCTTAATGGCTGACGCTGTAGCTGAAGGTTTGCTTGAGCATGCTGGTAAGGGCGCTAAGTCCGAAGGTAATGATGCTCAGCCAATGGCAGCTTGGGAAAAGGAATTGCTCACCAAGGAAGGCGAAGCTGAAGCTAAGCCTGCTAAGGAAGAAAATACTGAGGCAAAAGCCTAGTAAGCTAATTTGCAACCAGATTCTTAAATTAAAGCTGCAAAATCCAATTAATTATTTGCTTTTTGCAGCTTTTAAGAATCATATTGATACGAGGAGAACAAAATGGCAGCAATTACTGCAGCGTTGATTAAGCAGGTGCGTGAAGAAACTGGCGCCGGCATGATGGACGTTAAAAAAGCTCTTACTGAAGCTGAAGGCGACGTTGCCCGCGCTAAGGAAATCATCCGCGCAAAGGGTATTCAGGCCGCTGGTAAGCGCGAGGGCCGTAAGGCTCAGGAAGGCACCATCGCTTCTAAGGTTGTTAAGTCTGCTGAAGGCGAAACTGGTTATGCAGTTGAGTTGAATTCCGAAACTGACTTCGTGGCAAAGACCCCTAAGTTTGTGGAATTCTCTAACACTGTTCTTGACCATGCTGTTGAAGCTAATGCTTCTACTGCTGAAGAAGTACTTGCAGCACCAGCTGATGGCACAACTGTTAAGGAATCTGTTGAAGAAGCAGCAGCTTTGTTTGGCGAGCACGTCAAGGTTGGTCAGGTTGCTAAGGTAAGTGGTCCACACGTTGAGATTTATGCTCACAAGAAGTCCGTGGAATTGCCTCCAAGCATCGTTTCCATGATTGCTACTGACGAAGCTGGCGCAAAGGTTGCTCACGAAGCAGCTTTGCAGATTTCTGCTATGGGTGCTCAGTGGCTTCGCCGCGAGGACGTTCCAGAAGAAGTTTTGGAATCTGAGCGTCGCGTTGCAACTGAGAAGTCCTTGGCTGAAGGCAAGCCAGAGAAGATTGTTCCAAAGATTGTTGAAGGTCGTATGAACGCCTTCTTCAAGGAAACTGTTCTTCTTGAGCAGGCTTACGTAAAGGATCCATCCAAGAGCGTTGGCGACTTGTTCAAGGAAGTCGGCGGTACCGCTTTGGCATTCGCTCGTCTTGAGGTTGGTAAGGGCGCTGCTGAATAAGCATTGCTTATACTAAGGATCTATTCTGATTCTTAAACTATTGGGCTGTGTACATTTTGTGCGCAGCCTTTTTATTTATTTGACAGTTTAATGTGTGTTAAGTGTCGCGTTTTATAGATAAAATAGCAAAGATATACTTGCATTCGCCGTGATGACTGGAGGAATCTGTATGGCAATTGCACAAGCGGAGGAAAGCAAGTCCCGTAGGGTTTTATTGAAACTTTCAGGCGAAGCATTTGGCGGCGGCGCTGTTGGCATTGATACTCATGTTATTCGAAGGATTGCTGGGGAAATCATGACTGCAGTGCTTGAAGGTGTTCAAGTGGCTATCGTTGTTGGTGGAGGTAATTTCTTTAGGGGAGCAGAGTTGCAGCAGGCTGGTATCGATCGTAGCCGTGGTGATTACATGGGTATGTTGGGTACGGTTATGAATTGTCTTGCTCTTCAAGATTTTCTTGAGCAGGCAGGGCAGGCAACTCGTGTACAAACTGCTATTACTATGGGACAGGTTGCAGAGCCTTATATTCCATTGAAAGCAATACGTCATCTTGAGAAGGGTCGCGTAGTTATTTTTGGTGCTGGTGCCGGTATGCCATACTTCTCAACAGATACTGTTTCTATTCAGCGTTCTTTGGAAATCCATTGCGATGAAGTTTTAATGGGTAAAAATGGCGTTGATGGAGTTTACAGTGCGGATCCTCGTAAAGATCCTTCTGCTCGAAAATTTGTAACATTGAACTATCAGCGTGCTCTTGTTGATGGTTTAGCTGTCATGGATGCGTCCGCACTTTCTATGGCTAGAGATAACAATCAAAAAATTCGAGTGTTCGGCTTAGAGGGTGAAGGTAACGTAACTCGTGCTCTTGTTGGCGAACCTATTGGTACATTAGTGTCTGACGCAGAACCAACATTTGCTTAAATATTACAAAGGAGAACACATGTCAGCAATTATTGATCAAGCAAAAGAGCAGATGAATAAGTCCGTGGAAGCTACTAAGGAAAATTTCATGGGTATTCGTACTGGTCGTGCTAATCCTGCTTTATTAAATGGAATTATGGTTGACTATTATGGTGCTCCAACTCCGATTAAAGCTGTAGCTTCTATTGGCGTTCCAGAGCCACGAACTCTTTCTGTTACTCCTTTTGATGCTTCTCAAGCGAATGCTGTTGAAAAAGCAATTCGTGATTCAGATTTGGGAGTTAGCCCTAACCGCGACGGCAATGTTATTCGCGTAACTATGCCAGAACTTACTGAGGAACGTCGCAAGGAATACGTTAAACTTGCTAAGAACAAGGCAGAAGAAGGCAAAGTAGCTGTACGAAATATTCGTCGTAAAGCCAAGGAATCTATTGATAAGTCTGTTAAAGATGGTGATCTTGGTGAAGATGAAGGCGATCGTTTACTTAAGGAACTTGATAAAGTAACTAAGCAGATTACTGATTCTTTGGATGTTTTGCTTGATGGTAAGCAAAAAGAAATTATGGAAGTCTGAGTTTCAACAGTTTTTCTTAGATTTTTGTAATCAATCTGAATGGGTGTCGTATGAGTCAACAAAAGCAGCATGATTTTGTAAGCGAATTAAATCAAAAGCGAGCTGACTGCGCTGCAAAAAAAGCAGATGCTACTTCTACTAATCAGGAAGAACGCGGCACCCATGAAACTTTAACAGACATAAATCGCCGAACTGGCCGCAATATGCCTCAAGCAATTGCAACAGCAGCAGTTTTGGTTGTGGCTATTGTTGCATGCTTACTTATTAGCATTGATGTTTTCGTTGTATTAATGGCTGTTTTTATGGTTCTTGCGTTGTGGGAGTTGCACGTTGATTTTGCAACTCTTGGGTTGCGTATACCGTTTGTAACTTTGTCGCTTTGCTCTCTTGTTACTATTTTCTCAACCTATTACGCAAAATGGCACGCTGTTGCGATGGCTAGCGGAATTACAGCATCATTACTTCTTACTGTAGTTTGCGCAACTCTTAGTAACACTATTTCTACTCGAACAATGCATGCTGTAGAAAAAAAGCTTAACGGCTCTAATTGCTCATCCTATGAGCATACGCTATTTACAAATATGTCTGTTTCTCTATTTGTAGTTTTGTATATTCCGCTTTTAGCTTCCTGCATTGTTCTAGCTTTAACTAATACTCGTTATGCTATTGCTCATGCTATGCTTTTAGTATTTTTGCCAGCATTAAGCGATACTGGTGGACTGTTTGCTGGTGCTTGGCTTGGTAAACATAAGCTTTCTCCGCGTATTTCCCCAAAGAAGTCTGTTGAAGGCTTGATTGGCTCTATGCTTTTTGCTGTTGTTGGAGCGTATGCAATTATTGCAGGTTTTTACGGTTCTTCTTGGTTTAATTTCTGGTGGATGCCGTTAGTTATGGGCATTTCTTCAGGTATCGTTGGTACTTTTGGTGATTTATGCGCATCTATGCTTAAGCGCGATATTGGCATTAAAGACATGGGTCATCTGCTTAAAGGACACGGTGGAGTGCTAGATCGTGTAGATTCTATTTTGCTTTGTGGTCCTGCTCTGCTTGTTCTTGTGCATCTTGCTCATTTTTAAGCATAGAATCTTGAATATTGTCAATCTTTAGAATCTCAATCTTGGGTTTAGACTAATATCGACGCCATGACAGTCTGTTTTATTCCATCACCAAGTATTTCGCAATTTTCACTTGGGCCTATCAATATAAAGTTTTATGCGCTTTCTATTCTTGCAGGCATATTGATTGCAATGTTTATTACCAATCGTCGTTGGAAGCGCATAGGTGGTGATTTTAATCAGATTCTCGATATTATTCTTCTAAGTCTTCCTATAGGCATAGTTGGTGCGCGCTTGTACCACGTAATTACAACTCCAGAAAGATTCTTTGGACCTCATGGTGATTTCTTAGAAATTTTTAGAATTTGGAACGGTGGACTTGGTATTTGGGGAGGAATATTTTTAGGCGCGATTGCTGCATGCGTTTTTTGCAAGCATCGCAAATATCCTGCCGGGTTGCTTGCGGATGCTGCTGCTCCTGCAATACTTATTGCACAAGGCGTAGGTAGGCTTGGTAATTGGTTTAATCAGGAACTTTATGGTGCTCCAACAACATTGCCTTGGGGTTTGAAATTAAACTATAATGCAACTCAAGCTATTGGGCATGCTGAGCGCTGTTACGATGGTTTAACCTGCCCGGCTGGAACATTATTCCATCCAACTTTTTTGTATGAAATGATTTGGAATTTCATTGGTGCAGCACTGCTTATTTGCTTTGGTAAAATGCTTATGGCCAAATTAAAAGCAGGCTCATTATTCATGTTGTACGTTATGTGGTACACGCTGGGCCGTGTTTGGATTGAAGCTTTGCGCATTGATTTCTCGCATGTTTTCTTAGGCGTCAGAATTAACGTATGGGTTTCTATTATTGTTTTTATTTTTGCCGCAGTAGGATTCGCTTTACTTCAAAAAAGTAATACTACACGCGAAATGTTAATTGAACGTCTTATTGACATTACTTCGGATGAGCGTGAGCGCGAAGAGCAAAATGTTTCGTCAAAGAAAATAAAATCTACTTTAAAAAAGTAGTATTAGGTACCGTTTATTGGCATTCTAGTCTCTTGCATTTCCTAGAATGGAACACATGAATATACAAATAGCACCTAGTATTCTTTCCGCAGATTTTTGCAATCTTGAGCGCGATCTTGACGCAATATCGAATGCGGATCTTGTTCACGTAGATGTGATGGATCATCACTTTGTACCGAACTTAACTTTGGGAGAGCCAATTGTTAAGCGTATTTGCGAAGTTACCAAGCTTCCAGTAGATGTTCATCTTATGATTGAAGATCCTGATCGTTGGGCTCCAGAATATGCTAAGCTCGGGGCTGCTTCTGTAAGCTTCCACATGGGTGCTACTCATGCTCCTGTGCGTTTAGCTCGCCAGCTTAGGGATATGGGTTGCAAAGCATGCTTTGCTGTTCGCCCTGCTGAACCGGTTGAACCTATTTTCGATATTCTTGACGAATTCGATATGGTTCTTATTATGACAGTCGAACCAGGTTTTGGAGGCCAGAAGTTCTTGAGCAATCAGATGAATAAAGTTCGTCGTTTGCGTGATGAAATTACTCGCCGAGGACTTCAAACTCATATTCAGGTAGATGGTGGAGTTAGCCCTTCTACAGCTGCTACAGTTGCTGAAGCTGGAGCTGATGTGCTTGTGGCTGGATCTGCAGTTTACGGAGCTGAAAGTCCTGCAAAAGCTATTGAAGCTATTAGAAATACTGCTCAAGCCGCTTGGCGTGCATAGTTGTTTGTATTGGGGCATCAAAAGTGCCCCAATATTTTAAATCATTTGTAACAACTGAGAATATAAATATTTGTTTCAGTACACGCAAATATGTGATTAAGGAAGATTTATGGTTAAGTTCGTGATGAATCAGGAATACAGTCCTAAGGCGATGAATCGCGTTCTAACTGTTCCTAATCTTATTAGTTTTCTTCGCATATGCTCAATTCCATACTTAGCTTGGCTTATTACTAAGAATCATATGATTCTTGCTCTGATTGTTTTAGCCATTTCTGCTTTTTCTGATTGTATTGATGGTTATATTGCTAGGCGCTGGAATCAAGTTAGTAAATTAGGTCAAATTCTCGACCCTATAGCTGATCGCCTTCTGATTATTTTCAGTACTATAGCGTTGGCAATTGCAAGAATAATACCGTGGTGGGCGCTTGTATTAGTGGTTCTAAGAGATGTGATTATGGCAGCTTTGGTGGTTCTTTTGGCTCAACACGATTACGGACCGTTACCGGTTAATTTTGTTGGTAAAGCTGGGACTGCTCTTATTATGTTAGCTATTGTGTCTCTTATGATTGTATATGCTGTTAGCACTGAGGCCATGTTTGTGCTGTATGCTGCCGCTATAGCTTGCGGAGTGTGGGGTATCGTACTTTACTGGTATGCCGGTTTGCTTTATTACAGACAAGCCTATGTGCTACTTTCTGGTGCAAAATCTAAGTAAACTATGTAGGTTAATATGACTCAAAATAGTGCATTAGATAACGCTCAGAAAGATTTTGTAGAAGAGAAGTCTGCTAAGACTTCTAACTCTTCTAGCGTTTCTAGTGTCTCTAGCGTTTCTAGCGTGGATATGCCTGAGTCTTTTGCAGCATCGGATGGTATTGCGTTATCGCGTCGTCGCGCACTATTCTCAAAATACTTTACAGGTCTTGAATATCACCATGTTGTTCTAACTGCAGATCGTTTTGCGCATAGTCACGATCGGCGTCGATATATCGATGATTATGCTCTTCGTTTAATTGACGACTTAACCAATCGGCCTGTTGACCCGCTATTTATGGATGCTCGTTTAGGCAAACAGCCTGTTAAACCATGGCACAAGTGGTTTACGCGTATCATTGTTTTTCTTATTTGTATTGCTATTGGGACTGTTGGTAGCCAGTTTGTTCGCAAGCTTCACACGGATCCAAGAAAAGCAATACGCTCTTCTTTAGCGAACGAGTTAGTTGGTTATACGAATCGTTTTGACAAGCTTGTTAAAGAAGTAACTCAGCTTAGAAATAGTGTTGATCATGAATCGCAGCGTATTACAACTGCTGAGGAAGACGAAGTTAGTAAATCCGACGATATGGTTAACGGTACGCATGCTGTTGAAGGAAGCGGAGTTACTTTAACTATTGCAAATCCTCTTTCTGCTAGGTCTGACACAAATAGTGGTTCATTGCCTAGGGAAAATAACGGTGCTCGTATGCGTCTTGTTACCGATAGAGATATTCAAAGACTAGTTTCAACATTATGGGAAGCTGGAGCTGAGGCTATATCTGTTAATGGGCATAGAATTGGCGCTCAAACGTCTATTCGTATTGCTGGTCAAACAATTCTTGTTGGTGTTAATCAAACACAAAGCCCTTACGTTATTGAAGCAATTGGTGACACGAATGAATTAATGCGAGCATTTAATGCAGCAAAACGTGTACGTTGGTATACTTCTTTACTTAACGCAGGTATTAATCCACAAATTTCACCTTCCAGGGTTATAAAACTAAACGCAGCTAGTACAGGTGATATTAATTTTGCTAGCGAAAGAAATAGGAGATAAGCATGGCAGCAATTCTAGGCTTGATTTTAGGCGTGCTAATTGGCATTGTGGTGCGTCCAGATATTCCTATTGTCATTCAACCATATTTGCCAATTATGGTGGTTGCAGCATTGGATGCATTGCTTGGTGCGGCTCGTGCATATTTTGAGCGAAACTTTTCGGATAAAGTTTTCGTTATTTCGTTCTTCTCAAACGTTATTGCAGCGACTTTACTTGTTTTGCTTGGAAACCAGCTTGGTGTAGGCGCTCAATTGCAGACTGCAGTTATTGTTGTGCTTGGTATTCGAATATTCTCGAACGTTTCTGCAATTCGTCGCTTTATTTTCAGGAGTTAATATGCGACCACTGTTTTCTAATGCTTCTCGAGGGGATGACATTATTCATAAAATGCGCAGACAGAATGCTCACGATTCTGAAAGCGATGCAATTCAAACGGGTTCGTTTCCTGCTGTTCGCCGTAGAGTAAAGCCGTCTTTAAGCGGTCATATTACTTACACGCGAATATTTACCGGACTTTTAATGATGCTTCTTTGTGCTCTTTTAGGATTTGCTTATATGATTCAAGTTAATAGAAGCAACTCTTTACTGTATGAAACAATGAGCGAGGAAGAATTAACTCGACTTATAACCGAAACGCATTCTCAAATTCAGAGTCTTGAAATGAGAAAAAGTGAGTTGACCGGTCAGCTTGATTCTTTAAAGCAGGCAGTTAATAAGCAGGATGAGGCGCGAAGAATTGCTCAACAAAACGCACAAGCCAATGGTCTTATTTCTGGTCGTCTTCCAGCTGTTGGAAGGGGTATTATTATACACATTACAGCAGGAGAGAAGGAAAATATTGACGCCGCAACCATGTTTCAGCTTGTGGAGGAATTGCGAAATTCTGGTGTAGAAGTTATGTCTATTAATGATGTTCGCATTGTGACTTCAAGCTATATTTCGCAAACAAAGCATGGGCTTTTATGCGACGGCGTTATGATTGATCCGCCATATATTGTTAAGGCAATCGGAGATCCGCAGAATCTTCAAAATGCTGTTAATATTGCTGGCGGTGTTGGGTCGCGTTTGAAGATTAAATTTGGCTCTTCTGTTTTGGTTTCTGTGCCAGATGAGGTAGAAATTACTGCGACACGCGCGCCAAAACAGTACGAATATGCAAAACCCGTCGAGTAACAAGGTAGAATAGCAAGTATGACTGAACCAATTCCTACCGCTGGCGAAACAACTATTATTGGTATGCCAGCTATTCATATTCCAATGAATACTACTTCGGATCGTCCTTTGCAGCAGGATGATTTTGACACAATATCAAAATTGCTGCCTGGAACCGCATTGTTGATTTCAACCAGGGGAGCGGTTTCCGGTTCTCGTTATCTTCTTGACGAGGATTTGGTGTCAGTTGGTCGCGATTCGCATGCTGACATTTTGCTCGATGATTCAACTGTTTCTCGCTCTCATGCAGTGTTTAAGCGTGTTAACGGCATTTTTAGCATTATTGATGCTGGAAGCTTGAACGGAACTTACGTAAATCGTGAAAGAGTGGATGAAGCTGTGCTTCATAATGGTGATGAAATCATGATTGGTAAATTCCGACTGGTATTTTTCGCTCATGACGCAGTTACAGTCCGATAATTCTTCCGATAATTCTTCTTATGCTGTTCAGGGGGAGCTTTTTGGTTTTTCGCTATCATCTGATCAGCTAGGATATCGCGGTAGCGTTGCTATGAAGGTTGCTGGTATTACTTACCGGCAGTTAGATTATTGGGCGCGTAAAAGCATTATAGAACCTTCGATACACGCATCTAATGGATCTGGTTCTCGTCGTTTATATTCTTTTAAGGATGTTGCGATTATGGCAGTTGCTAAAAGGCTGCTTGATGCTGGCGTGAATTTAGTAAATGTTACGACTGCTATTATTTTTCTCAATCGTTATTCTGAGGATCGTTTGCGCAACATGACGATTATTTGCGACGGCCAGTCTGTTCAAGAATGTGATGAGAATCAAGAAAATATGCGTCGTATGCTTGCTTCTGGTTTCGCTGTATTTGCTATTGCTGTTGGGCGTATTGTGGCGCGTGTAGAAGATGATTTAGCTTTAGAAGCATCTTCTGAAAATACTAAAACAGAAGGCAACAAGAAAATTTCTGGTAAATCTTCATCTAAATCTAATTTAAAATCATCTATTACAAAAACTTCGTTGAATAAGCATAGTTCTTGGAATCTAGTTCAAGAAACGTGGGGATAGTAGGTATTAGTCTACAATTATTGAGTAGCAATTATTATGCGTGGCCTTTTTAAGAGGGAGGATATAGATGCTTTTTACTAATAATATGCTTAGCAATGTTTTAGTTTGCGTTGTAATGGTTTTTTGTTTTGCTCCTTCTTTAATTTTCCTAGTTAGCGAAATTATGTTTCTTATACCGTTTTCTCGTCGAAACAAAAAGATATATAAAGAGAAAAAGTATATTAAAAGTATTGGCGGAGATGTTTCTAAATATAAGCCGTCAGAGCCTATGCCGTTGATTCCGTGGAATGCTGTTGCAGTTTATTTAGCTGGATGGCCTGTTATGATTTTAGCGTTCATAATTAACGAGGTTTGTAATTTTTATCATCTTATTGATAAAGAGACTGTTGATCTTACAGGTTACAGGTTGATTATTCCATTTGAAACTTGTAGTATTTTATGTGCTTTTATTGCTTTAGCTGCAATGATTGGTTATTCAGCGTATGCAGTATCTCAAAATAGAAAAAATAAGTAGCAGCATAAAAGTAAGTTACAAATTATAAAATGAGTACTACTTTTTATGTTTTTTATGCTTTATTTTGCGTATTCTAATCTAATTTGACATAACGTACATTATCGGATAAATATATCAAGTAAATATACTCGAGCAATAAGCTCAAACGACATAAACTGCACAGTAATGTAAAGAAAATGTCGTTTTTTCGTTAAATTTCGACCAAAATTACTCAAGTTTGCGTAGTTTATGTCGCTTTTTTGCAAAAATCCGACTAAAACAGCGCAAGCTTGTAAAGAAAATGTCGCGCGTCTTACAAAAGTCTTATTAAACAATAAGTTAAGCGAAATATTCTAAAACTGCTGTGCTTAATTCGCTTACGTTGTCAATAATCCTGTAAGATTCGTGTGCTTTAAGCTCACCAGGTTCAGCGTAACCCCAAGCGCATCCCAAGCAATCTAATCCGCATTCTTTTGCTCCGTCAGCATCAGTCCAACGGTCGCCAACCATAAGTGCTCTGTCTCCTTGAGACGCATCATAGCCTATTTGATCGAATACGTAGCGAATAACTTGCGCTTTAGTAATACGCGACATATCCCTACTCGCGCCATAAATTCCGTCAATAAGATTATTAAATCCGAAATAATCGCAAATAGGTTTCATTTGATATTCAGGCTTGCATGATGCGGTCGCCAGATAAAAACCTGCTTCGCGCAATTTAATAAGCTGCTCAGGAATACCATCGTATACTTTATTGAGCAAACAACCTGGGATTTTGCTTCCAGGAACGTTCGGATCGTCAAAAGTAGCAATCTCAGAATAATATTTGCGATAAATAGCAAGACCCTGCATCTGCAGATTTTCAGGAACTTTAATTCTTTGGAAGGATTCTAAAATAGATGGTCCTATAAAACGTTGCATTTCAGCATCGTCAGGAATAGGCTGACCTAATTCTTTCAAAGCAAGCTTAGCGCAGGTAATAATTCCTACGTCAGATTTTGTTAAAGTGCCATCAAGATCTAACAGCACAACATTTCGTGAGATTTTTCTCGAGGTCATCGAGCAATCACTCATAGTCAGGAATCCAGCCTTCGTGATGCATTTTCAAACGCTTATCTAGTAAAGTCTTCAATTCGTCTTCACTACGGCGTTCAAGCAACATGTCCCAGTGTGTGCGAGACGGCTTGTTAAAATCGTCGTCAGGACGGTCGTCTTCGCCTTCGCGATGAGCAATTGAACCGCAGCGGCACTCCCATTCTTCAGGAACATCAGCACCTTGAGCAAAAGGAAGTATTGTGCGGTGACCCTTTGGGCACACATATGCAACATCCTCGCGCGCAGCAAAATCTACATTATCGTCAGATTCCAAAGATTTTGCGCCAATGCTCATACCACGTAAACTGCGTTCTGCCATAGTATCTCCTTATTTAGTACTTTATAAAACTACCTAATTGCACGGACTAGCTGTTACAAACGTTACACATCCGAATATGCCACAACGCCACGGTTCATAAGTAATGCAGCTTCGTGAGCGTTAGATGCAAGATTCTTATCGACACCGCTTATAGCTTGTAAATACTCTCCCGCTGCGCAAAGCTGGGTGAGTAAATCAATAAGACGTTTTGCTTGACGAACAAAATCTCCGCCAGTATTGTCGCTATTTTGCAAAATGTCGGCTAAATCTGCTCCCTGAGCCCAATCGTACATAATATCAACCGCACCAAATTCAAGCGGTCTTAAAGATGGAAGATGGGCGTTTGCGCATAATGCGCTAGTACGCATAAACAATTCTTTCATTCTCAATACTGTATTAAATATTGCACCATCTTTTCCGCCTGGATAGCGTCTAGGTTCTCCCCCTGCAGGTCCTCTAGATTCATAAACTAATGCAGACAAGCATGATAATAATTCAAGAGGCGTAAGATTATTAAAAATTCCTTCGCAAATCGCCTCAGCAAAAACAATATCTAGTTCATTATATAGTCTTCGCAACAATTGTCCGCGATCAGTAAGGCATAAAATATTTTGCTTGTTATTATCTTTAGAAGATTGCAAATAATTCAAACTGTACAATACGTCACAAATATGGTCAAAAGTTCGAGCAACAGAACCAGTACGAGATTCATAACGTTCACGCACTTGCTCAAGCTCCTTATGTTCGCGCATCCAATGGTATCCCCAACGTAAATGTTGTTGAATATCTGGGCATGCAGCACAAGGATGCTTTCTCTCTTCTTCGCGAAGCAAAGAAATAGTGTCATCTAGCTTCTTAAAAGCTGCACTTCTTTCAGCATCAGTCTTAAATAAGGTGTGTTTAAGCTTACGACGCTGATCATGCTGAGCTTCTTTAAGTTTCATGCGCAGCTGAAGAAAATCAGCAAAATCTCCCTGTTCACAGTGAAAAGCTTCTTCATATCCTTTAAGAGCTGTTTCAAGTTCGTTCATGCGACTATGTAAACGTTGGGCTGAAGCATTAGCTTCCCACTGTGCAAATGAGCAATCCAAAGTTGTGCGAGCAGTATCCGCATCGCTTGAATGCAGCAAATTAACAGCCATATTAAACGTTGGCACAAAGCTTGAATGTAAAGGATACACTCGCTTACTAGAAAGTGCTGCAGCTTGAGCTGGAATAAAATCAGCATGATCGACTAATACAGCATGACCAATATCGTCAATTCCGCGCCTTCCAGCACGGCCAGTAAGCTGCGTAAATTCGCCTGGAGTAAGAGGAACATGACCTGTGCCATCAAACTTTACTAGCTTTTCTACCACAACGCTTCTTGCAGGCATATTTAAGCCTAAGGCTAGTGTTTCTGTTGCAAAAACAACTTTAATAAGACCGCGTTCAAATAGTGTTTCAACAATATGTCTAAATAATGCAATCATTCCAGCATGATGAGCTGCAAAACCTTGTTCAAGTGAAAACCTAAATCTTTCAAAAGAAAGTGCATGCAAATCTTCTTTTGAAAGTTGATTTGCAACCATGGTGTCAACGATTTTGCGAATTTCATACATTTCATCATCGGAAGTAAGAATTAATCCAGCATTCAAGCATTGCTGAACAGCCTGATCGCAGCCTGAACGAGAAAAAATAAAGTAAATTCCTGGAAGCATCCTCAAGTAATCTAATTCGTCAATAACAGCCCAACGTTTAGGAGTATGGCGGCGAGCAGATTTATCTGATTCGGCCACTCCCCTTCTAACAACACGCTTTTTTCCTTTTCTATAACGGTATTTGCTGTCACTGTATGAATCCTGACGTCTACGAGCGCGATGCTCCCATTCGTTAAGTTTCCTAGTTAATGCAGGATTTACGCGTTTAGTTTCGTTTCCTTTATTGTCGCGATCATACAAATCCAATAATTCAGGCTCAGTTCTGCCATCTTCCTGAATAACAACATGCCTTTCAAGAGGTACAGGCCTGTGCTCATCTACAACCAAATGTGTTGTTCCACGCACAGATTCAAGCCATGCAGAAAAATCTTCCACATTAGAAACTGTTGCAGATAAACCGATGATTTTCACTGTTTTTGGAAGGTGAATAATAACTTCTTCCCAAACTGCCCCACGGAATTTGTCTGCAAGATAATGAATTTCGTCAAGAATTACAAATCCAAGAGAATTAAGCGTAATAGAGCTTTCATACAGCATATTGCGCAAAACTTCAGTTGTCATAACAACAATATCTGCTTCAGGATTTACAGATGTGTCTCCTGTTAGTAAACCAACATTTTTAGAACCGTATTGTTCGCAAAAATCATGATATTTTTGATTACTTAAAGCTTTTATTGGCGTAGTGTAAAAGGCTTTTACGTTACGCTGTTGAGCTAAAAATACTGCAAAATCTGCAACAACAGTTTTTCCTGCACCTGTAGGAGCAGCGACTAAAACATTATTTTCAGCTTCCAGCGCATCAATTGCTTCACGCTGAAAATCGTCTAAATCAAAAGGTAAAGAACGTTCAAAATTTGCGGCCATTGAGTGCTCATGTTTAATAACTTCACGAAAAGCAGCAAAACGTTGAGCAGGAGACAATAAAACGTCACCGTTTTTGCAGTTATCTGTTTGTGAATTATGCAAAATATGCCCCGCGCTATCTTTATTGTTCAAATTGTTTTATGAGCTTTATAGTTTAATATCTTCTTCTCGAAGAGATTTTTCATCCCAGTGCTGCCATATTTTATGATGATTTTCGCGAATTTTTTGATGGTGTTCAAGCACTTTTTCTCTGGTTTTCTCATAGCGTTCTGCAGCTTTTTGAATAGGCAGAGTAAAAAGAGGATCTTTAGGCTCGTCGTCGTTTTCATTAGACTCGTTCAAATCTTCAAACTTAGAGGCAGCACTATCTGTAAAGTTAGCGCAAGTCCTAGCTAGTTTTATTGCGCTTAAAACAACTACAACTATTCCGGCGGAAATCATGCACAGCATAAACACTGTAATGACTAGCCAAATCCACCATGGCATATTACTCCTCCGAGTTCGTGCTATCAGCGTGATTAACGCTTAATTCACGCTGTGCGCGGGCAATAATCATACTGCGCAATGTTTCTGGAGCAACAGCAGTAATGTGGCGAGCATGAGCAATACAAAATGCCACGAACCAAGAATCTGAAGAAACCGTAAGATGAACCTCAACTCCGTTTCCGCAAGGTTTAATAGTAGCTCCAGATAAATTCTTTAAGAAATTAAGCTCTATTTCGTCAGTAGTGAAGCAGGTTTCAGTACCATTGTCAAAACTCCACTTACGAAGCTCGCTAACTGGAACGTCTGGAATTTCTAATTTAGACACAGGCTCCACAACTTCCGCACGCTCGATTCTAGCTACGCGAAGCACCTGCCAAATTCGAGGTAAGCCATTTGCCTTGTTAATAGTCGTATCTTTAGAAACAAACTCGCGCTTATCTTCAGGTGTTTGATTCTCAACATCAGTCCAAACAGCAACGTAGTAAACGCCTTCATCAACATAAATTTTTGAAGGAGCCACAACTTTGCGTCGAATACGGCCAGCTCCATCGGTATACTCCATATCCAACAAAGCGGAGGCATTAATAGCACTACGCACAATCGAGCAATTGCGAGGCTCGATTTCGTAGCCTGTTAAGCTTAGCCAAGGAGTTTGGCCTGGAAGCACGTGGCGGCGAAGACGCTTATACAACGATTCAGCTTGCGCTCGCTGCTCAACTGGCAACAGTAGAGAGTGTGCTAAATAGTTAGCAGATGCGGTTAGCATACTCAAATACTGTTGAGAAATGCCAGCAAGACGCTCCAAACCCAAAGAGTTTGTTGCAGAAACAATGCCCTCGTTTTCAAGAAGAGTCCAATCAATGTCAAAGAATTGGCTGCCTGCCATTTCACCGTCGTCGGAAACAGTAGTAAGCGTATTAATATCTTTGTGAAGAATCGTAACGAAACGACGAAGCTCATCCTCACTCTTTGGCTTTCCAATAAAACGCTCAGCTAGTTCGTTTAATGGGAATTCTTCGCCAAGATGGGCAGATAAGAAAAGCATCAAGCGTAAACGGCGGTCAACTTCGCTGCCAGTTTGGAAGGAAGATCCTTTCTTTGCGTGAGATTTATCTGCTTCAGCATCTTGCGCTTCAGTATTTTGCAAAGGTGCTTCGTTATCTTCTTCGCTATTAAGTTTGTTATTTTCGTTGCATGCTGCAAAATCTACAGCTGCGTGCAAGCGACGGTGGAAAGCGTCAACTGCCTCTTGTGGGCTTACAACGCTTGAGCCTGGATGCTCTAGCACAAACATCGCTAAATCGTCTGCATCTGTATAAGCAACATTTAAGTGTTCTCCGTCAACGTCAACTGTTGCTGCAAAACGACGAGAATCAATAACTTTCACCAAAGAATCAGGAAGCATTTGAGTACCTAAACCAGGCGCAATAGAATCCAAACCTAATCCAGGAATAGGAGTTTGAGGAACTCGTGGAGCTGTGCGAGAAGTACGCTGCTGCTCATGCTGATCCGATTCAATAGAAGAAATAGACATTGAGCGAGCAAGATAATTTGCTGCTGCTAACACTGGCAATTCAGATTGGTCAAAACGTAAACGCACGCGAGGCTCATCGCCTAATTGCAAACGATATGAAGCAAAGTCTTGACCTTCGGACTTCGATGAGTATTCAGGCTGCCTAGACTCGATTGCAATTCCCATAGCAGCTAGTTTTGCGCGATCTCGCTGGAATTGTTTTGCGAATGCTGCTTTGGCTGCTTGGTCAGCAAGCTCACCATAAGAATCTGCGTATGCTTTAACGCGCTGTGCAATTTGCCGCGAAGTCAGCCATTGCGGGAATGCGGAAGACAATACAGCGAGCACATCGAGCTCGTGTTTGCCCCATTTGTCGGAAAAACGTCGCCTTCCGTTGCTTCCTTCTACCATTGGTCCTCACGTATCATGTTTGAAATCTGTTTACTTATGTGTAAGTGCATGCAAAACTTGCAAAATGCGGTTTTATTTGCGCTGCAGTATTACACAACCTTTTCTATTTTAATGGTGTTTTGCGGTACGTGTGGACATTTTTTGAAAAAAGTTACAATAATTCTATATTTTTTGTTCACACAAACACAAACAACGTTGAAAATACGCCATTTTTTCGCGACACGCCATACTAAACCCATGAATCTGGTTCAATTCCTTGCGGTCCAACAAATTCTCCATTTGGAACATAACTTGGCTCACCAGTGTCTTCTAATACTGCGTCAGCAAACATTGATACCTGGTTGCCAAAAGTCCAATCTCCCCTAATTGTAACCGATTTTGCAGCAGCTAAAGCTGGTACGGAGTATGGGAATCTCTCGTTAAAATCGTTTATGTTCTTGTAATAGCGTGGATCCAAATCAATATCTGGGAATATGTAATTTCCATCTTCCATCTCGTAAGAATCAGTAAGATGGAATCTGTCGGATCGCATAATAAACAAGTCATTTGTGGTTTTAACAGGCAAGAAACGCATACGGTCTACTTCCACGCAAAGCGCTTCGTCAAAAAGCGATGCAACAGCGCCCATTGCTGTTTCTAATTGGACTACTGGAGTGCTTGTTTCGTCAGTTGGGTCAACTGTTTTTCTGTTACAAATAACAGGAAGTGGCAAAACTCCATCATGTTCTTCCAGCTTTTTTTGCAACGCGTCAACACGAACCCAAATATTATTCGTATTAAAATATGGATGCTTTTTAATACTTTGCGCACTTCTGCGATCTTCCGGATGAACCTGTGTCATTTCGCGAAGCATTAATCTTCCAGTTTGAGCATCTCGAACAATATGCCCACCTTTTCGATCAGCTTGGGTTCGTTTTGCAACTTCAATCATGATTGGAGCGCCAGTATTTTCAAAATGCTGTGCAAGTGTTCTTGAAGGTCTTGCGCCTAAGTTGTCGGAATTTGAGATAAACAAATACTCAATACCGTGCTCTTTTAAAGTTTGTAATAATTTAGATTCCCACAGAGTTGAAAAAATATCACCATGTCCAGGAGGACACCATTCAAGGCAATGATCTTTTTCGTAAGAAACCGGATCTCCTGTTTCTTCAACAAGTTTAGGCTCTTGATGCTGAATAATTTCAACTGGAATATCTTCCTGAATAAACTTACGATTGCGTTTTAGAACTTGCAAAGTATCGTGAGAAGTGCGGAAAGAGTTCATAAAAATCAGTGGAAGCTCAACTCCTAAACGCTGACGTGCTGTAAGAACCTGACCGATAATAATATCAATAAAGCGCATTTGACGAGCTTTATGTCTGCGAACTGGTAGTAAAGATTTTGCGCAAGACAATCCCATAGAAGTTCCCAAACCGCCGTTCAGTTTAATAAACGCTGTTTTTGCGAATGCGTTCACTGCTTTATCGTGATCAATAGTTTCGTAAATTTCGTGAAAAGTTGGAACGCTTTTAATAGGCTCAATTGTGCTTTCGCGAATAAACTCCCCTGAATTATCCCCAGATTTATTTACGCTCCAAACGTTATACAAGTGCTCAAATTGTTCAATAGCAATTTCGCTCATTCCTTGTTCGCGCATCTTTGCAGCGGACAATTCAAACGCGCCATCCATGTATTAGCCTCCTTGTATGTATGTGGCCATAAATAGTTTATGACCTTAATAGTTTAGCTACAAAAAGCGTAGTCAGCAACTAAAGTCACTAACTACGCTTCCTAAATTTTGCTACAAATTTTAGCTACAAGCTAAGCTTTTGGATTATCTTTTTTAATATCTTTATGATTATCCTTTGGCTTGTTTTTTGATTTGTTGTCAAAATTGTTTTGAGCATTCTTAAGATTTCCTTCTGTCTCGTCGCCAGTTTTTAAGTGATGCTCATCATAGCCTTGTATGTAGCGAGTTCTACGCCAATGATGGATAGAAGCGTTAGTTCCACGGTGATGGACGTGATACTTACGAGGAGTACCGCCATAAGGCAATTCCTTAACCTCGTTAGCCACAGCCATCTGGTTCACGTTAGAAGGATCCATAATAGCAATTGGTGCAACAGGGTCTGCCTCTGTTGGAGCCGCAGTGCGATTCTTCAAGTGAGCTGGGAGCCATTCTGCAAACCAAGATAGCGCAAGGCAAATCAGGAAGTATATAACTGCTGCCACGCTTAAAGTTTGCAAAATATTAAAGTACATTGATCCAAGTCGACGAGATTCCTGGAGTAAATCAGTGTACATAATAATCGAACCAAGAGCAGTATCCTTCAAAACAACAACAAGCTGAGTTACTGCAGCAGGCATCATAGCAATAATAGCCTGTGGCATTTCGATTTGTGTAAGAGATTGGTATTCGCTTAAGCCTAATGCTAACGAAGCTTCGCGTTGTCCGTTTGGCAGATTACCAACGCCTGCTCTAACAAGCTCGGCAACAACGGAGCCGTTGTACATAATCAAAGCTAGAACTACAGCCCAGTATGATGCCTCTTTCATGCCAGAAAGTGCAAATGCTCTCCACAAGAAAATCATAAGCATTAATACTGGTACGGCTCGGCAGAACTCAACTATTACTGCAGAAATACTACGAATAATGAAATTAGGTAAAAGACGGCACAATCCAAAGAATAAGCCGAATATTATGGAACCTACTACAGCAAGCATGGAAGCTTTCAAAGTCATCCATAATCCTGGAAGATAGAAATCAACCCATGCTTCAGATTCAATAGCTGGATTCCACAATACCCAAGAAAGCTGGTTTTCTCCTTCTGGTGGATTGCTAAGTCGCATTAGTACAGCAATAACGAATACAGCAAACACGCAGGCTGCAATAATATTTGCTACTCGAATCTTCCTAAGAGCTTTAGGACCTGGAGCGTCAAATAATAATGATTGTTCACGTTGTTTAGCCATCACTATCACCTTCTTACAGCAAGCTTGTTAGACAGATACGTTGTCAAAATTCCAATAGGAATAATGAGGATGATGTATCCTAAGGCGAATATTAAGAAGATTGGTACGATTAAATCCGCATGCTTCTCAATCATTTCGCTCATCATTGTTGAAGTTTCTGTTGCAACAGATGCTGCTGCAGCAACTGTAGAGTTTTTAAGCAATGCAATAAAAGTGTTACCCAAAGGTGCTACAGATCCGCAGAATGTTTGTGGCAAAATCACTTGCGTTGCCGACTGGAAGAAGTTTAATCCAAGAGCGCGGCAGGCTTCAGCTTGACCAACAGGAACAGTGTTAAGTCCGGATCTTAAAGATTCGCACACAAACGCTGCCGTATATAGTGATAATCCAGCAATTGCAAGCCAGAAGAAATTCACTTCAAAAATTGGTGAGAAACCAAGCTTAAGCTGAGCGTACACGCCTAACACCATGAAAACCATGATGATTGTAAGAGGCATGTTTTTAAAAAGCTCAACGTAGGCAGTTGCAACCATGCGTAAAGAAGCCACAGGGCAAATGCGCATCGTAACAAGTATTACACCAATTATTGTTGAAAACAGTACACTCCATAAGGTGATTTCAATATTGACCAAGAATGCTCCTGGAATATTGTAGGAGGTAAAAAGTTGCACGAAATCTTGCATATTACATCTCCCCCTCTTGAGGAATTGGCGGATTATACTTTGCGTTTGGCTTAAAACCAGTTCCGCGCAAATTATCGTCTAGAGCTCGCTTCCAAGATCCGTTATGAATCATTTCTTTTAAGGCGGCGTTAATTTTCTTAGCTAAGCTAGTATTTCCTTTTTTGATGCCAATTCCGTAATATTCTGCGGTAAATGGTTTACTAATAAGCTTTAAACGACCTCTAGAAGCTGTAGCTAGGCCAGCAAGAATAATATCGTCAGTAGTTACAGCATCCACAATGCCTGAGAATAATGCAGTTGCACATTCAGCATAGCCTGGCTGTTGCATAAGTTGTACCTTTGAAGAGTACTTCTCTTTAATAACTATTGCAGACGTTGAACCAGATACTGAGCATAAACGCTTACCATCTAAATCGTTCGGGCCACTCACCTTATGCTCATCTTTGCGAACTAGTAAATCTTGTCCGGCAATAAAGTAAGGTCCTGCAAATGAAACCATTTTCTTGCGAGCGTCAGTAATGGAATATGATGCAACAATCATATCGACATCACCGTTTTGAAGCATTGCTTCACGCTGCTTAGATGGTGATTCTTTCCATACGATTTGATCTTCTGAATAGCCGAGCTTTTTGGCAACATACTTAGCAACGTCAACGTCAAAGCCAACGTAAGTTCCTGCTTTTTTGAAACCCATACCAGGCTGATCGAATTTAATACCAATGCGTATTACTTTTTTACCATCGCTACGATCGCAAGCTGTAAGCGGCATAACGCAGCATACGGTACAAAGCATCGCTAGTATCGCACGAAAAATGCGATTATGTAATATTTTCATATCTTTTCCCTTCATAAGAACTGTTTTCGCATGTTTTGGCGTTTAAGCTAAAACGAAATTGAAAAAAGCGCTATTAGTGCGTAAGAATCTTGGAAAGGAAATCTTTTGCTCGATCAGTTTTTGGATTCTCGAAGAATTCTTCTGGAGTACCCTGTTCGAGGATTTGACCATCGGCCATAAACACAATTCTGTCAGCAGCTTTACGAGCAAAGCCCATTTCGTGCGTAACACAAATCATTGTCATGCCATCTTTTGCAAGCTCAACCATAACATCCAGTACCTCGTTAACCATTTCTGGGTCAAGTGCGGAAGTTGGTTCGTCAAAAAGCATAACTTTTGGTTGCATTGCTAGCGCTCGAGCGATTGCTACGCGCTGCTGCTGCCCGCCTGAAAGTTGTGAAGGCATTTTATTGGCCTGATTGTCTACTCCTACCCTAGTAAGTAATTCCATGGCAAGAGTTTCAGCGCTTTGCTGATCCATGTGACGAACTTTCATTGGTGCAAGAGTAACGTTTTCGAGTATTGTTTTATTTGCAAAAAGATTAAATGACTGGAATACCATTCCAACTTCTGCGCGCAAGGATGCAAGCTCTTTGCCTTCCTGTGGAAGTGGCTTGCTATCTATGCGAATATCTCCCGAATCAATTGTTTCAAGACGGTTGATTGTACGGCACATCGTTGATTTTCCAGAACCGGATGGGCCAATAATAACGAGAACTTCGCCTTTATTGACAGTGAGATTAATATCTTTAAGCACATGTAGTTTTCCGAAATGCTTTTCGACATGGCTTAATTCTACAAGGGGATTTGCCGCTTTGAGCACTTTAGAAGTGCTATTAGTCATATCCTCGGCGTTTGGATCTGACTTTGATACTTGCTTATCCATAAAAAGAAGTCTAGCCAAGCTGTGTTACGGTTATTTATCGCCACCGTTACGTTTTGTTACTCTTAGGTTACAAAAAGCCGTTGATTGAGGATTATTAAATCAACAATCAACGGCTTCGTAACAATAAGTTAAGAGTAGATTTTATTTACTCTTCTTCTTCAGGATCGTAGTCTACGCCAGTTTCTGCGCGCTGTTCGTCAGAAATTGGAGCTGGAGCGCCAGTTAGAGGATCGCGACCGCCGCCAGCCTTAGGGAAGGCGATTACGTCGCGAATCGAGCTTGCTCCTGCCAAAATTGCAGCAGTACGATCCCAACCCAAAGCAATACCTGCGTGAGGTGGAGCACCATACTTGAAAGCTTCAAGCAAGAATCCAAACTTTTCGTCAGCTTCGGCCTTGTCGATTCCAAGAACGTCAAGCACGCGATCTTGAATATCGTCGCGATGAATACGAACAGAACCGCCGCCCATCTCGTTACCGTTGCAAACAATGTCGTAAGAATCGCTCATTGCATGCTCTGGGTCTTTATCGAACTTGTCAATCCAATCAGCAGATGGCATTGTGAACGGATGGTGCATAGAAGTCCACTTAGAATGGCCAACTGCAACATCATCATCGTCTGGATCATCTGTGCGCTTAAACAATGGGAAGTCAACAACCCAAGTGAAAGCAAACTCATCTGGGTGAAGCAATCCTGCGCGGCTAGCAAGTTCAACGCGCACTGCACCAAGCAAAAGCTGGGAAGACTCACGGCTGCCTGCTGCAAAGAATACTGCGTCGCCGTCTTCTGCACCAACAGCTTCCTTCAAACCTGCGCGCTCTTCTTCGCTAAGATTCTTAGCAACAGGGCCTTTAAGCTCGCCATCTTCACCGAAGACTACGTAAGCTAAGCCCTTAGCACCACGTTGCTTAGCCCAATCCTGCCAAGCGTCAAACTGACGACGAGGAGTTTCGGCGCCACCCTTAAATAGCACAGCACCAACGTAAGGAGCTTGGAATACTCGGAATGGAGTGTTCTTAAAGAAGTCAGTCAACTCAATAAGTGGGTTTCCAAAACGCAAATCTGGCTTATCTGAACCGTACTTATCCATTGCTTCCTGCCAAGTGATTCGAGGCAAAGGAAGAGTGATTTCGTGGCCAGCTTCCTTCCAAATAGCGGCAATAACGCGCTCTGCCATAGCCATAACATCTTCTTGGCTTGCAAAGCTCATCTCCATATCTAGCTGAGTGAACTCAGGCTGGCGATCTGCGCGGAAGTCTTCATCGCGATAGCAACGAGCAAGCTGATAGTAGCGCTCAACACCAGAAACCATAAGCAACTGCTTTAATAGCTGAGGAGACTGTGGAAGTGCGTACCAAGATCCTGGAACCAAACGTGCTGGAACAACAAAATCGCGAGCACCTTCTGGAGTGGACTTAATAAACGTTGGTGTTTCTACTTCTGTAAAGTCCATATCTTCCAAAGCGTGGCGCGCAGCCTTAGCCATGTTTGAGCGAAGCTTTAGATTTCGCTGCATTGATGGACGGCGCAAATCAAGATAACGGTACTTCAAACGTACGTCTTCGCTAGGTAGCTTGTTTTCGGACTCGTTTTCCAAAGCTGTAGAAACTTGGAATGGAAGAGCGTCGGATTTAGCGAGAATTGTAACAGTTTGAGCAACAATCTCAATTTTACCGGTTGCTAAGTGGTCGTTTTCATTACCATCCGGACGCAAGCGAACCTCGCCTGTTACCTGCACAACAAACTCGCTTCTAAGCGGGCGTGCAGTTTCCTCATCATAAATAACAACCTGCACCAGGCCTGTGTTATCACGGACATCAACAAAGGCAACGCCACCGTGGTCGCGGCGACGATCAACCCAACCAGCAATGGTTACATTTTGTCCAACTAATGTCTCAGTCACTTCAACGGCATGGTGTGTGCGATACGCCGTCTGGCTCATAAGTCCACTTCCTTGTTTGAATAATTTTGTTAATTTTTGTTTTGACTTTAATAGTTTAGCGCATGAATCGCGCTTTCAAATATTAAAATCTTAAAAAGCAAATCTCAAATCGCAAATCTTTAAAAGCAAATCGCAATTATTGAGCGCAAGAAACAGTTTGATGTGCATATGCATCATCTGGCTGCCAAGACGTAGCGTCTGCGCAAACTTGCTCTCCCGTAATAATGTTCTTTACTTCATCATGGCTGGATTCAGAATCTGTGCTGTCTGCTGGGAACCATACGTAAGGAATACCCAGCTTATCTGCATACTTGATTTGCTTACCGAGTTTTGCTGCAGTTGGTGCAACATCAGCTGAAATACCGCGTTCGCGAAGCTTTCTAGCAATCTCGTTGCATGCGGGACGATCTTCTTCATTCCAAACTGCAACCATTACTGCTGCAGGAGAAACTCTAGAAACTGTAGCGCCGGCGCTATGAAGCATGTAAGAAACCAAGCGAGACAATCCAATAGAAAGACCTACGCCTGGATACTTCTTTTTGCCTTGAGAAACAAGATTATCGTAGCGTCCGCCGGAGCAAATAGAGCCTAAAGATGCTGCATTATCAAGGAAAGTTTCATAAACGGAACCAGTGTAGTAGTCAAGTCCTCGAGCAATCTTCAAATCTGCAACAACAGCGCCCGGGCGAATGCGTGCAGCTTCGTCAACAATCATTGCGAGCGTTTCAACACCTTCTGTAGCTAAGGCATACGATTCGTTATCTTCGCTCGTAGAAATATTGTGTTTATTGCATAAAGATTCAAAGCTGGACTTTAGTTCTTCCCCAGTTTTTGCAGTAAGCTCAGCTAATTCTAAGCAGGCAGCAGCTTGAGACTCATTAGCTCCGCACTCTTTTATAAGAAGTTTAGATACTTCTTCTGCACCAATTTTGTCTAGCTTGTCGATTTCGCGAAGAACACCCTCAATATCTGTTAAACCAATACCGCGGTAAAAACCTTCAGAAAGCTTACGATTATTTGCGTGAACTGTAGCTTTTGGTAAACCAAATTCTCTCAATCGCTCGAGAGCTTCAACCATAACCAAAGGCAATTCAACTTCGTAATGAGAAGGAAGCTCTCCGTTGCCAACAACATCAATATCCGCTTGCACAAACTCGCGGAAACGACCTTCTTGAGGACGCTCCCCTCGCCAAACTTTTTGCATTTGCCAGCGTTTAAACGGGAACGTTAAATCTCCAGTATGTTCAACAACGTAACGGCTAAGCGGAACTGTTAAATCAAAATGCAAGCCAATTCGTTCTTCCACGGGTGTGTCAGATTCGTGACCAACTTCTTGCAATCTTGACAATAAATAAATTTCTTTACTTGTTTCGCCTTTTTTCAGCAAACTTGAACCCTGCTCTACGGCGCGTGTTTCTATGCCAATAAAACCGTTTAGTTCAAAGACTTCTCGAAGTGTATCTACTACTCGCTGTTCAACAGCGCGTTCACTAGGAAGCCATTCAGGGAAACCTGATATAGATGAGCCTTGTACCATGTCCACTATAATAGGTGGTGTTGCGGAAAAATCATGGCTTACCGTCATACTTATTCGTAACATTGTTACCGTGCATCTGCTGTAAGGAGTCGACCGTGACCGAACAGACTAAACCTGAAGAAACTACTAAAACTACTACCACGCCAAAGCCACTTGCTCCATCGCCTGCGAGCTTCGCGCATAAGACTCGTGTTGTTGCTCAAGCACCAACTATTTCTTATAGCGAAGAGGATATTAAATCCGCAAAAACCTTTGGCCGTGTTGATGAAAATGGCACTGTTTATGTTACTGAAAATGGTACTGAACGTGAGGTTGGTCAATACTCCACTGGCACTCCTGAAGAAGCATTGACTTTCTATATTCACCGCTACCTTGATTTGAAAATTAAGCTCGATTTATTCGCTAAAAGGTTGGAATCAACCAACGTAAAGGTGAAGGAAATTGATGAAACGCTTAACACTTTGCAAGAAGAATTAGCTGAGCCTGCAGCCGTTGGTGACCTTGCTGCTTTGCGTGCGCGACACGCCGAGCTTAAAGCAAAGGGAGATGAAAAGAAAGAAGAAATTGCAAAAGCCCGTAAAGAGGCTCTTGAAAAAGCTTTGAAAGAGCGTTCAAATATTGTAGAGCGTGCTGAAGCGTTGGTTGCTAAAATGGGCGATTCAACAAATTGGCGCGAGCTTAACGATAAGCTTCGCTCTCTTTTCGACGAATGGCAGGAACATCAGCGCACTACTATTCATTTGAATAAGGCTGATGCAGACGCTTTGTGGCAGCGTTTCTCTAAGGCTCGTTCCGCATTCTCCCAAGCTCGTAACTCCTGGGTTAAGGAGCGTGAACATGTTCGCAATAATGCTAAGCAGCTTAAGGAAGCAATTATTGCTGAAGCTGAAAGCTTGAAGGATTCAACTGACTGGCGTGAAACTTCTACTAAGTTTAACGCTTTGATGGATCGTTGGAAGAAGGCTGGCAATGCTGGACGTCAGCACGATGATGCTTTGTGGGCTAAGTTCCGTGAGGCTGCTGACGCTTTCTACCATGCTCGACAGGCTGATCGCGAAAAGTTGAATGCTGGAGAGCATGAGAATCTCGCTAAGAAGGAAGCTTTGCTTGTAAAAGCAGAAGCGTTGCTGCCTGTAGAAAATGAGGAAGCTGCTAAGAAGGCTCGTAAAGCTTTGTCTGAAATTCAAGAAGAGTGGGATGCAATTGGCTTTGTTCCTCGAGAAGATATGCGTCGCATTGAGGCTCGCTTGAATGATGTTGATAAGAAGATTAAGGCTGTTGAAGAGGCTGCTTGGAGAGATGCTGATCCTGAAGCTAACGCTCGTAAGTCCAGCTTTGCTTTGCAATTGGAAGCGCAGCTCGAAGAGCTTAACGCTGCTATTGCTAAAGAAACCGACAAGAAGCGTAAAGCTAAGTTGGAAGCTGAAAAAGCAACTAAAGAACAGTGGCTTAATGCTGTTAAGTAATTAGTTTTATAAATTAAATAACAATATGGGGTTTCTTGAAAAATCAAGCGGCCCCATATTTATTTTTGATTAGATTCTTCCATTAAAGATTTAGCAAGTTTCACAAAAGTATTAGCAAGCTGTGAATTATCTAACTTGCCGTCTTCGTTTAGAACCGCAGGACGTCCCGCTTCGCCAATTTCTCTAAGAGTTGGGTCAAGAGGAAGCTGAGCTAAAAGAGGAACATTAGTATGAAGAGCTTCACAAAGCTGTTCGCTAACTCTTTTTCCGCCTCCGGAGCCGAATATTTCCAAGCGCTCGCCATTATTTTCAAACCAGCTCATATTTTCAACAACTCCTCGAACGCTTACAGGAATTTGCAAAGCCATAAGACCTGCCCTAACCGCCACATCCGACGCACTAGGTTGAGGTGTTGTAACAACAACAAGCTCAACGTTTGGTAAAGTTTGAGCCACAGCAAGTGCCATATCTCCTGTACCAGGTGCTAAATCAAGCAAAAGAACATCTGGACTTCCCCACCAAACGTCTGAAAGAAACTGTTCTAGCGAACGCTGTAAACGCGGTCCTCTCCACAAAATAGCACGATCAGTTCCAGCAAACATGCCGATTGAAATAAGCTTTACTCCCCAAGAGACAACTGGCATAAGCATGCCGTTAAGATTAGTTGGCTGAGAGTTTACTCCAAACATGCGCGGCAAAGAAAAACCGTATACGTCCGCGTCGATTGCTGCAGTATCGTATCCTAAAGCTGCAAAAGTTGCGGCCAAATTAGCGGTTATAGAAGATTTTCCAACGCCGCCTTTTCCTGAAGCAATAGCAAAAATTTTCGTACGCGTACCAGCTTTGTTAAAAGGATTTTCTCTGCGCTCAGCCTTCAAATCTTCTACTAGTTTTTCTAGCTTATCTTTACTCATTGCGCTAGAAGTAACATGCGCTATAAGAGTTGCTTGAGGATATTTAGATACAGCTTCTTTTACTCGTTCTGTAATAATTTCAGCCAATGGGCAGTTTGGTACAGTAAGTTCAAGCTTTATTCTTACGTTATAAACTGGTTTAGAAGCATCTAAATTTTCAGCTTCACTAACACTAACGCCAGTTACCATATTTAGTTCTGTAACTGAACGGCCTAATTCTGGATCAATAACGCTACCCAGCAAATCGTAAACGCGTGTTTCGAGTTCGCTCGTGTTCATTTATGTTATGATTCCTTAGTCATTAATATCAAGAGAATTTTCGCTAGCTTTTTGTAGAGCTTCTTCCACGCTTCCAGTTTCCAAAAGAACGCTAAACTGCTTTTCGTTAAGCATTGGAATAGAAAGTTCCTGAGCTTTGGTTGCTTTAGAACCAGCATTTTCTCCCAAAATTACGCAGTACGTGTTTTTACTAACTGATCCTGAAGCTTTACCGCCTCGAGACACTATTGCTTCCTTTGCTTCATCCCTACTAAAGCCTTGCAAAGATCCTGTTACAACAACAGTTTTACCAGCTAGAGTTTGAGCAAAGGATGATGTTTCAACTTTCCCGACCACCCCTGCTTCTTGCCAAGCGTGCAAAACTTCAAATCTCCAGTTGCTACTATCTTTTGCGTGCTTAAACCAGTCATAAACAGCTTGAGCAATTTCTGGACCAACTCCATCAATCTGAGTAAGTTCTTCAACTGAAGTATTTGCAATATTTTCTAAAGATCCTAATTTTGCCGCTATAAGACGCGCTGTTGGTGGACCTAGTCTACGAATAGAAAGCGCAACCAAAACGCGCCACAGGGCAGCATTTTTGCCTTTTTGGGCTATTTCTTCGAGCATGCTGCGAGTAGTTTCCGATGGTCTTGTGTACCATGGAACATTAATTGTTTCTTTTGTATTATTTGAAGCTCGTTTAGTTTTCCAAAAAACCACTTTAGCATCTTTTGGAACCTGAAATTCTGGATATTTAGAATCAAATTCACTGTTCTGTTCCAAAACTTCAGCTTCAATGTTTTGGCTCGAAGCTTCAGCAAATTTTGCTTCAATTGTGCGCGTCCAGAATGCTCGCACCTGTCGCCAAAGCCCAGATCCTCCAATTTTTCGAGTATGTTTTTTTAATTTTCCGTCTTTTCCTACTTCTTGCCATTCTTCAACAAGTGGAATTTCTTTCCAAACCATGACATTTTGTAAATCGTCAGCTGTTATGCTAAAAATTCCAGATTCGCTTTTAAGTACAGGAATTTGAGGCTTAGGTAACGTTAAATTATAAGGAGGAATATAAGGCTTCTGCATTGAGCCTCTTTGAACCACAATCTTATCAATATCTGGGCAGTAAACTTCAGCGGTAGATGGCCTAGAATCTTCAGGATTTGTAAGAGCTAAAGCAGCGTTATCTCCTAAATTCTCAATATCAAAAGCCTGCCTAGAAGCTAAGTGAATAATACGTTCAGTAAGCTGAGCTGGGCAGTTTTCCACATTCGGACAGCGAATATCTTTATCTCCCTGTTTTGCTGGAGCTAATTTTGCTCCGCAAGAAGGGCAATACTCAGGCATAACAAATTTTCGTAATTGGTTTTCCCGACCTTCTCTTGCTTTTAAAATAGGTCCGACTAATTCAGGAATAACATCTCCAGCTTTGCGAACCACAACAGTATCGCCAATAAGCACGTTTTTATGCTCAACTTCGTAAGCGTTATGAAGAGTTGTTCTGGAAATAGTAGAACCTGCAACAGTTACAGGCTCAAGGATTGCTACAGGCGTAACTCTTCCTGTTCTTCCAACCTGAACAACAATATCCTTCAAATAAGTGTTAACTTCCTCCGGAGGATACTTATATGCAATAGCCCATCTTGGAGCTCTCGAAGTTGCTCCAAGATTACGCTGCAATGCGCGGTCATCAACCTTTACAACAATTCCATCCAAAGCGTGCAAAATATTTGCCCTATGTTCGCCATAATAATCAATCATGTCTTGTATTTCGGCAAAATTAGTTACTCTACGCGTGTATGGAGAAACTGGAACACCCCACTGTTTGTAAAAATTGTATGCGTCAGACTGGTTAAAAGTTGTTTCACTATTAGCATGACTTGAGTTTGATTTCCAACGAAGCTCCCCCAAGCCGTGCGCGAAGAAGCTTAAATGACGAGTTGCGGTAATGCGCGGATCTTTTTGACGAAGCGAACCTGCAGCAGCGTTTCTAGGATTTGCAAAAGCTGCTTTTCCAGCGTCTTCCTGCTCCTCATTAAGCTTACGAAAATCAGCCCATTTCATAAAAACTTCGCCGCGAATTTCAACAAATTCAGGAATATCTTCAGGATTTTCAGCATGAAGCTGAGTTGGTATTGCCTCAATCGTTCTAACATTAAGAGAAATATCTTCGCCTGTTACGCCATCTCCTCTAGTAAGCCCCTGCTCAAGAGTGCCGTTTCTGTAAATAAGATTTAACGCAAGGCCGTCAATTTTTACTTCGCATGTCATAGGAAGCGGCTTGGATTCAGGCCATTGCAAATCTCGAAGAACACTGTTGTACCAATCGTGTAATTCGTCAATAGAAAACACGTCATCCAAACTCATCATTCGCGAAGGATGTTTTACCGAAGTAAAATCGTTGGAAAAAGTTCCACCTACGCGGTGCGTTGGAGATTGCGGAGTGTCAAGTGTTGGAAAAGCTGATTCCAGAGCACTCAACGCTCGTATACGCGCATCATAAGCTGCATCCGAGCTTGTTGGAGCATCTTCAACATAGTAGGCAATTTGATCAGATTGCGCCCACGCTGCTAATTTTGCCCACAAGCGTGCAGCCTGTTCAGTAGTAAGAGATGTAGGCTGTAGACTTGAAAGAGCTAAAGCGTCCGCATCGGTAGGTTCTAGTTTATGAATCCACTCATCTGTGTCAACATTAGGATTCCAAATATGAGCATTAGAGTGCGCTTCATCAGTTACAGCTTGCTCATCAAAATCGTCAAAAAGCGTCCATTGAGAGCTTTGTGACGCTGCATCATTGTAAGCAGCACTCATAAAATCCCCTTTCAACCCAAATATTTAGCGTAACCCACTACTCTATTTAGCATTTTAAGCATTTAGTGAACGCAAGAATTGAGATTGCACAGCACCTTCCAAATCTTCGTTTGAAGTCATGCGAATATTAGCAACGCACAAAGTTCTTGCAATAACAAACATTCCTTCATCAACCGTAAGTTTTGCAGCTTTACCAATAATATGGCTGGCTTCAATATTTGGCCAAACAGGAATATCGTCATTCATAAAATTCTGCTTCACATCGTCCATATTAGCCGGAGCTTTATAACACTGCGAGCGCATTCTAGATAGCAGTTCTTCTAGTTCCATTTGCAATGGTTCTATTCTTCCTGGGGCTAAATAATCAGCCATGCGATACGCGCTTGCAGCGAGCGCAAACCTGTCTTGCATCCATGCAGCGTACGCTAGTCGATAGTATGCGAATGCTGCATCATCTTTGTCGAAAGATACTCTCAAAGCGTTTAAGCATGCTGCTATAACAGATGGCCAGTCTTCTTTTTGCGATAATTCTGCCGCAAGCTTTAAGTGAGATAGTGCGTATGTTGGAGCGTACGCAACCATCATGTTTAAGTGCTTTAATGCAGCCTCATGCTTATTTAATTGCGAAAGTAAGTCTGCTAACTCCATGTGCGCGTAGAACAATCCGTCTGGAATAAGTAGTGTATGCTCTTCTGGTGTTGCAAATATGTGATTGTACACAACTCTTTCCGCATAAGAGTTAAAGTAGCGTGGAACAACATTTTCTACGGAAAACATTGAGTCGAATTTAGCAATATTTTTCTCGTATTCTTCTATTGCAGTGCTAATATCGCCTTCCATAAGCTGCTCTTGGACTCGAATACGCATGTTTCGTATGCTTTGCGAAGCTTTGAATGAAAGTTCAGGTATGTCTGTTTCGTCAATAAGAGCTCTTGTTACACTGTCTGCCTTTTCGTTAAGCTCAGGATCTGCAATTTGCTCAATAATATTCATTGCCTCTCTAGCTTTTTCTGCTGTTGTTTGAATCGGCTGAGATGCAATATGGTGGAAGTCTGTAACAGCTTGCTGCAAAAGGTCTTCTCGTTGAATCGATAATCCTTGTGCGTGTGATGTTCCAAGTATTTCTTCTTGTTCTTCGCTAAATATTGTGTCGGAAAATTCAGGCTCTTCTTGCGCTCCTCTAGGCGCGAAGCACGTGTCGTGCATGTCGAATGATGCTTCTACTGAGCCTAAAGTGTAGTCTTCGCGCATGCTCATTGTTACATTGGACTGTTTATATATTTCTATTGGATTTTGCAAACCGTGCGCACGTATATGTTTAATAAATTTTTCGCGTTCAAACGTTACTGTCATTAACGTACGTATTTCTGGAGGCTCGCTAAAAGCAGCTAAAGGATTTGAGTTGGAATCCGATTTAGATTCTGGCTTAGAATCAATTAAAGATTGCGCACCTTCAACAACTTCTGCAAGCGGTAAGTGTTGCAAATCTTGGATTTGTGAAGGATCTCCATGGACGTCACCGTCTTTTGGATCACCTTTTGAAGGTGCATTATTTACATTCATATTGTCTAATGCTTGAATAGTGCGGTTTAGTAGCGTACTGATTGCATTATCTTGTGCTGCAACCATCTCTTCTAAACCAATAGAATCAAGCCTAATTGAAACATTCTGTATTTTCTCGCTTGCACCAAAGGCGAGCGTTGCAAGCATAATACCGAATCGCAGATTGTAATAGGTTGCCATACGCGACTTTTCAACATTACTTAGCATATGCCACTTATGCTCTAAAGTATCGTATTTGCTTGTAGGCATTAGCGACGATCCTGTAGAAGTGAACGCAATCGCCACATTGCCATCGTTTAGATTAGAGCGAAAATCTGCGTCAAATCTAAACGGCATATATAAGCTTCTAATAAGCTTAGAAAGAGATTGACGGTAAAGCCACTCTCCCGCATCATTCTGCTTCAAAAATGTTGCAGACTGCTGATATTTTCTAGCCTTATTCCATAAGTGAAGCAAAGGACGAATACTATCGTCTTGTAAAGGATTTGCTAAACTTGGCGTATCAAAAGATTCACAAGCATTAAAAGCAGGGTTTTCAATCATAGCGTTATCTATAGCAGCAATGCGCTCTAAGCTAACGTTGCCTTCAAAATTCTTTCCGCCCTGCAAAGAATTAGCTTGCAAGAACTGGTATATGGCTTGTAAACGATTTAGCGCTCCTTCAATTCTTAAAACTTTTAGTGCTGAGGAAGGGTCTAATGAATCGTCCCAAATTAAGTAATGTGCAGAAGTTTGTTGAGCTTGTCTAAAATGTAGTCTTTCTGCGCCATGAACAGCTTCTAAGCTTCTAATTGGATCTAATGCTCCAACCTCTTTCATAACACGCTCATAGTAGCTTTCTAAGCCGGAAACTTGCAATCCGACTTTTCTTGCGTGCGCAATATCTGCAGCGCTTCTTCTTATTGCGCCAAGAGGTGCTTCAGTATGCAATCTTCTTAGAACGTGCGAATATCCAAAACCTATTAAGTTTTGATTTAAATCTGGTATGAAAAATGTTGCGAAAAATGTTGTTGCAATAGCATTCTCGTAAGTAAGATTACAACGCAAAGAATCAGGTAATTTTACGCGCGTGCTTTCAAGCGTATATCTTTTATGTTTTCCATTTGTAAAGCACAGCCATGAAGCAACCTGATGCAAACCATCATCTAAAGAAACTTGCATAACAATATCGCCATTTACTATAGAAATATTGTTGCTGTTTGTGATTGCAGCTCTTGCATTGGACGCGCTAGCTGCGTTTTTATTTTTTAAGCACAGGCTTGGCAAGCTTTTTAAACTTTGCAAAATATTGCGGAATTTTTTTGAAATATTATTTGATTTAGGTACTTTTAAGCTTCCGTAAAAACGAGTTGTATTTCGTAAAGTAAAAGAAGATTGCTCAATAAAAGAAAGTTGCGGAAGACGTTCAAACGTATCTTCAAGAGTTACTTTGTCGCCCGTGTAAACTCTACCTTCTGAATCTGCAATAGCAAGTTGACGAAAAAGCTTTCCACCATTTTTAACTAATCCAATCGAAATGCAGAAGGATTTCCCAGGAATTCTAAACCATCCAACCTGAGTATTAGAAGGAAGGCTTGGAAAATCGGTGAAAATATTATGCTTTGCAAAGTTTGGAATAGAAGTAATTTTGCCTTCTAGCCATAAGGAATTGATGGCATCTACCATTGTTGACATACTATCTTCATTAGAAGTCGTCTGATTGGTAGATTGTACGTCGTCAGCCATAAATTCCCATTCTTTCAATTTGTTATTCTTAATGCAATCAGCACAACACTTAACTGTTCTTAAATGTTTTAGCCTACAACATTATAGTTCGTACATAAAGTATATAAGCAGTATATAGAAAAAATATGTTTGACGCATGGAAGTGTTGAATTGTTAATGGTTTAAGGTTCTAATTGTTTTGGGGTTCTAAGGATTTAGTTGCAATATCTTTGCGCTTACAATTACAATGTTCTAAAAATTTAGAAGGTAGAAGATTCACTTTAGAAGACTTATTTTAGAAGATTTAATGGAGCGGACAACGGGACTCGAACCCGCGGTCTCAACCTTGGCAAGGTTGCGCTTTACCAACTAAGCTATGTCCGCAAAACAAGATGTTATTCTAGCTAATTATTTAATTAAATGCAAATATGGAATGTCGCAATGTTTGTGGTTTGAAAAATCAGGGCAATCTGCGAAAATCGTGGGTATTCTTATGCGCAGGCGTGCTGCGCGGGGTCTCATGACTGTTACTTTCTCAGTCGGTTGACTGAGTTATTAACGGTGTTTTGCTTATTACTGTTATTTTCTCAGTTCGTTGACTGAGTTAGTAACGGTATTTGAGCGGTTACCGTTACTAACTCAGTCGGTTGACTGAATTAGTAACAGTGTTTGGATTGTGACTATGCCACATAATATTCATCAGCTTAGCTTTACACACTTTTTGGCCTATAACCCGAAAATCGTGGGTATGAGATTATAGGGGTTATAGGGTTAGGTTATAGTCTAAAATCTAGTAACAAAAACAAAAAACGCAGTGCTTCTACACTGCGAACATATTGTGGGTGATATAGGAATCGAACCTATGACCCCTTCCGTGTGAAGGAAGTGCGCTAGCCGCTGCGCCAATCACCCAAAATTTTTTAATTATGCGTGAAAGGCAATCCTTTCGAGTGGGCGATACAAGGTTCGAACTTGTGACCCCTTCCGTGTCAGGGAAGTGCGCTACCACTGCGCCAACCGCCCAGGTTGTTTATTAAGCATGAAGCTTAATCGAGGTGGGTACGAGAGTCGAACTCATCTATACGGCTTTGCAGGCCGCTGCCTAACCGCTTGGCTAACCCACCGTAAGGTCGAATAACTCATCGGACCTAGAGCGGACAACGGGACTCGAACCCGCGGTCTCAACCTTGGCAAGGTTGCGCTTTACCAACTAAGCTATGTCCGCAATGCTTTCTTGCTAACTATGTCAGCGCCGAAGCACGAGTAACTACTATACCCTAAATATTCTCAAATGCAAGCCCTCGCCTATTTGGCGTGTCGCTTGGTGCTCCAAGCAGGTTGTATTGCTCTGCATATGCTGAAAGACATAAGTTCGAACCCCATTAAGCCCACGATATAGGGATCACCCCCGCGTATGCGGGAAAGACGTCTGCTTAGCTTGCGCAACCTCGCCGGAAACGGGATCACCCCCGCGTATGCGGGAAAGACTTTGGGAAAAGCTTTTCTTTCTTTCTCGGTGGGGGATCACCCCCGCGTATGCGGGAAAGACTCGGGTCACTTGGTTTTCCTATTGTAGCTTGTAGGATCACCCCCGCGTATGCGGGAAAGACCCTTTCTCGTGCTCTAAT
>NZ_ADES01000005.1 GCF_000263595.1 Gardnerella vaginalis 1500E
CGTTGACGCATCCAAAACAAAAGATGTAGTAACAGAGCCAATGGATTACAACGGCAAAACAGCCTACGTAGTGGACAGAGCTGGTTCTTTCGTAGGAAAATGGTGCACAAAAGACAACAAGTGCATAAAACTTGTCCCTGAAGATATTCTCGGAGAGAGCAATAGAATCGGCGGAGTAATGACATCCGAAGTTGCCAAAAATACTCCTCCCAATACTTTATACAATATAAATGCTCTATACTTGAGTTCATGGGGTCCAGACCCATCAGATTACGCAGTATTCGATAAGAATCTTCCAAATACTTCAATCATGCGTAATCATCTTATTTCCGGCGATACAGGAACTGTTGAATTATATGCTGGCCGAGAATCGCTTCGTTGCGACGGACACGCTATTTATAATTTTGGTGATCCTTCTCTGTGTGTAAACGGTAAATATCTTGGTGCTGCTGACATGGCAGATAACAAAATTGATCGCGAAGCAGCCTTGGAAGATCCAGGTATAAACGTAGGTCTTTATTACGTAATGCAAGATTTTATGGTGGTTGTGCCTGTTGGTGCGAAGTTCGATAAGCTTGTAAATAGCGGATATTTCGCTGGAAAAGTTGAAAATAAGCCTGATTTGACACGACCATTTATTTTGCGCAGGAATCCTAAGCTATACAAAGAAACGCGCAAGAATTTGGCCCCTGGAGAAGTCAATTGGATTGATCCTTTTGTACCTACGGAGCGTAGTCGCGCAGTTCCGTTCGCGCCTGCCCCGGACGATTCAAACGCGTACTATCTTGTGGAAGAACCTTTCGACTGGAGTGCAATTCCTGGCGAATCACTGTGATTTGGCCGCGTTTGACCACATTTGCCGTGAATATTCACGGCGTTTGTTATCGCATTAAAAAATTGCGCAAGTAGCTGTAGTATAGAAAGCAAATTTCTCTGTAGATGAGATTGCTGCGCGTATGAGAGAAGGTTGCGATGTTTTGCATAAATTGCGGAAATAAGATTGACGAAAGTACCAAGTTTTGCGGTTTTTGCGGAGCTGTTGTTGAAAATGAAGCTCAGTCGGACTACCAGCAGTCTCAGCCGCAGCAGCCGCAATATGATTCGCAATACCAGCAGCAGCCGCAACAACCGTACTATAATCAACAGCAAACCCAATATCAGCCGCAATATAATCCGCAGACGCAATACCAGCAGCAGTCGCAATATAATTCGCAATACTTTCAACCAAATCCCGCAAAAGCAACAAGCCCAAGCAAAACCAATTTTCTCAAAAATCGCAAACTAATTATCATCAGCGCATGTGTTATAGCAGCGGTTGCAATTATTGCGGCGGCAGTCTTCTTCTTTACTTCTCCGCATTTTCGTAAAGCAGCGCCATCTGAACGCATAGTCGTACCTAAAGCAAAAACTTCACAATCTGCGCAAGATGTTGTACGCGAACTGCAAGAAAAAGGTGTTGAAACTCACTTAGTAAAAGATTTCGGAGGAAGTAAACCAGGTAATTTTGCTCGGTATCAAAACGTAAAACCTGGGCAAGTTATTCACGGAAATCACGTTGTAACGGTCGTTGAATCCAAAGGTCCTGGAATGCCGGAAAAGGGAGTGATTGGAAAAACTGTTGAAGAAGCAGCGCCTCTATTAAAATCAATGGGAGTTCCAGTAAAAGTTTACAAAGTAGCCTCACTTCATCCTGGAAAAATCGCCGCAACTAACCCAATGCCAGGCGAGCCTTTAGATGAAAATAAAGAAATCTTCATAGGTGTTGGAGAAGAAGATAAATATCCTGATAGCGGCAGGTCTGTTCCTGTTGAATTATTCGATAAAGATAAAGACGAAGCGTACAAAATGATGTCTGATGAAGGATTCAAAGTTAGACTTGTACCAAAATATTCATCCCGAAAACACTTAGGCAAAATTGTTGGGTCTAATCTTGGATTAGGGCAATCACATAGGGGAGATACCGACATAACGCTTTATTATGGCGCTGATGCTTCTGAAACTAAGAAAATGTTTACTAGCAAGCGTGGATATGGTGAAAGTAATCAAGCAACTGTAGTTTCTACATTAGTTCCATTTGTTGGAAAATGGTGCACTAAATCTGGAGATTGCTTAGAGTTTGAACCTACAAATTATGATACAGAAATAGGCGAGAATACTAGAGTGCTTCTTCGTGGCGCCCATGCTATGGATGATTTAGTAGATGATGAAAATAATAAAGATTATGCACACAGTTTCGCAATGTGGCAGTATACACAGCAATTATTGGGTGATGCAATTGATACTGATGATAGTGATGAAGATAAGAATTCTCTTCCTTTGCGCAATACATTGATTTTTGGTGATTCTGGCATGACTGAAATATTTCGCGATGGTGGAGATCCTTATTGTGGCAATAAGGTATACAATGTGCATTCGGGGTTGTGTGTTAACGGACAATTCCAAGATTACCAAGATTTAGATAGCAATTATCCAGATTATTCTAGCAATAACTTTATTGATGTGCCGGGAGTAAATAAGGGTATAACGTATAAGATGCGCGCGTATTTTGTGCTTGTTCCTGTTAATGCAAAGCTCGACGAACTAGAAGCAAGCGGATTCTTTAAGGGCGCAGGTAGCACGAAACCTGATATGAATCGTCCATTTATTTTGCGTAGAGATCCTAAATATTACAGTAAATCAGAGCGAACAGTTGCTTCAAAAGATGGTGATATGCGAGACAATCCTTTTGTTCCAACTTCTAAACATAAAGCAATACCTTTTGCTCCGGCTCCAGACGATTCAAACGCTTACTATTTAGTTGAGAAGCCGTTTGATTGGTCTTGGTTCTTTAAAGATAGGGAATTGTAAGCGCAAGTAAAAGAACGAATCTGTATAAAGTTTGCTGGTTAACGCAAGTGTTGCACGTAAGTTCTGTACGTAAGTGATTTACGCAAGTGACATATGCAACTTGTACGCAAGTGATACGTTTTTAGCGCTCTTTACAACGATTCGCTAGGATTTGCACTCCAGTAGAAATGCTCTTCCACAAGATAGTACGCGTGCGAATCGTCCGGGGCAGGTGCGAATGGAACCGCGCGTCATTGATAACACGGCAAATGTGGTCAGCTGAGACTGAAGCGACAACAAATGCTGGGAAAATAATACGGCAAATGTGGTTAGCTGAGACTGAAGCGACAACAAATGCCGGAAAATATACGGCAAATGTTTCCACATACCGCCAATACCACTCGCCGCCGGTTTGCGATAAGCTAGATACCATGGTTGGAATGATCGCAAAAGAAGATATTGAGCGCGTGCGCGCTGTGGCAGATTTGTATGATATTGTATCTGCAACGGTTACGCTTAAGCCTTCGGGAACTGGCACTTTTGTAGGTCTTTGCCCATTCCACGATGAAAAAACACCGAGTTTTAGCGTGCGTCCAAGTTTGGGCGTGTGGCACTGCTTCGGATGCGGTGCAGGCGGCGACGTTTTTAAGTATGTTGAGCAGAAAGAAAACATTGATTTTCGCGAAGCTGTTGAGTTTTTGGCAGATCATTACCACATTGAAATGCACTACCAGCAGGCAGAAAAAGGCGACTCTCAATCGCACGGTTCTAAGCGAGCCAGGCTTTTAGAAGCAAATGAAGAAGCTCAAAAGTTTTTCGCTTCAAATCTTAATACTGAGGAAGCTGCTGCCGCGCGCGAATTGCTTGCCGGACGAAACTTTACGCCTCAGCAAAGTGCGCGTTTTTCTTGTGGCTACGCTCCTAAAGGCTGGGATAATTTAGTCAGATACTTAGCTAATAAAGGTTTTACGCGTCAAGAGCTGCTTGACGCTGGCTTAGCTCGACTCGGTCAGCGAGGAATATACGACTACTTCCGCGGTCGCTTAACTTGGCCTATTCGCGACTCGACTGGTAGAACTCTTGGCTTTGGTGCAAGAAAGCTTTACGACGACGATTCTATTAGCGCGAAATATATTAACACTCCCGACACTGCACTGTATCGAAAAACGCAGGTTTTGTATGGAATTGACTTAGCTAAAGCAAATATTGTTAAAAAGCGTCAAGTTGTAATTGTTGAAGGCTACACGGATGTTATGGCATGCCATTTAGCTGGTGTTGATACTGCTGTTGCTACTTGCGGAACTGCTTTCGGCGTTGAGCATGCGAAGATTGTGCGTCGTCTTATTGCTGATGATTCTTTGGGTGCAATTCAGCTTGTGGGGCCTTTGAAGGTGGATGGTCAGTCTGTAAGTTCGCGCATCGTTTTTACTTTTGACGGTGATGCTGCCGGTCAGAAGGCTGCGCTTCACGCTTTTGGCTTAGACTCTGCATTTTTAACGCAAACTTTTGTTGCTGTAGCAGACAATAATCTTGATCCTTGCGATTTGCGTATTCAGCGCGGTGACGACGCAGTGCGCTCGCTGGTTTCGCACGCAAGTCCGCTTTATGACTTTGTTATTAATACTGTTATCAATCGTTTTGATACTTCGTTTACGACTGGTCAAATGGGTGCGGTGAAAGCCGTTGCACCTCTTATTGCGCAAATTCGCGACCGTTCGCTTCTTGACTTGTATGCTCGCAAAGCTGTGCGCGCAATTGGTGTTGATTTAGCTGTTATGCGTCGTGAAGTTGAGGCTTCTCGCCGCCGTTTGCAAGTTCGCGACGACGACGCTTACGCATCTAGGTATAACGCTACTCCTGCTGGATTGCCGCAGGCTGTTGCTGAGCGTGATGCAGATTCTAAAGCTTCTAGAATGGCGATTGTTCGAAATGCTGCGCAAAATCAGCGTTATTATCGCGTTGATGATGCTGTATTCATGTGCGAGCAGCAGTTTATGGCTTTGTTGCTGCAAGTTCCGCTTGCGTTTAATGAACAATTATTTGCGCAGCTTACGTTAAATAATTTTATTACACCAGTATTTCGAACGCTGTTCCAGGCGTTTGTTGCTGCGGGAGGATTGCCGACTGGCAACGTTACGCAAGGATTATGGTTGCATATGATGACTAAAGCAGCTGGTCCTTTGCTGGAGTCTGTTATTACTGAGCTTTCGGTAATGCCATTGCCGCTTCCTTCTACTGCAGATGCATTGGAAGATGCAGGCAATCAACAGAATCAGCAATCTTCAAACGGATCTCCTTCGGATGTTTTGCGAAAAGCTACTGTTGCAGAAAGCAAGTATGCGAACGAGCTGCTTATTCGACTTTTAGACGTTGGTTTCATGCGTAGAATCGGTGCAGCTCGAGCGCGTATGGCGAAACTCAAGGATGGCAAGGAAAAGCTTGAGCTTCTAGGAAAAATTACTTCAATGGAAGCTGCTCGCAAAAATTTGCAGTCGCAAATCGTGTAGTGTTTTGTTTGGCTAATCTCTCCAAACGCGAAACAATTTGCGCGTTTGGAGAGCTGTGTCAGTTACTAAAGTCAATATCGCCGAGCTTTTCAATAAGCTTCATATTTTCGCTGTAATCAACTGGGCAGGAAATCACGTCCACTCCGCTTTCTTGCTCCAAAGCTGCGCGAAGCATATTGTACAAATCTTCCGGCTTTTTAACAGCGTGACCGCGCGCGCCAAAGCTTTCAGCCAATTTTGGCACGTCCGGATTATGGAAATCAACGTATTCGTGCTCGCCTGCGTGAAGCTCCATCTTCCACTTGATTAAGCCGTACGCGTTATCTTCCCAAACAAGAACAACCATGCGGCTTCCAACGCGCACAGCTGTTTCAATTTCTTGCACGTTCATCATAAAGCTTCCGTCGCCCATCACAGCCAAAACTGGTTTCGTGTTAATTTTGCCGGAATTATCGCGAATAAACGAGGCTCCAACAGCGCCTGGAAGCGTCCAAGCCATAGTTGAAAGACTGTTGTCGATTATGCAAGTATTAGGGTGCATAGTTGGGTACAAGCGTGCCATCCACATTTTCAAAGCGCCCGTATCTACAAGCACCTTCGTGCCTTCAGGCACAGCGCGGCGAATATCGTAAACTACGCGCTGTGGTTTCATTGGCATGCTTTCGTCGTTTTCGCAAGAATGTAATTCTTCCGTAAGTAGTTGTCTAATACGAGGGTGACTTACGTCGAAAGTTACGTTGCGTGTTTTTAATACTTCTGTAAGAGTTTTAAGTGTCTGCCCAATATTTGCCATAATATTCAACGCAGTAGGGTAGTGCGCGTCGGTATCTTCCACAAAAGTATTGATGTGAATAATAGTTTTATCAATATTCGGGTTGATTTTCTTAGGATCAAACTGTTGAATTGAAAAACCTACGGCAATAATCAAATCAGCTGTGTCAAAAGCAAAGTTTTCGTAGTCGCGATGCATAAATCCAACGACTCCAAGCGCATTCGGATGATTATCTGGAAAAACGCCTTTTCCTTCAAAAGTAGTTGCAACCGGCACATTAAGCTGCTCGGCAAAAGCAAGAAGCTGCTCCTCAGCGTGCGAGCGCGCAACGCCGTTTCCGGCTAAAATAATAGGCTGTTTTGCTTTACTAATAATTTGAGCAGCTTCTTCAATAGTGTCCGGAGCTGGCATAATGTGAAGCGGATGTGGTAGCGGAAGCGGCTTCGCGTCGTTAGGCGCCGGCATTTCGCTAATATCTTCCGGAATAACAAGGCACGTTGCTCCAGGCCTGTTACGACCGGCAATTGAGAAAGCTTTTCGAACCATTTCCGGCGCAGACTCTGGAGCAAGCATCATAGAAGACCATTGCGTAATCGGCTGGAAGAGCGCAACCAAATCAATAATCTGATGAGATTCCTTATAAAGCCTAGAAACATTACCTTGTGCGCAAATCGCCACAAGCGGCGTAGTGCTTGCGTTTGCTTGAGCTACAGGAAGCGTAAGATTTAGTGCGCCAGGGCCTAAAGTTGCCAAGCATACGCCTGGTTTTCCAGTAATATGAGCGTATGTTGCTGCCATAAAACCAGCGCCCTGCTCGTGGCGAGTAAGCACAAAACGAATGCGACCGTCGCGCTCAATTGCTTCAAGAAGCGGAATATTTTCCTCACCTGGAATGCCGAAAACTACTTCAACGCCTTCGTTTACTAAGCATTCAACAATTAAATCTGCAGTGTTGCGCTGATGGTTTTCGCGAAGATGTTTTTGGCGTGCAAGCTTTTGTTCAATCTTCTTACTTTCGGTTTCTTTTATGTCTGCCATATTTCGCTTCTTATGTAGTAAACAATTATTTGTTTAGTGCCAACAAATTCTTTTCTAAATAATATACGTATTCCTGTCTTTTGCGACATTCTTTGCTGATGCGCGTGTCACAAAAAAGGGCGGAATTTTGTGTTAGCTATTTTAGGCTAAATCATGCTATTAATAGTTGTTAATTTATTGCTATTGCAACGATTTTGTCGGGAGTTTAACCTGTTTGTGGGATTGGGTTTCTAGTACAATGGAAGCATTGTGTTTATTGCTTTACGGAGGAATGATGAAGCGCTGGCTGTTAAATTTGGTCAAGTGTGAAACCATTCTTATTGTTGCGGCAATTTTGGCAATTATTTCATGTTTTTTCGTTCCTCCTGATTGGCAGTATCTTAGCTATATTCACGTAAACACAATTTCTCAGCTTGTTTGCCTAATGATGGTTGTGTGCGGATTTCAGCGCATTGGTGTATTTCGTGCGATTGGTGCGCGTCTTTTAAGGCATGTTAGGACTGAGCGTGGGCTTGTGATTGTGCTCATGTCGCTAACGTTTTTCTCTGCAATGTTTATTACGAACGATGTTGCTCTCGTAACTTTTGTGCCTTTTGCGCTTTCTGTGCTTGTTATGGCGAATGCTGAAAAACGTTCGATTCTTGTAATCACGCTTATGACTATTGGCGCGAATGTTGGCAGCATGCTTACGCCTATTGGCAATGCACATAACTTGTACTTAAAAGCGTTAACGCATATGTCTACTAAAGACTTTTTGAAGATTATGTCACCGTATACGGTTACGGCTGCGGTTCTTATGATTGCGTTTGCTTTTGTGTTCTTTAAGTCTCGTAAGGTTGATCAGTTTGCTGGCTTGCACGGTGATGATATTGAGCAGAGTGTACTTGCTCCTTCGCATGGTCGTCCGCAGCCGGATGAGATTCGCGTTATGGGCTACGGCATGAGCTTTACTCGTTGGCGCGTTATTGTTTACAGCCTGCTTTTTGTGGTTTGCTTGTGTGGTGTTAGTGGTTGGATTCCGGATTGGATTATGGTTGTGATTATGGTGGTGGCTTTCCTTCTTTGCGACCGTCATGTGTTCCGTGTTCTTGATTGGGCTTTGCCGCTTACCTTTATTATGTTCTTTATTTTTATTGGCAATATGCGAAGAGTTCCGGGCTTTAGTGATTTTGCACAAATGTGGGTTGGTACGCATCCTATGGAAGTTTCTATTGCTTCAAGCCAGTTTATTAGTAATGTTCCGACGACGATTTTGCTTTCTGGATTCTGTGATCAGTGGAAGATGCTGATTATTGGTACGAATCTTGGTGGAATGGGTACGCTTATTGCTTCTATGGCTTCGCTTATTTCTTACAAGGGAATTACACATCAGTATCCTGAGCATAGGGGACGTTATTTGCTTACGTACACGATTGTGAACGTTTTCTTCCTTGCTGTGTTAATGTCACTTGCATGGATTATTGAGTAGTGTTTTTGTAAGTTTTAGCAGTGACGTTTTGTAAATAGGATTTTTGCAAGTTTCATATGTGACTTTTATATGTGACTTTTATAGGCGACTTTTTAGGTGACTTTTATAGGCTATTTCTGTTATTTTCTGTTTTTAAGGCGCGTTGATAGTGCCGTTTTGGTATAATAGCCATTTGTTTGCCTCTGTAGCTCAAAGGATAGAGCAACGGCCTTCTAATCCGTTGGTTGCGCGTTCGAGTCGCGTCGGGGGCACTTTTACCAAGCCCGAAATTATTGGAATTTCGGGCTTTTTAAAAGTGCCGAGCTTGCTCAAGGTTGAAAGCACGGTGTGCTTTCAACGCAAGCGAGGTCTGTGCGCGTCTTTGTGACGCGTGCAGCGTGTTCTTGTTGGGTTTGTTTTTGTTTTTGGTTTCTGGTGTGGATATTGTTTAAGTGAAAATCGTCTTAGAAAAAATTTTAGATTAGATTGATTTTGATGTATCAGGAAGTGGGAAAGTATATAAGCGAGAAAAGTAAAGAAGCAGCTTATGGATCAAATTTTGTGGAAAATGTTGCTGATTTTTTCTCTGAAAATTATCCTGATTTAAAAGGATTTACCCGTAGGGGACTTTATAGAATGAAGCAATTCTATGAGATATATAAGGATGATGAAAAAGTGTCAACGTTGTTGACACAATTGAGCTGGTCTAATCATTTGAAAATAATATCCGGATCTAAAAGTAAAGAAGAAAGAGAATTCTACATTAACTTAGCGATTCATGAGAATCTAACTCACCGAGAGTTGGTAAGGCAGATTGACAGTGGCTATTATGAGCGTTATATGCTTTCAAATAGTAATAATTTGCCTGCCATACAAAGTGTAAAACAAGAGACGCATAATTTATTTATGGACAGTTATGTTTTAGAATTTCTTGATGCTCCAAAGATTGGGAATGAAAGAGAATTTCAGAAGTCAATTCTCGAGAATTTGAAGAACTTTATTTTAGAGATTGGGAAAGATTTTTCCTTTATAGGTAATGAGTATAGGGTACAGGTTGGCAATCATGATTACTATATAGATTTGCTGTTCTATCATAGGGGACTATCTTGTTTAGTTGCATTTGAATTAAAAATTGGAGAGTTTAAACCGGAATATATCGGGAAAATGAACCTCTATTTAGAAGCACTGGATAGAGAAGTAAAGAAACAAACTGAAAATCCAAGCGTAGGAGTAATTCTTTGTGCTTCAAAAGATGATGAGGTAGTAGAATTTGCATTAAGTAGAAGTCTTTCACCTACGATGGTATCGGAGTATACATTAAAACTGATAGATAAGAATTTGTTGCAACAAAAATTAAAAGAATATATAGATATTACGGAAGAAACAAACGAATAAAATTTAATAATTATAATGTGTAAAAGGTGATTAGAATAAAATCTAACCGCCTTTTTGTATTCTGAAACTGTTTGTTTTTTTTGTTTTTGGTTTCTGGTGTGGATGTGTGAGATAGGAATTACTTATCTCGCAGCACGAGTTTTGCGGATTCTTTTTTACCGTGTCGCGAGTTTTGGGGATTTCTCTCCTCGCACGTCCCGTCCTTCGGGCGCTCTGGTTGCTAAAAGAGTTTATTGTGTTCGCCTTTCTTAAAGAATGTAGCTTCTCAGTCCTCTTTTAGTGCTCGTAGAGAAATCCCCCAAACTCTGCGTATTAATCGTTAATAACCGTGCCTTATCGCAGAGATTTTTCGATTTTTCTTCTTCGCTTGGCGAATCAGCAGCCTGCGGCTCTACGCGCGACGATCTGCTTTCGCGCTGCGATTTATTAGTTGTCTGATTGATTTAAATTGCTAAAAGTATTGGTGTAACTTGAAAAATCTATGGGGGGGGGGGTATAGTATTTAAGGCTCAATACGGAGGGAAGGAGATGTGCCAATGAGTGATTTACATCGCGGTAGCCGTTTTCTTCGATTTTTGCGTTCGATTGGCGCTAAAACAGCGTGTGCTCGCCGTGCAATTGTGGCGTTTTTTGTTGCCGCTGCTACGATTCTTGCCACTTTTATGATTATGCCATCCGCCTCTATGGGCGCTAGTTCGCAAGGCGAGCCTAATCAGGTGCAAGCTCAGTCGCAAACTAATAGCGGAAATGCTGAGCCTAAGACTGCATCAAGTACTGGAGCTGGCGTAAAAGACGGTGCTAAAGAAGCTAATGTCGCTGAGACTAGAAATCCGCAAACTTCTTCAAGACCAGCCGGCTCGGATGCAGGCAGCGCACAAAACGTTGACTCAACGAAGCAGCAGCAAAACAATGCTGTAGAAGGTGCAAACAAGAGCCTTAAAGACACTGCCGCTGACAAAGATGCTGCTAAAGACGCTGAAAAATCCGCTAAAAAAGACGAATCTGCAAATAAATTGCTTCGCAAAAGGCGTGAACTGGATCGCGCTGCCACTGACAAAGTTGATCTTCCGCCAGAGTGCAAAGTACTTAACAAAAAATCTTTCAAATCATGCTACGAGATTAGCTACGATTTTGGTACTGCTGCTACTGTCGATAATGGTAAGACTATTTTAATAAAGCGTGGTAGCACTATAACTATTAATCCAAAATTCAAAATTAAACTTAAGGGTACTAATAGGAAAGACGCCACTATGCCGAGTGGCTTGTGGTTTAAATTAGAAAAGAGTGGTAGAAATCCTGTACCAAGTTGGGTGAATTTTGAAAAAACAGAAAATGGTAGAATTATTAAAGTTAAGGATACTGAAAATGAAACAGGCTTTGATGATGGTTCTATAACTTTGCGTCCAAATGGTAAATGGGATTACGGCAGTTATGAATTCAAAGTTTTTGCATATTACAAAAATAAAAAAGAAGAAATACACGCTAAAATAAGTGTAAAAGTTGATCTATCTGACGAGCAGAAGAGTAATTTAAACAATGATTTATCACTGAGCTTATACGATTTTGAAAATGCTCAGGATGGTACTGCGGTAACTGATAATAAAATTACTATAAAGCCAAAGTCTAATGCTTCAGCTACTGGTGGAAGTGCTGCTGGCAGTGCTGATAATAAAGACACTTACGATCCTATTAACAAGCTTTTTATTGGTTCTAAGTCAACTAAAAAGCCTGGTGTTATTTATCACCATATGATTTGCCATGAAAATGGTAGTAATGATGATGCCAGTTACACGGTAGACACTGTTAATGGTTTGAGCCTTAAAGATAAAAAGGATAGTCCTTCTACAAATAAGCAGACTCAGTTCAAGCATATGGAAAATCAGACTCGACCTAGTGAAAATGCAGATCCGTACACTGTATATGAAGAAAATGACGATACTGAGCGCTCGCAAAGCTGGATTAGTGGGACGCCAGAAAAGGCTGGAACTTTTGAGTGCAAAGTGTTTGCTATTAAGGATGTTCAATATAGTTATACAGGTAACATTAAAATTCATCCAAAAACAATAGACCATTTCAAGGATCAGATAAGTTATGCTGATAAAAAAAAGAATTTATTTGAGAATCCAGATAGTTTAATTTCATTTACCTATGTGAATGTTAAATATTTTGTTGGTGAAGATATCGACGTGGCTTATAAGTCAGTTACGATTGAAGTGAAGTCGAATAAAAAGAAGCTTGAGGTTAAAGATGGCGATCTTAAGCTGAATGTGTATCCGTTTAAGAGTGCTGATGCTGGGGCTAGCGGGTCTTCTAGCGGTGCGTCTTCTGCGTCTGCTGCGTTGGGTGATGGCGACACTGTGTCTGTTATGAAGGGAATGGAGCTTAAGCCGTTTATTGAAGCCACGTCTGAGGCGGATTCAACAAAACAAATTACGCTTAGAATGTTGTGTGCAAAGGGCGAGAAGCCGCAAGGAAGTAGTGCAGGCGCAAGCTCTGTAGTTGACGCAGGTAGTGCAGTCGGTGCAGGCACTACTGGAAGCGAAAGCAACGCAGGCGCTACAGATAAAAATGGTCTTGCGTACAGTAACTGGCAATCGCCAGAACAGCTTGGCTTTAATTTCCCAGAAGGTAATGCTCAAAGTACATGTAATTCAAAAGAAGGTGAGCAGTCTTGCTCGCTTGTTGGGTCTGCCACTAAGTTTGCGGCTACTGCCAACGCCAGCGCTACATTTAAGCCAACAGAAACGGGCGATTACCAGTGCTATGTGTACGCGCTGAAGCAAGATGCGCTTGATAAATTCAATGCCGAAGTAGCTAAAAGCGACGTAAAGCCAAATAAAATATCCACTGCCTTTGCTGGTCTAACAGCCAACAAAGACTATGCGCAGTTGGCTATTAACATTCACGTGTCAGAAGATTTTACTTTGCCGCACACGGGTGGGCAGAGTTGGAACTTGCAGCTGGGCGCTGTAGCCGCCGTAATGGTGAGCGTGCTTGCTGCAGGATTTGTGGCAAGTCAAACTGAAGCATGCAGAAAGCTGCTTTACGAAAGGCGGCGATGCTAATGTGAAAGCTGCCTATGTAATCAAGTTGTGCGCGCGTATTGATTTACGTGCGCGTAGTCAAAATAAAACATAATTAGATTAACTAAACCAATATATTGCAGAGAAATATTCCAGGTAGTCAAAAACAAAAACAAAAACAAAAACAAGTGCCGAATGGGTACGCCAACAAGGCTCAATCGGTACGCAAACACACAAAACACAAGCTACAAAACACAAAGTAGCTTATTTCAAACAGCTCTTAGGGGCGCGATTAAAGGAGAAATGATGAATAAACTAACCAAAAAGTGCGTTGCGGCGATTGCGTCGCTCGCGATGGCTGGCACGCTGTGCGTTGCTGGCGCCGTAACCATGGCCGGCGTTGCGTGGGCTGGTGGGCCTCCAATTCGCCAAGGCTCTGTTACAGCTAATGCTCCGTGGGATAAGAAGAATACTAAAACAACTGGTACTATTACAATCGTCAATTGCGATGCAAAGGTGGTTGCTGATTCCCAAGGCCAATCTAAGTGCGAGTCTGGTCACAAGCCACTTACAGGCGCTGAATTTAAGCTTACACCAATCAAGAAGATTGGCGATACTGAGCTTAATGCTGAAGCTTTCAAGAAGGAAGAAATTTGGGCCAAAATTGCTGGAACAATCGACGCTTTGAACCGCGGCAAAGAAGGCGAAGCAAAGATTAATCTTGATAAGAATTCAAACAATATAAAGACTCAAACCGTTGGTGCCAACGGCGAAGCAAAGTTCGAAAACGTTGCTCTCGGCTTCTACAAGGTTGAAGAAACCAAGATGCCTGCTGGCAACTACGGCGCAAACGACATGACTGTGTTCTATATGACTTTGCCGCAGATTGAGCGTACGAAAAATAAGGATGATGCCAACAAAGTCGATACAAACTACAACTACAATCCTGTTGTAAAGATTAAGAACAAGGATCTTTCTAGCGCAATAACAAAGGTTTTCAGCACCGAAACAGGTAGCAACGCCGTTTCGGTTAAGGATACTTTTGACTACAAGATTAGTGCGGAAGTGAATCATCCTGCTGGAACTTTGGATGCAAAGAGCATTCAGGATTATGCTGTATTCGATGACGCTCCAACCGAGGCGTTTGAAACTATTACGGCGGACACTGCTGTTAAGTCTGTGACTGTTGATGGTGTTAATGATGCTCTTACGAAGGACACGGATTACACCGTTGAAATAAAGAAGAACGATACTGCAGCGGCTATTACAACTGATGGAGACGACAATAATCTCGCAGCCCAACACACGCGTATCTTGGTTAAGTTCACTGAAGATGGCTTGGGCAAAATTGCCGATGCTTTGAACAAGGCAAAGACTGGAACTGAGCCTAAGGTTCATGTTACAGTTTCGCTCAAGTTAAGTGATTCCTATAAGAATGATACTGACAAGAAAGAGATTAAGAACAAGTCTGGCTTCTTTAAGTCTCATCCAGATAACGCCACTAAGGATCCAGACCCAATCGTGTCTGGCGATGATGGTAAAGGTACTTCTACCGTTAAGCTTGGCTACCTTCAGGTAAATAAGCACGATAAGAAGACTCCTGCCACCAAGCTTCAAGGAGCTGAGTTTAAGATTTTCAACTCCGAAGAAAAAGCAGATGCTTGCAAGGCTGCTTTGCTTAAGCGCGCTGCTGATAGTACTGATATTCCTACTGAGTGCTCTGATAATGCTTCCAAGCAGTTCACTGGAACCACAAACGATCAAGGTAAATTTGACACTGATCAAAAGGTTTTAGCTGGTCAAATGATTTACCTTGTTGAGGTTAAGGCTCCTACTGATTACGCTTTAGCTAATGAGGTTAGAGGTGTAACTGTTGAGGAAGGAAAAACAACAACAGTTGACTTCCCTAATACCAAGATTAGTGATCTCAACATTGAATCTTGGTTCAACCTTCCTGCAACTGGTGCTGCTGGCGTGATTCTGTTTGCGCTTGCTGGCATGGGCTTGATTGCGGCTAGCGTGTTCCTGTACATGCGCAATCGCAAGGAAGAAGAGCAGCAGCAGAACGCTTGATGCGCTTTCTAAAGTTGGTCTTGTAGTCTAATGGCAAAGTGTGAGTCTAGGGTTTACTTAACTAAATCCTAGACTCATATTTGTGTGGTGAGATTTGAGATTTTTCGCACTGAGCGAGGCGAACGTCAGAGCCGTAGGCTGCTGATTCGCCGAGTGAAGAAGAAAAATCGAAAAATCTCTGCGATTAGCACGGTTATTAACGAATTAGCATGCAGAGTTTGGGGGATTTCTTTACGAGCACTAAAAGAGGACTGAGAAGCTACATTCTTTAAGAAAGGCGAACACACTAAGTGCCTTTAACAGCCAGAGCGCCCGAAGGACGGGACGTGCGAGGAAAGAAATCCCCACAAACTCGCGCAACAGCAAACACGAGCGTAGCGCTGCGAGATAAGTAATTCCTATCTCTCACAGCACTTCAGAAAACACGCCAGCCAAACACCAGTCAAAACTCATAGACGATACTCAAAAATCAGTAAATCAAAGATAAGAAAAACACGAACCGAGGAAGCATGAAATTAAACAGCGCTGTTACGAAAGTATATGCTTTCTTCAAGCGACCCACAGCAAAACTAGCAGCAAAACCAGGAGCAGAGCCTACGCCAAAAAAGCCTAAGTCGCATCTTCGCCGCATTTTAGAACCAATCGCGCTGGCTGTCGCCGCAATTCTGTGCTTCACGTACCCAGTGGCTTCTACGCTGTGGAATAATAACGCGTCTAAGCAGCTTTCTGCCGCTTACGACAAGCTTAGCCGTGAGCAGCCTAAAGATGCGCGCGCAATTAACTTAGATAAGGCGCGCGAGTATAACGCGCATCGCAGCGCGATTTTTACGGCGGACCCTTATAATGGCACGGAAGATTTTAAGAAAACGCCTGAGTATAAGGATTATGAAAAGCAGTTAGATGAGCCGATGGGGATTATGGGAATCGTAAAAATCCCGAAGATTGGCGTTAAGCTGCCTATTTATCACGGCAGTTCGCAGGATGTTTTAGCGTATGGCGCGGGTCACCTGTATGGCACGGATTTGCCAGTTGGCGGCAAAAACAGGCATGCTGTTATTACGGCGCATACGGGTTTGCCGCATGCAACTATGTTTGACGACTTAATCTACCTTAAAAAAGGCGATTTCTTCTATTTTGATGTGCAAGGTAAAACCTTAAGATATAGGGTGTTTCGCATTAGCGTTGTTGACCCGAATGATATTAGGCTTATTCAGCGCGAGAAGGGGCGCGATTTGGCTACGCTGCTTACTTGCACGCCGTACGGTGTGAACTCGCAGAGGCTGCTGGTAACGGGGTATCGTGTGCTGCCGGATCCTGTTAAGCCGCCTGACGATCATTTGCAGTGGCCGCTTTGGATGACGCTGTTTGTTATTGCGCTTGTTGGGTGTGCTGTGATTTTAACTACTATGATTGTTGCAACAATTTCCGCGCGCAAAAATAAGAGGAATATTCGCGGAAGGCATTTGCCTAATGCGTCTAATGCGTCTAATGCGGAGCGTTTGTTAGCGCGCTACTTATCTTCATTGCGGCAGTTTTCGCATAAGCCGAATACTTCTAGCGTGTGATCAACAACAGTGTATCCGTGAGATTCAGCTATTTTATGAATCCATCCTTCGTCATCGGGTGGCTCAATATCAACTGTTTTTCCGCAGCGTTCGCACACTAAATGGTGATGGTGTGTGTTTTCGTCGCAAATGCGGAATAATTGCTGACCGTTAAAGCGCACAGTGTCTACTTCGCCGCTTTGAGTTAGCGCGTTAAGCTGACGGTAGACTGTAGCCAAGCCAATAATTTCGCCGTCTTTTGCCAAAAGTCTGTGCAAATCTTGTGCAGAAACAAAATTGCGAGATTCGCGCAAATAGGAGAGTACGATTTCTTTTTGTCGAGTGTGACGACGTACAGGTTCGCTAGTCATCTCGAATCCTTTCGTTGTTCATCACAGTATTCAAGTTCGTCATCCCAGCAGCCTGTTGAATCTAATGCTGCTGCGGCTTCAACTGGGTCGTCGCTTAGTACTGTAATATGACCCATTTTGCGGTTTTTTCTAACTTCCGCTTTGCCGTAGTCGTGCACGTGCCATTCTGGGTGCTCTAAAATAAGTGAGCGCACAGGAGCCACATGCTGTCCGAGCACATTTACCATAACAGCAGGGGAAAGTAGGCAAGGCTTCTTTAAAGGCCATCCAACAATTCCTCGAATATGAGCTTCGAACTGATCCATATCGCAAGCTTCAATCGTATAATGTCCGGAATTGTGTGGACGTGGAGCAAGCTCGTTTACTACTACTTGATTATCTTTAGTAATAAAAAGCTCAATTCCTAACGTTCCTGCGAGCTCAAATCCGCGAGCTAATCTTAAAGCTAATTCGTGCGCTGCATGCTCAACTTGTGGATCAACTACTGCCGGAGCCAAGGTCATGTGCAAAATACTATTGTGATGCACGTTTTTTACAAGCGGATACGTTACAAAGTCTTTGCCGTTTCCGGAAACAAGAATAGAAGCTTCAAAAGCAAAATCAACAAAACCTTCTAGAATTGAAGGTGGGAATTTGCCGCCGCGATCTGCGCGGTGGTGAATATTTGCAACGTCTTCTTCTGTGCGCAAAACATCCTGACCGTGACCGTCGTAGCCGCCTCGACGAGTTTTCAAAATCGCCGGCAAGCCTATTTCGTCAATAGCAGTATCTAAATCGTCAAGATTATTTACTTCGCGCCATTTGGCTGTTTTGATTCCGTGGCTATTAATAAACGTTTTTTCGCTTACTCTATCTTGCGTAACTCGCAACAAGTCTGTGCCTTGAGGAATAGCAGTAAGATGACGAACTTTATCGAGTGCATCCGCATTTACGTTTTCAAACTCGTATGTTAGTACGTCGCAACGTTCTGCAAGTTCGCGCAAGCCTTCTGGGTCGTCGTAATTAGCTTCAACCTGCAAATCTGCTACTTGGAACACTGGGCAGTCAAGAGTTGGGTCAAGAACGCCAATTCTAAAGCCCATGTGGCGAGCTGCAATAGCCATCATGCGCCCTAACTGGCCGCCGCCAATAATTCCAATAGTAGAGCCTGGCATTAAGCGTTCAACAGCGCCGTTAGTTACTTCAGATAAGGTTGGCATTGGATTCCTCAACTTTCGCTTTGAGTTCTTCGCGATATGTTGCGAGCTCTTCTGCAAGACGCTCGTCGGTTGTGCTTAGAATACTTACTGCAAGCAAACCTGCGTTTGTTGCTCCAGAATTTCCAACTGCAGTTGTTGCAACAGGAATACCTCCTGGCATTTGCACAATGGAAAGCAAAGAATCCCAGCCCGAAAGTGCGTGAGATTTTACTGGCACGCCTATAACAGGAAGTGTGGTTTGTGCTGCGATCATTCCAGGCAAGTGAGCTGCTCCACCTGCTCCGGCAATAATAATATGGAATCCTTCTTTACGAGCATTGTGCGCAAAGTCTGCCATAAGTTCTGGCGTACGATGTGCAGAAATAACTTTTTTCATGTAAGGAACTTGGAATTTATCTAGGATTTCACAAGCGTTACGCATAGTTTCCCAATCGCTTGAGGATCCCATGACGACAGCAACGGTTGGCTTTATTTCTAACACGATGAACCTCCCTGACGTGCAATTGCTACTTTACGCAACACTAGGGAGAACTCGCCGAAGTTTTATGCAAAACTTAACAAATTATTTGTTAAGTTCACGTGTTTTTGGCCGTAATGATTTAGCCATTTCCAAGATTTGTTTTGCACTAGCTTCAGGTAAGTAAGCGTGTGTTACAGCCAAAGATATTTGTGCAAGTTTTGCAGAATCCAAATAGCATACGTAAACTGAGCTAGCTTCCGGCTGGAACTTCTTTTTGAAGAAGTAAAGCGATTTGAATCCGTAAGCAGGTTCCAAAATATCGGACATCATTGCCAGAGCATGGTTAATAACATTTGAAGATTGTTGAGAATCTGCTATTGTTGCGTTTTCGCTTTCTGAGCTTTCGCTTTCTGAGCTTTCGCTTTCTGCATTTTTACTGTCTGCGTTTTCGCCTATTCCTGCCAAAGGTGCTGCAGATAAGCTCATAAATTCCACGGCAGATTCAGGATTTTCTAATCCCTCGTCGCGCAAGCGTTCTGCCATTCTTGCAATCAGCAATTCCATAATTCCGTTTGGACTATCTGTGCGATGTCGCATAAAATCAAGCGTCCAGCCAATAATTTTATGATTTCTATAAGTAGGCATCCAGCTTGTTACGCCCAGTACGCGTTCATTTTCGTCGATTGCGTACAGTATTTTTACGCGCTCGTCTTGAAGCTCATCCAAACCACCCAAAGTAAATTTCATTTCCGGAAGGGATTTAAGCTCAGCCCACTCTTCCGAAATTTCAACAATCTGCTGCTGAACGTCAAAAGAAGCTTGTTTATATGTTGTTAAAATATCGCTTATTCCATCTCGTTTTGCTTTATTGATAGCGGTACGAATATCTTGCCATTTTTTTCCGCGAGTCTGCCACTTACTTGGGTCTACAAGCATATCTGTTCCAACTTTAATAGACGTAAAACCAAGCTTTTCTAACTCTTGACGCACATTCTCATGAACTGCGTAAAATGCTGGAGACCACGAATTTTTTTCGCATAAGCTAATAAATCCACGAAGATCTTGCTTATATTCTTTGGAATCTCCAAACGGCCCGGTAAGAGTAAGTGCAATATCGTAGCTTAAGCGGTATGCGATTGCGGATTTTCCGCTTGGGGAGAACCAATAATGGTTATTTGGCCAAGTGGTCATGAAGCTCATAGTGTTTCCGCCAAGTTCCACAAGTGAGCTTGCTTTTTCTCTATCTTTTTCGTTGGTTGAAATTTTGCTTCTAAACCATGTAAAGCAAACTATAAAAAGAACAGCCCAAAATATTACGCCAACAGATTGCGCTAATATGGAAGATAGTGGTGTTTCCGTGCGAAGCATTGCGTTAGAACGGTTTCCAAAGCCCATAGGCATCCATCGTCCAGGTAAATCTCGCAAAAGATGATGAATATTTGCAATAGGCTTAAAGTTGTCTGCTATCATAAGGCCAAAAGTTACGTAGCCTACAGCTGTAATCCACAGCGTTACAATAATTGCGACTAATCCTACGCGAACTTGAAAACGGCTTGTAGTAATCGAAAAATGCTTAAGATTAATAGCAAGAAGAATAGTCATAAGCAGAGGCGGAAGAGCGGTAAGCATAAACGCAACAGCAACAGCATTATGCTGGTGTATTGAAATATGCTGATTTGTTGCAATAAGCGGCAAAATTGTGAAGTACATTCCAGCATAAAGCACAGTAATTGCGTTAATAACAATGGAAGTCCATGCTGCAAGCTTACGTCCGCGTAACATTCCCCACGCAACAATCAGCATAGTTACAATTGGCAGAAGAATACGAATCCACACTCCGCCAATAGTCGCGTGATGCAATCCAGAATGAAGCAAGCAACTATTTGCACTGTAATTGCTAATGCAGCGAGTAATCCACGGCTTTGAACCCATTTGCGGAGACATAAACAGTCCAAGAGTTGTAAGAATGCCGGCGTGTGAGCGCGAAGATAATGCTAATAATGGTCCAAGAGCAATAATTCCTTGAGCGTATGCAAAAAGCTTTCGAATCTCGTAATCTGTGCCTTCCCACCAGTTTACGTTATGCTTTATTCCCTTTGGTTTGCACACAATATTGCCAATAATATGGCCTGTAAAAGCAGCAATAATAGTGCAATAGTCGCCAGGGTTTCCACTATAAAGCATCATTGCAGAAGTAACAGCGTAGCCGATTACAAGCATTCGTCTATGCCACAAAATCGATTCGTTTGCCGAAGATGCCATAAAAGCGCCAATAAACAGCGTAAATGGAGACAATCTTATAGGGATTCTAGTAATCCAGTGCATGTTGCTAATAAGCATAGAAAGATTGCCAATAATCGTCAGTCCAACAACTATTCCAATTAGCGTACTAGATACAGCAATAGAAACAATACGAAGTCTGCTTATGCGAGTTTCTGCAACGCCTATGAGAATAATAACGAGGAAACAGTTGACTAAAAGTGAAGGCATGCTGTTTACGAAAACAAGCGAGTGGCAGATTTTTAGCAGCAGCTCCGACATGTTTGCGTGGCCGAAGAGGAAGCTAGATCCTTTTGAGGGATGGTGTCGCATAAAAAGTTGCGCAAGAGTTGCGTTTGTGCCGTAAGTGTATATGTGCATTAATGTTCTTGTAAACCAATGTGCGAAATTTATAACAATAAAAATGCATGTGATTGTAAGAGCAAAAACGCGCTGGCGAAGCCAGGAAATAAAGTCGTGCAGAAAAACTCTAATATGGCTAGATGTTTGATTGCTGCTACGGTCTAAGCTTTTTTGTTGACCATCTTCCTGGCTTCTGAGCTTATGCTTATTGAAAAAAGACAGTGCCATATTAGTCTCGATTCACTTTTTTATGAACAAGAATTTTTACATTCGGATACGTATTTAGATTTGGAACAGTTTTTGAAATGCCTGTTTGCTTGCAGAAAAGATCAAGAACTACTTTCAATCCTGCTTTTACTGTATGCCAATCGTGTCCAGAATTTTTAGCGAGCATTGTTAAAACGTTAATACCTGCGCTGTGTGCGCTTAAAGCAATAGTCGCCTGATTTGCTTGAGATTTAGGATCCCAATAGCCGGCAATAGCATAATAGTTTTGTTTTAGCGGAGCGTTTTTTCGCATTATTTTACTAGGAACGTGACGCTCGTATGCTGAAGTATTTCCGTTAAAGTAGCGTTTAATTGTTTCTTGACGGTTTTGATACGTTGGTTCTAGTTCGCCGCCGGCAGAATACATGCTTCTAAAAATATTCGGATGCGCTGGAACTAATTGAGTAGCGCAAGTTCCGCCTTGAGAAAAGCCTCCCATAAGCCACATGCTTGGGTCTTTGCTTACTGGAAGATTTTTGCGAATCCAGTTAGGCACGTCGCGAATTAAATACGTTTCTGCTTTGCCGTAAACTCCAGTATCTGCACAAAGTGAGTTATGTGTCGCTTCACCGTTTTGATCTGGGGCTACAACAATAGGAGCTAAGCCTTTATGAGATTTTGCGTAATCGTCTAAAGTTTCAGCAATGTCGCTGGCTGCAAAGAAGTGATTTGGGCTACCGGGCTGTCCTGCTAGCATAACCATAACTGGAAGCTTTGGTGGATGCTTTACAAGCGCTGCAGGAGGCAAATAAACGTTTGCTGTGCGAGCTTTGAACTTTGAGTATGTGTTAGGAATGTGTGCTGAGCGAAGAATACCTTTTTTAGGCATTTTTGGAAGCTTATTTTGTTTTGCTAAACTGTACCATTCTTCAATGCTTGCAGTAGCAGATTTTTCCTTATTAACCTCAAGCTTTGGGAAATTACCCATTCCAAAAATTGATCCAAGTGTTGTGTATTCACCGTAAACCATATCAACTCTTAAAGCTGTGCTAATAAGAGTTAAAACAATAGCAATAACAGCAACTAGTCGTTTCCAACCTTTAGTGAACACGAATGCTGTGCCAGCAAAGCCAACAAGAGCAAATCCTATTGCAACGCAAATAATAACAAGCCAACCAAGGCTTACTCCAAACACAAGGAATACGTCTGAAATTAGCCAAGCAATTAATCCGCCAACTATGAAAAATATGCTTGCAACACCTAGCTGTATAAGCAGGTTTATTATGCTAAATAAGTGTTTTGAGCGTTTTGATTTAGTGAAAATCAGCACGAATAAAGTTAAGCCGGTTAAACTAAATAAGCTTGTTGGTAACCAGCCTTGCAAAAGACTTATTTTTGCCAATTGCAGCATGCTTGAATCCTACACTTTCTTGCTTAACTACGTGCAAACAACTTTTAAAGTGAACGATACTCGCAATATTTCACCCAACTGAAATATAGTTTATGTATCTTAATTTTTTCTTAATATTTGCTTTAGTTTTTATAGTTTTTGCTGTTCTATTTTTATAGTTTTTACTGTTCTAATCGTAGTTGCCGAAACATATATTGTAATCCACCGGAAGTATGAAAAATATCAGCATGTCGAGCTACTTGTACTAATAAATATGCAAGTATGACGATAGCAATAACTACAATAATCAATTATTGTGCATGTATAAGGATTCGTTTAGCTAGGAACGATTGGAATTATTATGGATGAAATTGCGCTGGAGTCTTCAAAAAGCGAGAAGGAAGAGGGTGACTATAAGGGGGAAGACTCTAAAGAGCAGAGTAATTCCAAAAATTTCTTTTCATCTTTGCTAAAGATATTAAATAAGCATCAAATAGCTATTCCGCGCTGGCTTTATATAGTATTTTTCGTTCTAAATAGCGTTGGAATGATGGTTATTTTTCAGATGGGCGTGCAAACAGGCTCTCGCAGCCAGGTTTTGAATGGTCTGATTGAAAATATTACGCGAATGTTCAGCAACATTTGGGAAAATTTAAACTTCATATTTGTGCTTAATTTGCTTATTTTTGCGGTTATTTATGGATTAATTATTATTCTTACTAACCGTTTTTGGCTTACTTCAATGGTTTTGCTGTCTCTTTGCATAATTATTTCGATTATTGAGTACATGAAGATTTTTGTGCGAAATGAGGCAATTCTTCCTGCTGACCTGAATTTTTTGCAAAGCGATACCGGCAATATTTCAACATTTTTGCCGCCTAATGCTGCTCGCGTTACTTTATACGCAATAATTTGCGTGATTATTTTCGTTGTAGTTTTTATGACGATTCATTTATTAGATAAGAACCGTGGAAAAGTAGTTTGGTTTGAAGACAAGCGTTTGCGCTACGGTGTGCGAGCTGGAATTTTTGTGCTGATTTTCGCATCCTTCTCGTGGTATGTTGCTTCTGTTGGCACTGTTGGTTCTGTTGCTAATTCTTTTAACCAATTTATGGGCGACCGTCCTGCAATGTGGGATTCTGCTTACGATGCGCAACTTAACGGACCAATAGTTGCTTTTACTAGGCAGGTTAATCCAAAAATCATGTCGAAGCCTGCAAACTATAGCGAAGAAACCATGAAACAAGTGGTAGCTCGCTACGAGAAAGCAGCTAACAAACTTAACGCTTCTCGTAAGAATAAAATAAATAACAGCACTCTTATTGTTATTCTTTCCGAATCTTTTGCAAATCCTTCACGCGTTCCTGGAATTTCTTTTAATAAGGCGATTATTCCTTTTATTGACAGTGTGAAAAAGAATACGGATAGCGGTCTTATGCTTTCTTCTGGCTACGGCGGAGGAACAGCAAATCTTGAATACATGACTATGACCGGTTTAAGCATGGTTAATTTTGATCCTTCGCTTACAAGCCCGTATCAGCAGCTAGTTCCTAAAAAGTCGTGGACTCCAACAATAAACCGTTATTGGAACGATGGTAAAAGCTCTTTTGCTTTCCACCCGTTTGAGCCTTCCATGTATTTGCGCGCTAAGAATTATAAGAAGTTCGGTTTTACTAAGTTCTATTCTTTGCGCAAGCCGGATGTTATTAAGTATCAGAAGCGTATTGATTTAGCGCCGTACGTGTCGGATGATTCCGCGTATTCCAGCGTTTTAGAATCTATTTCGCGCAAGTCTTCTCCTGATTTTATTCAGCTTGTTACAATGCAAAATCATATGCCTTATAACGATTGGTATAAGAATAATGATTTTAAGGTGTCTTCTACTGATTCAAGCAAGCCTTTGGGTGAGGAAGAGGCTTCTATTATTCAAACATACGCTAAAGGCGCAAATTATACGGATAAAGCAACTTCTAAGTTCCTTAATAATCTGAACAAACTCAATAAGCCTGTAACCGTATTGTTCTATGGTGATCATCTTCCTGGAGCATACTCTACAGCTAGTGCGGATAAGAATAATTCTCTTATTTTGCATTTAACAGATTACTTTATTTGGTCAAATAAGGCTGCTAAAGAAAATCTTAAATCTTCTAAGAAGATTAACGCAAAAACAGAAGCTTATTCTTCTCCAAACTTCTTTATTTCCCAGGTTGCGCGTCATATGAACGCTAAGGTTTCGCCGTATGTTGCTTTCCTTACAAAGCTTCATAAGCATATTAGTGCAATGGAGCCGCCTGTTGTTAACACAATTCAAGGCTGGGATAGAATCCCTGAGGGTCAACCAATTTACCTTGATCACGACGGCAGACCAATGGTTTACTCAGCAATGGATGAGCAAACTAAGCAGCTTTTGGACGACTATAAGCTTATACAGTACGATGTTACAGCCGGAAAGAACTACACTCGCAACACTAACTTCTTTACTATGCCGTAGATAAGGCACGGTTATTAGCGAATTAGCATGCAGAGTTTGGGGGATTTCTCTACGAGCACTAAAAGAGGACTGAGAAGCTACATTCTTTAAAGATAGGCGAACACAATAAGCGCCTTTAACAGCCAGAGCGCCCGAAGGACGGGACGTGCGAGGAGAGAAATCCCCCAAAACTCGCGCCACACTAAACAAAAAGTTTATAGCTTATGTGGTTATTTAAGCGCTTTTGAAGCTATGTCGTGCCTAAAGAACATGTGTGGAAGATTAAGATTGTCCAATATTGCGTAGACCTTCTTTTGCGCATCTTCTACGTCTTCTCCGTGCACTTGTACAAGCGCTACGCGTCCGGAAGAAGTCGCGAGATTGCCGGTTTCTTCCTGGCTTTTAACTCCTGCATAATACACGTGCTGACCTTGATTTTCATCAACAGGAATGTGCGGAAGTGGAGTTCCAGTAACTAAAGTTCCAGGGTAGCCTTCGCTTGCAATTATTACGCCGAGCGTAACACCGCTATTCTTCCAAGTAAAAGTTGGTGTTTTATGCTGCAAAATATTCCATATAGCTGCACCAAAATCTGAAGTAAGGCGAGGAAGCACAACTTCTGTTTCTGGGTCTCCAAATCGAGCGTTAAACTCAATAACTTTAGGACCCGAAGCTGTATCAATCAAACCTGCGTAAAGTATGCCTGTAAAAGGCGTTCCTTCTTTAGCTAAGCCTTCAACAGTTGGTCGCACAATCTCGTCAATAGCGCGCTTAACAGTTTCGCTACTGATTTGTGGCACAGGGCTATAAGCTCCCATTCCGCCAGTGTTTGGTCCTTTATCGCCATCGTAGGCGCGCTTATGATCTTGTGAAATTGGCATAACCCAAAAATCAGTGCCGCTTACAAAGCTCATAAGCGAAAACTCTTGTCCTTGCAAAAATTCTTCAATAACAACTTTTGCTCCGGCTTGACCAAAACGGTGATCAACGAAAATATCTTCCAAAGCTTCAATTGCGGTTTGCTCGTCCATTGCAACAGTTACGCCTTTTCCTGCTGCTAAACCGTCGGCTTTAATAACAATTGGAGCACCATGCTCAAGCACGTATGCGCGTGCTGGTTCTAAAGCGTCAAAAGTTTGGTAGGCTGCTGTTGGAACGTTGTGGCGATGCATAAGCTTTTTTGCAAAATCCTTAGAGCCTTCGATTTGAGCCGCCGCCTTGTTTGGGCCAAAAGCGGGAATGTTATTGGCTTCAAAATCGTCCACGATTCCGTTCATAAGCGGCACTTCTGGGCCAATAAACGCAAAGTCGTAGTTGTGCTCTTTAACGAAGTTAATAAGAGCTTCGTGATCCGACTGACTAATGTTTACGGTTTTAATTCCATCTGCTGCAATACCCGGGTTTCCAGGCGCAACCGTTACTTCTTCAACGCTTTTGCCTTTAAGAAGTGCGTGTGCAATAGCGTGTTCTCTAGCGCCGGAACCAACAACTAAAACTTTCATTTTCTGTCCTTTATAGTTTTATTGCAACTCAACTGCAGCGTTTTCGCGCTCAATCATTTTGCCAATAACATAAGCTGTTTCGTTATTTTCGCTTAGTGTGCTAAGTGCTTCTTCGGCCTTGTTTTTATCAACCGCCAAAATCATGCCGATTCCCATGTTAAAAACATTGAACATTTCTGCATGATTAACGTTTCCAGCTTTTTCAATAACGTCAAAAATAGGCGGAACATTCCAGCTTGACGTATCGATTTTTGCAGCCAAACCGTCAGCGTACATGCGTGGAATATTCTCAATAAATCCGCCGCCTGTAATGTGAGCCACTCCCTTAATAAGATGCTTTGCAAAAAGCGGTTTCAAAGCTTTTACATAAATTCGCGTAGGTTCGAGCAGAACTTCGCCAATAGTTTTTCCATCTAGCTCTTCAAGTTTGGTGTTTACGTCGTAGCCTGCTTCTTCAAACAAAGCTTTACGCACAAGCGAGAAACCGTTCGAGTGAACTCCAGAAGAAGGCAAGCCTATTAGAACGTCGCCAGTGGTGATTGTGGATCCGTCAACAATATTTGAGCGTTCTGCAACGCCAACTGCAAAACCTGCAAGATCGTACTCGTCCTCTGCATACATTCCAGGCATTTCAGCAGTTTCGCCGCCAATTAAGCCTGCTTCTGATTGCACGCAACCGTCTGCAACTCCTGCAACAACCTGCTCAAGTAGTGCAGGATTATTTTTTCCGCAAGCAATGTAGTCAAGGAAGAACAGTGGTTCTGCGCCTTGTGCTGCAATATCGTTTACGCACATAGCAACGCAATCAATGCCGATTGTATCGTGCTTATTCATCATTTTGGCAACCATAAGCTTGGTTCCAACGCCATCCGTGCCAGAAATCAGCACTGGCTCTTTGTAGCCGAGTGATGCTAAATCAAATAAGCCGCCGAATCCGCCGATGCCGCCCATAACGCCTGGACGCTTCGTGCGATTCACATGTGATTTAATACGACGTACTACTTCGTATCCTGCTTCTACGCTTACGCCAGCTTCATCATATGCGTGCGGCATGTTGATTCCTTTCCTAAATTGTTATACGTATTTTCTTAAATATTTGTTAATAAATTGCCGTAAATAAGTAAAATATTAAGTTATATAAGGTTTTCGTGTGAATATTTACTGTGTTTCCTTACTTCCTGCAGATGCTCGCGTTCTTCAGTAGTAAGTGAAGCCAAGAATTCTTCTCCGTAATCGTCAAGTGCAGTAGGGTAGTCGCCATTAAAGTATGCAACACACAATCCGCCATAAGGAGCAGGCTTATTTAACCCAATTGAGTCAACTAAACCGTCCAAAGACAGGAACGCTAAGGAATCGGCGTTAATATACTCGCGAATCTCCTCAACTGAATGTTTTGCTGCAATAAGTTCTTTAGTTGTTTGAATATCAATACCGTAGAAGCAAGGATATTTAAGAGGTGGGGAAGAAATACGCATATGCACTTCTTTAGCGCCAGCTTCTCGAAGCAATTGCACAATGCGCTTAGAAGTTGTGCCGCGCACGATTGAATCGTCAATAACAATAACGCGTTTTCCTTCAACAACACTGCGCACAGCAGAAAGTTTCATGCGCACACCCTGCTCACGCAATTCTTGAGTTGGCTGAATAAAAGTGCGAGCTACATACTGGTTTTTTATTAATCCCATTTCGTTAGGAAGGCCACTTGCTTCTGCGTATCCTGCGGCTGCAGAAAGAGAAGAGTTAGGAACTCCAATAACCATGTCTGCTTCAACAGGGGATTCTTGAGCTAAACGAGATCCCATGCGCTTTCTTGCAGCATGCACGTTAATTCCGTAAATATTAGAATCTGGGCGAGCAAAGTAAATAAACTCCATTGAGCACACTGCTTGTTGCACATGATCCGTGTAGCGCTCAATCGTGTAGCCTTCGTCGTTAATAACGATTATTTCTCCAGGCTCAATATCTCGAATAAATTCGGCGCGAACAATATCAAAAGCGCAAGTTTCAGAAGAAAGAACGTAGGCGCCGTTTTGCATGCGACCAAGAGCAAGCGGGCGGAAGCCGTTTGGATCCGTAGCGCCAATTAAAGAATCTTCTGTAAGAAGCAGGTAAGCAAATCCGCCGTGAACAGTTAGTAACGCTTCTTTAAGACGTTCCATAAAAGTTGGTTTATTAGAGCGTCTAATTAAGTGCATTAGTATTTCAGTGTCGGAATTTGAGTGGATAATAGCGCCATTGTCTTCTAAAGAATTGCGTAAGCTTGTGCAATTCGTCAAATTTCCGTTATGAGCTAAAGCTGCATCTCCATCGTGGAAGCGGAATAAGAAAGGTTGAATGTTATCAACACTTCCAGATCCTGCAGTAGCGTAACGCACATGGCCAATAGCACGATTTCCTGTTAAACGTTCCATAACCTGCTCGTTGCTAAAAACTTGCGTAAGTAGGCCTAGTCCGCGATGTCCGTGAAGAGTGCCGTTATCGTTAGATACTATTCCAGCTCCCTCTTGGCCGCGATGCTGAAGCGCATGCAAGCCAAAATAAGTGAGCCTGGAAGCATCTTTGTGACCCCAAACACCAAACACTCCGCACTCTTCGTGAATGTCCTCAAGCTCTGCAGACATCTTTAACCCCCTTGTAATCGCTTACTTTAATTCGCGAAACTATACTCATTGTTGCACATGCTTCTAATAAGCTAATGTTACGTTTCATGCCGCTCATGCTCACGCCGTGAAGTACTGGACTCCGGCATCAAACAGTGGCTGTTCGTGGAAATCAGGAATGTTCACGTACAAGCCTTCGCCTGCTCTCTCGCAATGACCCATCTTTCCAAAAACTCGACCATCTGGGCTGGTAATTCCTTCAACGGACATAATCGATCCGTTTGGATTCACATTCAAACTCATGCTTGGAACGCCATTACTATCAACGTATTGCGTAGCTACTTGGCCGTTGTTAATAAGCTTTTCCATAACTTCTGGCGTTGCAATAAAACGACCTTCGCCATGAGAAATAGCAACAGTGTGAATATCGCCAACTTCAGTATTTTTAAGCCATGGAGACATGTTTGAAGCGACTCTAGTACGCACAATTCGGCTTTGATGCCTGCCAATCGTGTTATAAGTAAGCGTTGGGCAGTTAGAATCGATAGGAACAATATCGCCAAAAGGCACTAAACCAAGCTTAATAAGTGCTTGGAAACCGTTGCAAATGCCCAGCATAAGTCCGTCTCGATTCTTAAGCAGATCGCGCACAGCGTCAGTCACTTCCGGATTTCTAAAGAAGGATGCAATAAACTTTGCTGAACCGTCCGGCTCGTCGCCGCCGGAGAAGCCGCCAGGAATCATAACAATCTGGCTCTTATTAATCTCCTCAACAAGTTTCTTTGCAGACTCTGCAATATCTTTAGCGCTCAAGTTGTTAATAATAAGCGTATGAGCGTCGGCACCTGCACGCTCGAAAGCAGCTTGAGTATCGTACTCGCAATTATTTCCAGGGAAGACTGGAATAATAACGCGCGGGTGAGAAAGCGGCTTTGGCTTTCCTGTGTGCGCGTGGTTTGTAGTAGAAGCATTATTTTCGTTACTAATAGTTTCTACAATCTCACCAGGCTTTTTATATGGGAAGATTGAGGAAAGTTCGCTTTCCCAAATCTTTTGCAAATCGCTTAAATCAACTTCTTCGCCATTTGCGGAAATAATTGCGTAATTCTCAGTCGTTTCGCCAATAATCTCAACGTCAACCAAGCTTGTGTTATCTGAAGATGGAACCTCAGCGTTTTCTTTAAGCTCAACGTAGAAGCTTCCGTATGCTGGCTTAAATAAATCATCGTTGCTTAAATTATTGAATAATTTAAGACCGATATGATTTCCAAGCGTCATCTTGAATAAGATTTCCGCGCTCGCACCGTAGCCAGGAGTGGCAACAGCAAGAGCTTGCTTGTTCTTCGTAATATTTTCGATTAATTCAAGAGTTTTAAGGAAACTTTCCTTTTCTGGAGTAATTCCGTCGGATTTATATTGTGGAGCAATTCGCAAAACCTTATGATTTACGCCCTTAAATTCTGGCGAAACAGTTAAACGCGCATCTCCAGTAGAAACAGCAAAGGAAATTAAAGTTGGTGGAACATCCAAATTCTCAAAACTGCCGCTCATAGAATCTTTGCCGCCAATAGCGCCAACACCAAAATCAAGCTGAGCGCTTAAAGCGCCAAGAACTGCTGCAGCTGGCTTTCCCCAACGTTCTGGAACATCGTGAGGCTTGCCAAAATACTCTTGCAAACTCAAGTAAGCACGTTCGCGCGTGAAACCGCTTGCTGCTAGCTTTGCCAAAGACTCAACAACCGCAACATAAGCTCCAGTAAACTGATTATTTTCCATCAAATACGGATTAAAGCCCCAAGCCATTGCGGAAGCAGTGTTTGTTTCGCCAAATACTGGGAATTTAGCAACCATAGCCTGAGCTGGAGTAAGCTGACGACGTCCACCAAAAGGCATAAGCACAGTTGCTGCACCAATTGTAGAATCGAAGCGTTCTGCCAAACCCTTGTTTGAAGCAATATTAATGTTTGAAACAAGTAAGCGCATACGTTCAGTGAGAGTCAAATTAGACTGATTCTGCCATGGGTTATCGTAAGATTTTCCACTTTCAATATGAAGAACCTGCTGTTTTGGAGCACCGTTAGAAGCCAAGAATGAGCGGCTTAAGTCTACAATGGTTTTTCCGCGCCAAGTCATGCGCATTCGAGCTTCTTCGGTAACAGTCGCAATGATTTCTGCTTCCAAATTTTCTTCACGAGCATACTTCAAAAATGCATCAGCATCATTGGCAGCAACATCAACAGCCATGCGCTCCTGGGATTCAGAAATAGCAAGCTCAGTGCCGTCGAGACCCTCGTACTTTTTAGAAACCTTGTCGAGATTAATAGTTAAACCGTCGGCAATTTCGCCAGTTGCCACAGAAACGCCGCCAGCGCCAAAATCGTTGCAACGCTTAATAAGTTGGCAAGCATCCTTGCGGCGGAATAACCTTTGCAATTTGCGTTCAATAGGAGCGTTACCTTTTTGAACTTCTGCACCGCATTCTTCAATGCTTTCAACATCCTGCGCTTTTGAAGCGCCAGTTGCACCGCCAATGCCGTCGCGTCCAGTTCGTCCGCCAAGAAGAATAATCACGTCTCCTGGAGCAGGAGTTTCCCTGCGCACATGGTCGGCTGGGGTAGCGGCAACAACAGCGCCAACTTCCATACGCTTAGCAACATACCCAGGGTGGTATAACTCATGCACTTCGCCTGTAGCTAAACCAATCTGATTTCCGTAAGAAGAGTAGCCGGCTGCAGCAGAAGTTACAATCTTTCGCTGCGGCAGCTTACCGTTTAAAGTTTCACTAATAGGCGTGCGCGGATCTGCAGCACCGGTTACGCGCATAGCTTGGTAAACGTAGGATCTGCCAGAAAGAGGATCTCGAATGCATCCGCCAATGCAAGTTGCAGCTCCACCGAAAGGCTCAATTTCTGTAGGATGATTATGCGTTTCGTTCTTAAACAGGAACAGCCAATCCTCATCGTGGCCGTTTACATCAACCTTAACTTTTACCGTGCAAGCGTTGATTTCTTCCGACTCATCCAAATTTTTAAGCTCGCCAGTATGCTTCAAATATTTAGCACCAATAGTTGCCATATCCATTAAGCAAACAGGCTTATTTTCGCGATTTAACTCTTTTCGCAAATCAAGATAACGATTAAACGCTTCTTGAACTGTACTATCGTCAATCGTAATATTTGTAAGCTCCGTGCCAAAAGTTGTGTGACGGCAGTGGTCGGACCAGTACGTATCAATAACGCGAATTTCTGTAATAGTAGGATTGTGATTTTCTTCCCTGAAGTATTGCTGGCAGAACTTTGCGTCAGCCAAATCCATCGCTAAGCCGCGATCCTCAATAAACTTCTGTAATCCAGATTCGTCTAAATCGTTAAAAGTATTAATTACTTCAACGTCCGCAGGAACTACTGTTTCTCGCTGCAAACTCTTTACTTCGTCAAGACTTGCCTCTCTAGCCTCAACAGGGTTAATAACGTAATGCTTAATAGCATCCATGGCTTCTTCGTCAAGATTGCCTTTTAGCGCAATTACTTTAGCAGTACGCACAGTTGGGCGCTCACCTTGACTAATAAGCTGAATGCACTCGCTTGCGGATTGCGCGCGCTGGTCGAACTGACCAGGCAAAAATTCAACAGCAAACACGTGCTCGCTTGTTTCAATAGGCAAATAGTCGTAGGTGTTATCAACCGGCGGCTCGCTTAATACAGTTCGCACAGCAGTATTGAACAAATCTTCGTCAATACCTTCTAAATCGTATCTGTTGATAATTCGTGCGGAAGTAATCGCGCTTATGCCAAGAATTTCCTTAAGCTCATGTAAAAGTTGTTGAGCTTGAACGTCAAAACCATTGCGTTTTTCCACATATACGCGAAATACCACGAGAAACCTACCTTGTTGAAAGTGCGGTATGAGCAGTGTTTGTTATGGGCTTTTAAGTTATAAATTGTTAGTTAAGTTATGTGTTAAGTTGTGGCTTAAATTATTGGTTAAATTATTGGTTAAATTATGTAAGAATGCGTGTGGCTCGCACCCCTAAGGGCACGAGCCACAACAAAACTTTATTGATTCACACAATCATCCGGTTTACGCACGCAAACGTTTAAACCTTCGCTTTTTGCTAAGTTTTCCAGCCTGCTGTGAATTTCTTCATAAGCCGGAATTATGTCTCCCAAATCGCGTCGGAATAAGTCTTTATCCAAATGACTTACGCCGTTCGTGCCAGAATTTCCGCCGGCATTGCGTTTATCCCAAAGTCTGCAAGTATCAGGCGTAATTTCATCAGCAAGAAGAATATTACCTTGCGCGTCCACGCCTTCTTCAATCTTGAAGTCAACAAGCTGAACATCAATCTTGGAGAAAATATCAAGCAAAGCATTGTTTACAGCGTGAGCTTGACGAGTGATTTCCGTCATCTCTTCATCTGTAGCTAATCCAAGAGCCACAACGCCTTCAGGGTTAATAAATGGATCGCCAAGTTCGTCGGACTTCACACAGAACTCCAACAATGGCTTCTTTAATGGGGTTCCTTCTTTAACGTTATAACGTTTTGCGAAAGAACCAGCAGCAGTATTGCGCATAATAATTTCCAGCGGGAACATGCGCATACGCTTTACGAGTTGTTCAGTATCGGAAATACGTCCGAGGAAGTGGCTTTTTACGCCGCGCGCCTCAAGTAAATGGAATAGTAAAGAAGTAATCCGGTTGTTTAAACTGCCTTTACCGGCGATCTGAGCTTTCTTCAGACCGTTACCAGCGGTTGCCTGGTTCATATATTCAACCCAGAGCACATTGGTGTCATCGGTAGCGTACAGTTTTTTGGCTTTGCCTTCATACAACTTGTCAAGTTTTTCCATGATATGCCCTCTCTTACGTGCATTCATAGTTGTAGGCGCAAACCAACAGTATTTGTAGGTTTACCTGACCTTGGCCAGCACGATTAGCGTAACAATTGTTACCTACAAAATTTCCGGCAAATATTGCCGAGGTGCAATATAAATTATTGTTTAATACCTTTATTTTCAAAGTATTTCAGCATTTGAACTATCCGTATGCAATGCTCTTATGATGCGTGTCGCATTTTTTCTTGCATCCTCTTGACTAAATCCTATAGCAAGAGCCACAGCCATACGTCTGTGGCCGTGAACTGAAGGCTTAGCAAAAATACGCAAGCCGCTTCTATAATTTTCGTCCGCTTGTAGAGCATTGGAAATATTAGTAAATCCAACTTCTCCTTCGCCCTCAACAACAATCGCATGACTTGCAGCAACCTCGTTATCTTTTAACGAAAGCGAAGTGTAGTTTGCTGTAACAGGAACGCCTAAAATAGCGAGCACGTGAAGCGCAAACTCGCTGTAATGTTGTGAAATCATAGTTACCATGCCAGTATCGTGCGGGCGAGGAGAAAGCTCGTTAAAAAGCAACGAACCATCTTTTAACACAAATAGTTCAACACCATACACGCCCCAACCTGTTTCGTTAGAATCGTGAGCAATATTAGTTAAACCTTCTACGGCACGCTTTGCTATATTCTTCGCATTAGTGCGAATCAATTCAGGAATATTCGCAGGCTGCCAAGATTCCCTATAATCGCCATCCTGCTGACGCTGAGCGATCGGCTCGCAAGTAGTAATTCCTGCGCAAGAGCTTATTGTAAGAACTGTAAGCTCGTAGTCAAGAGGAGCTAAAGCTTCAACAATAACGCGAGAACACTCGTTTTCGTGGCCGGCTGCCGCGCGTCTTCCATGCTGAGCTTCATTCCAAGCAGCTTTAAGCGCTTCTGGGCTTTTAACTATAGACTGTCCGTGACCGGAAGAACTCATAACAGGCTTAACAACGCAAGGGTAGCCGACGTGCTGAGCGCCATCATCTAACTCCTCATAAGAAGACGCAAAACGGTACGGCGTAGTAGGCAAGCCTAAATCTTCGTGAGCAATCCTACGCAAGCGCTCGCGGTCCATTGCGATTGCTGCTATATCTGCGCTAGGAACAACCTGAATATTATTGTGAGCAGCACATTTCAAAACTTTAGTTGCGATTGCTTCAACTTCCGGAATAATAATATTCGGATGCACTTCATCAATAAGATTTTGAAGAGAAGCGGCATCAGACATATCTAGCACTCTGTATTCGTGAGCTATTTGCATTGCAGGAGCGTTTTTATAGCTGTCGGCTGCTAAAACGCGTACGCCTAATCGCATAAGCTCAATCGCAATTTCCTTGCCAAGTTCGCCTGAACCGAGAAGAAGTGCGGTCATGTTATTGCTGTTTTCAGTTACGCCGAATATGCGCTGATTTTGCTCAGAAAAACTCATACATCTATTGTTGCATTTGCTATTGTCGAATAATTTACGTTTTGGCTGCGACGCGCCGAAGTGTGTTGCTCTGGCGGAAATCTAGAAAATCGTGTATAGTATTCATCTGTTGTGTGATTCGATTCGTTTATTCGTTTATTCGTTTATTCGTTTATTCGTTTCGTTCGTTTCACGCGCATGGTGGCTATAGCTCAGTCGGTAGAGCATCTGATTGTGGTTCAGAAGGTCGCGCGTTCAAGCCGCGTTAGCCACCCCACTTAAACGGCTGGTATTGACCAGCCTTTTTTGTTATGTAACTGCTCCAACTTAAACGAACGCAGCCTATGGAGTAGACTGGTATGGTTACACATACATGTTGTTGATGATGACATTGCGTATTGCGTATTACATAGCGCATAGTACATAGCACATAGTGCAGGAGGAGTATTGTATGGCTGGTAAGGCAGCGCCTAAGGAACCATGGTGGGAGACAATGCTTCTGTTTGTGCCAAGACTTTTAGGCAAAGCAGTTCGCTCACTTTTTGGGGTAGGTGAATACGATGAAGCTTACCGCAGGGACGGCTTATGCTTTGTTATGCTAATTCTTGCCGTATTATTCTGCGCTTCTGAATGGTTCCATGTAAGCGGTTTTATTGGCGTTGGGTTGCATATTTTAGCTTCGGGCGCTCTTGGCGTTATGAGCGTCGTGCTCCCTGTGTGGCTAAGTGTTATTGCTTTTCGCTTAATGCGAAATAGTGGAGCAAAATCTGGGAATCATCGAGTTGTTTTTGGTTTTATTATTCTTCTGTGCTCAATATGCTCGATTCTCGATATTTCTCTTACATCTAAAAGTCACGCTTTTGATTTTGAATCAGTTAGAAAAGCGGGCGGATTGCTAGGTTTTGCTTTAGGCTCTCCACTATCTTGGGGTTTTTCTCGCATATTTGCTCTCATAATTTTCGTAATCATCTCTATTTTTGCAGTTTTAATGATTGCTCGTCTTCATGTAAGCGATATTGCAAACTGTGTTGTGTCAATCTTCTCAAAGAAAAACAAGAAAAATTCGCAGGATGAGGATTCTTCAGACGAGTCAAATGAATTAGACGAGTCGGATGAATCAGACGATGTGAATGAATCAATTAAATCAGGTAAAACTAAGGATTCGTATGAAGATGAGCCTTTGGAATTTGCCGAAGGTGTGCCAACGCACGACGGAAAATCTTCTAAAAAAGAAAGCGCTAATTTAGGTGCAGCTTACTTGCTGAAATTGTGGAAATCTCTATTTAATCGAAAAAATAAAGAAAAAGACAATACTTTGCTCGACGAATATGCTGGAGATGACGCATTTTCGCATGCTGCAGCCGTTAATGCAGAAACAAGTGAAAATCTTGATCGTGTTAAACCTCAACCTAAACCTCAACGCGTTAGAACAGTAAGCAATGTTGAAGGCTACAGCGAGAATTATATTCCTGTAAATACTAAAGATTCTTCGCAATCAAATAATGATAAATCAAGCAATAATCCTAGAAGTGCTTCTTCTTCGCCAATACTAACTTCTGCAGAAACCTTGCCTAAAGCTCCTATGAGCGGTTCTGTTGATTCTGCTAAAGATCCATGGTCTAGTATTCCGGCGGAGCAAATGGATCAATATAGAAAAGATCAAGAAAATGAAGATAATTTAGCTGACGAAAGCGCTAAAAATAATCTAAACTCTTCGGAAGATTCTGCTTTGCAACCGTACATGCTTCCTGATTTGAACATTCTTGCTCATGGAAAACCTCATGCTGCTAGAACTCAAGCAAATGACAATGTTATTCGTGCTCTAACTTCCACTTTTGAACAGTTTGACGTCGATGCTCGGGTAGTCGGTTTTCTTAGAGGCCCTTCTGTTACGCAGTACGAGGTTGAGCTTGGACCTGGTGTAAAAGTTGAAAAAGTTACGAATTTGCAAAAAAATATTGCATACGCTGTAGCTAGTACGGATGTGCGTATTTTGTCTCCAATTCCAGGAAAGTCTGCTATTGGTATTGAAATTCCAAACGTAGACCGCGAGATTGTGCATTTGGGAGATGTTTTGCGCTCGCAAAAAGCCATGAATGACCCTAATCCTATGCTTACAGGCGTTGGAAAAGATGTTGAGGGTCATTTCGTAACAGCTGCTCTCGATAAAATGCCGCATCTGCTTGTTGCTGGTGCCACTGGTTCTGGTAAGTCTAGTTTTATTAACTCAATGCTTACTTCGATTATTATGAGGGCCACTCCTGAGCAAGTTCGAATGATTATGGTTGATCCTAAGCGCGTGGAGCTTTCTGCGTACGCTGGCATTCCGCATTTGCTTACGCCGATTATTACGGATCCTAAGAAGGCAGCTCAAGCTCTTGAGTGGGTTGTTAAAGAGATGGATGCTCGCTACGATGATTTGCAATTCTTTGGTTTCCGTCATGTTAAAGATTTCAACAAGGCTGTTCGTGAAGGCAAAGTTCATGCTCCGGCTGGATCTGAGCGAAAAGTTGCCCCATACCCGTATTTGCTTGTGGTTGTGGACGAGATGGCTGATTTGATGATGGTTGCTAAGAACGATGTGGAAAGTTCTATTCAGCGCATTACTCAGCTTGCTCGAGCTGCAGGCGTGCATTTGGTTCTTGCTACTCAGCGTCCGTCTGTTGACGTTGTAACAGGCTTAATTAAGGCGAATATTCCTTCCCGCTTGGCTTTTGCTACTTCGTCTGCTACTGATTCAAGGGTTATTCTCGATACTGTTGGTGCAGAAACTTTGATTGGTCAAGGAGATGCTTTGTTCCTTCCAATGGGTGCTGCAAAACCTCAGCGTGTACAGGGATCGTGGGTGAGTGAATCTGAGATTCGCAAGGCTGTGGAGTATGTTCGCACGCAGCGTAAGCCAAAGTATCGTGAAGATATTGAGCAAATGGCTCAAAAAGCGGATGCTCAAGCTCAAAGCAAGCTTAAAACTAGCGATATTGGCGACGATATGGACGAGTTGCTCCAGGCTGCTGAGCTTGTTGTTAGCTCGCAGTTCGGTTCTACTTCAATGCTTCAGCGTAAGTTGCGTGTTGGTTTTGCAAAGGCAGGTCGACTTATGGATTTGCTGGAATCTCGCGGAGTCGTGGGGCCTTCTGAGGGCTCTAAAGCTCGCGAAGTTTTGGTTCAGCCGGAAGATTTGCCAAAAGTTTTGGCTTTTATTCGTGGCGAGTCTGACTCGTTATAAAGTAGTGTTATTGTGTTGCACAACTGTGTTGGGTGGCGCGCTAGAAGTTTTTAGTTTGCGATAAGATAAAGGTATGCGTATGAAGAAGAATGCTAAGTCTTCGTTTTTTGAAGGCTGGAATTGTGCTCCAAATATCGTAACTTATGTGCGTATTGCGTTGGCAATTGTTTTTATTGTTTTATATTTGCTTGCAGGCGAGTGGGGTCATAACTCCGTACCGATGCGTTGGGCGGCGTTTGCTGTGTTCCTTATTGCGGCGGTTACAGATAAGCTTGATGGTTGGTTAGCTCGTAAATATAATCAAGTTACTAAATTAGGCAAGTTGCTTGATCCAATTGCAGACAAAGTGTTAATTTTGGCAGCTCTTGTGATTGCTTCTATTTTTGAAGAAGTTATTTGGTGGATTACAATCCTGTTCTTAATCCGTGAAATCAGCATAACAATTGTTCGTTTCTGCGTTATTGGTCGAAATGGTAGGGTTATTGCCGCTTCTTCTGCAGGAAAGTACAAGACTTTAACTCAGGTTATTGGTCTTGCAATGATTATTGCTCCTATGGCTGTTATTTTTAATACTCAAGTTACGCCTCCATGGTGGCTTACGCTTTACTATTCTGTAGCTTTTGCTTTGCTCGGTATTTCTTTGGGCTTTGCTTTTTACTCTGCAGTGCTGTACGTGTACAGTGCTTTCTTTGAGAAGGATTCTGTTGATGATTCTCAAGCAGATAAGCAAGTTAATGAAGCTCCATTGACACCGTTGCAATGAATAATTCTTCTCCTGTGTCTCTCAAAAACCTAGCTGAGCGCATATTATCTAATAGCGTTCAGCTAGGTTTTCATATTGCTGCTGCTGAATCTTTAACAGGTGGTTTACTTGCGGACGCTTTTGTTTGCGTTCCTGGAGCTTCTCGCGTATTTTGCGGTTCTGCTGTTACTTACGATATTCACGCTAAAGCTAAAATTTTAGGCGTCGACGCTCATCTTTTACAGACCGAAGGTGCGGTTTTTAAGGATGTTGCTATGCAGATGGCAGTGGGGGCGTCTCGCATATACCGTGGTGCTGGTTGGGAGTATGACGATGATTCTTCGGCAGATTCTAGATTCCCAATAATTGGTCTTTCAACAACCGGAGTTGCAGGCCCTGGTCCGGAAGGCAGTAAGCCTGCTGGATTGGTTTATGTTGGTGTTTTGCTTCCTGAATCTTTTAATTTGCGTGATTTGATTTTGCAAAAATCTAGTGATCTTCTTTGTTTGGATTGTGTTAGCAATATGTGGGATTACACTTCTAAAAAAGATGTTGTTCTTGTTTTTGAACTTAATTTAGAAGGTAGTCGTGAGCAAGTGCGTAAATCTACGGTACATAATTTGCTTAAAATCTTAGATTATTTACTGTCTGTATTCGAGTAATATTTGAACTTTTGGCTGATTTACAAGCAAGACACGCAGTATCGAACAAATGTTCGTATTTGTAGTATACTTGAGATTGTTGAGATGATTGCAGCGCACTCAAGCGTCATGGTGAATATTTAGCTTTAGCTTTTATCCACATTGCTCAAAAGCGCTTGCAGTAGCATCATGTGTCGAACTAATGTCGTTCGATACATAACGGCATGCGAAAGGAGTAGCAAACATGGCGCAAACAGCAAAAGGTAAAAGCACTGTTGATCGTCTTATTGATGCAGATAAGGCAGATCCTCGTCGTCAAGCCGCGCTGGAAACTGCATTAGCTAATGTTGAAAGACAATACGGAAAAGGTTCTGCAATGCGCTTGGGCGACAGGCCTATGCAAGATGTAGAAGTGATTCCTACAGGTTCAATCGCTTTGGATACTGCTTTGGGTATTGGTGGTGTTCCGCGTGGACGTATTGTTGAAGTTTACGGTCCAGAATCGTCTGGTAAAACAACTCTTGCATTGCATATTGTTGCTAATGCTCAAAAAAACGGTGGTGTAGCAGCGTTTATTGATGCAGAACACGCTTTGGATCCTGTGTACGCCAGAAAACTCGGTGTCGACACTGATGCACTTATTGTTTCTCAGCCTGACAACGGCGAGCAGGCGTTGGAAATTGCGGATATGCTTATTCGTTCTGGTGCTTTGGATGTGATTGTTGTTGATTCTGTGGCAGCTTTAGTTCCTAAGGCTGAAATTGATGGAGATATGGGAGATAGTCACGTTGGTTTGCAGGCTCGCTTAATGAGTCAGGCTCTTCGTAAAATGACTGGTGCTCTTTCTCAAGCTGGAACTACCGCTATTTTTATTAATCAGCTTCGTGAAAAAATTGGCGTATTCTTCGGTAATCCTGAAACAACTACTGGTGGTAAGGCTTTGAAATTCTACGCGTCTGTGCGTATGGATATTCGTAGGGTTTCCACTATTAAAGAGGGCGAAGAAGCTATTGGTAATCGCACTAAAGTTAAGATTGTTAAAAATAAGATGGCTCCGCCATTTAAAACTGCTGAGTTTGATGTTTTGTACGGTGAAGGTATTTCCACAGAAGGTTCTGTTATTGACATGGGCTTGCAGGCTGATGTTATTAAGAAATCTGGTTCGTGGTTTACTTACGAAGGTGAGCAACTCGGTCAGGGTCGCGAAAACGTTCGTAAATTCCTAAAAGATAATCCAGCTATTACTGAAGAAATTAGCGAAAAGATTAAGGCAGCATTAGGTTTAATGCATCCAGATGATCAATTTGCTGAGGATCCAGAATTGGATCGTGCAGATGAAGCTTCGGATGCTAAAAGTTCTACTGCAAAATCTTCAGCAAAAAAGTAATAGAAGATTAGCGTATAAAGCGAATTGATATGGTGATTAGTGTATCGAGTTTTCTTCGCAATCATCCAGTAACGCTTACTAGCGAATATGATGAAAGTAATGACGTCACTCTTAATACTCGTAAGCGCACATCGCGTAAATCATCACGTTTAAGCGCAAAAACTAATACAAACAACATGCCGTATGTAAAAGGCGCTAACAAGTGTGATTTAAACGATAAGAATTTCGCAAGTGACAAGCTTTGCGCTAGTGATAAGACTTGTGAAGGTGATGAAGATGATTGTAGGGAAGCAGCTTTAAGACTTTTAGATTATGCTCCTCGCTCTGTAATAGATATGCGTCAGCGTCTTAAAGAAAAAGGATACTGTGAAGTTGTTGTTGATTCGGTTATTAATCGTTTAATTGAATTGCATCTTCTTGATGACAATCAATACGCTCAAATGGTAATTCGCTCTTGCGTAGCGCGGCTTCTTGGTGCTAGAGCTACACGCATGGAATTGCATCGTAAGAATGTCAATCCTGACGCTATTTCGAAATGCGTGGAGTTAGCTCAAAATTCGGGAGTATTTACTGAAGCAGCTTGGGAGCTTGGACGAAAAACTGCTCAACGTACGAAAAATCTTGAGCCTTTAGTTAGAAGACGCAGATTTTTTGCAGCTGCCGCTAGAAAAGGGCATGATTTAAGCGTTATTAACGAAGTATATGCCGCTTTGTTTATGAGTGATAACGAGTAATAAAAGAGGCTGGTTTCTAATAAGCCAGCCTCTTTTTGTTGTTTTTACTATTTACTGTTTTACTTTTCCTTTACATAAATCACGTTCATTTAGAGAAGTTATTCGCCTGCGTTTGAACATAGCTAGGCATTTGTGAAATATCAATAACATCAGTAAAACGTGGCGTCTTATTTTCAAGTTCTCTAAGCATGCTTGGAGCTTTCGTTTCTGTTGCTTCACTAAGAGCATCCATGCATTGGAAATCATCCATATCTTTCACATTCTTAAGACCTAAAGCTTCAGCCACTACGCGCGGGAACTTATAAGGGCTTGCAGTGCTTAAAAGCACTCGAGGCACGTTTTCGTCATGTGGAATATGCTGCATAACAAAGTATCCGCAAGCAGTATGCGGGTCAATAACATACTTGTACTTGTTCCAGCAGTCAGAAATAGCTTTGCGAATCTGATCCTCATTTGCCCAGCCGCAGCCAAAAATAGATCGTATTTTTGCAAGCACGTTTTCTGGAATCTCAAAAGCGCCCCACTGAGCTAAATCATTCATAAGCATTTGTATTAAACGCGTGTCTTTATCGCACATGTAGTAAAGCATTCGTTCCAAATTAGAAGAAACTAAAATATCCATTGAAGGAGCAACAGTGTGATGGAATGGGCGTTGACGGTTATAAGTTCCGCTTACCAAAAAATCGAATAAAACATTATTGCTATTGCTTGCAACAATAAGATGTTTTACAGGAAGACCAAGCATTTTTGCGTAATATCCAGCAAGAATATCGCCAAAATTACCGGTTGGTACGCAAAACTCAACTTCGTCGCCAAGAGCTATTGCTTTACGCTCAACAAGCTGCTTATAAGCCGCAAAATAGTATACGACTTGTGGCACGAGTCGTCCAACATTTATTGAATTAGCAGAAGACAATTCAGTGTTCGAAGATTCTTCAATATTTTTATTAAGCTCACTATTCGTGAAAATCTGTTTTACGCCAGTTTGAGCATCGTCAAAATTGCCTCGGACTGCGCAAACTTGCACGTTTTTACCAGCTTGAGTTGTCATTTGTAATTCTTGAACGCGGCTAACTTTTCCTTCTGGGTAAAAAGTAACCATAGAAGTGCCTGGAACATCGGCAAAACCAGCCAAAGCTGCTTTTCCAGTATCTCCAGAAGTTGCGGTCAAAATCATAACATTCTGATTGTTGTTTGATTCAGATTTTTCGGTTTTGTTTTGGCTGCGGCTCATAAGCTGTGGAAGCATTTGTAAAGCCACGTCCTTAAAAGCGCAAGTAGGACCGTGGAAAAGTTCCATAACAAAATCGCGAGTATTTCCAAGCTGACGAATTGGAGTAATGTCAGAGTTAGACCATTGGTCTGCGTATGCAAGCTTTACGCAATCAGAAAGCTCTTCTTGAGAGTAATCAGGAAGCAAGATTTGCAAAATATCTTGAACTATTTCCTGGTAGGATTTGCCTTGCAATTTAGAAATATCATAACGCTCGCTACCAAGGCTATCAGCTACAAATAATCCGCCGTCTTCGGCAATACCTTGACGAATTGCCTGCTTAGAAGTGTAAGTTGGAGTAGTTGCGCGCGTGCTATGAAAAATAGCTGTATCTTCTGACATAATGTCTCCGTAACCGAATAATCATATGGAATATTTGTGCAAATTATGCATCGTCTTATAAAAATATGCTACCCGAAGCGCTGGGCGAACGGGCGTGTGCTAATCTCATAATTATGACAACTCTTGATTCTAAACAGGAAAATGAAGCCAATAATCTACAGGTGGGAGCGTTGAGCGTTGACAATTTAGTTAATGGGCGCGCGGATTTAGCAAGGTTTGCTTGGCGAGATTTTTCTAAAACGGATACTAGAACAAAAAATGAGCTTCTTGAAAAAATGGCAGACGCTTTGGATTTAGCAGCTTTAGATATTGCTGCCGCTAATGAAAAAGATCTTAAAGAAGCCGAAGCTAAAGGAATGGATGCTGGAAAGCTCGACAGGCTTAAATTTAACGAAGAGCGTGTGAAAAATTCTGCTCAAAGCGTAAGGAAAATTGCGCAATTGCAAGATCCTGTAGGAGAAGTTGTTCGCGGATACACTCTTCCTAATGGTATTAAACTTTCGCAAGTTCGTGTGCCAATTGGTGTTATGGGAATGATTTATGAGGCTCGCCCAAACGTCACTATTGATGTTGCAGCTTTGTGCTTAAAGTCTGGTAATGCAGCAATTTTGCGAGGAGGAAGTGCTGCTCAAAATACGAATCAAAAAAGCATTGAGATTATTGGAAGTGTGTTAAAAAAGGCCGGTTTTAGTGCAGATTTAATTCAGTCGGTTGACGATTTAGGCAGGTCGGGAGCAACGGCAATGATGCACGCGCACGGTCATATTGATGTTCTAGTGCCGCGCGGTAGTGCGAATCTTATTGCTACGGTTGTTCAAGAGTCTACAGTGCCGGTTATTGAAACTGGTGCTGGAAACGTGCATATTTATGTAGATAAAAGCGCTGATATTAAAAAAGCTATACCGATTGTTATTAACGCAAAAACTCAGCGCGTAGGCGTGTGTAATGCGGCAGAAAAATTATTGGTAAATCGCAATATTGCGCAGGAATTTTTACCGCAAGTTGGCGCTGCTTTAGCTGAGCATAATGTTATTTTGCATGTTGACGATAAATCTTACGAAATTTTGCAATCTGCTAATATTGCAGGTTTACAGCTTGAGCATGCAACTTGTGAAGATTGGAAACGCGAGTATTTGTCGCTTAATATGGGCGTAAAAATTGTGGACGATGCTTTTGATGCTGCAAATCATATAGCGAAGTATTCTACTGGGCATACGGAAACAATTATTGCTGAAGATTACGAAACGATTCAAAGTTTTATTGCGAATGTTGATTCTGCAGTGGTGATGGTGAATGCTTCAACTCGCTTTACGGATGGCGGAGAGTTTGGTTTTGGTGCTGAACTTGGAATATCGACGCAAAAATTGCATGCAAGAGGCCCTATGGGATTGCGTGAGATGACAACAACCAAGTGGATTGGCTACGGCAGCGGTCAGATACGCGAGTAGTTCTGGCTTTAATAGTTACGTGGCGGTAAGGTAAGAGTATGCCTAATGATATGCCTAAGAATGATGTGAATATGACTCCGGCTGAAGCGCTTAATATTGCGGCTGAGCGTTTGTCGATTGTGCGCTATGTGTTTTTGGTGCAAATTGAGGATGGTATTGCCTCCGCGCAACAGCGTTCCTCGCTTGAATACGCGGATGCTGTGCTTATGGGTTGGCCGGATGCTGACGCAAATGACGTAACGCTTCCTGAAGATGATGCGTTTTCTAGCGTTCTTGAGCAAATGGGTCGAATGGAAAAGAATATTCATGAATTTAGTTCTTTAGAGCGCAATAATGATGTTGATTCAATGACATCGATGCTTGTTAAAATCACTGAATCTGTGGCGAAAATTCGCGGCACGTATCAGCCTGATTTTCCTCTTCCAACTTTTGCTGAAATTCAGCGTGTTGTTAAGGACGAGTGGGATGAGGAGATGGGAAATATTAACCCAGATAGTGCGAATGATGCTTCTGGGGTAGTTAGTGAAACTGAGGCTGAAGATAAGGAATCTGAAGCGAATGAGTCCTGAAAATCACACAGATGCGCAGCGGCGAATGTCTGACCTGTTTCAAGGTTCGTTTACCGGAAAAGAAGCGGCTCCTCCTGCGGTAGCAACTTCTATGCGAAAGCGCACTTCTGCACGCGGTAACGTTCATGAGCGTCAGCGTATTGGCATTATGGGTGGAACTTTTGATCCTATTCATAACGGCCACTTGGTTGCGGCTTCTGAAGTTGCGTGGGTTTATGATTTGGACGAGGTTATTTTCGTGCCAACTGGTAGGCCTGTTTTTAAGCTTGATAAAAAAGTTACGAATGCTGAGGACCGTTATTTAATGACGGTTATTGCAACGGCTTCTAATCCTAAGTTTACTGTTTCTAGGGTTGATATTGACCGTCCAGGAGTTACTTACACTATTGATACTTTGCAAGATATTCACGCGCAGCATCCGGATGCGGAGCTTTTCTTCATTACTGGAGCGGACGCTGTGGCGGAAATTATGCAGTGGAAGAATGCGCGCGAAATGTGGAATTTGGCGCGATTTGTGGCAGTAACTCGCCCAGGGTATTCTAGGCCGGAAAAGTTGGAGTCTAATTTGCCTTTTATTACTAGGCAGCTGAATGTGAACAGTGCTGGAAATGTTGCAAATTATGACGATATTGTTCACTGCGATTCTGAACATTTGCCGGTTGATATTTTGGAGATTCCAGCATTATCGATTTCTTCTACGGATGTTCGCCGTCGCGCTGAGCATGGTGAACCAGTATGGTATTTAGTTCCGGATGGAGTTGTGCAGTACATTGTTAAGCACGGCTTGTATAGGTCGTGACTATTTACTTTTTCGGCTTGTCGCCGCAAGTCTGCGCAAAAAGTTAGTATTGAATATGTTCATTTCGCGAACTAAAGCGAACTAACGTTTGGAGATATGGTGAGCATCGTCCTTGAAGGAAAGCCAGATAAAAACCTTGTTCTCGTTACTGGTCGCGCCCATCCGAAACTTGCTCGTGATGTAGCAGACCAGCTTGGCATTGATGTATTGGAAACAACGGCATACGATTTTGCTAATGGTGAAATGTATGTTCGTTACACGCAGTCGGTGCGCGGTACGGATGTGTTCGTATTGCAGAGTCACAGCGATCCTGTTAACAAGTCCATTATGGAACAGTTGATTATGATCGACGCTTTGAAGCGCGCTTCTGCTCGTTCGATTACTGCAGTTTGCCCACTTCTTGGCTATTCTCGTCAGGATAAGAAGCATCGCGGTCGTGAGCCTATTTCTTGCCGTTTGATGTTTGATTTGCTTAAGACTGCTGGCGCTGACCGCATTATGAGCGTTGATTTGCACGCGGCTCAGTCTCAAGGATTCTTCGACGGTCCGGTTGACCACTTGATTGCTATGCCTGTTTTGGTTGATTATGTGCGTGATCGTTTCCGTGATGATCTTGCAAACGTAACTGTTGTGTCTCCAGATGCTGGCCGTATTCGCGTGGCTGAACAGTGGGCGCAGCGCTTAGGCGGCGGTCCTTTGGCTTTTGTGCATAAGACTCGCGATATTACATGCCCGAATAAGGCTGTTGCAAACCGCGTTGTTGGTGACGTTGCTGGTCGCGATTGCGTTATGGTTGACGACTTGATTGATACTGCTGGCACTATTGCTGGCGCTTGCAACGTGTTGAAGGAAGCTGGAGCTAAGTCTGTTACAGTTGTTGCAACTCACGGCGTGCTTTCTGGCCCTGCGGTTGAACGTTTGAAGGCTTGCGGCGCTCGCGAAGTTGTGTTGACGGATACTGTGCCTATTCCGGAAGAAAAGCGTTGGGATGGTTTGACTGTTCTTTCTATTGCTCCTCTTCTTGCAAGCGCAATTAAAGCAGTATTTGAAGATGGTTCGGTTGCGAAGCTTTTCGACACTTATCCGGAGCATCACGGTCAAGGCTTCCTATTTGCGTAAACGCTGATTTTACTTTGATTGGTTAGTTGTGCGGGGTGGAAATTGCTTGGTCGAGCAATATAAAAGCGGAGCGATAGTAATATCTTTTTGATAAATAAATATTTTTGAAAGAAAGTAAGTAAAAAACTAAACTTAACTATGCAACCGCTAAGTCCAAATAAGGTATAAGAGTGTAGCGCTGCGAGACAAGTAATTTGCCACCCACGCACACCTCACCAATGAAATCAGCACACGCACATTAAACTGTCTAATAATGTGCGCCACGCCAAATTTGACGAAGTCAATTCGTGTGGCATAATAGTGACTTGGCGGTTTTTCCGCCGTTCCCTCATGGTGTAATGGCAGCACACGGGTCTTTGGAACCCTTTGTCTTGGTTCGAATCCAGGTGAGGGAGCTTATACAGGCGCTACTTGTTTTGCAAGTAGCGTTTTTGTTTTGGATAAGCGTTAAGACGTAATAGAATTAAATCAGTAAGAATATTATTTATACAACATAAGGAGCATGCGTGGAAAAGCATGATGTAGCTGCGGCAATAATTTTGGCAGCAGGTGATGGGACGCGTATGCGTTCAGCAACTCCGAAAGTACTGCATCCGTTTGCTGGAAAAACTTTCTTAAATCGTGTTATGAATGCTGTGGCTGGCGTAAATCCAAATAAGCTGGCTGTAGTTGTGCATGCTCAGGCTGAGCGTGTAACCGCTGCCGCTGTTAGCTATAACGAAAATGTGCATATTGTGAATCAGGACGAAACTCCTGGAACTGGCCGCGCAGTTCAGTGCGCTATTAAAGATCTTAACGAAATCGCTAAAAAAGAAACTGGCGAAACGCTAAAAGGTGCTGTGTTAATTGCAGCAAGCGATATGCCTCTTTTGGACACTCAAACTCTTCAATCTTTAGTAGATTTTCACAATAATCATGGTAATGTTGCAACTGTTCTTACAGCAGTATTAGACGATGCTACTGGCTACGGCCGTATTGTTCGCGAAGCAAACGGCGATGTTTTGCGAATCGTAGAGCATAAAGATGCAAATGCTGGAGAGCTTGCAATTAAAGAAGTAAACACTTCCGTATACGTATTTGATGCCGATGTGCTAAGTGATGCAATCGCAAACTTAAATTCTCAAAATGCTCAAGGCGAGTTTTATTTAACGGACGCTTTGGAGCATGCTAGAAAGTTTGGTCATGTGGGAGCAATGTCTGCTCCAGATCCGCTTAGCGTAGAAGGCGTAAATACGCGAGTGCAATTGGCTGCGCTCGCAAAAGCTTATAATAGGCGCGTGTGCGAGCATTGGATGCTTGAAGGCGTAACTATTCTTGATCCGGATACTACTTGGATTGAAGATGACGTAACTCTTGCTCAAGATGTAACTGTTCTTCCTGGCTGCTTCCTTCAGGGTCATACTACTGTTTTAAGCGGCGCTGTTGTTGGCCCTTATACGACTCTTATTGATGCGCAAGTTGACGAGGATGCTGTAGTTGAGCGTTCGCGCGTGCAAGAATCGCATATTTGCAGGGCTGCTAACATTGGTCCGTGGACGTATTTGCGCGCAGGAAATGTGCTTGGTGAAGAAAGTAAGGCCGGCGCTTTTGTGGAAATGAAGAAGGCGCATATTGGTAACGGCACTAAGGTTCCGCATTTAAGCTATATTGGCGATGCAAACTTGGGCGAGCGTACGAATATTGGTGGTGGCACGATTACTGCAAACTATGATGGCGTGCATAAGAATCATACGAGTATTGGTTCTGGTGTTCACGTTGGTGCAGGTAATCTTTTTGTGGCTCCAGTAAATGTGTCTGATGGCGTAACTACGGGTGCTGGCTCTGTTGTGCGTCACGATGTTCCAGCTGATTCTATGGTGTATTCGGAAAATACTCAGCACGTAATTGAAGGCTGGAAGCCTAGCTGGGAGCGTTAAATTATTTATAAAAGGCTTTAGAAGGCGGTAGATTATGGTTGATTTTGTTGAAAACGTTGCGAGTAACGTAAATAATTCCATTAATAGTGCGCATGAAGGAATTGCTCGTTCTGTTATGCTTATTCGCCACGGTCAAACTCCGTATAATGCACAGTTCCGTTTGCAAGGCATGATTGATATTGCTTTGGATGAGTCTGGAATGGATCAGGTGACTCGCTCTGGAAAAGCTTTGCGCGTGCTTTTTGGTGCTTCTGATTTAGAAGATCCAAAGGACCCGAACAGCACTGAACACGTGCGCATTACGCCAGAAGAAGCGGACGCGAGTTTTGTGGCGATTGTTTCTCCACTTATTCGCGCTCAACAGACTGCTCATGCTTTTGCAGATAAGATTGGGCTTCATGTGCATGTTGAAAATGGTGTGCGCGAGCGTTTCTTTGGCGAGTGGGAAGGTTTGAATCGTCAGCAGATTAGCGAGCAGTGGCCGGAAGATTTCAAAGCTTGGGTTGAAGGTAAAAGCGGAGAGCTTCGTCATGGTGCTGAAGCTAAGCAGGAAGTAGGAGAGCGCGCTGCTGCTGCAGTAGAAGATTGGGCTCGCAAAACTGGCGCAGACCGTGATTTGCTAGTATTTTCGCATGGTTCCTGTCTTTCGCAAACTGTTCATAAGCTGCTTGGATTAGATAAAGTAGATCCTTCTTACAAGACGATTGGCGGCATGGGAAACGGTTGTTGGGCGCGCTTAATTCCAAGTCTTAACGCTGATGGTTCGATTCATTGGCGTTTGGATGCTTATGATCAAGGTCCTGCAGCTGACCCTACAAGCCAGCGTCTTATTCGCATTTGGGGTGCTGCGTAATCTCTCCTTTACCGCTTAATTACCGAAAGCTACCGTTTAGCGATTTTGTAAAGACAGACTATTTACAGTGCCGTATAGTCAAAATTACAAAACAAAAAGCTAACAAACGCTAACAGTAGTGTACGGAAAGGAGGCTTGATGAAAGTAACTATTGCTATCGTTCCGCCTGAGGAAGAGCAGTCAGTTCAGTTGTCAATTCACAATATTGACGATGAGCTTAAGCACATTATCGCTCAGTTACAAAGCATTGACTCCAATGATGCAAATGTAAGAAGTGCTGAAAATAATACTGAAATTAATACTTCAGATAAGTTGAGCAACAATAATCCATTCATATACGGTTATATTAACGATTCGATTATTGTTATGCATGAGCCAGATGTGATTATGATTTGCGTTGAAAATTCGCGCGTAATCATTCACGGTGATAAAGGCGAGTGCGTGTCTTACAAGCGCCTAATGGATTTTGACAATCCGCAATTCGCGTCGTTTGTGCGCATATCTAAATCCGCAATCGTGAACTTGAATCGCATTGTTCGAGTTGATCCAGGATTTGGTGGAAGTATGAGCGTAAAAATGGACGATGGAAGCGTTGAGTGGATTAGTCGCAGATGCTTAGGTGGGTTCAAAAAGCGCTTAGGGATGTAGTTATAGTAATAACGAATGTAGCTAGAATGTAGTCAAATATAAAACTATCAAAAATTTTAATACTGATTTTTTTTTTAATACTAGATTTTAATACTTAAAAGGAAGCGATTATTATGGAAAAGCAAGTTGCAACATTAGGTAAAACAATGGTAAAAAACATTGTTAAAGGCATTGGCATAGGGTGCACTATTTTTACAGTAATGTCTTTTATATCAAGTCTGTTAGCGCATAGTGAGGTTGGAAATAGAATTGCATCTTATGCTGTAGCATCGTTTGTTATAGGCATAGGATATGGAGTGTTCGCTATTTTTTGGTCGAATGAACGCATGTCAAATCTTGCAAAGTTCGTTTTTGCGCTAGTTCCGCCAATTGCTATTCAGTTTATTGTATCGGTGATTGTTGGATGGATTTCGTTCAAAGATGAGCCAGCGGTGATTTGCGGATGGATTGCGTTCACTGTTATTTTACCGATTCCTATTGCTGCAATAATTTATTACTTCGAGAAGAAGAAAGCGAAAGAAATGAATGTTAGGTTGCAAGCATTGCGTAAAGAAAATAAGTAAATTAGCAACAACTAAATAATTAAATAAAGAATTGAGTGGTGTTCATCTTCGCCTTTGAGGACGAACGCCACTCGATATTGTATTCCGCTTGCTTGAAACGTACTAATTCGGCGTTTTGCTCAAGCTACGAATTAATCTTTTGCGATTGTTTTGCCGGCAGTGGCTCCAGAAGTCAAGTCCTGAATCTCAGTGATTTCCATAACTGGAACTGCAGCTGGCTTCTTCGTACCTTTTTCTTCGGCCACACGAACCTGTTCTTCGTAAATCGCGTCATCAGTGTGAAGAGTTACTGTTCCGCGGAAGCGATAGCCTTTCTTTTCTGCCAAATTAGCAAAAGCAACTACTAGCTGGCTGCCGTCTTGCAAGTTCTTATAATGCTGACCTGCAGTGCGCTCGTGGTAGGCAAGGTGGTTGTCGTCAAGCACGAACATAGACATTTTTGGTCCTAAATCAAGTTCGCCATCTTTGCTTACTGTTGCAATCCAAGCCAAATTATTAGCAATAAATTCTTTCATATCTGCGTTAAGAGTTGCCATAATATTTCCTTTCGTTATTAGTAAAATTGCGCGCGTCTGTGGTGTGCAATTAAACAAGTCATTACTTTTACATTACGCTGTTTTAGAAGAGTATACGAGTGTGTGCTGCAAAAAATTACGCAGTTGTGATATAAATCACCGAATTTTATAAAAATTACTTATGTGAAAGATATAAAGCAAAATAGTTAAGTATATCGGTTTTATGAAGCGCGTATCGGAAATTTTCCTGAGGAACGCCGAAAAGTTGTACTTTTCCCGATTTTATGGCTAATCTGTGTATTTTATAAACTAAATTCACTAAATAAAAGAAAATTTTAAGGAAGCGACTTTAAGGAAGTAACTTTTATGAAGCGGCTTTAAGGAAGCGACTTTTATTAGTGGATTAACTTTTATAGTTGAAGGGGAGGCATTATGAAAGCTAATGGTGAAGCAGCTAAATCAATAGTTGATAAATCTGGCATGCCTAAAGGGAACAGTGTTCATATTTCTCAACTAATGTTGTTAGTTTGCGCTGCTATTTGGGGTGGCAGCTACGTTTCTTCAAAGTATGCTCTCGAAGTTTTTCCGGTTCAATGGCTTATGGGAGTGCGCATGATTGGTGCGTGCGCGATTATGTTTGTAATTTTTTTCGGCACTCTTCGTAAAACTTTTACAAAAAAATTGATTATTCCTTCGCTAATAACTGGTGTTACATACTATGCGACTTTAGTTTTGCAAACTGAAGGATTGCAAACAATTGATCCGGGTCGTAGTGCTTTTCTTACTGCAGCCTACTGCGTTATTACACCATTTTCAGCTTGGCTAATTGTTAAGAAAAAGCCTACAATACTAGGCTTGATTGCTGCTGTAGTTTGTGTTGCTGGCGTTGGTTTTGTGGCTTTAAAGCCAGGAATGTTTGCTCTTACGCTTTCTTATGGCGATATTCTGACTCTTGTATGCGCTGCAGTTTTTGCTTTTAATCTTACGTTCCTTGCGTATTATTCAAGAAAATACAATCCTGTAACCTTAACTTTTGGCCAATTTGTTGTTTCAGGAGTTCTGTTCTTAGCTGGAGCGCTAATTTATGAGCCTTTGCCTAATTTCAACGGTGCGGATCATCTTTCTATTTTTGCAAACATGTTCTACTTAACTGTTGTGGTAACTGTTGTGGCACAAATTATGCAAAACTATAGTTTGGTTAATCTTTCTACAGCAAACGCATCGGTTATTATGTGCACTGAAAGCTTATTTACTCTGCTATTTTCTACGCTGCTTTACCATGAGCATGTGTCAAATATGGCATTTGTGGGATTTGCCTTAATATTTGCAGCCATTATTATTGCAAGTTTGGGCGAACATTATAGCAGCAAAGAAAGAACTAAGTAGATTCATAAAAATAGCTATCCAACTCATGTCTTGAGTGATACCATCGTTGTGAATGGTAATTTGTAATTTGTAGTAAGTTTATACATATTGCATTTATGTTTCGCAATACATTGTTAGGTAGTTAAGGTAAACACGTGAAGAATTTCTTCAAAGGCATATCATTTACGCAGGTTTTAGCGGGTTCGCTGGCGGCAGTGACCTCGTTTTTGCTTGCTTCTAAAATTGGTATTGCCGGTTCGGTTATTGGTGTGGCTATTGGTTCGATTGTGTCGGCTGTGGCTTCTCAGCTGTATCAGAATGTTATTCACGCTTCTTCTCGAAAGTTAGCTGAAGCAAATCCTAAGAATCTTAATAATTCTGATTCTGCTGGTTATGCTAATGATTCGAAGCAATATAAAGATAATGTTCAAACTCTTAACATGCATCCTGTCTACAATGTTGAAGTAAGAAATGCTGGATATAAAGTCGCGGGAGATGATGCTCGTATGGCGTATTCTAGGCAAAATAGTGAAGTTAATTCTGGGCGAACTATAAGCTCTGAAGCTAAAGATCCAGAATTAGAAAATACGCGACTTTTAGAGCTTTCTGCTTTACGAGAGCAGCGCGAAGAAGATATGGAATTGTCGGAAGGCGAGTTGAGTCAGCCTGTGCCGTTATCTAAAGCTATTCGCGATTCTAATTATGCTAACGAAAGTAATTTAAATCGACCTAAGAATAGTTATGCTGCAACTATTGCTATAGCTGTAATAAGCGCTTTAGTTGCTGTTGTTGTTACTGCAGGAATTGTTTTGCTTTTTACGCAAGGCAAGGGAACGGACAATATTCAGCCTCAGCAGATTCAGCAGAAGCCTAAAAATCAGGTAAATCCTCAACAAAATAGCAATAATGGCGTTGAGCATAAGAAGCCGTCTGATAGTGATTCAGAAAATCAGGATTCAGAAAAAGAGGATGAAAACAACGGTTTACATTCCCGCGATGACTCAGATTCTAATTTAGGAAATTCTACTGACGGTGAGCCTGGTGGTGATAATTCTTCAACAAGTGGCGGATCGCATTCTGGAGAATCAACTTCGGGAAGTAACTCAAGCGGGGAGTCCTCCTCGTCGTCAACTGCTCCTGGTGGTGCTTCAGGTAGCTCTTCTAACGGTGGTTCAGGATCTTCTTCAGGGGGAGCTTCAGGCGGAGCGTCTACTTCTGGAAATGCAGAAAATTCCGGTAGTTCAAACGGTAATTAAGTAGCGATATTTTTAGTAATATTTAAGCTGATTCGACACGCCGCATTTGGATAGAGCGCTAATTTGTTGTATTCTATCAAAGGTTCGCTTGAACAGCATAACTAAAAATGGGGCTATGGCGCAGCTGGTAGCGCATCTCCATGGCATGGAGGGGGTCGGGGGTTCGAATCCCCCTAGCTCCACGATTTATCTCGGCAGGTTACATAATTTGCCGAGATTTTTTTTTATTCTTTTTTCGCCACGCCGCAATTCTGTATGTTTGTCGCTAAGTAGTACTAATAATGAACACCATCGACCAGAGGTTGCGCTCAACAAGAGTAGTAAGTATGAGCTCGGAAAAGCGTTGATTACTTACAAAAGGGGAGAGCGCCGAAGTTTACTGCTGATTTCCAAAGGTAGTATGCTGGGACTTGGTTTAATAAACCAAGTACTGTCGCAGCGATTTCGGCATTCGCTGCGGAGCGCTATCGACACGCACGCTGTTGCTTGTTTTGCCTCTGAGACGACATAAAAGGAGGAAAAATGAGTAATAGTTCATTACCATCTACTGCTGAACAAACTTCTCAGCAGAATCACGATGTTCATCGTGCTTTGAAAACACGTCATATTTCCATGATTGCTTTAGGCGGCAGCATTGGTACCGGTTTATTTGTTGCTAGTGGTGCAACAATTCACATGGCTGGTCCTGGCGGCGCTTTGCTTGCGTACGGCGCAATCGGCATTATGGTTTACTTCCTTATGACTTCTCTTGGCGAAATGGCAACGTTTATGCCAATTAGTGGCTCGTTTGCTTCGTACTCCGGACGCTTTGTTGATCCTGCTTTAGGTTTCGCAATGGGCTGGAACTATTGGTTTAACTGGGCTATTACGGTGGCTGTAGACGTTAGTACTGCAGCAATTGTTTTGCAATACTGGTTCCCGAAAGTGCCAATATGGATTTTCTCGCTTTCGGTTCTTATGCTTATTTTGCTGATTAACGTTCTTACAGTTAAGTGCTTCGGCGAAACAGAATACTGGCTTTCTATTGTGAAAGTTGTTGCGGTTATTGTGTTCCTCGTTGTTGGCATGCTTACAATTGTTGGCATTATTGGCGGCAAAGCTCCATTCTTGCAAAACTTTACGCATAAGGATGCTCCGTTTGCCGGTGGTGTTCCTGCAGTGTTGTGTGCGTTTGCTATTGCCGGCTTCTCGTTCCAAGGAACTGAGCTTATTGGTATTACTGCAGGCGAGTCTGCAACTCCAGAAAAGAGTATTCCAAAGGCTGTAAAGCAAGTGTTCTGGCGTATTCTTCTTTTCTACATTCTTGCGATTTTCGTTATTGCATGCATTATTCCTTACACCGATAAGAATTTGCTTGGATCCGAAGTAACTGATATTGCTATAAGCCCATTCACACTCGTGTTCCAGCGTGTCGGTTTTGCAGCCGCTGCAGCAGTTATGAATGCCGTTATTTTGACTTCTGTTATTTCTGCAGCAAATTCTGGAATGTACGCTTCTACTAGAATGCTTTATGCTCTTGCAAAAGACGGTAATGCTCCGAAAGTTTTCGGCAAAGTAAGCTTCCGTGGTATTCCAGTTCCAGCTTTGATTGCAACATTTGTGGTGGCTTTGTTCACGTTCTTCATGAGTATTTTTGGCTCGCAAATATACATGTTCTTGGTTGCTGCAAGTGGTTTAACAGGCTTTATTGCTTGGGCGGGTATTGCTTTAGCGCATTACCGCTTTAGAAAAGCGTATGTGGCTCAAGGACATTCTTTGGACGATTTAGTGTACCGAGCAAAGTGGTATCCTTTTGGTCCGATTGTTGCGTTCCTTTTGTGCGTTTTGGTTATTGTTGGCCAGGATTTGCACTCATTTGCAACTCTTAACTGGCAGGCTATTGGCATTACGTACATGTCTGTGCCACTGTTCTTGATTTTGTACGTTGGATACAAGATTAAGAATCATACTAAGGTTATTCCGCTTGAAGAAGTTGATTTAGCCGGTATTAAAGCTGCTAATCAAGTAAAAGCTTAAGAAAGTATTTAATTTATAAAGGCACAAATAAAGCTCCCAACGGATTCGTTGGGAGCTTTTATATTGAGTCAGATAACAGCGCAATATGTTTTATTGTCTTCTTTTTCTTTTTGCTACTATATCCGGTTTTTTAGAAGGATTTTGTCTACTTTTGTATCACTGTTTGAATCTTTTTGACCATCATTTTCTTTAGTATTTCAGTTGCTGCCGCTTCCGGTGCTTCCACTTCCGCTTCCGCTGCCATTTCCGGTGCTGCCGCTTCCGGTGCTTCCGCTTCCGCTACCGCTACCGCTGCCGGTGCTTCCGCTACCGTTTCCGGTGCTGCCGCTTCCGGTGCTTCCGCTACCGCTACCGCTGCCGGTGCTTCCGCTACCGCTACCGCTGCCGGTGCCGGTGTTGCCGTTTCCGGTGCTGCCGCCGTTTTCGTCTCCGTTGCCGCTGTTGTTTTTGTTTTTGTCTTTGTCTTTGTCCTTGTTCTTGTCCTTGTCTTTGTCTTTGTCTTTGTCTTTGTCTTTGTCTTTGTCCTTGTTCTTGTCCTTGTCTTTGTCCTTGTTCTTGTTCTTGTCCTTGTCCTTGTCTTTGTCCTTGTTGTTATCCTTAGGTGTGGTATTCGTCTTTTGAGGAATAATGTTAGAGCGCCTAATCACACTGCTGGTTGTTTTCTGTATTTCCTTTTTCTCTTCCTTCTTTTCTTCTTTCTTATCTTTGTCTTCAGCTTTTGTGTCAACGCTATCTACTAATTCAATAGCTAAAGCTCTAATTTCTTTTGCTTTAACCGCATACCATTCAGAAGCTGCCAAAGCCTCAGCGCTTTGGCTACCAAGCTCTTCCGGAGAGTTTGCTGTGCAGCTTACAGCTTCAGGAGTTTTCTCTTTTATTATTTCCGCAAGCTTCTTGCCATTTTCAGACTTATCTTTCGAAAGCTTAATAAGAATTCTGTTTTTTACTAAAGCGTCCCACGTTTTCTTAGCTTTCATAACTTGGGCAACTTTAACTTCGCACTGTTTACGTGCAGCCTTTGTGCGCTCGGTTTGTTTTACGTACCAAAATGCGCCAAGTGCGCTAAGAGCTAATGCAAGTACAACAATACCTACAATAAGGATGATTAGCTTCTTCTTTTTGCCTTTATCGGCACTTTCGGAGGTGTGTTGAATCATTGTTTTCCTCTGTTTGTTAATGATTGCCCAATGCGTATCTTCTGATGACACATTTGTATCTATTTTACGACAAAGCTTTTAAGTTAGCCACTTTGTTAGGCGTATATCTTGTTGATATTTGAGGGTGTTGCCTTAAGCCTAATTAGCAATTCGCGGGGTATTCTCGTGTTTTTAAAAACAAAAAAGCCACTGGACTTCCAGTGGCTTGATGGCTCCTGCGGCTGGGCTTGAACCAGCGACCATTCGATTAACAGTCGAACGCTCTGCCAACTGAGCTACGCAGGAATATTTTGTGCAGGCTTACTGCCGCGCACAAGACATTTATATTACACGGAATTTTTGAAGATGCAAATATGGCGTGTTTTGGCGTGTCGAAATAGTGATTATAAGCATATGTTTTATCCACAATGCGCTAAAAGCTTATGATTTTGGCAAATTAGCTGCAAAACTTTTATAAAAGTCGCTTTATAAATATTTATGGGGGATATATGTGTATTCGCAAAAATTATGAATTATATTGCCGAATAGCTGCCTGCTTGGGGATTTTTATAATCTCAGTTATTTTATTAGATACGCTGTTTTCGCAATACGAAATGCAGCAAAATAATCCTGCTAAATACTACGCTTCTAAATCTTTAGGCGTATGCTGTAAAAGCTGCGCTCTTGCTAAAAGTTTTTATAGTGAAGAAACATGCAAATCTGCTATGAAGTGGCCGGTAAAGCCTCCTCGTATTGTAAAAGCTTTTAATCCGCCGCCTAAGCCTTGGATGGCTGGGCATCGCGGTGTGGATTTAGCAGCTTCAAAAGGAACTCCTCTTTATGCTCCTGCAGATGGTGTTATTAGTTTTGTTGGTAAAGTTGCTAGAAAGTCTGTTGTAACAATTAGGCATGGTGAGCTTACTTCTACTTTTGAGCCTGCGGTAACAAATCTTACTGTTGGAGTGTTTGTAAAGCAGGGGCAAAAATTTGCTCATGTTGAAGGTGGGTCGGATCATTGCGCAAATCGCTGCGTGCAATGGGGTCTAAAACGAAAGAATCGTACTTACGTAAACCCTGCAAGTATGACTGCTCGCAAAAAAATCGTTCTTAAGCCAGTCAACTAAATAGCATAATTAATATTCATATTTGTAGAAAACTGAACAAAATCTGCGTCAATCTTGTAGATATTGCCATAGTGTGAGGGTGTGAACAGCGTATAGTAAAGATTAATATCGATTATGCAACACAGGAGCGCATATGCAAGAATATTCTCGTCCACTTGATGAAGCTATTGATACAGATGTTAATATTTTTTCTCTGCTAGAAGATCGAGTTTCTCGCTGCGCGAATGATTCGTTAATTGAGTATGTTGATTCTTTAGGTTCGTGGAAGTCTTATTCTGCTAAAGAATTTCGAGATATGGTAGTTGCTGTTGCTAAAGGTTTTATTGCGCGCGGAGTTATGCCGGGGGATTCTATTTCGATTATTGCGCATACCTCATGGCAGTGGACGGTTCTTGACATGGCTATTATGTCTATTGGCGCTTTAACCGTGCCAATTTACGAAACTAGCTCATCTATTCAAATACAGCATATTGTTGAGGATTCTAAAGTTTGCTCAATATTCGTTGAGTCTGCCGATATGCTTCCAAAAATAGAAGCTGTTAAGGATGATTGCTCTACTCTTCACGACGTTTATGTTATAAACCGTGGAGCGCTTGATGCTTTTATTGAGTACGGTAAAACTGTAACTGATTCGGAGTTTTACGAGCGAGTTCACGCGGTTTGCGGAAGTGATTTAGCAACAATTGTCTACACTTCCGGTTCAACAGGCGAGCCTAAAGGAATTGAGCTTACGCATAGTAATTTTGCTTTTATTGCAAAGTCAGGCGTTGTTTCTATGCCAGATATTGCCTTAAAAGGTAATCCTCGCTTAATGCTGTTTTTGCCTCTTGCTCACGTGTTCGCAAGATTTATGCAATTCTTCTGCTTTGCTGGAAACGTTACGCTTGGTTTAACGAGCAATTTGAAAACAGTTTTGTCTGATTTTCAAACGTTTAAGCCGACTTTTATTCTTGGCGTTCCTCGTATTTTTGAAAAAATCTATAACGCTGCTTCGCAAAAAGCCGGCAGGGGAGTTAAAGGTTTTATTTTTGCTTATGCGGCAAAAGTTGCGCGTCAATGGTCTTATTCTCAGCAGTCTAAAGCGATGGTTCCACCTATGCTTGCTTTAAGCCACGCATTATGCAAAAAATTAGTTTATAAGCCACTTTTGCAAGTCTTTGGCGGTTCTGTTTCGTACGCTATTTCCGGAGGCGCTCCTCTCGATATGTCGATTGCGCACTTCTTTAACGGCATCGGTTTGCCTTTGCTTGAAGGTTACGGAATGACTGAAACTTGCGCTCCGTCTATGGTGAATCCTACAAGCGGATACCGTATTGGAACTGTTGGCTTGCCGGTAAAAGGCGTGTCTGTTGCAATTGCGGATGATGGTGAGCTGTGTATTAAAAGCCCAGCAGTATGCAAAGGGTATCATAATAATCCGGAGCTTACTCGTCAACAAATTGTAAACGGCTGGTTGCATACGGGTGACTTTGGTTCTTTAGATGATGACGGTTTTGTGCGTATTACCGGCAGAAAGAAAGATCTTATTATTACGGCTGGCGGAAAGAATTTATCTCCAAACGCGTTAGAAGCTTCGTTAATGTCTTCTCCAATTGTTTCTCAAGCGGTTGTTATTGGAGACAGAAAGCCATTTGTTGCGGCGCTTATTGCGCTTGATTTGGCGGAAGTAAATTCTTGGCTTGCTTCCAGAGGAGCGTGCAAAGTGCGCTCGCTTAAAGAAGCGTCAGTAAACGGAATTGTGCGTGCAGAAGTTGAGCGTGCCGTCACTAAAGCTAATTTGCTTGTTTCTAGGGCGGAGTCTATTCGTAAGTTTGAAATAGTGCCGGACGCTTTTACGCAAGATAACGGTCTGCTTACGCCAAGCTTAAAAGCTAAACGTCAGGCAGTTGTTGAGCGTTACCACGAGCTTATTGAGCGCGTTATTTACGCTCCTCGAAAGCACTAAGCGTAACTTTACAATCCTGCATCAGCTAGGGAAATGTAGCCCGGGTCTATTAGGCGAGCCTTCAAATTCGTTGCACTAACTGCTATCAGCTGTTCATAAACAGTTGGAACCGTAATTCCAGGCTCAATTGTCGATTGTTTTGTTGCAATCTTTGTAGAAAGATTTCCGGTGCTATTTAACGAATCGCACATTTCTGTAATATCTTTACTAATCTGTGCCTGATGCTCAATAGTTGTCATCCACTGCTTGCCGCTTACAATATTTGGCATAATATTCTTGTATGCTCCGTAGCCGGTTATTGCAGGCCATTTTTTTGCGTTAGCAGCATCGTTAGCATCTTCGGACTGTTCCTTGCTAATTTGCGCGTCTTTTGCGTTCTTATTGGAGCTGTTTTTAGGAGAAGGAACAGGGCGCTTAATAAGATTTCTTTTACCAATGAAGTTTCCAATAACATTCGGCAAAGTAAACGAAGGATTTATGTCTGCAGCGCTTCCTTCGTAGCCTAAATCGCTTAAAGTTTGCGAAGCTTGCAAAGCAACTTGATCGTCAAGAGCAATAATGCCGTCAACATGCATTGGTGAAGGAGTTAGAAGATTATCGTTTTTAGTAATACGATTCTTCAACTCAGTTTTTACAGCATCCGAATTATCTGCGTCAAAAGCAACGTTAATCCAGTCTTTTTCGCTACTATTTGCATGCAATTTTCCGGAAGTGCTAAGCAGAGTGCCAGAAGCAAAATATGGTCTAAGTACTTTCCACATTCCTGCAAAAGCTTCTTTTGCAAACTCGTCTTCTAACTGTGTTGAGGAGCTGTTATCTGCATTATCTTTTGAACTATTTTCGCCACTATTTTGAGATTCTTGATTATTATTTGAGGAAGAATTTTGGTTTTCACTGTTAGAATCTGCATTATTTGAGTCAGAATCGTTTGAACCGTTTGAATCGTTTGAGTTTTGACCGTTTGTGCCACTATTAGTTTTTGCGTGCAAATTTATATTTTTCTGATTGTGGCATGGCAAAAGAACTTCAATATAGCGCGGATTTTCGCGAGTAGCACGGTCGAGAGCAAGTTTTTGAACTAATGTTTCTGCTTGAGTTTCGCCAATGCTACTAGCGTCAGAAAGGTGGAAAAGAACATCTGGCTTAAATCCTGGAATTGAACGCGAAAGCATAACTACGTGCATTCCAGATTTTTGAGCAAGTCGAAGAGATGAGGCTAAACGCTTTTGAGAAAGAAGAATATTTTTGTCTGTGTCTTCAGAATCGTTTTTACCCGCTAAAAGACCCTGCTTATTTTTTGTGTCTTCTGTTTTGTTTGACGTAGGCAAAGTTGCGTAATCCCCATAATTATTATTGCCATTCTTATTAGTCCATGGAGCAATAACAATAGTGGTTTTACTCAGCTTCTTCTTAATTTTTTCGTTTGAATTGCCAGTATTTTGCTTATTTTTATTGTTATGATTTTCTAAATGCAATGGTGTTAGCAAATTCACAACATAATCCTGCACGTCTTGACTCTGCTGCGAAAGACTAGAAGAAGTTTTTGTAGTAATAGAATCATCGTTAAAACCCTTATTTTTTAAGTCTTTAACGATTTCTGGAACAAGATGATCCCATGTGCTTAGTGGCTTGTGTCTTGTTAAAGCTAAACCATCTGAAGGGGTGAAAATAACAACATTTCCGCGATACGTTTGCTGCACGTTTTTAGGACTGGAAGAAGTTTTAGAAGTAGTTCCGCATGCACTAACAACAAATAGTGTTGAAACTAGTGCTGTTAGCACAACTATAATTCTTTTCCAAGTGCTTACACGCAAACGAATCATACTAATGGCCTTTCGTAATTTTTACGATTAAGTCTTTAAATGTTTTATTTGTTTACTGCTGAAAATCAGCTATTTAATAATCTTCTGCACATTTCTCGATACTCGCTTACGTATCCGCCGCCAAAGAATACGCAGTGGCCTGCAATAGGGTAGAGCTGCCAAATAATCATGCGCTGCTCAAAACCTGCCTTAAGTGGATGTACAGACTGGTATCCGTCCAAAATCTGCTTAAAATAGCTGATTCCAAACAGGTGAAGCATAGCTAAATCTTCTTCGCGGTGCCCGCCGTGGGCTGCAGGATCAATCAGCACAGCCTCAGTATGCTCTCCATCCTCGCTTTTAGTCCACAAAACGTTTCCGCTCCACAAGTCGCCGTGAACGCGCGCAGGCTTATCTTCCGCAGTCTTTCCTAATAAATCAGGCAGCGCATCAATAACTTCGTTCGTAAGAGCCAAATCGCTTTTAGTAAGCTCTCCGCGAGCAATCCCAAGCTCAACCATAGGACGCAAACGCCCATCCGCAAGATAGTCAATAACGTTATTCCACTCGCCAGTTGGCATATTAACAGGGTCGCTTAAAGGTCCAAAATAGCATGTTCCATCATAATCAGCAGGAGCTTGACCAAAATATTTCGCACCATAGTCGTGCATGTGTGCAAGAGCTGCACCGAACTCAAAAGCAGCTAAAGGAGTTGGGGAAGCAGTGTCAATTCGCTCAATATTAAGGTAGTCGTTTCCCCAATCAAACACTTTTGCAACTCTAGGGCCGCCAAACTTATGGGCTTCTTGCAACCATTGCAAACCCTTGCCTTCGCATTCAAAAAAACGCTCAGGTGCGTATAATCTGCTTTTTTTATACACATTATTGTCCATAGCAGCCTTCTTAACGTACTAGCATATACAGCTTATGCATATACGGCTTATCGTTACACACTTAATAAATATTTTACGAATAAACTAAATTATTCCCAATCTCACTATTTTACTGAAGTATTAGCACAATCAGACAAGCTGTGTTTAAATGCAGGGCAGAATGTTTTTGCAAACTGATAGCCAAAAAGCAATCCTGCTAAAAATAGTGCAGAACCCAAACCGGTGTAAAACACTGCAATAAACTGTTCGGGAGCTATGTTGGTTGCGCGCAAAACAATTCCAAAAGTCATCATAAAAGCCATGATTATAAAAGATTTAACGTCAAAGAATTTGAGGAAAAATTGTTTTTCTTTGTATGCGAGGATTCTTTGAGTATGTTTTTTAACGAGTTTTCCAAAAATCAGGAATTGGAATATTGCAAAAACAACTAGAGACAAAGCGTAATTCAGCGGTTGCAAATAATTCTGGTAAGCCAACAAGCCAATCTTAAGAATATTAAAACCAGCAGCGCCCCAAACTAAGCAAGCAATAAGTAGTAACGTATTTTTTTGTACTTTCAATTCACAACCTCTTTAATATTTATAGTTTTATTGAATTTTACCTAATTTTCTAATCTTTATTCGCTTAAAAAGTTTATTTACTATTGTAATGATTTATTTTGCAAAATAAGCATAAAATCTTAATTTTGTGCGCGTATTAGGAAAACTTACGTTAAAACTACATATTTTCTCAATAAAATATCAATAAAACTTGTAAAAAGTGTTGCATAATGACTGCATAAGACGCTATAGTCCTAGGGTATGAACGACAACGATCAACAGTATGCAACAGCTGACAATAAAGCTACTATTGCTGAGCCAGCTTTTCGTTACAACGCGCAGCTCGCACAAGATATTGAGCAGCGCTGGCAAAAAACCTGGGACGAGCAGGGCACGTTCTGGGCTGCTAATGTTAAGGGCAATTTGAAGGATGGCGAAGGCAGGAATGCTGACGGTCGTCCTTCTTTCTTTGCAATGGACATGTTCCCGTATCCTTCCGGTAAAGGCTTGCACGTTGGGCATCCTCTTGGATACTTGGCAACGGATGTTGTAAGCCGCTACCACCGCATGAAGGGTGAGAATGTTCTTCACGCAATGGGTTACGACGCTTTTGGTTTGCCGGCTGAACAGTATGCTGTGCAAACTGGTCAGCATCCGCGCATTACTACCGAGGCAAATATTGCCAATATGCGCAGGCAGCTGCATCGCATGGGCTTGAGCTTTGATGATCGTAGGTCTTTTGCAACGATTGACACGAATTATGTGCGTTGGACGCAATGGATTTTCTCCAAGCTTTATGACGCTTGGTACGACCCTGATTTTGTTCGCAAAGACGGCGGAAAGGGTTCTGCTCGACCAATCTGCGAGCTCGTTGACGAGTTTAAGAGCGGTAAGCGTGAAATCCCAGGATTTGCAGGCAAAAAGTGGGAAGAGCTTAACAAGGTAGAACAAGCGGACGTTTTGAACGACTTCCGTATTGCTTATATTTCTAAATCTCCTGTAAATTGGTGCCCAGGTTTGGGAACTGTGCTTGCAAACGAGGAAGTTACTGCAGAAGGTAAGTCTGAGCGCGGAAACTTCCCAGTATTCCAGCGCAACCTTCGCCAATGGTCCATGCGAATTACAGCTTACGGACACCGCTTGGTAGAAGATTTGAACACTATTGATTGGCCAGAAAAAGTTAAGCTTATGCAGCGAAACTGGATTGGTGAATCTCACGGCGCGTCCGTGCACTTTGAAGTGCCATGTGCGGACGGCGAAACACGCGATTTGGAAGTGTACACTACTCGTCCAGACACGCTTTTTGGCACAACTTTTGCGGTTGTTTCCGTAGATCATCCAATTCTTAAACATATTCCAGAAGCTTGGGAAGCTAGCGTTCCAGAAAGCTGGAAGGGTGGCTACGCAAGTCTTAAAGAAGGCTTGGCAGAGTATCAAGCTCAAGCTCGCGCAAAAACAGCTAAAGATCGCACAGAAGACGCAGGCGCAAAAACAGGCTTGTTCACTGGTCTTTACGCAATTAATCCTGTAACTGGAGCAAAACTTCCGCTCTTTACTGCCGACTACGTGCTTATGGATTACGGCACCGGAGCAATTATGGCAGTTCCTGGCGGAGATCAGCGCGATTACGATTTTGCAAAAGCCTTCGGTTTACCGGTAATCTACACGGTTGAGCCTCTGCCTGGTTCTGACGAAAAGTTGGCAGATTACGAAGGTAAAGCTCCGTTCGTGTCACACGACGGAATTGTTATTAATTCTGCAGTAGAGCATACGCACAAGCTTGGTGACGCTTTGTCTATTAACGGTTTGCGCGTGGATGAAGCTATTAAAAAGGTGACGACCTGGCTTGAAGCTGCAGGCGTAGGAAAAGGTAGGGTTTCTTACCGACTTCGCGACTGGCTGTTTTCTCGCCAGCGCTACTGGGGTGAGCCATTCCCAATCGTTTACGACGAGGATGGTGTAGCTCACTTAGTTCCAGATAGCGAGCTTCCGATTGCTTTGCCGGACGTTCCAGACTATCAGCCAAAAACTTACGCTCCAGACGACGCAAATTCGGAGCCTGAAGCGCCTTTGAGCAGAAACGATGATTGGGTAAAAGTTCAGATTGATCTTGGAGACGGTGTAAAAACCTACTACCGCGACACCAACACTATGCCGAACTGGGCTGGTTCCTGCTGGTACTACATGCGCTACTTGGATCCAAATGACGCTGAGCACATGGTTGACAGCGACGAATATGACTACTGGATGGGTACGAAACGTCCAGGCAAAGAGCATGTATCTGGCGGCGTTGACCTTTATGTTGGTGGTGTAGAGCATGCAGTTTTGCACTTGCTTTACTCCAGGTTCTGGCATAAAGCGCTTTATGATTTGGGTTACGTGGATTCTGCAGAACCATTCCACCGCCTGTTTAACCAGGGCATGATTCAAGCTTATGCGTACACGGATGAGCGCGGACAGTATGTTCCAGCAGACGAAGTTGAAGAAGTCGCATCAAACGGCGCTGGTGAACCAACGTTTACTTGGCATGGCGAAAGTGTGAACCGTGAGTTCGGTAAAATGGGCAAGAGCTTAAAGAATATTGTGACTCCGGACTACATGTACGAAAACTACGGTGCAGATACGTTCCGCTTGTACGAAATGAGCATGGGTCCGCTTTCTGAGTCTCGCCCTTGGAACACGCGTAACGTTGTTGGTGGCATGCGCTTCCTTCAGCGCTTGTGGCGTAACGTTGTGAACGAAGAAACCGGCGCTTGCGTAGTAACAGAAGATGCACTCGATGAGAAAACGCTTAAGCTTCTTAACAATACAATTGCAGAAGTGACTGTGGAAATGGAAGCAATGCGTCCAAATACTGCAATCGCTAAGCTGATTGTGTTGAACAACCACTTGACTTCGCTTCCTCACGTGCCACGAGCAGCTGTTGAGCCACTAATTCTTATGCTGGCTCCAATTGCGCCGCATATTTGCGAAGAAATGTGGAGCAAGCTTGGGCATGATAAGTCTATTGCTCACGCAGATTGGCCTGTTGCGGATTCTCGCTACGTTGGTGAGGATACTGTTACTGCCGTTGTGCAAATTAAGGGCAAGGTTCGAGCAAAGCTTGAAGTTGATCCAAATATTGACGCTTCTGAGCTTGAAAAGCTCGCTTTGGAAGCTGTAGCTGATCGCTTGGGTGGTAAGGCTCCGCGCAAGGTGATTGTGAAGGCTCCGAAGATTGTGTCTATTGTGCCTGACGAGAGGTAAGATTCGGCTTAATTAATGCTGTATTGCGCGACGGCCTGCTTTCGCGCTTTACAGCATTTTTTGTTATTCTTGGGTTTCGTCTATGAGTTTTGTAACTGATTTAGTTTTTTGGTTTTGACGAGGCTGGAAAATTTGTGTTTGCGTGCGTCCCGTCCTTCGGGCGCTCTGGTTGCTAAAGACGCTTATTGTGTTCGCCTATATTTAAAGAATGTAGCTTCTCAGTCCTCTTTTAGCACTGAACACAATTTTTCCAGCCTCTCAACACATTAAACCGCAACACAAAACTCATAGACTAGTTAAGTTTGTTACGCAAGTGCGTGGTTTACTAAGTGCAACTAAAGTCACACAATTAAGCTGCGGGGTAGTTTGTGGTTTTTGTGTTTAGTGTGGTGTCAGCAGAGCTTTAATTTTAGTGTTCTTTGAACAGTAGAGAATGTTAAAGGTTTTAACCACAGGGGATGATTTTTGTTGCGAAGTGTTATAAGTTTCCCAATAGTTAAGTTAAGAACTTTAAGATTTGGGGGATTTAATGGAAGACTTTGGGCAAAATTCTGGTCGGCATTATTCTAATAATTTGCCTATTGATAGGCCTGGTATTGACTTGCCTAGGCGGCGTATTGCATCTTCTTTAGAAGAATTTTCTAAACGAAGTTTTGACGACGACTTTAGCGAAAATATGCGCGAAAGTATGCGCGAAAGTAAGCGCGAAAATTATTTTGACTCTTTTAACTCTTTTGACGAAACTATTAGAAACATAAAATCTTCTCCGCGTTTTCATATGAAGCCAGTCCATACTTTGGCAATTATGTTCGTGCTTGTCGTTGCATTGTGTGCGAGTCTTACCATGCTTATTTCGCAGTCGTTAACGTATCAGCGTGTGCAAAATAGTAAGTCTGAATCATTGCAAAAAATAGAAGATAATGCGGATTATTCAAAGCGTTCTTTTGACGATTTAGAAGATAGTAATTCTAAGAAAAATAACGAAAATGGTGAATCTGACTACGGTATCGAAAGTAGTGAAAGTAGCGAAAGTATCGAAAGTAGAGAAAGTATCGAAAGTAGCGAAAGTGGCGAAAGTGGCGAAAGTAGCGAAAGATCTGAAAACGGTCGAAACAGTCAAAGCGGAAAAAGTAGGAAAAGTAGAAAAAGCAAATCTGTTTCTAATAAGAGTGATACTTTTCGCATAAATATTAACACTGCAACAGTGGATCAACTGCAAAGCTTAAAAGGAATCGGCCCAAAAACAGCTGCGCGCATTATTGCTCATAGAAAACGAGTTGGCGGTTTTAACAGTTTGGAAGATTTGCTGCAAATAAAGGGCATTGGTCCTAAAACTTTGAATAAATTCCGCGGAAATGTTGAAGTTAAATAGGTGAATTATGCGAGAAAAAGTAGAAAACGTTTCTGGAAGTCGAGATTTTAGAATGATTCCTGTTGCTGCAGCTTACTGGGCTGGATGCCTAATAGGAAAATGGTTGAGCCAAATGCGAGTAATCCACGCAGGAATAGTTGCAATAATAGGATTTTCCTTCGCTTTTTTAGTAGCATTTTTTCTGCGTCGTAAATGCAATGATTGGAGCAGAACTATTCAAACAGTAGCGTACGTTTCTTTAGCAGCATGCATGATTTCATACCTTGGCCAATGCGTGCTTTCAAAAGACGTTATTATGCAAGAAATACGTGCAGAAAACCTTACTAAAATTCATTATTCTAACTATAAATCTACTTTGAATACTCATATTGCGGAGGCGGAAGTTAGAGTGTTGACTCCTTTTAGAGCTTCGAAAAGTTTTAATGGAGATTGTCAAGCTAATGTGCGCGTCTACAAATTTGCAAACACTCAAAGTTACGTTAATGCCAGGTTTTACGCATACAATCCAGTTTGCAGGAATATTAGTTACGGTATGAGGATTCGAGTTCCTGTTAGCTTAAAATCTTCGCGTTTTGACAATAAGCCTGAATTGCATGTGCAAAAAACTCAGCAAAATGTGCAAATTATACAAGGCGCAAACTTTTGGCAAAACTCTGCTAACAATTTGTGGAAATCATTTTATAACGTAACAAATAACCTTGATACTCAAGGAAGAATGTTGGTTCCGGGAATAACTATTGGAATGTTGGGGCAAGAGTATGTGCCAACGGAAGCAACAAATTCGCTAAATCCAATAGACGCAACTTATTCAACTATGACTCGTCAGCATTTTCAGCATGCTGGAATTATGCACGTTATGGCTGTTTCAGGAGGCCACTTTTTGCTACTTAGCATGATTATTTACAGATGCTGCTCATATTTACTACTTCCGCGTTGGGCTACTTCTTCAATACAAATTGCGTTGCAGATTTCTTTAGCCGCAATAGTTTACCCTTCAGCATCTGTACTTAGGGCGCTGATTATGGGAATAATATCCGCGGTTGCGTGGTGCTGCAAGCGCCCATACCAGTCGGCAAGCGCGCTAAGTTGGACTGTTATTGGAGTGTTACTAGTAAACCCTTCGTACGCTTGGGACTATGCTTTTGCGCTTTCTTCTGCAGCAACTTTGGGAATTGTTGTTATGGGAGTGCCGTTGTCGAAAACATTTTCGCAATATGTGCCGCATTTTATCGCTTCTGCGCTCGCAATAACTTTGTCTGCACAATTGTGGACGATGCCAGTGCAAATTCTTATGCAGCCGGAAGTTTCTTTTATGTCTGTGCCGGCGAATCTAATAATTGCGCCTTTTATGGATTGGGCAACAGTATTCGGCTTAATTTCGCTTGCTTGCGCGAGTTTTAATGCTGGGGCATCGCTTGTTTTTGCGAGAGTTTCATCAATTGGAACAAGTTTTATGGAAAAGTGCGCGTATTGGTGTGATGAAGCATCTTTTGGCGTGTTTCCTTGGATGAAGGGTGCTGCTGGAGCGTGGATGATGGCATGTGCAGAAGTTGTAATATTTGCTGTTTTTATGCTTGTTTTTCGCAGTTTTCACAATCGTTACTACGTTCAGCGCATAAGCATAATCGGGCAATTATGGGCATCTTCTGTAAAGCGAACCATAAGTGAAGCCGCGCAAATCTTCGAGTAGTTAAATATGTACGCATATTCTAGAGGAATATTATGATGGTTAAAGTTAGTTTGTTTAAGGAGCATTATGGCAGCAAGTAATAATCGCGCACAACGTATTATGCCGGTGACTCTTGTAGTTGGCGGGGATGATTACTTAAATAATCTTAATGCTAGAACTTTGCGAGAAAAAATACAGAAGAATGCTCCGGATGCTGAAATTATTGAGCTTGACGTTTCATCCGCAGATAAGTACGCGTTTGACGAAGCTGTTGGCCCTTCGCTTTTTGGCGACGGCACAATCGTTACTATTAACGATTTGCAAAATGCGGATGAGTCTTTAGTAGAAGCGATTGAAAAATTCTGCAAACAAGCTCAAAATAACGAAAATAATTTTGTAGAATCTTCTGCAAGCTGGGTTATTGCTCGTCATGAAGGCGGTCTTAAAGGAAAATCTATTGTTATTCGTCTTACAAAAGCTGGTGCTCAAATAATCACAGTGCCGGATCTTAAAAAAGACGATGCAAAACTCAACTTTGTTATGAGCATATTTGATCGTTACAATCGAAGCGTTGAGCCGCAAGCTGCGCAACGACTTGTGGCGGTTTTGGGTGGAAAAACAGGCGAGCTTGCAGCATTGTGCTCGCAATTATGCTTCGACTATGACGATAATCCAATAACTCTTAATATTGTTGACCGCTATCTTATTGCAGATCCGCAAGTTACCGGCTTTTTTGTGGCAGATAAAGCTGTTACAGGTCACTTAGGCTCTGCGGTGCTTTCTGCAAGAACTGCAGTTGCGCAAGGAGTTGACCCTATAGCGTTAATCGGCGCTTTGGCTTCAAAAGTTCGTTTAATTGCGCTTGCAATGGCAGTTCGTAACGGCACGATTTCTAGTGCGGAAGCGAAAGCAAATCCGTGGGCGTTTAAAATGGCAATGCGTCAGCTTGCAGGCTGGAGTAGTGCTGGAGTTTCTAAAAGTTTACAAGCTTTAGCTTGGGCGGATGAGCAGTGCAAAGGCGGATCTAGCGACGCGAATTATGCGCTTGAAAAATGCATTATGATAATTTCGTCTAAAGGAAATTAAAAATCGTAAATTACAAATATTATGTGAAAGATTGTGTTAAGTATGAAAGAAGAAACGGTGTTAGAACAGCAAAAAGTTCGTACTGTGCCTACGGATACTAATATGCGCGAGCTTGGTAAATCTGTGGCAAAACTGGTTAAAGAAGGAGACGTTTTGCTGCTTTCTGGTCCTCTTGGGGCTGGTAAAACAACGTTCGCTCAAGGTTTTGGCGCGGGTCTTTCAATTAGTGAGCCGATTGTGTCTCCAACTTTTACGATTGCGCGTGAATTGCACGGCACTTTTGCGGATGGTAAGCCTGCAACTTTAATTCACGTTGACGCTTACCGTTTGGGTGGTGAGAATTTTGCCCCGGGCCAAGATACTGTTTCGCGTTTGCTTGACGAGCTTGAATCTTTGGGTCTTGACGAAGCTTTGGAAGAGCCAGGAGACGGCACTGTTGTGCTTATGGAGTGGGGTGAGCAAATGGCTGGAGTGCTGGCATCTGAGCGCTTAGAAGTTCATATTGCAAGGCCTATTGATTCTTCGCAAGTTGACGACTTTACTAGTGATGGTGAGCGAATCGTAACTTTGAAAGCTGTTGGCAAGGATTGGCTTAATCGACTTGCAAAATTGTAATTAAGAAATACACGGAAAATATAGCAGAAAATATTACAACAAATATCGCAATAAATAAAGCAAGTTGTGGTAAGCGAGTAAGCTAGTCAGGTACATGACTTCGAGGAATAAACATGAGTAATACGCTGATTATTGACACATCATTTGGTTCTACTGTTGGAATTGTGGGCCATGAGCCAATCGTTGAAACCGACTCTCGCACTCACGTGGAGCGTTTGCAAGTAAATATTGCGAAAGTTGTGGAAAATGCGGGGCTTAAGCCTTCGGATATTAATCGTGTGGTTGTTGGAGTAGGTCCTGCTCCTTTTACTGGTCTTCGCGCGGGATTAGTTGCTGCGAAAGCAATCGCGTTTGCAAATAATGCCCAAATTTTGGGGTGCGATAGTCTTCTTCCTCAAAGTCTTATGATGCGCTCTGGTGCATTTAAAGAAGCTGTAAAAAATGGCAGTATAGAAAAGAATTTGCTGCTAAATCTTCCGGATTCTGCTGATTCTTGCGATTCTAATATTCGTAACTATGTGCTTTCGCTAAACGATGCGCGCCGTCGCCAAGTGTACATGTCTTTGTACGACGATGAAGGAAATACGTTAATCGATATGGATATTGACTATCCGCAGAATGTTGTGTCTCGTGTGAATGAGTATTTAGCTAGCGTAAATGACGAAAATTATTGCGTGGATGTGCTCGGACACGGTGCTAAAAAGTATGCTGAAGATTGGCGAAATATTGCTCGCGTTGGCGTTATTGCCGAAGTTTCTGCACTTGATTTGGGTGTGAAAGGCTTGCAGATTTTCGAACAGTGCTCTTTGGAATGTGCAAATAAAGATGAGCACGTAAAAGCTGTTGAACCGCTGTATTTGCGCCGTCCGGACGTTTCCGTTCCAAATCCGCTTAAGCACGTACTTGGATCTGGCGAAGCAAATAGAGCTAAAGAAAAATAGAAGCGTTGTAACGATTTGAGTAATTATGATTGTTGATATAACGCGTTCTAAATTTCCAGCAGTAGCCGAAGGTTGCAATATAGTGTCGAAATGCGATTTTACTTGCGATGAGTTAGCGCAAAAAATAGCGCCAATTGAAGCCGATTTGTTTGGAAAAGGCTCATGGAATGAGAGCATGATTTCGCAAGAATTGCAAGCTCCTATGCGCGCGTATTATGCTCAAATCGACGAAAATACGCATACGTTATGCGGGTATGCTGGCTACTGGTTTGACGGCGATGACGCACAAATCATGACAATTGGCGTTGCAAAGCAATATCAACGAAAAGGAGTAGCCTCTAAGCTTTTATTAACCATGATTAAAACCGCAAAACAAATTGGCGCTAAACGCATGCTTCTGGAAGTGAGAGTTGACAATGTTCCTGCGCTCGCACTGTATAATCGCTTTGGTTTTGCGAAAATGGGTTTGCGAAAAAGATACTATCAGCCGGAAGGTGTTGATGCGTACACAATGTGCGCTGATCTAACCACAAAAAATAACGGAACTGAGGAATAACGAGGAATAGCAATGAGCGAAGCAATCGTATTAGGAATTGAATCGACTTGCGACGAAACAGCCGCAGCTATTGTGCGCGGACGTACGCTGGTGTCAAATGTGGTGGCATCTTCAATGCAGGAGCACGCGCGTTACGGTGGTGTAATTCCAGAAATTGCTTCCCGCGCTCACGCTGAAGCTTTTGTGCCGGTTGTTTCTAAAGCTTTGGCAGACGCAAACATGGATTTAAGCGATGTTGACGCGATTGCAGTAAGTGCAGGCCCTGGTCTAGCAGGCTGCTTAGCTGTGGGAGTTTCTGGAGCTAAAGCCTTGGCTTGGGCTGCAAATAAGCCAATTTATGGCATTAACCACGTAATCGGGCATATTGCAGTAACGCAATTGCAATTCGGTGACGTGCCGGAAGATGTGTTGGCTTTAATTGTTTCCGGCGGCCACACTTCGCTTCTTCACGTGAATGATATTGCTAGAAGCATTGACGTTGTTGGCACAACTTTGGACGATGCTGCAGGCGAGTGCTTTGACAAGGTTGCGCGACTTCTTGGATTCCCATACCCGGGCGGTCCTCATATTGATAGGCATGGCAGGCTTGGCAATCCGGATACTTTGAAAGTGCCGCAAGGTTTGACGCAAGGTCGTTCCGGCAAGGAGCATCCATACGATTTCAGTTTCTCGGGTGTAAAAACTGCTGTTGCGCGCTGGGTGGAGGCACGTGAGGCTCAGGGTCTTGAAATTCCAGTTGATGACGTGTGTGCTTCTTTGGCTAATTCTGTGGCGGATGTGCTTTCACGCAAAGCTATGATGGGCTGCGAGCAGTACGGTTCTAAAACGCTTATGATTGGCGGTGGATTCTCCGCTAACTCGCAGCTTCGTGAGCATTTGCTGGCTTGCGGCAAGGAGCATGGAATTGAAGTGCGTTTGCCGGAATTGAAGCTTTGTACGGATAACGGTGCGATGGTTGCAATGCTTGGCGTAAATTTGGTGGAAGCAGGGGTTCGCCCTTCAGCGCCTGACTTTGCTATTGATTCTGCTATGCCGCTTACAACGGTGAGTTTATAATAGTAGAAATAATGAAAGTCGCGCTAAAAAGTCGCTCTAAAAAGTCGCTCTAAAATAAGTGAGGTGTTTTGTGCAGTCAGTTAATTCGCGTAGTGGTGTGTTGCGAGTAGGTGAAAAGATTCAGTTCACCGATCGTAAAGGTAAGCGAATTACTGCACAACTTGTTTCAGGCGGGGTTACGCAAACTGAGCATGGTCTTATTTGTCACGATGACGTGATTGGTCAAAGCGAAGGCGTTGTAATTACTACTGTTAGTGCGAAGCGTGAAGCTCAACAAACTATTGCTGATCCTTCTAAATCGTCCAACAAACCTTGGAAAGCAGCGCGCGCTATTGGTGGCTGGGATTACGTAGTCATGCGACCGCGCATGGTTGACTACGTGCTTTCTATGCCTAGAGGCGCGCAAATTATGTATCCTAAAGATATTGCGCAAGTAATCGCTTTAGGAGATATTCGCTCCGGTATGCGCGTTTTGGAGTCGGGCGCTGGATCTGGCGCTATGAGCTTAAGCCTTTTGGACGCAGTTGGGGAGAGTGGAAAGCTGACTACTATTGAGCTTCGACCGGATTTTGCGCGTATTGCCGAGTCCAACGCAACTTTGTACTACGGTAAGCGTCCAGAATGGTGGAATTTACTTACTGGCGATTTTGATTCTGTTGCAAAAACTTTAGACGCTCACAGCGTGGATCGAATTATGCTAGACATGCTTGACCCTTGGAATCGACTTGAACAAGCGCATCGCGTTATTGTGCCTGGTGGCGTGCTTATTGCGTACGTTACGACTACTACGCAAATGTCTCGAATGGCTGAAGCTTTGAGAGAAAGCGGCGTGTGGACTGAGCCGGAGATTCAGGAAACATTGGAGCGCACTTGGAAAGCGCAAGGTTTGGCTGTTAGGCCGGATCACGCGATGATTGGACACACTGGATTTTTGATTGTTTCGCGCGCAATGGCTGAAGGTTTTAGCGCTTTGAAAAAACGTGAGCATGGTACTAAAGATACTGTGAGCGATATTGACGATATGACAGCCGAAGAGCGCGCTGAGCAGTTGGAAGACTTGTCTTTGCGCGATATTTCGGATCGTAAACTTCGTAAAGTATTGCGCGATTTAGACGTGCAGCTTGCGCAATTGCCGCAAGATTTGCAAGCTTTACAATCGCAAGTAACTGTGCAATCGCAAGAAATAGAGCATAGTCAAGCTAAGTAGGAGATCATTATGGCATCACCAATGAAAAAGCTTATGAAGAAAGCACATCATAGTAAGTATGTTTTGTTGCTGATGCGTCACGCTAAAGCTGAGGCGCCTGAAATGGGTGATGACTGGGGTCGTGGCCTTACCGATAAGGGTTTGAAGCAGGCGAAAATTATGGCAAAAGGCTTGGAGTCTTTGAAGCTTGTGCCGGATTATATTGTGTGTTCTAGTGCGAATCGCACTGAGCAAACTTTGAAGCGAATGTTGAAGCGTTTTGGCGATGCGCCTGTGGTTGAGTCGCGCAAAAGTCTTTACGATGGTGGTATGCAGTCGGTTATGGACGAGTTGCAGGCGGTTCGAGGTGATGTTCATACGACGATGATTGTGGGTCATGAGCCGACGATGTCTATGGCTGCGCAGTGGCTTTCTTCGCCTGATTCGGATCCGGATGTGCTTGGGGCGATGCGTTTGGGGCTTGCTAATGCGTCGATTGTGGTGCTTGCTTCCGATCGACCGTTTGCAACTTGCGGCTTGCGAGGCGCCACGGCTCTCGCAATCCTAACCCCCAAATCCTTCGCCTAGCTTTGCAGTATTGCTTTTGTGAACAGTGATTTTGTGGCTTTGCAGTATTGCTCTGCGGACGGTGATTACTTGTTGCTTAGCAAACACTAGCGTCATTGCTGCTGCACACATCGCACCAACCACTCCTACCTACCGCGCACCCACCCATAGCTTAATTTCGTTACTTTAGTGTACGAATACTCGTGTGGTGAGATTTGAGATTTTTCGCACTGAGCGCGGCGAACGTCAGAGCCGTAGGCTGCTGATTCGTCGAGCGAAGAAGAAAAATCGAAAAATCTCTGCGATGTGCATGGTTATTAACGAATTAGCATGCAGAGTTTGGGGGATTTCTTTACGAGCACTAAAAGAGGACTGAGAAGCTACATTCTTTAAGAAAGGCGAACACGCTAAACTCTTTTAACAGCCAGAGCGCCCGAAGGACGGGACGTGCGAGGAAAGAAATCCCCCAAACTCGCACCACATTAAACAAGGTGGCGCGCTAGTAATTCCCATTGCTCACAACTGGTTAGTTCATACGAAATTAAGCATATAAATTAAGCTTATAACGACACCCCAAGTTCTTTAATGACCACAGTCGCGCATTTCTTTGCTAGGCTAAAGCGAGTCGAAAGAAACAAATGTAAATGTGAGTCGAAAAGAAATTTTTTGGAGGATGTATGTCTACGGTTTTAACTTCGGTGTCTGGTTTTCCACGTATTGGTGCTGATCGTGAGTTGAAGAAGATTATTGAATGCTACTGGAAGCAGGATGCTTCTTTGGATGATGTGCGTGATGTTGCTCAGTCTTTGCGTGCTAAGCATTGGCGTTTGCAGGCGGAAGCTGGAATTGATTTAATTCCAAGTAATGATTTTAGCTACTATGATCAAATGCTCGATACTGCTATTTTGCTGGGTGCTGTGCCGGAGCGTTATCGTAAATTGAATTTTGAGCATGCTGAGGATACGCTTTTTGCTATTGCGCGTGGATACCAGGGTGAGCGCGGCGATGTGACGGCGTTGCCGATGAAGAAGTGGTTTACTACTAACTACCATTATATTGTGCCGGAAGTTGAGAATCCGCAAGACTTGCGTTTGGCTGGAACTAAGCCTTTTGACGAGTTTTTGGAGGCTCGCGCGCAGGGCTTGGAAACGAAGCCTGTGTTGATTGGTCCTTATACTTTTTTGAAGTTGGCTCGTACTCCTGAGGCTCAGGAGTTGGAAGTAACTGAGTCTGTGATTTCGGCTCTGGCTAACGCTTATGCGAGTATTGTTAAGCGTTTTGGCGAGCTTCGCGCAACTTGGCTGCAGTTTGATGAGCCTTATTTGGCGCTTGATAAAGAAGATGGCGATTTGGAGCTTTTTGAAGCTTTGTATAAGCCTTTGCTTGATGCTAGAAGTGGGGAAGTTAAGATTCTTCTTAACACTTATTTTGGAAATATTGCTGACGCTTACGAAACTGTGAATAATCTTGGTTTTGACGGCGTTGGTGTTGATTTGGTGGAAGGCAAGGATGAAAATCTTGCTGCCATTGAGCGTTATGGTGTGAACAATAATACTACGCTTTTTGCAGGCGTTGTGAACGGCCGTAATATTTGGCGTAACGATTATGCTGTGAGCCTTGGGCTTATTGACGCTTTGCGTGAGAATGTTACGGATCGCGTGGCTGTTTCTTCTGCTTGCTCGCTTCTTCACGTGCCTTTTAGCACTGTTGGTGAGGATGCTTTGGGCGCGGATGTTTTGCGGCATTTTGCTTTTGCTGTTGAAAAGTTGAAGGAGATTCGCGATATTGCAAATCTTGCTGCAGAAAGTGACGAAAGCCGCAAATCAAGTAACGTTTTGGCTAAAAATCAGGCTTTGTTCGACGGTTCGCGCGTGAAGGCGGATGCTGCTGTTGCTAATCGTCTTTCGAATCTTAAAGATTCTGATTTTGTGCGACTGCCGGAAAGGGCTGAGCGCCAGCGTTTGCAAAAGGAAGCTCTTGGCTTGCCGGATTTGCCAACTACTACTATTGGATCCTTCCCGCAAACTAAAGATATTCGTAACGCTCGTGCCGCTCTTCGTAAGGGTGAGATTTCGCGCGAAGCTTACGACGAGTTTATGCGCGATCGCATTGCCAAGTGCATTGAGCATCAGGAGCAGATTGGCTTGGATGTGCTTGTTCACGGCGAGTTTGAGCGCAACGACATGGTTGAATATTTCGGCCAGCATTTGCGCGGCTTTAAGTTTACGAAGAACGCTTGGGTGCAGTCTTATGGTACGCGCTGCGTGAAGCCTCCAATCGTTTGGTCGGATGTTTCTCGCGAGTCTGCGATTACTGTGGCTTGGAGCGCTTACGCTCAAAGCTGCACTAAGCATATTGTTAAGGGCATGCTTACTGGCCCTGTGACGATTCTTAACTGGTCTTGGCCTCGCGAGGATATTACTCACGAGCAGCAGACTCAGCAGTTGGCTCTTGCTATTCGCGATGAAGTGTTGGATTTGGAGCGCGCTGGTATTCGCGTGATTCAGATTGATGAGGCTGCTTTGCGCGAAAAGTTGCCGCTTCGCCGCTCTGATTGGCATAAGAAGTATTTGGATTGGGCGATTGCTGCTTTCCGCTTGGTTCATTCTGCAGTTACTGCGACTACGCAAATTCACACGCATATGTGCTATTCGGAGTTTAATGACATTATTCGCGACATTGATGCTATGGATGCGGATGTGATTTCTTTCGAGGCTTCTCGCGGCGACTTGGTTGTGCTTGACGCTATTCATGACGCGCATTTTGAAACTGAGGCTGGCCCTGGCGTTTACGACATTCATTCTCCGCGCGTTCCTGGTAAGGCTGAGCTTGTGGAGCGTATTCACGAGATTTTGCGCAAGATGCCTGCTGAGAAGCTTTGGATTAACCCGGATTGCGGTCTTAAAACGCGTGGCGACGCTGAAACTTGGCCAAGCTTGGAGAATCTTGTTGCTGCAGCTAAAGAAGTGCGCGCAGAGCTTTCTAATGCTCAATCGAGCAATCAACTGAGCAGTCAGCAGTGCAACAATCTAAATAGGGGGTGAGTTGTGACTTATAAACCAAAGTTTTCGCTGGAAGTTTTTCCTCCTAAGCGCACATCTCCTATTGGTACGATTTACGATACTTTGGATGGTTTGAAGGGTCTTGATCCGGATTTTATTTCGGTTACTTACGGCACTGGAAAGCTGCAGGATCGTACTGCTACTGCGCGTATTGCTCATACGATCCGTTCCGAATATGGCATTGATGCTGTTGCTCATTTAACAGCTCGCTACCTTAATTATGATGCTGTTGATGAAGCTTTGGAAATGTTTAGCAATGCTGGCGTTTCCGGCGTTTTGGCTTTGCGTGGCGACGTGATTGCAGGCCAGGAAGCGGCCGGCGTTTTTGAGCACGCTAGTGACTTGGTTTCCTACATTCGTTCAAAGCACCCGGATTTGCCTATTCTTGGCGCTTGCTACCCGGAGAAGCATCCGGAAGCGGAAAGTTTGCAGGCGGATATTGAGAATCTTAAGCGCAAAGTTGATGCGGGTGTAACTCACTTAATTTCGCAACTTTTTTACGATAACGAGGATTTTTTGCGCTTCCGTGATTTAGCTCGTGCGGCTGGCATTAACGTGCCGATTGAGGCTGGCGTGATGCCTGTGGCGAATGCTTCGCAAGTGCAGCGCATGACGAGCTTGTGTGCGTCTCGTATTACTTCACAAGTTTCCGCAATGATGGATCGTTGGGGGAGTAACGCTGAGTGCTTGCGCGATGCCGGCAGTATTTTTGCTTCTCAGCAGATTAACGATTTAATTGCTGAAGGCGTGGATGGCATTCACTTGTATACCATGAATCATCCGGGTATTGCGCGAAGGATTTGGTCGAATGTGAAGCCGCTGTTTACGAAAATTGGGTAGGAGCGCGACTTTTTGCGAGTTTCGTAGGTTCTTTAGTATCGTCTATGAGTTTTGTAACTGATTTAGTTTTTTGGTTTTGACGAGGCTAGAAAATTTGTGTTTGCGTGCGTCCCGTCCTTCGGGCGCCCTGGCTGATAAAAGAGTTTAGCGTGTTCGCCTATCTTTAAAGAATGTAGCTTCTCAGTCCTCTTTTAGCACTGAACACAATTTTTCCAGCCTCTCAACACATTAAACGACAACACAAAACTCATAGACTCGTGCAGAAAGTTACGTAAAGTGCGTGGTTTACTAAGTGCAACTAAAGTCGAAAAATTAAGCTGCGGTGTGGTGCGTGGTTTGCGTGCCTGGTATAGTGTGTGCAGCAGCAATGATGTTAGTGTTCTTTGAACAACAGGCAGTGAGTATTGAAATTTAACATAGAGTGTGTAATGTATATAAATGCGCAAAAATGTATAAATGCATAAAATAATCGCGTTCTATATTAAACATGTGTTTAGAATCGCCATTAAAACTGTAATCTAGCTTACACTTATTATATTAATTTTGATCACAAAAACCTGACGAAAACGTTGGAATAAAGCCCCGCGGGGGGGGGGTCTAGTAGGCTATACATCATAACAAATATGTTGCAAAAGCCTTGTATATTCAGTATTATTGAATATAAATATCAATAAAAGAGATAGCGATTCAGAGAGCTGTGCAGAAGTTTCATATGTGTTTGACCGTAGTTCAATCAGCGTTTGATTGCTGCAGCAAGCTCTTCACTAATAAATTCATAAAGACTTGTTAAGAGAGAATCTGGTATTAAGGAGATAGATCATGGCCAGCTCAAATTCTAGGAAACACGCACGCAAGGTTACATTGGATGCTGCAGTAAGTAGCGCAATTGAAAAGGCTGTTGACGCTCGCAAGATGGCTGCGTTTACAGTTGGTGCAGCAGGCGTGATTGCTGGTGCAGCGTTTGCTTTTGGTGCAACTCCTGCAATGGCGGCGGAGACTGGTGCTGCTACTACTTCTACTGATGCAGCCCAGACTCCTGTGACTGCTGGTGAGAAGGCTGGGGCTGCTGCTGAGAATGCTGGTGAGAAGGCTGATGCTGACAAGAAGAATGAAGCTGATAAGGCTGATAAGAAGAATCAGACTGACGTTAATAAAGAGGATGGGGAGCAGTCTGACAATAAGGAAGATAATAAGTCTGAGAATACTGAAAATACTGACGATACTAAAGATAAACCGACTGCTACAAAGAAGCGTGTAAGGCGTGCGGCGGTTGATGAAAATAAGCAAACTGAGACTACTGGATCTGAAACTCATGATCGCGCTGCTAATGGTGCAGAAAATCAAGATCCTAATAAAATTAAGCCAGCGGCTCAAGATGATGGCAGCACCAAGATTGATATTAACGAGAATAACGCTGACACTGTACCAAATGCGTATGCTTGGGGAAGCTCAGATAACACGTATAGCGTAGATGGCGAAAAGCATACTGTTACTTTCCACTTTGCAGCACCAAAAGATGGTAGCAAGATTACCAATATTGCTATTTTCCCTTCTAAGACAAATGGTTTCAATAATGAAAAAAGTGAGAGAGGTATTGATTTTTACTCGAAAGATAAAAACAAACACCAAGCTTATTCTGGCGAATATGAGTTTAATGCGAATGGCGACGGCTCTGCTGATCTTAAGATGACGACTCTTTTTAGAAATGGAAATATCGGCGGCGCTGAGAAGTATACAGCCAGTCGCTCTATTTTCGTGTACGTAACTAAAGATGGCAAAGAAACGATTGCGTATAAAACAAACGTATTCCGCGCTGTAACGCTTGTTCCGCCAAAAACTTCTGGCTCTGTGGTGCTTAAGTATAACCAAGAGCTTACTCCTGAAAAGGTTCAAGCAGCAATCACTGAAGCTGGCAATATTAATACTGAGCGTAGCGATAAAAAGTCGGTAAATGATCAGCTTTCTGGTAAATTTACAGAAAATATTAAAGTAAAAGCTGATGGTGCTTACGACAAGACTACGTTTGATGCTATTAATGCTAAAAAAGCTGGCGATACAAACTCTTATGTAGCTGGCGCGAAGACTCTTAACACCTATATGGTTACGGATTTGGGCTTTAAGTCGCAAGCTATTCCGCTTACAGTTGCGCGCTACGATACGCGCATTGATAAGCCGATTGTTGAGGACACTGACCCGTCCAAGGTGTCCGACGAGGTAAAAGCCGATATTAAACGCAAGCTTGCGCGCCTTAATAACGTAAGCCTAGATCAGGTGACTATTAACGACCAGGGTGAATTCACTATCAACTTTGCTGGCGTGGATCCAAACGACGCGCCAAAGATTGCTTTGCGAGACCTCGTTTTGAAAAAGCTTGAAGAAAAGGATATTTCTGTTCCTACAGACGACAAATCAGTCATTGTCGCTAATCCTCTTGGATATTCAAGCGCCGAACTTGACCGAATTAAAACAGCTATTTTTGACGCTAACAAAGACAACAAAGAGCTTGGCCTTACCAGCAAAGATCAAATTACACTTTCCTACATTACGGGTGACCTTACTGGCGCAGGCGATGCTAATAAAGGCCGTTCAAACGGCTTACAAGAAAATAATATTAATGTAACCATTAAGACTGATAAAGCACTTGCGAAGTTTACATCAGACATAACCAAAGATAAACTCACGCGTCTCCCAGATATTCGTACTGATTATAACGTTGAGCTGGTAAAGAAAAAGCTCGATGGTCGCGATAGCGATGAGGGTTTCTCGTGGAGTGACGATAAACACACTACACTCATCTATCGTTATGACCCAACCAAAGCTCAAAAGTTCACCGCTCCTGAGATTGTGAAACTTATCAAAGCCACACCTAAGGATCAGAAAACAGGTTTGCGTCCGCTTACGGGTGGTGAAGAGCTCGATCACGAAGGTTCGCACGGCAAGCCGACCAAATCTCATATGCATTATTCAATTGATAAAAATGGTGAACCTACTACCGAGCTGACCCTTGGTATGATGAATGGCGCATATTGGATAGGCGATCCACAAGTTGCTAACTCAGATGCGAATATGGGTGATGAAGAGTCGCAGGTGGGTAAGTATACATGGGACGACGAGGCTGGTTCTGTAACTGTTGCTGCTAAGCAGAACAAAGTTTTTAAGACACGTCTTTTTGTTGCACCATATGCTTTGACATATTATCGCGGTGTATACACAGATCCGTATAAAAAGAATCCAAACAACACGCCTAAGGCAATTAACGTTATCTTTGTGCCGCAGACGAATCATAAGACAAAGGATCTTTCTAAGTCGATTGGCGAGCACAAGACTATTAAGGTTGATAATACTGATGTTCCAACCGAGTCTACGTACTACAACGCATCTGATGCTAAGAAGAATGCGTATGATAAGGCGCTTGATGCTGCCACTAAGCTGTATGCACAAGTAAAGGATACGGACGAGTCGAAGCTTACCGAAGAGCAAAAGGCGCAAATCGATAACGCGACGATTAACCTTAATAAGGCACGCGCCGAGCTTGATGGTGATGCTACCAAGAAAGAAGAGCTTAAGAAGTCCATCGACGAGAACGGCACAGCTGCTCAAGGCTCTAGCGCTGCAACTGGTACGCAAGCAACGAACCAGTTCAAGAACGTAAGCGATCCCGACTTCAAAGATGCTGATGGCAAGCCTGATACCAAGAAGAATGAGGATGCTAAGAAAGCTAAAGAAGCCTACGACAAGGCTCTCGAAGACGCTAAGACGTTAAATGACGACGAAAACGCCACGCAAAAGGCTGTTGACGACGCCAAGGCGAAACTCGACGCTGCACGCGCAAAGCTTAACGACTTCACCACCAACAAGGATGAGTTGAATAATGCCATCGCTCAGCATGGTCATGTGAACACGGGTGATGCTACGCAAGCTGATCCTAACGAAAAGCTCAAGACTGCCGACCCAACCTACCAGAACTCGAGCGAGACAGAACGTACAGCTTACGATAACGCTGTGACTGAAGCAAATAGGGTTGCGGCCGATCCAAAAGCTTCGCAGAAGGAAGTAAACAAGGCTATTGAGGATCTTAAAAAGGCTAAAGCGGATCTCGACAAGAACGCAACCGACAAGTCTCCTCTTGACGCTGCCGTGCAGAAGAGCTTCGATAATCCTGATCCAACCAAACCTGACAAGCAAAGCGTGTTCTACAAGAATGCAAAGGCGAAGACTAACGATCCTGATGCCCAGCAAGTCGTTAAGAATTACGACGACGCGCTAAAGAAAGCTAAAGAAGTTCTCGCCAATGACAAAGCTACAAAGGCAGATGTAGAAAAGGCCAAAAAAGATCTTGAAGACGCTGAAGCAGCACTTCATGCTGATAAGTACTCTACGGATAAAACCGATCTTGGTAAAGCGCTTGCTGACAACTTCAGTGGTTATTTGATGCCAGCGTACTTCAATGCCTTTGATAAAGCGCAAGCTGAGGGCAAAGATTCTCAAGCTGCAAAGGACTTCAAAGCCTATAACGACGCTTATCACGCTGCCAAAGACTTGATGGATGAATTAAATAAGCCGGGGAGCACCGTAGATCAGAACAAGGTTGATGCAGTTAAGAAACAACTTCTTGACGCCCGTAAGGCAATCGATAAGTACGCCACCGACACCAGCAAGATTTCGGCGGCGTTGCTTCAGAGTTTGGCTATTCATAATAGCCCAGCGTATAAAAACGCGTCCGCTGGTGCTGAAGGATCGGATGCTAAGAAGGCTAAAGACGCATATGACAAGGCACTTGAACAGCTGCAAAAAGCCTTCAATGATGAAATGCCCCAAGATACGGTCGATGGTAAGCCTGATAGTGATCCAATCTCAACAAATAATATTCCTGCAAAGGATGGAGATACTAGTAGCCCTGACTATCTTAAGAGCATCCAGTCCCACGCTAAGGGTCAGCCTTTGAATAGGGATGTTACAAAGCTCCTTGAAAAGCTTAACAAAGCTGTTGAAGGTCTGGATAAGTTTAAGACTAAGACCGATGAGCTGATTAAGTCGATTAACAAGGATTCGGATACGCATCCAAGCCCTGCGTTTAAGAATGCTTCGCGGCCCGTGTTCCAAAAAGCCGATAGCTCGGGAGCAGATGACGAGAAAAATGGGCAAGCAAAGCAAGCATATGACAAATATGCCGAAGCACTTAACATAGCAAAAAAGATACTTGCAAAAGTTGGTGTAACGCAAGAAGAGGTAAACAAAGCTAAAAAAGACCTTGATGACGCGCGTAAAGAGCTTGACAAGTACAATACTGATACCACCAAGCTCACAGCAAGTGTTGGCGAGCACGGTAAAGAGAAGCAAGGCAATGTGCCTGCTACCGAAGGTACGGTTACATCTGATGCTTATCGCAATGCGTCTGATCCTCACTTCCTAACTGCTGATGGCAAGCCTGATGATAATAAGAACAAGCAGGCGGCAGAAGCTAAGAAGGCATACGACAAGGCATTGGCCGAAGCTCAAGAGCTTTTGAAGAAGCATGACGATAAAGATACGCCACAAGACGCAAAGCCAACGCAAGCAGAAATCAACGCTGCACTTAAGACTCTCGATGAAGCACGTACCAAGCTGGACACGTACAAGACTGATACAACTGCTCTGAGTACAGAAGCAGCGAAGTCTACTGCTGACGGTTCAACCGCAGCTGGTACTGACTTCGAGAATACGCCGGAGTTCAAGAACGCCGACGCAGATACGAGCGAAGACGCCAAGGGGGATGTTAAAGCCTACAAGGATGCTCTCAAGACTGCGCGCGATCTTGTAAAGGCTGCTACGGAGGCAGGCAAGAAGAACAGCGAGCGTCCAACGCAGCAGCAGATTAACGATGCGCTTGAGGCTTTGAAGAACGCCAAGAAGCAAATCACCGACAACTACAAGACCGATGCAGCTGCGCTTAAGGATGCTAAAGACTTTGCAAATGGCGCCTTTAAGAAGACGCCTGAGTATAAGAATGCTGTGGCTCTTAAAGATGATGATAATGCAAAACAAGACGATAAGGATAAAGCTAAAACTGCCGTTGAAGCTTTGGATGAGAGCACTAACGACAGCGCATTGAAGAAGGCCATCGAGATTCTTCAGGCATTCGACGATAACGGCAAGCCAAATCAGGAGGGACCAACGGGAGGCAGAATCCCAACTCAGGCGGAGGTCGATGCAGCGCTTAAGACTTTGCAAGAAGCCATGAAGACTGTTACCGATGGCTACAAGACTAATGCCGACAAGCTTAAGAACGAGGTAGGCGATAAGGATCAAGACGGCAAGCCGGTTGTTCCTCCGTTTGAAGCGTCTGTGCCATACAAGAATGCGCTTGAAAAGGCAAAGACGGAAACCGGCGATGCTGCAACTGCCGCTGACTCTGCAACTAAGAAGCTAGAAGCCTACAACAAGAAGCTCAAGGATGCTCAAGACTTGATTGCTCAGGTAAATAGCACCGACCCTAACGCCGATCCAGATAAAAAGCCAACGCAAAAGCAGGTAGACGATGCTCTTGAAGCTTTGAAGAAAGCTAAGAAAGACATTGATGATGCCTTTGCGACTAATGCTAGCGATTTGAAGGATGAGGCTGCGAAGTCTACTGCTTACGGTGCAACTTCCGTTGGTGACAATGACTTTGAAAATACAACCGAGTTCAAAAATGCGGATGCTAAGAAGACTGATGATGGCAAGGATAATGCTGATGTCGATGCTTATAAGAAAGCGTTGAAGAAAGCTAGGACTTTGCTTAACAAGTTCGATGAGAACGGTAAACCGAAGTCTGGTGAAAAGGATATCCCATCCCAGCAAGAAGTTGACGAGGCTCTTAATAATCTGAAGGAAATCAAGAAGAAGATTCTTGCCAACTACGTCACCAGCCCGAAGGATCTGTATGACGAAGTTGATAAGTCTAAGGACGGCGATACTGACACCAACACAGACGTATTCGAGAACACTCCTGCGTTCAAGAACGCGACTGCTAAGGGTGATGATGCATCTAAGCAAGCTCTCGACGACTATAACAAGAAGCTCAAGGCTGCTAAGGAGATGCTTGAGAAGTTCGATCGAACTACTGGCAAGCCAAAGGCTGGTGCAACTGGCGTACCAACCCAAAAAGAGCTCGACGATGCTCTAAAGGCCTTGCAAGAAGCCAAGAAGAAGATCGAAGATAACTACAGCACAAGCAAGTATGATTTGCGCCAAGAAGCTGGTAAGGATTCTGACTTCACTAAGTCTCCTGAGTATCTAAATGCTCAAGCTAAGGGTGATGATGCGTCTAAGCAGGCTCTTGACGAGTACAAGAACGCGCTTGACGAAGCTAATTCTGTGCTTGCAGATCCTAACGCAACTCAGGCTGAGGTTGATGCGGCTTTGAAGCGTCTTCAGGATGCTAAGGCTAAGCTTAAGGCTGGAAATAGCACGGATAAGTCTAAGCTTCAGTCCGAGGCTGACGGCGATGCTGACTTCCGTAAGTCGCCGTACTTCATTATTGGCAATAAGGCTGATATTGAAGCGTATGAGAATGCTTTGGCTGAGGCTCGTCGCGTGCTTGCAGATCCTAATGCTACGCAGGCCGAGGTTGATGCGGCTTTGAAGAAGCTTAAAGATGCTAAGAAGCGTATTCTTGACTTCTTGAGTCACTTCGGCGGCTCTGGCAATGGTACTGGAGATTGGAATGGCTACGGTTTTGTAAACGGCCATGAGTCTTATGGTGCTTTGGTAGATAAGACTGCTTTGCAAATCGAAGTTAACAATGCTGTGGAAACTAATGCTAATACTGCTCAGGCTGTGGCTTACAGGCAGGCTTTGGCTGAGGCTAAGAGCGTGCTTAACGATCCTAATGCTACCCAGGCTCAGGTTGATGCGGCTTTGAGGAAGCTTCAGGCGGCTAAGGCTGCGTTGCTTAATAGTTTGAGTGGCGCATCTGGCCATAAGATTGCTAAGACTGGTGCTGCAACTGGCTTGTTTGCAGGATTTGCTGCAATCTTCGCAGGTCTTGGTGCTGCAGGCGTGGCTTCTCGCCGTCGCAAGCATTCTAACGAGTAAGCTCTAGCGTAACTAGCGTAACTAGCTAGCGTAACTAACTAATCCCTCGCGATTTATCTTTCGATAATCCGCGAGGGATTTTTGTACGCCACCACAGTGTAAAGTTGCGGTATGGAAAGTGCGAATAGAACAGATAGTGCAACTGCTGAAACCAACTTAAACGAAAGCAGCGCAAACTCTTCCGCACTCACTTCCAGAAGTCTTATTAGAGCCGGCTTTGCTCGTCCGGATTTTGCGCGCGAAACTATCGTAAATATTTGCGAAAATTGCATGAATCATGCTGTTAGTCTGCAGCAATTTCTTGAATGCGTAAGTCGCTGCGCAGATCCGGATGCTTCTTTAGTTGCGCTTCAAAATATTATGCAGGCGCAGCCGCAAACTATTGCTGATATTGCTTCAATGTCTACAATATCGTCTATGAATTGTCCGCTTGCTTCGCTTATGCAGGTGCTTGGTGCTTCTAGCGCTATGGGAATGTTTATGCGCACGCATCCGGATCTTATTAAAGCGGCTTCATATGATCCTAATCATCTGTTTTCAATGACTTTAGATGAGCGTTGCGCTGATCTGCTTTGCGCAATTCAGGCTTACAAGGCTACTGTGGTTTCTTCGGCAAATGATGCTTCTAACACAATTTACTTGACTTCTCTTGGCTTTGCTCAAGCTGTTTCTGCTCTTCGTGCGCGCTATCGTGAGCATGTTGCTGCAATTATGGCGGCTGATTTAGCGAGCGCTGACCCTGTTGAAGTGCAGCCGGATATTAGCCGTAAGCTTTCCGACTCGGCGGATGCTGTTTTGGAGGCTGCTTTAGCGATTGCTCGCGGACAGGTTACTGGTTCCTCCGCGTGTAGGTTTGCGATTATTGCTATGGGTAAGCTTGGTGCGCAAGAAATTAATTACGTTTCCGATATTGATTTGATTTATGTTGTTGAGCCTGCAGATTCCGGAAACAAGCAGAATCAGGATGCTGCTTTGCGCGTTGGCGCGTCTATTGCGATGGTTTTACAAAAAGTGTGTCAGTCAACAGTTGTTGGCTCTTTGGAGCCGCCTCTTTGGCAGATTGATACTGCGCTTCGACCGGAAGGTAAGGATGGTCCTCTTGTTCGAAGTCTTGAATCTCACCGTGAATATTACGAAAAGTGGGCGAGTAGCTGGGAGTTTCAAGCGCTTTTGAAGTCGCGTCCTGCTGCGGGTGATGCGGATCTTGGAAAAGCTTACCGTGCTATGGTTGAGCCTCTTATTTGGAAGGCTTCTCACCGCGAGCATTTTGTGGCAGACTGTCAGCATATGCGTCAGCGTGTGGAGTCGCTTATTCCATCTTCGCAGCGCGATTTAGACATGAAGCTTGGACGCGGTGGTTTGCGAGACGTTGAGTTTACTGTGCAAATGCTGCAACTTGTGCACGGAAGTGAGGATGAGTCGCTTCGAGTAAGGGATACTATTTCTGCTTTGCAGGCGTTGGCTCAAGGCGGATACGTTTCTAGGTCTCAGGCAGCGCTTTTGGCGGAACACTACCGTTTTGAGCGTGTTCTTGAGCATCGTCAACAAATGTGGAACATGCATCGCACGCATTTATTCCCTGATTTGGGTGCGCAAGGAAACGGCGGTTTGGATCGTGCGCGCACAATTTCTACCGAGCAGCTTAATAATAATGATCAGATTCGTCGTCTTGCGCGTGCTGTGCGGCTGCGGCCGGAAGAGTTGGTTGAGCGTTTTGATAAAGCTCGCCGCGAAATCCGCAATTTGCATAAGGATATTTACTATCGTCCTATGCTTCCGATTAATGCTCAAACGGATGCAGATCCTATTGTGCTTTCGCCGGAAGCTGCTCGTGCGCGCTTTGCTTCTATTGGTTTTGCGGATGCTGCAGCTGCACAATTGCATGTTGAAGCGCTTACAGAAGGGCTTTCTAGGGCTGCTAAAATTCATAGAATTCTTCTTCCAGCGGTGTTGAAGTGGCTTGGTGACGGCCAGAATCCGGATATGGGTTTGCTTGCGTGGCGGCGTCTTGCGGAGCGTTTTGGCGGTAAGAATACGTATCTTGGTTTTTTGCGTGATTCTCCTTCCGCGGCTCAGCGTCTTTGCCACGTTTTGGCAGATTCGCGCTATCTTGGTGACGCCATGATGCAGTCTATGCAGTCTATTACTTGGCTTGGCGACGATGAGGTGCTATCTGCGCGAGATAGAGCAAGTCTCGACATGCAAACTAGCGCAATGGTTGCTCGTTATGCTAGTAATATTGCGGATTTTGCGCAGTCTTTGCGCGCTCTTCGCCGTCAGGAAATTGAGCGCGTTGCTTTAGCTTGGATGTGTGGTCTTATTGATGACGATACTTCTATGCGCGCTATGAGCGATGTTTTTGACGCTGTTTTAGACGCGGCTTTGTGCTGGTCTATGCGCGAGGCTGCTTTGCGCATGAATTTTACCGCTCCTCAAGCAGAAATTGCGATTATTGCTCTTGGCCGCTACGGCGGTAGGGAAGTAAACTTCTGTTCGGATGCAGACATAATGGTAGTTTACAAGCCGGTTGGTGAAGATTGCGATTTAGAAGCAGCTCACCGTTTTGCGCAAACAACTGTAGATATTTTGCGAAATATTTTGCAAGGTTCTCTTACTCTTGAGCCGAAAATCATGGTTGATTTGGATTTGCGTCCGGAAGGAAAAGACGGTCCGCTTGTTCGTTCGCTGGAGTCTTGTGAAAAGTATTATCGTCAATGGGCTAGTACTTGGGAGCATCAAGCTTTGCTTCGAGCACGTTTTGCTGCAGGTTCAAAAGAGTTGGCTGATGCGCTACTTGATGGCGTTGTGAACGATTTGCGTTACGCCAAAAATCCTCTTAGTGAATCTCAGCTTGCTGAAATTCGTAAGCTTAAAGCGCGTATGGAAGCTGAGCGTTTGCCTAGGGGAGTTAGTAGGGACAGGCATTTGAAGCTTGGCCGCGGCGGTTTAAGCGACGTTGAGTGGACTGTTCAGCTTTTGCAATTGCAATACGCTGGCACTTACGAGTCTTTGCGCGTGGTCGGCACAATGCAAGCTTTGAAAGCTTTACAATCTGAGCATTTGATTGAGAATGAGGATGCTCAAATTTTGGAGCGCTGCTGGCATATGTGTTCTGCAGTGCGCAACGCGAACTTCCTGTGGTCTGGGTCAATGTCTCGCGCGGATGTGATTCCAACAGACTCGTATTCTTTGGGCGGAATCGCCACTTACCTTGGCTACGAGCCGAATCAGGGCCGCGTTTTTGAAAACGATCTTTTAGCAACCATGCGTCAGTGCCGAGAAATCATGTCTCGTCTTTTCTACGCTCGCTAATTTTTGCTGTAGTTAATGCTAGTATGTCGCCACTCCGGATGTGGGATTCGTCAACGCTAATCAGTAAAATTGTGTAGGTCGCGTGTGATTGCGGCCGTCTTGCCAACTGACGAAAGGTAAGCGATATTTATGACGAACGCAATGAACGCCTCTAGTTCTTCTAATTCATCTAGTTCTTCTAATTCTTTGCATCAGACTTTTTCTTGCAGCACGATTGCAAATTCTCTTGCCGGTAAAAGTGTTGTTACATTAGATGATATTTCAACTGCGCAAATACGAATGCTTTTAGACAAAGCGCGATACATTGATTCGCACCGTAAAGAAGTGGCTCACACTTGCGATGGCAGAGTGTTGGCCACTCTTTTTTATGAGCCGAGCACGCGCACTCGTTTAAGCTTCGAAACCGCAATGCTGCGTTTAGGCGGAAAAGTAATCGGTTTTGCAGGCGCGCAACTTTCCAGCGCAAGTAAAGGTGAAACTGTAAACGATACTTTGAAAGTCGTTTCTAACTACGTTGACGTAGTCGCTATGCGTCACCCAAAGGAGGGTGCTGCTTTTGTTGCAACGCAAGCTGTGAGCACGCCTATTATTAACGCGGGCGACGGCGGACACATGCATCCTACGCAAACTCTTGCAGACTTGGCAACTATTCTTGCTCGTTTTGGTCGACTCAATAATCTCACTGTCGGCTTGTGCGGCGACTTAACATATGGTCGTACAGTTCACTCGCTTATTGAAACTTTATGCCGCTTTGGAAACGTTCATTTTGTGCTAATTAGTCCTGATGAGCTTAAAACTCCGCAATATGTTATTGATCGCATAAACGCAACCGAATCGTGCTCTTACGAAGAAACTCGCGACTTGATGGAAGTAATTGGCAACTTGGACGTGCTTTACATGACTCGCGTGCAAGAAGAGCGTTTTACGGATCGCGAGCAATACTTGCGACTTCGCGACACGTATATTTTGACGGAAGAAAAATTGCAGAAAGCTAAGTCGCATATGCCTGTGCTGCATCCGCTTCCTCGAATTAACGAGATTGCTGTTGATGTTGATAACGACCCGCGCGCAGCATACTTTGAGCAGGTTAAAAACGGTATGCTTATGCGCATGGCTTTGGAAAGTTCCGTTCTTGGCGACGAGCTTTGCGGCTACGAGCCAACCGATTTTGTGAACGTTACAGAAGACGAGCTGCAATCGGTTGACGCGCACGGAATTTCCTTGGCAGATCCTCGCGTGCACACAACCGACGAGAATGCGCCTGAAACTCTTACTTGCCCGAATCCTCGCTGCATAACAAACAGTGAGCTAACTCTTAAACGCAAGTTCTACAAGGCTGATTCCGTAAGGCATGAGTATCGCTGCATGTATTGTGACGAAGAAGCAGAAAATAAGTAAAATTTACGAAAACTTACGCAAAATTTACGAAAACTTACGAAAACTTAGGCAAAACGGGAGTGATATGAACGAAGCTGGCACATTAACTTTGCGCAATATCTCCGTGTGGGATACTGGCGAGCGAATTGATCTTATTGTTGATGGCGTTCGTCAGGATGCGCTTATAGAAGGCAATGCGCGCATTTCTGGTGATATTGATGCAAGCGACTTGGTTGTTGCTCCTGGTTTTGCTGATCCGCACGTGCATTTTAGGGATCCTGGTCAAACTGAAAAAGAAACCATGATGACCGGCGCAGATTCTGCGGCGGCAGGCGGCTATACGCAAGTTTTGATTATGCCGAATACTGTTCCTGCTCTTGACTGCGAGCCTTGGGAAGATGCTCCTTTTGATGTAGAAAACGTAGTTGACTATTTGCAGCGTTACGGCTGCATTTACGGCGTAAAATTACCGGTTCGCTACGATTTAAGCGTGTGCGCATCTTTGGGTCGTAAAGGCTTAAAACCAAGCAATATTGAGCTTTGGGAAAAGTATGTTGCAGGAATTAGCGACGCCGAAAAAACTTCTCCTATGAAAAAGCATCCTATTACCGCCATAAGCGACGACGGTGCTGCAGTTCCTGAACCGATTTTGCGAGATGTTTTAGCTATGGCGAAGAAAACTGGTTTGCCTTTTGTTGAGCATTGTGAGCATCATGATACGGGAGCAGTAAACGATGGGCCGGTTGCAAAAATGCTTGGCGTTGGCGGAATCCCAGCTTCAACAGAGCTTGCAATAGTTCAGCGAGATATTGACGCTTCCCGCGAAACTGGGGTGCACGTGCATTTTCAGCATGTGAGCACGGCGGCAGCTTTTGAAGCGATTCGTAAAGCGAAAAAAGAGGGATTGCCAATTACTTGCGAAACAGCTCCGCACTACCTGGCTTTGTGCGACGAGGATGTGCTGAAGTACGGTTCAATGGCAAAAATGAATCCGCCGCTTCGTTCTAAAGCAGATCGTCAAGCAACTCTCGCTGCTATTGCAGACGGCACAATCGACATGATTGCAACAGATCATGCGCCTCACACGGCGGAAGAAAAATCGGGCGATTTTGCAGAAACTCCTAACGGAATTATTGGGCTTGAATGCGCGTACGGCGTGTGCCGCAAAGTTTTGGTTGATGCAGGATACACGGATGACAAGCATTTAATCGAATTAATGGCAGTAAATCCAATGCAATTAATGAGCAGAAGACCTACGGATATTGCGGCTTTGCTTAACGTTTCTTCACGCTGCGCAAACAAGCGAACTTTGCGCTTAAATATTACTGAGCATCCTGAAAACGTTGATTTAGTGCTGATTAATATGCGAGAAAAGTGGGTGGTTGACGCAAATTCCTTCCATTCTAAAGCTCGAAACACTCCTTTTGACGGCTGGAAGCTTACAGGCAGGCCGGTTGCGACGATTATTGGTTCGGAAATTGCGTTCTCAAGACTGTGATTGAAGTTTTTTCAATAATGTGATTGAAATAAATAATTTAGGTTGGTAGTAAATGGATGAATTAATTGATGCGATTGCAGCAAAGCAAAATCCTAGCGTTGTGGGATTGGACCCTAAACCTGGTATTGTTCCTGCGGAAGTTATTAGCGCTCTTGCAGACGAAGTTTTGCAAGAAGTAGAAGGCGAAGAAGCGCTGCCAACGCTTTTAGCTACGGCTTATTTTGAGTTTAATCGTGCGATTATTGACGCGGTTGCGGATTTTGTGCCTGCTGTAAAGCCACAAATAGCAATGTATGAAGCGCTAGGTTCTGCCGGAATGGACACGTACGCAATGACTTGCGAATACGCAAAATCGCGTGGACTAATCGTAATAGGAGACGCAAAGCGCGGAGATATTGGCTCTACAGCTGGTCAATATGCGGCTCATTTAAGCGGTTTTGCTAACCTTTCTGCATATTTTGAAGACGAAAATGCTACTGGTAACGTACTGCCTCAATCTATTAAAAATCTTCTAAAAAGCTCTAAAAATCTGGACGTTTGGCATGAAGATTCGCTTACAGTAAACCCTTATATGGGTTCGGATGGTGTGAAGCCTTTTATTGATGAAGCAGTTTCGCATAATAAAAGCATTTTTGTGCTGCTTCGCACTTCGAATCCTTCTAGCAAGGAGCTTCAGGAGCTTATTTTGCAAGACGGAAAGCCAGTGTATGAGCATATGGCGGATTTGATTGAAAACTGGGGTACTTCAAGCATTGGTAAGCACGGTTATTCCAAGGTTGGTGCTGTTGTGGGCGCTACGCATCCGGAAGAAGGAAAGCGTTTGCGCGAGATTATGCCGCACACTTTCTTCCTAGTTCCAGGCTACGGCGCTCAAGGTGGCACGGCTCAAGATGTTGCTGGAATGTTTGATGCAAACGGTGATGGTGCTATTGTAAACTCTTCTCGCGGTATTATTGGCGCGTGGAAAAAGTCTGAAGATTACGCTAAAAATCAAGGAAATATGTCTCTTGATAATATTCTTGATATTGTGTGCGAATCTGCAGCTGTTGCTGCTAGAAATATGCGCGACGACTTGCGGACTGCGGTGTATCGCTAGAATGTATAACTAAAATAAATATAACTAAAAATATAATTAAAACTTAAAAATAAAACGCAACGGTACAAAACACATACAAGGGTAGGGGAAACCACATGAGTGATGGCATGTTTATTCCAACGCGAAAAGCCTATGGAAACGCCATAGTTACGTTACGTGAAGACGCTTTTGACTCTTCCGGTTCAACTTGTGAGGATGAAAGTAAAAGCGCAAAATATTCGCGTCTTTGGGGGCGCAGGTCTGTAGAAGTGCTTAATAACGAGCAGCTTGACGAAGGCGTGTATCGTTTGACTTTGCGGGATGCGGAGATTGCGAAGAAAGCTACTCCTGCGCAGTTTGTGAACTTGTATTCCCCTGACCCAACTGCTATGCTTCCGCGTCCTTTTGGAGTTGCAAGCGTTGATGGAGATACTTTTACGCTTATTTTTGCGGTTGTTGGCAAGGGTACGGAAGTTTTTTCGCATCTTCGCTCTGGAGATAAAGTTGACGCATTAGGTCCTTTGGGATTGGGCTTTAATATTGATTCTCCTGCGCATTACGTGCTAGTTAGTGGCGGATTGGGTGTGCCGCCTTTAATGTTCGCAGCTCAGGCTTTGGGTGCGCGCAAGGATTCTAGCGTAACGGCAGTTCTTGGCTACCGTAGTAAGCGTTTTGCAGACGACTTAATGAAGGAATATATTTCAGACGTGCACAGTATTACGAATGCTGAAGGAACTGTTATTACGCTTCTTGACGAACTTGAAAAAGTTAAGCATTTTGATTTCGACGACGATTTGCCAACGGTTATTTTGTCTTGCGGACCATTGCCAATGATGAAAGCTGTGGCTCACTGGGCGCATGAGCGCGGCGTTAAATGCCAGCTGAGTCTTGAGGCGCGTATGGGATGCGGTTATGGAACTTGCGTTGCTTGCGTGGTTGACACTTTGGAAGGCAGGCTGAAAGTTTGCAACGACGGTCCTGTTTTTGATGCGAATCGTTTGGGTTGGGAGTAAAATCATGAGTTCTGTAAATAATTCTGTAAATAGCGTAAATGCCGAAAATAATTCCGAAAATAGCGTAAATTCTGCAACAAATTCCGCTGAAACTTTAGGCTTTGACACAAGCCATGTGTGGAAGCATCCAACTCAAGTTGCGGGCGTTAAGTGGAAGAACATGGTTGGTACAGCTTCCGGAACCTTCCAACTCGCAGCATGCAGGCGCTTTTACGACGTGAGTCAACTTGGCGCAATCTGCACTAAAGGCGTTTCTCCAGTTCCTTGGGAAGGAAATCCTTCTCCGCGCACTGCAGAATCTCCTTCTGGAATGGTAAACGCAGTCGGCTTGCAAAATCCGGGAGTTGACCATTATCTTATTGACGAGTTGCCAAAACTAAAATCCATGGGAGCGCTTGTTATTACTAATGTTGCTGGACACAGCGACGACGATTATGCGCAAGTTGTGGAAAAGCTCGCTGATTCTGCGGCCGACATGCTTGAAATTAACGTTAGTTGCCCGAACGTAACTCACGGCGGAATGAGCGTTGGTACGGATCCGGTTGCATTGCACCGCTTAATTACGCGTCTTCGCGCAATGACAGATAAGCCGATGATTGTAAAAATGACGCCAAACGTGACGGATATTGTGTCGATTTGTAAAGCTGCGGTTGATGCTGGAGCAGACGCTTTAAGCATGATTAACACGCTTGTTGGTTTGCGAATTGATATTCGAACCGGCGAGCCGATTATTGCAAACCGCACGGGCGGCGTTTCCGGTCCGGCTATTTTCCCAATTGGACTTGGATTCGTGTGGCGAGTTCGCCAAGCTATGCCAGATATTCCAATTATTGGCATTGGTGGCATTGATTCTGGCGAAAAAGCTTTGGAATACTTGTATGCTGGAGCGAATGCTGTAGAAGTTGGTGCTGCCGCTTTGGTGGACCCTACTGCTCCGATTCGCATTGCTCGCGAGCTTGATAATTTGCTTGATTCGCGTCCAAAGCTTGCGTCTTTGCTTGCTGAAGGCAAAACTTGGCGCTGAAATTAAGAAAGTAAGCGTATTTAGAAAGTATTTAAAAAATATTTTAAGAAAGAGAGCTAATTATGGCAGAATTAGACGAGCGTTTTACAAAGTTTTTGCTCGATTCAGGCGCGCTTAAATTCGGTGACTTTACGCTAAAATCTGGTCGTAAATCGCCTTATTTTATTAACGCGGGCGCTTTTGACGACGGCATGAAAATCGCAAATCTAGGCGCATACTACGCTCAGCGCGTAATTGCAGGAATCGAAGACGGCAAACTTCCGAAAAATATCGACACTGTTTTCGGCCCTGCTTATAAGGGCATTCCGCTGGCAGTTTCTACAGCAATGGCTTTAACAAATAATCACAATATGCCAGTCGGCTTTACTTTCGACCGCAAAGAGCGTAAAGATCACGGCGACGGCGGAATTATGGTTGGAAAACCGTTAAAAGACGGCATGAAAGTTCTGCTTGTTGACGATGTGATGACTGCTGGAACTGCAGTTCGCGAAACTTTGCCGAAGCTTAAAGCGGAAGCAAAGGTGGAAGTCGTTGGCTTGATTTTGGCAGTAGATAGAATGGAGCGCACAAAAGACAGCGAGCTTTCAGCAGTAAAAGCAGTAGAGCAAGAATTCGGATTCCCAGTTTTGCCGATTGCAAACGTGCGCGAAATTTTCGCCGCAGCTGAGCGTATTAAAGGCGACGACGGAAATCCTGTAATGAGTGAGGAATTAGCTTCGCGCGCTGCTAAATATCTTCTTCAATATGGCGCTTAATAAATATCTAAAAATCTTAGAGTTTTCCGCAAAATGTTGTAAAACGTGTCGTGTAGAACAACATTTTGCGGAAGATTATTGCAAATGTTTTAGTTTTTCTTTAAAACAAAGGTCACAATTCCAGAAATTGTAGAACCAAATACAACTAATATAGCAATCGCTAATACATTCGTATTCTTGTTTGAAGAGGCTGATTTTGCGATAGAGTTATTATTTTTTAGTGCGCCCTTCTTTTTATTTACGATTTTACTTGAATCATCATCTTTAGAATTGTTTTCTTTAGAATCATTGCTTTGCAAATCTTTGGAATCAGCCTTATTGCTGCTCGATTTGCTGCTTGGCTCGGTATGCTTCTTATTTGTTGCAGTTTTTTTGGTGATTTCTGCTTTGTAAGAAGTATCTTGATTTTCTTGTTGCGATTGAGCTGATTCTGCAGTCTTAGTTTCTGCAGTCTTAGCTTCCGCAATTTTAGATGGTTCTGCAGAATATGCTTTTGCAGCAGCGCTAGCTTGATAATAACGGCTATAGTTATAGTCATTTTGATTGAACGAAGCTAATAGTCTATATAACTTGAGCAAACTGTAATCAGAATCAGAATCCGAATTAGAATCCGAATTAGAATCCGAATTAGAATTCGAGTCAGAATCCAAATCAGAGCCCAAAGATTCATCTGCACTAGGCTCAACAACGTTTGAATTTTCCGTTTGAGTACTTTGAGTTTTAACAGTTGTTTTAACAGTCAAATTAAAATCTTTACTGAAATCAAGATTGCTTAAATCTGTGTTAAAAACAGAGTTGCCATTATTCCAATCTGTAATCACTTCATCTTTTAATCCGAGCATTGCAGCTAAAGTTGTATTTGCTGCGTTTGTATCTAGATTATGGAAGTCAACTATTTTGTTGTCTGCATCTTGGCAATTAACAATTGCATCAACAAAATTATTCTTTCCATTTGTATTAACCAAGCAACTAATACTAGCATCACCGTGCTCTATTGCGGCCATAAAGTATCCGCGTAAGAATCTTCTAGGAGCCTTATTATCGCTTGATTTTGCGTTATTTTTTATTAATTCTTCTGCACTATTTGAGAATCCACCTTTTTTAATACGAAGATTTCCACCTTGTGCGCTTGCTTCTTTCCAAATGTCAGTAAGTGCCGAAAGATTTGTTTGCTTAAGGTCAACTCCAGATTGAATAGTAATATCATCGATTTTGCTGCCGCCAAACATGTTTTTAACACCTTGGTTTAATGAACCAGTTTGAATATTAAGAGCTTGCGTTAAATCCCACTTAGAAATATCTAGCGAAGTTATAGAAGAGTTTGCAAACATATCGTTCATATCTGTTGCGCTAGAAGTGTTCCATTTTTCGATTCCCGGTATTTGCATTAAATTAAGAGTATTTGAAAATACTTTTCCCATATTCCAAATGTTTTTTGTATCCCAATTTTCTAAGCCAGTTATCTTTTTAACGCCACTGTTTTCAAAAAGACCAACAATATTTCCAACATAAGAAGTTTTCCATTTTCCAAGATTAGCTTCTTTAAGCGCGGTTGTTCCAGTAAACATTCTGCCAATGTCGTTAGTATTGCTAATATCCCAGTTTTCAAGCGCTTTAATGTCTTCTAGCTTGTTGGCGTTCATAAACATTCTTCCCATTGAAGAAAGATTGTTGTTTGTAAACACTTCTAGGCCTTCGGTAGTTGTTAATCCACTTTCTTCAAACATTCCAGTTGCTTCATCGCAGTAGGTGTTGTCCCAAGTAATTCCCTTAACGTTTGAAAGGTTATGTGCTTGGTAGAACATGTTGTTCATATGATGAACATTGCGCGTTTTAAAGTTTCTAATGCCGTCTGCAGATTCGATTGCGCTACCTTCGAACATGCTAGTCATGTCGGTAACGTTGTTAGTGTTCCACTTTTCGTCTAATCCGTGAACTGTGTGCAAATTTTTTGTGTTTCTAAACATTAGCTGCATGTTTTCAACGTTGCTAACGTCCCAGTTAGATATTGGATTTATGCTGATTATTCCGCTATCTTCAAACAGGCTGCTCATATCTGTTACGCGGCTTGTATCCCAGTCTTTAGTTCCATTAATGTTTTTTAGCTTAGGAGTTGAAGAAAACATTCCAGACATATCTTCTACATTAGAAGTGTCAAATAAATCCAAATTGTTTATTGTTTCTAGATTTGCAAAGTTTGAAAATAGATTGCTAGCGCCATTGCCGAGTTGTATTTTTCCAGCATTTTCAGTTTGATCGCCTGATTGAACAATATTTATGACTTTGACTTTAGATGTATCAAAATTTACGCCATCTGGATTATTTTTATTAGATGAAATTATCTTTTCAATTGAGTTGGATGCAAAATCTGTTCCGTTAATTTTTGATATTTCAAGAGTATTGGTGGATTCGTCAAACTTCCACTTTAGCCCAGTAGGAGTTGGATCAAAGAATCCCTGATATTTTGCTTCATGCCAAGTGTTTAGTGTGTTTTCTTTGTTTTCTTTGTTTTCTGGATTAGTCGCAACAGATTCTTTTTGCTGCGTTAACCCTGTGTTTAATTCTTCGCTAGCAATGGCTTGATGAACTGGTATTAATGAGCAAATCATTGCTGCGCATGCGCAAGATGCGAATATATGTTTCTTCATGGTTTTCCTTCTGGGTTAAATCATGTGTATGTTCGTTTTTGTTCGAACGTGTTCATTATATAGACGCATGTAAACAAAAAAGGAAGTTATGTTAGTTTATGTTCTTTTTTTGTAAAAATAATTATAAATTAATGTTTTGTAATGATGCTTTTATATGTGATTGAAAAATATCAAAAGATTGTAATAATCTCTATAACATGGAAGGCAATGATAATCGATATCAAGATACTAGCGATTTGGATTCTTTTAATAATCCTGCTCAGTATGAGCAAGAAAATATTTTTGGATCTTCTAATGATGATTCAAACAACTCCTTGTTAAGCGATAAAAAGGATATTGCTGTTATTGTTTGTGTATCTCTTATATCAATCGGAGTTGTTGCTGGATTATGGTTTGCATTATTTGCTAATAACTCTAAGCCTAATCTAAAAGCAAGTGAGCCTTCTAAAATTTGCATTCAATTGCGCAAAAAAGTAATCGATGCTAAAGAAGAGCTTAAAAAAATTGTATCAAGTCAAGATGTTAAAGATGCTTCTAATATAAAAGCTGCTGATTTTGATGAAGATTTTGATGCCACTAAAGACGCTGCAGATGATTTTGAATCTTCTCTAAGCTATGCTAATGATGACTTAAATGATGATATTCCAGTATGCCCACTTGGCGCGGATTCTTACGATTCTACAACAGTTGAAAATAAGCTTTCAGACAAATTGGATGCTTTGCGTAAAGATGCTAATTCTGTTAAAACGCATGCAAAGAATTTACTAAAAACTAGCAGAACTGCTTTTGGTGATCAATTATTAAATCTTGTTAAAAAAGCTAGAGAACTTGTAGAAAAAGCGAAAAATTTGCCTATTTTAGCTGCTGCTTCTAAAAGTCTAGAAAATGCTATTAATGATGCTGGCAATGCTCTTGCTAAAAGCAGCAATAATTATCAAGAGTTAAAGCAAGCTTATCAAAAAATAAAAGCTGTTATAAGCAAGTGCGAAGATAGAATTAAAAAAGTGAGCGATAGATTTTTAAGTAGAGATGGCAATGGGTATCCTTTTGATGCTCCACATCCTAAGGATGATCAAGGTGGCTATATTCCAATGGGTCGTAGTCAAAACTCAGAGTCTTCGGAACAAAACGATCAGAGTAACAAATAATTGCGTTAAATGCGGTTGTTATTTTAGTTGTTATTTTAATTAGTTGACGCTTTGTGGCATAATAAGCAAGGTTTATTTCTTAAGCTGCTAAAATTGCAGCTTTATTAGCGAAAGAAACGGGTAACTCGTGGCACAGACTACCAATGATATTAAGAATGGTTCGGTTTTGAACCTTGATGGTCAGCTTTGGACCGTCGTTAAATTCCAGCATGTGAAGCCAGGCAAGGGTCCTGCATTCGTGCGTACCACCATCAAGAACGTGCTCTCGGGCAAGATTGTCGACAAGACTTTTAACGCCGGCATGAAGATGGAGTTCGAGACCGTTGATAATCGTACCTTGCAATACTCCTACGAAGATGGCGACAACTTTGTATTCATGGACATGACCACTTACGACCAGGTTTATATTCCTAAGGTTTTGGTTGGTGAGCAGAGCAAGTATTTGCTTGAAGGCACCGACTGCATCGTAAGCTTCCATGACGGCACTCCTTTGAGCGTTGAGCTTCCAGCTTCCGTAATTTTGACCATTACGCACACTGAGCCAGGCTTGCAAGGCAACCGTTCTAACGCTGGCACTAAGCCTGCAACCGTGGAAACCGGTGCTGAAATCCAGGTTCCACTCTTCGTGGGTGAAGGCGAAAAGGTGAAGGTCGACACTCGTGACGGCTCTTACCTTGGTCGCGAAAACTAAAGAATTAATTATCTAATTAAAAAATTAGTTATCTAATTAAATTAGCTATTTATTTCTAAATAATTTTTATAGTGTGACCCGGTGGCGATTATTCGTTGCTGGGTCGCGTAATTTTTAATACAACTTTATTAAGTAATTTTTATACGTTACACAGAAGGGCGCTATTATGGCACGTTCCACTGCTCGTAAGAGGGCTTTGAATACGCTTTATGAGGCGGATGAAAAGAATCAGCCTATTCTTTCTTTGCTAGAGGAGCGCGTTAAAGAGCCTGGCGCTCAAACTCCGCTTCCAGAGTACGCTATTGAGATTGTTCGAGGCGTAGGAGAGCGACGCAACAGAATCGACAAGACGCTTAACCGTTATTCAACCGGCTGGAAAGTTGGCAGAATGGCAGTTATTGACCGCAATATTTTGCGCATTGCGGTGTGGGAAATGCTTCTTAACGAGGAAATTCCAGACAAGGTTGCGATTGACGAGGCGATTGCGCTCGCAAAAATGTATAGCGATGAGGAAGCTATTGCGTTTATTCACGGTCTTTTGAGCGCGATTATGGCAGATAAAGACGCTTGCTTAGCAAAGTTTAATGGCGAAGCTTCTACTGACGACGCTGCTACGGAAGAGTCTACCGAAGAAGCTGCTGCCGAGTAATAAGCTTTGCAGTTGTGCTCTGTTTCCATCGATTTCTGTTGATTAGCTAACACTAGCACTAATGCTCTGCTTATGCCACACTAAACATTCCTATCAATTACAAGACAAAGCGTAAGTTATTGCGCTATTCCACGCACTTTGCGTAACTTTTTGCACGAGTCTATGAGTTTTGTGTTGTTGTTTAGTATGTTGAGAGGCTGGAAAAATTGTGTTCAGTGCTAAAAGAGGACTGAGAAGCTACATTCTTTAAAGATAGGCGAACACAATAAGCGCCTTTAGCAGCCAGAGCGCCCGAAGGACGGGACGCACGCAAACACAATTTTTCCAGCCTCGTCAAAACCAAAAACTAAATCAGTTACAAAACTCATAGACGAACTCAAGAATGCAGGATGCGCAATAACTTATCGCCGGCGCGTCGCCCGTCCGCCAATCTGAGTAGACTTGCCACGAATATCCTAAAGCCATAAGGGGGTTAAGGTGGATTACAACGACACCTTTGCCGGATTCGGCAGTGATGATGCAGTATTGGTGTTGGAGGATGGTCAGGTTTACGTTGGTAAGCCTTTTGGTGCGCAAGGTTCTACGCGCGCTGAGATTGTGTTCTCCACGGGCATGACTGGTTATCAAGAAACATTAACTGATCCAAGTTATGATCAACAAATCGTAGTTCAAACATTCCCACACATAGGTAATACGGGAATGAATCACGAAGATCCTGAATCTAATCGCATTTGGGTTGCGGGTTACGTGGTTAAGGAGCCAAGCCCAGTAGTTAGCAATTGGCGCGCTGAAGGTTCCTTGGAAGACGATTTACAAAAGCAAGGTATCGTTGGCATTAGTGGTATTGATACTCGAAAGCTGGTACGTCATTTACGCTCGGTAGGCGTTATGCGTGCCGGCATTTTTTCTAATAAGGCCCTGGTTGATTCGTCAACCGGGGCTTTTCGTACCGTCGCTTCTTTCGTTGACGAAATTAAGCAGACTCCTCAAATGCAGGGCTTGCGTTTAACGGATGAAGTCAGTACTAAAGAAACGTATACGATTGAGCCTTGCGGAGATTTTGAAGGAAAAGATTCGCTTTACACGGTTGTAGCAGTCGACTTTGGTATTAAATCTATGACTCCTCACCGTTTGGCTGAGCGCGGCTGCCGCGTGCATGTTGTAAGCTCCTCAATAAGCTTCGAATCGCTGCAGGCTCTTAACGCAGACGGCGTATTTTTCTCGAATGGTCCTGGAGACCCTGGCCAAGCAAATCGCGAGGTTGAGCTTTTGCGTAAAGTTTTGGACGCAGGATATCCGTTCTTTGGCATCTGCTTTGGAAACCAGTTGCTTGGTCGCGCTCTCGGATTTGGCACTTACAAGCTAAAGTTTGGCCACCGTGGTATTAACCAGCCTGTAAAAGACGTTACAACCGGAAAAGTGGAAGTTACGGCTCACAATCACGGCTTCGCAGTGGATGCTCCTCTTGACGGACCTGTTCAATCTCCTTACGAAAACGGTCACTTTGGTCGCGTGCTAGTTTCCCATATTGACTTGAACGACAATGTTGTAGAAGGCTTGCAATGCCTTGATATTCCAGCGTTCTCTGTGCAATATCATCCGGAAGCTGCAGCAGGCCCGCACGACGCTTCCTATCTGTTTGACCGCTTTGTGCAATTGATGCGCGAAAACGCTCGAAAAAGCAAGTAATACTCGAAAAAGCAAGTAAGATTTTAAGATTTACGGAAAGAGAAATTTACTATGCCAAAACGTACTGATATTAAGTCGGTTATGGTAATTGGTTCAGGCCCGATTGTTATTGGTCAGGCTGCAGAATTTGATTATTCTGGAACGCAAGCTTGCCGAGTTCTTCGCGAAGAAGGCATTCGCGTAATTTTGGTTAATTCCAACCCGGCTACGATTATGACCGATCCGGAGCTTGCGGACGCAACGTATATTGAGCCAATTGACACTTCGATTTTGGAGCGAATTATTGCGAAGGAGCGTCCGGATGCGCTTCTCCCAACGCTTGGTGGTCAAACTGCGCTTAACGCTGCAATGGATTTGGGTCGTGCAGGAATCCTCGAAAAATATAACGTTGAGCTTATTGGTGCTTCTTTGGAAGCAATCGACCGCGGCGAAGACCGTGAGCTTTTCAAAAAAGTAGTTGAAAAAGCTGGAGCGGAAAGCGCAAAATCCTTTATTGCTCACTCAATCGAAGAAGTAGACAAAATTGTTGAAACTTTAGGATATCCGGTAGTAGTACGCCCAAGCTTTACAATGGGCGGACTCGGCTCTGGTATTGCTCATAACGAAGAAGAGCTTCACCGAATTGCAGGAGCCGGCATTCACTATTCTCCAACAGACGAAGTGCTTATTGAAGAAGGCATTGAAGGCTGGAAGGAATTTGAGCTTGAGCTTATGCGCGACGCAAAAGATAACGTCGTAGTTGTTTGCCCAATCGAAAACGTAGATCCTGTAGGTGTTCACACCGGCGACTCAATTACCGTAGCTCCATGCTTTACTCTTACAGACCGCGAATATCAGAAGATGCGCGATATTGGTATCGCTATTATTCGAGGCGTAGGCGTTGACACAGGCGGCTGCAATATTCAGTTCGCAATCAACCCTCAAACCGGTCGCATTATCGTAATAGAAATGAACCCGCGCGTATCTCGCTCTTCCGCGCTCGCATCTAAAGCAACCGGCTTCCCAATCGCAAAAATCGCAACGAAACTTGCTCTCGGCTACACTTTGGACGAAATTCAAAACGATATTACGCGTTCAACTCCTGCAAGCTTCGAGCCAACAATCGACTATGTTGTAACGAAGATTCCGCGTTTTGCTTTCGAAAAGTTCCCAGGAGCAGACACCACGCTTACAACTTCCATGAAGTCAGTTGGCGAAGCAATGGCTTTGGCTGGAAACTTCCAGGAGTCCCTTGGAAAAGCAATGCGCTCAATCGACAAGCGTCACGCATGCTTTAGCTGGGACGGAGAGCGCCCAAGCAAGGAAGAAGTGATCAAGCTTCTTGAAGAAATGCATACTCCAACAGAGCATCGTTACTTGCAAATTCAGCGCGCGCTTTGGGGCGGGGCAACGCCGGATCAGATTTTTGCCGCAACAAAAATCGACCCTTGGTTTGTTGAGCAGCTGGCTCAAATTAACGAGACTGCGCTCGCAGTTCGTGAAGCTGAAACTTTAACTCCTAAAGTTTTGAAGCGCGCTAAGCTTGCTGGTCTTTCGGACGTTCAAATTGCGCATTTGCGTAATCTTGGTGACGAAGGTGAAAACATGGTTCGTGAGCTTCGTTGGGCTTACGGTTTGCGCCCTGTTTACAAGACGGTTGATACTTGCGCAGCCGAGTTCGACGCGGCAACTCCGTACTACTATTCTTGCTACGCTGACGAAAGCGAGTTGAAGAAGCGCGATCGCGAAGCTGTTATTATCCTTGGCTCTGGCCCGAACCGAATTGGTCAGGGTATTGAGTTTGATTACACTTGCGTTCACGCTGTTCAGGAATTGGGCAAGGATTACGACACCATTATGGTTAATTGCAATCCTGAAACAGTTTCTACAGATTACGATATGTCTGACCGCCTTTACTTTGAGCCGCTTACTTTCGAAGATGTGCTTGAAATTTACGAAGCAGAAAAGAAGCTTGGTCCTGTTAAGGGCGTGATTGTGCAGCTTGGTGGTCAAACGCCGCTTTCGCTTGCTGCTCGTCTTAAAGCTGCAGGAGTTCCAATTTTGGGAACAACTCCTGAGGCTATTGATTTGGCGGAAAACCGTGAGCTTTTTGGTGAGGTTCTTCGCCAAGAAGGCATGAATGCTCCTCGCTACGGCACAGCTTTAAGTCTTGAGGAAGCAAAAGATGCGGCTCACGCAATCGGCTACCCGGTTCTTGTGCGCCCAAGCTACGTGCTTGGCGGTCGTGGCATGGAAATCGTGTACGATGATGCTCAGCTTGCAAAGTATGTTGATCGCGCTTTGGATGAGGCTCGTGCAGACACGGTTGTTTCTGGCCGTTTGCCTTCGCCGCTTTTGATTGACAAGTTCCTGCAAGACGCTATTGAAATCGACGTTGACGCACTTTACGACGGCAACGAGCTTTATATTGGTGGCATTATGGAGCATGTTGAGGAGGCTGGCGTGCACTCTGGTGACGCAGCTTGCACTCTTCCTCCAAGCACTCTTTCGGACGATCAGATTCGTCGCCTTCGCGAAGGTACGCTTTCGATTGCTCGCGGATGCTCTGTTCGTGGTCTTATTAACGTGCAGTATGCTTTTATGGCAAATACTTTGTACGTAATCGAAGCAAATCCTCGCGCTTCTCGCACGGTTCCGTTTGCTTCTAAAGCAACGGGCGTTGCTCTTGCTAAAGCTGCTGCAAGAATTATGGCTGGCGAAACCATTGCTCAGCAGCGTAAGCGCGGACTTCTTCTTCCAAAGGGAGACGGTGGTGATATTCACCCAGGTCAGCAGGTTGCTATTAAAGCTTCTGTGCTTCCTTTCAAGCGTTTCCGCACTCCTGTTGGACGCACGGTTGATATTTTGCTCGGCCCAGAGATGCGTTCAACCGGCGAAGTTATGGGCTTCGACCGTGACTTCCCTCACGCTTTTGCTAAGAGTCAGCTTGCAGCATACAAGGGCGGTTTGCCAACCAGTGGCAACGTGTTTGTGTCTGTAAGCGATGCGGATAAGCGTCAGCTTCCGCTTCTTGCAGTGCGCTTAGTAGAACTTGGTTTTACTATTTGGGCTACTGAAGGTACTGCTTCTGTGCTTCGACGCTACGGCATTGATTCTGTAATCGTAGACAAGCTTTCTAGTCAAGGCGACACGGCGAAAGATGTGTCAAATGGCAGGAATGCTCACGAAAGAATCGGCAAAAATGTTGTGGAGCTTATTGAGAATGGTAAGATTGACATGGTACTCAATACGCCGAATTCAAGAGGGTCTCGCACGGACGGCTACGCTATTCGCGCAGCAGCTGTTGCGGCAGATCTTCCGCAATTCACAACTATTACCGAATTTGCGCCAGTATTAATGGCTATTGAGGCTGTTAAGAACAACGATTATCAGGTGATGAGCATTCAAGAGCATGCTCAACAACTGTTTGCAATTGAACAGGCAGAAAGTTAAGAAAGTCGGGCTTAATACATGACCGAGAGCATTCGTGATCAAGAATTACAAGCGCAGCGATCCGATTTTGGCTTGCGCTTGAAGAACGCTATGGCCAAGTATGGTCCGCTATGTGTTGGTATTGATCCTCATCGCAAAATGTTGCTTAATTGGGGATACAACATGGATGCTCTCGGCGCTGAACTGTTTTCAATGCGCATGCTTCAGGCTATGAACGGCAGGGCAGCGGCAGTAAAATTCCAGTCCAGCATGTTTGAGCGCTACGGTTCTAAGGGTTTCGCAGCGCTTGAACGTGTGCTTTACGCGGCTCGTCAAATGGACGTTATTACGATTGTTGACAGCGGCCATGGTGGATTGTCTACTACGATTTCTGCGCTTGCGGACGCATATTTTAAGCCGGGCGCTCCTCTTCTTGCCGACGCTATTACTCTTCTTCCGTATTACGGCGCTAGCTCAATGGGCGGCTTAATTAACGAAGCGCTTAATAACGGTCGCGGCGTTTTTATTGCGTCGCTAACTTCTAACCGCGAAGGCGCAAGCTTGCAAACTGCAATTCGCCAAAGTGGAACTTACCGCGGAACTACAGTAGCTCACGGAATTGCTCAAACAGCTCAAAGTTTTAACAATAAAACTAAGGGCTTGGGTTCAGTCGGCTTAATTGTTGGCGCTACTATTGGAGATTGGATGAACGGCGGCGGAATTGACGTAGCAAGCTTTACCGGCCCAATTCTTTCCCCAGGTTATGGCTGGCAGGGTGCTGAAGCTAACGACTTAAAGCGTGTTTTTGCCGGTACGCATGGTAATGTGTTGGTAACTGTTTCTCGCTCTATTGCGTCTCATGGGCCAAGTATTGGCGAACTTTCTGCCGCAACAGAGCGAATAGCGTGGGATATTCGTCAGGCTCTTATTGATTCAGGCGAACATGCGTAATTGAGAGGTGAGGTAAATGTCTACCAAAGATGATGCGGCTGCTTCTGAGTCTTCGAAGACTAAGCGTCGCCTAATCGTATTAACTGGTCCTACTGCAGCCGGTAAAGGTACGGTAGAAGGCATACTTCGCGAGAAACATCCTCATATTTGGTTGTCTGTTTCTGCAACTACGCGCGCGCCTAGACCTGGTGAGTTTAATGGGATTCAATACTGGTTTTTAGATGAGGAAGAGTTTGAGCGGCGTAAACGCAATGGAGAATTTTTAGAAACTGCTCTTGTTCACGGCATGGCACACTATGGCACTTTGCTGCAGCCTGTTTTGGAACATCTTGAGCAGGATATTCCAACTTTGCTGGAAATTGATTTGCAAGGCGCTAGGCGAGTAAAGCAAGAGGCTTCGCGGCTCGGTCTGGAAGTTGTATATGTGTTTATTGCGCCTCCAAGTTTTGAAGAGCTTAGGCGTCGTCTTATTGGCAGAGGCACTGAAACACCTGAGCAGCAGGCAAAACGTTTGGAAACAGCAAAGGTTGAGATTGCTGCAGCCAGCGAGTTTGATGTTGTTATTGTAAACGACAATGCTGAGCGAGCGGCGGACGAACTTTGGAACGTTATTGCTCGTGAATACGATCTGTAAATAACTTATAAATAGTTTATAAAGAAGTTATAAATAGAACTTACCGCAATATCCAATCTATAGCCTATAATAGGCGTTTTGGAACTATTGTGGCACCATAGAATTTGGAGAATATCATGGCATTAGGCACTCAGCCAACACCTACGGGTCTTGCGAATCCACCAATTGATGATCTTATGCAACATGCGGATTCCAAGTATGCGCTTGCCTTATTTGCTGCAAAACGAGCACGTCAAATTAATTCTTATTTCACGCAGCTTAACGAAGGTTTGCTTCAAAATGTTGGTCCATTAGTTGAGTATCAAAATCAAGAAAAACCTTTGTCTATTGCTTTCCGTGAGATTAATAGAGGCTTGCTTGAAGAGACGCTTGGTGAAGACGATTTAAGCGAAGGCAATTAATTTATTTATTAATTAGTTAAGTGATTGATTAATAAAGCTTATACTTATTGCTTTAGCGTCTTTTTATGCGCATAATCGCAGTCGTATCATCTGTGCTTGAAACTCGGATGTGCGGCTGCGTTTTTCACTTTACGAGTATTTGTATTGGAGGGGATTGTGGAAGAACTTAAGTTAATTTCTGCAGAATCTGTTACTGAAGGTCATCCGGATAAGTTGTGCGATCAGATTGCCGACGCTATTTTGGACGATATGCTCCGTCAAGACGCTCACGCTCACGTTGCTGTAGAAGTTTGCGCTTCTGTAGGCCAATTTGTGGTGTTTGGTGAAGTTAGAGGCGAAGTTTATAGCGATATTCCAGGAATTTTGCGCTCTGTGGTTCGTAATGTTGGGTATACGAGTTCCACTATTGGTCTTGACGCTGATTCTTGCGGAGTCATGGTTTCTTTAACTGAGCAGAGTGATGAAATTAATCAAGGTGTTACTCGTTTAGATGCAAATAGCGAAAGTGCTGCTTCTCGCGAGGAACGTTATGCTGCTCAAGGTGCTGGAGATCAAGGTGTTATGTTTGGCTACGCAAGTGACGAAACTGACACTTTAATGCCGCTTCCAATTTATCTTGCTCACCGTTTAGCGCAAAGGCTTTCTAAAGTTCGAAAAGATGGTATCGTTGCGCATTTGCGTCCGGATGGGAAAACTCAGGTTACTATTGAGTACGATTCCAAAGGCGCGCCTAAGCGCTTGGATACTGTTTTAATTTCCACGCAGCATGATCCTGAAGTTTCCAGCGATTGGCTTCAGTCTCAGCTTGTTGAGCATGTTGTTAAGCCTGTGTTGGACGAAGTTCTTGCTCAAAAAGTTGCGCACGATTCATACCGTATGCTTGTGAACCCTACTGGCTCTTTTGTTTTGGGCGGCCCTGCTGCAGATTCTGGTTTGACTGGTCGAAAAATTATTGTTGACACTTACGGTGGTGCGGCGCATCATGGCGGCGGAGCTTTTTCTGGAAAAGATCCAAGTAAAGTTGATCGTTCTGCGGCTTATGCAGCTCGATGGGTTGCTAAGAATATTGTTGCAGCAGGTCTTGCTCATAGGGCAGAAGTGCAGGTTGCTTATGCTATTGGTATTGCGGATCCTGTAAGCGTAAACGTTGAGACTTTTGGTACTGAAGCTGACGGTATTACGCGTGCTGATATTGCTCGTGCTGTGCGTGAAGTATTCGATTTGCGTCCGGCTGCAATTATTGACGAGCTTAATTTGTTGCGCCCGATTTACGCTAAAACCGCGGCTTACGGCCATTTTGGTCGCACGGATGTTAAATTCCCTTGGGAAGAAACGAATAGAACTGATCAGCTTCTAGCCGCATTAAATCTTAAGTAGAATCTTAAGTAGAATCTAATTTAGAATCTAAAAAGCTAAAAGTACGAGCTAAAAGTAGAAGCTAAAATGGCAGAGCAACCTTCGTTAGACGGATTCGCGCGTAAAACTAAACGCAAGCGTAATGCTGTTTCGCGCGTTCCTGCAGACGATTGTGCTATTGCTCACGTAATGCTAGATGTTCAGGCTTCACATTTAGGTCGTACTTTTGACTATTTAGTGTCCAAGGATCAAGATGATGCTGCTCAGTCGGGAGCTTTCGTGCGCGTACGTTTTGGTGCGCAAAGGCTTACAGGTGTTATTTGGTCTCGTTCTTCTAATAGTGATACTCCTTCTTCTGCTTTGCGATTTTTAGAGCGTGTGCTTCCATCGGATGTGCTGATTTCTAAGTCTTTGCGCGAAGATATTGACGCTATTGCAAAAGCTTATGGTGGAACTAGCGCGAATATTCTTCGTCTTGCTGTGCCTCAGCGAGTTGCCAGAGTTGAGCATGAGGAAGTTTTTGATAGCATACGCTTGCATCGTAGAAAAGATTGGTGCATAAATCTTAAAAAGCTTTTGGAAAGCAGTAATAAAGCTTATAAGTCTAATGAAGCTAATGAAGCTAATGAAGCTGATTCTTCTATCGCTACTTTCGCTAGAATGATTGAATCTTACGAAAATGCGGATATTTTGCATGACGCTTTAGTTAAAAAAGCTAGTAACGCGGATTTTGACGGCGAAAAAATCGAAAATAATAATTCTAAATCTACCACTAAATCTGATGTTAAATCTTTTGTAGTTGATGCACCTGCCGGCTCTTTAAGAATGGCTCAAGATTTAGCTTGGATGATTGTAACGGCTGTAAGTCAAGGGAAGCAGGCTGTTGCTGTTTTGCCAACGCTTAGGGAAGTAAATGACGTTATGCGTGCGCTTATGGCTTACGGATTAAAACCGTATAAGCGCGTTAGTGAAAATCACCGTGGTTTTTCTGCAGGCGGTTTTGATGGAGATGTTGCGCGTCTTTGTGCGGCGGATGCTCCGGCTGACCGTTATAGAGCTTGGCGTGCAGTAGCTTCCGGAATAGTTCCTTGCGTGCTTGGAACGCGCGCTGCAATGTATGCTCCGGTTGAGGGGGATGCTTTATTCGCTATTGTTGAAGATACCGCATACCAGTATGCAGACGGAATGATGCCTTACGCTCAAGCTCGTGGCGTTATGAGACTTCGCGCAAAAAAGCATGGTGGCGTTTTTGTAGCAATGTCGTATTCTAGAAGCGCGTTAAGTCAAAGCGAAGTAGATTCGTATTCTTCCAATACGCAAGTTGCAAAAGATGTAAGTGGAAGTAGCGTTCCTGTAACAGTTCGCAAAGAATTGCGTGAAAAAATAGTTCCGTGGGTTCGCTGGCTTAATCGAGAAACTTTGTCAAAACTTGCTGACCCAAGCATTGGAGCTAGAATACCGCATACCGCTGTAAGAGCAATAAACGAGGCTCTTGCAGACGGAAATCCTGTGCTGCTTTCTATTGCTCAAGATGGCGTTACTCAGTCTGCAATGTGCTCTTCTTGCCTTCACCAGGCTCGTTGCAGGCGTTGCACTGGACCTTTGGATATTAGTTCGGGGATTAAATCCCTTCGATGCTTATGGTGTGGTGCAAGCGCAATCAATTGGTCCTGTGCTAATTGCGGAAGCACTAACCTTCGTGCAATACGCGTCGGTGCTGCAGGTATTGCGCAAGAAGTGTCAAAACTGTTTAGAAACGTGCCTATTTTGCTTTCTTCGCCGCATCAGCCGAACGGAATTATTCAGTTCATAGATAAAAAGCCTGTAATTGTTGTGGCAACCTCCGGTGCAGAGCCGCGCGTTCAATCTCAAAATGGTGCGCAAAGCGGCTCGTATGGCGTTGTGGCAATACTCGACACTTGGGTGAGCTTGTATGCTTCGGGGCTTGATTCCAGAATTGACACACTTACCGCTTGGATGAAAGCTGCAAGCTTGTGCGCTCCTAGAATTAGCGGCGGAAGTGTTCTTTTGATTGGCGAAACGTACCCAATTTTGGCTAGAGCGCTTACTTTGTGGGACACAACGCAACTTTCGCTAAACGAGCTTTCGGAGCGTAAGCAGGCTGTTTTGCCGCCATTTGTGACTGCAGCATGTGTGTGGGGAGAGCGCGATGCGGTTATGCGTGCGCTTGAAAATATTGGGGCAATGCAGGAAAATCTTGGGTGCGAAATTAGTCAAAATAATCAAAGTGCTAAAGCTAATATTTCTGATCAAAATGCTGATTTTTCAACAATTCCTCCATTGTTAGGCGTTGTTCCAATGCACCCGCCTGTTACAGACAAATACCAGCATTTTGACGATTTTGACGACCGTGTAAAAGCTGTAGTAAGAGTTCCGCTTTATTTAAGACAAGAATTAGTGAGCCGATTGCACAAGGAAGTAGCGCATCATGTGGCAAAGCGTGCCGCAGGAGAGTTGCGTTTTTGTGTCGATCCAAAAGATTTATTAGCGTACTGAGGAGTGATTATGCCAAAAATATATCATTGCGCAGTTTTAGGAGATCCTATTTCGCACTCGCTATCTCCCGTATTGCACAACGCGGCTTATAAAGCTTTAGGGCTTACAAATTGGCAATATAGCAAAGAAAAGGTAAGCGAAGCTGAGCTAGCTGATTTTATTGCGCATCTTGACGATTCTTGGAAAGGCTTAAGCCTTACAATGCCGCTTAAAAAAACCGTAATGAAACTTGGTACTCCTTGCGACTACTGGTCTCAAACGCTTAAAGTCGCAAACACAGCGATTTTTACCAGCAATCCTGCAACAGCTTCGCCTTCGCAAATTGAACTGTGCAACACAGACGTAAGTGGCATAATCAGAGCTTTTGTTGTAGCTTTGCACGAGCGCATAAGCCAAGTAAAAAAAGCTGTTATTATTGGCAGCGGCAACACGGCATCTTCGGCAATGGCAGCACTTATAGAAATCGCACAAGCCTCAAAACTTGAACAGGTTAAAGTTATTGCTAGAACCGAAGATAACGGTAGCGTAAAAGGAGTTGAACGTTTTAATAATCTTCTGCAAAAGTACTGTACTGATTTTCCAAATAGCAGAAGCATAGAGCCGTGCTTAGAAAGTAGCGTAACTGAAAGTAGCGTGACTGAAAGTAGCGAAACTGAAAGTAGTGTAACTGAAAGTAGCGAAACTGATGCAAAATACGAATCAGTGCAAGGTATTGAATTTCCAACACTTAGCGAAGAAGTATTCGAATGTGACGAATCTCTCATTTTGCAATCTTTAAGTTCATTAGACGCAATTCGTGCAATCGCAGAAGCAGATATTGTAATAAGCACCGTTCCAGCGCACGTTGCAGACGGCCTGGCAATAGCGTTAAAAGCATACTGTCAAAATAGGTGCGTAAAAAGCCTTGGAACACTTCTTGATGTTGTGTACGATCCTCGACCAAGCATGCTGCTTAGCGCTTTTAGACAATACGGATTAGGAATTGGCGGCGAAGAAATGCTTTTGTACCAAGCTTTAGAGCAAGTAAAGCTTATGACGTTTGAGTACAGAAATTCTAAAGTAAAATCGGAAGAAAAGTCGGAAAATAGTTTCGAGAATGCTTCTGACAAGACCGCAGATTACGATAATTCTAAAGATTGTGAATATTTAACTAATTGCATGCGAAAAGCATTACAGGAGGCATTATGAGCGCCGAAGATCAAGCTGATGCGAAAAGTGATATGCAAAATAGTGAGCAAAATAGTGAGCAAAGCAATCTGCAAAGCAGCCTGCAAAATAGCACTCATCAAGAATTAGACTCAAATACTCACGGTGCAATCAATATGCAATTAGCAGACGGTTTTGAAGTTATGCTAATCACAGGCATGAGCGGAGCTGGGCGCTCGCACGCGGCTAACGCGTTGGAAGACATGGGGTGGTACGTTATTGATAATCTTCCTCCAAAACTGCTCATACCGCTGGTAGATATGATGACGTCATCCGGCTCAAAAGTGCATAAGCTTGCTGCTGTTATTGACGTGCGTTCGCGCGGATACTTCGACGATCTGTTTGCGGTTCTTGCGCATATTGACGAGCTTGGAGTAAAAACGCGAATCTTGTTCTTAGACGCTTCCGACTCCGTGCTTATTAAACGCTACGAGTCCGTTAGAAGGCCCCATCCTTTGCAACGCGGCGGCAGGCTTATTGACGGCATTTTAGAAGAGCGAGAGCTACTCGGTCATTTGAAAGATTGCGCGGATATTATTATCGATACTTCAAGTCTTAGTATTCATCAACTTTCAACCAAACTTTACGAAGGATTACTTGGCAAAGGATCTTCCACCGTAGCCGTGCACATTTTCAGCTTTGGCTTTAAGTACGGTATGCCAATGGATGCTGATTTTGTGGTTGATATGCGCTTTTTGCCTAACCCATTCTGGGTTCCGGCTCTTCGCGATTTAACCGGAAAAGACAAGGCTGTAAGTGATTACGTGCTTTCTAATCCTGCAGCGGTCGCTTTTTTGGACTCTTACGAAAAGGCGCTGCTCACTGCTATTGACGGTTTTGCTAAAGAAGATAAGCATTACGTTACGATTGCAGTAGGCTGCACAGGTGGTCAGCATCGCTCAGTTGCTACAAGTATTGAGCTTGCAAAACGCTTGCGATTGCACGGTTTGCAGGTTACTGTATCTGCACGCGAATTGCAGCGCAGGTAGCAAGTAATAAAGCAAGTAATTTAGTAAGTAATAAAACAAACGCAAAAATTTTGTGCTAAAAGTATATGCAAACGTGTGCAAATAACGCTAAAATGTCCAACGTATTCTGTATCACAGAAAGCCGGGCATGTCGTTTTCAAACGCATCATGCGAGTATCCAACAGCACGCATATTTTAAGAAGAACAAAAGTAGGAGGTTGTCCCTTGGCTCTTCTTGACGACGTCAAAAATGAACTCGTTTCCAACAACAATGAGCTCCCGACGGTCATTATGGCTCAAGCGGCAGCTATGATGCGCTTTGCTGGCGGTTTAAGGCCAGTAAATAACCAAGCTGTGATTCGCGCTCAGTTTGACTCTCAGCGTTCCGCACAGTGGCTTGTAGAGGTCTTAAAGACGCACTTCCAGCGCGAGGCGACCATCTCGCAGGTTTCGCGTCAAACTCCAGCAGGTACTGTTCTTCGTTACGACGTAGTTGTTGATCATGGTGCTGCAGCATTAGCATTACAATCTGGTTTACTTGACCGCCGCATGCGCATTGTTGCAGGACTAGCCCCAGAAATTATCGGCGGAAGTATCGCCCAAATTAAGGCAGCGTGGCGTGGTGCCTTCCTAGCTCACGGCGCAATTTCCGATCCTGGCAAAGCAAGCTACTTGGAAGTAGTGTGTCCAACTCACGAAGCTGCAAACGCTTTGCAAACTATGGCAGCTCGTTTAGGTATTACAGCTAAAGCTCGCCAAGTGCGCAGCTCTGAGCGCGTAACTTTGCGCGATTCCGACGCAATCGAACGCATGCTGAATCTGATTGGTGCTCCTCGTTCTGCTCGCGAATGGACAGGAAAGCGCTCAGATGGTGAAGCCCGAGGAAAAGCTAATCGTCTTGCAAACTTTGATGATGCGAATATGCGTCGTAGTGCGAAAGCCGCTGCCGAAGCTTGCGAAAAAGTTCGTCACGCCTTCGATATTTTGGGTGACGATATTCCAGATAATCTGTTGATGGCTGGAAAGCTTCGCTTGGAGCACAGCGATGCAAGCTTGGAAGAGCTTGGTCATTTGGCTGATCCTCCAATTACGAAGGATGCTATTGCAGGACGAATTCGTAGACTTTTGCAGCTTTCGGCGAAGGTTGAGAAGTCGCGTATGCAGCAGCTTTAGTGCTGTTTTACTGCTTGTTTATTGTAGAGTTAATTTTTAATTGCGCGAGTTTGCGGTTTTCGCTTCTCGCGCTTTTTGTTTGCGGTATTCTCGGGTTTCGGCTGGTGGGTTTTTGGAGTGGCTGTGTGATATGGATTGTTGAAGACTTGCGGTATAATTGCACACGGCATTGAGTTAATGTTTAGGCTGATTTTACGTCTTTTTGAACGCATTAAGCCAGTATGGTAAGCCAATAGATTTGGAAAGGATACCAATGAAGACACTGAAAGATTTGGGAGATTTGAGCGGCAAGCGAGTTTTGGTTCGCGCAGATTTTAACGTTCCTCTCAAGGGTACTACGATTACCGATGATGGTCGTATTCGTGCTGCTTTGCCAACAATTAAGGCTTTGCGTGAGCAGGGTGCTAAGGTGATTTTGATGGCTCACCTTGGTCGTCCAAAGGGCCAGGTTGTTCCAGAGCTTTCTTTGGCTCCAGTTGCAGCTCGTTTAGGCGAGCTTCTCGGCGTGAAAGTTGCTTTGGCTGCAGACACCTACGGCGAGGATGCTCAAGCTAAGGTTGCTGCCATGAACAACGGTGACGTTGTTTTGCTTGAAAACGTGCGCTTCAACGCTGAAGAGACCAGCAAGGATGCTTCCGAGCGTGCAGCTTATGCTAAGAAGATTGCTGCTCTTGGAGAGGTTTTTGTTTCCGACGGCTTCGGTGTTGTTCACCGTGCTCAGGGCTCTAACTACGATGTTGCTGCAGACCTTCCAGCAGCTGCCGGCTTGCTTGTTGAAAAGGAAGTTAAGGCACTTTCTCGCGCAACAGAAAATCCAGAGCGTCCTTTGACTGTTGTTCTCGGCGGCTCCAAGGTTTCCGACAAGCTTGGCGTTATTGAAAACTTGCTTTCTAAGGCTGATCGTCTTGTTATTGGTGGCGGCATGGTCTTCACCTTCCTCAAAGCTTTGGGTCACGAGGTTGGTACTTCCTTGCTTGAGGAGGATCAGCTCGAAAAAGTTAAGGGCTACATTGAAACCGCCAAGAAGAACGGCGTTGAGCTTGTGCTTCCAACCGATATTGTTGTGAACGCTGGCTTCCCAGCAGGTGATACCCCTGTTGCTCCAGAAGTTGTTCCAGCTGACGCTATTCCAGCAGACAAGATGGGCTTGGATATTGGCCCTGATTCTCAGAAGCTTTTCCACGACAAGATTGTTGACTCCAAGACTGTTGTGTGGAACGGTCCTATGGGTGTGTTTGAAGTTCCAGAGTTTGCTGCTGGCACTCGCGCTGTGGCTCAGGGCTTGGTTGACGCAACTAAGAACGGTACTTTCACCATTGTTGGCGGTGGTGATTCTGCTTCCGCAGTTCGTAATCTTGGCTTTGCGGAAGATGGCTTCTCGCACATCTCTACTGGCGGTGGCGCTTCCCTCGAGGTCTTGGAAGGCAAGACTCTTCCAGGATTGAGCGTGCTTGAGTAAATAAGCTTTACGCAAGTCGTAAATAAATTTTACGCAAGTCGTAAGTAAACTAAATGTTTTCAATTATGCCGGCTTTCGATTTTATGAATCTTTTGTAAATCGGAGTCGGCATAATACTAATTCGCGTAAAATCTTGTATAAAATTTTGTATAAAATCTTGCGTAATACTATTAATCTTCAATCCTCAACTTTTAAGGGTGATTATGGTTGTTAAAAGAAAGCCGCTAGTCGCAGGTAATTGGAAAATGAATTTCAATCACCGCGAAGCAACGCATTTTATACAAAAATTTGCGTGGCTTTTGCGTGACTGGCATTACGACTACCGCGATTGCGAAGTGGCTCTTATGCCTTCTTTTACTTCTATACGAAGCGTTCAGGTTCTTGTTGAGTCTGATCGTCTGCCAATATTGTACGGAGCGCAAGCAGTTTCCGTTACTGCACAAGGCGCTTTTACAGGCGATGTTTCTGCAGATATGCTTGCCAGTCTTGGATGCTCAATGGTTATTGTTGGGCATTCTGAGCGTAGAAAGTATCATCCGGAAGACGATGCGAATATTGTAGACCAGGTGCGTGCGGTTCTTGCGGCTGGAATGACTCCAATTTTGTGCGTTGGTGAAAGTTTTGAGGAACGCAAGCAGGGTATTGAGCTTGATTTTGCTGTTGGTCAGGTTCATGACGTAACGCGCGATTTGGACACAAAACAGGCTAAGCGTTTGATTATTGCTTATGAGCCTGTGTGGGCAATCGGCACAGGCATGGTTGCTACTGCTCAGTCGGCTCAGGAAGCGGCGTCTGCTATTCGCGAAGATTTGCGCGCAACTTTTGGAAGTGACGTTGCGGATACTGTTCGTATTCTTTACGGCGGATCTGTGACTTCTTCCAACGCTGCAAGTCTTATTGCTGAGCCTGATGTTGACGGATTTTTGGTTGGCGGAGCTTCTTTGGATGCTCAGGAGTTGTCGAATATTGTGCGACTCACCGCAGCGCAATCGCGTCTATAGGTCAACGGTTCTTATTAAAATTAGTCGAGTACTCTAAGACAGGAGGTTACTTGTGTCCGCTCTGAAAATCGTTTTGCAGGTATTGCTTGTGCTTACTAGCATTTTGCTTACACTGTTAATTTTGATGCACAAGGGCAAGGGTGGCGGCCTTTCCGACATGTTCGGCGGCGGTTTAACGAAGAACGCCGGTAGTTCTGGTGTTGCAGAAAAGAATTTGAACCGTTGGACAGTAATTATTGCACTGATTTGGGTTGCGGTAATTGTTATTTTGAACTTAATGACTAAGTTCTCTCTAATTTAATTATTCTTCTTTGAAAAGCGCATGGTCAGTAGATTGTGCGCTTTTTGTTTATTTAGGTTTGTTTATTTAGGTTCGTTTATTTAGGTTCATTTATTTAGGTTCTTACAATGCTGCGTTTTTCTCCTTCTTTAGTAATTGCTGATCTTGACGGCACTATGCTTCACGATGCCTATACTTTTGAAGGCCGCTATTTAAGCAGCGAAACTGTGCAGGCAGCTGAGCGATTGCGCGAATCTGGGATTCCGCTTGCAATTATTACGGCTCGTCCTGTTGGCAGTGCTTTCGATTTTGTTCACGATTTAAAAGCTCAAGTTTGCGCGTATCTTAATGGAGCGCTTATTGATTTTGATTGCGCGCATAGTACTGTTAGTGAGCTTACTTCACAACGAAACATTGATACTCTTACTCGTTTTGGTTTTGACTCTCAGCATGCGAGTGATGTTTGCTTGCGATTGCTTGATAAAATTCCTACGCTCCGTCTTGGTATTGTTATGAACGACGTTCGTTACACGAATTTTGACGTGCGTATGCTTTGGAATGAGCAAGATTTTGTTATTACTGACTTTTCTGACGTTCCGCACGGCATTGCAGACAAAATTATTATTGTGCCGCAAGATAGCGAGAAGAATGATCTTCAGCGTATTATTCCGGATGATTTTTCTTTGCACATTAGCGAAGACGTGTTGTGGATGCTCACGAATCCTCTTGCAAACAAAGGGCACGCGCTGAACGTTATTTGCGATCGTTTGGGCGTGAAGCCTAGCCGTACTGTTGTTTTTGGCGACGATATTATTGATATCGATATGTTTCGCGCCGGAGGATACGGCGTTGCGGTTGCGAATAGTAATCAGCGTTTGCTTGCGATTGCGGACGAGGTTTGCGCTTCCAACAACGACGATGGCGTTGCTACCTGGCTTAAAACAAATTTCTCTAGTGATTTATTGTAATCATCATAATCGGACGCAAAATCTAATACAAATCGGACGCAAAATAGCTATAAATCGGACGCGTCTTGCAAAATGCGGACGTTTTCTTGTTTTTTGGGCGCAAAACTACTAAAATCAGTCATAAAGAATATAAAATCGGACGGAAAATATATTTGCATCTTAAAACGTCCGATTTTATGCACGGATATAAATACAAACTTAATTAAAAAAACGACATTGCAACAAACCTAACTTACAAAGCGAGACCACAATGCTCAATATAAATTCACTATCTTCACTAAGAGAGAGTAATCAATTAGAAGCAAAAGTGGCTTCAAATGGTACGCCGAGAAGTATGTGGGAAACGTATTGTGCTTTTGCTAACACGAATGGTGGAACTATCTTGTTGGGTGTAAGTGAAGACGCACAGCATAATTTACAACTTGTTGGCGTAAATAATCCTGAACAAATGGTAAAAGATATTTGGGATACGCTAAATAATAAGAATAAAATTAGTTCGAATATTCTTATTGAAGAAAATATTTCTATTGAACAAACGGATGATAATAAATCTATTATTCGCATAACTGTTCCAAGAGCAAATCGTTCTGATAAGCCGATTTATATTAATGGAAATCCTATAGGTGGTACGTATCGTCGCAATTTTGAAGGCGACTACAAATGTTCGCAAGAAGAATATCAAGCTATGGTTCGAGATAATGGTTCGAGTGTAAATTCTATGGATCAATCTCCACTGCTGCAGCGTAGTGTTGACGATTTTGATATGGATACTGTACAATCCTATCGCAATATGCTAAGTGCAGTGCGTCCTCAACATCCTTGGCTTACGCTTGATACAGATGAATTTCTTATGAGAATCGGAGCATTAGCAAAGGACGAGTCGAATAAGTTACATCCCACTCGAGCAGGTCTTTTAATGTTTGGTCATGAGTGGTGCATTCTTACGGAATTTCCGTACTATTTTCTCGACTATAGAGAAGTTACAAATGCTAACAGTAGGTGGAGTCATAGAATTACCAGCTCGGATGGTTCGTGGAGTGGGAATCTTTATGATTTTTGGAATACTGTATGGCAACGTCTTTCTCGTAAAATTGATGTACCATTTCTGCTTAATTCGCAATCATTAAGAGTTGACGATACTCCTTTGCATATGGCAGTTAGAGAAGCCCTTGCAAACACGTTGATTCATGCTGATTATTATATGAGGGGTAACACTGTTATTACATATAATGATGCTGTGAACAATGAGATTGATAGTTTTTCACAGTCTTCTATAGAACCCAATAGTGTGAATACTGGTTTTAAGCTTTCTTTTGCAAACCCTGGGTGTCTACGTATGCCTATAGAAGTGGCTTTAGCTGGAGGTTTTTCGGATTCTCGGAATCCCGCACTTCTTAAAATGTTTGCACTGATTTCTGTTGTTGAACGTGCAGGAAGTGGATTTGATGCCATGAGAGCTGGTTGTGATTGGGCTGGAATAAGCCATCCAAAGTTAAGTGAGTCATTTAATCCAGACCGTACTACTCTTGAATTTTTTGTAAGCGATAATAATAACTTTGTATCTAGTTCTGCAAAAAACAAAACTAAGCTTAATGGTGATTCGTCAAATTTAGTGAATAGTACTTATAATTCAGAACTTACTGCAAATACACTTTTGCAAGATTCTAATAAATCAAATAAACGTATGAGTGTTGACGATTGCTATAAAAAGATTATTGAAGCATTGCATAATCATGGAACAATAAAACGTGAGCAAGTGCAAAATATTCTTAACGTGGGTAGTACCAAGGCTAAGCAATTGTTGTCTAATCTAGTTAGTAGGGGAGATATTTCAGTTTGTGGAAAGGGCCGAGCTACTACTTATATTTTTAACCACTAGGTAAACAAAACCGCACATGTGTGGAAAATAATCTACTTATTCTAAATTTTGTATACAAACAGTTTTACAATGTATCATCAAAATATTTTAGTAGATTGTGAATAAAAAATGAGTAAACAGATGATCGAAACAGAAAGATTAATTTTGCGCGCCTGGACTCAAGATGACGCTGAAGATTTATTTAAGTATGCTGCAGATCCAGATGTTGGGCCTATTGCAGGATGGCCTGTTCATAAAAGTATTGAGGATAGCAAATCTACTATTAAGAATGTTTTTCTTAACGCAAAAGAATGTTACGCTGTGTGCTTAAAGTCAAGTAACAAAGCGATTGGATGTATTGAGCTAAAGCTTAACGGTCATACGGATATGACTTCTAGGGATGATGAGTGCGAGTTGGGTTATTGGGTTGGTAAGCCTTTTTGGGGCAAGGGTTATATTCCAGAGGCTGCGAAAGCTTTGATTCAGTACGGTTTTGACGAGCTTAACATGACGACTATTTGGTGCGGATATTACGATGGCAACAATAAGTCGAAGCGCGTTCAGGAAAAGTGTGGTTTTGAAGCATATTGCGTGGATTCTTCCGTTGATGTGCCGCTTATGCATGAAACTCGCGTGCGCCATCGTAATGTTTTAACCAAATCTCGCTGGCAAACTCTTTCTGGCAAGTAATTACTGTTATTTTCTCAGTTGGCTGACTGCGTTAGTAACGGTGTTTGGGTGATTACCGTTACTTTTGCAGATACTTGACTGCGTTAGTAACGTATAATCTCGCTTTTTCGTTACTGACGCAGTTGGTGCGCTGCATTAGTAACGGATAGACGTGTTTTTTTGTTACTGGTGCAGTTGGCGCTCGCGCGGATTACGCGCTCGCTTACGAAACTCGCGTTGGAAGTCCACTGGACTTCCAACTTAAGCGAGTTTCCGCTCCGAGTTGCCTTCGCGCGCTAAATCGCAGCGCTCAGGCAGGTCGTCAGCGCACACAAAACACAACCAGATTCCCAATGAGCAACCGCGCGAATCTGCCCTGTCTTCGTCTTTTCTGACGAAGACAGACCTCGCTTGCGTTGAAAGCACACCCGTGCTTTCAACCTTGAGCAAGCTCGGCGCTCCGAGTTGCCTTCGCGCGCTAAATAGCAGCGCTCAGGCATGTCGTCGCGCTGCGTTAGTAACGTTTGAAGGTACAGCGTATATGCACCTGCGCTTATTTCATATTAGAGTAGTAAAAATGCTGATTTTGGGGTAAATTTGCGAAATAAAATTGTCGATTTTGGGGTAATACGCTAAAATAAAATTGTCGATTTTGGGAAGAAAGGTGGAATTACAATGGTTTACGAAGGTGATAAATCAACCCTCAAGTTCCCGCGCAAAATCTATTCCGAAATGCTAGCCTGGAAGCGCGAGTCCAAAGGCAAAACAGCGTTGCTTATCGAAGGTCCGCGTCGCGTAGGTAAATCGACAATCGTAAAAGAATTCGTCCAAAATGAGTACGAGAGCTACATTCTTGTCGATTTTTATACCGCATCGAAAGAAGTAAAGGAGCTGTTTGATGACCTTTCGGACATAAACTATATTTTCTTGCAGCTGCAGCTAGCATACAAAACAAGCTTAAAAGAGCGCAAATCTTGCATTGTCTTCGACGAAGTACAGCTTTGCCCTAAAGCGCGTCAAGCCATAAAAGCTTTAGTAAGTGACGGAAGATATGACTATATAGAAACCGGTTCGCTAATTTCGATTCACAAAAATGTTAAGGATATTCTTATTCCTAGCGAAGAACATAAGTTGAAAATGTATCCGATGGATTATGAGGAGTTTACTCGAGCGCTTGGTGATGAAGTTACTATTCCGCTTCTGCGTAAACTATATGATTCTAAAAAGCCAATCGGTCAGGCTGCATACAGGAAGATTCTTAGAGATTTTCGTCTTTATATGCTGGTCGGTGGGATGCCGCAAGCTGTAGAAAGTTATATTGAAACTAACGATTTTAGTGCTGTGGATCAAGTGAAACGCGACATTCTTTCACTGTATGAGGATGATTTTAGGAAGATTGACGCGACTGGTAAAATTTCCGCAATTTTCGACGCTATTCCTGCGCAACTTATGTCTAACACGTCGCGATACCACGTTTCTAGTGTTCTTGCTGGGAAAGGTGCGGATGATATTCTTGAGCAGCTCGCACAGCTAAAGGATTCCGGAACCGTTCTCATTGTGAATCACACTTCTGACCCTTCTGCAGGAATGGCTCAGTATAAGGATTTGACTAAATTTAAGCTTTTTCTTGCGGATACTGGGTTGTTTGTTACGCTTTCTTTTAAGGATAAGTCGTTTACGAGCAATGATATTTACGCGCGATTACTGAGCGGTAAGTTGCAAGCGAATCTTTGGTACGTTTATGAGAATATGGTTGCACAAATGTTGAGTGCGCATGGGCACGGGTTGTATTATCACACTTTTGCGGAGGATCTGATTGACGAAGGCGATGGTGCAAGTGGCGATTGCGCAAGTAGTGATGGTGCAAGTAGTGATGGCACAAGTAGTGGTGCTGCGATTAGTGCAGAAAAGCGTGGTAGGAGCAATTATGAAATTGATTTTTTGATTGCGGAAAATAATAAAATTGTGCCGATTGAAGTGAAAAGTTCTGGATATAAAACTCATGCTTCGCTTGATGTTTTCTCGCGCAAGTTTTCTTCGCGTATTGCGCGCGAGCTGCTGATTTACACTAAAGACTATCAGCGCGTTGGTGCGATTGAATGTTTGCCGATTGTTATGGCTGAGTTTCTGTGAGCACTATGACCTAACTGAGAGCTGCTGTTGAACATTTGCCGTAAGTTTCCTCGGCATTTGTTTTCTAGCGTTACCGTTACTTTTTGCAGATACTTGACTGCGTTAGTAACGTATAATCTCGCTTTTTCGTTACTGACGCAGTTGGTGTTCTGCGTTAGTAACGTTTGATGCTGTTTTTTCGTTACTGACGCAGTTTGTTGACTGCGTCAGTAACACTGGGTAGCTTATTTTATTGCGATTGATAAAACACAAAACAAAAACCGCGCCCGCGTAAGATTAGTACATACGCAAGGTGCGGTTTTCGTTATTTAGCAGTTTCGCTGATTAGCAGTTTCGCTATCAGACGATTAGTAAAATCAGGAGTTTACGCGATCGATACCAGACTGAACGTCTGCAATCACGGAATCCCAAGACTTGATGAAGGCGGCAACACCGTCGGCCTCAAGCTTGTCGGTAACGTCCTTAATGTTGATGCCAAGCTCAGCAAGCTTGTTCATAACAGCGTGGCTCTCTTCGTAAGTGCCCTTAATGGAAGCAGCACCGTTGCCGTGATCAGCAAGAGCGTTCAAAGTCTTTTCTGGCATGGTGTTAACAACATGCTCAGCAACCAACTCATCAACGTACTTGCAATCGGAGTAAGCTGCGTTCTTCGTGCCGGTAGAAGCCCAAAGTGGACGCTGCTTCTTAGCGCCCTTGGCTTCAAGCTCAGCCCAACGTGGGTCAGCTGCGAACTTCTTTTCGAAGAGTTCGTAAGCCAAACGAGCGTTAGCAACAGCAGCCTTGCCTTCAAGAGCCTTAGCTTCAGCGGAACCGTTAGCTTCGAGGAGCTTATCTACGGCGCTATCAACGCGGGAGACGAAGAAGGAAGCTACGGAACCAATGTGCTTCAAGTCGTGGCCGTTAGCGGCAGCCTGAGCGATACCTTCGATGAAGGCGTCGATAACCTGCTCGTAGCGCTCGAGGGAGAAGATCAAGGTTACGTTCACGGAAATACCCTTAGCAAGGGTAGCGGTGATAGCTGGAAGACCTTCCAAAGTTGCAGGAATCTTGATCATAACGTTTGGACGATCAACCTTTGCCCAAAGCTCTTCAGCCTGCTTCTCGGTGTTGGCGGTATCGTGAGCCAAGCGTGGGTCAACTTCGATGGAGACGCGGCCGTCAACGAAGTCGGTCTTTTCAGCAATCTCGCGGAAGATATCGGTTGCGTTACGAACGTCGGTGGTGGTCAACTCGCGAATAGCGGTTTCAACGTCGACCTTGCCGAGTTCCTTAAGCTGTGCATCGTATGGACCGACCTGGCTCAAAGCCTTCTGGAAGATGGATGGGTTGGTGGTAACGCCAACAACATTCTTGTTAGCAATCAAATCCTGCAAAGAGCCGGACTCAATGCGGGTGCGGGACAAATCGTCCAACCAAATAGAAACGCCGGAATCGCTAGTGCGCTGCGTTGCTTCAGTCATGTTATCTCCTTAACACTGTGCTCCACCAATTGGGGCACGTCGGTATTTTGGCGTTTTTACAAGAAACAGCGGTTGATGCCAAACCAACGGTAGCTCGGCATCAATACGCCGTCGCTGTTTCTTGTGAAGTGTTTCGTTAGCACTTCGAGTTTTGTGACATACCAATTTTATTTTGATACATCAAGATTTTTTTATTTTGCTTACTTTATCTTAAGCGCGAGCTTCTTCGATAGAAGCCTTAGCAGCTTCTACTACATGCTCAGCAGTAATGCCCAAGTCGATCATGTTCTGACCGCCGTCACCCTGCAAGCCGTACTGTTCGATAGAAACAGCCTTGCCGCAATCGCCAAGATACTTGTACCAAGGCAATGCCAAGCCAGCTTCGATGGAAACGCGAGCCTTAACGGACTTTGGCAAGATTGCTTCCTTGTACTCTTCGTCCTGCTCTTCGAACCATTCGAGAGATGGCATAGAAAGAACGCGAGCCTTAATGCCTTCAGCTGCCAAAGTCTTGGCGCCGGCAACAGCCCACTGAACTTCGGAACCGGTTGCCATGATGATTACGTCTGGAGTGCCTTCGCAATCAACCAAAACGTAAGCGCCGTGCTTCACGCCTTCGCGAGCCTTTTCAGCAGTCTCAGCGAGGGTTGGAACGCCCTGGCGAGTCAAAATCATGGCAGTTGGGTAGCTGTTCTTCTTCTCGAAGAAGTAGCGGTAAGCTTCAGCAGTTTCGTACTCGTCTGCTGGGCGCACAACCTCAAGCTGAGGAATAGCGCGGAAAGCAGCCAAGTGTTCGATTGGCTGGTGAGTTGGACCATCTTCACCCAAAGCTACGGAATCGTGGGTCCAAACGTAGAGGTTTGGAATCTCCATCAAAGCAGCCAAGCGAACTGCTGGGCGCTCGTAGTCAGAGAACTGGAAGAAGGTGCCGTTGAATGGGCGAGTGTCAGAACCAAGCAAAATACCGTTGGTAATAGCACCCATTGCGAACTCGCGCACACCGAAGTGAAGCTGACGGCCGTGCTCGGAAACGTTTGGCCAAGTGCGGGTTGCGTCTTCGGATGGACCGAAGGAGTCAGCGCCCTTAATGTTGGTGTTGTTGGAGCCGCCCAAATCAGCGGAACCGCCCCAAAGTTCTGGCATAACAGCAGCAATTGCGTTAAGAACTGCGCCGGAAGCCTTACGAGTAGCAACCTTAGAGCCAACTTCGAAGCCAGCAACCAAGTCGTCAATAGCCTTGTCGAAGCCTTCAGGAAGCTTGCCGGCCTTAAGACGCTCGTAAAGAGCAGCCTTATCTGGGTTGGCAGCAGCCCACTTTGCAAGAGCTTCATCCCAAGCCTTGTGAGCAGCCAAGCCGCGCTCTGCAACCTTGCGAGCGTGAGCCAAAGCTTCTTCGTCGATTGGGAACGAAACTTCTGGGTCGAAACCGCAAAGTTCCTTCAAGCCCTTCACAGCTTCCTCGCCAAGCTTGGAGCCGTGGGAAGCTTCGTTGTCGGTCTTGCCTGGGGTTGGCCAAGCAATCAAAGTATTAACCTTAATGAAGTGAGGCTTGTCGGTAACTTCCTGAGCCTTTTCAATAGCAGCAGCCAAAGCCTGAACGTCTTCCTTGTAGGAGCCGTCTGGCTGGATGAAGCTAACTTCATCGGTGTACCAACCGTATGCACGGTAACGAGCAAGAATATCTTCAGAGAAGGTGAGCTTGGTGTCGCCTTCAATCTGAATGTGGTTTGCATCGAAGATTACGGTCAAATTGCCGAGCTTCTGGTTTCCAGCCAAGGAAGCAGCTTCAGAAGAAACGCCTTCCTCAACGTCGCCTTCGCCGCAGATAACCCATACCTTGTGATCGAATGGGGAAGTGCCGGCTGGAGCTTCTGGGTCAAGAAGCCCGCGCTCAAAACGCTGGCCGTAAGCGAAACCAACAGCGGAGGCAAGACCCTGGCCGAGTGGGCCGGTGGTCATTTCGATGCCTGGGGTTAAGCCATACTCTGGGTGGCCTGGAGTACGCGTGTCAGCGCCGCCACGGAAATACTTGAGATCGTCAAGAGTCAAGCCGTAACCAGAGAAGAACAACTGCACGTATTGCGTAAGCGAAGCGTGACCGCCAGAAAGAATAAAACGATCGCGGCCGGCCCACTTTGGGTCAGCAGGATCGTGCTTAATGAAATGCTGGTACAGGGTGTACGCAATTGGTGCCAATGAAACAGGGGAGCCAGGATGTCCGTGTCCTGCTCGCTCAACAGCATCAGCCGAGAGAACCTTCGCCATCTTTACGGCGCGCTCGTCTAATGCAGACCAGTTGAAATCGGTCATGTGATCTACTTTCCTTCCAATAATTCGGGTTTTTAAGCACAGCTTACGCTGGCTTTTTACCCTCTCATTGCCCTTCAATCCTATCTTTCGCGCGCGACGAATATGTTACAAAGTGTGTCAAAAGTTTGCTTTTATGTTCTGTTGTGAGTTTGCTTTTGAGTTCTGCTAATAGTTTGCTTTTATGTTCTGTTGAGTGCTAAGAAATAGACTATTATAAGAATATTAGAAATACTAAGAATATTAGAAATATAGTATTTAGACGTATTTGTTATTTATTAAGGAGCGGTAATGCAGTCACGACGCATGATGATTTTGCGCGCAGTTGTGGAGGATTATATTCGTTCTCAAGAGCCTGTTGGTTCTGCAGCTCTTGCAAAGCATCATCAGCTTGGAGTAAGTTCTGCGACTATTCGTAACGATATGTCTGCCTTGGAAGAAGAAGGTTACCTTGTGCAGCCGCACACTTCTGCAGGACGCATTCCTACCCAAAAGGGGTATCGCTATTTTGTTGACGGCATGGCTGCAGTTATTCCGCTTTCTGAACCTCAACGTCGCGCTATACGTAACTTTTTAAGCGGATCTGTTAGTTTGCAAGATACTTTGCAACGTTCTGCGCGTCTTCTTGCAAGTATTACCGGTCAAGTCGCGCTAGTCGCGTCTCCAGCATTATCTAAATCGAAAGTAAAAAGAATTGAGATTGTTCAAGTATCGTCTTCTACGCTTCTGGTTGTTGTAATTACAGACGCTGGAGGCGTAGCCCAGCACATGATTCAAGCCTCTAACATAAATCCAGACGACTTATTGCATTTAGTTAATATGGTTAATGAGAGCTGCGTTGGAGCATCCATTTTAGATGCTTCTAAGCGCGTTTATTTGCTTGCAAATCGCAAGGATTTAGCGTCAGCTTTGCAAATTATTAGTCAACTTGCTAACGCTTTAGAAGACATGCACGACGGAGAACACACTCATGACTTGTATATGGCGGGGGCTTCCCAACTTGCGCATAGGCAAAGTATTGGCGATTTTGCTTCCCTTTTTGACGCACTTGAAGAGCAGGCTGTTATTATGCGACTTATGACTTCTTTAAGTGAGGAAGCGAGTGATTGCGAAAGCGGAGTTAGTGTTGCAATCGGCTCGGAAACACACACTCCTGGTTTGCTTAATGCGTCTGTTGTAACAAGCGTTTACGGCTACAATGCTGATTCTGATTCCGCGTTTATTGGCTCAATTGGCCCTACTCACATGGATTATGCGGCAACTATGACAGCTGTTAAGGCTGTTGCGCGCTACCTTAATTCGTTTATATCCGAAAATTCTTAAAATTAGCTGTTTTATAGCTGGCTGTGCCTTATGCAAAAATGATTTATGAAAAGGTAAAAGGGGAATTAATTGACTGATTACTACAAGATTTTAGGTGTTGATCATAACGCTAGCGACGACGAAATTCGCAAAGCCTACCGTAAGATGAGCCGCAAGTATCATCCGGATATTGCAGGCGCTGAGTTTGAAGAAAAGTTTAAGGAAGTAAACGCAGCTTACGACGTGCTTTCTAATCCAGAAAAGCGTCGAATGGTAGATATGGGCGTCGACCCTAACGATCCTTCTGCAGGAAGTGCTGGAGCTTCAGGCGCTGGATTTGCAGACATGGGCATGGGTGATATTTTTAGCCAGTTCTTTGGTGGCTCTTTTGGAACTTCGCAAGGCCCAATTTCTAGGGTTCAGCCTGGTGAGGACTCTTTAGCTGAAGCTAAGATTGATTTGAAAACGGCTATTTTTGGCGGAAATGTGAGTGTTCGTATAACTGCTTTTGGAGTGTGCCAAGATTGCAGTGGTTCTGGTTCTGCAGATTCCGCAAATTCTGCTCCGGAGCAGTGCTCGCAGTGTCATGGAACTGGCTTCTGTCAGAAGGTTGTGCGCACAATGCTCGGTCAAATGGTTTCTTCAATGCCTTGCGACAAGTGCGAAGGTCACGGCACGATTATTAAAAATCCGTGCCAAAACTGCCGTGGTCGCGGACGAGTTCGCGCGGTTCGCGAAGTTGGTGTGAACGTTCCTGCAGGTATTCGAGATGGCAGCCGTTTGCGTCTTGCTTCTCAAGGTAGCGTTGGAGAGTGTGGCGGCCCTGCTGGAGACTTGTATGTTGATATTCACATTCGCGCCGACAAGCAGTTTACGCGAAACGGCGACGATTTGCATTGCTGGATTACTGTTCCTATGAGCTGGGCTGTGCTTGGTCACGATGTTGAAATCGAAACTTTTGACGGATCTCAAAAGCTTGAAATTCCTGCTGGATGTCAGAGTGACGACACTGTAACTCTTGAAAATCTTGGAGTTACGAAGCTTCGTTCTAAAGATCGCGGCAATATTATTGTTCATGTTTTGGTTCAGATTCCAACGAAACTTAGTGCAGAAGAGCGTTCGCTTATTAGTAAGTTTGCTAATTTGCATGACGGTGACGTAAAGCATGTTAAGCAAAATTCGCTTGACGAGCAGTCGGGTGAGCGAAAAGGTTTTTTTAGTAAATTAAAGGAAGCTTTTGCTGGATAATTTTTTGCTGGATAATTTTTGCAGTCTGATTTTGCAGTCGAATTTTTACGTCTATTAAAAATAGAGGAAATATGGCATTACCAATTTTGTTTGCAGGCACTCCGGAAGTTGCTGTTCCATCTCTTCGTGAGCTAGCTAAAGATAGTGAGCATTTTGATGTTCGTGCCGTTCTTACGCGTCCGGACGCTCCAACCGGTCGCGGCAGAAAGCTTGTGCCAAGCCCAGTAAAACAAGCTGCTCTTGAGCTCGGCTTGCCAGTAATCGAAATTGACCCTAATAAAGACGAAGCTAACTTCCTTAATAAGCTTGCCGAAACTGGCGCGAAAGCTGCAGCGGTTGTGGCATACGGCAAGATTTTGCGCCAAAACGTTTTAGACGCGTTGCCGCTCGGCTGGTATAATCTTCATTTTTCGCTTCTTCCGCAGTGGCGAGGTGCAGCTCCTGTTCAGCGCGCAATTTGGGCTGGGGATGATATTACAGGTGCTACTGTTTTTCGCATTACGCGCGGCATGGATTGCGGCCCTATTTTGGCGCAGTTTACTACAAAAATTGATACTCGCGAAAATTCTGGCGATCTTCTTTCTAGGCTTGCAATCGACGGTGCGCCTCTTCTTGCAGCATCTCTTCGTGGCATGGAAACTGGCGAAATCGTGCCGGTTGAGCAGGATCAGTCTCCTCAAGAAGTTGCGCAAAAAATCACGGTTGAAGATGCTCACATTGATTTTCATGCGCCGGATTTTGCGGTTGATCGTCAAATTCGCGCATGTACGCCAAATCCGGGCGCGTGGTGCGAGCTTCATGCGGACGACGAGAATAACGCAGAGCCGATTACTTTGCATGTTTTGCGCGCAAAGCCTGCAGACTCTAACGATCCGCATTCTGAAGAATTGATGAAGCTTAATCCTGGAAAATTGCTTGCCGGCAAAAAGCAAGTTTGGATTGGTACTTTAAGCGGCGCGCTTGAGCTTTTGGAAGTAAAAGCGCAAGGTAAGAAAGCTATGAAAGCGGCAGATTGGGCGCGCGGAGCAAGGCTTTCTGCCGAAGCCTACTGCGCATAATTATTGCGCATAAAATTATGAGCACGAACTTTTCTTCTCTATTGCCAACTTTAGCCAAGCCGGGGCTTTTGGTTATGGATGTTGATGCAACGCTTATTGAAGAAGAAGTTATTGATTTACTCGGTGAGGAAGCTTGCTGTGGCAAGGATCTTTCTGCGATTACAGCGCGCGCAATGCGTGGAGAAATCACTTTCGACGACTCTTTGCGTTCGCGCGTAAGTATGCTTCGCGGCTTAAATATTGACGAGTGCAAAAAGCGTATTATTTCTAAAATTCACGCAACTAAAGGCGCGAATGTTTTAATTGACGCTCTTCATGCGCGCGGTTGGAAAGTTGGCGCAGTTTCTGGTGGTTTTCACGATATTTTGGACGAATTTCTACCGAGTTTGAATATTGATTTTTGGGTTGCTCACCATTTAGAGTCTATTGACGGCAAGCTTACAGGAAACGTGCTAGGAAATATTATTAACGCTAATGCAAAAGTTGAATCCCTTAGAGCTTGGGCGAGTGATTTTGGCGTTGAGCGCGAGCAAACTGTTGCCGTGGGGGATGGGGCGAATGATATTTCAATGATTAAATTCGCCGGATTAGGCGTGGCTTTTTGCGCAAAACCAGCAGTTCAAGCGGCTACTCCTTACCATATTCTTACTCGCGATTTAAGTGCTGTATTGCGTTTTTTGAATGCGAATTAATCAGTTTTTGAATGTCTCTTGTTTACTGTGGCGCGAGTTTGGGGGATTTCTCTCCTCGCACGTCCCGTCCTTCGGGCGCTCTGGCTGTTAAAGGCGTTTATTGTGTTCGCCTTTCTTTAAAGAATGTAGCTTCTCAGTCCTCTTTTAGTGCTCGTAAAGAAATCCCCCAAACTCTGCGTGCTAACCATTAATAACCTCGTTTTATCGCAGAGATTTTTCGATTTTTCTTCTTCGCTCGACGAATCAGCAGCCTACGGCTCTGACGTTCGTCTCGTTCAGTGCGAAAAATCTCGAATCTCACCACACGAATATTCCTCGAATGAATTACGAAACATATTGAGATGCAAAATAAATCTTGCATTTATAAAACGAAAAGTTGATGAATGTACATAAGCAATGTAAAATAATGAAGCAATGACTAAAGATTAATGATTAAATTTTTTGTGAAAGTTCTGTAGCTTTTATCCACAGAGCATGAATGTGTTGGTAAATCTTTCTATTGATTAGTAAAATAACAGTTAGTTTTTGAGAGAAAAGTGTGCGTAAACGCAGGAGATTCAATAGTTTACGTTGAAATTTGCGTACGAAGGGTAGGGAGTGTAAGTTGAATTTACGAGAAGTTGCGCTTGAAGTTGCGCGTATTTTGGAAGACGTTGGTAAACATGCGTATCAGGATCAGTTAAGTCCTCAAGATATGACGTCGCTTGCTTTGGGTGGTTCTACGCAATCTGAATCTGGTTTTGCCGACAAGCTCGTGCGCTTTATTCAAAACCGTTTAACCTACGTGAATCCTTTCCAAGGTTTTTGGCGCACTAGGCCGGAACATTGCAATCCTGGAGACCGTTTTTGGTGCGTTGGAAACGTTGACGGCGCTATTAATTTTAATCGTGATATGGCTGAGTGGACTATCACTGTTTCGTTGTTTGAATTTAACGATGAAGGTTCAGCTCGCCCTGTGCTTGGCGTGGTTCATGCGCCGGCTTTAGGGTTGACTTATCTTGCTGCGAAAGGCCAAGGTGCTATTCGCATTCGTAGGACTCCGCAAGGAGAGAAGCGTGAGAAGATTACGCCTTCCACTACGTCGACTTTGCGCGGTTCTGTGGTTTGCTACGGAATGTCTTATATACCGGGCGAATCTAAGCGTTCGCTTGACGTAGTTTCTTTGCTTGAGGAAGGCTGTCCGGCTGATATTAAGCGCATTGGTCCGGCTTCGCTCGACTTGTGCAAGGTGGCTGACGGCACGTACGACGCTTACTTTGAGCCGCATTTGCACCAGTGGGATATTCCAGCTGTTTCTGCTGGAGCTGTGGTTGTGGAAGAGGCGCAGGGGCAGTTTTGCCAGTGGGATGGAAGCCCTATTCATTGGCGACGCGAAAATGATGTAGTTGCTTCTAACGGTTTGCTTATTAACGAGTTAAAGCCGTATCTTAAGTAAGCGTAAACTAATTTTTGCACAAATAACGTAACTATTAGTTTTGCTCTAAAAGTAGCGAAAATCACATATAAAAGTGCTTGAAATGTATGAATTTTTGAGTAAAATACTGGCTGTGCTGGTTTCAGATTGCTAAAAATCTGATGTGCTGAACACATATTAAAACGTTGGCACTGTGATTTAGGCAGTATGATGACACTAATTGGTAGGAAAAACGCTAATTTGCCGAGTTTGATTTAATACGCAAAATCTCTCGGTTGAATAAACGGAGTAAAAGAAATAATGAAGAAGAATAATATTAACGCAAATAGTTTTGCTGATTTACTTAAGTCTGCTAAGAGTACGTCTTATGCGCCACTTTCTAAGAGCGTGTGCGCTGCAATGCTCGCAGGTGCTATGGTGCTTGGGGGGGGGGTATTCGTTTCTCCTGCTCCTGCCTATGCTGACGGTTATGTGAGCCCTGACGGTAATAATATTTACTACGGTTACAAGTCTGACGCAGATTACAGTAAAGATCGAATTAAGATCGAGGTTCATTACTATAGCAATATGAAAGATGCCGAAGAAGACAATATTGCTAAACAAGATCCTTTAGGCAAATATGTACATGTAAAGTACATTGCAAATCTTAATAAAGATGGAAACACTTTTGATAGGTGGGCATTCCGTCCTATGTGGTGGTACGGTGTTCCAGCTGGTTTAACTGACGTACACGATATTAATTATAGTCGTTTTGAAAAATACACTGATACGAGCGCGTCTGCTCCTTCAACTCCTGGCATTCGTAAAGATAGCGATAACGTTACCAAACATTATGCTAATTCAAAGGATTGGAAGGGTATTTCTAACTTCTATATTACCGATCCAAGCAAGCTTACTTCTATGAACGGTTTGAAAACGCTGCTTGGTATCGATGGTGGTAATAACAAAGGCTACGATAATAAAGGCGATACCGCTGGTAACTGGACAGAGTTTTACGATGCTACAAAAGGTATGCAGGGAATGTTTGTCGACTGGGAGTCTGCAGGTAAGCGTTATTATCAAATGACCTACGTTGCAGAACTTACCGAACAAGCATGGCAACAGCGTGATGAGCATCCTTTGCGTTTTGGTGCTGGTGTGTATCGTTTTGCTGGTAACTGGCATATTGCTACTGGTCAGATTCATCGCGCTCCAAAGATTGCAGACAGTTTGAAGGTTAAGTATCCAACGCAGACTCCAGTTGCGAATGTTAATTCACTGACTACTGAAGAACAGAACAAAGTTAAGACAGCAATCAATGATGCCAACAACAAAACTCCACACTTCAAGGATTTGCTTGACGGAACTGCTGGCATAAAAGTTGATGCAGATGGTACTGCAACGCTTAAGTTCAAGGATAATACAACTCTTGTTATGCCTGGAAAGTTGCTTGTAGTAGAAGATAAAAAAGATAACGTTAAGTTCCCACCTGCGTATCCTGCTCCGATTGGCGTTGTGAATCCTAAGAGTTTGAGCGATGCGGATCAGAAGGCGATTATTGAAGGCTTTAAGAAAGCTAATACAGGCAAAGAATTCCTTAATAAAGTTAAGGATCAAGACGCTGATGCTTATACGTTTGATAACAATAAGCAGGAATTGACTATTAATTACAAGGACGGCTCTTCGCTGACCATTCCTTACGATCAACTGGTGTATCAAGGACCAAAAATCGCTGATTGGGCGCCATATTCTGTGCCGGATATGATTACGGTTGATAACCTCACGAATATTACCGATACTGAGGTAACTACCATTAAGAAAGCATTCGACGATGCCAATAGTGGCTTGGATGTCTACACGAATGCGAAGACTAAGGACTCTACTGGTTACTTAACAATTGATAAAAAGACCGGCAATGCCACAATCAAGTGGGAAGACGGTTCTACGACAGAAATTGCTTCTTGGCAATTCTTGAAGGAAAAGGAAAAGACTGCACCTGCTCCAGAACCTTCAACGCCTGTTGCTGAAGAAAAGACCTTTACAGTTGATGCACAGGCTTCGCAAATACAAGTCAACTTCAACCCATTCAGTATGGCTGAAAGTGATTTAACAACTAATTCTGCGCAGATTGACCCTATTAAAGACGTATTGAAAGCCAAGAAAGGTAAGGATTCTAAGAATCCAAATACGCAAGTAAATATTGATAGCGTTGAATATAGTGTTGAAAACGGTATAGGATACATCACATTTAAGGCAAATGGATACAAAGATGCAAAGTATCCAATGGGTATGTTCTTTAAGCAGAGGCCGGATAAGCAGACTCCTAAGGAAACTGAACATAATCCACAAGGAAAGGACCAATATAAGTACAAAGTTCAGCCTGTAGAATACGAAGGTAATTCCGTTACCCCTCAAGACTGGATGAAGGCTTTAAAGCAGTTTGTTAAGTCTAACTACGGTAAAGATTTAACGAGTGATTCTGCAGTTGTTGAAACATATGTATTGCCTGAAGGTATAACACCTGTAGAAGGTACTAAAGGATTACAACGTTTCGTTAAAGGTAAGAATGGCGATAATGGTGTAACTACTATTCATGTTGGTAATGATGGAGTCTTAGAAGTACAAGGTTACGAAAATGGAGATAATAATCTGAAGACTCTATTCACTGTTCCAGCAAGCGAGTTGTATGTTAAGAAGAATGCTAGTGGCGTTGATCACACTGTTTCGGATTTGAAGGATCTTGCTAAAAAGATTCGCGATGCAAAGAAAGCCAGTGGTGTAACAGACATCGATTTCAAGCGAGCTGGTATTGATGATGCTAGTGACAACACTATCAACGGCATGAATGAGAAGCAGCTTCGTGAGCTTATTGCCAAGCTTACTAATGCTACAAAGGCTGAGTACATCTACACTGCAAGCCCAATTGAAATTGATCGCGATCCAAATGCTTCCGACTTTGCAGCAACAGATGACGAGGTTCAAGCAGCTGTTAAAGCATTCTTAAAGGCTAACTACACTGGTGAAGGAATTGATAGTTATACTATCACTGGCAATAGTGGTAACTTTGATAACATAACGTGGACGCCTAAATCTGGCACTAAGAACCTTGAGCTTAAGTCTACCTCTAATCCTGCTGGTATTGATTCATTTACTCTCAACTATGATGATGCTAAGAGTGTCAACTTTAAGAATGGCGATACTGTTCTGTTCAATGTTCCTGCAACTGAGCTGTACAAGAAGAAGGAAGCGTCTAAGCCAGCTCCATCCGCTGAAGACCTCAAGAAGCTCAAGGAGCAGGCTAAGGAGCTTATTGACCGCAATCCAAAGCTTACTGATGCACAGAAGAAAGATTACAAGAAGAAGATTGAGGATGCTACTACCAAGGAGCAAATCCAGAATATCCTCAAGGAAGCTAATAATCAGTCTGCTGCGAGTACTGTCACTCCTGAACAGCTAAAGCAGAAGGAAAAAAGGGAAAAGGAAAAGCGCGAAAAAGAACAGCGCGAAAAAGAACAGAAAAAGCAACTTGGTGAAGACAAAACCAAAGCCAAGGAAACTATCGAAGGCCTGACCAATCTGACTGATGGCGATTCTGGCGATAAGAAGAAGTTATCAGGTGAAATTGATAATGCTCAAACTTCTGAGGAAGTTAAGAATATTATCGAAAAAGCCAAGGCGATTAACGACGCTCGAGGTGCTTTGAAGGAAGGCGCGCTTCCATTCTTAAGCCACGGCAAGGGAGAAAGCGACAACGACGATAAGGCTCTTAAGGAGCTAATCGGTGCTGACCCAACTCAGAAAGATAGCACACTCACTGCTTTGGAAAATGCTATTAAGGACATTTCCAGCGCTCAAACCTCCGCAATCCGCGCTGCTATTGACGCTGCAACACGCCAAAATGGAATTAATGAGCAAGCTGCAAGGCAGGCTGCTAATGCCAAGATTGCTGAGTTTGAGAATAAGCTTACAGCTGCTGAAAAGGTTCTTACCGATAACACAACAATCAAAGCTGACGATAAGACTGCTGCTACTAACGCTATTAATGAGGCAAAAGCTGCTATCACAACTGCCAAGACTCGGATAGATAACGCTACCAAGCCTTCTGAAATGTTGACTCATTTTACCGACGTTAAGGATAAGTTCAATACCGCTAATGGCAAGGTCAATGATGCTGTTAACAATGCTCAGAAGGAAAACAAGAAGGGTAACACCAACGATCCTGATGCTACTACTTTCCAATCCGAGAAGGATAAAGCCAAGAAAGAGATTGATAACATTCCTGGATTGACCGAAGAAGAGAAGACTGAGTACAAGAAGCAGATTGATCAGTCTACTCACACTGGCGATCCTGAAGCAATCGTAAATCGTGCTAAGAAAAACGATAAGATTAAGAAAGCTTTGAAGAAGATTGACGACTTCAAGCATCTTAATAATGCGCAGAAGGAAGCCTTCAAGAAGATTATTGAAGACACTGACGCTTCTGATCACAAGAATGCTGACGGTACAACTTCTGACGACATTGACGATGCGCTCGCCAATGCTGCAAACACCGATAATGCTATGGCTCGTCTTGAAGAGTTGAAGACTAAGGCGGATGAGTTTGCCAAAGGTGAAAAGTACAAGGCCTTGCAAGACGGAAATGAGCAAAAGAAAGCATTTGATGATGCTTCTACTGCTTCAGGTGCTGTACTCGATAAAGTTAAGGGCGATGCTAAGGGTGCTGATGAAGTCAATACTTTGTATGATGACCTTCTGAAAGCAATGCGCGCTATCGACCCTAATGCCCAGAGCGCTGGTCTTAAGACCGATGCACTTAAAGCTGAGATTGCCTCTGATGAGACTTTCAAGCCAGATACTACAGCAAATCCTGCAAAGCCAGGCAATCCTGTTTACAACACTTCTTCTAAGGCTAAGAAGGATGAGTTTGACAAGGCGTTAGGTGAAGCTAAAACGGTTTTGAATGGTGCTGGTAATGCTGATATTTCTACTGCAGATAAAGAAGCAACAGAGCAAAAGGAGATTGACGCTGCTCTTGACAAGCTTGTGAAGGCTCGCTTAGCTCTTGACGGTGTTGACACAACCAAGTTGCAAACTGAGATTGGTAATGCTCCTACTGTTGAAGAATCTGATGCTTATAAGTTTGCAACGAATAAGTCTGATTATGACACTGCTCTTAAGGATGCTAAGGAGCTTATCGATAAGCTGACCGGTAAGAAGCAGGCTAGCGCAGACGATCATCTTGACACCAAGGAGAATAAGCAGACAGCTTTGGATGCGGCTTTGAAGAAGTTGCAAGACGCGGCTAAGGCTCTCGATGGTAAGAAACCAGTCGAGCCAACCCCAACTCCAACGCCTTCTGTTGATAAGTCTCACTTGCAGCAGGGCATTAACGATGGTAGCGATGTTCATAATTCGGATGAGTACAATAATGCTCCTTCGGATAAGAAGCAGGCTTATGATCACGCTTTGGATCATGCTAACGAAGTTAATAATGATCCAAATGCAACTCAAGATCAGGTGAATCAGGCTACTGAGGATTTGAAGAAGGCTGAGCATGATTTGAAGCCGGCTCCAACTCCAAGCCCAGTCCCTGGCGGCGCTGGCTTTGGTGTGAATGATAACGCGTCTACTACTGTGGATAAGGGCGAGTTGAACATTCAGATTGATAGTGCTGAAGCTGATTCACAGCCTGGTAATGCTGGCAACGGTAACGCTGGCAATGCTGGTAACACAAACGCTGCTAATGCTGCAAATTCTGCTGCTGTGAATGCTGCGGTTGAAAATTCGCCGGCTGTGAAACAGGCGGATGCTCAAGTTGCTAAAGCTCAAGCTGCTTTGGACTCTGCTTTGGCTGAGGCTAAGAAGGTTGCGGCTGATCCTAATGCAACTCAGGCTCAGGTTGATGCTGCAGCTCAGAAGCTTTCTGCTGCTCGTAAGGCTTTGGCCGCTGCTAAGGCTCATGCGGCTCAGGTGCGTGCTTCTGTGCGCGCTCAGGTGTTGAAGAGTGGCGTGTCTCAGCTTAGTAAGACTGGTAGCAACGTGTCTGTGATTGGCTTGCTTGCTACTGTTGCTGCTGCTGGTGCTGCGTTCTTCGTGAGCAAGCGCCGCGGAATCTCTCGCCATAGCAACAACTAGGCGAGAGGCTGCAAAGCCTGCAAAGCATGTAAAGCCTGCAAAGCCTGCTGCTTTGCTAGACAATAAATAAATAAATACTTGCCCCACTTCGCATCTTTCTTCACTCCGCGAGGTGGGGCATTTTCGTATGCGAATATTTTTATTTAACACGAATTGAAACAGTCACGAAAATATGGGAGAATTGCCACATGACTACAGTTATTATGCATACTTCTGAAGGCGATATTAAAATCAACCTGTTTGATACCAAAGCGCCTGAAACCGTCAAAAATTTCGTTGGCTTAGCTACCGGTGAGCGCGAGTGGCTTGACCCATTCAGTGGAAAACCTTCGCATGAGCCATTTTACGATGGTTTAACTTTCCACCGCATTATTAAGGAATTTATGATTCAGGGTGGATGCCCACTTGGTAACGGAACCGGTGGACCTGGCTACGAGTTTGACGATGAAATTGACGCATCCTTGAAGTTCAACAAGCCTTATTTACTCGCTATGGCAAATGCTGGAAAGCGTCGCGGTCGTGACGGTCGTTTGCATGGCACTAACGGCTCGCAGTTCTTCATCACAACCGTTCCAACTCCATGGCTTGACGGTCATCATACAATTTTCGGCGAAGTCGCTGACGATGAATCGAAGGCCGTTGTTAATAAGCTCGAGTCGGTGGCAACCGATCGCTCTGATGCTCCTCTTGAGCCTGTTGGCATTATTTCTATTGAAGTTTTGTGAAGTTTAAGCTGGTAAATAAATCAGCAATAAAAAAGCGAGCTTTATAGTTAAGCCATGCAAGATTCCTTGCAAAACCTAGCTATAAAACTCGCTTCGGTTGTTCAACCTTCTTCTGTTATGCATTATCCATTGTAGGTATTTTATTCATTACTTTAAAAAGTAATTCGTGCGCTGTAAGCTCACATAAGCTTGCCTACAGCGCTTAAGTTCGCGCTTATTATCGCTTATTCTTTAACACTTTGGTAAAGCGACGAGCCAGATTCCTGGAACTTCTTGCTCATCTCTTTCATGCCGTCAGCAATAGCCTGGTTTCGAGCTTCTTCAACAAGCTGCTCCTGCTGTGCAGCTCCACCAAAGCGCTTACGAATATTTTGCGAAATAGCCATCGAGCAGAACTTTGGTCCGCACATCGAGCAGAAATGCGCCATTTTTGCTGGTTCTGCAGGAAGCGTATCGTCGTGGAAGGCGATTGCGGTATCTGGATCGTAGCTTAAGTTGAACTGATCCAACCAGCGGAACTCAAAACGAGCCTTACTAATAGCGTTGTCGCGATCCATAGCATGTGGATGATGCTTAGCAAGATCAGCCGCATGGCAAGCAATCTTGTACGCAATTACGCCCTGCTTCACGTCATCCTTGTTAGGCAATCCCAAATGTTCCTTAGGGGTTACGTAGCAAAGCATTGCCGTGCCGTAGCGCGCAATTTCTACGCCACCAATTGCTGAAGTAATGTGATCGTAGCCTGGGGCAGTGTCGGTAGTCAAAGGACCAAGCGTATAGAATGGAGCATTCTGGCAAATCGCCTTCTCCATTTCAATATTCATGCGCACAGTGTCGAATGGTACGTGGCCAGGGCCTTCAATCATCACTTGCACATCATGCTGCCAAGCAATCTTAGTAAGCTCGCCAAGTGTCATAAGTTCGGAAAGCTGAGCCGCATCGTTAGCGTCAGCCAAGCTACCTGGACGCAAACCGTCGCCCAAAGAGAATGCAACATCGTACTTTGCAAAAATCTCACACAATTCTTCAAAGTGCGTGTACAAGAAGCTTTCTTGATGATGCTGTAAGCACCATTCAGCCATAATCGAGCCGCCTCGAGAAACAATGCCGGTTACGCGGTTTGCAGTAAGCGGCACGTAGCGAAGAAGCACGCCAGCGTGAATAGTCATGTAGTCAACGCCCTGCTCGCACTGCTCAATAACAGTGTCGCGGAAAAGCTCCCAGCTTAGCTTAGAAGCGTCATCCTCAACCTTTTCCAAAGCCTGGTACATTGGCACAGTGCCGATCGGCACAGGGGAGTTGCGCAAAATCCATTCGCGCGTCGTGTGAATATCGTTACCGGTGGAAAGATCCATAACGGTATCCGCACCCCACTTCGTTGCCCACGTAAGCTTTTCAACTTCTTCGTCAATAGAAGAAGTTACGGCAGAATTGCCCATGTTTGCGTTGAGCTTAGTTAAGAAGCGTGAGCCAATAATCATAGGCTCTGCCTCAGGATGGTTAATATTGCAAGGAATTACAGCGCGTCCTGCTGCAAGTTCGGAGCGAACAAGCTCTACGTCGCAATTTTCGCGTGTTGCAACGTACTGCATTTCTGGGGTTATGATTCCGTGGCGAGCGTACCACATTTGCGTAATCGGATGATCCGCGCCCTTCATTGGCTTATGAGTGCGACCACGCCATTCTTTAGAAGCCTTACCGCGTTTAATTGCGCGCTTTCCGTCGTCTTGAAGATTACGCCTGCGACCCTCATATTCCACAACGTCACCACGGTCACGAATCCAGTCAAGGCGAAGCGGAGCCAAGCCTTCCTTAGGATCGCACTTTGGACCTTCAGTATTGTAATCCTTAAAAGGCGGATTAGGGCCAACGCCAGGAGTGTCCGAAAGCTTAATCTCAGTGTATGGAACTTCCAAATCGTAAGAACCGTACTCGTATTCAAAATGAACTGGAGTAGTTTTGCGAATATGAGCCTTGTCTCGCTGAGTGCATCCGCGTGATGCAATATCTACGCGCTGCTGCTTAGCTAACTTTGCTGCTTCTTTTGCTTCTTTAGCGTTAATAAAAGTTGGTTTCTTTTCTGCAGTTTCGTTAGATTCGGAGTTTGAAGCTTTTTCGTCAACAACTACGCGCTTAGCGTAGCCGTGCTTGCTTTCTTGGCGCACCGACTTCCAGCTTTCAACAAAATCATGCATTGTTGATTCTGGAGTTTGCGAAGCATAAATCGGTTCTGTAACGAAGAAGCCTGCAGCTTTTGTGCGAGCAATCATAGATACGTCTTCAAGCTGAGTTCTTCCGCCAACCAAAACTGGGAAATCGCTTGCGGAGCAAATCGTATTAATTTTTGCTTCGTCCAGCGTTGTGTGATTTGCTTCCAGTTCGTAAGAGGCAGTAGAGTTTTCTTGCCCCTCTTCTGGGTTTCGCATTGCTTTTACGCAAATGTAGTCAATGCAACCATCTGGAAGCTCGTTAATAACCTTAACTAAGCTTTCTGTTTCAACTGTTAAACCAATAACAGCATCCTCGCCAAGCAAAGCGCGCGCCTCTCTAGGTTCCATGTCGCTTTGAGCTAAGTGAACGCCGTCAACTTTAATGCTTTGATTTCTAGCCTGCCAAGCAACATCAACTCGCTCGTCAATAACAAAAGTTACTGAATCACACTTGTTATTGTCTTCAATAATTTGCGCAATATCTCGAGCAATAGTTGTGATTTCTTTTGCGCTTTCATCGTTTGCGTGCAAACGAATCAACGTTGCTCCTGCGCGCAAAGCATCATCAACAATATCGGTAAGCGGACGATTATTACAAGCTTTTGGGTCTGCAATAAAGCAGGCGGTGAGATTGAACTGATCACGCATTGAGGCGTATGGATAATTCGAGGTCATACTAAAATCGTTGCTCCCTACGTTGTATTAACTAAACAGGTTCGAAGGGTTAGGTTTTGCCTATCTCAGCCTTCTAAAAGAAAGCACCCCTGCAAATGTCGAATTATCAGCCATTTTACACGATTACATGCACTTTTTATTAAAGGCATGTTGCGAAGACTTTGTTTTTGTAAAGTTTTCACAACATGCCTTAGTTTTACAAAGTTATAGTTTGTAAGTTTTAGCGCTCGTGGTGATTTATAGTGCGTGAAATAAAATCTCCCAAGCTTTGCACAATCTGCACAAGAATAATGCAGAGCACCACGGCAACCGTCATAACATCGTACTGGTAGCGCTGGTAGCCGTAACGTATTGCAATATCTCCAAGTCCGCCAGCTCCAACTGTTCCAGCCATTGCACTAAAACCAAAAAGCGTTATGAATGTAAGAGCAGCGCCGCGAATAAGCGAAGGCAAAGCTTCCCAAAGCAGCACTTTGCACACAATTTGAAGTTTGCTTGCTCCAAAGCTTTGTGCAGCCTCAATTAAGCTTCCGTCAACTTCTGCCAAAGACTGTTCAACAATTCGCGCCACAAACGGAGCTGCTGTAATAACAAGCGGCACAATAGCGCCTGGAACTCCAAGAGATGTGCCAACAAGTAGGCGAGTGAACGGAATTAAAGCAACAAGAAGAATAATAAACGGCACTGAGCGCACAATATTAACAATCCAGCCAATAACAGCGCTTAAAGTTGCGTTTGGGCAAATGCCCTTTTTGTCCGAAATAATAAGCAGCACACCAATTGGAAGGCCAATTGCATAAGCTAAAAGTGTTGCAACAGAAGTCATTACTAAAGTATCTTGCACGCCTTCAATTAGTAAATCGCCATAGTTATCAATAAATTGTGTAGCAGTTTCTAGCATTTTACTTCACCTCGCCTGCAAGTGTGTAGTTTTCGGTAAAACTCTTCTTATTTCTATGATTTTCTACTTTGTCGTCTGCAATAAGCGTGCGCAAAATATCGCTTTGTGGATTTGCGAAAAGCTCTGCAGTATCTCCTAATTCCACAATATTTCCGCCGTCAATCATTGCCACACGGTCGCAAATATTTCTAGCAACTGCCAACGAGTGCGTAATAATAACGAGTGTTACGTTAAGCTCGCGGTTAATTCGGCGCAATAAATCAAGTATTTGAGCTGTTGTAGTGGAGTCGAGTGCGCTTGTAGCTTCGTCGCAAAGCATAATCGAAGGATTATTTGCCAAGGCTCGAGCGATTGCTACGCGCTGCTGTTGCCCGCCGGAAAGCTGGCTAGGGTAGCGGTCTGCAAGATTTTGCAATCCAACTAAGTCGAGCAAATAGTGTGCGCGCTCTTCACGTTCTTTTTTTGGAGTGTGATTTAGTTCAAGCGGAAAAGTTACGTTTCGCAATACTGTTCGCTGCTGGAAAAGACTAAAGTTTTGGAAAATCATTCCAATATTCGCGCGAACTTTAGCAAGCTCTTTATCTTTTACTTCTGTAATATCGTTGCCGTCAATTATAACTTTTCCGGAAGTTGGCCTCTCAAGCAGATTCATGCAGCGCACTAATGAAGATTTACCGGCACCAGAAGAGCCAAGTATTCCGAATACTTCACCAGATTCAATGGTGAGATTAATATCGTGCAATGCTTCATGCGCTTCGCTACCTTTTCCGTAGCTTTTATGAAGATGTTCAATCTGAATCATGCTTATTCCCTAACAGCTATTATTTTTAGAAATAATTTAGGTAAGTTCAATACTTAACTAAAATATCTATTCTACGTATATCACAAACTAAAAAATACTAAAAATACTGCCGCAAAGAACACACCTTGCGGCAGTATGTGGCTACTTTTTATTCTTTAGAAAACTGGAAGCACAGCGCCCTTATAATTCTTGGTAATATAATCGCGAACTGCACTTGTTTTCAAAGCTTTAATCAAGGCTTTAATCTTAGCCAGCTTTTGTGAACCCTTCTTTACAACAATAATGTTTTCGTAAGTTTTAGCGGCAAGACCACCAACTTTTTCGGAAGTAAGAGGATCCTTAGTTGGGTTAAAACCAGCCTGAATAGCGTAGTTTCCGTTCATTGCAGCAAGATCAACATCCTTAATAGCTGTTGGAACTGCAGACGGGTCAAGCTCTTTGAACTTCAAATTCTTAGGATTCTCAGTAATATCTTTTGTAGTAGAGTTAATATCTTTTGGATTCTTCAACTTAATCAATCCAGCATCCTGCAAAAGAAGCAATGCACGAGCCTCATTAGTAGGATCATTTGGAACTGCAACAGTTGCTCCGTTTGCTAATGCTTTAATCGTCTTGGTTTTTCCTGGATACAATCCAAATGGTTCAAAATGGATTCCTGCAATTGAAATCAGGTGCGAGCCCTTTTCCTTATTGTAGTTGTCCAAGTATGGAAGATGCTGGTAGTAGTTTGCGTCAACTTCACCTTCTTCGGTTGCAGCATTTGGCTGAACGTAGTCGGTGAATTCCTTAACAACAAGCTTGTAACCTTCTTTTTTCAAAATTGGTTTCACAACATTGTTAAGAATTTCCGCATGTGGGGTTGGTGTTGCTGCTACGGTAATTGTCTTATCATCGCCGTTTGCGCCTTTAGTGCTTCCGCATCCGCTTAAAGCAAAAGTTGCCAGCGCTGCGAGTGCTGTGAGTGATGCAATAACTTTAATCCTGCGCATATTTTCTTCTCCTTGTTTGTGGTTTTGTTTACCTGTTTGTTTGTTGTTTTTGTTGTTTGTTTTTTTTTTATTTTGTTTTTACGTTTTTCCCCTTCGCGAGTAACGAGTTCTCAATATAGGCCAGAAAAATCAAGAATTCTACAATTTGCTTATTAGTAATATTTATGACGTGTTACTAATCCGCGTGCTTACGGCATGTGCGGGGAAAAAATAAGTTTTTCAACACGTCGCTTACTTGCGTAACGCATGCTATTAAACTAGGAAATATGAGTTTTTTGCGATTGGCATTAGCGCAGATAGATACCTGCGTTGGAAACATTGATAGCAATGTTGAAAAAGTGGTGAAATACGCAACTTGCGCCGCAAATAATGGTGCGAATATTGTTGTGTTTCCAGAAATGACATTAACCGGATATCCGATTGAAGATCTTGCTTTAAGAGGAACTTTCCGTGCGGCTGCGCAAAAAGCTGCAGAGTCTCTTGCTAAAAAACTTTCGGAAGAAGGCTTGGGGGAGCTTTACGTAGTAGTTGGAACTGTTGGTTTCGATGAGTCTGCCGGAAAGCCTCGTAACCGTCTACTTGTTCTTCACAAAGGCGAATCAGTTCTTAAGTACGATAAGCATTTTTTGCCCAATTACGGCGTTTTTGACGAGTTTCGTATTTTCTCTTCCGGAAATAAGTGCGAAATTTTGCAAATTAATAATATGCGTCTTGGTTTTGCTATTTGTGAAGACATTTGGCAAGATGGCGGACCTGTTGCGCGCTTGGCAGAACTTGGTATTGATGCTCTTATAACAATGAACGGCTCTCCTTACGAGGAAGGTAAAACTCATGTGCGCTTGAACTTGGCTAAAAAGCGTGCTGCGGAAGTTCATGCTCCTGTTGTGTATGTGAATCAGGTTGGTGGCCAAGACGATTTAGTATTTGACGGCGGAAGTTTTGTTGTTGATTTAGACGGAACTTTGCTTGAGCGCTCGCCAATGTTTGCTGAAGACTTGTCTTTTATTGATTTTGACACTTCGCTTTCTTCTCAAAAAACTTCTAGTATTGCTCCAAAACTAGATTCGGACGAAGAAGTTTACAGCGCTTGCGTTCTGGGTCTTCGCGACTACATGCGTAAAAACGGTTTTAAAGGCGTGTGCTTAGGTCTTTCTGGCGGTATTGATTCAGCTTTAGTTGCAACTATGGCTGCGGACGCGTGTGGCGGCGAAAATGTTCACGGAATTTCCATGCCTAGCATGTATTCTTCTGACGGCTCTAAGGATGATGCGTGCGATTTAGCAAATCGCATTGGTGCACACTACGATGTGCAGCCAATTGAACCGCTTTTTAAAGCTTTTCAGTCTCAGCTTGATTTGCAAGGTGTTGCTGCAGAAAATTTGCAGGCTCGCGTTCGCGGAGTAATCGTAATGGCTTACTCAAATTCTCTAGGAGTGTTGGCGCTCGCAACTGGTAATAAATCAGAGCTTGCTTGCGGATATTCAACAATTTATGGAGATGCGGTAGGAGGGTATGCTCCTATTAAAGATTTGCTAAAAACGCGTGTTTGGGCGCTTTCTCGCTGGCGCAATCGTGCGGCTAAAGCTGGAGTAGGAATTGGTATGTTAAAAATTGTTGGTTTTGAGGATGCTAAAAAGGTGCAGGCTCCTAAAGACGGCATATTGATTCCAGTAAACTCTATTGTTAAGCCGCCTAGCGCGGAGCTTCGTCCGGATCAAAAAGATTCTGATTCTTTGCCTGAATATGAGCTTCTGGACCGTGTTTTACAAGCTCATATTGAGCATGCTCACGGAAGGGCTGATTTGCTTGCAGACGGTTTTGACTCTCATACGGTAGATACTGTTATGCGTTTGGTGGATCGCGCCGAATGGAAGCGCAGACAGTATCCGTTGGGTCCAAAAGTAAGCGCTATTGCTTTTGGTAGGGATCGAAGAATGCCTGTTACAACCGCTTTTCGCGAATAAAATGTGACATATCTCACTAGATTTCTTGCAAAACTCCTCGCGCACTTTTATACGTATGTCTTAAGATTGTTATTGAGACAGCGTGAAGGTGCGCTGCATTACAAAAGGAGCTTAAAATGACATCGGTTGATGCTTCCGTTCTCAATGAAGAGGATCTTCGCACCAAAGCTTGGGACGGTTTTGAAAGTGGCAACTGGCAGAAAGATATTGACGTTCGTGACTTCATTTTGAAGAACTATACTCCATATGAAGGCGACGAAAGCTTCTTGGCTAATGCCACAGAAAAAACGAAGCATATGTGGAAGTATCTTGACGACAATTACTTGGCTGTTGAGCGTGAGCGTCGCGTATACGATGTTGAAACTCATATTCCGGCAGGCATTGACGCCATGCCAGCAGGTTATATTGAAAGCCCAGAAGTAGATAACGTAATCGTAGGTCTTCAAACTGATGAGCCTTGCAAGCGCGCTATGATGCCAAACGGCGGTTGGCGAATGGTTGAGCAGGCTATTAAGGAAGCTGGTAAGGAAGTAGATCCTCAAATTAAGAAGATTTTTACCGTTTACCGCAAGACGCATAACGATGGCGTATTTGGCGTTTACACCAAGAATATTAAGATTGCTCGCCATAACAAGATTTTAACCGGTTTGCCAGATGCTTACGGCCGCGGTCGTATTATTGGCGATTATCGTCGTGTGGCTTTGTACGGCGTTAACATGCTTATTGAGTTCAAGAAGCGTGACAAGGATTCGATTCCATACCGCAACGATTTTACCGAGACTGAAATTGAGCATTGGATTCGTTTCCGCGAAGAGCATGACGAACAGATTAAGGCTTTGAAGCAGCTTATTAACTTGGGTAACGAGTACGGTTTGGATTTGACTCGTCCAGCTCAAACCGCTAAGGAAGCTGTTCAGTGGACTTACATGGGCTACCTTGCTTCTGTTAAGAGCCAGGATGGCGCTGCAATGAGCTTCGGTCGCGTTTCTGCATTCTTTGATTGCTACTTTGAGCGCGATTTGAAGGCTGGATTAATCAACGAAACAGATGCTCAGGAAATTATTGATGCTCTTGTTATGAAGCTTCGTATTGTGCGCTTCTTGCGTACTAAGGATTACGACGCAATCTTCTCGGGAGATCCTTACTGGGCAACTTGGTCAGATGCAGGCTTTAGCGAGGATGGTCGCACTTTCGTAACAAAGACTTCTTTCCGTTTGCTCAACACTTTGACTCTTGAGCATTTGGGACCTGGTCCTGAGCCAAATATCACTATTTTCTGGGATCCAAAGCTTCCAGAAGCCTACAAGCGTTTCTGCGCACGAATTTCTATCGATACTTCTGCAATCCAGTACGAGTCAGATAAAGACATTCGTGAGCACTGGGGTGACGATGCTGCTATTGCTTGCTGCGTTTCGCCAATGCGTGTTGGTAAGCAAATGCAGTTCTTTGCTGCTCGCGTTAATTCCGCTAAGGCTTTGCTTTACGCTATTAACGGTGGTCGCGACGAAATGACTGGCATGCAGGTTATTGACAAGGGCGTTATTGAACCAATTCGCCCAGAAGCCGACGGTACTCTTGATTATGAGAAGGTTAAGGCCAACTACGAGAAGGCTTTGGAATGGCTTTCCGAGACTTATATTGAGGCTTTGAACATAATCCACTACATGCACGATAAGTACGCTTACGAGTCCATTGAAATGGCTTTGCATGATAGGGAAGTCTATCGTACGCTTGGTTGCGGTATGTCCGGCTTGTCTATTGCAGCGGATTCTTTGGCTGCCTTGAAGTATGCAAAGGTTTACCCAATTTACAACAAGGATGCTAAGAGTACTGAAGGTCACGAGTACGAGTACATTGAAGGCGCAGATGACGACTTAATCGTTGGTTACAAGACGGTTGGTGAATTCCCAATCTACGGTAACGACGATGATCGAGCCGACGACTTGGCAAAGTGGGTTGTAAGCACAGTTATGGGCCAGGTGAAGCGTTTGCCTGTGTATAGAAACGCCGTGCCGACACAATCAATTTTGACAATTACTTCTAACGTTGAATACGGCAAAAACACCGGTTCTTTCCCATCTGGACACAAAAAAGGCACGCCGTACGCACCAGGAGCAAACCCAGAAAATGGAATGGATTCTCACGGAATGCTTCCATCTATGTTTTCTGTTGGTAAGATTGATTATGACGATGCCCTCGATGGCATCTCACTGACCAACACCATTACTCCTGATGGTTTAGGTCGAGATGAAAGTGAGAGGATTGATAACTTGGTCGGCATTCTGGATGCTGGCAACGGTCACGGACTGTATCACGCAAACATTAACGTGTTGCGTAAGGAACAGCTCGAGGATGCAGTTGAACATCCAGAAAAGTACCCGCATTTGACGGTGCGAGTTTCTGGCTACGCAGTGAACTTCGTGAAGCTCACTAAGGAACAGCAGCTCGACGTTATTTCTCGTACGTTCCATCAAGGATCAGTCTCTGACTGACTCATCTAATCTATGAGCGCCGGGAGCGAGCTTAGCTTCGCTCCCGGTTTACTTATTTGCACAACGGTTAGACGCAAGTTTACTGTTGCAACAGTTACACATTGCAATAGTTACACACAGCTAAATAAGTTTGGAGGGCAGAAAAGTGGTTGAAAATACAGCGTTTCGTACTACTACTCAGCATATGCTCAAAGAGTCAAAAGAGTATGCTCGTCAAACTTTAATGGGTGGACTTTCCGGCTTTGAGTCGCCAATTGGTTTGGATCGTAAAGATCGCTTAGTAGCTCTTAAAACAGGCGATATTGGGTTCGTGCATTCGTGGGATATTAACACTTCTGTTGACGGCCCTGGAACTCGTATGACAGTGTTTATGAGCGGTTGCCCGCTTCGCTGCCAGTATTGCCAAAATCCTGATACTTGGAAAATGCGCGACGGCAAGCCTGTCTACTTAGATGCGATGATTAAAAAAGTTGACCGTTATCAAAGTCTTTTTAAGGCAACAGGCGGCGGAATCACTTTTTCTGGCGGCGAATCCATGATGCAACCAGCTTTTGTATCTAGAGTCTTTCGTGCTGCAAAAGAAATGGGCGTTCACACTTGCTTGGATACTTCCGGCTTTTTGAATCGCAATTACACGGACGAAATGATTGAAGACATTGATCTTTGCCTTCTTGACGTTAAATCCGGAACTGAAGAAACATATAAAAAAGTTACCGGCGGCTTGCTTCAGCCAACTATTGATTTTGGTCAGCGCTTGGCGAAGGCTGGTAAGAAGATTTGGGTGCGTTTTGTGCTAGTTCCAGGTTTGACCGACAGCGAAGAAAACGTTGAAAAAGTTGCCGAAATTTGCGATTCGTTTGGGGATGCTGTTGAGCATATCGACGTGCTTGGCTTCCATCAACTAGGCCGCCCAAAGTGGCATGAGCTTAGGATTCCGTACCCTCTTGAGAATCAAAAAGGTCCTTCTAGGGCGCTTAAAGAGCGAGTTGTAAACCAGTTCAAAGACCACGGTTTTGTTGTTTACTAGACTGCGTTTAGACTGCATTTAAATTGCGTCAAAAATGTAACTGTAATTTAGGCAATCTTTGCGTATAGTATTGTTTTTTTTTAAAGGATTTTGTATAATTACACAAACACCCTTTTTAGAGAAAGGATACGCAATGAAGCGCAGAATAGGTTGTTGGATTGCATTAGCTTTTGCATTAGCGTTAGCTATTTTTGCACGGTGTAACGATCAGTTTGGCTTTGGCACAGCGCTTGTTATTTTAATTGTTTTGCCGATAATTTTGTTGCCGATAAATATTGTTGCATCTTTCGATAAGAAACTTCTTATTGAAGTGCCAATAATATCTATTGCTATAACCATTGCTACAGAACTTGCCACTTTCCCAATAAGAGATTTAGGTTTACATTCTCTCTATGTTATCCCAACAGTTTTAGTTTCGGCAGTCGCATTTACTCTTACTAGATTCCTTAAAACTAAGCTTGTTAAGCACATAAATGACGAAATAGCAAACAATAAAACAGATTGATTATTTATTTGATTATTTATTTGATTATTTATTTTTGAATAGTCGTAGTTGTGTGCGAAAGTTGAAGCCGTGTTAAAAGATGCATAATCTTTCAACACGGCTTAAATATTTTTTTACGGATATTTTGCAAAAAGTACAGAATATTTTGCAAAAAACGTAAGAATTTGGGTAAAGCATGCAATCGGGAGGCGTACTTGAACGAGGAACCAAAGCTCTTAAAAGAGCCTAGAGACGGTGTTCCAGAAGTCATTGATACGCTTGAAGCATATAAAGAATATTGCAGTTTATTGGCAGCGGGCTCTGGCCCTTTGGCTGCGGACGCTGAGCGAGCTTCCGGTTTTCGCTACAATCATGAAGATTGGTTGATTCAATTTAAACGCAAGGGTGCAGGAATTGGTTTGCTTGATCCTGTCTCTCTTAAGAAGCTCGGTGTTGATTGGCATGAGTTTAACGAGGCAATAGGGGATTCGCCTTGGATTATTCACGACTCTATGCAAGATTTGCCAGGATTTTTCGACATTGGTTTGCGTCCGCGTGACTTATTTGATACGGAAATCGCGGCTAAATTACTTGGCAGAAAGCGCTTCGGCTTAAGTTCTGTAACCGAATATTATTTGGGTTTGACGCTCGCAAAAGAACATTCTGCAGCGGACTGGTCTTACCGCCCTCTTCCTAGAGATTGGCGAAATTACGCGGCTTTAGACGTTGAGCTGTTAATCGAACTAGAAGAAGTGATGCGCGGCGAACTTAAAAAGCAAGGAAAATTGGATTGGGCTAAAGAAGAATTTAAGCACTTGCTTATAAAGGGCGCGCAAAAGAAAGCGCCTCATCCTCGTCCGTGGCTTAAAATTTCGCATATAAATGTTCTTATGCACGATCGTGTTGGCTTAATAATTGCAAAAGACTTGTGGCAAGAGCGTGATGCTTTAGCTCAAAAATACGATATTGCGCCTAATCTTTTGCTTTCTGACGTAGCAATTATTGAAGCTGGAAAGCGTAAGCCGCGTAATGCTCGCGATTTTCGTTCTATTCGTTCGCTAAACGAGCGTGTGCGCATTCACACAGGTAGCGAACAAGACAAAATGTTTGAACGTTACGCGCCAATTCAGCGCAAAATTAAGCCATCTCTTTGGAAGAATATTATTGAAAACGCGCTTAAACGTGCAAAATCCGGCGAAACAGCTATGGATGATTTTTCGGAGATTGAGCATAATAATTCTAACGATTTTAAAGATTCTAAAAGTTTGCAGCAGTCTCAAGACTCGCAATCTGCCCCTCGCTCAATGCGCTATTGGAAAGAGCATCATCCTGCTAGATATGAGCGTTTGCAACGAATTCGCGCAGTTCTTACAAGTATTTCGGAAGACACGCATACTCCAGTAGAAGTCATTATTAAACCGCAAATTATTCGTAACTTATGCTGGTGCGAAAATATTACGGATGTTGACGTTTATTCCTTCTTTTTGGAACAGGGCGCTAGGCCATGGCAAGTTGCACTTATTGCTGAGTCCGTAACTCGCGCTATCATGTAACGGTTGTGCCATACGGCAGAAGGTAGAAAACGTAATTTCAGGAGCGCAAGCGTGAAAATCAGCGTCAGGAATCTTGAGCCAACTAAGGTTAAGCTCACTATCACCGCAGATCTCGAAGACTTCAAGCCATTCTTGGATGAGGCTCGTAAGGAGATTGCAAAGCAAATTAACGTGCCAGGTTTCCGTAAGGGTCATGTGCCAGGCAAGATTGTAGATCAGCGTGTCGGTTTTGCAGCCGTTGCTGGTGAAGCCGTTAATTCCGCTGTACCAGAGCTTTATTCCAATGCTTTGGAAGAAAAGAAGATTCACCCAATGGATCAGCCAGAGTTTGACGTTCAGGAAGTTCCAACGTCTACTGAGGCTGATGCAACTCTTAAGTTTGTTGCGACCGTTGAGCGTCGTCCAGAGTTCAAGCTGAACAAGTTCAAGGGCGTTGAGATTGAAGTTGAGAAGCCAAAGGTTTCCGACAAGGATGTTAAGGCTCGTTTGGAAGCTCTTCGTCAGCGTTTCGCAACTTTGGTTGGCGTTGATCGTCCAGCTACTAAGGGTGATTACACCAATATTGATTTGGAAGCTCGCATTAACGATGAAGTTGTTGACGCTCAGGAAGGCGTTAGCTACGAAATCGGTTCCGGCGTTTTGCTTGACGGCTTGGATGAGGCTTTGGATAGCCTTTCTGCCGGTGAAGAAACCACTTTTGAAGGCAAGCTTGAGTCCGGTAAGCATAAGGGCGAGAATGCTCAGATTAAGGTTAAGGTTAATTCCGTAAAGACTCAGGAATTGCCAAAGCTTGATGATGACTTCGCTCAGGAAGCTTCCGAGTTTGACACTTTGAAGGAATTGAAGGCAGAAATTCGCAAGTCTTGCGAACAGGCTGCTGAAGGTCGTCAGGCCACCAACGCTCGTGACGCATTCCTTGTTAAGCTTCAGGAAGAAGTTGAAATTCCTGTGCCAAAGGGTGTTTTGGACAAGGCTGTTGCTGAGCATTTGAAGGGCATGACCCCAGATCCTGAAAAGGCTACTAAGAAGCAGAAGGATGAGGCTCAGAAGGCTGCAGAAAAGGAAATTCGCGACCAGATGGTTCTCGATGCTTTGGCTGAGCAGATGGATGTATCCGTTTCTCAGGCAGATGTCACTAACTTCTTGATTTCTGTTGCTCAGCAGTACGGCATGGATCCAAACCAGTTCATTAATGCAATCGTGAACAATGGTCAGCTTGGTTCTGCTGTTCAGGAAGTTGCTCGTTCTAAGGGCTTGCTTGCTGGTATGCGCGCTGTAAAGTTTGTTTCTGAAGGCGAGGCTCTTGATTTGAGCGCATTCTTGTCTGAAGAAGATGAAGAAAACGAAAGCGTAGAAGCTGCAACTAAGGCTGCTGCTGTTGCTGACGAGCTTTCTAAGTAGAAGTAGAGTAGAATTAACTAAATTCTAAGTTACTTTGTAAAGGCTTTAAGTAAGACCTGACGGAATTATTTTTCTGTCGGGTCTTATTTATATAAGGATTGCGAGAAGTTATGGATAGTAGCTCTGGAACAAAGTCTGAATCTTGCTCAAGATTTGGCGGTTTAGTTAATCTCGCAATTCGAGTAGCGCGATTTGCTGCAACTTCTGTTTTTCTCGGTATTCTTACAGGCTTAGGTGCAACAGTTCTTACGCTTATTTTTTACGCAGTACAATACCTTGCTTTTGGCTCAATTGAATCTGCTAAAAACGCTGTATTTTCAGCGCTTCCGTGGTATCGCTACGTGCTATCTACAACCATTTCTATGACTATTGCCGGCCTAGCTTGGTATTTTTTGCGCAAAAGAGAGAATCCTCCTCGTATTGTTACAATTCCGCAAGCTGTTTTCGGAAGCAATATGCCAATTTTTTCTACTGTCGCACACATTTTGCTGCAAATCGGCATTGTTGGCTCTGGAATTTCAATCGGCAGGGAAGTAGCCCCGCGAGAATTGGCCGCAATGATTGCTCAGCATTACAGCCGTATTTTTCATGTGCCTGCTAAAACTCAGCGCGTGCTGATTGCCTCTGCTGCTGGTGCTGGCTTGGCTGCAGTGTATCACGCGCCTTTAGCTGGCACTATACTTGCATTAGGTCTGCTTAGTAAAACTCAAGGTCTTGGTTTTTATGCGTGGCTAAATCGTGAAAATGGTCCTGCATTGGTTAATGTAGTTAAAAATATTGCGCAATCAGAGCGCATGTATTGCTTTCCTTTTGCGCTTGTTATGAATTATGTTGCTGCGTTTGTTGTTGAATTGTTATTGCATCATTCTAGTTATTACAATATTCCGCAATTTTCTTGCGCGATTTCTTGGCAAATCTGCGTTTTAGCTGTTGCTGTTGGTGCAGTGTGCGGTTTAGTTGGCTACGTTTTTCGTTTGGGTATTGTTTGGTGTCGCACTCATGCTTTGCGTGGCGTAAAAATGTTGTGTTTTATGCCTGTAGCTGGCTTAGTTATTGGTGTTTCAGCTTGCGGTTTTCCGCATATTATGGGCAATGGTAGGTCGCTTTCTCAACTTGCTTTTTCTGTATCTACTTCTTCGCATGTTGAAGTTGTCTCGAATATTATGATTATTTTGCTACTTCTTGCAATGATGAAAATGTTTGCTACTTTGATTGTTTTGCGAGCTGGTGCTTCCGGTGGCGTGCTGCAGCCGAGCATTTCAACTGGCGCTTGCATTGGTCTTGTTGTAGGCGTTATAAGTATGAAACTTCCATTTATCGGTAGCATGCTATTGAATCAGCCTGAAGTATTACTACTGTCTGCTATTTTTGGCGCTGCAAGTCTATTGACTGCAAGTCGAAAATCATTATGGTTTGCGCTTGTACTTGTGGCGCAATTAGTGGACGTTCCGCTTATTATGATTGTGCCGATGGCTGTTTCCTGCATTGCTGCACGAAGTGTAACGCTGCCGCTAAGAATTTTTAGACGCAAATAAAGTATGCGCCTTTGCCTATTCAATGAGTAACAAAAGCGCATACTTGCATATAGTATATTTGTATATTATTTACTCATCGATGAAGTCATCTTTATAAATAACACTGTCGTCGTTATTTAAAACAGTGTAATACAAGTGTATTGGGGAACTGACCTTATTCTTAGCTTCTTCAACTGCTGGGAACAGATTTGAAAGGAAAAGCCTGTCAGAGAAAGTAGCTTCAGCCTTTGAAATTGCATTGTCAGGTACACGATCTTTGAATTTAATAGTTATATTGAGGCTATCTCCCTGAGCATCAAACGTTGCGGATACGTCATCATCGCCTCTTTCTTCAAAGTCTGATGGATGGCAATCTGCGTATTCTTCAATATTGGCGCTTTTTTCTGCAGAACAATCGGAATGTTTTTTAAAAGTGCCTGAGATTAATCCGCCGAAAAGTATTACTGCTAGTACAATAGCAACAATTACAGCAATTCTTTTCTTATGCTCATCTGCTAGTGTCGTATTTACGAAGCTTATTACTTGCTGCTGAACATTTTTATATGTTTTTATTAAATTATCGCTGTTTATGTAAGTGTTTATTGGATTATTGTTATTCTGATAGCCATTATTCTGGTAAGTATTGTTCTGGTAGTCATTCTGGTAGTCATTCTGGTACCAATTGTTCTGGTAGTCATTCTGGTAGTTATTCTGGTAGTCGTTCTGGTAGTCGTTCTGGTATCCATTATTCTGGTAAGTATTGTTCTGATAAGTATTTGCTGGATTTGCATTATTTTGGTAACCAGAATTCATGTATGAATTGTTTTGATAAGTGTCCGTTTGATTCGCATTATTTGTGTAAGTGTTTTCTAGATTCGCATTATTTGTGTAATCGTTGATCTGATTCTCATTGTTTTCTTCTGTATTTTGAGAATGATTGTTGTTTGGTAAGTTGTTGGAATCCATGTTCTCTCCTCTGTGAGCGAATTTACATTCAAAAAAAGATATACTAAATATTTTATATCAAATCTATATAATAGTTGAATAATTATCTGAATTGATTTGTAGAAATTCAGTGTAGAATATTTCGCTGATTTTATGCATACAATATTTTCTATACGGTCACACGCACACGATAATCTAGGAATACTTAAGTTTATGGTAAGGAGATAAGGTGACTGAGCTTTTTACAGCTTCTCCTGTTATGGAACAGGCGGAAGCGTCTTCGCCAACCGATTCTATTTTTAATCGGTTGCTAAAAGATCGCATTATTTGGTTGGGATCTGAAGTAAAAGACGAGAATGCTAATATCATCTGCGCTCAAATGTTAATGCTTGCTGCGCAAGATCCTAAGAAGGATATTTGGTTGTATATTAATTCGCCTGGTGGCTCTATTACCGCAGGCATGGCAATTTACGACACTATGCAGCTAATCGAACCAGATGTTGCAACTATTGCGGTCGGCATGGCAGCTTCTATGGGTCAGTTCCTGCTTAGTTCTGGCACTCCTGGTAAGCGTTATATTACGTCTCATGCGCGCGTGCTTATGCATCAGCCTTCTGGCGGAGTTGGCGGCACTGCTACGGATGTGCGTATTAATGCAGAGCTGATTATGGATATGAAGAAAACACTTTCTGAATTAACAGCTAAGCAGACTGGTCATACCATAGAAGAAATCTACCGAGACAACGAGTATGATCACTGGTTCACTGCTAAACAGGCGTTGGAGTATGGTTTTGTAGATAAAATCGTAACAACTCCTGCTTCAATGCGAGGTGAGGAGTAACTTATGGCAAGTGAAGAAGCAAAGTTTGTTGCACGTGCTGAGCGTTTGGCTGGTTTTGGCGGCGTTTCTTCAGCACAGCGAATTACTAACCGCTACGTTTTGCCGCAGTTTGGTGAGCAAACTCCATACGGCTTAAAAACGCATGATCCGTACACGAAGCTTTTTGAAGATCGTATTATTTTTATGGGCGTTCAGGTTGACGACACTTCTGCTGACGATATTATGGCTCAGCTTTTGGTGTTGGAAAGCATGAATAGTGAACGCGACATTATGATGTATATCAATTCTCCCGGTGGCTCCATGACTGCAATGACTGCTATTTACGACACAATGCAGTATATTGGTCCAGATGTTCAAACCGTATGCTTGGGTCAGGCTGCATCTGCTGCTGCGATTTTGCTTGCTGCGGGAGCTCATGGTAAGCGTATGATTTTACCGAATGCGCGCGTGCTTATTCATCAGCCTGCAATGGGTCAAGATTTTGGTAAGGCTACTGAAATTGAAATTCAGGCTAAGGAAATGCTTCGATTGCGAGAATGGTTAGAAAACACTCTTGCTAAGCATACCGGTCAAGATGTTGAGCGTATTCGCAAAGATATTGAGGTGGATACAATCTTAACTGCTCCAGAAGCTAAATCCTACGGTATTGTAGATAAAGTTCTTGAGCATCGAGAGTAGTTTTTGTAGAAGCTAAGCAAACTCCGGTCGACACGCCGGAGTTTGTGTTTTGTTTGTGATGGTTGTATATTAGTCAAGTTGCCGAAAACGAGAGAGTTCTTCTTGTGGACGGAAAACATGCGCCAGTAGCCCAACGGATTAGAGCATCTGACTACGGATCAGAAGGTTGCAGGTTCGAATCCTGTCTGGCGCACGAACAAAACGCGAAGCATTTGCCTCGCGTTTTTTTTTTATCTCATCTGTTTGGTTTATCCCTCTCCGCTATACTAAAAAGTGCTGCAAAATTAATATGTTTTGCATAACATTGGGAGGAAATATTTACAACATGATACGACGCAGCTGGATAATAGTACGCAATATAGCAAACAATGAGCGAATTTCTGGCTTAATTATGCTTGGTTTTGCTCTTACTGGCTTATTGCTTGCAAACATTCCTTTAACCGCGCCAGTATTTGAAGCTGTTTCGCATACTCATATTGGTATTCCGTTTACTAATATTCACATGTCGATTAGCCATTGGGTTCAAGACGGCGTGCTTACTATTTTCTTCCTTTCTGTTGGTTTAGACTTAAAACACGAGCTTATTGCAGGATCTCTTTCTGATCCTCGTGCTGCTGCAATGCCAATGATTTGCGCAGTTGGTGGCATGATTGCCCCGCCGTTGCTTTTTGTTGCCACAGTAACAGTCTTTTCCGATCTTCACGCCGGTCAGGAGATTATGCGTCTTACTTCCGGCGCTTTACCTTCGTTAGGTATGGTTCGTGCTGGTTGGGCGATTCCAACTGCAACGGATATTGCTTTTTCGCTTGCAGTATTAGCTTTATTTGCTAAAACTTTGCCTCATTCTTTGCGTGCGTTTTTGATGACTCTTGCAACTGTTGACGATTTGCTTGGAATTGCGCTTATTGCAGTGTTCTTCTCTTCTCTAAACGCGTGGTACTGGTTTGTTGGCGTTGTTGTGTGTGGTCTTATTTGGACCACTTTAGTGCGTCTTAAACATGTTCCGTGGCCTCTTGTGGCGCTAGTTGGTATTGTGGCGTGGGTAATGATGTATGAAGCTGGAGTGCACCCAACTTTAGCTGGTGTAATGGTAGGATTACTCACTCCTGCGCATCTAGTTCACGGAGAAAAAACTTTGCGCGCGGAGCGTTATCGCGAAAAAATTCAGCCTGTATCTGCTTTAGTAGCGTTACCTATTTTTGCGCTTTTTTCAACCGGCGTGCATTTTGAAACGCTAACTTGGGAGCTGTTCTTATCTCCAATTCTTATTGCTATTACTATTGCTCTGGTTGTTGGAAAACCATTGGGAATTATGGTAACTGCTTGGCTTTCAAAGCATTTACTTGGCTTAAAAGTTCCGGACTCTTTGCGTGTAGTTGATTTGCTTCCGACTGCTTGTGCGTGCGGTATTGGTTTCACAGTCTCGCTACTTATTGCTTCTCTTGCATATTCGGACGCAGATTTGTCTGCAGAGGCACGTTTTGGTGTTCTTGTTGCTTCTATTGTTGCAGCTGGTGTTGCGGGATTCTTGCTTTCTATGCAATCAAAGCATATGGAAGAAGAATTAGATGATATTGAAGATTAGCTTTTTTGTATTAGCTTTTGTGATTATTTTTTAGGATTATTTTTAGGATTATTTTTAGGATTATTTTTAGGGAGTAGTTATGAATAATAGTCAGGAAAATTATTCTTCAGAAGTTCCACCTTGGTCTAATACATATCATCGCGGTTCTGTGCTTATGCGCGGGTCTATGATTCCTAAAGAAAGCACAACCGAAACGCTTCTTCGTAAAGATAGAAGTCAGCAGATTGCGGCAGGCGTTGGTGCAGACCGAGATAACAAGTGGGATTGGCGAAGTGCAGACCCTTGGCGCGCGCTTCGAATTCAGGCTGAGTTTGTTGACGGTTTTGACACTCTTGCTGGATTAGGACCTGCTGTTAGTGTTTTTGGTTCTGCGCGCATAAAAGATGGCGAGCCGGAATATATGGCCGCGCTAACTATGGGCAAGGAGCTTGTAAAACGCGGTTTTGCGGTTATTACAGGCGGTGGCCCTGGCATTATGGAGGCTGCGAATCGCGGTGCTGCAGAAGCGGGCGGCACTTCGGTTGGTTTGGGTATTGAGCTTCCGCACGAGCAGGGTTTGAATCAGTGGATTAATCTTGGAATGCAGTTTAGATACTTCTTCGTTAGAAAAACAATGTTTATGAAGTATTCTTCCGGAATTATTGTGTGTCCTGGCGGATTTGGCACAATGGACGAAATGTTCGAAGCTCTAACTCTTGTACAAACGCATAAGGTTGCGCGAGTGCCGGTTGTGCTGTTTGGAACTGAGTATTGGAAGGGCTTGATTAACTGGTTGCAGTCGACTGTTACTTCTCGTGGATTAATTTCGTCTCTTGACCCGCACTTGTTTGCTGTTACGGACGATCCGCTAGAAGCAGTGCGCATAGCGTCTGGTACTAATTAAGATTAATCGAGTCGCATTTTTAAGCGAAAACGACATTTTCTTTACAGTTACGTATAAGTTTATATTACAATTCGTTTAATGTGGCGTGAGTTTTTGGGGATTTCTTTCCTCGCACGTCCCGTCCTTCGGGCGCTCTGGCTGTTAAAGGCGTTTAGTGTGTTCGCCTTTCTTAAAGAATGTAGCTTCTCAGTCCTCTTTTAGTGCTCGTAAAGAAATCCCCCAAACTCTGCATGCTAATTCGTTAATAACCGTGCTAATCGCAGAGATTTTTCGATTTTTCTTCTTCGCTCGACGAATCAGCAGCCTACGGCTCTGACGTTCGCCTCGCTCAGTGCAAAAAATCTCAAATCTCACTATACGAACATCCACATGAATGAATGACGACGCAATTAATATGTAAATCAACCTACAAGTTTTTGCGCTCATTCACTAGTGTTGTAAGTTGCCAAATTTCTTCGCCGACGTCAATTCCGCGCGGACACTGCCTTGAGCACGCACGAACCGACTGGCATGCACTAATTCCGTCGCTGCCGTCAATCAAATCTAATCGACGCTCTGTTGCATTGTCTCTAGAGTCGTAAATAAAACGAGCCGCGTTAATCAAAGCAGCAGGCCCAATAAAAGCCTCGCCGCCGGCGTAGATTGGGCATATTCCTTCGCACGCACCGCACATAATGCAGTTACTTAAAAGCTCAAACTTTTGCAACTCTTCAGGATGCTGCAAAAACTCAATAAGCTTAAGTTTTCCTTCATTATTTCGCACAGAAACGTCTGCTGCTTGTAAATAAGGTTCTAAACGTTTTATTTGCGAAACCATAGGTGAAAGGTCGCAAATAAGATCGCGCTGAACTGCAAATCCAGCAAGAGGTGCAAGTTCGATAATACCGAAACTTCCATTTTTTTGAGCTACAGTCTGCGTAGATTCTTTTTGTAGAATTGGCGATTTTGCTGAGCTTTCGCCGCTACTTGAAGTTCCGGTTTTTCTAAATCCGCGAGATTGCACGTTATTTGTGATTTCTGGACGAGCGTTCGCGCCTATTGTTGCGCTGCAAAGTAAAGTTGGCATGCCGTTTACGTTTGCAGCATCCGATCCGCAAACTCCGTGGCCACAAGAGTAGCGAAAAGCCAAAGTCGGGTCGATTGTGCGCTTAATAGTTAGCAAGCAGCTAAGAATAGTATCCGTTGAACGAACTCGCAAAACGTAATCTTGAACCCAATGCTTGCCTTGAATGCGTTTCATAGAAGGAATGGAAGATTCAGCATCGCTATCTTCTTTTTGTGCAGAATCTACTTTTGCAAAAGGATTGCTACGCTTTTTTCGAGCAAATGGACTTTCGTGACGTTTTCGCACGAGTTTAGTAGCGTCTTGCGGATTTTGCGTTTCTTCGCACGGCGCAAAGCGCGAAATACGCAAAGTAACAAGCGCAGTGTTATCACCAAGCTCATTACTCATTGCAACCTCCAGTACGTACTGTTCTAGTTTGCCACAATACTTGCACAGAAATATTTTTAGTACTTGGCGCATCCTCACGTTAGGCTTTAGATTATGACTGACGCTTTATTTTTGCTAGATACTGACCACGATAATGCTCCTGTGCTTGCAGATGGGATTGAGGAAGGATGGACACTTACGCTTCCTTCCAGCGTAAAACGCCACGCAATATCCGCTATGCGCTTGTTAGAGGGTGACTCTTTGCAACTTTCTGACGGCAAAGGCTTGCGAATTCACGCAACTGTTACGGATGCGGAAAATGGTTTAGTTCGCGTCGATGCGTTCACTCGAGAAGCGCGTTGCACTACGCGTCTTGCGCTTGTGCAGGCTTTAGCAAAAACCGGCCACGATGAGCAAGCAATCGATATGGCTACGCAAATTGGCGTAGATGAAGTGATTCCTTGGTGCGCTGACCGCTCAATCGCAAAGTGGAAGCCTGGTCGCACGGATAAGCGTTGGAATCAGGTGTTGCAGGCTGCTACAGAGCAGTCTCGAAGAGCTTTTATGCCGGAGCTTCAAGAATGCGTGTCCAGTAAGCAGATTGTTGCAATATGTAGACGTGCGTGCGTTTACGGAAACCTAGTAGTGGTATTGCATCAGGATGCAACCGACTGCTGGAGTCAAATCGAGCAAGCTGTAAACACTCTTACAGAGCGCTGCCTGGATGATGGCAAGGAGCGCACTGTTTACGTGCTTGTTGGTCCAGAAGGCGGAATTAGTGACGACGAGGTTTCGATGTTTGTTGACGCTGGTGCTAAAAGCTGCGTTTTGGGCAGCAATATTCTTCGCGCATCCACTGCAGGACCTGTGGCACTTTCGCTTCTTTCGCGCGCTTTAGGCCGGTACGAATAGTGAAAAAATCATAAATAAAATGCGCAAGTTTGTGTAAAATAGTATGTAGTGTGCCGATTGCTTTTGGCTTTTGGCATGAATTTTATTTCGTAATAAAAAATAGGGGAGAAACCATGAGCGATGCAACTATGAGCAATGCTGCGAGCCATACTGATCCAGACTGCATTTTTTGCAAGATTATTGCCGGCGAAATTCCAAGCACGCGCGTTTACGAAGATGATTCGGTAGTCGCTTTTAAGGATATTAATCCGCAGGCAAAAGTGCATGTGCTAATTGTGCCGCGCAATCACTATAAGAATGTTGCTGAGCTTGCTAGTAAAGCTCCTGAAACTTTAGCTCATATTGCTGGTGTTGCGCAAAATATTGCTAACGACGCGTTTAATGGAGACTACAGGCTTGTTTTTAACACTGGTCTTGCAGCTGGTCAAACAGTATTCCATGTTCATGCACATGTGCTTACTGGCGAAAAGCTTGTGGAAGGCAGCTTGTAAAGCTTACAAAATAGCGCACTTTTACAAAATAGCGCGCTCGTGCAAAATCTAAACTAGCAACACTTGAAAAATAAACTTCGAGAGGAATAACAAATAATCATGAGCATTGAAGTCATGAACGAAACCGTGTGGCGAATCGACGCTAAAATCTTCTCCGATCTTGGAATGTGGGTGTTGCAGCAGATGAAAGTCAGCACGCAGTCAGATTTATCAATTACTTTCGTTGATCCGGAGCCAATTGCCTGCCTTCACGAGCGCTGGATGAACCTTGAAGGTCCAACAGATGTTATGAGTTTTCCAATGGACGAACTTACTCCTGGAAGCGATGACAAAGTTTCCGAGGGCATGCTTGGAGACTTGGTGATTTGTCCTTGGGTGGCTCAGCAGCAGGCGCTCGCGGCGGGGCATAGCACAATGGAAGAGATGATGCTTTTAACCATTCACGGCATATTGCATTTGCTTGGTTACGATCACACAACTCGCGAAGAAGAAAAGCAAATGTTTGGTTTGCAGCGTCAGCTTTTGCTTACTTTCTTCGCTGCACGTTCTGGGGAATTGTATGACGCTACTCTTCCGGAAGGAGCTGTGAACGAGCTTGAACGTTACGATGCTGAGCATGATGCAAGCGGAGGCAGAAATAACAAAAGCAAGTAAGCACGAGTAAGCACAAGTAAGCAGTCGTAAGATTTAAGAGCATAATTATGGAAGATATTAAAGCATTTTTTACAAATATATCGTTACCGGAACTTCCGTTGCACGTGTGGCTAGGATTAGCCGTTTTGCTTTTGCTTGCAATTCTTCTTGTGTGGCTGTCTCTTGCAATGGCAGCTGCAGAAGGGGCAGTGCCTAAAGTTACGCGAGCGAGCTTAAACAATCTTATGATTGAAGCTCAAACTCACGATGACGACACAAGCGCAATAGTGCGTATGCGTAGAATTGCAAGAATTCATCGGGTAAAAAAGCTTATTTCAGACCGTTACGCAACTTCTAGCGCATGCGCTTTTGTGCGCGTTCTGTGCAATGTGTTTGACGGCGTTATTATTGCTGCGGTTTCGGCGTTTTTCGGCGCTCCAATGTGGCTTACTTTGGTTGTTGGCGTTGTGGTTTCGGTGATTGTTGCTGTTATTTCTATGCTTGTTCGCCCGCGTTCTGTGGGAGCTGCTCAGCCTGTGGCAAAGTTGATGAGACTTTCTCGCATTGTTTCTATTGCTATGGCGATTAATCCTCTGGTGCATATTGCTAGCGATGCTGACGTAACTTCTAGAAAAAAGAATGTTGATCTTTCAGACGATGAGGCTTTGGAAGATATTCAGCTGGATCAAGCAAAGGCGAGTATTGATCGCCTTGTTGAAGCGAATGATTTTGACCCTGAAGTTTCGGAAATGATGCGCAATGTGCTTACGCTTTCAGACACTTTGACTCGCGAAATCATGGTTCCTCGAACCGATATGATTTGCGTAAAAAGCGACGAAACGCTGGAAAATTTCCTGAAATTATGCTCAAGATCCGGATTTTCTAGAGTTCCTGTTATTGGAGATTCGGTTGACGATTTAGTTGGCGTTGCTTATTTGAAGGATGCAGTAAGAGCTACCGTGTTTAATCCTGCAGCTTCTTCTAGAGCTGTTGACACTATTAGCCGAGACCCTATGCTTGTGCCGGAGTCCAAGCCGGTTGACGATTTATTCCACGAAATGCAGCGAATTCGTCAGCATGTTGCTGTAGTTGTTGACGAATATGGCGGTATTGCAGGCTTGGTTACTATTGAGGATGCTATTGAGCAGATTGTGGGCGAGCTGGAAGATGAGCATGATCGCACGCAGCATGCGGATCCGGAAGAAGTAAGCGATGGCGTGTGGAAGATGCCTGCTAGAACGCCGATTGCGGATTTGGAGGATATTTTTGAAGTTCATATTGACGAAGACGATGTGGACACCGTGTTTGGTTTGCTTACGAAGCTGCTTGGTAACGTGCCGATTGTGGGATCTAGTGCGGTTACAAGAGGCTTAAAATTAACTGCTGTGGATTCTGCTGGTAGACGAAAGAAAGTCTCAACTATTTTGGTTGAGCGCGATGTTAAGGGCTTAGAAGAGCCTAAAGACGAGCAGTCTGAAAATAGCAGCGCGGTAAAACTTTCGGAAAAAATATCTGAAAAGATTTCGGAAAAACTTTCGGAAAAGATTTCCCCACAAGCGCTGGAAAGTAAGCAAACTAACGCGCTTAAGCAAGCAAGTAATATGAAGCAAACGAATTTACTGAAGTAAACGAATATGCTGAAATAAAGAACTGGACGGTAAGAATAACGTGAATAATATTAACAACTTCGACGATAACAGCGACTTTGATGATAAAAGCGACTTTGACGACGAAATGTTTGCAAATCTTGACTCCTCAACTCGCGCAACGATTTCTACTCCGGATTTTAACGGTTACCGTTCCGGATTCGTAGCTGTAGTTGGTAGGCCAAACGTTGGCAAATCTACGCTTATGAATGCTCTTATTGGCACGCAAATTGCTATTGCCTCGTCTCGTCCGGAAACTACGCGTAAAGCTATTCGCGGAATTGTTACAACCGATAATGCGCAAATGGTTTTGGTTGATACTCCGGGTATTCACCGTCCGCGTACGCTTCTTGGTCAGCGTTTGAACGATATTGTTGACGAGTCGCTTTCAGATGTTGACGCGATTGCATTCTTGCTTCCAGCAGACCAGGAGATAGGACCAGGAGATAAGCGAATACTAAGCCGTCTTCGCTCCGATTTTGCTAAAAAAGATGAGCAAGGCAATTGGACTTGGAAAGTTCCGCTTATTGGTATTGTTACGAAAATCGATACGCTTAGCCGCAGTGAGTTAGTTGCGCATTTGCTTCAAATTCAGCAGTTTGCCGATTTTACTGATATTGTGCCTGTGAGTGCGTTGGAGCGAGACAATATTGACGAAGTTAAGAATGTTTTGATTCAAAACTTGCCTGAAGGCCCGCAAATGTATCCGGCGGATCAGCTTAGCGAGGAAAGTCCAGAAAGCATGATTTCGGAGCTTATTCGCGGCGCATTTTTGGAAGAATTGGACGACGAGTTGCCTCATTCTTTAGCTGTTGTAGTTGACGATATTTGCTACCCGAGTGATGGCGAGGATACTCAATACGACGACAACAAAGCGCATGTGCTTGTGTCTGTTTATGTTGAGCGAGATTCTCAAAAGCCGATTATTATTGGGCATCGTGCAGAGCATTTAGTGCGCGTAAAGAAGCGTTTGAGAACTGCTGTAAATCGCATTACTGGCACGAAAGCTGTGCTTGAGTTGCATGTGAAAGTTGCAAAGGGCTGGCAGAGCGACCCTAAGAAGCTTGAGCGTTTGGGGTTCTAGTAAGCATATTTTGATTAGCGTTTTTTGACAAGCGCGTTTTGACGAGCATATTCTGCTTAGTGTGTTTTTATTAGTGTTTTAAACCTTGCGCTTATAAAAAACCGCAGCCGATACACGTTCGACTGCGGTTTTTGTTTTAGTTTTTTTGTTTTAGTTTTTATGTAGTCGCTCTATTTTTATGGAGTAAACCACATTTTCAACTACATGCGACGGTGACGTGCGAAAGTCACACCTCCGCCGATTGCAACAATTCCAGCAATCACAACTGCCGCAACCGCGCCAATTGTAAGAGTGTTGTTGGAGCCGTTTTGTGCCTTTGCAGAATCGCCGTTTGCTTGAGAATTCTTGGACTCTTTGTTTGGAGAGCTGTTTGGCGTGCTGTTTTGAGCGCTGCTATTGCTATTAGAATCCTGAGTTTCTTGCTTTGCGGAGTCTTGCTTTGCAGATTCCTTCGATTCAGAATTCTTAGAATCCTTAGCGTTCTTACTTTGTGCTACGCCAGCGTTAGGAGTTGCGGCCGCATTTGCAGAAGCGGTGCGGTTGGCGTGCTTCGTGTTCTTTGCATTCGCATGCTCTTCCTTAGTAGACTTTCCAGTTTCACTCTTGGAAACAGCCTGTGTAGCGTGATTTTCTGCTGTAGCTGAAGCAAATTCGTTAGATTGCTGTTCTACGCCAACAGCAGGAACGCTGACATGTGGTGTTTGTGGAATGAATGGAACATTACTGTTTCCTGTGTTACCAGTGTTACCTGTGTTACCGGTATTTCCGGTATTGTTTGTGTTTCCTGTGCTACCTGTGTTGCCAGTCTTGCCAGTATTACCAGGTTCAGGTACTTTAGGTTCTGGTGTAGGTGCTGGAGGAACGGATGGTGTAACAGACTCTGGTGCAACTTCTTTCATCTGTTTCGCGAGTGTTTCTGCAGACTTTGTAAGAGATGTAGCAGTAGTTTGCAGGCCAGTACTCTTTGTTGTCAGAGTTTGCATGAAGGTGTTAAACGATGGGTAAGCTGCCAAGAATGTTGACTGCATGAAGGATTGCTGAGTCGTTTTGTCAGTAACAACAGCCTTAAATTTTGTTTCTGCAGCTTTAAGATTCTTCTGTATAGTTTGAATCTTGGTTTTAGCTTCTTCAACAACTTTCTGAGCATACTGAACCTTGGCTTGAGCGGCTTTAACCTTCTCTTGTGCAGTCTTTATCTTCTCAACAACAGTTTTCTTTGCGGTTTCAACAGCTGTTTTTTCTGTCTCAACCTTTTCAGCAGCATTTTTAGCTTTTGTTTTCAATGCTTCAAGCTGGCCTGTTGCTGTACTCTGAGTGTCTTTAGCACCTTGAAGAGCGGTCTGAGCAGCTTGAACGTTACCGTTAGCTTCAGTAACTTCCTGAGTTTCAGTTTGAATCTGAGTTGTAAGCTCTTCAATCTTCTTAGTCAGTGTAGTTACCTTATCTTTAGCTACTTGAAGCTCTTGATCAGCCTTATTTTTGGCTTCTTCAGCAGTTGTAACAGCCTGTTTGGCTGATTCTACATTAGCTTCAGCAGTTTCAACATCCTTAGTAAGTGCGCCATTAACTTCAGTTTGCTTTTCATTGGCATTTCTGCGTGCTGCTACAGCGTCAGCCTCGGCTGTTTGGGCCTTTGACTTCAACCCTGTTGCGGCTGTTTGCAAGGTACTAAGTTCGTCTTGAAGCTTCTGAATCTTCTGCTTTCGCTCATTTTCGTTTAGCTGAGCAGCTTCTTTAGCCTTCTTAGAAGCCTCATCATACGCATTCTTAGCAGTTTCCCAAGCGCTCTTCAGCTCCTCAGCCTTCTTAGCAGTATCATCCTTAGCTTTATTTGCTGCTTCAGCATCCTTCCTAGCCTGCTCGAAGTTCTTCTTTGCTGTTTCAATCTTCTTTTCTAGATCCTCAACAGCAGAGCGCTCATCAGTAGACATATTATGCTTTGCTTTCAAAGCTTCATACTTAGCGTTAAACACTGCCATATTAGCCGAGTTTGCATCAGCATTCAGCTTATTCAGTTTCTTAGCTTCTTCGTCGCTTAGCGAAGGAGTGCTGCTTGTAACTGTGCTTTCATAGCCATTAAGAAGTTTATTGTACTCTTCTATGCTAATTGAGCTTTCTTCATTGCCTCCGTGCCATACTGCAATATCTTGGTATCCCAATCTGTTTGTATGTGAATTATCTGCTTTAGCAAATCCTGAAGCAAAGTTATTGTTTGCGGAGAAGTTAGTGTAGTGGCCGACCACATTCTTAAACAGATTCTTCGCTTGTCCGTTTGAATCATCCTTAAATAGAGCTAGAGTAGGATTTTCCCTTAGATATGCTCCAAAATCTGTGCGATGGTTTTTGAGTGCATCTAAGCCATCTTCTGTAAACTCGTGACCATTCCACTTTCCATCTTTAAGAGCGTTATCATATATTTCCTTTTCCAAGCCATACCATCCGTCAACAGCGTTGTGCTTCTCGTTGGCAGTGTATTGGCATGAAAGATGACCATTACCGGTATTGCATTGTTTAAGATTCTGCTTTGGCCTCTTAGGATCGTAGTTATTATAATCTCCATCCCAAGCGAGATTTTCTGCAACATTAGTAGCATATGCATGAGTTTTCAACTCGTCTGGAGTTTTTGATCCCGTGGTATCGTGGCATGCAGCGTGAGCTTCAGTTGCTGCAGAATAGAAGGAGTGCACGATGCTTTCTGCAATAAGAGTTAGACGCACTTTAACAGTTTTCATGCCAGAAACGTCATCTTTGCGATAATCATCAAGAGCTTTGTAATATGTTGCTGCCTGCTTCATGTTTTCCAAAGAGTCAGCGCTACCAACGCGACCCAAACCAGGCTTCACCAAGTCGTTATACCATGTTGGAGCATAAGCAGTGTATCCTGGCCAATAATATCCTTCTTTTCCAGGCACAGGCATATTAGGAACTTCATAAGATTCGCCCTTAAGAACTTTTTGAGCACGTTTTGCATCCTCAATAAGATCAGCGTTCTTGTTTTCCTTCTTGCTTTCAGTATCAATCACATACTGCAAGAACTTGTAGAAGTCAGACTTCTGCTCCACAGGAATATCATCCTTAGGAGCGTTATTATCTGCTGCATCATAAGCTGCTGCTTTCTTAGCAGCTTCACCTTCTGCAGAAGTTACTTTCTCTACTAATGCTGCGTAGTCTGAATTCTTATCTTTCAGCGCCTTTTCTGCGTTGGTGAGTTCGCCTGCTTTAGCAGGGATTGCATTATTCGCATCGGTAGCTTCCTGAGCTTTAGCAGCTGCTTCCCTTTGAGCTTGGTCAGAAGCTTCTTTAGCTTCTTGAGCTTTTTCTTTAAGCTTTTGCACCTCAGCACTTGTTGTTCCAGAGTCAGCTCTTTGCAAATTATTTATAGCAGTTTGCTTTTCTTCCTGCTGTTTTGTATTATCTTTTACAGCTTGCTCTGCTTCTTGTTGTTTTGCTTCTTTTTGATCAGCCTCGCCAGAAAGCCTATCTGCTTCTCCCTGAGCTTTCTTTTTATTATCCTTAGCAGTTTGAAGCTCAGTATTGGCAGAATCTAGCTTGCCTTTTTCAGTGTTTACTTTTTCTGCAGCTTGAGCCTGCTGTTGAGTTTTATTAGTAACGTCTTTGTTTGCAGTTTCAAGCTCGCCTTCAGCTGCAGTTTTTTCGCCTTGAGTTTCCTTCAGCTTATCTTCAGCAGTCTTCTGATTTTCTTTTTCTTTATCAAATGCAGCTTGCTTATCTGCAACCTCTTCGTTTGCGTTATCTACTTCAGTTTGCTTATCAGATAATTCCTTATCGGCTTTACCTTTTTCTTCCTCAGCTGTTTGAGCTTCTTTTTTCTTGTTTTCTAAGTCTTTCTGAGCTTTAGTTACTTCATTGTTAGCATCAGCGGCTGCTGTATTAGCATCACTTGCTTCGCTTTCAGCCTTATTAACTTCCTCATCAACTTTGTTTTTCTGCTCATTAGCTTCAGCCACAGCCTGCTTAGCTTCTTTTTGAGCTTTATCTGTAGCACTTTCTCCAGTCTGAACTGCAGGAGTATTAGAATCTGGCGGAGTAGTAGTGTCAGGAGTAGCGGCGTTGGCCACATTTGCCATTCCGAATAATGCAAGGGAACTTGCGCCTAATGAGATTGCTACTGCGAGTTTGGCGTTCATATTAACCTCTCCTCTTAATTGTTAATGGAAATCAGAAGATTTTCATATCTCTTGCCAAGTTTTTAGAAAAGCAGTATTGCTATGAATGTAGCTTTTCTTTTAACTTGCGTTCAGAAAATATTGTATTCTTCAACGGGGGGGGGGTATCAAGTTTTTTCACGCCAATATTATCAAATACCCATGGATTATTAAGGAAACTTTATGGATTCGCGCAAGTCGCATGCGAAAGCTTACGCTTACTTCTCATAAGAAGCCTACGCTTACTTCCCGCGCGAATCTTACTCTTTCTTGCAAGAAGCCTACTTTTACTTCTTGCAAGAAAGCATATGCTTGCCTACTCTTACTTCTTTCGCGAAGTGTACATCTGCGTATTAAGCAGATTTGCGTAATACTTAATAACGCGTGGGCGAATAATCTTCATAGATGCTGTCATTAAGCCATTTTCTTGCGTAAACTCTTCTGGCAAAATAATGAACTTTCGCACAGATTCCGCGCGCGACACGCCTTCATTGGCAAGATCTATAAATTTTTGTACTTCGGCGCGCACAACAGCGTTATTTGCAGCTTCGCTCATGCTCATAGTTTCATCTAATCCCTTAAGCTTAAGCCAGTTGCGCAAAATCTCCTCGTCTAAAGTAACAAGTGCGGAAATAAACGGACGCTTATCTCCAAGCACTAATGCTTGAGATACAAGTTCGCATCTCTTAATCATCTCTTCAATAGGTCCAGGAGCCACGTTTTTACCGCCGGCTGTAATAATCAAATCCTTTTTGCGGCCGGTAATATAAAGCATGCCTTCGTCGTCAATTCTTCCCAAATCGCCTGTTGCATACCATCCGTCTTCGGTGAACGAAGTTTCAGTTGCTTCGTCGTTCTTATGGTACTTATGGAACACGCATGTGCCCTTAATTTGCACTTCGCCATCTTCTGCAATTCGCAAAGTAAAGGCTGGGAACGCAATTCCAACAGAGCCTTCTCGGAAAGGAACTCCGATTGGAGTAAACGCGCATGGTGCAGTGGTTTCAGTAAGACCGTAGCCTTCGTACACAGGAACTCCTGCTCCTCGGAAGAAGGAAAGCAGCTCAGGGTCGAGTGGAGCGCCGCCGGCAACAATCCAGTGCGCGCGTCCGCCAAGAGCCTGGCGAAGTGGACGGTAAACAAGTGGATCGTAAGCAGTTCTACGGGCCTTGGTAAGCGCTTTAGCATCACCAAACTCTTGAACTTCCTTCATATACTGCTGAGCCGTCACAACAGCACCCTGGAAAGCCAAGCCTTTAGCGCCGTGACCAGCCTTCTGTGAAGCCGCGTTATAAACTTTTTCAAGAACTCGAGGAACAACAATCATAACCGTAGGTTTTGCAACCTGCAAATCAGAAATTAAAGTAGAAATTCCTTGAGCAATGTAAATTCGCAATGTACTTGCCACAACAATGTAGTTAATCGCCCTTGCAAAAGAGTGTGCTTGCGGAAGGAACAAAAGCACAGAACCGTCTTTTTCGCTTAACAAATCTGGCAGGTAGATTGGCAGGTTTAGTGCGGTTGTGCAGTAGTGCTCGTGTGTCATTTCAACGCCTTTAGGCGCGGCTGTGGAGCCGGAAGTGTAAACAATTGAGCACAAGTCTGTTTTCTTTACAGAATCAATACGCTCGTCCAATTCTTCGTCGCTAACGGTAGATCCAAAAGCCTTAAGCTCTTCCAATCCGCCGGTTTCTAAGCAAATAATACGTTCCAAGCTTGGGCATTCTTCAATAGCGCCGTCTGCTTTATCTCGCATTTCTGTAGTTCCAACAATAAGAAAACGCGAGTCGGAATTATTAACAATGTTGCGAATCTGCTCTGCAGAATCCGTGTCGTAAATAGTGGCGAGCACGCCGCCGCAAGCCATAACAGCAGCATCTGTAACATCCCACTCGTACGACGTTTTGCACATAAGAGCAATAGCGTCCCCCTTGTGCAAGCCGTAGTGAATTAAGCCTTTTGCTGCATCCCTAACTTCTTTAAGGAACTGATTTGCTGTTTTAGTAACCCACTTATCGTTTTCTTTGTAAGTGTAAAGCGGGTCGTCTCCCATGCGTGCAGCACGGTCTGCATACAAGTCGTAAATACTTGTGCCTTCGTCCAGCGGTGCAGCACTTTCCGTTTTTGTGGTAAGCAAACCTGTTTCTGGGTCAATAAACGTGGTTGTTGGCATTCCTGCGCCCCACTCTTCTACGAGTGGAAGACGCTTATTTTGCGAAAGTAGAGTATTTGTAGAAGATTCTTGTTCTTCATTCTGGTAGCCTGGTTCGCCTGCGCGATCGTCGCTGACTGGGTGTGCGAAATTGCTGCCAATACGCAATGCTTTACGTGCAAGATTAAACGCTTGCTGTTGGAGTGCATTAAAGACGGACACATCTGCTCCTTAATCATGCCTTAGCGGCTCTTAAAAGCGCATAGTTTCAAAGTGCGCTTAGTGCTGTTATCTATAATAATCGTTTGTGTGCTCAAGTTGTGTAAGTGTTTGCATATTTTTATTTTATTTATTAAATAATTGAGATTTAAGATTAGTCTTGCGCTGTGGTTACACTAGAAAAGTTGCTTTGGCGAGGGAATATGCCGACTGATTGTTGGCAAAGTTCCGTTATCGACTGGGCTGATGGCCACTTATGGTTTTCGGCGCGTCGGTGCGCCTGAAGCTGGATTAACAAACAAAACTATCCAGACCATAAGGAGACCGATATGGCTACAAAGATTACTCTTGAAGGCGAAGTTCGCAACGAGTTTGGTAAGGGCGTTGCTCGCCGCTTGCGTGTTGCAAATTTGATTCCAGCAAGCCTTTACGCTGGCGGTGCTGATCCAGTGCACGTCACTCTTCCAATGCGTGAGACCACTTTGGCTTTGCGTCACGCAAATGCTTTGTTCACTATTAAGTTTGGCAAGGAATCTCGCATTGCAGTTGTTAAGGATGTTCAGCGCAATCCTGTTAAGCGCATTGTTGAGCACATTGACTTCTACGAAGTTAAGGCTGGCGAAAAGATTGATGTTGAAGTTCCAGTCTTCGTTGAAGGTACTCCAAAGGGTGCTGCTGTTGCATTCGTTGACGTTCAGGAGCTCAAGGTTCGTGCAGACGTTGCAAACTTGCCAGAGCGCGTTGTTGTTAACGTTGACGGCTTGACCGACGGCACCAAGGTGTTTGCTAAGGACGTTAAGCTTCCTAAGGGCGTTGTGCTCGACATGGATGGCGAAGAGTCTGTTGTTAGCGTCACCGTTCCTGAAGATGCTGCTCCAGCCGAAGCTGCTGCTCCTGCTGCTGATGCAGCTGCTGCTCCTGCTGCCGCTGCTCCAGCTGCAGAAGAAAAGTAAGTTATAAAGTAAGCTATTGTATTTAATTACTAGTTAACTTATAACTTATAAATAGTTTAAAATTTTAAGCCGCATAAGAACTGACTTATGCGGCTTTTTCTTATAAAATCAGTAAATTTGCTAAATAATTTTTATTTTAAACCGTATTTTTTGAAATATTTCTTAAAATATTTTGGCGTGTAAGTTTTGCTAAACGCAAGAATCGTATTATTCTATACGTTAATTGCGTTAAAAGGCAATCAAAAATATTACAGATAGAAAAGAGACATAATGGCTGATTTAGAAATCGCTCCAGAGTTTTCGGACGCCTATGAATCTGATGATCATAGCAATCCTGCTCTGTTGAACAAATTGGCTGGCAACTTTGAAGTTCTGCCTAACGATAATCCTGTTTCGGACGCAAAGCGCAACGAACTTATTGATAAGCCTGCTTTCGGTCAGATTTTCTCCGACAATATGGTTCATATGTCTTGGACTAAAGGCGAAGGCTGGTCGGATCGTCGCGTTGAGCCTTACGGACCATTGAAAATGGATCCAGGCGCATCCGTTTTGCATTACGCTCAGGAATGCTTCGAAGGTTTGAAGGCGTACAAGCGCGCCGACGGTTCAGTTTGGCTGTTCCGTCCAGATATTAACGCTGCTCGCTTCCAGAATTCTGCTAAGCGTTTGTATTTGCCAGATCTTTCTATTGACGACTTTATTGGTTCTGTTGCAGCTTTGGTAAAGCGAGATAGAGAGTGGGTTCCAAGCCGCCGCGAGTATACGCTTTACATGCGTCCGTTCATGTTTGCTTCCGAGCCGTTCCTTGGCGTTCGTGAAGCTCATGAGGTTGAATATTGTGTTATTGCTTCTCCATCAGGCCCATACTTCAAGGGTGGTTTGAAGCCTGTTAGCATTTGGGTTGAAGATCAGTGGTTCCGTACAGGCCCTGGTGGTACCGGTTTTGCTAAGTGCGGCGGAAATTATGCTGCTTCTTTGCTTGGCGAATACAAGGGTATTGAGCATGGTTGCGAGCAGGTTTGCTTCGTGGATGCTGCAACTAAGACTTATTTGGAAGAGCTTGGCGGCATGAACATGTTTGCGCTCCACAAGGATGGTCATTTGGAAACTCCATCTCTTACTGGCAGCATTCTTCCGGGCGTTACGCGTCGTTCTTTGATTCAGCTTGCTAAAGAGGCTGGTCATGAGGTTGTTGAAACTATGATTCCGCTTCAAGGCTTGCTTGACGACATTCGTTCTGGCGAGGTAACTGAAGTCTTTGCTTGCGGTACTGCTGCAATCATCACTCCAATTGGTCGCTTTAAGTCAGATGATTTCGATCTTAAGGTTTCTGATGGTGGTGTTGGTGAGTTGACTCAGGCTTTGCGTGACGAGCTCCTTGGCATTCAGCTTGGCGATGTTGAAGACAAGCACAACTGGATGTGGAAGGTTTGTGACTAATTAATTGGCGCGTCGTACTCCGTATGTAGATTCATATGTGGGTGCGGCGCGCTATTTATTTTGCTATTTATTGTTTCGAAGGGGTAATTTGTGGAAGGCGCATTAGGGGATAACATCTTCTTTCTAATTGTTGAATATGTTGCTGTTGGATGCTGCGGAATGGTTGGCGGACTGTGGGCTATTCGTAAAAAGTACGATGTTTTTGCCATTATTACCACTTCTTGGATTACTGCGTTGGGCGGCGGAATTGTGCGCGATGTTTTACTTGGAGCACTACCGCCAGTTGGAATTGCGGATCATGGTTTTGTGATTGCTGGTTTACTTTCCGGCATAATTGTTGCGATTGCGCATCCGGAGATCGATAAGTGGCGTTGGTTTATGCTTACGATTGATGCGCTCGCCTTGGGATTATTTGCTGTAAACGGAACTGCAAAAGGCCTAGATTTTCACATGTCTGGCACGACTTCAGTATTTTTAGGAATGGCAACCGCTTTGGGAGGCGGTCTTATTCGAGACATGATTTTGAATCAGGTTCCTGTTATTGTGCGAGATAAACATTGGTATGCTGTTCCGGCTGCAGTTGGTTGCGTTCTTACGGTTTTTGTAGTTAAAGCAAAACATGCTGGTTTCTTTGGTGTAACTGTTGAGATTATTCTTGACATGCTTATTGTTGCGCTGGTGGTTGCAATGCGCTTGCTATCTGTAAAATTTGACTTGACTTTATTCGGCGCAATGAATCGCACTGAGCCGATTAAAGTGCGTCGTCCGCGCATTCGTCGCTTAAACTTAAACAATCGCAAGCGCAGATAGTTTTAAATAGTCTTAGATAGTCTTAAAAATCTTAAGTGCGAATAATCTAAATGAGTTTTAGTCGCGTATAAAAATAATCCCCAGTGCCTGTTGGTACTGGGGATTTTCCTTACATGCTGTGTTATGCAGTTACCTGCACAAACTTCACAGAGCGTTAATCGCTACAGCAAGACCGGACTTGCGGTTTGCAGCCTGATTCTTGTGAATCACGCCACGGCCTGCAGCCTTGTCAAGCTTCTGAGCGGCTACTGCGAAAGCGGCCTGTGCTGCAGCCTTATCACCAGCGGTGATGGCTTCACGAGTTGCACGAATAGCGGTCTTCAAAGCAGACTTTACTGCTACGTTACGCTTGTGTGCTTTCTCGTTGGTGAGCACGCGCTTCTTCTGCGACTTAATGTTTGCCACTGTTACTCCAAACGACGTTTGCTATATAAGGACATACAAAGCGTAAGCATATCATGATTATTGGATAACTTTACTAGTCGCTGGCGTTTGTTGTTGTTTTGTCTGCATCTGACTACATTTGCCGTGTATTTTCCCGGCGTTTGTTGTCGTTCTGTCTGCATTTGACC
>NZ_ADES01000006.1 GCF_000263595.1 Gardnerella vaginalis 1500E
GCCAGGCATTGGTTGGCCAGGCATTGGCTGGCCAGGCATAGGTTGACCAGGACGGCCCTGCATTGGCTGACCTTGCATAGGCTGACCTTGCATCTGGACTGGTCGACCCTGCATAGGATTGCCTGGCATAGGATTTCCAGGTGCAGGCTGACCGTGCATAGGCTGGCCATGCATAGTCTGACCATGCATAGGCTGATTAATTTGTTGTTCGTTCGTTGGCTTAACATCCGCCTTAGCAGGCTCGCTTTGCTTAGCAGAATCTTCCGGCTTAGCAGAAACTTCTGGCTTCACATCTTCAACAGGCTTAGTTTCTACTGACTTAACTTCCTCAACCGGCTTATCAAGCTTATTTTCCGAAGCTTCAACCAAATTTTGCAAGTTAGAAGCAGACTCACTATTAGGTTGATTAAACTTCTGTGTTTGATCAACACTCATTGGATTAGGCTGAGTCGAAGCATGCATCGGACGCTGCACCGGAAACTGAGTAGTGTACTGAGCCTGAGCCTGCGCTTGCATATTTCCCATTGGAGCCTGATTAGGATGCTGATTAGGAGCCTGCATTGGCACATTCATATTCGCTTGCATCGGCATATTATTTGGCATATTCATAGGTGCGCGCATTGGCTGATTAGTTGGACGCATACCTTGAGGCATCTGTGCACCTTGTGGCATCTGCATGCCTGCACCTTGTGGCATCTGCATGCCTGCACCTTGCTGAGCTGGCGCACCTTGCGATGCCTCTAATTTATTACCGCATCCTTTGCAGAATTTTGCAGCATCAATATTTTGAGTACCGCATTTATTACATACTTTCACTCTTCAATCCTTCTTTAATAACGTAACAATCACGCGCGCATACCTTAAAAAGTAAAAACGCATACAAATATTCTATTACACTATTGCAATGAACAAACTTAATATCGCAAATAATTTTCTAAAATATAAAAAACGATATTCTAGCTACGACTATTACAAAAGAATAAAAGAATAAAAAATATTCAGATTGCAAAACCGAGCGTACGAGCGGCAGCTACTGGAACTGCTTCATCTGCCCAATAATCTTCAAGGTTCTCGTCGGTAGAAAGCGAACGCATTTCCGCACGATCAATATAAAGTTCGCCGCGAAGATGATCAGTTTCATGCTGGAAAATACGCGCAGGCCAACCGTGCAAACGCTCGGAATGTTGTTTGCCGTCCTCATCCTGCCAAGTTGCCTGAACGTCAAGCCAACGCTGACGAACAGCCTGATAGCCGGAAACACTTAAGCAGCCTTCGTAAAAACTGCGAGTTTGAGTACCAATAGGCTCATAATGCGGGTTAATAATAGCTCTAAACGGAAGCTCTGCAATGTCTCGAGGATCGTCTTCATCGTCACGAACATGATCTTCAATAACGGCAATCGCAAGACCTAAACCAATCTGCGGAGCAGCCAAACCAACACCCGGAGCTTCCAACATTGTGCTGTGCATAAGAGAGATAAGCTTAGTAAGAGTTGCACGTGTAAGCTGGCCGTCATACGCAACAGTACGCTGACGAAGAACCGGCTCACCAGCTTGCACAATCGGCAAAATACCGTCCTCTGTAGCGGAATCAAGCAAGCGCTCAACAGCGCGACTGAGCTTAGTATCGACACTTGCGTGATGCGTAAACATAGGACTCCTTTTCACCGTTTTAAGTAACGCGCACAGTAACGCGAAAATCTACAAAATTTACATGCCGCGAGCAGAATTTGAAAGCAGCACTAAAGATATAAGTGTATCAAAATTATTTGCGCACTGCTAGAGCCGAGTGGAATGTGAGCAAATAGCAAACGCAAAAAATAAGCAAACTTATAACTTCAGATTATCAACCACAACTTGAGCAAGACGAGCACAAACCTCATCTGCCTGAGTCTGAGTTGCAGCCTCGCACATAACGCGCACAAGCGGCTCGGTGCCACTAGGACGAAGAAGAACGCGACCTGTATCTCCAAGAAGTTTCGATTCTTTCTCCACCGCTGCAAGAACAGCAGCGTTAGTTTTGGAAGCCATTTTGTCTACATTTGGAACGTTTACAAGAGCTTGCGGAAGCTGAGGGAAGTCTGCAGCCATTTGCGAAAGTTTCTTGCCTGAACGCACAACTTCACGGCACAAAGTCAAAGCAGTAAGAGTACCATCGCCGGTAGTTGCAAATTCGCGATTAATAACATGACCAGACTGCTCACCGCCGAGTGAATAATCATGCTTAAGCATTTCTTCCAAAACGTAGCGATCACCGACGTTTGTTTGAACGGTTGCAATACCCATATCTTTAAGAGCAAGCTTTAAGCCAAGATTGCTCATTACTGTTACAACAAGCGTATCGTGATTCAGCTTACCTTCAGCCTGCTTTGCGCGCGCAAGAATTCCCATAATCTGATCACCATTAACCATATTGCCGTTCTCGTCAACAGCTAAACAACGGTCGGCATCACCATCGAAAGCAACACCCAAATCAGCCTTTGAAGCTTTAACCATAGCCTGTAACTGCTCTGGATGAGTCGAACCTGCATGATCGTTAATATTGTAGCCGTCAGGAGATGCATTAATAACAACAACTTCTGCACCAGCGCGACGAAGAGCCTCAGGAGCTACAACAGAAGTAGCACCATTTGCACAATCTGCCACAACACGCAAACCTGCAAGCGGCTTTGGGCGCGTAGTAGAAGAGTCGCTCAGAGGTGCAACAGCAGAAACTAAATGATCAATATACAAGTTAGTAGCTGTAGTAGTGTCATGGCTGACTCGACCAACACCAGCACCTATTGGGCGCTCCCAATCTTGACCAAGAACAGCCTCAATCTCATCTTCCTTGCTATCTGGAAGCTTAAAACCGCCGCGCGCAAAGAATTTAATACCATTATCTGGCATAGGATTATGCGACGCGGAAATAACCGCACCCATTTCAACGTTTAGCACGGAAGTTAAGAACGCAACTCCAGGAGTTGGGATAATTCCTGCATCAATAACATCAAAACCGCCAGCGCTCATGCCAGCAGCGAGAGCAGAAGCTAGAAAATCTCCGGAAACGCGGGTATCTCTACCAATAAGAGCGCGACGACGAGCGTGAGTTGAGTGAGAACCGTTAACTAAGGATGCATCTTCCTCAGCAGACGAGGTAGATGCAGCAGATGAAGCAGCGCTTTTATCTCCCAAAACGCGCACTGCAGCGTCACCTAAATCCAACGCAAGTTGCGCTGTTAAATCGCGATTTGCCAATCCACGCACGCCATCCGTACCAAACATTCTTGGCATAATAAAGCCTCTTTCGCAAAAATCACTTCATCCTGCGCGCAAGCAAACAACATTGCATACTAGCGCGTCACACACTGCTTGCAATCTTACTCGTAGCATTACATGACGCGCTATAAAAAAATTTCACCGCGCATAGTTGGTAAACAAATGCCAGGAAATTACACGGCAAATGTTTCCCAAATCCGCCAAAACGACAACAAACGCCAGGAAAAATACACGGCATTTGTGGTCAAAAACAGACAAAGCTACAACATTTGCCGGAAAAATCTCCGGCAAATGTTTCAGAATTTAGCGCAAGGAAGCGTTGTAGTGCTGCACCTTAAGAGTACGGCGAGAAGAATCAAGGCTTCCGAGCACCATGCGACGCAAAGCCTGATCCGCATTCTTATGCTCCTCAAGCCACTTTTCACCATGGTCAACCAGCTCGTCTACATCTGCATAATTTGGATACAAGCCTTCAATCAAAGCCTCAGCCATATGGAATGTGCGGTTCTTCCAAATCCACTCAACTTCCGCAAAGTAGCGCTCAACATAAGGCTTAACCAAATCGCCTTTAGCTGTGCTTGCAAATCCAGCAACCACAGCGCCCATTTGCATATTAGTCAAATCGAGATTGCGCAAAGCCTGTTCAAAAGCCCAATCCTTAGCTTCTGCAGTTGAGCGAGCCGCACGAGCCTGATATGCATACTCGCGATTCTCAGTCGTGTCGCGCTTTTGAAGTTCCGCGTCAATTCCAGCTTCATCCAAGGCATTTACGCCTGCGAGCGCAATAAGAATGCTCCAACGCAAGTCGTTGTCGATTTCCAAGCCTTCTAGATTCACGGAACCGTCAAGCAATCCGTTAGCTACGCGCACGAACTCAGCATCTCCAACTTCGCCGTATCCAAGATAAGCCTTGAGTAACTGGAACTGTTCATCCGAGCCAGCATTAGCCGCCAAAGCCAACTGCCAGAGTTCGTGAGCAACATGCTTTGCAACTTGCGCTTGACGCTCTGGAACAACGTAGTGGCTTGCAGTAACCTTTACTTGACCAAGAGCATAGCGGAAAGTAGTTGATTCGCGCTCAGTTGCCAAAGCCTTAAGACTAAGTTCCACAAAGCGTTCTGCTGGGAATTGCGCGTCGCGAGTCATATCCCACAATGCGAGCCAAATAAGCGAGCGCGTCAAAGAATCCTTAAAACGATAAAGATTTTCTGCAGCAAACTCAAGAGACTTTGCGTCAAATCGCAGCTTTGTGTACGTTAAATCGTCGTCGTTTACAAGAATAAGCGCTGGCATTTGCAATCCGCGCGCTTCCGCAACTTCCGTCACTTCACCGTCAACGTCAAGTTCGATTCGCTTTGTGCGCTTAATTTCGCCAGTTGCTTCGTCTACATTGTAGAAACCAACAGCCAAACGATGCGCGCGAAGAACAGGGTGCTCAGCTGGTGCGCTCTGGCGCAAACGCAAAGAAGCAATAGTGCCGTCACCAGCTTCTTCAACTTCAGTAGAAATCGTGTTAATTCCAGCTTTTTCAAGCCACTGAGCACTCCAAGCCTTAAGATCGCGTCCGCTTGTAAGCTCTAACTCGTGCAACAAATCAGCCAAAGTTGCGTTGCTATAAGCGTGCTTGCTTAAATAATTGTGGATTCCTTCAAAGAACTTTTCGCGACCAACATACGCCACAAGCTGCTTTAATACAGAAGCACCCTTTGCGTAAGTAATGCCGTCAAAGTTGACGGAGGTGTCGTTCAAATCGTTGATTGGAGCCACGATTGGGTGCGTTGTTGGAAGCTGATCCTGATTAAGCGCCCAGCTTTTTTCGCCGGAATTAAACGTGCTCCAAGCGTCGTGCCATTCGGTTGCTTCAGCCGTTGCAAGCGTAGACGTAAACTCAGCAAAAGACTCGTTAAGCCAAAGATCGTTCCACCACTTCATAGTTACGTAATCGCCGAACCACATGTGTGCAAGCTCGTGTAAAACTGTTACAACGCGGCGCTCAGCATAAGCGTCCGTAACTTTGGATTCAAACACGTACTGGTCTCGAATGGTAACCATACCAATGTTTTCCATAGCTCCAGCGTTGTATTCTGGCACGTAAATCTGATCGTACTTTGCGTACGGATACGGCACGCCCCAAGTCTTAGCGTAGAAAGCAAAGCCTTTCTTCGTAATATCGAACAAGTAGTCAACGTCTTTTGCAAAAGCGTCTTTAAGTGCTTGACGGCAGTACATTGCCATTGGAACTACGCGGCCATCTTCATTGTTGTAAGATGTATGCCACTCGGCGTAAGGCCCTGCGCAAATAGCAGTTAAGTAAGAGCTCATTTTTGGAGTTAACTCAAACACCCAGCGCTTCATGCCTTCTACTGCACCGTTTTCCAAAGTACCGGCTTCGGTTTGGCGGCCTTCTAACGCTGCTTCGCTTTTAACTGGCATATTGGAAGTTACAATCCAGCTTTCTGGAGCATCCACACTAAAGTCAAAAACAGCCTTCAAATCTGGCTGATCAAACACTGCGTAAACGCGGCGAGCGTCTGGAACCTCAAACTGTGTGTAAAGGTAAACGTTTCCGTCGGAAGGATCAACGCTTCTGTGCAAACCCTCACCCGTGTTGGAATACTGGCAGTTTGCCACCACTTCTACGGTATTATGCTCAAGCAAATTTGCAAGCTCAATTCGACTGTCTGCAAAAACTTTAGAAACGTCAAGAGCAGTACCGTTTAACACCACGGATTCAACGCTGTTTGCAATCAAATCGAGGAAGCTTGTACTACCAGCTTTAGCATCAAACTCAATCTTTGTGTGCGACTTAAAATCGCGGCCACCCTTGCCTAAATCGAGCGCAACATCGTAATGAATTGGCATTTGGATTGCGTCGAAGCGTTCCGCAGCTTCTACACGAGTAAGATTTGCTCCTGGCATATTTTGTACCTTCCTTATATTTTTCTTATTTTTGATTATATTTACGATTATTTTCAGCTATTTACGAATAATTGCGAATATTTTCTTTATTTTTGATATTTTTGATTATATTTGATTATTTTCTGCAATATCCGCAACTACCGGCACAAGCATTGGCTTCCTGTGCAAAGCGCGAGCAACCCAACTACCCAAAGTGCGTCGCATAATCTGCTGCAACTTATGAGTATCATGCTCACCACGCATCATCGCATCCTGCAACTGCTCAACAATCTGGTGACGAACCTTCTCAAAATCAGCCTCGTCTTCAGCAACAGCGTTCAAGAAGATCTTCGGCCCAGAAACAACGTCAGCGTGCTCTGTATCAACTACAACAAAACTCGAAACAAAGCCTTCTGTGCCCAAAATCCTGCGCTTTTCAAGCTCTTCATCAGTAAGCTCACCAACAGAATCGCCATCAACATAAACGTATCCGCATGGAACAGAACCAACAACAGCTGCATTTCCGTGGTACAGGTCCACAACATCGCCATCTTCTGCCAAAACAACGTTCTTTGGATCAACGCCAGTTTTTACAGCAATCAATCCGTTTGCAACCAAGTGACGATGCTCACCGTGAATTGGCATAGCGCACTTTGGTTTCACAATGTTGTACAAGTACAAAAGTTCGCCTTCGTTGCAGTGACCAGACACGTGAATTGCAGCGTTATCTTTGTTAATTACGCGCGCACCCAGCTGCACAAGCTTGTTAATAACCTTATAAACTTCGTGCTCATTTCCCGGAATAAGCGAACTTGCAAGAATAACAGTGTCAAACTCATTAACAGTAATATCTCGGTGATTCCCGTCCGCAATACGCCCAAGAGCTGCCATTGGCTCTCCTTGAGAACCGGTGCACATGTAAACAAGCTTGTCGTCTTGAACATCCTTAGCCTGCTTTAAGTCCACAACCGTATTTTCAGGAATATGCAAGTAACCGAGGTCTGCTGCAATAGACATATTGCGAACCATAGAGCGGCCAACGAACACAACTTTTCTGCCAAACTTGTGAGCTGCATCAACCACTTGCTGCACGCGATGCACGTGACTTGAGAAGCTAGCAACAATAATCTTGCGCGCAGCTTCAGCAAAAGCACGATCCAAAGCCGGACCAATCGAAGTTTCAGGCTTCACAAATCCAGGAACTTCAGCGTTTGTAGAATCAGCCATAAGTAAATCTATGCCTTGCTCACCTAAACGCCCGAACTCAACTAAATCAGTAATGCGATGGTCAAGAGGAAGTTGATCAAGCTTAATATCACCAGTATCAATAAGCGTTCCGGCTGGAGTTTTTACACAAACAGCAAGAGCATCCGGAATGGAGTGAGTCACCGTAATAAACTCAAGATTAAACGGACCTACTTTCATCTTATCGCGGCCTTCAACGCGAGTAAGTTTCGGCTCAATATGATGCTCTTGGCACTTCGCTTCCACAAAGGCAAGAGTAAGCTTAGAGCCAATCAGCGGAATATCCGGTCGCATCTTAAGAAGATACGGTACGCCACCAATATGATCTTCGTGACCGTGCGTCAAAACTAAAGCTTCAACCTTATCAAGTCGATCTTGAATATAGTGGAAATCAGGCAAAATCAAATCAACGCCCGGCTGCTCTTCTTCAGGAAATAGCACACCGCAATCAATAAGAAGTATGTGGCCGTTGTATTCAACTACGTTCATATTTCGGCCGATTTCACCCAAACCGCCTAGCGGAACGATTCGCATTGAACCTTTGCGATATTTTGGTGGAGCAATAAGCGCTCCTTCACGCTGATCGTTCACTACAGGAGGCAGCGCATTTGCATTGCGACGCGAGGAATTACCCTTTTCTTTGCGGGTTTCTGTATTCTTTTTTAATTCAGTTGTCATATTCATCTCACTACATCTTGCGCTATTGCGCACTTCTTTCTAGTGTACCGTTAGGACTCAACTCAGATTTTGCTTCTAAAACGACCTAAACTACTCACAACTGAGTCGTTTAGGTCGAATTTTCTTGCGTAGGCGACATAAACTACTCACGAATGAGTCGTTTAGGTCGGAATTTGGCGTAAATGCGACATAAACTACTCACACTTGCGCAGTTTATGTCGTTTAAGCACAACCACAATAAACCAACCAAACGCGGCTATAGGAATTGCAACCAGCGTAGAAATCCACGGAACCATCATTCCGCCGTGCGAATCCCATGCGTCAATTGCAGTACCGGCCGCCATCGACCCAAGAGATGCTCCTACCGCAGAAGCTGTCGGCAGCCACGAAAGACCTTCCGTAAGCGATTCTTCAGGTACAGTCGCCTTCACAATAAGATTTCCAGTTGCAAAAATTGGCGATACGCAAAGCCCAGAAAGCACTTCAAAAACGCTCATAAGCATAAGCCTGTCAATATTCAAGCTCATAAGCACGTAACCAATAGTCAGCACCGTCAAAAATACAATAAGATGCGACCAGTTAGATCCGCGGAATTTGTGCGATCCAAAAATTATTGCACCCACAAGAGATCCGCACGCAAAAAGTGCAAGCTGCATGCCAATAAAATGCTCAAGACCTTGCGATTTCATTGCAGCCGTCACTGACACGTCAAACGCGCTAAAGCTCATGTTGAACACAATAAACATAAGCACAAGAGGAATAATTCCACGGTATAAAAGCACGTTTTTACCGCTCTTTTTTGCATGATGATTATGCAATTGTTTAAGACTGAATTTGTCAATAAACTTGCGCTTAGAATTTTGTTTTTGCGATTCTGATTCAGATGCAGAGATTTCGCTTTCTTTTTGAGATGCGATCATAACGTCTACATCTCCGGCTGCAGCCGTTGGCACTTCCACGATTTTAATTACTGCCGGCTGAGTATTTTTTAACGAAAAGAACCATGCTCCACCCAACCCGCTCGCTAAAACTGGCACAAATAATTGCGAAACCGGATGCACAGAAGTAGCCAGCCATGCGGCCAAAATAGGGCCTAGAATAAACACAATTTCATCAATTCCAGACTCAAGCGCATACGCAACATTTAGCAGCGAATCGTCATCTTCCGCACGCAGAGTGTAAGCCCAGCGCGTACGCACTAACGCTCCAAAAGCAAATTGCGTCACGCCCATCGCAATCGCAAGAACAAAAAGCAGCGCTAGCGGAACTCTAAACAATGCCGCAAACGCAAACGAAATCATTGCAATAACCTGTGCACTAAGCGCAATAACACCAACTTTTCGCTGACCAAATCTGTCAAAAAGTTTTGCATAAACTGGCGTTACTGCAGCCTGCGCAAGAACGTAGGATGCGGCCATTGCTCCAGCTACAGTCCAATTGTTATACAAATGGTTTAATGCCAAAACAATTCCCAAACCAATCATTGACATTGGCAAGCGCGCAATTGCCCCCGAAATGCAAAACGCTTTAGCGCCGCTCAATGAAAAAAGTCTAGAATATTTAGAAATTATTGAGGATTTCCCCATGTCTTCTTTAGACTTTGCTTTTTCTTTAGACTTTGCTGCCGCTTTAAACGACATAAATTTTATTACTCCTTTTTAATTACCCAACTGTTACTTTTACATTCACAAATAAATTCGCAAATAAACTTACAAATAAACTTACGAATAAGCTTCTCGAAGTTACGTTTACGCTCTAGTTTGAGATCTAGCGGTTGCCATTTTTGCACGCTTTGAACGAATCATTGGCTCACCAGAGTAAATGTACAAGTCATCTACCAAAGATTTCATATTCTTCGCCTCTAGCATATGATCCTCGCGCTTCCAAGAAGCATCTTTTCTAAGCCCGTGATAATCGTAAAAACTCACGTCACAAGCTGAATCTGTGTGCAAATAGTAGCGATTTACACCGTTATTTCTAAGCAAATGCATTGTATGCTTCCACAATCCTCCGCCAACACCGTGCCCGCGAGCATCTGGAGATACAAGGAAAAGCTCCAATTCTGCTTGAGTTAAATTATTAATATGCGATTTTGCTTCAAGTTTTGTTTCCAAAGCGCGCATGCCATGAGCTTCTTCTAAAGCGAGATGGTAATTTTTGTCTGCATTAGCTTTCATAGCAGAATCCTGCTCTAAAAGCATTTGGCTTACTTCTGGGAACAAAACTGGAGCGTCAAAAACGCGCGCCAAAAGCAATCCCATAAACTTTCCGTCGAGTTGTGCAATAGTACCGTGAGTTGAAGGCTTCAAATAGTGCAATACGCAGCGGCGAGAAAGACTTAATGAGGCATCTTCCCCAACTTGTTGCGAAATACCCCAGGTACGTTCGTATTCTTTTACGATTGCGTCAATATCGCTAAGTTTTACAGGACGGAACTCTACGTTCATAATTCTGATTCTTCCTTACTTCATACTCAAATCGATGTTGTGCGTATGCCCGCCCACACACACTGCACGAGGAATCTGCACGTTTTCGAAGTGATGCACGATGCGTTTCAATCGCGGCGCAAAATCTGGCACAGCAAACAAAAATTGCAGCAAATAAATTGCGGCAAAATGATTGCAATAGCAACATTTATGCGTCATCATCATCGAGGGAAATTAACGTGCCAGAGTGTAACTCGGCAAGGATTTCATCTTTTGTTTTTGCTTCGGCATGAATTTCACGTTGTTTTTCATCCGATACGTTCACATAATAAAGGGTGGCATCGATAGCCTCGAGTGGAGCGTTCGTCATAAGCGAAAGAAGCAGACGATACCAGTCAAGCTGACCGAGTTTTAACGCAATATCTTGCGGATCAGTTGGCTTACGACCAGTTTTCCAATCAACTACTGTATACAATTTACTTGAATCTTCTGGATCTAAACCACCTGCAAAGATTGCGTCAATTTTGCCATTAATAATTTGATCGCCTAATTCTGGCACGTGTGCAACAATCGGCTGCTCTGCTGCTATAGGTCGACGATAAGCCCATTTTGAAGTAGCTAAACGTTTTTCCCATATTAATAATTTGTGTTCAGCTGATTTTTCGACTTGCGCAGTTTTTTCGTCTTGCGCAGTTTTTTCGATTTTCGCAAGTTTTTCAGAAATATTTTCAACAACATCATATTGAGTGGAATTTTTATTCAAGCAACCCGCATTTACAAACTGTTCCGCCCAAGCATGGAATCTCGTACCCAAATCAGATGCAGGAGAAGCCGTCCGCGGAATAGGGCGAATAATTGCCATCCACTCGCTTCGCAAACGTTTAGCTTCCTTCGTTTCGAAAGAATTGTTATTTTCATCAGCATTTTTATTAAATATTGCCCTGCGCTGCACAGCCGTAACATTTACATTTTCAACTTTTGAAAGCTGATCCGCCCTATTTTTAAGCGCAACCGTATTGTGATACCAATCAATTTTCGGCATCAAATCTGCATCCTGCAACAAAGCTTTTGCCCTAGAAAGTAGCGAATTTTCGTCAGACTTGTCATTTTCGTAAGCCTTGTCAATTGCACTAATCTCAGCAATTTCAGAATATTCAGCAGACTTATTAAGCGCATTTCGCACATATTCACTCGACGCACTCGGCCAAGCTAATAGCTGTTTGTTGTTTTCGTTAGGGATTTCGCTAGGCTCACTAAATAATTCAGCAAACTTAGAAGCAGATTCGCCAACAGCATAGCCAACTTCATCTAAATCAACTTTTACTTCGGCAACAGATCCGCAAGATTCTTGCATTTCTTTAAATACTTCATTCCAAAAAACAGAAGGCTTTTTTGAGCGCGAAGATGAAGTATTGGAAGCAGAACCAGCAGCGTTTGCTGCACCATTTTCACTATCTTCCCCATTAACATCCGCCGTCATAGCACTAGACTGACTGCACGTAAGCAAAGCCGCAAATTTCGCTCGCGTCAACGCCACATACATAAGATGCCTCTCATCAACATGCAAAGCTCGCCCACGCTCCTCTACTTGCGAAAGAGGAAGAGTTCCGGTTTTCATTGCAGCATCGTAAATTTGACGCGCTTCTACAGGAATTGCTCCTTCTGGGACATCTTCACGCTCGTAGAATTTTTCGGCTAAATCAAGCATTGCTTGCGCGCGAGAACCGTAGATTTCCGCATCGATTTTTTCAACGGTTTCCATATTTCTCAAGGATTCTTGCGGATTCATACTAACGCTCAAATCTGCGTTGTGAGGAAATCGCGGCAAAATATCCGCATCGACTCTAATTGGCACAGGCACTTTTGATGCGATTTCAAGAGTTGCGTACGCGCTTTCAAAATACACGCCATCCTGATTGGTTTGCTTTACGCGCAAACCATCTCCCTGACTACTTGGGAAAGCACCTTCGCTAAGACCCACTATTGCAACAGCAGGCCATTCCAAACCCTTCGACTGGTGAATTGTCATCAAAACCACGTCTGCAGGCTCGTCAACTGAAGCAGGTTGATCGTCAATTTTGTCAATATTTTGAATCCAAGAAATAAATCCGCGCAAAGTAGGCTGCGTAAAATCACTCATTTCTTGCAAATATGCGTCAGCAAGCGAATAAATTGCGTCAAGTGTGCTGTGCATATCGTTAAGAAGCGTTGAATTACTTGAATTGTCGTTCATAAGCGCACGCGAAACAGCCACATCAATATCAATATTTAACGCTTCAACAGCAGTACGAACAACATCATGCAAACTTCCAGATTGAGCACGTTCCACAGCGTCAAGAACTTTGCCTGCGCGAAGAATTGCTGCATTTGCTTTACTACTCAGCTTATTTTTAAGATGATTAAGCGTGTCTTTCGTAGAATTTTTTGCAAATACAGTAGAGTTAAACGCTTCAAGCAGCACATCCGCAATAAACACTCCGCCGTGAACACTATTAGTTTGAGCGCCTTTAGACTGCTGTTCGCGCACAAGCTTCGCCCAAGATGCGCGCGGAGCTTTAGAATCCACTAAACCTGCTTGAGCCAAAGCGTTGAAAACATACTCAACGTTTTCATCGGTTGCAGCATTAGCTAAAGCCTCTAAATCGTCAGTACTAAGCGCAAATCGAGGTGTGGCAAGAAGTCGCATTAGCGCGGAAGTATTCGTGTGATCTGCAACAGCAGAAAGAAGAGCAAGAACGTCTTTTACTTCCGGTTTTTCAAGAAGAGCGGAATATCCAACAGTTAAAGTGCGCAAACCTGCTTTTTGCAAAGCTTCTTCATACATTGCAATATTGGTTTTGCTGCGAAATAGCACAGCTGCTCTCGCTTGTAAGCCAGAAGCTAGAATATTGTCGTTTTGCGCTAAAGCATTTTGTTTTACATATTTTACGAATCGCACAACTGCTTCAATTTCTTGATATTGCGTAGGCATATTTAGCACGCTAACGCTGCCTTGCGGAGCATTTTCAAGATATTGAAGATTTTTGACTTCTACTTCCGAAGCCAACGAACTGCTTTTGCGAAGAGACGGCACACGCAAAGGTTTTGTAATAGCGTTTGCCGCCTGCAAAATAAGCTTAGAATTTCGCCGCGTTTGAGTAAGAGAAAACTCGCTTGATTGGTCAATATTAAGCGCTTGCTGAAGTTTTCTAAAAGCACCCGAGCTTGCTCCTCTAAATGAGTAAATTGCTTGAAAAGGATCTCCAACTGCAGCAATATGTGTTTGCTGATGCGCTAAAGAATTGCCAGCAGAAGTATTCTCGCTATTCTCGCTCTCACTACTATCGCTACTATCCCTATTATCTTCGCTTGCGACTCTTGCATTATGGAACAGAGTTGCAATAAGCATTGCCTGCGTTGTGGAAGTATCTTGATACTCGTCTAACAAAACTTGACTGTACTGCCTTCGATATTGCGCTGCAATAGAAGGAAAATGCGTTACCAAACGGTATGCAGCAATCGTAAAATCGCTAAATTGCGCCATATTTGCGCTACGCTTTGCAGAATCAAAAGATAGAACTAAGTCGAGCAAAGCAGCACGCTTTTTAGCGGCTTCAAATAATTTATTACAAGAATCGTAACACGTATTTTTTAGCGTAATATTTAGGTATTCAACGTATTCTTTTCCGTAATTTTCGCATTTTTTGAAATATTTTTCGTCTGATTCTGTTTTTGCGCGACGCAATTTAACAGCGCTCGGCTTTTTTGCAACAATCGTAGTAGTTTCGGCCGCACTCAGCGCTTTTTGCAAATGTTCAATCCACGCATTATTCCACTTTTGAATTTTTAAAACAGCTGAAGAAGTACTGTCTAAAGACTCACCCCTACTATTTAGACCAATCATCGAGCAGGAAATATCTGCAGCGAGCGCAAGAACGTCGTCAACCAAAGCATCAAACTTATACAATTTAACAATTTCCGGATGCTTATCAACATACTCGTTTACTAGAGGCTTAATTAGTTCGCGCGCTCCAGCGTCGCTAAGAGGCTGAGTATTGTGATCAAAACCAACTAGCAAACCATATTGGCGCACAATTGACTGAAAGAATGCGTCGTAAGTCATTACTTCTGGCTTCAAAAATGCGTTTGAAGAACTTAAAGAATTTGAAGATGACGCACTCGTACCAAAGCTTTGTTTGCTTACGTTTGCATGTTGACTTACGGCTTGCGCAACTCTTGCCAACAATTCCGACGCAGCTTTATTCGTAAACGTAAGTCCTAAAATGCTTTCTGGAGCAACGCCGCGGTCAATAAGATCAATAACGCGACGCGTCATAGTATATGTTTTTCCACTGCCAGCTCCAGCAACAATAATCATATTCTTGTTTGCGGGCGCTGTAATTGCTACAGACTGTTCTGCACTATCCGTATTTTTGCGAGGAGATTTTGTGCGAACGGCATCTTCGCGAAGAGCTTTTTCGCACAAAGTTTTGTTATTAATTTCATCAATCATGATTTACGCACCTCGTATACGGTATCTATGCGGCCTGCGCAAGCTGGGCAGACTTGTTTTGCACGGCAATATTTCAAATGCTGCGAAGTTGGATGCGCAATAATTTGCTTAGATCGAACTGCAGCAGCCGCGTAGAAAACGCGCGAAATCATAGTAAGAGACCATTTTGCAGTTTCACTTAAACACCGGAATGACTGCCAAGCTTGATCGCTTACATTATTTGGGCATGTTTTCATAATTTCTTCCAACTGCGGGCAATCCAGCAATCTTGCCATATTTTTGAATCCAGCTCGACTTTCAAGCGGCTTATTGTTCAAAGCGTCAGCAATGCAAAGAGGCGGTTGATATAAGTTTTCTGCAACACTGTGGTCTTGAGCCGGATAATCGTTGTCAACTACATGGAATAGCACACTTCTTGCAATTGTTGGCGCATTAGAGGCGGAAATAAGTGGATTTTCGTCTGCAAAAAGCAAAGCAAGCTGATAGCAAACTAACTGCAAATCATTAAAAACTCCTGTTGAAGGAGGAACTTTTCCGGTTTTATAGTCAAGTAAGCGAATATTTTCTGAACCGTCCGCATTTTTTCGCTTTTCAAGTCGATCAATTCTGCCGTGAATATGCAATTGCAAATCTTCGCACGCACCATCCGGCCAACCGCCTACCAATGCTCCCATCAACTCGTAACAGTCGCGAACAGAAACGGTTTGCAAATTTGCAGCTTTAAAAGTATTGTTCAACACGCGCGCAATGTCATCAAAACCAAAATGAGCGCTTGTTGGCATCTCACAGCAGGCTTCTAAAAGACTTCCAATGCTACTTTCTAAAGATTTTTCGCTTGGCGTAAGAGATTCAACAACGCCATCATCTGACTTTTTTGCGTCAAAATCGTAAGTTTCCTGACTAAAAGATGTAACGAAATATTGTGCAATCGTATGAAGAGCACGACTTATATTAGATTGCCTAGAAAGCGCAGAATACCGCTCTTTTGCATCTCGAATATCAGCAAGTTCAGGAGCAATACTTTCGTAATACTCCTCCATGCGATTTGCGATTTCGTTTATTCGGCTCACTTGAGCGCAATACTGAGAATACTGGGAATACTGGGAATCATCTACAGAAACTTCTTTAGATTCAACTTCCTTAACAGGCGATTCTTCAAGCACAGTGTCCATAAAATCGTAGTGCTTATTTTCACTAGCCCACCTTGCAGTTTCGTGAATTAACGTACCAAAATACGTTGCAGCACTTCCTGGCTGAGGACCTGCAAGTTGACGATTCAGTAATCCACACACTGGGCAAGCCCATAAACTGTCTACAGCAGAAGGAGACAAGCTCACCACAGTACTGTTAGTTTTAGTAGAAATATTTTCCGCAGAAGAATTTTCTGTAATTTCGCTCATAAAATCCCATTGACTACAATCAGCGCAATCAACTCCAGAGTCTCGCAATAATCGCAATGCTTTAGCAGCGTCTAAAACTCCGCTATTTTCATTCGCATTATCGCAATTATTCTTACCGGCAGCATCTCGCACAAGTTTTGCACGCGCGGCACAAACCAATCCGCGAACATCCATATCTAAGCCTGCGAAAGGAATTTTAAAATCGGTAAAAGGCGTGCGTGAATTTTCGTTATTGTAGTAGCGTTCAGGCAAATAATAGTAAAGAAAATCGCTTGGTACAGCACTATCGCTGTACTGCGCGCTAATATACAAACTTTCAGTGGCACGAGTAAGAGATAGCAAAAAGCTACGCTGCTCACCAGCAAAAACCGCGGATTTATCGTTTGCTGCAAGAAGATTTGCAGATACAAATAAATGTGAATTAGATAATTTATTAGCGTCATTCACATTAAACTGCTGACTCATAGCTCTCTGCTTGGAATCCAACATAATACTTGCCAAACTTTCCGCACCAAACATTGTGCTGCGCGAAGCAAGATTTGGCCACACGCGCTGCTGTAAAGTTGGCATCCAAACAAGCGACCAATGCTTTCCTGCAGCACCTGCAGGAGTTGTAAGCGTTACAGCATCTGGCACAGGAGCTACTCGAGCTAGAGAATCTGCCTCAATTTCCATGCCACGAACCTGCGCTATAAAATCGCTAATATCAGCTGGAAGTGCAGAATTTTCGTCGTCAAAATCTAATGAAACGCTGCTATTTTGCAAATCTGCTTCAAAACCGTAACTTTTCTCATCGCTGTACGAAGAAACGTAGTCAAAAAGACGCATTGCAGCATCAAGTCGATCGTTTGCCCTATAGCCTTCACGATTGTGCTGCAAAGCCATGCGCTGCCAACGTTCAGCAACATTGCAAACATTCCACGCTTCACCAAGAGCATATTTAGCGTTGAGCAAATCTGGGCGAGACACAAACCGCAAAGCCAAAGTCTGCACATTTTTCCAGATTTTTACAAAGGCTGCAACATGAGGATTTCGAGGAGCCATATTTTGCAAAATACTTAGCACTGTTGAATCAGACTGCTGGGAATCAGTATTGCATGCTACATCTGCAAAACAAAGAATATAGCACGCCTCTAGCGAAAGAGCACTCATATCTTCATTAATATCGTCATCTAAATTGATAACTAAATTAACATTAGAATCACCATTGGTGTTGTTATTAGAGGCGTTATTTAGATTACTCCTAAATTCATCCCACGAATCCTTAAGCTTTCTCAAAGGAATATTTTGATTACTAAGCGAATTATTTTCGTCTTTTTGCTCATCTAAAACCGCGGAAAGAGAAGCCAAAGATCGCATAAGCGACTCAACATTTTTAAGCTGCGAAGGAGTTTCAAACTCTAAATCACCATAAGAATGATTGTTATAGTCGCGAGTGGCATAGTCTCGAGTGGAATAGTCGCGAGTGTTACGAACTATTGATGCAAGAGGACTTTCCATAATGCACTTAACGCGAGATTGCATCCAAAATGCTATATTTTTTAAACTTTTGCCGCGCTGAATTTTATACGAAATACAAGATACAAGATTCCCAGAAATGCAACGTTGAGCAAACTGAGCAAGCTCAATAAGCGCAAACAATCCTTGCACGAATGGCTCGTCCTTTAACGGTCGAGTTACCAGCGAGTAACGCACTGGAACACCATCCGCGCGAAGCTGCTCACCAAAAAGACGAACAGTGGAATTATCGTGCGCAATAAGCGCCATATCACTCCACTTGCGACGATTTTTTACATGAGCGTGCTTCATTTGCCAAATAACAGAATCTAATTCTTCACGCTGTGAACGATATAATGCTGTGCGAACAGTGTCGTCTGAGTTGAGATTAGAATTTTTAGGTGGTTCTATAGGCTCAATCGGTAAAGCCCCTGCAAATTTTGGCATTTTCCAAGGGCGATTTGGAAGCGCAACAGCAGTACTTAACTGTGAAGTCAAGGAAAGAGAAACGCGAGCAGCAAGCAAATCACGCATTGAAGGCGCTGGAATCTGATTTGAAGAAGAATCGGAAGTTACCGCAGAAGAAACAGAAAAATCGGAAGAAATCGCATATTCCAGAGTTTGCTCAGCTGCATTAAACACACGCAAAGCAACCGAAATCGCATAATCAGGGTACGCTCCTCTAAATGTCTGCACCGACTCGTCAGGATTGGCAATCAAAACCAAACGCGTACCGAGATTACTCAAAGTTTCCACAAAACTCAAACCGGCAAGAGTAATATCCTGATAATCATCAACAACAAGAAGATCTGGGATTTCTGAAGAATTCGAATTAGACGATTCACCAAGCAAGCGAGCAGCTTTCGAACCTTCAACCAAAAGCTCAGAAGCATCCAAACGGAACGACCCTTTATAAGTGTCTGCAAGCATTTTGCGATACTCAGATCTAAGCGCAAAAACAAGACGCCACTGCGTACTGCGACGGTTAACCAGCAAAGAAGTTGGCAAAATATTTTCAGATTCTGCGGTAGATTTTGCAAAATCAAGCGAATCTAAAACAGACTGTTCGTCGGAAGAATCGTTGATTCCAAGCTCATCCAAACGCGCAAGCATATCTCTAAGCTGATGCATAAATGCGTTGCTAGTTTCAACACTACTATCTTCGTCGTTTCCTGTTTCCACATTGCTATTTTCAACGCTGCTAGTTTCAACACTGACGCTTGAGTCTTTAGAATTTAGCGAAGCATCATAATCATTTCCAACGCCAGTTAAAGGAGAAACCCAAAGCGGAGTCTCGAAATAATCCTGAAAAAGCTGGCAAACATCGCAATCACCATTGTCTCCCCTAAAAACATGCTCAATATGCTCGCGAACAACTTTGCGAAGAAGAGCATCCTGCTCAGCGCCATTAAGAAGCTTAGGATTAGGCTTATGCTGCAACTTACAATTAGCTGAAATAATACGAAAAGCAAGCGATTCCAACGTTCCAACCGGACGCGACTGCTCACTTACTCCAATAGAACGAATAATAATATTGTCAATACTTGCAGCCAAATTTCTGTTTTGCACTGCCATTGCTGTTATGCTATGAGGCCAACGCTGGCATCCCGCAATTGTTGCACGCACAGCAAACTGCGTTTTTCCAGTATTTGGAGCGCCATAAACCAGCAGCGTACTGGTCAAATTCCCAGCACAATTGCGTAACGTGCCATCAAATAGCGCTTGTAATGCAGAATCCTCACACATACGCTCAATTCTACCAATTGGGCAATAGTGGTGCGCAAGTTTTAACTAATTTTGCAAAACAGCTCGAGCGCGCGCATCTTTCAACGCAAGAAATACGCGACCTACACCAATAAAAATAAGCGTAAACACAATAAGCAAATAAGCAACTCCAACACCTAAAGTAGTGGCGTTAAAAGTCTGAGGAGCAAAACCAAACCAGCCTGCAGGAGCACCATAATTAAGGAAATTGTAAGGCGCACGCATTGCGTGAACGCCCCAACGCACACCCGCAAACTCACTAAGAATTGCAGCATAAGCAACATAAGACAAAGGCGGAATCGTAGCAAAATAAATGTGTGCACTGGTTGAACGGAAACGATAGTCAAAAAGTATAAAATCTACGATTGCAAGAAGCGGCGCAATTGCGTGGACACAAAGACTGCTGCAACCGTTGCTCATATACGCACCAACAAAACCTAGCTTATTCGTAGGAGCTAAGAAGCAAAGATAAAGCGTAAATGTGACCGCAATGGCGATTGTCATCATGAATTTAAAAACGTACCAAGCATTGGATTTTGAATCAAACCAAACCGCTAATGACGCTTGAGAATCGGAAGAAGTGTCATATTCTGCAGAATTAGTAGCGCAACTGCGAGCGCGCATAAAAGCTGTAGTATCTAGCACAAGAGAGCCAGCCAAAGCTACACAAATCATAAGATTAGAAAGATTTGTAAAGTAAGTAAAAGTCATAAGACCTTGCAACGAAGCTGCCATTCCGTAAACGGACGCGATTATTGCGATTGCTCGAATTGCTGTGCGCGTGGCGTATTCACGCACATCGAGAGGATTTGCAGCGGCTGTGGTTTGCTGCTCTAGAATGGAATTGTTTGCCATGTTAACTCGCTTTCGTAACGTATGTCGATTAGGTAATGCTTATAAACTACTTACTTACCATATTTATGTTTACACTACCGGAAGGCGAAAATCTGTAGAAAAAGTTGCAAAAATACGGCGCGATTTTTGTAGATACGTGCAATCACTACGCGAACGCAGCGCGACGACTGCGCCAATAACAAAAAACGCGTCTATCCGTTACTAATGCAGCGCGCCAACTGCACCAGTAACGAAAAAACGACGTTATACGTTACTAACGCAGCGCGCCAACTGCAGGAGTAACGAAAAAACGACGTTATACGTTACTAATGCAGAACGCCAACTGCAGGAGTAACGAAAAAACGGTATTGAGCATTACTAATGCAGAACGCCAACTGCGACGTCACTAAGTAGTATGCGAACGATATAGTCGAACTATGGTTCGGAGTGCGCAATCGCCGCAAAATCGCGGGCGGCGCTGAGATTACATCCGTAGGACCTGATCTAGATAGTGCTAGCGAAGGGAAACATTATGACAATAAATAACACTGCAGAAGCAAACAACAGCTCGCAATCAAACTGCGCAAACGAAACAAAAAACTGCGCATCTACTACTAATCCAGCTGCAACATCTGCAAAAGTAGACACACTATTTTCCGTGCGTGCGCGACGCCGAATGTTCCTTAACGACGTTCGCCAATGCATCGAACGCGTACGCGCACAGCAGCCTCTTACACACTGCATAACGAACGTAATCGTACAAGACATAACCGCAAACGCACTGCTTGCCGCAGGCGCCTCGCCAATTATGGTCACAGATCCGGAAGAAGCTCACGCACTCGCACAAATCGCCTCCGGCGTGCTAATAAACGTAGGCACGTTCCATCAGCCAGAAACTTCCGAGTACATGCGCGCAGCTGTTGAAGGATGCGAAAAAGCCGATACCCCATGGGTGCTTGATCCGGTTGGCATTGGCGTGCCAGCACTTGCTCCACGCACGCGCTTTATTCACGAAATTATCAAGCACCACCCTACTGTAATTCGCGCAAACGCTTCCGAAATCATGGCACTTGCAGGCAAAGAAAGTAACGGAAAAGGCGTAGATTCTCACGATAACGTAAACGATGCGCTTCAAGCCGCTCGCGAGATAGCTAAAAAATACGGATCAGTAGTGGCTATTTCCGGCGAAAAAGATGCGATTTACGGCCACGGATGTTTAGCCCGCGTAACAGGCGGTAACAAAGCTATGACCAAAGTTGTTGGCACGGGGTGCGCTTTAGGAGCGCTTGTTGCAGCGTACGTTGGTGCAAATCCGGAACGTCCGCTCGCAGCAACTGTTGCAGCGCACGTGCATGCAGCAGCTGCTGGAACTTGGGCAGCTCGCCAAACCACAGCTCCCGGAACTTTCCGCACGCTGTGGATGGACGCGCTTTCCACTCTTAGCGTAAACGACATGTTTAGTTTGACAAATATTGAGTTCACTGTTGAGCCTGTGGATTGGACACTGTATTTGGTAACGGATCCACGCATGGGAAATCGTCCGGAAGAAGAAGTGGCTGTGGAGTCGGTTGAAGGCGGAGTTACAGTTGTGCAATTGCGCGATAAATATTCCGACGATGATGAGATTTCAGCAAAGGCGAAAAAGTTGCGTCATGCGCTTATTGATTCCGGTCACGGAGACGTGCCTGTTTTTATTGATGATCATGTTGATTGCGCGGCTCATCTTGGTTTCAACTTGCACGTTGGGCAAAAAGATACTCCGTTCGTTGAGGCGCGAAAGTCGATGCCGGCTGAGTGGATGGTTGGTCTTTCTTGCGCTAGACCGGATTTGATGGAGAAAGCTTACCTAGAGTGCAAAGAAAACGACGTTCCACTGCCAGATGTGATTGGAATTGGTGCCGCTTTTGAAACACATACGAAAGCTCATGACGTGCCTCCACTGGGAGTTGATGGAGTGAACGAAGTTGCGAAAGTTGCGCACTCTATGGGCGTAAAAACATTAGCAATTGGCGGAATACACGAGAACACAGTGTTCCCTATTCGCGGTCTTGAGCTTGACGGAGTTTGCACTGTATCGGCGCTTATGTGCGCTGAGGATGCTGGAAAAGTAGCGCGCGAGCTTAAAAGCGTGATTACTAAATAATTACTTAGTTATTACTTAGTGATTACTCAGTGACTACTGAGTAATCACTAATTCTTAAAGCTGTGCACTGGAGCCGGAATACGCCCGCCTCGCGTTACGAAAGCTTCGCAACTGGTCTGATTCACCGGAATAATAGGCGCATACCCCATTAAACCGCCGAAGTTCGCCATCTCGCCCACGCCCTTACCAACTACCGGAATAATGCGCACTGCAGTAGTTTTCTGATTAATCATTCCGATTGCGGATTCGTCAGCAATCATTCCAGAAATAGTAGCTGCGGACGTTTCTCCCGGAATAGCAATCATGTCAAGACCAACCGAGCACACGCAAGTCATTGCCTCAAGCTTTTCAATAGTCAAGCAGCCAGACTTTGCAGCAGCAATCATATTCGCATCTTCTGAAACAGGTATAAACGCTCCAGAAAGACCACCAACGTAGCTGCTGGCCATAATTCCGCCCTTCTTCACCTGATCGTTCAGCATTGCAAGCGCAGCAGTTGTGCCAGGAGCCCCAACCTGATCCAAACCAATCTTTTCAAGCACTTCACCAACTGAATCTCCAACTGCAGGCGTTGGTGCAAGCGACAAATCAATAATTCCAAACGGCACTCCAAGCCTACGAGAAGCCTCTTGTGCAACCAATTGCCCCACTCGCGTAATCTTAAAGGCAGTACGCTTAATCGTTTCGCACAAGAAAGCAAAGTCTTTTCCTCTAGCAGCATCGAGTGCACTAGAAACAACGCCAGGGCCAGACACACCAACGTTAATCACAGCATCACCTTCAGTAACACCGTGGAAGCCTCCTGCCATAAACGGATTATCGTCAGGAGCGTTGCAAAAAGCCACAAATTTAACACATCCGTAAGAATCTTTGTTAGCAGTCGCCTCGGCAATCTTTTTAATCGTGCGACCAAGCAACTCTACGCAATCCATGTCGATTCCAGTGCGCGTTGAGCCAACATTCACAGACGAGCACACAATTTCCGTCTCGCTTAAGGCTTGCGGAAGAGACTCAATAAGCATGCGGTCAGCTGCGGTCATCGACTTAGCAGGAAGAGCGGAATATCCGCCGATTAAATCAACTCCAACTGCGTGCGCTGCCCTGTCTAGCGCGTGCGCAATTTGCACAAAATCTTCAGGCTTTTTGCAAGACGACGCTCCAACAAGCGAAATCGGAGTTACGGTAATTCTCTTATTTACGATTGGAATGCCGTAATCGTGCGAAATATCGTTGCCAGTTTTTACGAGATTTTTTGCAAGACGCGTGATTTTTTCTTCAACATTGCGGCACACATCTTGCAAATTTTCGCAAGCGCAATCAAGCAGGTTAATTCCCATTGTGATTGTACGAACATCGAGCTGTTCTTGCTCAATCATCGAATTAGTTTCGCTTACTTCCATCAGGTTGAGCATGGCGTACTTCCTTACATTTACTTAGATTGCTACGAGTTTGCTACGAGTTTGCTACGAATTTTAGATTCTGTGCATTGCGGTGAAAATATTGCTACGCTGGCAGCGAATACGCACGCCGATTTCGTTACCGAGCGCTTCCAATCCGTCCGCAAACTCACCAAATTCACAGTCCATAGTCGCCACATCAACAATCATCATCATATTGAAGAATCCGTCAACAATAGTCTGAGAAATATTCAAAATATTGACGTTATGATTAGCCGCATGCGAAGTTACTTTTGCAATAATACCAACGGTATCGCAGCCAACAACTGTAATAATCGCCTTAGAAGCGTCGCATTTAGAAAGCGATTCCTGATTTTGTGCAATTGTAGTATTGGCGACCATATTTGCCTCCTGCTGTATTGCTGTGTGTATTTATTGCTGTGTTAATTTATTGCTGTGTTAATTTATTACTGTGTTAATTTTGCATTAGCTTTTCACTAATTATTTTCATGCGTAAATATTATGCTGCTTCATATCTTCCGGCAGCGCATTTCTAAGTGACACAAGCGATCCGGAACGGAATACGGAACGAATGCCAGCAGCAAGAAGAGGAGCAATCGAAAGAACCGTCATATTTTTAAGACGCTTTTCTTCCGGCACAGGAACGGTATCCGTCACAATAATTTCGCGCGCGCCCGCATCTTTCAAACGCTCAACAGCAGGACCGGAAAGCAAAGCATGAGTTGCAACCAACGTCACAGACTTAGCGCCCTCCTCGCGCAAAGTGCGTACAGCTTCACAAATCGTGCCAGCAGTATCAATCATGTCGTCAACAACAATGCAGTCACGCCCCTGAATATCACCGATAATTCCATGAGCTTCAGCATGATTTGGACGAGTAATATCGCGCGTTTTATGAATAAAAGCAAGAGGCAAATTGCCAAGTTTTGCAGCCCACTGTTCAGAAACTTTAATTCGCCCAGCATCAGGAGAAACAATAGTTGCGTTGTCGAGCTTCATAGAATTACGCACATAATCAATAAGCACAGGCATAGCAGTCAAATGATCAACCGGACCGTCAAAGAAACCCTGCTCCTGAGTTGCATGCATGTCAACCGTCAAAATTCTAGTAGCGCCGGCAGCACGGAATAAATCAAACATAAGTCGCGCTGTAATAGGCTCACGACCCTGATGCTTTTTATCCTGACGTGAATATCCAAAGAATGGCGCAACCACGTTAATACTGCGAGCAGAAGCGCGACGCAAGGAATCAACCATAAGCAGCTGTTCCATAATCCAATTGTTAATAGGATTCGTATGCGCTTGAAGCACAAACACATCCGCTCCACGAACAGGCTGAGTAAAACGCACATACATTTCGCCGTTCGCAAAATCGTAGGCAGTAGTCTCAAGCACATCAATACCAAGATATTTTGCAGTTTCCTCAGCAAGTTCCGGATACGCACGACCGGTAACAAGCATCATCTGCTTTTTTGGATTGCCTTCAAGAATTGTTGACATGATTGCCTTCCCGTTTGCAAACTTGCATGTACAGTGACAGAGTCGCTTTTTATTTTAGCAGGTAACGCGCCGGATTAGACACAGCCGGTGATTTACACATAAATTACGCAAATAATTATTTAATAATTACTTAATAATTACTTAAATTACTTAGAAAAATACGCGCGAATTTCGTCTGCAGTTCCGTAAGAAGCCTGAGCGCCAAAGCGAGTTGCAGCATACGCAGAAACATAGGATGCTAAAGCTGCCGCGTCTGGCAATGACATTGAAGCAGCCAAACCAGCCAAAATTGTACCCATAAACGCATCTCCGCAACCGGTAGTGTCTTGAGCATTAACACGCTGTGCAGCAATACGGCAAACAGGATCTTCCTCAGCATACTGCAAAACAACAGAACCATCGCCGCCTAAAGTCACAACAGCCTCATCAAAACCAAAGTTGTGCATAACTTCAGCAGCATGATTCCAATCAAAACCATCCCAATTGCCATCTTCTGGCTCGTCAATATTAAGCAATTGAGCCATCTCATGCTCGTTTACAAGCAAAATGTCGGCAGCATCAATCAAATCCTTCGGCAAAGTAGGCACAAAAGGAGAATTATTGAGCAAAACTTTTACACCAGCATCATGCGCAATTTTCGCCGCCGCTGTAACAGTTTCCATCGGGCTTTCCAAGCAGAGACCAAGCACCCGAGCGCTAGTCAAAGCACTTTTAACAGACTCAATATACGCAACCGTAACGTGCGCATTAGAACCAGGCGCGTAAACAATCGTATTTTCGCCGCCCTGAGCATCAACTGTAATAACCGTTGCACCGCTAGGAGTGTTGTCGACGCGCAAAATATTAGTGGTGTCAACACCAGCATTGTTCAAAGAATTAAGCAAAAAGTCGGCGTTTTGGTCGCTGCCAACAGCACCAAACATGCGCACGTGCGCGCCAATTTTTGCCGCCGAAACAGCCTGATTTCCAGACTTTCCTCCAGGAAGAACCTTCAATTCGCCACCATTAACTGTTTCGCCTGGTTTTGGAAGACGGTCGGCAACAATCGTGTAGTCGGCGTTCATTGAGCCAACCACTGCAATAGCAGAGTTGGCACAGTCAGCAGCCTTCACTTTTTCTAATACATCCAGCGAGTCTAAAGTATCGTGGTAGCGCATCAAAATTCCTTTCTTTGTTTGATTTTTATTTTATAACCTAAGTCAGTCAGTACGCTTGCACAGAAGAATCATCATTATGAAGATAAGCCCGAAGCCCACAAAATCCGCCCACGAAAAAACAGCGCCCGTAAACATAACGGCCGTAATCGCAGCAGTAACCGGCTCGCTCGCGCCAAGAAGCGTTCCTTTCACAGAACCTACGCGCATAATACCCTCAAGAAACAGCCAGTAAGCGCCAAAAGTGCCTGCAACAACCGTAAAAGTAAACAGCAAAAGCGCGCGCCAATCAAGCGGCGGCATAGTTTCCCACGGACGCACAAACGGAAGCATAATCAGCCCCGAAATAATAAAAGTAATGCCGTTTACAGTAAGATTTCCCCATTTTGCAATCAACTTCACCGGCATAATCGCGAGCGCCGCCGTACTTGCAGCATCTGCCAATCCCCAAAGCAAACCCATAATCGGCAGGGAAAGCGAAGAAAGATTGCCACCCGTTGCCATTAAAGCAGTTCCTGCAAAAGCTAGAACAACGCCAATTGTTTCGCGAATAGTTGGCACGCGGCGAGTATGCAAGCACGCATAAACCAACACGAATAGAAGATTAAGGCTTTGAAGCACAGTTGCGGTTCCGGAATTAGTCCAGTCGATTGTGCACAAGTACGAAACTTGCGTAAGCAACACGCAAACTACGCCAGTAACAGCCATCGAGATCCACGTGCGGCCAGATTTTACTGCTCCTGTAAGCTTTTTCGGCGTGCAAGCTGCTGCAGTAATAGTAAACAATATGCCGGCTGCAATTTGACGAACGCAAGCGATTTGCAAAGGAGATACGCGATACGTTGACATGAGGATTTTTGAAACTGTTGCGTTTGCGCCCCAGAATGCGCCGCCTAAAAGAGTTAGCAAAATGCCAATAAGTATTGCGTTCGTTGAATGGTTGAATGCAGGATTAGGGCGATCAGGCGTACTCGCTATTGCTTTTGCAGCGGATTTTGAAGTGTCGAAAGTTTTAGAGCCAGTTTGTAACTTAAGCTTAGACATATCAGATTCACCTCGCATCCCCAAAACAAGCGATTATGCAGCAATTATTGCACGCGCGCCCAACTAATACTCGGAGCGTATTACGTAAAGTAGGTGCACGCAGCGCAACAACCGGAAAACAAAAAGCTCCCGACGCTAAATCAGCGTCAGAAGCTTAAGCGCGGAGAATACGAGATTCGAACTCGTGAGGCTGTTACACCAACACGCTTTCCAAGCGTGCGCCATAGACCACTAGGCGAATTCTCCAAACTGCTAACTTAGCAAGCAAATCACCCGCTAAGCAAACAACTTAAACAGAATACCACGAATTTGAGATATTGCAAACTCGCGCGCGCCGCGACAACGAAAGTTGAGATTACTTAAGCAAAGGCGCTACTTGCGTTTCGTAAGCGCGCAAAGCCATGTCGATTACGTTGTGCATGTCGTAGTAGCTGTAAGTACCAAGCCTACCGCCGAAAACAGTGTTCGGCTCAGCTGCTGCAAGCTCCGCATAGCGCGCATACAAGGCTTTATCTTCCTCAGTATTCACAGGATAGTAAGGCTCATCCTCACGAGTTGCAGCGCGCGAATACTCCTGCCACACAACAGTCTCCCCAGCTTTCACGCTTTTACCCGGCACGAAATCAGCTTCACCACTAGCCTCACCACTAGCCTCCGTAGAAACCTCTGCGCGCTCTGGATTAAAGTTCTTAAACTCAATCGCGCGCGTAAACGGAACGTCCGCATCCGAATAATTCATAACTGGGCAACCAAAGTGGTCACTCTCCTCGTAACGCACTTCTTTAAAGTCCACGGTACGCCACTTTAACTCGCCAAGCTTATAGTCAAAATACCTATCAACCGGACCGGTATAAACTACCGGCACTCCAGCCTCCGCCAGCGCACGCTTATTAAACGGCTGCGACTCGTCGAAAAAGTCTACTCCAAGCGAAACATGAATGCGCGGATCGTCAATCATGCGCTGCATCCAAGCTGTGTAGCCATCCGTTGGCAAACCTTCCCAAGTGTCTTTAAAGTAGCGATTATTGTAGTTAAATCTCACAGGCAAGCGCTTAATAATTCCAGCAGGAAGCTCGGAAGGATCCGTTTGCCACTGCTTTGCTGTGTAGTTTTTAATAAACGCCTCGTACAAAGGTCGCCCGATTAAACTAATGCCCTTATCGTTCAAATTTTGCGGATCTTTACCAGCCAACTCCCCCGCTTGGCTTGCAATCAAAGCCTTCGCTTCTTCTGGCGTGTAGTGCGCGTGGAAGAATTGGTTAATTGTACCCAAGTTGATTGGCAGCGGATAAACTTCGCCGTCATGCGTTGCATAAACGCGATGCACGTAGTTAGTAAAAGACGTAAAACGATTCACATAATCCCATACGCGCTTGTTGCTTGTGTGGAAAAGATGCGCACCGTACTTGTGAATTTCAATTCCCGTGCTCTCGTCAAAATACGAATAAGCGTTTCCACCAATGTGATTACGAACGTCAATAATTTCAACGCGAGCGCCAGTATGCTCCACTGCTTGCTGAGCTACAGTTAAACCAAACAAGCCCGCTCCAACAACTACTAAATCTGGGTAAGTTGCGTTTTGGGAGGTTGCTGCTTGCGTCATATTATTTACCTTTCGTACTTTCGGTTGTTTTACGCACAATACATTTTAAGAATAGGCTTAAGCGTATATATACGTATATATAATGTCTAATATGACTAAGGCAATGAGTGCAGAAACCAAAGAAACGCAAGACAAGCAGGATATTAGTAACGCAAATAGCAGCAACGAAAGCTGGGAAGTTGTAAATCGCGTTGTTTACCCGCTAAAAGACGCGGAAATTACTATGCCACTTTATGTAATTCCGTGGCATCGCTCCTACTTGCAGCGCACTGTGCTCGATCCTCGCATGAACACGCGCGCAATCGATATAAATAATCTAAATCTCACTGATTTTAAGAAGCTTCTTGCAGATACTAGCAGCCACTTGCCAAACGTTGAAACTCAAGGCGTTTGCACTGTTCTTTCGCGCAACTCGCTTTGCATTGCCGCCGGAAAGCACGTGTCGCTTTGCACTTTCTTTAACGCTTTTCCTGCGAGTTATTGGCAGCATTGGACGCGCGTAAAAACTGTTAAGTTTACAGCGCAAGTTGATGGAGCAGGTGCGTTGCAACTTATGCGCTCGACCGGCCGCGGACTTACGTATCCGGTTCAAAAGTTTGAGTTTGATTCCACTAATAAGCAGCCAACTCAAGGCAATCCGTCAACGCAAGATAAGCAAACACAATCTGCTCAAATTATTAGCTACGAAATACCTATGACAGGTCTTGCAGACGGTGGATATTTTTGGTTTGAAGCTAAAGCAAGCGATTCTAGCTGCCTAACTGTTAGCAGTGCCGAGTGGAGCGTACCATGCGAAAATAAAGTGCAATCAGGAAAACAGAAGCAACCAAATAGTACTTTTTCTATTGCTATTACTACGTTTAATCGCCCTTCGTACTGCCACAATCAGCTAAAGGCAATAGCAGAAAACAAAGCACTTCGCGAGCGCCTTGACACAATTTATTGCACAGATCAGGGTACGGATTTAGTTAAGAATCAGCCTGGATTTAATGAAACAAGCGCAAATCTTGGCAGCCAGCTTACGTATATTCAGCAGGCTAATTTAGGCGGTTCCGGCGGATTCTCTCGCGGCATGTTTGAAACGCTTAAAGCAGGAAAAAGCAGCTACACTATGCTTCTCGACGACGACGCAATCAGCGAAACCGAGTGCATTCTTCGCGCGCTTCAGTTTGCTGATTACACAATTAAGCCTGCTATTATTGGCGGCGGGATGCTTCATCTTGACAATCGCACTGTGCTTTACACTCAAGGCGAACGATTCACTCGCAACAATGTGTGGATGAAGCCTTCACAGAATCTTGATTACAATCATGATTTTGCAGCTATTACTTTGCAAGATTGCCCTGAGCGCCACCAGCGAATAGACACTGATTACAACGGTTGGTGGATGAGTCTTATTCCAACTGCGATTATGAAAGAAATCGGCCTTTCACTTCCTGTGTTTATTAAGTTTGACGACACTGAGTATTCGATTAGAGCACTTGAGCACGGATACCACACGATTTGCCTGCCTGGAGTGGCGGTTTGGCATCAGGCTTGGCACGATAAAGATCCTTCGCGCACTTGGGAAGAGTATTTCTTCCAGCGTAATCGTTGGATTTGCGGACTGCTTCATTGCACTAAACCAAGTTTACGTTTTGCGATTGAGATGCTTCGAAGCGACTTAGCTTCCGGCTTAAAACTTGCGTATTCTGCTATGCATTTGCATCATATGGGATTACAGGATATTTTGCGCGGACCACAATATATTGTTGATTCAATGCCGCAAAAGCTTGGCGAGGTTCGTAAAGCGCGTCAAGCATTTAGTGACACGCAGCCTGTAAGCGACGAAGCGCTTATTAGTGAGGTTTCACGCGAGCACGTAAGTCCGTTTACTGCGCACGATGCTAAGGCTTTGCGTAAGGCGCAGAAGCACGCAACGATTAAAGCTTTGTTTGCTCACGAAAAGCATGTGAAGAATCCTAAAGCAGAAGTTGCTATTCCAGCGCAAGACGTTTCTTGGCCTTCGTTTGTTGGCGTGAATACTGCAATTGTTACGGCTCCAGATGGCACTACTCTGAATCTTTTCCAGCGAGATAGCAGGTTATTCCGTAAAATGTTGCGCGCGGACGTACTTTTGGCGTTAAAAATGTTTAGTAAGTGGAAGAAGCTGTCTAGAGAGTATCGCAGCTACGATATGGCAAGTTTCGAAAGTTGGGATAAAATCTTCCGAACTGCTAATAAGTAGCAACGTAAACTCGCGAGGAGAGAAATCCCCGCGAATGTTTCACACAAATGTTTCACGAAACCTGCTTCACGAAACCTGCTTAATCGTCATCGCACGATCGCTTAGCAAAGCATAATCGCGATTACGACTATCTCTAATCACAAACGTGCAAGCGTTCGCATCCACTGCCACAGCTAGCAAATCCGTGTAGTCGTCCTCAGTTAGGCTAGGAGTGCGCAAAGAAGTAAAAAGCGTAAACTCGCCATTGTTAAACAAATTCAATGGCATTTCAAAATACACTGTTTGGTGTCCGCGCTTCTGCATTTTCAGCACTTTAGAACCAGTGTCGTAAGTAATTCCTCCGCGACGAATGTCGTGTAAAGCAATCGCTAAATAGAAGTCACCCGGCTCGTCGTACTGATATTCCACAGCAAAACGGAAAGTATCGCTGCTCTTATAAATCTTGTCTTCCAAAGCATATGTTCTAAGCAGCGGACATTTTGCATTCAAGCCCTGCGCATACTGTCCCTTTCCTAGCTTCTCACCAAGCTTATTCTGCTTTTCACGCTCTGCCTCAATATTTGCCAAAGTGTACTGATCTGCCACGGACTCAGTGTTTCCAATCGCCGCAACTTCACCGTCGCTAATCATCATCGCACGCGTGCAATAGCGTTTCACGGCGTTCATATCGTGCGTAACAAGAATAACGGTTTTAGTTGGATCTTTACGAATATCTGTAAAGAACGCGTCGCACTTGCGCTGGAAAGCTTCGTCGCCAACAGCCAAAACTTCGTCAAGAACTAGAATATCTCCCTGCGCTTTAATTGCCACAGAAAACGCCAAGCGAACTTGCATGCCCGAAGAGTAATTCTTTAACTTTTGATCCATAAAGTCTTCAAGCTCGGCAAATTCCACAATATCGTCGTACATTGCGTCAATTTCTGCGCGCGTGAAGCCGAGTAGTGCTCCGTTAAGATACACGTTTTCTCGGCCGGTAAGTTCCGGATTAAAGCCAACGCCAAGTTCAATAAACGGCACAAGCTTGCCTTTTACTTTTACACTTCCGGTATTTGGATAGTAGATTTGCGAAATAATTTTTAAGAGGGTTGATTTACCGCCACCATTTCGCCCGACTATTCCGAAGAATTCACCGCGATGCACGTCGAAACTTATGTCTTTAAGAACGTTCTGGATTTTGTAGCCTTTAATACCTTTAGTAAGATTTATAAACGCTTGCTTTAAGCCAGTTGCCTGCTCGGTTGGTAGTTTAAAATACTTACCTACATGATTGACTGATAGAACAATATCGTCGTTGCGCACTTCCGCTTCTTGCGCTTCTTCCTGCAACTTACTCATAAATTCCACTTCCACATCATAACTGTCATAAATATCGTAAAATTTTCATAAATTTAGCACGCTACATAATTTCTACGAAAGTGCGACTATTTTTTCGGAATATATACACTCCAAGCCACACTATTAGCACTGTAAGCAAAAGCGGCACGCAAGACATCCACGAGAATCCAAATTCACTCCACACGGTTGGTTGCGTTTCGGGAGCCAGCATATTGTGTCGAATATCCTGAATACATTGCGCTATAGGATTAAGCAGTTCAAGCTTTGCCAACACCGCAAAAATACCACCCTTATTAATCACGTAACTGAGCGGGTAAATAATCGGCATTCCATAAAACAGCAGCTGCTGAGCAACTTCCCAAATATGCAAAATATCGCGGAAGAACACGTACATAGTAGACATTATTAGTGCCATTCCGATTGCAATTGCATAAAGCTGAATCAAACTTATTGGGAGAAGAATAACTCTCCACGTAAAATGCACTCCGCCAATAATCGCAAAAATAAGCACGACTACTAAATTAATCAAAAAGCTTATTAAAGATCCAACCGTTGCCGAAACCACCACAATGTAGTTTGGAAAATGGATTTTGCGCAGCAAATCGCCGCGATCAACAAGCGAACGCAGGCCAATCGAAGTGGATTCTTGCACAAACTGCCATGCGCTAATTCCCATCAAAAGAACCACAGGGTATGTTGGTGTGCCGTCTGTCATTCGCAAAAACTTGCCAAAAATAAGATACATAACGCAAAACATCATCAACGGCTTCAACGCCGACCACGCTACACCCAAGAAAGAGCCTTGGTAGCGCAACTTAAAATCGGTTTTTACTAAACCGCGAAGCACGATATTTGCATACGCGTACTTTTTACGACAACAAGCCATGAGATTTTTCACGCTCTTAATAATATCAGTTATGTTGTAATTGAAATGATACTTTAGACGAAATGAGCTTATAGTTGAAAATAGGCTTTAGTCATAACAATTGAGCACTGCATTTGAATACGCTGAATCAACATTCATAAACCACTTATGCTAACATCGTACGTATGCCGAAAGTATCGATTATTGTTCCAATTTATAACGTTGAAGCTTTTCTACCAGAATGTTTAGAGTCTATTCAAAATCAAACTTTTAAAGATTGGGAATGTTTGATGTTTTCGGATGGAAGTAAAGATGGTTCCATCGATATTATGAAGTCTTTTGCAAAAAAAGATAGTCGCTTTGTGGTAATTGAAAAGGAAAACGAGGGCTACGGAGCTACTTGCAATCGCGGTTTGGAACGCGCTAAAGGCGAGTGGATTAGCATTATTGAGCCTGATGATTTTATTGATCCGCATATGTATGAGCGTTTGCTAAGTAATATTGAGATTGCTGGAAAAAATCCGAACGAAAACGGAAAAACTGGCGAAACCCTCGATATTATCAAAGGCGGATACTGGCTTTTTTATGACGGCAAAGATGGTTATAAGTCGGCTGTAGAAACGCCAAACTTGTGCTATTTCATGCCTGAGCATCGCACTATTTTTAATCTTAGCGAATTTGCTGAGCCTTTCTACCATCATCCTTCTATTTGGTCGGCTATTTACCGCAAAGATTTTCTTAACGGAGATAACCGCAATCACGAAATCATACGTTTTAAGCCAATTCCTGGAGCCGGATGGACCGATAATCCTTTCTTTGCACAAACAATGGTTTTAGCAAATAAAATCTGCTGGAATCCTGGAAAGTACTACTATTATCGTCAAACTAATCCGGGCGCATCTAGCTTATTGAAGGATTTCCATCTTCCTTTCGACCGTTTGCGAGATATGCGCGAGTTTCTTAGTAAGCAGAATATTTCTCGCGAAATTTTGCACGCTTTTTATTCTCGCGAATTTGATTACGTAAACTCCTTGATTACAGAGTTTGGTTTTGACGATAAGAATCCGGAAATCCGCAAACTTATTTATGAAGTTTTTAGTTCCATGGATTCAAAAGAAGTTTTCCTTATGGCATCACGCCTTAAGCCAGAATTTATGGATTATTACATGGATTTCCTCGGCTCGTCATACGAAGTTAAGCCACAAAAAGCGGAGGCAAATCCTAAGCTTTCGCTCGTAATATTTACGCATAATGCTCATTCTTGGATTGTTGATTCGCTTAAAGCTTGCAGCTCAATAAGCAGTATTCCTTGCGAATTTATTATTGTTGACTCGCATTCAAACGACAGTACGATTGCAATTGCCAAAAAATTTACTAGCAAAGATAAGCGTTTTACAATTCAGTCGCATGAAGATACCGCAAGTATTAAAGATATGCTTTCTAAAGCAATTTCTTACGCTCACGGCACATACACAATATTTATGCCTTCAAGCTACATAATTAACGAAAAAGTGCTATCTGAAGCGCTAAATCAGGTGCAGTATTATAACGAAATTTGTGCAAAAAATGGAGAAGACGCGGCTAAATATGCAGCCAAAAACGCTGCCCAAGTCACGACTAAAAATGCTAGTAAAACAGCCAGCGTCGACCTCGCTTTCTTCAACAATAAAAGCAAACACAGCGATTATTTGATTGATTGTGCATTAAAAAATAGAGAAAAAACTAAAGAATCTAATATTTTGCGTCAGCAGTTTATTATGCCAACAAATTCGGAAGATGCTAATAAAGACGTAAGTTACGGTCTTTATAAAGCTAGCGATATTCCGGAACTTTTGTTAGACAGCTGCTACAGTTACGGTTGGCAAAAAATTTGGCGAACCGACTTTTTGAAAGCTTCTAAAGCTGAAGCTGGAGAACACGACCTGCCTTCAACTTTAATGACTTTTACAACTCGCGCAGCATTAAAAGCACAGAAAATACTGTATTGCGATTTGTCTAAAACTTACGAAGATGCTTATGGAAGATTCAGTGTTGGAGCTGACGAAGGATTCGAAAACCTTCACCACACTAATATTCCAGACAACTTCTGGCTTTCTATTGAACGTCACGCAGTTCAAGATGAAGCTCCTCTTGAAGTTGATTCCGTAATTGAAACCGGAGAATGGCTTAAAAGCGAAGGCTTGCTTGATCAATACAATCGCGGATACGTAAATTCGCTTGTGAACAGTTTTGTTCACGACTGCCATACGCGAGTAACGTCTGAATCTTTGGCAGATATTATTCACGATAAGCTTCAAGAAGTAATGCAAATTATGGATTATGATAAAGTTTCTAAGAATTTGCCAAGCTACTTCTACGATGAGCTTTCGTATAACGAATTCCAAAAGTTGCAGCTAAATACAGCTTCACGCACTTTGTGGCTTAAAGAGCGTATGCTTAAATTTGAGAGCAAAACTCTAAACTATGCGCAAGAAATTAGCAGTATTCGCACTTCTGCACGCTACGTTATTGGCGAGAAAATCGTGACGGCAGCAAAAAAGATAACTCTTCCTATGTTTATTGCAAAATTGCAGAAAAAGTTCCGTCTTATGAGGCGAAATAGCAAATAATTTACTAAAGCTAAGCGTAAGCTCGAACGTACTTACGTATTTGCCTACTTGCGCGCGTAGGTACGCACCTACGTAACTACGTAACTACGTACCTACCGTACCTACTGTACTTACGTACCTACTTACTTACACATGCGAGAGTTTACTTAGTCGCGTAAGGATTTGTTGCTATATCTTCCTCAATCGCATTTATAGTGCACTGATTTTCGAGGCAATCGCGACTAACATGCTGGAAGTGCGAGAACATGTCTGCTGGAAGCTGATAAATATTCCCGTAATAACTGTACAGAACTTTTTGCGCATCATTTGGCACGCATACTGAAAAATCTTCAAATTGATCTTGATTTAGCGGGAACATGTTTTTGCAGCTAACCATATATATGGATTCTGCATCAACATTATCAATACCGTAAATAACACCATAAGTTTCATTAGTTGAAGATTTAGAAATAATATTTTCGTCTTGCGCAATTTTGCGATACTTTGTAAAAATACTTTCGATTTCTCTAGTAAACTTAGCACCGTCTTCACGATACCCACCTTTAAGCCACTCATCATAGAATGGCTGCGAGCGCAAATCATCTTGCAAAGTTTTACGAATCTCAATAAATCTTCGTCTAATCTGCTCATTGTACTCAGGCAAATAATCGTAGAAGAAAATATCAATAAAGCTAGGATCGTCCGGATTTTTGTAGCGCAAACGCAACTGCCTGCAGCATACGTAAGGATCAAAAACAAGAACTGCACGGTAGCGTTTCGACAATTTCTCATCATTTTGAAGAAGATTTAGTAAGGTATCAATATCTTCTCTAATCATTCCAAGATCAACATCATCATCCCACGGAATAAATCCGCGATGACGAACAACACCAAGCAAAGTTCCAAAATCAGCCCAATATTGAAGATTATGCTCGCGCGCAATTTCAGCAAACTCACTTAAAAGACTAGCGCAGCCGCGTTGAATAAGTCGCACAGAACCTGTTGCTTTAGGAAGCGAATAGTAAAAACGCTTACGCGCGTCCAAATCACTTTCATTGTCACGCCTGTAATTAGACCAACCTAAAAGTGACGAATGCTCACGATTCGTAAGCATATCGACGTGAATATTGCGTTGGTTTTCAAGAATTTGCGGCAATTGCTCGTCTAACACACGTTGCATACAATCTATGCTGTTCTGCAAATCGCTAACTTGTTCGCGAAGATTTCTTATTGAACGTTTAGATGAGGGGCAACGGTCAATAAGCCCACGGAATAATCTACGAAATACTGACGCCATAATTCACACCTTCTGTATGTTTCTCCACTTTTACTCTCGATAAGTCATATGGTTATTCATTATATACGTTTTGTTGCTTGCGGGCGACCTATTCTTTACATAGCTGAGTCGTTTTGGTCGGATTTATACTCTCACTGTTCAAAATAAAGATTCAATAGCTATTTTTGAACGCTTGTTATATAATGAGCAAAACACCAATCACAATCGAGACGCGCATGGCTATTAATCACAACGAATTTATGCTACTTACTGCCCTACTAAATAACACCAACAACTCGCAGCAAATAAGTCAGCGAGATATTGCCGCTCGCGCAGGAATTTCGCTCGGAACAGTCAATTCTTCAATCAAAAGCGCAGAAAATAAGCATCTTATTGAAGCGTCAGAAACATTGAAAATTACACCTAAAGGTCTTGCTGAACTTGAACCGCACAAAGTTAAAAACGCTATTATTATGGCCGCAGGATTTTCGTCAAGATTCTCACCAGTTTCGTACGAAACTCCAAAAGGCTTGCTTACAGTAAAAGGCGAAGTTCTTATTGAGCGCCAAATAAAGCAGCTTCGCGAAGCTGGGATTAACGATATAACTGTTGTTGTTGGCTACAAACAAGAGCAGTTTTTCTACTTAGAAGACGCTTTTAACGTAAAAATCGTGCCAAATAGCGAATACAACACTCGCAATAATAACAGTTCAATTATGGCAGTAGCAAACCAGTTATCGAACACTTATATTTGCTCATCTGACAATTATTTCGACGAAAATCCTTTTGAAAAATACGTTTGGAAAGCTTACTATTCCGCGCAATTCCAGCAGGGTTACACTAAAGAATGGTGTATGACTTGCGGAGCACATAATCGCATTACAAAAGTTACGATTGGCGGAAGTGACGCTTGGTACATGATTGGTCACGTGTATTTCGACACCGAATTTTCTAAGCGATTTGTGCAAATTCTTCGGGAAGAATACGATTTGCCGCAAACTGCAGGAAAACTTTGGGAAGATATTTTTATTGAACATATTGACGAGCTAGATATGCAAATGCGCAAATACGATCCGCCAATTATTCACGAATTTGATTCCATTGACGAGTTGCGCGAATTTGATCCGCTTTTCCTAGAAAATATTGATAGCGCAATTTTTGATCATATTACTCAAACGCTTAACTGCAAGAAATCCGATATTTATAACGTTTATCCGCTTAAAAAAGGTCTTACTAATTTATCTTGCCATTTTTCGGTTGACAATAGCGAATACGTTTATAGGCATCCTGGCGTTGGCACAGACGTGCTTATTAACAGACAAGCCGAAGCTGAAGCTTTAAGGTTGGCTCAAAAACTTGGTTTAGATGGCACCTTTATTACAGCAGACGCTAAAGAAGGTTGGAAGATTTCACGATTTTTGCCAGATTGCAATATTGCAAATATGCACAATCCTAGCCAATTACAAGAAAGCTTGAAATTAGTTCGTTCTTTGCATGAAAGTAACGAAAGTGTGCATCGCAACTTTGATTTTTACGCAGAATCTCAGCGCTATATGAAAGAACTTAATGATAGAAATGTAGAAATACCGCAAAAAATCATCGACCTAAGTGTTCTAGCTGACGAGCTTCATAACTTTGTAATTACTAAAGACGGCTCACATACCTGCCTTTGCCATAATGACATATTAGGTGCAAATATTCTAATAGATCAAAACAATCGATACCATCTTATTGACTGGGAATATGCCGGAATGTCTGATTATGCGCAAGATTTTGGCACGTTATGCGTTTCGGACGAATTTAGCGATACTGAAATAAACGAAGCTATGCCTATTTATTTAGCACACACTCCGTCAACTCAAGAAAAGCGTCATTTACTGGCTTTTGTGGGATTTGCAGGATGGTGTTGGCATTTGTGGTCACTTGTTAAAGAAGCGGAAGGCGAGAACATAGGAACTTGCATGTATACATACTACCGGTACGCAAAACGCTATATTAATGAATCTCTTAAAATGTACGACAATTAAAACACGAAATTAGGTACTTATGAAATACGCGTTTTTAAGCGGATTCCTTTGGGGAATTGACACTGCCCTACTTGCAGTTTTAACCACATTTCTTAGCTATAACAGCAGCACTAATTCAGTAATATTCGTTGGTATTCTTGGAGCTCTACTCCACGACGCTGTATGCGCAATTTTTATGTGGATTTACATAAGTACTCGAAAAAAATGGCATAAAACGCTTGAAATACTAAATAAACCACGGATTCTGGCACTTATTATCGTAGGATCTTTACTTGGCGGACCTATTGGAATGAGCGGATACGTTTTAGCAGCAAGCAATATAGGAGCTGGATACGCTGCTGCAATTTCCGCCTTCTACCCTGCAGTTGGAACCGTACTTTCTGCGCTAATACTTCGCGAGCGCTTAAGTGCGGCAAAATATGCAGCTTTTGCGTTAGCTCTTATTGCGGTTTCTGCTTTAGGATACTTTTCTTGCGCTCAAGATGCTCAATCTTACGTAAATTCAAACACAATACTTGGTTTAGCTGGAGCAATTTTAAGCGTAGTCGGTTGGGGAAGCGAAGCAGTTGTGTGCGCTTGGGCTACGCGCCAAAAAAGCATAGACGACGAAATAATACTTCATATTCGCCAAACTACATCCGCATTTGCTTACGTTATTATTGCGATTATTGCCATTGTTTCTAGTATATTTGTCTCTTCTACAGGCACTTCTACAGGCGCTTCTGCAGGTACTTCCACAGGATTAGAATCATATATTTCACTAAGCACAAGCTCGCTTCAAGCTTTCAAAATAGCAGGAATGGCGATTATTGTCGGCCTTCTTGGAGTGAGCTCGTACCTTTGCTATTACCGCGGTATTGCGAAAGTTGGAGCATCGCGCGCAATGGCTGCAAACGTTACTTACGCAGCTTGGAGCATGATAGTAACAGCAATAATCTCATGCACAATGCCGTCAGTCTTGGCTTGGATTTGCTGCATTACTATTATGTGCAGCACGGTTTTCGTAGCACGTCAGTAACATGTCAAAGCCACGAGCTGCAAACGGAATCATAAGCAAATACGCAGGAAGAATGTACTGAGACTGCGCTTCCCAAACAATGTATAACACGGCCATTCCTAGCACTATAACAAGCGGAGTCAAAAGCGTAGTCAAGTATTCGTAAGAAAATTCGCAAGAAATCTTAGGCAAAGAAGAAGGAGACTTTCTTTTACGCAACAATACGAACAAAAATACTGCCGTAAACGCAACAAGCATAAATTGAAGAGCATCTAGGAAAGTAAAAACAACCATATTTAACTTTCCTGAATAAA
>NZ_ADES01000007.1 GCF_000263595.1 Gardnerella vaginalis 1500E
GTTTGGATTATTGATATCTTTGTATCAGCGTTGAAAATTAGCTTCTACCATTCTTGATATAATTGGTATATCGTCAAGAATGGTAGAATTTCAACTATTATAAAGCTTTTTACGATTAAAAAAGCATAGCGACATCTGGGGTTTCTTCTTTCTTTTCTTGCCTGGCATTGTAATAACGTTGCGCAGATGACCATTGATGATCACTGACATGTAAAATGCGTATAGATCCACGCGGCGGAAGATTATCCTTAATTATTTTTACTGAAGTTCTATTTCCTGTTTGAGTGGGACTATAACGAACATATACAGAAAATTGCACCATTGCATATCCCATATCAAGCAGCATATTGCGAAATACAGTTGCAGCATGACGCTCCACTTTTGTTTTCACTGGTAAATCAAACATTACTAAACACCACATGCCACCACTGTCCTCATCGACTTTCATAATCCACTCCTTACGAATTGTGGTACTTGAAATTCTTCCACGTCTTTTTCCACATAAATGCCATATGATTGAGCTAAATCAGATAAGGCACTAGGAATCGTATGTCCAGAACCATTAAACTGTTGATTAACACTGTCGATCAAATACTTCTTAACTGCCTTATCATTCGTAGTATCTGAGAATGATAATTTTGAAACAGCGTAATCAACAGCTGGTCTAAATGGTTCAATTATGTCATCTGCTAAGCAGAAATAATTAGTGCCATTATGATGATTCATGCCCATTGTTGGATTAAGACCAGCAGATAAAACTGCACGAATGGAAAAACCACGTAACACCATATAAGCGTAATCAAGTAAAGCATTCCTATCTTGACCAGACCCAGGTTTACGATGAAAATCTTCTTCTTCAGGAAAAATACGTTTCCAATATTCACGAGCAGCTTGGCCTTCCCTATTCGTTACATCTCCAGAACGAACAGTATTAGATAGTCCTCGTAATAATCCACCTCCCTCTTTATTTAATAAATCAAGGCAAGCCGCTTGTCCACGTATTTTCGCGCGAACAATCTGAGCCCACGCTGCTTTTCTTCGAGGCGCACTCATTGTTGCCTGCGACAATTGACGGACGGTAATTCTCGTAGGAACATTGGCCCACGAATGCATAGCACTGACAGGAACGCATCGCCAATCACAGGTCATTACACAAGTACCATATTCAGCACACTGATGAAGAAGACCTGCAGAACAATTACAATGCAAACCAATAAGCAATATTGCAGTTTCTGCTAGAGGAATTTCAACTTTCTGCTCTAATGCGTGATCACACACTAAAATCCTACCGCGAATATACCGTAATTCACCTTGTAAATTAGTGCAATCAATCACACGCCAAGCGTTCTGCATAATTCCTCTATTCTCTATTTTCTCCAGTATTCCAACTCCAAGAAATAGGTAAATGAGAACGCGATGTCCAACGCACTTCACCTAACGCATTACGTCGAATAGTTTCTGCGTTATACTTGGCCAATACATTAACCGAAACACGCCAACCTTTACCAACTAGAATCTCATTAATAGATTTTTCATAAGAAGAATAATCGAAGTTATTGCGCTTGCAATTCGAATACAACTTGTCAATTCCTTCAGAAGAAATCATCGATGGTTTAAGTATCAGAACTTTTTCAGTGTCTGTACCCACAACCACCCAATGGTTATATGCTGCACAATTTGCACCTATTTTGTTTAGGAATTCTACAAATGTACCTATATTTCCTGATAATTTAACATGACTAAAATCAACGATAATCTCATCGCCAGGCACAAGATATCCGAGATAATTAGAATTACCTGTTTGCACAGCATGAGCGACTTCCGTATCAGCATATCTCATTGAGATAGACTGCTCAGGCAAATCACACGAGAATAAATCTTCATGAATATGTCTATGCAAATCATTTTGAAATACACGAATCATTCCATAAGATTTTTTAATTTTTCCACTTTTCAACTTTTTAAAGTATTCATAAATACGTAGATGGTGGGTAGAACTACCAATCTCTGCAGAACCTTCTCGTACGAAAAGCTGCACTGCTTGTGCTTTGAAAAAAGTAATCGAATCATCAGCATTTAACTTCTTATCATGCAACAGGATAGCTCTATTTGGATTTTCAGGAAGACCATTGTTTACATCATAATCAGGATTCCTTGTCAAAGCACAATAAAGTGCAGGAGTAGAAGAACGTCGGATTGTTCCACTGTCGATTTCATCACCGACATGCAACTTCAATAATGCATTTACCTTATATTGGTGAACAGAAGAATTATTGTATCTCAAACGAATAGAATTAACCACAGCAATACGATCAGCTCTCATTTCTTCATTAAGAAGTTTCAATAACGCATTCATACGAACAGACCAATTAGCATATTGCTGATATCCTTGATCATTCGCCGTTGGATATTCTTTCCAATCAATACCACCGGGAACCACTTTATTACCTTGCAATAACTGTGTTTCACGCAGATTGCATTTAATTGCAAGTATTTGAGCTATTCCTGGAGTCATCATTGCAATTACTGATGCATCAACTGCATGATGTCGTCTATCAAAACGAGTTTTTCTTCTACCATCAAAGAACTCTAGTTTTCCGTCAATTCCAGACATTCTTCTTGCTATAGCAGTAAGCGATCCAGCATAAACTCCAACATTCGTTTGAGCTTTATTAGTTATATCGGAAATACCATTGTTTGTTTGATAATTCTGCGAATTATAATACCAATCAATTCTACGATGCAATTCGTTTGCCATCCATGCAACCGATTCAATAGAACGATTATCGAACGCTTCATCACCAACCTTTTGTTTCAAGCGAGCTATAACTTCTTTTTTGAATTGGTTAGCACCGCGTTTGTCGTATGAGTTAGGAGGGAAAATAAAAGCACGAACCCGATTAATAGCGGAATCTACACTAATATCATGATTCTTGCAATATGTAGACTGCTCGCACCAAGTTGAAAAAGGAGTATTACACTTTTGCGCGTTACACAATGAGCAAGTAGCAACTAAATTCTCACGAGTATTCGTAGAACCTGGTCCCTTACGCGGAACAATATGGTCTAGCTCACAAGTATGATAAGTAATCTCAGATCCGCAATACAAACATTGCCCATTCTGACGTTGAACCGCCTCATAACGGCGTATATCTGCATCTGAAATAGAATCACTCATGCCTAAATGCAAAGAGTTTCGCATCATTGCTTTAAGATTTTCTTTACCTTTGGTTCGTTTATCTAATAATTCCTTATATGAATTCGCCATTTTTTTAGATTTGAATCCAGAACGAACATGTTCAATATTAATACGTTCAGGATTGCCCCAACGATTTTTAGCACTTATAAGGAATCGATGCACAATTTTTAATACTCGATCAACTGAAGGATTACCTGTAGGCTCTGCAATAGGAGCTTCAGATGGACGCCAATTATTTGGTAAATTAAATAACTTTTTACGCGCTTCAAATAAATCATCATCAGTTTCAAGCATTTGTTTATTGAGTTTATCTAATGTTTCCAAACTATAAGCAGCACGACCATCAGGTAATGAAATATTTTCCAATGCCGCAATTTCTGTTTCATCCATTGAATCAATAAACGCTATTGCTGAACCGTACTTATCTTGATATTCAGGATTATCATGAATTGCTTCTATGTCTACAGTGTTGCTCAATATCTCAATAAGAGCTTCTTTATCTTCTTGCGTACGATTAGCATCTAACCACCAAGTCAGCAACGATTTCCCTAAAGATTTATTATTTGCATAAATAATAGCTAACTCACTATTCAACATTGGCGGACGATTACCAACAGATTCTCCATCTCCTATTTGTGATCCTACTCCACGTAACTTATAGCGTTCAATTCCGAGGCAATCAGCTACATCAATCCAAGTATATAATGGCGCTTCAGCGCTTTTCTCTTTTGAAGACTCATCAGTCGAAGTTGTTAATAATTTATAAACACTTTGCTTTTCTTCTATTGTTAAACAACGTTCTTTTGAATTTTCTCTTATGCGAAGATTAGAAATAGTAGATATGATTCGATATTTCTGAAACGCTAACGATGCCTTTAGTGCACGCTTACCTTTTCCTGTTATAGCATCCTTGCCAACACGATTTTCTGCAGAGCCACGCGGAGATTTAGCATAAAAAACAGCATTAATAATCTGCTCTCTAACATACTTGTCATCAATATGTTGCACATTGAAAATATTGAGAATCTCAAGCATGTTATCACTTTGCATTAGCTTACGTGGTAAAATAGGATTTAATGAGTTGGGATGATTTTTCCTTTTCTCGTCTGTAGTTATACGTAAACGACGCGAGGCTTTACCTTGTTGCAATAAAAGATAATCACGCACTAATTGCGCAGGCGTAGAACCTTCACAACCTACTCCTGGCGCAAATTTTTCAATATTTTTTAACAACTCATTGTAAAATTCAGAATACTCAGTCTCTTGCGTCATTGATTTTATTGACTGATAAGGATTGCGCCAACCACGATGTCGAGCAATGTGACGAATTGCAACGCTTAACATTTGTTTACGTTGTTTTTCATCCGCAATATATTCATCAGCAAGTTTTGCACGAAAAATCCATGGAATAAACGAATCAGAAAAATCTAAATCCTTGTTTTCAACAACAGGAAAACCCAATGAATGCAGTAGAAAATCAAGTTTCTGCAAACGACGTCTGCGCTGACGATACAACCTGCGCACACGCCGCGCGACACCAGAAATTGCTTTACGCGTATCAGATTCTTTTGCCCCATTTGGATCAATACCAGCATCATGAATAACACTCATTGCTTTAAGTATTCTTATAGGTTCACCATTATTATCCAAACGAATCGCAGCAAGACCTACTGAATTTAAACCGACGTCAATGCCGATAGCATAAGAAATATTACCTTCCATATACAGAATCATAAGCAATTATTTGTATAAATAAAATAACTATCTATAAATTTTCATGTAATAAATATCTATAACATAGAATGAGCTTAATCACGAGAATGCCAAACTAACGGCGTTGCTCTAAATGTAGACTTGTTTTGCTACGCGCAATATGCGTCACGTGCAAACTATTTTTAGAAATCAGCCTTCGTTTTAAGAAAATCCAAGCCACCACTGCAATTGCGCACAAAACCAGCACGCTTAAAATCACAGAAATAATCACAATAAATTTATTCGTTGAAACATTTTTCTTCATAGCTTCCGCTAACTTTTTATGATGCTTATGCTTCACATGCTTCTTTTTAGCTAAAGCTTTTTTCTTCTTAGCTTCCTCATCTTTACGCTTCTGCTCTTCCTTCTTCTTTCTCTCCTCTTCAGCACGCTTCTTTTGCTCTTCGGGAGATTCTGAACCAATCTTACCATCCGGATAATCAATATCACCGTTATATTCCGACAGTGTCAATGCTCCAACAACACCATAAGGGCCACCCGAAGCCTCTCCGTAGCCGAAAGAAATATTGCTAGGATTCAAAATCTGATACAAATGACCATTATCTTCGTTAAAACTTCCACCAGTTGCGCGCAAAGCCGACTCTTCATCTTGAATCCACAATTGCATAGAGCCAGCAAGATCCACACCCCAACTTAAATTTTCACCCCACGCTTTTCGACCAGTGTAATCAGGCTCACTCACACCATCTGGGCCAAAATGGCCAAACTGCCCATGCTGAGCAGTTTCTTGCGCGCGACGGAACGCATCCTCTTCATTTGCAGAATCGTACTGAATATTATTAACATACGCTTCTTTGGTAAGACCGTAACGGCTAACGTAATCTTGCAAAGGAACGCCATTAAAATACGTGCTTCGGTCATCATAAAGCCTAGATCTTGCATTTCGAATAGAAGAAAGAACGTAATGCGCTACATTACTTGACTGAATAAAAGATGCAGCAGAAGCAGAATTAGTTGTTTGAATTATTGGATTCTGATGATATTCGTGATGATATTCGTGATTATATTCGTTACGATATGCCTGATGATACGCATTAGAATTTTCTAAAGTAAAGTCAGCAAAATTTTGCGATATTGCGCACACAGTTAGGCATACAGCCGAAACAACAAGGATACTAACCCAACTGCGCATATTAGATTTATGCTTCGCATATTGCTGATTACTTTCCACCATAAATATCTCTTCACTGCATTCAATACTTTCAATACGTTTGCTCAATACTACCCTGAAATAAGGAATTATTACGCATGTGCAGATAATTGCGGAGCATTTACTACGTATTTTGCTGCAGTCAAGAGATTAATTACATTGTGGATAAAAGCTAGGTTTTAACCACAATAGAAGAATTTGCTGGCAAAGTTGTTGCGCAAAGTTCATAGTGTTATTACTGCGGCATTTCCTCGTGGCTGCGAAGCTCAGAGGCAATGATGGCTCTGTATTTCGGGGCTGAAATGGCTGCAGTCCAATTTGTGAAAGGACTATGAAATATGGCACAACAACAGTCGACCGTGACTATTAGTGGATACGTAGGAGCTGAGCCTGTAAGCTTTGGGCGCAGCGAAAATTCTCCTGCTTGTTCACTACGAATTGCGAGCACGCAATCATATTACCGTAACGACGAGCAACAATGGCATGAGCGTCCAACTACTTGGATGACTGTGAAAGCGTATAGAACCTTGGCTTCAAACGTACTAAAAAGCGTGCATAAAGGTGATGCAATCGTTGTATACGGCAACTTGAGTACAGAAAGCTGGACGAAAGATGGAAACGATTATAATCGCGTAATTTTGGAAGCTTCTACTATTGGGCACGATTTGAATCGCGGAACTACTCAATTTACAAAAAGAAACGCTGAAACTGCTAAAAATGGGCAGACGAAAGACAGCAATCAGTCACAAAACGAAAAAATAGAACGTACTGACTCTCACTCAGACAGCACGGACGACGAATATGGAGGTGATGCTGATATCTAAAGAAAGTAAATAATACCTCGCGCACCACGATAAACAATAATGCCGCCAAGAATAGTAGTAGTAGTAGTAGTATTCCTGGCGGCAAATTGTAAAACAGGCCGTTACTTAAGCAAAGCGTTTACGCGCTCTACAATGCGGCTTGCAGCCTCGTCAACTGGGACCGCTTCAACATTCGATCCGTTGCGATCGCGGATTTCAATCGTGCCGTTGTTCACGGTATCGCGACCGGCAACAGCAATCAGCGGTACGCCAACAAGCTCCGCATCCTTAAACTTTACGCCTGGAGAAACCTTTGGACGGTCGTCGAAGATTACTTCAATTCCCTGCTTACTAAGCTCTTCAACAACCTTCTCAGCAGCATCGAAAGCAACCTGATCTTTGCCTGTTGCAACAACGTGAACTTGAGCTGGAGCAATTGCCATAGGCCATGCTAAACCAGCGTCATCGTGATGCGTTTCTGCCAAGCATGCAATCACGCGGCTAACGCCAATACCGTAGCAGCCCATCCAAACTGGTACAGCTTTACCGTTTTCGTTAAGAACGCTTAAGCCCAAAGCCTTAGAATACTTTAAGCCAAGCTGGAACACCTGGCCGATTTCCACACCGCGTTCGAAGCTCAATGGACCGGAACCATCTGGGCTCATATCGCCGTCGCGAACTTGTGCCGCTTCAACAACGCCGTCCGCTTCAAAATCGCGGCCGTAAACAGCGTTATAAACGTGCTTTCCTTCTTCGTCAGCTCCAGTAATCCAAGCGCTTCCCTTTGCAACGTGAGCATCCATCAAGTAGCGAACAGGATTTGCAATTCCACTACCCTCTTTTAGAGCTTGAGGACCTAATACGCTAAAGCCAATGTAGCCCTTAACAAACTCAGGATGAGACTTTAAATCATCTTCGGTTGCTTCTTCAATTTCTGCAGGAGCAAACTGGGCTTCGAGACGCTTCATATCTACCTGGCGGTCCCCTGGAATACCAATAGCCACGATTTCACGCCATGGCTCATCATGCTCGCCACCCTCAGCATCAGCCGGATGCTTAACGGCAATAATCAAGTTCTTCAAAGTGTCACTTGCCTGCCATTCGCGGCCGTCTTTACGCGGATGCAAATCGTTAGAAACTTTAACCAAAGCTTCAATCGTCTTAGCATCTGGAGTATCAAGAGTCTCCATAGCAGGAGTTGCAGAGTAGTCAACATCTGGCATTTCTGGAGTGGTAAGAGCCTCAACATTCCAAGCTTTTCCGGAAGGCGCGAGCGCAAAAGTATCTTCGCCAATTGGCATTGGAGCCAAGAATTCTTCGGAATCAGAACCACCCATTGGACCGGAAACAGCGTGAACAATCACATATTTAATGCCCAAACGGTCGAAAATGCGAGCGTAAGCAGCGCGCTCTTCAACGTAAGCAGACTTCAAACCATCTTCGTCAATCGAGAACGAGTAAGCGTCTTGCATAATAAACTCGCGGCCGCGAATAAGGCCAGCGCGCGGACGGAACTCGTCACGATACTTAGTTTGAATCTGATACAAAGTAACAGGCAAATCCTTGTAAGAAGAATACATATCCTTAACAAGAAGCGTAAAGACTTCTTCGTGCGTTGGAGCAAGAAGATAGTCAGCCTCATGGCGATCCTTAAGGCGGAAGATGTTGTCGCCGTACTCTTCCCAACGGTTTGTAGCCTCGTAAGGCTCACGTGGAAGAAGCGCTGGGAAATGAACTTCCTGCGCACCAATACCGTTGATTTCGTCGCGAATAATTGCCTGAACTTTGTTCAAAACCTTAAGCCCGAGCGGCAGCCAAGTCCACACGCCTGGAGCGGATTTACGAATATAGCCTGCGCGCTGCATAAGTTTTGCGGAAGTCACGTCCGCGTCTGCAGGATCCTCGCGCAGCGTACGAAGGAACAGCTGAGACATACGAAGTACATTGGAATTCATGCGTTCCAATCTATTTGCGCATGAGGACATAAACACTTGTTTACATGCATCAACAAACAAGCCAAAGCAGCGACAAAAACCCAGTTAAAACTCCGGCAAATGTTTCCCAAATACGCAAATTCAGCTACAAAAGCCAGGTAAATTTCCGGCAAATGTTCCAAAAAACAGCCACTGCAGCAACAAACGCCGGAGAATTCCCCGGCAAATGTTCCACAAAAAATCGCACTAAAACTCGTCGCCGAAAGAAAACTCGTCCGTAACATCATTGCCGGAATTTTCAAAAAGACTAAACTCCTGCTGATCCGCGAAATCACCGTATGCGTTTTTAGCAACAAACACAGAAGCACCATCGCTAGCAAGCAGCTCACTCGCACGCTTTGAAGCATCGCGCAAAGATCCGTCCAACAGCACAGCATCCGACGAAACACTAAACGCGCGATCATTAATGCCCTCTAAGTAAAGACCTTGCAGATTTTCCACGCGAGAAAGCGCAACATAACCCATTCCGGGAGCGAAAGTTCTACGCAAATCCATAACGGCACTATCAAGCGTCATACCTTGCGACTTATGAATCGTAATTCCCCACGCGCAACGAAGAGGCACTTGATTTACGCTAGCAAGTACAGTTTCGCCGTCCGTCATCTCCCACGCAGCAGGCTTAAGAGTTACAATATTGCCGTTTTCAAACTCAACAATCGGCCATCCACCCTTAGATTCAGGCGCAAAACGCAACACGCGCCCAACCGAGCCGTTTACGTACTGCTTATCTTGGTCGTTACGCAACGCCATCACAGCAGCTCCAGCCTTCAAAACTAAACGCTCCGGAGCAAGCATGTTCTTCTTTAAGCGCTCTACAAGATTTTTAGGTCCAGCTTGCGTTGCTACGAATTCGTGAGGCTCAGCATTAATTTCCGCAAGCTGCATATTATTTAAACCATCTGCTTGCGCGTTCGTTGGGAAAAGATGTACTGCAACTTCGTCATCTTGAGGATATTCGCCAAGACGGCTGGCCAACACTTGCTTATCGTCGTCACTTACTAGACCGCTACGAATATCTGTTAAAACATCAAGTAACTTACCGTCGTCTTGACGATGTTGCTCAGTTAAATAGCACACAACAGGTTTCAAAGCATCCCAGGCGAAAGATTCCGTAATATAGCCTTCCGGATTTTTTCCAGCTGCAGCATACTTTTCGCGCGACGAAATAAACTCCGGGCTCGGCTCGAACACGTCACGATTTCGCATAGAAGTGCTAACAGGAGGCAGCTGGAAGAAGTCGCCCGAAATAACTACTTGAAGCCCGCCGAAAGGAGCGGGATTTTTGCGCACTTTACGGCATACTTCGTCAACCATATCGAAAAGCCACGCGTGTATCATTGAAACTTCGTCCAGCACGAGCACATCCGTGGCTTTTATGCGCTTTCCTCGCCTAGCTCTAATGGTTTTAAGAAGCGTATCCGTAAGTGCGTTTGCAACTCCAACTCCACTCCAAGAGTGAATGGTTTGACCGTTTAAATGAGTTGCTGCGATTCCGGTAGAAGCCGTTACAGCCACGCTTAAACCGTTCTTTCGCATTTCGCGAATAGCTTCGTTTAATACGTAGGTTTTACCTGCACCCGGAGCGCCGGTAATGAACGCGCTTGCACCAGCGTTGATTATGGTTAGAGCTTCGGATTGCTTCATTGGCAGTACCTTTTATTGCGTTTAGTAGTCGCGCTTTATTTAATAGTAGCGTTGTATTTAGTAGTCGCGCTTTTCTGCAGAATTTACGTCTTCTAATGCTTCTCCGCGACGCTCGTAGTCACGAAGCAAGCTCGTGCTTTCAATATGCTGCGCGCCAGCTTTTGCTTGAGACTCACTTGGGCCTGGAGCTGGCACAAACATCATGTCACGGTAGTAACGAAGCTCATCAATCGACTCAATAATATCCGCGAGCGCACGGTGACCGCCATGTTTTGCCGGCTTATTGCGGTAAACGTCCGGATAAAGTCTGCGCGAAATTTCCTTCAACGTGCTTACATCTATTACGCGGTAATGCAAATTTGCCATTAAATCTGGCATGTAACGGTCGAGGAACTTTTTGTCAGAACCAACTGAGTTTCCAGCAAGATGAGCTTTTCCGCGAGCCGGCAGGAAGCGCTTTACGTACTCAACTACCTGCTTTTGCGCTTCTTCCAAAGGCAAACCGTTCTTATTCCACTCGTCAACAAGTCCAGAAGAAGTGTGCATATTGCGCACGAAATCGTTCATATGAGCCACAGCAGCATCGCTCGGCTTAATCACTAAATCAATTCCGTCGTCTAAAACTTTCAAATTAAAATCAGTTGGAACTACAGATACTTCGCATAATTCGTCGTGGAAAATATCAAGACCCGTCATCTCGCAATCAATCCAAATTAAACGCGATTCTTCCGGCGTAAACGTAAGATCTTCCTTAGCTTCAGCCATTTTCGTTCCTTTCCTAATATTTTTTAGAACTCATCAGCCTACATCTTCCCACCGACTATTAACCGCTAAAATCACATCTCTGGCATATCAGAAAGCGAAATTCTAGAATATGCCCCATTTTTCTTATCTTCAGGGTGAGGTTCCAAACCGATAATAGTTATTGACATATGATCTGGACCATAAACCCAATACATTCGCATTGCACTACTTGTTTTATTCTCCAAGTATGATTGCCAGACTCTAACGCCATATCTATTTGTCAATTCTTCAATATCATGAGTATGCAATCCTGGATGCCTTGGATTTTCAGATAAGAGTTTCATAGATTTTCCCCATTTCTTATAAAGAGAAAGATCTTTTTTACTTATACTGCCTTCTAGAAACTCTTTCCGCAATCTCTCCCACATATTAGACATCTCTGGAATACCCATTCTAATATTGAAGTTCATTTACTTACTCCTAGAAGTCAGAAAGATCAACTGGTTCAGAAACTTTGCCAATATTAAAATTGCGAATTGCTTCATCCATACTTTTAAGAGTTCTAGAAGATATACTCTTTGGAATAGTAAGCTCGCGAGGCTCTAATAAAATACAACCATTATCGCATTCTTTAACATTGTAATAAGGGTATTTAGCACCACGCAAAGTTACACGCTTTTTACTATCAAGACGCACGTCATAATCTTTCACTACTTCCACAAAATCACCTCATTTTTGGTGGGATATCCCACTAACTATATAATAATTTTATCCGTCTTGTCAAAACAAAAACGACGAAAAGTTAGAAAGTAGCAAATAAGACTTAGCTAACTTTTCGCCGTTTAATGCAAAATTATATGCGACTTATACACGACTTATACACGATTTATACGCGACTTAGTCGCATACATAGCGCGCAACTCGCACAACTTGCGATTTAGTTGTGGAAACCGCTGTAGTTTGGAGCTTCTGCAGTCATCACAATATCGTGAGGATGCGATTCGCGAAGACCTGCATCCGTAATGCGAATAAAGCGGCCGCGTTCTTGCATTTCCTTAATATTGTGCGCACCAACGTAGAACATGGACTGGTGCAAGCCACCAAGCAACTGGTAAAGCACAGCGTTGAGCGGACCGCGATATGGAACTTCGCCCTCAACGCCTTCTGGAACCACCTTGTCGGAGCTTGTAACGTCTGCCTGGAAGTAACGATCCTTCGAATAAGACTTCTTACCACGAGGAGCCATTGCACCAAGCGAGCCCATGCCGCGATAAAGCTTGTACTGCTTGCCGTGAAGAAGAACCTTTTCACCAGGAGCTTCCTCGCAACCAGCCAAAGTGCCACCGAGCATAACAGTGTCAGCGCCAGCAACCAAAGCCTTAGCAATATCGCCAGAATAGTGAATACCACCATCTGCAATGCATGGAACGCCAGCAGCCTTGCAAGCCTGAGCCGCGTCGTAAACTGCGGTAAGCTGAGGCACTCCAACGCCTGCAACAACGCGTGTAGTGCAAATAGAGCCTGGACCAACGCCAACCTTTACAGCGTCAACGCCGGCATCAATCATAGCTTGCGCACCCTGGCGAGTTGCAATATTTCCGCCAATAATCTGCACGCCGTCGAAAGCTTTATCTGCCTTAATTCTGCGAATCATGTCGAGAGCCAAGCGAGCCTCGCCGTTTGCGGTATCAACCACAAGCACGTCAACTCCAGCTTCCATAAGAGCGCACGCACGCTGCCAAGCATCCCCAAGGAAGCCAATTCCAGCAGCCACGCGCAAGCGACCCTGGTCATCCTTAGTAGCATCCGGATACTGCTCAGTCTTCACAAAGTCCTTAACAGTAATCAAGCCTGTAAGCTTACCTTCGGCATCAACCAAAGGCAGCTTTTCAACTTTGTTTTCCGCAAGCAAGCAGTGAGCATCATCCTTAGAAATATCAGAAGGACCAGTGACGAGATTTTCACGCGTCATCACGTCCTTAACTTTCAAGCGATCGTAGTCTTCGGAAGCAATGAAGCGCATATCGCGGTTGGTAATAATACCAACTAAATGATTTTCGCTATCTACTACCGGCAAGCCCGAAATATGGAAACGCCCGCACAATTTATCTAAATCTGCGAGCGTTGCATCTGGGTGAACTGTAAGAGGGTCGGTAATCATACCCGACTCGCTGCGCTTAACAATATCAACTTGCGCAGCCTGATCATCAATAGAAAGATTGCGGTGAAGTACGCCAATGCCACCATTACGCGCCATAGCAATAGCCATATCGGACTCGGTAACAGTATCCATAGCTGCCGAAATAGTCGGTACTTTCATGGTAATTTCGCGAGTCAGATGAGTGGAAGTGTCCACTTCGGACGGAATAACATCAGTTTCGTTTGGAAGCAAAAGGACATCGTCATAAGCGAGACCAAGCTTCGCAAAAACTGGAGGAACAGGGGCATACACGGATTCCGCGTTAATATCAGTTGTAGCCATAGAGTTACTATACGTTTTTGCTATGACGTTTGCGAAACTCCGCACAAAACTCTACGAATTGCGAAGTTCAGGCAGGCGACGACGCAAGTACGGAAGCATTGTTAGCAACGAAAGCAGCGCAGCAGCAATAATCATGCCAATCAAAACGTACACAGCTTTAAAGAACAGAATCATAATAGAGCCGAACGCAATCAGCGCCGCCCATCCCCACAAAATCAGCACAGCACCCTGCACAGAATGTCCAATGCGCAACATGCGGTGATGCAAGTGCATGCGATCCGGATGCATTGGCGACTGGCCTTTAGCAACACGCCGAGTAATTGCAAGGCACATGTCTAGAACCGGCATGAACAGCACAAGAATCGGCAGCAAAATCGGCATAAATACAGGCAAATAAATACTCGTGTGCACGGCGGAAGGATCCAAATGGCCGGTCATAATAATTGACGCGCACGTAATTAAGTAGCCGATTAGCATAGAGCCCGAGTCACCCATAAAAAGTTTCGCAGGATGCCAGTTGTGCAAAATGAAGCCGACACACATTCCCACCATTGCAACGTCAATAAGAGTTGCCATTGATGCGTAGGATGGCGACGTGCGCGCAAGCATGTAAGAGTAGGTTGCGAAGGCGATTCCGCCGATTGCGACGATTCCGGAAGCCAAGCCGTCTAGTCCGTCTACGAAATTTACTGCGTTAATTGAGGCTACGATAAGTATGGCAGTTATTGCGATTGATACGCTTGGCGATGCTGTTACGAGAGAGCCGAGCGGCAAAGTTACGATTTGCAACCCTCCCCACGCAACGAACACGGCTATAAGCAGCTGGCCGGCGAGCTTTAGCATCCAGTCTAAATCCCAAATGTCGTCGCATACCCCAAGCAGGCATATCATAACAGCGCCGGCGAGCACCACCCACGGCTGATGCGTGCCAGCAAAAAGACCGGAAATAAACGGCATTGAGCTTGCGAAAGCCATGGCGACTGCGAATCCAAAAAGCATACCCACCCCGCCCATTCGAGGAGTCGGAATAGTGTGAACGTCGCGCGCGCGAACTTTGCCGACGGCTCCCACTTGAATCGCAAGATGTCGCACAAGCGGCGTAATCAGCCACGTTGCTCCACCTGCAATTGCTGCAATAAATAGGTATACCCTCATCGGCTATGTCTTTCTGCTATTTTGATATTCGCGCGCATCTTTTTCGCGCATGCTTTCGCGCTTTCTTATTTGATTGTATCGATTTGATGGTACCGCAAAATTAGTAAATACTTTCGCTACTTCGCTACTTCGCTACTTTCGCAAAGCCTCGCGAATTTCGCGCTCCGAAATCACGCCTTCGCGCAAAATCACAATGCCGTCTTCGTCTTTTGAATCCGCACCAACTACTGTGCTTGCTACGTGCGAGCGAGTCGGACCTGCGTTCAAATACAGCGGAATTTCGTTACCGAAAGCCGCAAACGCTTCTTCCACGCTGTCTGCACTTTCGTTACCACTGCGATTCGCGCTAGAAGCGGCCAAAGGACCTGTAACTCGCAAAATTTGCATTAATTCCGGGCAATCCGGCACGCGCACGCCTTGAGTTGCTTGAGTTGCTTGAGTTGCTTGAGTTGCTTGAGTTTGCGCATCATTTTGCGCATCGTTTTGTGCATTGTTTTGCGCATCAGTTTCATTAGTTTTGCACAGCGTTGCAAGATTTGAAGCAACCGAGCCTTTCTTTGCGCGCGCAATCGGAGAATATCCGCCTGGAAGGAACTTTTTACCTAAAATATCCAGCGGTGACGGCAAATAAAGCCCAAGTTTTTCTAAATCTTCCACTCCGCTCATTAAAATTTGCAGTGCCTTCGTGCGCGGCCTGCGCTTAAGCTCATAAATTTTTGCAACCGCGGCTTCATTGAACGGATCGCAAGCAACTCCATACACGGTATCCGTTGGCACTACGATTACGCCGCCTTCGTTAATGATTTGCGCTGCCATTTGCAGTGATTCTTCGCTTATATTGCAAATTTTACTCATTTTTAGCCTCTTTTTTGCATACAACAAATCTTGCTCTGTTCGTTAAATCGTTTTTGACTTCTGTGCTGCCAAATCCTATGTTTTTTGCATAATCTGCAAGCGCCTCACCTTGCGAAATATCGTGCTCCATCACCATCACTCCCCCGAAGCGAAGTAGCTCAAAAGCCGCGCGCATAATCTGTTCCGGAATAGCTAAGCCGTCTGCAGAACCGCCATATAGCGCAAGCGGCGGATCATACTCGCGCACTTCAACCTGCTTCGGCACTTGATTTTCCGGCACATAGGGCGGATTTGTGATTACTAAATCTACTTTGCCGCAAATTTGTGCAAGTTCCGGCGTTAAATTCGAAATATGCGCTTTGGTTGCGTCTGCAAGAACAGCATGATAGCGACTGGAAATCTGCAGATTTTCATAAATTTTTGCAGTTTCTTCAAAATTTTTTCGCAAATATTGGAAAGCTTCAGGAGATTTTTCTACAGCCCATACTTGCGCGTCTGCAACTTCCGTCACAGCAGACAATCCGATTGCTCCCGAACCTGCACACAAGTCTAAAACAATAGGATTTTTTAGATTATTTGCGCGAATCCAATCTATTCCTTCTTGAACCACAACTTCTGTTTCGGGCCGCGGCACAAAAACGCCTTTGCCAACTTGCAAATCCAAGTAGCGGAAAGGCGCGCGGCCAACAATATGCTGCAACGGCTCGTGAGAGGCACGCCTAGATATAAAACCGCTATATTTACTAGCATAATCTGGCGAAAAATCGGTTAAATCGCCGAGTATTAGAGCCTTGTTTAGCTCAGCTAAGCTTACGCCGCAAGCTTTAGACAGCAGCAAACGCGCGTCGTATTCAGCAGACTCCACGCCTGCTTTGTGAAGACGCGCAATAGCATTTTGCAAAAGTTCGCGCATTTTAAGAACCGTTTGGAAATTTTACTTAACTTAGTTATTTACTTAACTTACTTAGCTTACTTAAGTTACTCAGCTTACTTACTTAGCTTGCGCTAAACGGTCAGCTTCATCCGCCTGAATATCACTGTCAATAACAGGCTGCAAGTCGCCGTCAAGAACCTGGTCAAGATTGTACGCCTTGTAGTTTGTGCGATGATCCACAATACGATTTTCTGGGAAATTGTACGTGCGAATTCGCTCAGAGCGGTCCAACGAACGCACCTGCGAATGACGCATATCTGCAGCCTCAGCCGCCTCCTGCTCGTGCTTCATAGCGAGCAAACGTGACTTTAACACGCGAAGTGCTGCCGCACGGTTTTGAATCTGCGACTTTTCATCCTGCATGCTCACCACAATGCCGGTTGGAATATGCGTCATACGAACAGCGGAATAAGTAGTGTTCACGGACTGTCCGCCAGGACCAGAGCTCATGAAAATGTCGATTTTAAGGTCTTTTGGATCGATTTCAATTTCGTCGTCATCTTCGTCTGCTTCTGGGAACACGATTACGCCGGCTGCAGAAGTTTGAATACGCCCCTGCGATTCTGTAACTGGGATTCGCTGCACGCGGTGCACGCCACCCTCATACTTCATGCTTGCCCACACGCCGTCTTCTGGAGCAGGCGTACCTTTTGCGCGAATCGCAAGCTGAACGTCTTTTACGCCGCCAAGTTCCGTTGAATTTTCGCTTTGGATTACGGTAGTCCAGCCGCGCTTTTCTGCGTAACGCATGTACATGCGCAATAAATCGCCAGCAAATAGTGCAGCTTCTTCGCCGCCAGTGCCAGCTTTAATTTCCATAATCATATCGCGCGCATCATCCGGATCCCTAGGAATTAGCGCTGTGCGAAGCTTTTCTTTTGCTGCTGGAAGTTGCGCCTCTAAACGCTTAGCTTCTTCTGCAAAATCTGGATCGTCGCTTGCCATTTCGTTTGCGGCTTCAAAGTCATCGCAAAGCTGCTTGTAATTTAGGTAAGCGTTTACGATTGAGCCGAGTTCTGCGTGCCTGCGGCCGAGTTTTCGAATAGCGTCCGGATTTGACGCAACTTCCGGACTACCCATACGACTTTCAATATCGCGATACTCTTCTAACGCGGTAACTGCTGCCGGAAATTGTTCCTCTACTGACTCAGCCATCATATTCCTTAAGTTAAAAATATTTAATTTAGCACATAAAACGCCAGCCCCGATTTCGCTGATTACACGAAAGCAGGGCTGGCGTCACAAAAGCTACTTAGTCTTCTTACCGTAGCGCTTCTCGAAGCGAGCCACGCGGCCGCCGGTGTCAAGAATCTTCTGCTTGCCGGTATAGAACGGGTGGCACTTTGAGCACACGTCAACCGTCATGTGATCGCCATCAGCGGTGGAACGAGTTACGAAAGTGCTGCCGCAAGAGCAGGTAACCTGCACTGCGTGATAATCGGGATGAATACCCTGCTTCATAATGTCTCCTATAGAATTCGGGCGACCCGGGTCGCAAAGCCCCAATAGCTAAGCGTGAACCGGAACCTTCGTAATTCTAGTCACCACCCTCGACGCGCTCAGTTATTCTTACCATCTTCGCGCTTACGACGATGCTTAGCAGCTACCCCAGCAAAACCAACAGACGCTAACAAGCTGGCTAGCATTGCAGATTGCGCAACACTACTACCAGTTTTAGCCAATTCCAGCTTTGCTTCTGGAGCCTCTGACTGCGGAGGGCACTCAACCTCAGGCTCTATAACTTGAGCTTCAGGAATCACAGAAGGCGCAGTATCTGGCACAAATGGTGTCTCAGGTGCTTGTGGCACAGGCTTAGGCTGCGGCACAGGCGACGGAGTTGGCTTTGGCGAATCCACCACGTCAATATACACAGTAACATTAACTTTTTGACCGTATTGATCAATAGTAGTAAACCTTACTTCTACTTTCGGCTTTCCATCAACAATCTTAGGCGTGCCGGAAATAGTACAAGTATTTCCATTGCAAGAAGGAATAAGGCCGTTAGAACCGCCTGTAACATGATTAAGTTTGTTAATAACAAAATCAGTGCCATCTACCTTAACATTCGTCTTGCCACTCGAATTCTCAGTTAAATTCAGCAAAGTAAATGTTGCAGGAACACCCGAAGCCGCAGAACTTGTAAATGTCAAATTCACAGGCTTCATCTTCTCGAAGTTTGCAGTAATCGTAGTTTCATACGTTGGCTGCGGCTTCGGCATTGAAATCTCTGGATTTACGCCAGCATCGCGCAAAAGCTTCTTCAAATCTTCCAAACTAGACTTCTTGTCGCTGCGAATTTTGTTCGCAACAAATGGTTTACCTGCTTCATCAGCAAGTTCAGCTAGCAATTCTCGCTGTTCGTCAAGAACATCACTACCAATTGCGTTCTCAAGATTAGCGAATGTCAAGTCTATTCCAGCTTTTCGCATCAAATCCTTCAGCGCTTCTATTGAATAACTCTTAGACTTTAAAATTTGATCAGCAATCCATAGTTTTCCAGCTTTTTTAGCAAGTTTTACAAGCAAAGCCTTTTCACGAGCTTGCTCAATCATTTTGTCAACGGCAATACCATTTTTGGCAAGCTTATCCTTAATACTTTGTAATGAATCATTAGACTTGCGGATTTCTTCAGCTAGAACAGTCTTACCTTTACTTTCTGCAATCTTAGCTAATTCTTCACGCTTAGCATTGTAGACATTCACAGCGCGTTGATTTTGCACTTCGTTCAACAGATGTTGCAATGAAGCAAGCGTAGAGTTATGCGAGTTACGCGAGTTACGAATCAGATTTGCTATATATGGCATACCATTCATAATCGCCATTCGCGCCAAAGCTTCACGTTCTTCTTCTGTAGCTTTACGCTGATTCTCTGGAGCTGCTGGAGCTTCCAGAGTTTCAGTTGTATTAGAAGTCCAATCTTTAAACACGTAACCCTTATCTGCAAGCACGTCTGGAACTGGCATTTGCACGTTTTTAGCGCTCTTACGAACCCAGTATGTGAACACAGGAGACTTCATTTCTCCGCCACTACCAGCTACATACGTTACCTTCGTGTAGTTCTTTTCTACAAACTTAGCCGCAGCAGTGCCTTTAGCAGGCAAATCGTTATCTGCAATCACGCTAGGCAAAACGTAGACGCGCACAGGCAACTTAGTTGTAACAGTTTTTTGCTTTCCTGTCTTCTCATCAGTTTCATCAGTAGGCTTAGTGACATTCACAACAATTGTTGAAATTCCAGGCTTTGAAACATCAACCTTAGTACTTTTATCTACAGATACACTCACGTTAGGGTCAGTGTTATGTACGAGCTTATTAACGTCTGGAATCGCATCTCCAACGCCAATAACTGTTTCCGGAATCTTCACATCGTCAACGCCATTTTGCTCAGCAACGAAGATGCGCGGTCTACTGATATCCCAATTATCGTGTAAGAGTACGCTCGACTTAACGCCTTTTGCGTCATACATTTGCCAAGTTGTAAAACCGGAAAGCGTTGCAGCAATGTCGTTTGCAACCTTCTTAGCAAACTTAATATTATCTTCTTTATCTTTTCCGTGACGAATATACAGGAGTTTTGGCTTATACGAACCGTCAGCCCACGTTCTACCAAATCCTGGAAGGAATATGGTTGCAACATAACCGTCTGGAATATCGTCTTGTTTAGAAGCGTCGATTACGTTCTGTATTTGATCGTACTCTGCCTCATACGTTGTATCCGCATCATGTATTTTATTACGAATCTGCTCGTCCGTTAGAAGATCCTTCTTTGTATCTGGCACATCAACGCTAGTCACAGATTCTGGTCCATTTACCATCAAAGTAGTGACAGGAATTGCTGAATAATCATTCAAGCTACGCCTTGTACGCGTATGCCCAGTGCTATTCTCAGCAGGAGCAACAACTGTCTCAACCTTTCTCCAGCCTTTGAACACGTAATGGTATCCATCAGCGTCATAATCCCTGCCAATAACCTGCGGAGCTTTTACGCCAGAAGCCTTATTCGTATGCACATAGAACAAAGTGCGAGAACCGCTAGCCATACTTCCATAACGTTCATCCGTAATGAAGTTAACCTTCTTATAATTTCTAACTATTTCATTATGTTCATCTATCTCATCTTGAGATGGATTAGTGCCAAGAGCTTTTACATTTTCACCGTAAATCAAGTCATACATTACTTTAAGCTTGCCAACAGTCTTATAGGAAACAGACTTTTCCACGTCTTTGTACTTCACAGTAACTGTTAACGGAACAGTGTAAACGCCAGCTTTATCAACAGTTGGCTTAGTAGATGCATACTCAACTGCTACACTCTCTACATTTGGATTCTTAGTTTTATCAATCAAATCAGCATAATTAGCAATGTAATCTTCTGGCTTTGGAAGAGTACCTTCATCTTTACAAATTGCACGCAAAGTATTAGGTGTAACTTCTGGAGTAGCTAAAGGATCTTGCTCTGCCACGAACTCTTGGAATGGTTCGTTGACTTTCCAATCCGAAACATTCTCTATATGCGTTACTTCTTCTTTGCCATTAATCATGCTGCTTCGAGACCAGCTGCCGGTAGCGTTAGTTAGGTTTTCCTTAAGTCTATTCAACGCACTAGTCTGGTCATCAGCACTGTAAGGAATTTGCGAAAGATCAGTACCCTTCTTTACGTAGAACACCTTAGGGCCGTCTGTGCCGTCCTTCCACTTTCGTCCTGGAGCAGGCTTGAATATTGCAACTACAGCATCCTTAGGAACTTCACCACTGTCGGAAGAGCTGGAGAAGTAGTCGATTCGCTTGTAAATAGCATTATAAGTTGCGCCGTCTTTGCCAACTTCCACCGTAATATCTTTATAACGGCTTTCGGAATCGATATCAAACTTTTGCTCTGGATTTGGATTCTCATGAGTTGGCTTTACAACCTCAGTTGCCCAACCCTTAAACACGTAGTGATAATGCTGGTCGCTATGATCCTGGCCGAATGCTTGCGGCACGCGGATTCTAACTTTCTTACCCTTATAAACGTAAGCAGTAAGAGTAGTTGTTCCGCCAGCAGCAGGAGTATTGCCAGTCGTATCGTGACCAACAATAGTGCCTTCATCATTCTTGCCGGTAAAGGTAATCGGAGCGTACTCTTTTTCATGCGCTGTGCCGTAGTCAGTAGCCTTAAACTTCTCCCAATCGCTTGCGTACACCAAATCCGGCAGCACACGGTACAACACTTCAGTTTGAGCAGTGTGCCCATCAAGCTTCACTTGCACTTTAATCTTGTGCAAGCCTGGAGTGTTGTCGAATGTTTCGTCACCAACAAAGCTGAACGTGGCACCAGTTGGATAATCACCAGCATTCGTTATAAGCTTCTTAGCGTCATCACTACTTGTAGTACTAATCTTCTCAGTTGGCTTAAGCACTTGCGGAGCTGCAGCAACAGGAGCCTTAAGCTTGAATTTAGCAATGTAAACAACCTTTGGATTAGATTGAGATTCAGAAAGAATTGGCAGACGGTCAAAGCCATCGCTTTCCGTTTGCGAACCACTTCCATTATCTATATAAATCTTAGAAGTCCAGCCAGCAAACTCGTAGCCCTTCTTAGCTATTGGGTCTTGAGGCAGCGGCATTTGGTAAGCCTTCGTGCCTCCAATAACGTCGTAGACTAAACCGCCTTTTCCAGCAGTAATACCATCATATCCAACAATGCTACCCATATTCTGTTCGCCGTCGGCAACCTTGAACACGTAGCGCGTGTAGTTGGTTGGACGAACTTGAGTATCGTCCTTGCGCTTAAGCACACGAACGTCATCGTATTTGAAGATGATTTCAGGGATACCATAAGTCTGCTTGCCGTCGCTATCAGTAGTATAAGTAATATTCTGCTGCGTATTTTTTGGCATAAAGCCAGGAATTGGCGTGTAGAACGCCACGTCGTGCTTTTGGTTTACAGAACTTACTGTTTTATCTGGAAGTAACGTTTTGCCATTTTGATCTACATACTTAATTGTGTACTTGCGAGTATTGTACGTTTGATAAACAAACTCGCCAGTATTCTGGCTCTCGTTACTCGAGGCTTCAAAGCTTGTGAAATGCTTATCTGGGAAGTGCGTTTCGTCACTGTAGACTGCTTCCGCATTGTAGCGCAAATGATCGCGCAAGCCGGAAACCGTTTGAGTAGAAACGTGGTCCACCATCGCGGCTTTGGCTGATTCATCAGCATTCTTATAGTCAGCAAACGTGTACCCCGGCTTTAAGAATATGTGCTTAAAAGTGCCGTTGTAGCGAGTATCCTTAACCCACACTGCATCAAGCGTTATATCTTCTACTACTTTGTTGCCGAAAGCGTACGGCAAAGTCGTGCCGTTCTTAGTAATTTCCCAGCCGTAGAAGTCGTAGCCTTTGCGAGTTGGAACCTTTATATCTTTATTTTCCTTAATAACATAGTAGTGATCGAACTGCTTTTTCGTAACTACGTTTGTTCCAGATTTCTCTTTGCCGTTTTCGTCGGTTTCAGGCATATTGTAGTTAAGCGTTACAGTGTGCTTAATACCTTCTGGCTTACCCCACGCAGCGTAAAGCTTAATGCCGTTGACTGGCATTGTAATATCTTTGTCTTCGCCATTTATAAACCGAGTGCCAGCCTGATCAACAGCCCAGCCTTTAAACACGTAGTCTTTTGGCAAATTATCAGGGCGAACGATGGAGTAAGTTTTGCCGTTAAGCTTGAATGTGTACTTGCCGTCGAATTGCTTAGACTTGTTATCGGCATCGTCTTTAGTTACAGAAGCATCGTAAGACTTAACGGCGCCATCGTTGTAGTACAAGGCTGCGTCGTCGCCGGTCAATTTAGCGTTGCCGCGCTTGGTCAAACTATACTCAAACGGCAGTTTTTCTGTAGCAGCGCCACTGTCGTCCTTTATAGCATTGCCGTCCGCATTATAAAACTGCACGGCGTACGACTGGCGCTTGTACTCGAGAGTTGCTATTTTATCAGAACCAAATTCTCTATAACCACTCTCATTACCAAAATTAAGCTTTTTTTCAAAGCCAGCAACGTATTTACGGAACTCAAGATGATACTTCTTTTTAAACTCGTAATATTTCTTATATGCTGGATCAGTTTTAAGTTTTTCAGCAATCTTCGCATTTAACTTTTTAAGAGCAACTCCTCCATCTTCGTCATCTTCGCCTTCATGATAATCAGGAAGTTTGCAATCATCATCATTTCCTTCTTCTGGAGCATCGTATGGAGCGTCTTCACCTGTTACTTCTTCATAAAGCTCATGTACTTTGTCATAGAAGCCATCAAAATCGAGATCTTCATCAGCCTTAACACCATCTTTACGACTAATGTTTTTACTTGTAATATTAGTTATTTTTGACTCAAATCCTGCAATAGAAGGCGGAGTAAAGGTATAATCACTACTAAGCGTGTCATCCTTACTATAGGAGTCAGTAGAAAGCTCATACTTAATATTTTTGCCAGTATCGCCATTTTTTTTAGATGCAATACTCTGTTTTTTGACGATTACCTGTACAACACCAACATCACTTTTATCATAGGAATCAAGAATAAGTAGGCGCTGATTATCTTTTACAGTATACTTTTGCGCACTAGCATCTGAAGGTTTGTCACTAATCTGCGGAGCCTTGCCATCTTTATACATCCAATGGAATTTTGGATCAACAAATTCTTCTTTCGTTAAACGAAATGGAGGAGTATCACGATATGTACCATAAGTATCTCCATTAACATTTCCACCAATCAAAAAACCTAATGAAGAAGTGTTACCATTATCCATAAAGTCTACTTCATCTGAATTAGGCCAAACATCAGTAAGACTCTGCCCGTAACGAACCTTTACACGGTAACCATCATGATCAACTTTGCTAGTTACTTTATTAAAACTATTACCATACGTGTAAGTAGACTTATTGTCTAATTCATCTGAGCAATCACCGCCGCCAGCGTAGCAGTAGCTAATCGTCTCACCTTTGCTGTTCTTTTTATGTATAACAGCATTATTGCCGCGCATACCATTATTACTGTTCTTAGGAGCAGCAAAAATAAGCTCGTACTCTTTGCGGTCGTAAACTAAGTTAAGAGTGTTGTTTAAGTCGTCCGCGCAAAGCTTCGATTTAATACGTTTGCCTAAATCTGGGCGACCTGGCACAAAATCATGTTGCTCAGTGTTAAGCTTTTTAGTAAGCTCCTTATTCACATGGAAGTAGCGCGTGAATTTATCTTTATAAACTCTTTCGCCCTTAGCATTTACAGTATAATTGTTCGGATCATCAGGATTCTCAGTATTGTACCCGTCTAAGTTTGTTACATGCGTATCGTTCATCCAGTTGAACTTTGCAATTAAGCCAGTCTTATGTTCAGGATCTTTTCCCTGCAGCTCTTCTTCCGTTAAGCCAAGCTCTGGGTTCTTTACAAAATCTTCTCCGCTTGTGCCATTAAGCACATTAGCGTCAGTAACAACGCCGGCATCATTCATCTTATCAAGCGCAACGTCGCTATCAGTTTGCACATTCTTGCGCTCAACAAGACCAACAAAGTCGTAGTTTGCAAGCGAATCCGGATGCTCTTTATCAACTAAATCAGCTTTTTGCACCCACACGTTCACGCGGTAGCTGGTGGTTTTATTCTCATCCCAAACTGCGCGGAATTGCACATTGTGATCCGGCATCTTAAAATCTTTGTCAGATATAACAGTAGGATCACTATATAACCCAGAACTTGGATCATTTACTGTATTAGGATCTACTAAAGACCATCCTTTAAAAGTGTAACCTCGCCTAGTTGGCTCTGCGACACCTGGCACTTTCTGGTCATAATACACTTTCTGAGCAGTAACATCCGTGCCGCCAGCAGAATCGTAAGTAACTTCATACGCCTTACGGTAGTAGCGAAGGTTCAAAACTAGCTTGTCTTTTTCGTCTTCAGAATCCGAAAGCGGCGAGCTAATAAGATTATGCTCCGGTTCGTAGCCTGGAATGTACGTTGCTACAGCGCTCACATCTGAACCAACAGTACCAGTAACTTCAGTGACGTGAATACGTTCTTTTGTGCCATTTTTGTAAGTTACTTCAATAGTCTTGCCAACGCCAAGATTTGGAGCATCGCTAAACTTATCCTTGTCCTTGAGATCCTGCACCAAATGACGCACATAGTACTTAGCTGTTTTAGGAGCGTAGTTTATGTTCAGCTCGCCGTAGTACTGAATGCCGTCTTCTGGTTGTTGCGGCGTAGACGATGAAGATTGCGGATTTGTAGTTGTTTGAGATGATGAGGTTTGCGGAGCTTGAGCGCCGTTACCTCCTCCAACAACCTGCCTTTGCTTTACAGCGTAATCAGTAATAAGCTTCTTGCTTAAACGTAAGTAGCGAGTAGCATCCGCATCCGTACCATTGTCAATAACATACTTGCCGTCGCTGTTTTTAATGTAGTACTGGTAATCCCCGGAATGGTATACGGATGGACGGTATCCAGCGGACTTTGGAAGCTCAATGTACTCGTACTTGTCATCTTTGCCGAGCTTATCGAAGTCTTCTCTATCAATCGTAAGCTCGTAAGGCTGCACAAGCTGCTTATTTGCAGCGCCGCCAATCGTATAGCAAATTTGCAAATTATACGTAGCTTTTGGCTTTTTGTCGGTTTGTACCTGCTCGTTGGCAGTGTTTTGGTCAGCAGCCGTTGGATTATCCGTATTCGGCTTAATTACCTGGCTGTTTGAATCAGTTGCTGCAGTAGCTGAAGGCGTACCGCTTTTATCTTCGCCTGAGCCACTTGCATTTGTAGCTTGTGCAGCACCTTGTGTGCCCTGTGTAGTACCTTGTGCAGTGCCTTGCGAACTTTGTTTATTGCTTTGCGAACCTTGTGCAGAGCCTTCTGCACCCTGCCCTTGTGTATTGCCTTGCGTATTGCCCTGCGCAGTTGTATTTTCTGCACCTGCGTTCGCTGCAGTTCCAGCGTCAGCTTTAGATCCTGCATTTGCAGAAGTTACAGGAGTATCTGGTTTAGGCGAATTTGCAGGAGTTACAGGAGTAGCTGGCGCAGGCGTATTATTTGCAGGAGCTGCATTCGCAGCAGTTGGCTCTTCGCTTGAAGGCTGCTTATTTTCATCTGGCTTAACTTCACTAGCATTTGCTTCCGGTTGATTTGCTTCCGGTTGGTTTGTTTCTGCTGGTTTCGCAGACTGAGACGACTGCGACTGCTGAGATGGATGAGGATTTGCTGGCTCTGTTTTTGCCGCCGGCTCCGACTTCGCAGCCGGCTTTACCTCTGTCGGCTTTACGTCTGATGGCTTTGCAACTTCCGGCTTCGCAGCTGACCTTACGTCTGCAGGCTTTGCAACTTCTGTATTCGTAACAGTCGGCTTCGTATCAGCTGGCTTCGATTCTGACTTTACTGCTGGCTGCGCTTGATGCACTGGCACAGGCGCACTTGCTGTATTTCCTGAAGAAGCAACATTTGCCTTTGAGCCTGAAGTTGTATTTTTAATTTCAGAAGTCTTTGTAGGCGTGACAGACTTATCGCCATTAAAATCCTCAGAAGAAATTGCAGGCTGCACATTCTGAACGTTCTCAACATTTTCACGCTGCTTTTGAGCTTCAATCTCACGCCGCGCAATTTCCACAAAAGCTTTAGTCTGCCTGCTTTCTCTTCTAGATCCCACACCCCAACGAAGCATGTTAAGCTCTTGCGATCGCGAATTACCTTTGCCAGCTTTACTAACAACATTTGCATTATCAACAATATTTTGCTGGTTGATTTGCAATGCAGAAGCGGACGCGTACGGAAGCATCATGGCCAAAGTCGAAGCAACAGCAACTCCAGCAACGCCACGATTGAAACGAGCAGGCTTTACTGCCGTAGCCTTTAGCGACGCAGTCTTTTTGGAGTTCACAACTTTTTTAGCATTAGGATTTTTATTAGCCTTTTCAGCTTTGTGAAGCGCTCTTTTAACTGATCCACCACGCAAATCCTTGCTAACAGCCATTACTTCTCCTTAATCCAACAAATACAAATTTGTAAAATATTACGCACAAATCTCATATAAATTATAACTTATACACAATACACCTGTAGAGTATGCATTCACGAAATAAACAATTGTTTAGTATGCTTAAAAGTAATAAATAAGCAAATCTACCCAATTCCTTAAATCTTCCAAATGTCATATCATAACTACATGCCATAGCATTATACCCCCCCCCCATCAAACATTTTAATTATCCGTTTATGCAATTCGAATAATTTATATATAGCAACTTACACATGGCACGTACACATACAACCCGTAAATAGAAACTAACGCATAGCAACTCACGCATAGCAACTTGCACATGGCAACTTGCACATGGCAACCGCGCAGAATATGTTGTACTATAGTAAAGTCTGCTTTAACGCAGCGAATATTTGAAAATTCAAAAGGGGTCGATCGGTTTCGACGGCGATCTGTTCGCCGCGGGGAAGCGTGCCGAGAATGCGAAAGTCCACTCGTAAACGTCCTTTCGCAAAAGAATAAGTGCTAAATCTAATCGCACTGAGTTCGCTCTCGCTGCCTGAGCTTCGCGCCAGGATTAACCAGTGAGCAGCTGCTCCGTTCACCCACCCACGTCTTCGGAGTGGTGCTGAACGTCATTAGAAGACTTGCTTGAGTTGCCGAGCTGCAGGGTGATTCAGGGACTTTTACTGTAGATATGCTCGCCATGAATTGTCTGCGATAACATGGGGGCAGAAAAACTGCCGCACGGCCAGCAGACTACGCACGTAGAAGACCGAGGGTACGGTCACCGGACCGGGGTTCAATTCCCCGCGACTCCACAAACGCAAAAACGCCACTGCTCAAACAGTGGCGTTTTTTGTATTCGCAAGTACTAAAGCGACATAAACTATTCGCGGCTGGGTTGTTTTGGTTGAAATCACCTTGGCAGATCTTGCGCCCCGCAATTGTGCAATACAGCCAGCATGTTCTGCTTCTCGTCACGCGTTACAGTAAGCCCATACTTATATTTGACCGCAATTTGACGAGCCACATATTCGCATCTAAATGATTTGTTAGAAGGAAGCCAGTACGCTGCAGAAGCAGATCCTTTTTCTTGATTTGCCGCGCCTTGCACAGCAAGTAAATTAAGCATATCGTTGCCAAATTTCAACCTTTTTGAAGCATTCCAATTCCAAGCACCAGATTCCCAAGCGTTTTGCAAAGCAACAACGTGATCTATTTGCACCAAGGCGCTGGTTTTACGGCCACGTACGAAATTAATATCCAACCCAGTATACGGATCATGAAGAAGCCCCGAGCGCACTTTGCACGAGCCAACGTACTTGTATTTCACGTTTCGCAAATCGCGAGCTAAAACATCTTCTCTAACATCACAACCGTTGCCATCTTCATCCGTAGTGCGATACCCAAATACTTGACGCTCGTAGCCTTTGTGATACGGTTTCGCTACACGAAGCTTTTTAAGCGCTTTAGCTGCATCTCCACTCGCCTCATACTCACCAGTAATCTTGCCTACATTGTTACTAATCTTTGGCAAGAGCAAGCCAACAGCAACGCCAATTAGTACAGCAAGTATAATCATCCAAAAAATTGCAGCTAACTGTCTTTTTGAAAATTTACGCCGATTGTGCCTATACATACTATTTACCAGATGCTCCAGCTGCTGCAGCTGCCCCACCAGCCGCTTTACCAGCTTGACCAGCTTTACCACTCGTTCTTACCATCGAAGGTATACGCTGCAAAACAACGTCAATAACTTGCTGAATCATAATCACAAGCAACACCATTGCCATAACAGCATATACTGTGCTCCATGCTGGAAGATTCGTTGGAACAGGATGAATAGTATTTGCCACAACCAGCGCCGCAGCAGCAATACTTGCCAACGCCAAAGCTAGTATAAACGAGGAGATGCCGGCTATTTTACGTGCTAAACGCATGTCTTGTTGCGAAACTTTTTTCATTGAAGCAATCATTCTATTTACACAATGCTCACCTTGACGGAAAGCAAGAATCTCATCAATACCAAGCTCAATATCGTTCACTTCGCACTCAACATCATTCTTTTCATAACGAAGCTTATTTACAACATGTTTTGAGCGAATAAGCAAATATCGAGGCAGCACAAAAACAATAATCACGCATGCTGCAATCGCAATATAAGATAAGTTTTTGTTGAAATAGTAAAGCACAACAATTAGCGGAATAACAGCGCAAACCATTCCAACATTCATACTTATATGAGCCTTATGCCAACGCTCGTTATGCATGTCTAAACCTGCAAAAGAAACCACAAGAGTAAAAGCTCTAATAGCCATACATAAAACAGCAACCATAACGCATTGTTGCATTACAAAACCAAAGATTGGTCTACCAGCAACAGCAAACATTGCAGAAACAATAGTTACAGGAATACACACTGTTGCCGCAAAATTAAGTGCTGTAATAAACGTAGAAAGAATAGCAAAAATAGCGCGCTTAAACTTGGAAATGTTACGCTTGCTAGATTCGGAAATAACAGCAGAAATAGGGGCGATATTTTTTATTCGCACACTTGCTTGCGATTTTTGAATTTCGCCCGACTTACTATCCAAAATATGCCTATAAGATTCCACAGTAACTTTAGCATCCGCAGAAGTGCAACCAGCATCGTTAGGCATTAAAACTATTACAGTTGCAGAGCGCGCAACTCTACGCAAAATCTTAATAATCTTTTCGGCTTCTGATTCACTAATATCTTGCGCACAATAGTCGAAAATATAAACAGGAGTGTGACGAAGTAAAGCGCGAGCAAGAATAATTCGACGAATAATATCTTCCGGATTGTATGCTGAATCAGGATTATTTAGCAAACGATCAATAGGAATATCTAATCCGTCATAATCTGCATAAACAACGCCATCTACTCTAGCAGCTCGCAAAGCATCCCACATAGCAGTAGTTGTTGCATTTGGAGCAGCAAGAAGTAAGTTTTCGCGCAAAGTCATAGAAAACAGATGACTTTTTTCGCTAACAACAGTAACAATATCTGCAAGAGCGCCATAAGTAGCATCATTTAGAGAAAGATACGAAGAATTTCCACCTTCCCCAAAAGTATCAAGCGAAACAAATGGAGAATCATCATCTTCCTGAACTTCGTAACGATCGCTATAAGACAGCAATACGTCGGCATTTTTGTTAAACCCAGTTCCAGAAAGTATGTACGAGTGCATAGCAGACTGATATTTGCTTGGAACTACTTGAAGCTCACCAGAGCGCGCAACTATAGATATACGCTCAAATTCATTATTATTACTACCATTGCGTTTAATATCGCAGCGCATGCGCAAAGCAATATTCGCAGAACCATCTGGCAAAGATAATGTTGAACCGTCATCACTAAAAGATATTGGAGCGTTAGAATCTGTTACAGTACGCAATAAAGACTCAACGTGCTCCATTCCAAGCACAGCATCACGAATAACATGCATATACTTGCTAACAGCTCTAAACGGCTGGACACTAAGCATTAGCAAAGGCATTGTTAGCAACGCTGCAGCAAGACCAACGCCTTTTACGCTAGATAACCAAACTGTAGCAACAATCGCTATTGAAGCAATAACATAAGAGCACAACGCACTAACGCAACGCCAAAATGCATAACGCATAAGCAAAACTAGCACAAGAGACGCAATATTAAACATTGCAGATATAGCGCAAATGCCAGCAATAGCAGGATTTACCGTGCATAGCACAGCAGAAATAACTACTGGAATAGGAATAGCCGCAACGATTTGAGGCACAAGAACGGCAATAAAACGCTGGATTGCAGAAATATCGTCATTTACTGAAAAATTTACAAAATCTCCAGTTCCTTCAATATTGGCAGATCTTAAAGATAGCATTGCATGAAGCATTTTTGGACGCAAACGCATTGCAACACGCGACTCAATATCTGTTTGCATAGTAGAAGACCAGTGAAAAGCCGCGTATTTTATAAGAATAATAGCAACTAAAGCAATAATATACGAAGTCAATTCAACAGAACTCATTAAAGAAGTTCCAACTGAACGAACTGGGCGAAGAACTGGGGAGAGCATTCCAACACAAACATAAGCAAATGCAATATTCATAAGATAAGAAATCGCTAGGCACGCCGACCTTAAAGCAACTAAATGCTTAATTCCTGGAACGAACGCAAAACAGCGATTTATCATCTCCTGATCCTTTTCTTCATTACGAATACTCATTGCAAATTTTTCCAAAAATAAGTTCCCCCACCGCTTTTAAGATTACGCTTCACACACACCATCAACACGCCGGCTACCGCCAAATTATGCTGATTTTAAGCCGTTCTGAAGCTTTGAAACATCCGCCAAAAAGAAGGCAATTTAACATTTGCGCAGATTTGACAAGAACAATCTACACTTATTAAAACTTGTTTATAAATTCCAAGACAGTCTGTGCAAATCGCTAGGTCCTACTTCTTTAATTGCGTTTCGATGAGCTAACGAACCATAGCCTTTATTATGCGCCCAATCGTAGGATTCATATTGCGGTTTTTTAGATAACATCACCATAAGATTATCTCTTGTAACTTTTGCCAAAACTGCAGCAGCCGCAACACTTGCACATTGACGATCCGCCTTCACAAGAGTATGCACTTTTACAGGAATCGGCACAAATGGTGCGTCAAAAGTGTTGGCAACTTTATCAATGTAGTCGCATGGACCATCCAATATTGCTGCAATACGAGGGTTTTCTTTTTTACTCATTTGCATATCTTCCTCGACTGTTGCAATTGCTTTCAAAGCCGCAACTCCAAGCGCGTAACTAATACCCCACTCATCTATTTCTTTATTAGTACAAGATCCAACAGCCCAAGAAGTACACCATTTTTGAAGAGGATTAAATAAGTCTTCTCGACGACGCTCAGTAAGTAGTTTAGAATCAGCTAAACCTTCAGGAATTGTTTGCTCTTCGATTTGATTTTTACAAATAGCGGCAGCTCCAACCATTACCGGACCTGCAAGAGATCCGCGGCCAACTTCATCTAGTCCAATAATCCAATCATATCCTTCGCAAAGCAAGCTTTTTTCATTATCGAGAGATGGCGTAAGAGGTATTTTAGAAGATTCTTTCGGCATAATTAAGACTTTACTTGCATAAGTTTAATTTACAAGTTTAATTCGCGATTTAATTCAAACTTTAATTCAAACTTTAATTCGCGCTTTAATTTCAGTTTAATTGCAGTTTAATTCGCAGATTTGCTTGGAACATCGTCAAAAGCATCATGATGCTCGTCCAAAAAACCAATTCGATCCAAAGGCCACGTACGGAACACTGCAACGCCCTCGATTTTAGAAATCGGCACCAAACCATCGTCCCCATCGTTACGATGGTAGCGAGAATCTGCAGAATTAGCGCGATTATCTCCAAGAACAAAAACATGCCCAGCTTTAACCTTTACCTTAAAAGGAAAAGCACTTGGGTCAACACCAGGACGAATGTAAGCAGATTCGTGAACAGGAACACCGTTAACAGTAACAGGCTCCCCCGCTCCCTTACATTCCACAGTATCTCCAGGCAAACCAATAAGACGCTTAATTAAATCCTTGCCAACTAAACCGTTAGAAGACTCTCCACTTAACCAATGAGCAGGATCTTCAAAAACTACAATATCTCCGCGATGCAAAGGAAATACGCTAGGAGTTAGCTTTGACGTAACAACGTAATCACCAATGTGAATAGTGTCAAGCATAGAGCCGGAAGGAATAGTGTACGCGCCGAGCAAAAACAGGCGAATAATTAACACTACAAAAACTGGAATACCAAACCAAACTAAAGCGTCTTTAAGAGAAAAATGGTCGCCGTTTTTTTGATTGCGAGCATGAGCAAAACGCTTGATATTTCGGCTCTCTTTACTATTTTTTTTGTTTTTTCTATTTTTCCAAAAACCACCAAAACCGGAAGGCTCATAACCTTCCGGCTCAGGTGGAACCGGTGAAGGATCTACGCCATGACCCGCTACAGCAACGATATGAGTATCGCTAATTTGCGTGCCATCAGACATAATTTAATCCTTCACTTTAAGGTTGATTTACTTAGCAGCGCTGTTGTCACGACGCTCGGCAATACGAGCAGCCTTGCCACGCAAAGCGCGCAAGTAGTAAAGCTTAGCGCGACGAACGCGACCGCTACGAACCAGCTTAATCGAATCGATAGCTGGGGAATGAAGTGGGAAACGACGCTCAACACCAGTGCCGAAGCTCACCTTACGCACAACGAAAGTTTCACGCACGCCAGCACCCTTACGAGCAATCACCACGCCGGTGAAGGTCTGAATACGAGTGTTGTTACCTTCCTGAATCTTAACGTTAACGTCAACAGTGTCGCCAGGACGGAAAGCTGGGATTTCCTCAGCTGCCTTAAGATGCTTAGCATCAAATGCTTCTACAGCATTTACCATAATATTCCTCCATCGCCGCCGCATACCGACGCATAGTAAGCGTTAGCAGCAAATGCGCTACGCAATTTTCCCCAAAAAGTTCGCTTTTTAGGGGGCTTTCGATCCGCGCAATCTTAAATAAGAAGCGACTAGACCTAAAAATAAAAGAACTATGCGGCATCCTTTTATTGAAAGCATACAAGTATCAAATTTATGCACAATAATGGACATTATTAATGCGCAGTATTGCACACTATTTCAAGCTATTTCGAGCTATTTCAGCGTGCAACACCGTCCAAAGGAGCAGTTTCAACAGTACGAGTCAACTCGTCATCGTCAGCATCGTAATCAAACAACTCACCATAACGACCCCAGCTAATCGCAATATCAAACTGTTGACGAGCAAGAGCATCCGTATGCTTACTGCGCAACAAATCCAAAATCAACTCGCCGCGAAGCTTACCGTTGCGGTTACGACTCAAAGCCTGATCAATTGCGTGAACAAGAGGCGCATGCTCAATAGCCAGTCTTGCAAAAACTTGCTTACTGTGCAAAATGTCGGCGTTATGCCATTCTTCACCAGCAGAAGTAATAGTAATATGGCCATTTTCTGCGGTAAGAAGATTAAGCATTGTTCCAGCATCAACAAGCGGGAACAAATCGTCGATTTCAAACGACAAGTCTGCTGCCAAATCAGCCAAATCAATTCCGTCTGGATTTTCTGAAATAACGTCAAGCAAACCTGCCATACCTCCTGGGGTTGCGTTTGGAAGCAAACGAACCGACACAGGCTCTGCCTTCGCCTCTCCAGATTCAGCTTCATCTTCGTTTTGCTTATCTTCATCCTCATCGTCATGATGACGCTGAATAAGCATATCTGCAATTGCTGCAGCTTCGTTATCTTCAGCATCCTCAGTATCTGCAGCTTGAGCTTGATTCTGCAAATCATCGGACTGTGAACTCTCCTGCTCAGAAGCACTTTCCGGAGCAGAACCGGTCAAAATAGCGTATAGATTATCAACCATCGCCTCAAATTCAGCACTGTGCTTATCTCGAGGGCGAGGCAAATCAACCTGAACGTCTGCAATTAAATGACCTGGATGCGATCCTAAAACAACCACACGGTCAGCCATTTGAACAGCTTCTTCAATATTGTGCGTAACAATAAGCACAGACTTAATATCTCGTTCCTCACTAGACCAAAGCTTAAGCACTTCCTGACGCAAGTTTTCTGCAGTAAGAACATCGAGTGCGGAGAACGGCTCATCCATAAAAAGCGCATCCGGTCGTAATACCAACGCACGCGCAATACCTACGCGCTGACGCATACCGCCGGAAAGCTCCTTTGGGTAAGCTGTTTCAAAGCCATCCAAACCGATTGCGTCAATTGCAGCGAGCGCAAGTTCAGTGCGCTTTTCTTTGCTAACACCTCTAGCGCGCAAACCAAGCTCCACATTGTCTTGCACGGTAAGCCACGGCATAAGAGCAAAGGTTTGAAATACGATTGCAACCCCCGGGTTTGGGCCTGTAAGCTCGCGACCACGATACGTTACTGTACCTTCTGTTGGCTGCACAAGGCCTGCCATTGTGCGAAGGAAGGTTGATTTTCCAGCACCAGAACGTCCCAAAATTGCTACGATTTCACCTTCGCGAAGAGTGAAAGAAATATCGTGCAAAACATGCTGGGTTGTGCCGCTGTCGGAAGTGAAGCTTTGACTTATGTGCCTTGCGTCAATAATATCGCTTGTAATTGAGGATTGCGCTGCTTTTGCGTTGCTTTTCAAAGTATTCATAATTTTGCCAATCTGTTTTATAAAATTTGTTATTTTAGCTGATTTAATTAGATGATTTAATTAGTTGCTTTAATTCAGCTAGTTCAACACGTAGCGTTTTTCGGAAATACGTTGTAGAGGCGACCAGAATAGTCGATTACTTAAAACAACAATTAAGCTCATAACAGTTACGCCAACCAGAGTGCGAGCGGTATCTCCCATAGTAGTTGCGTTAGTAATATAAGCACCCAAACCTGCAGTAGACATGCGATGCTTACCATATTCAACGATTTCCGACACAATCGAAGCGTTCCAAGCGCCGCCTGCAGCTGTAATACCGCCAGTGCACCAAGAACCGAAAATAGACGGCAAAATAAGCGTCTTCCAACGTAAAACTCGAGCCAGCCTAAAGCTGCGTGTCATTTCACGCAAATCATCTGGAATAGCGCTAGCACCAGCAATAACATTGAAAAGAATGTACCATTGCGTGCCAAGAGCCATCAAAATAATACTTCCCCAACCCAAGTCAATGTTCCAAGCCATAAACAAGGCCATAGCAAATGGGAATATAAAGTTTGCTGGGAAGCTGGCAAGAATCTGCACAATAGGCTGCATAATTCTAGAAATCTTTGGATTCATGCCAATTAAAACACCAACTGGAACCCAAATAAGCGAGCTAACAAAAATCAAAACTGCAACTCGCACAAAAGTAATTCCACCAAGCATGCCTGCTGTAATAAACTCTTGCAACCCTGCAGTTGTATGCACAAAGTAAAGCATATGCGCCACACCTGCTGCAACAATAAAGAACATTAAAACGTTAAACGCCCAGTCGCCAAACTTGCGCTGCGAAGCTTTATGAGGCCACTTAGCTCCTGTGCAACCAAGCGGACGAGTAATCTTTTCTAACCACTCTCTAATTGGCAAGAAAAGTTTGCTAATAACCTCATCCGCATGAGAATGACGAATAAGCGTCAAAATAGCGCTGCGACGCTCATTGTCCGAAGCGCTCTGCGTAATACGGAAACGCTCAGCCCATGCAGTAAGTGGCTTCCACAAGAAGAAGTCAAGCGCCAAAACAACCACAACCATAGAAGCAATTGCCCACCAAATATTCCCGAGCTTATTATCTGCAGCAGATTGTGCAACAAAGCTACCGATGCCAGGAAGAGCATAAGTGTGATTATTTACGGAAATCATTTCCGAAGCGGTAAGGAAGAACCATCCGCCACCAACAGACATCATGCAGTTCCAAAGCAGTGGAATCATTGCGTTTGGCATATCTAAAACCCAGAAGCGCTGCCAATGCGTAAGTTTAAGGCTACGAACCGCCTCATCCAACTCCTTAGGCTCGCTAAGAAGCGAACGGTGGAAGGAAAAAGTCATATTCCACGCTTGGCTTGTAAAAATAGCGAAAATCGAAGCCGCCTCAACACCGAGCATCGATCCAGGGAAAATCACCAACCAAATTGTAACCGTCGCCGAAAGGAAGCCCAAAATTGGCACGGACTGCAAAATATCCAAAAGCGGAATAAGCACCTTGCCAAGCCTTCGACTTCGAGCTGCAAGAGAGCCATAAACAATAGTAAAAATAAGCGATGCCACTAGCGCAAGAAGCATACGAAATACTGAGCGCAAAGTGTAGTACGGAAGATTAATTAAGTCGGTAGACACTTTAGAAGGAATACCGCTTGGACCAATCGGCTGATTTATGCGCTGAATAAGGAAAGCGGTTACGCCAAAAACAGCAATAATACCTACGCACACAATAATATCGGACCAGAAGCGAGTGTTCTCGTCAACCTGTGCGCCTGCGCCTTCCTTGCGCGAAGTTGTGAATACGGTCATAACAAAGTCCTCTAATAGGAACTAAAGGTTTATTTGCCTTTACTTATATTTTATTGAATCTTTTTCAGATTTATTTTTAGATTGATTTATGTAGCCGTATCACCATTGATTGCTTTTTAGGCTCAAGAATTGCAGCTTACTTTTTATTTTCGCAAGTCTAAAGTTAAGTTTTGCAGATTTCGTAAGTTTTATTTTTGCAATCTTTGCAACCTAAATGCGGTGATTGCCGGCTTCATATATTCAGGAGGAACATCTGAACTACTACTGCCAATAGTGTCAGAACCCTCACTCGTAGTGCGAGTACTAGAATTATGACTGTTACTGTCATGTTTCACGGCAAATCACCTCCTTAATGCCGTGCCAATTATAAATAACGATTAAACCTGTGTCAAGGCACGCTGCACACAGAGGAATTTATGCAAAGCTATTTATTCTGTAATAAACAAAGCTTGCAATTCAGGCAACAAAGCACGCAAAGCGTGGCCGCGGTGAGAAATACTATTCTTCTCTTCCTGAGTAAGCTCAGCGCTAGTTAAACCTTCCATTTGAACGCCGTTACGAATAGGCTGCTCGTCTGGAACAAAAAGCGGATCGTAGCCAAAACCGTTAGTTCCGCGCTCTTCTCGAAGAAGATGACCAATCATCTCCCCCATTCTAACCGTTTCAAAACCGTGAGTGTGCAGCATAACACTGCCTTCAGGAACTTCACTACAATCATCTGGAATAGCAAGAGCAGCCGCACAACGAAAACGCGCTGTTAAGAACCGATCCGGAATATCCGAAAGTTGCTGAAGAAGAAGAGCATTATTCGCTTTATCGTCACCATGAACTCCGCTCCAACGAGCAGATAAAATTCCAGGAGCGGCACCCAAAATATCGACAATAATGCCTGAATCGTCCGCAATAGCAGGGTAACCAGTTCTTGAAGCAACATCGCGAGCCTTAAGCAACGCGTTCTGCTCAAAAGTAACTCCGGTTTCCACAGGATCTGGCAAACCAAGAGAACCCGCAGTAATAAGTTCAAACCTGTCTGCTAACTGATTTAACTGTTCAGCTAAAATACGCTTAATTTCAACGAGTTTTCCCTCATTATGTGTTGCCACAACAAGTTTCACGCCCGCTCTCCTTCAATCTGTTTACTATTTTGCTAAAGCAGCTTTTTGCGCTTTCTGCAGCTCACGATTACCTTTTGTTGCTAAATCAAGTAAAGTATTTAATTCGTCGCGATTAAACGGACGATGCTCAGCAGTTCCCTGAATTTCAATAAACGTGCCGGAACCAGTCATAGCAACGTTCATATCTGTCATAGCCTGACTGTCTTCAACATAAGGCAAATCAAGCATAGGAGTTCCGTTAATAACGCCTACGGAAACCGCCGAAACAGCATCTTTAAGAACGCTTGCAGCGGAACGAATATGACCATTCTTTTCCGCCCAATTAAGAGCATCTACCAATGCTACATAAGCTCCAGTTACGGAAGCCGTGCGAGTTCCACCATCTGCCTGCAAAACATCGCAATCGATTTGAATCTGGCACTCACCCATGGCTTTCATATCGACAACTCCACGCAAGCAGCGACCAATAAGACGGCTGATTTCATGCGTGCGACCGCCAATTTTTCCGCGCACAGATTCTCGATCGGTACGCTCAGCAGTAGCTCGAGGAAGCATAGAATATTCGGCAGTTACCCACCCTAATCCGGAATCTCTGCGCCAACGAGGAACACCAACAGTAAAAGTTGCAGTGCACATAACGCGCGTATTCCCGCACTCAATAAGCACAGAGCCTTCAGGAACGTCAGTAAATTTACGTGTAATTCGCACAGGGCGAAGCTCGTCAACGTCACGACCGTCTACGCGAATTGGTTTTACAGATTCCAGCATATCCTTGATTTGAGCCATAACTCACAAATTTAGCACGTGGCTGTTATCTTCTAATCACTGCAGCTGCTCAGAAAGTTCCATCCACTCTTCTTCAAGATCACTAGTTTCTTGCGCATTCTGCTGCAATTCTTCGTTAAGAGCTTGAAGACCTACGAAGTCACTCGGATCGTGAGAAGCCATTTGAGACTCAATATTTGATTTTTGATCTTCAAGTTTTGCAAGTTTTCGCTCAATTGCTGCCACGCGTCTTGTGGCATCGTGATAGGCTTTGCCGGTAAGTTTGGGCTCAATTACTGTACTTTCTGAACTTTCTTTAGTTGTAGAATTTGCAGCACTCGAAGCATTCGCAGTACTTGAAGCGCCAACAGTACCAGTAGTACCACTACTATTTTCGTGATCGCGTTGCAATTTTTCTACAATTTGCAAATACTCATCTACGCCACCCGGAAGATGACGAATTTTGCCATCAATCAGCGCAAACTGCTGATCAGTTACGCGCTCAAGCAAGTAGCGATCGTGCGAAACAACAATAAGCGTGCCAGGCCAAGTATCAAGCAAATCTTCCATAACAGCCAGCATGTCGGTATCTAAATCATTACCAGGCTCGTCCATAATCAGCACATTTGGCTCATCTAGCAAAATCAGCAGTAGCTGCATACGCCTTTTTTGACCGCCCGAAAGATCCGCAATCGGAGTCATAAGCTGCTCAGGCTTAAAACCAAGACGCTCCATAAGCTGACCGGGAGTAACTTCTTTCCCGTCAATAATGTAGCTTGGTTTATAGCGGCTTAAAACTTCCTTAACCTTATATTTTCCAAGCTTTTCAAGCTCTTCAAGGCGCTGCGAAAGCACAGCAAATTTTACAGTTTTGCCAATGTTTACGCGCCCCATAGTAGGTTTTAGCGAGCCGTCAATAATGCTTAATAGCGTTGATTTTCCGGCACCGTTTGCGCCAACAATTCCAAAACGATCTCCAGGGCCGATTAGCCATGTTGCATCGTCGAGAATCATGCGGCCGGTAATAGTTTTTCGTTCTGCTGCAGCAGTTTCCGGATTTTCTTCAGAAAGATTTTCTTGATTTTCGTCGACTGCAATCGTAACGCTTCCTACGTGAGTTGGTTGCGCAAAAGCAGATTCTACAATGTCAACTTTATTTGATTTTTCTGAAGTAGCAGCACTTTCTGCAATATCTGGATCAATATTTTTTAGCTGATTAGCATCGTCAAAAATTTGCGTAACATCAATCAAATCAACAACTTGCTTGCCAAGACGCGAAGTTGCCATTTTCTTCAATTCCAAAGTATCTCGCATTGGAGGCACGTCTGCAATAAGCTCGCGAGCCTGCTTTACGTGGAACTTCTGCTTAGTAGAACGCGCACGAGCACCGCGTGAAAGCCATGCCAACTCTTTTCTGGCCAAATTTCTGCGACGCTCCTCGCGCACATCAGCCTGACGCTCCCTTTCAACTCGCTGAAGCATGTACGCGCTGTAGCCGCCTTCAAACGGATCTATTACGCCGTCGTGAACTTCCCACATCGAAGTGCAAACCTCATCTAAGAACCAGCGATCGTGAGTCACAATCAAAAGCGCACCCTGGCCGTCTTGCCAACGGTGGAGCAGGTGCTCAGCAAGCCAGTGAATTGTCACAACATCCAAATGGTTCGTAGGCTCATCTAAAGCCAAAATATCCCAGTCATGAAGAAGCAATCTTGCCAAATCAGCTCGCCTGCGCTGACCGCCAGAAAGCGTACCAACTTTTGCTTCCAAATTGATTCCGCCAAGAAGAGCTTCTACGATTTCGCGCGAGCGCGGGTCTGCAGCCCACTCGTAATCTTCGCGATTTTCCAAAGCAGCCTTACGCACAGTTGCGTTGTCATCTAAAGGATCGCGCTGGTCGAGCATGCCAAAAGTAAGCCCTCCGCGCTTAGTTACGCGCCCGGAATCAGGCTGCATTTTGCCGGCAAGCATGCGAAGCAGCGTTGACTTTCCGTCGCCATTTCGACCAACAATACCGATTCTGTCGCCTTCAAAAACGCCTTGAGTTACGTCTGTAAAAATCGTTTTTGTAGCAAACTCTAGCGAAACTCGTTCTAATCCCAAATCATACGTAGGCATAATGCACAAATATAGCTGCAGACTTCTACGAACAGATTTAATCTAACTTAATCTAAAAGCGTGCGTGTTGGCAATGTGGACTATAATAGTGCTGTTATGAAGACTCAAAATAATCAAGAAAATCAGCACGATACGAAGAGTGCGCATAAAGCAAGTGGAGTTTTAAGATTAGACGACGGCGAGGCCCGCGCTGGGGATCCAACTCAGGAGCTTTTAGACGCTTTAGGCACAACTATTTCGCCGGATCTTTTGGTAGAAGCGCTTACGCATCGCTCGTTTTCGCACGAGCATCCAGGTACGCGAAATTATGAGCGACTTGAGTTTTTGGGAGATGCTGTTTTAGAGCTCGTATCTACAGAAACGCTATTTTCTGCGCATCCAGACATGACTGAAGGTCAACTTGCGAAGATGCGAGCGAAAGCTGTGTCTGAATGGGCGCTTTCTGCTGTTGCGCGCGAAAAGCTGCATGTTGGACCATATATTCTGCTCGGCCGCGGCGAAATGGAGCAGGGCGGAAATAATAAAGATTCGATTCTTTGCGATATTGTTGAGGCGCTTATTGGCGCAACTTTTGTTGAGCACGGTATTGATGAGGCGCGCGCTGTGGTACATCGTTTGATTGATGACACTTTGGCGGAAGTTTTGACCGAAGGTCCAGCACTTGATTGGAAGACTTCACTTACGGTTAAGGCGCACGATATGGGATTGGAAGATCCGGAGTATCGTATGGCTGTTTCTGGACCTGAATATGCTCCAGTTTTTGAGGCGCGAGCAGTTCTTGCACACAAGGACGGCGACGAAGTTCTTGGCGTTGGAAGCGGATCTAGCAAACGTAAAGCGCAACTTGCGGCTGCAGAAGTCGCTTGGCACGCGCTCGACGCGCGTAAGTAACTACGAACTTTACCTGATCTGCGAACTTTGTCATCGATACTTCGAATACGATAAGCGACTATCAATCAAAGAACACTAGCATTATTGCTTTGCTATCGCTACACCGAAATGACTACCACACAACAAAAAAACACTAATCATTTTCTGAGTAGTGAGGTTGGGTGTTGCTTGGTCGAGCAATACAAAAGCGGAGCGATAGCAATATCTTTTTGATAAATAACTATTTTTGAAAGAAAGTAACTAAAAAACTAAACTTAACTATGCAACCGCTAAGTCCAAATAAGGTATAAGAGCGTAGCGCTGCGAGACAAGCAACACCCAACCTCACAGCCATATAAACTAAAACAATACGAAAGAAAAAAGAAAACCCTGCCACCCGTCGATGGCAGGGTTTTTTCAATACAACCTAGTTGTTGTGCGCCGAGCGAATAGCTTCGCGGTACACACGACCGCGGAAGGTTCCGCAGGATGGGCAAGCCATGTGTGGGAATGCCTCAGAACCGCAGTTCGGGCAAGTCACAGTCTGCACGGCAGACGCCTTCCAATTAGCGCGACGCGAATGCGTATTAGCACGCGAGGTCTTGTATTTAGGCAGTGCCATAGTTTTTCCTCTATTTCGTTCAAACGATTGAGCTTAAGCGTTCTGTATATTACAGCACGCACCGTACAATTGCGTAATTTGCTCACAATCTAGCGCGACATAAACTGCTCACGCGAGTAAAATTAATGCCGTTTTTCAGCATTCTCAAGTTGCGCTTTTAATCCTTCCAAAGCTGCGAATCGAATATCCGTAACATCGTGGTGATGCTCCGGATGCTCGTTAAGATTTTCGCCACACTGCGGGCAAAGTCCGCGGCAATCTGGCTCGCACAACGGCTGCAAAGGAAGCTCGCTTACCATAGTGTCGCGAATAAGCGCCTCAATATCAGCAAAATCGCCGCCGCCAACCAGCGGATACACGTTTCCCGACTCGTCATTATCTTCCCAAATTTGAGATTCGTCTTCGTCAACATCTTTGCGGTTCTTGCGATTATCCGCATGTTGCGAGCGCTCATCTACATAAGGGAAGAAAACGCACACATCTACTTTCCAATCACGACGAAGCGGCATCAAGCAGCGCGTACACTCTGCGTGCACTGGAGCTGTAATACTTCCCTGGAACATTAGGCCGTCAACAACAGCATCAAAGTCACCATCAACATGCACATCGCTGCCTGGCTTTACACCAATAACGTAATCTCCAATGCCTTCCGGAGCTGGAAATACGCGGTGTAACGCCATGCTGCTACCAGCGCGCGCAGCCATTTGCGCTACTGGAATAGCCCATGGTGATTGGGAAGGATGCGAAGTCATTTAATCATTCCTTTCGTCTTCGTCGTTATTATCGTATAAAGATTCTTTAATCTCGTCTTGTGCTCGCTTTGCAGACCTGCGTCGCTCTTCTAACACTCTGCGGCCAGCTTGCACGTCTTGTTCCAACTTATCGAGCTGCGTCTTTAAGCCTTCCATAACATTCGCGCAATACTGATCTGCTCCCTGGGTAAGCTTGTCTGACTTAGCTTGAGCAGTATCGAGAATATCGCGAGCTTTCTGCTTTGCCAAAGCTGTAACGTTTTCTTGACCTGCCAAGAATTGCGCACGCTCCTGAGCTTCTTCAATAATTTCTGCAGACTGCGACTGAGCAGAAGAAACAATGGAATTTGCTTGAGCTTGAGCCGTGCGCAAGCGTCGTTCCGCTTCACGCATTAATGCAGACGCGCGTTCCAACTGAACTGGAAGCATATCTTTCAAACGAGCTAACTGATCAACAAATTCGTCGCGATCAATTTTTACCATTCCAGCAGCAAATAACACATTTTTTGCTTCCGAAAGAGTTGTTTCCATGGAGTCAATAATGTCGTAAACAGTAGTAAATTCTGCACGACTCTTTGAACGTACTTCGTCACTTACTTTAGTTGTTTGCGTAACTAAAGGAGCTTCATCTTCTTCAAAATCTATTGCACCACCGTCTTCACGCTCTCGCAAATCCGGTAGAGGAAAAGCAGAAAATGCCGATGCTGCAGAAGCTTTTTTGTCACTTTTATCTTCACTTGCCTTATCTGCTGCAACGTCACGAACATCATTCGCATCAGAAACATTTCCAACTGCTGCAACAGATGAAGTTTCTGTGTTATCAGCATCTAAATCAACCAGTAAATCACCTTTAGGAAGATTCTGCTCTTCAGCAGCTGTTGTATTTATAACCTCATCTTGTGCATCTTCTTCGTCGGCAAGAATAGGATGAAGCGGCAGTTTTGCGTTATCTTCAGCGCGATTTTCCTCTGCTTGCTCGCTCACAATGCTGGATAATCCAGAGGTTTCAGTGTTAAGTTCATCTTTATTTGTCATTTCTACTCTCCTGTCTCAATTGTTCAGCGTGACTGAATTATTGCTTTGATCTGACGATTGTTCAGCAAAAAGCTTTTGTAATAAGGGTATTACGTTATCTGGAACCATGCCAGTAACATTTCCTCCGTGACGCGCAACGTCTTTAACTACGGAGCTTGAAACATGCTCAAGTATTGGATCTGCCGGCAAGAAAAGCGTTTCAATTCCAGCTAATTTGCGATTCACTAAAGCCATTCCAAGTTCAGCTTCATAGTCGCCGTTTTGACGCAAGCCTTTGACGATTGCCGTTGCACCTACTTTTTTGCAATAGTCGGTGATTAAGCCTGTTGTTGAGGAAACAACTATTTTTCCTGCGTTATTGCAGGAACAAGTATCAGCGCTAGTATCAGCGCAATTACTATGCGTATTACGCAAATTTTTCACAGCTTCGCGAATAATCTGCACACGCTCAGACTCTGAAAACAACGGTGTTTTTGCGGCGTTCACCGCAACAAGCACGTGTACTTCATCAAATAGATGCGTACAGCGTTGTATTACGTCTAAATGGCCGGCAGTGACTGGATCATACGAGCCGGGGCACACAGCTATAGTCATGCTTTTAGATTATCACCCACATAGCTCATAGTGAAACGCATACAACAATACAGTGCGGAAGTTTTCGTGCGTTTGTTGCAATAATGCTTTATGCTAGTTAATACTGACGTTTGATTGAGTCTGATTGAATTTAGTTTGATTAGGTTTGATTTTATTAGATTTAGTCAGACATGATTATAGAAAGGGATGCGCAATGCTTTCAACGTTATTAGCAGATAACACACTTAATGCAATTATGGAAGCCGATTCGCAGTCCTCTAATCCAGATTCCGGTTCAGGTACATCTACTTCCGTACTTGAGCGTCCGGAAGTAGATGAAGATGCTCGTTTAGACGACGGCGGAAATGCAGACCGATTTGCACACTACGTTTCTAAAGATCGCGTTGAAGAGTCGCGCTTAACAGGGCGACCGGTAGTTGCGTTATGCGGAAAAGTGTGGATTCCTCGCCACGAAGCAAACGACTATCCGGTATGCCCTGAGTGCAAGCGCATTTATGACGAAATGGGCAGGCTCAACTTCTAGCAATCAGCGCTACTAGTAAACGCTACTAGCAAACTACTAGCAAACTCTGCTGCTAAGCTGCTTTTCGCAAATGCGCAATTTATAAAACGCGTACTTCAGTAGGTATTGCAGGATCTCCACGCATCAAACTTTGCGCAGCCAACGGCAATCGGCTCAAAGCAGAAGCACAATAATCCTGGGCACGCATAATCGCATCGTGACCCATAAACTGTTCGTCAGCTTCACCATCAACCATGTAATCAACCAGTAGATTCTCCCACGAATCCTCAGGCTTAAACTGAGCGAGTGCAACTTCCGAACCGGAAATCACGCGTTCGCAATCTGCCACGCCGCAAGAATCACTGCTGTAATCGTATGAACGATACGCCAACTTACGTCCAGGCACAGTCGCTTTATTCTTAGACCTCTTAGCAACAGGCTGCATTACACCGTCCGCTCCTTCGCGCTCAGTAAGCTTATAAACCATTGCGCAAGTAGGAGCGCCAGAGCCGGTTACAAGCATTGTGCCAATTCCGTAAGAATCCACAGGAGCGGTTTGTAAGGAAGCCAAAGCATACTCGTCCAAATCATTCGTCACTGTAATCTTTGTGTTCTTCGCACCCAACTCGTCAAGCTGATTTCTAACGCGACGAGCCAAAGCGCACAAATCTCCAGAATCAATACGAATTCCACCGAGTTCGGGTCCCGCAACTTCCACGGCTGTTTTTACAGCTTCCTCAATATTGTAGGTGTCAACAAGAAGCGTAGTGCCCTTGCCAAGAGCTGCAATTTGAGAAGTAAAAGCGTCACGCTCAGTGTCATGAACAAGAGTGAAGCAGTGAGCCGCGGTACCAATTGCCTTCAATCCGTAAAGTTTTGCCGCAAGCAGGTTTGCAGTTCCCTTAAAACCGCCAATTACCGCGGCGCGAGACGCAGCAACTGCAGAATATTCGTTCGTACGACGGCCGCCCATATCCATGCAAGGACGTCCTGCGGAAGCAGAAACCATGCGAGCTGCGGCAGACGCAACCGCGCAATCGTAATTAAGAACGGAAAGCAGCAAAGTTTCAAGCAAAGTACACTCACCAAAAGTGCCTTCTACCTGCAAAATTGGCGAATTCGGGAAGAACATCTCCCCCTCACGATAACCGGAAATTTTACCGCTAAACCGGAAATTTTCCAGCCATTTAATAGTTTCGGCGCTAACAATTTTACGATCACTTAAGAAACGCAAATCATCTTCCGAAAGATGGAATTTTTGCAGCTCTTCCAAAATGCGACCCGTTCCGGCAACAACGCCATAGCGACGACCCTGAGGCAAATGGCGAGTAAAAATTTCAAAAACGCACTTACGATTTGCAGTGCCGTCCTTAAGAGCAGCGTCAAGCATAGTGTATTCATACATGTCCGTCATAAGAGCAGATGAAATCTCAGCCATGATATTCCTTTCAGTAACGAACAAAATAAAAACAGCTAGGTAATAGATTGGTTCAATAAAGCTAAATCTAAAACCAAATCGCAATAATTGTATCGCTAACTAAAGAGCCGGGGCACGAAATGCAACTTCTAAAAGTCAACATGAGTATAAAGAAGCATTTATAATATCAATTATGCTTAATAAGACTTTGAATGAAGAGACTACAAAACTTAGTAAAGCCGCTAAAAACTTGCGCTTATACAACACTGCTTCACACAAAACAAGCGTGTTTAATCCTGTAAAACCTGGGCAAGTTGGCATGTATGTTTGCGGCGCTACAGTGCAAAGCTCGCCGCATATTGGTCACATTCGCGCGGCAATCGCTTTTGACATAGTCCGACGATGGATGTTGCGCTTAGGATACAAAGTTACGTTTGTTAGAAACGTCACAGATATTGACGATAAAATCATGAAAAAAGCCAGCGAAGCCGGACAAACTTGGTGGGAGCGCGCATACATTTACGAGCGCGAATTTACTGAATCGTATAACACTTTAGGAGTTTTGCCACCAACAGTTGAGCCGCGCGCTACCGGCCATATTACGGATATGGTTGAGCTGATTGAGCGCTTAATTGAACGCGGTCACGCTTACGTTATTAAAGACGATTCGGGAAATCCTACCGGCAATGTTTATTTTGACGTGCCAAGCTGGGAGCATTACGGCGAGCTTACGCACCAAAATCAAAATCACAATGAAATCGATGGTGATGAAGCTGCCGTAATAGCAGACAAAAAAGGCCCAAGTGTTGACTCAACAGGAAACGATATTTACAATCCAACAGACCCCGCAGATGCTTCTCCAGACAAGCACGACCCTAGGGATTTTGCACTTTGGAAAGCTCCTTGCGATTTCGACCAGCCGGATGCGCGCTGGAAAACACCTTTTGGCGAAGGACGCCCAGGTTGGCATATTGAATGCTCGGCTATGAGCCACCGCTATCTTGGTGACGATTTTGATATTCACGGCGGCGGATTGGATTTGCGATTCCCTCATCACGAAAACGAGATGGCACAAACAACTGCCGCAGGCTGGAAAAGCGCGAATGTGTGGATGCATTCCGCGTGGGTTACAGCCAAAGGTGAAAAAATGTCTAAATCTTTAGGAAATGGCCTCTCCGTACCAGTTGTTTTGGCGAATAATTCAGCTTGGGTTGTGCGTTACGCACTTGGAGCCGTGCAATACCGCGCAATGTTGGAATGGTCTGACCAGGCTTTGGTAGAAGCAAAATCTGCTTACGATCGCATTACAAACTTCCTTGAGCGAGCCGGCAGATTGCTTGAAACAACTCCAACGCGAGAAGAAGTGCAATCTGTAGATGCAGACTCACTTCCGGAAGATTTTACGCGCGCAATGAACGACGACATTAACGTCTCTGGCGCAAACGCAGCAATATTTACAGCAATCCGTCAGGGTAATGCAATTCTTGACGACTGTGCACAAGCACAAAACAGTAGCACACAAAAATTGCTATATACAGCCGTTTTACAAGTGCGCGCTATGCTAGACGCGCTTGGATTGGATCCTTATGCAGACCCTTGGGCTTCTAACGCAAATAAATCTTCTGCAACCGGAGCAAACGGAGAAAGCAGTAAGGAATGCGCAGCTTTGGACGCTTTAATCGCTTTGCAGCTTCAGGCTAGAGCAGATGCTAGAAAGGCAAAAGATTTTTCTACAGCAGACGCAATTAGAGATGCGCTAAATAATGCCGGAATCGTAATTGAAGACGGCGCTAAAGGATCTTCGTGGCATTTGCAGTAAAACAGCAACCAAACAACCACGAAACTACACAGATATACAAATACACAGCTACACGACCACACAGCTACACAACGTTAGTAACAGCGGGTAGAATAGGAAAATTATGGCAGCATTTAGTTCGTTAACAGACCGCCTTTCTAGTGCTTTCAAGCATTTGCGCAGTAAAGGCAAGCTTTCAGAATCGGATATTGACGGCACAATCCGCGAGATTCGCCGTGCGCTTCTTGACGCCGACGTTGCTCTCGAAGTTGTACGCTCCTTTACAGCGCAGATTCGCGAGCGCGCTCTTGGCGAAGAAGTGTCTAAAGCGCTTAACCCTGCTCAGCAAGTTGTGAAAATTGTTAACGACGAGTTGACTAAAGTGCTTGGCTCTGGAGTTGATAGGCCACTTAATTTTGCGAAATACCCGCCTACTGTGATTATGCTTGCAGGTTTGCAAGGCGCTGGTAAGACTACTCTTGCCGGAAAACTTGGCTACTGGCTTAAAGATTCCGGCCACACTCCTTTGCTTGTGGCTGCGGATTTGCAACGTCCTAACGCTGTTACGCAGCTGCAGGTTGTTGGCGAACGCGCGGGAGTTCCTGTTTTTGCGCCTGAAAAGGGCGTACAAAATGGCGGAAATGCAATTTCTTTGCCATGGTTTACTAAAGGCGATCCTGTTAAAGTTGCTCGCGATTCTATTGATTATGCGCGCGAAAAAATGTACGACACTGTGATTATTGATACTGCAGGTCGTTTGGGTGTTGACGAAGAACTTATGAAGCAGGCGCGCAATATTCGCGATGCTGTAAATCCTCAGGAAGTTCTGTTTGTTATTGACGCGATGATTGGTCAGGACGCTGTTCGCACAGCTCAGGCTTTTAACGACGGCGTTAACTTTACTGGCGTTGTGCTTTCTAAGCTCGACGGCGATGCTCGAGGCGGTGCTGCACTTTCAGTAGCAAGCGTTACTGGAAAACCAATTTTGTTCGCTTCTACAGGCGAAGGTTTGAAGGATTTTGAGATTTTCCATCCGGACCGAATGGCTTCCAGAATCCTAGATATGGGCGATATTTTAACGCTTATTGAGCATGCTCAGAAGCAGTTCGACGAGGAAGAATCGCGCAAGGCTGCCGAAAAGATTGCTGAAGGAAGCTTTGGTTTAGACGACTTTTTGGAGCAGCTTCAGCAGGTTCGTAAGCTTGGTTCAATGAAGAAGCTTTTGGGAATGATGCCAGGAATGGCCGCTCACCGCCATGAGCTTGAGCAGTTTGACGATAAAGAAATCGACCGCACTGAGGCAATTATTCGCTCTATGACTCCGGCTGAGCGAAGGGACACGAAGATTATTGACGGATCTCGCCGCGCACGTATTGCTGCCGGTGCAGGCGTGAGTGTTTCTAAGGTTAACGCGCTTTTGCAACGCTTTGAACAGGCCGCCAAGATGATGAAGCGTATGAGTGGCGGCGCTGGAATGCCTGGAATGGGCGGCATTCCTGGATTTGGCGGACCTGGCGGAAAGTCGAAGCGCAAGGATAAAAAGTCGAAGAAGAAGGGCGGAAAGTCTGGAAATCCAATGCGCCGCGAAGCCGAGGAGCGCGCGCTACGTGAGCGACTTTCTGGAGAATCTTCCGGAAGCGAAAGTAACGACGTTGCTGGCTCCGCTTTTGCAAAACCACAGCAGCCAAATCTGCAGAATCTTCCTGAAGGCTTACAAGAGCTTATGAATTCTGAAAATTCAAATCAAGATAATCAACTTCCACCTAACTTTGGCGGCGGGTTAGCAGGCTTATTCGGAAAATGAGTTTCGTATTAGCGGTTCTGTGGGTTATATTTTCGGCGCTTCTTTTGTGGCAGCTACTTCGATGGCTGCCTGCTGGCGCGGATAAATATAACCCACTTCCGTATATTATTGCGCTTCTGCCGATTGCAACTTATGTTGTTGGAGCGCTGTTTTTTGTTAGCTTAGGCGCGAGTTTGTGGAATTATTTTTATGCGTCAAAAGTAACACAATCGTATAATTTCGCTCAATCTTACGCATATTTATGCATTGCGTACGCTGTACTATTTTTGATTTCACTTAAGTCATATACGCCGTACTGGTTTGGAAGGTTGCGAAAAGAGCGAAAACAAAAGCCGGAAAATTACAAAGAAATCCGCGTAATGACGCTAAATTGCAGATACGGAAAAGCGAATGCTGCTCAAATAATCGAAACTGCGAAAAAATACAACGTAAATACGTTACTTTTACAAGAATTAAGCGAATCCTTAGTAAAAAATCTTGAAAAACTCGGTATTTACAAAATTTTTCCGACTTCTTGCGTAGGTGCTCAAAGCGAGCACAATAACGGCGGATTCAACGCGATTTTTACACAATATTCCGCAATTTCCACTTGCAATAATGCTGTCAAAATTGAGGCAGCAAGCGTGCCGAGCATTACTACTCGATTAGATTTTTCTGCGTCTACAAACGTTTTCGTAAACTTTGCTTCCGCACACCCAAAGTCGCCTATGCGCGGGTGCAAAGCTTGGAGCGAGGGAATCCGCGCGCTGGCAAATCTTGTGAAAATTTCAAAAAGTACGGAAAGTACAAAAAGTACAAAAAGTACAAATATTGCAGAAACTTACACATCTGTAAAAACTACAAGTACTACAGAGACTTGCGATTTATCGACTCTTACAATTCTTACAGGAGATTTGAACTCCGCAATTGACCATCCTAGCTTTAGAACGCTTATAAAAGCTGGATTCTCAGATTCTGCAATTTCGCTTGGGAAACGACTTAGAACCTGGCCAACCTGGCTTAAATGGCCGAATCTTACTCTTGATCACGTTCTATTTTGCTCAAAAAACTTACGCGCCAAAGCTGTGCAGCAAAAAAACGCCGTAATAGACGGCACTGATCACCTTGCATACATCGCATCAATCGCCCTATATACGCTGGAATAAAAACGTCCAAGCGCGCAGGCATAATGGATAAGTTATTCGCGTGAATCGGCGCCCTCTTCCCGACCACGTGAGGAACATGTGGAAGCTCGCAAGGAGTGCCCCACACCCGAACGAAATTCCACGACTCTAGTTATAAGGAGAGCCATTTTGGCAACCAAGATTCGTCTTAAGCGACTCGGCAAGAAGTTCTATGCCTTCTACCGCGTAGTCATTTCTGATTCGCGCAACAAGCGCAACGGCAAGTCCATTGAAGAGATCGGCGTTTACGATCCGAACAAGCAGCCATCTATGATTCAGATTGATTCTGAGCGCGCACAGTACTGGCTTGGCGTTGGCGCACAGCCAACCGAACCAGTGTTGAAGCTTTTGAAGATTACCGGCGACTGGCAGAAGTTCAAGGGTCTTGACGGTGCTGAAGGTACTTTGAAGACTTCCGAAGCTGGCCCAGATGCACAGGCTCGCGTTGAGGCTGTTGAAGCTGAAGCTCAGAAGTTGAAGGCTGCTAAGTCTGAAGCCGCTGCTAAGGCTCAGGCTGCAGCAGAAGCTGCTGCAAACGAAGCTGAAGAAGCTCCAGCTGAAGCACCAGCAGAGGCCGCTGAAGCTGCCGAAGCCGAGGAAAAGGCTGAGTAATCATGCTGGCTCAAGCTGTGGAACATCTCATTAAAAACATCGTGGATTTTCCAGATGATGTGTCGGTGCGTTCTCACGAAAACGCTCGCGGCGAACTGCTGCGCGTACGCGTGAATCCTGAAGACATTGGCCGTGTAATCGGCCGAAACGGTCGTACTGCTAATGCTATTCGCATTGTTGTGCAAGCCTTAAGCAATCACAATGTGCGCGTAGACATTATGGACGTACGTAAGTGAGATGAACGTGGCCTTAGACCAACAATCTTTTGACAACCCTCAGCAAAGTCGTAATGACCTGCTGAGGGTTTGTCGTATCGGAAAAGCCCAAGGTTTAAAAGGCGAAGTGACTGTACAAGTCTTTACCGACGAACCTTACGAACGTTTCGAACCTGGAAACGTGTTATGCACTGCCGACGGCACGCGCGAGTTTGTTATTGAGAACGCAAGGACGTTCAAAAATCGTTGGATTTTACTATTCGAAGAATCACAAAATCGCAACGACGCTGAAGCTCTTAATGGCATTGAATTGTATGTGCCTGCGGAAGATGCGCAAGAGCTTGCCGCCGAAAATGCTTGGTATATTAAGGATTTAGTTGGGTTACAAGCGCGACTTTGCGAGGAAAATCAGCTTGGTTTGCCATCTAGAACTATTGGAAAAGTTGTGGATGTGCTCGACGGCGCACAATCTCTGTTAAAAATCCGCTTAAATAATCCGATTGACGACGATAATAAGACTGCGCTTGTGCCATTTGTTGAAGCGCTTGTGCCGGAGGTTAATGTTAATGAAGGGTATTTAACTATTGATCCTCCAGGCGGCTTAATTCCAGGACTTTCGTAACTTTCGTAGTTTCGTAGCTTCCGTAGCTTTCGTAGCTTTCGTAGCTTTCGTAGTTTTGTAGTTTGTATAATTCTCCTAGTTTTTGTAGTTTTCATAGTAGAGTAAATTATGATGGACATCGATATTGTTTCCGTATTCCCAGAGTATTTTCAAATGCTCGATTTGAGTTTGCTCGGCAAGGCTCAAAATAACGGCTTGCTTAAGATTCACGCACACAATTTGCGAAAGTGGACTCACGATGTACATCAGTCAGTTGACGATACTCCTGTTGGCGGCGGCGCTGGTATGGTTATGAAGCCTGAAGTTTGGGCTGAATGCTTAGACGAGCTACTTAACTTGCCAAAATCTGAAGTAAAAAATACTTGCGATACTTGCGATACTTGCGATACTGTCGATACTGTCGATACTGTCGATACTGGCAAAGAGGCACAAATCGCTCCGAATAAAATAGACACAATTAAACCAATTCTTATTTTCCCAAACCCTTCTGCCCCACTATTTACGCAAAAAGATGCAACGGAACTAAGTCACGCAAATCATTTGGTATTTGGATGCGGCAGATACGAAGGCTACGACGCTAGAATTCCAGAATATTACCGCGCGCAAGGCGTTGACGTGCGCGAATATTCGATTGGCGATTACGTGCTTAACGGCGGCGAAGTGGCAGTAAGCGTTATGCTTGAGGCGATTACGCGCCTAATTCCAGGGTTTATGGGAAATCCTGAGTCGATTGTTGAAGAGTCATATACTGGTGCGGACGCGCTTTTGGAACACCATCAATACACGCGTCCAACTACTTGGCGCGGTATAAGCGTTCCGGAAGTACTAACTTCCGGAAACCATGCGAAGGTAGACAGATTCCGCCGCGATGAGGCACTTTCTAGAACTAGCGAGATTCGACCGGATTTAATTAAGCAACTTGACTGCCACAAACTAGATAAAGCGGATCGAAAAACACTCATGGCTCTCGGATGGGAAGTTTCAGGTGAACATCCACGCAAAAACGATGGAAAATAAGATTAGTCGCGAGAAGGCTGAATAAACAAAACAGAAGTTTCGCCGTAATTGCGCGTATCAAACAGCTCCCAACCTTCAGGAATCGCCGGCAAAACGCTACGCGCGCTACGCTCAAGCACAATCAACGTATCCGCCGCAACGCTAGCAACACCGCTCGCAATCATCGAAGCCAATAAACTTTCACAATCCGCAGTTTCGTAAGCATATGGCGGATCAATAAACACCAACTCAAACGCTTCCCCACTATAATCCGCAACGAACTGCTCCGCGCGCTTGCGAACCACACGCATCGAAAGCGCACTATCCCAAGACTTTGAACTCTGCAGTACTTTCAACGTACGAAGTATAAGAGCCGCTGCTTGCGAATTTGCTTCAACAGACACAAGCTCATGCGCGCCACGAGATAGCGCCTCAACTCCTAACGCACCTGTGCCGGCGAATAAATCAAGAACGCGAGCATCTTCCATAACATTCCACGAATCGAGGCGCGAAAAAATTGCCTCCTTCGTACGATCCGTGGTCGGCCTCGTACATGATTGTGCCGAAGTGAGCGGCAGAGATTTGAAACGTCCGGCAATAATATGCATACTTACAGCTTAGCTGCAGCCTCAAACTGAAACATTTGCCGGAAAATCCCCCGGCAAATGTTCCAAAACAACGCCAATCCAGCTACAAACGCCGGAAAAATACACGGCAAATGTTACATAACCCAGCCAATCCAACAACAAACGCCGGAGAAAATTCCCCGGCGTTTGCAGTCAAAAACAACCCTACTTACTTATTTACTTCTTCAGGATTAGGAATCAAGAAGGAGCAAACAAACGCAAGTGCAAGCAACACAATGCCCGCAACCATCGAAGCCATGTATCCGCCTGTTGCACCATTAGTTCCTGCAACATTCGTCATCACAGCGTAGAGAATTGCAAAGCTCAAGCCAGCACCCAAGTTAAACGCTCCAGCATTCATGCCTGGCAAATAACCCGGATTATCTTTTGGAGAAAGCACAATACCAAGTCCGTTAAGCATAATGTTGGCAATGCCGGCGTAGCTTACGCCCATAGCGAGCGAAAGCTCCACAAGCGCCCACACAGAAGGCACTCCAGCAACGTAAATGCCAAAAAGCACGCCAACCATGCTCAGCAAAATACCAATGCGAAGCACCAAACGGTAACCAAACTTTGCGGCTAAAATACCGGCAATAGGTCCGAACAGGAATCCAATAATTGCGTAAGGCGTAAGCGTTGCAAAGCTCACAACATCAGCTCCCAAATGTGCACCAGCCTTCGCATCCTGCGCAAGCTGTGGCACAACGCCGTTCATCAAAGCGAACACGCCAGTCATAGTCAAAAGTGTGCAAGAAAGAAGACCCCACGTACGACGCTGCTTCATGTAGTGGGTAGAAACAAGCGGAGCTGCACTATTGCCCTCAATCTTCCAGAACACGACGAAGAACACAACAGCCACAACCACAAGTCCTGCAATCATAGTCAAGTTTGCGGAAGCAAGCTTATCAATCTCATTAATTGCAAGGTAAGCAGCCAAGAACGCAATGCCAAGAGTTATAACGCCCAGCCAATCCATTCGCGGCGTTTCTTCAGCGTGAGATTCATCCGCAGCAAGAATAACCATAACAACTGCAACAACAGCAATACCGGCCATAGTCCAGAAGACGGAACGGAATCCATAATTGCCAGCAAGCCATCCGCCAAGAAGGGCATCAACGCCTGCAATACCGCCGTTTACGGAAGTTAAAATTGCCATCAATTTTGCGTAACGCTTTTCTTCCGTCACGCGAACGCGCAGCATAATCAAGCACATTGGAACCACAGGACCAGACGCACCCTGCAAAATACGGCCAATCATCAAAATATTCACGTCTGGAGCGAGCGCCGACACAACGCAACCTAAAATCGTAGAAATTAAAATGCCAATAAGCACCTTTTTACGACCAACTAAATCAGCCAATCGCGGCAAAAACAGCGAGAACAAAGCTGCTGCGGTAAAGAATACCGTTTGAGTTAAGCCGATTTGCGTATCAGTTGTGTGAAGCTCTTTCGTCATCGTTGCCAATGCAGGAGACAGCATCGAAGCGTTAAGCTGGAATGCAAAAATTGCCACAAGAAGCGCAGTCATTAGCGCTACAATTGAGCGGCCGCCTTTATCTAATATTGAAGGCGCTGGAGATGAAACCTCAGTCATAATAACCTCGTATCAAATTATTCTAAATAGTATCCGAAAAATATCCGCAATAATTCTAGTACAATTAGCCAATGCGCTTAAGCGCGTCGACAATTAAATCCCAGAATTTATCAAAATCAAGCTTCGTAGCAACCTGCGTATGGCACTGCGCAGCCGAAGGCTCCGGCCCACGCAAATCTGCAACTGTCATACCAAGCGTCAAATCACCCTTAATTTCAACGTCAAGTGGGCAGCGACGAGTTTGAACAACACTGTGATCAATCAAATACGCAATCGTGCAAGGATCGTGCAAAGGCGGATCAATAAAGTCCTGATTATTCTGGTATGCCTTGCGGAAGAAGTCCATCAAACCGCTTGCAAAAGCCGCAAGAGGCGTTCCAACTGCGTCAATCTTTGCTTGAGCTTCCGGCGTACAAAGAGCCTGATGCGTTAAATCAAGGCCAACCATTGTAATAGGCCATGCCTCGTTAAACACAACGTGCGCCGCTTCCGGATCCGTCTTAATATTAAACTCCGCAACTGCGCTCCAATTTCCAACGTGGTATCCGCCGCCCATAAGCACGACTTCCTTAACGCGGCTCACAATTCGCGGCTCCATACGCACAGCCATAGCGATATTCGTAAGCGGGCCTGTTGGAACAAGCGTAATTGTGCCAGGCTCGTGGCTCATAATCGTGTCAATAATCCAATTTACAGCGTGACCTTCGTCCAGCGGGCGCGTTGGCTCCGGAAGAGTTACGCCATCCAAGCCTGTTTCGCCGTGGACTGCAGCTGCAACTTCCAGCGGACGAATCATAGGGCGATCGCAGCCTGCGTGCACAGGAATATTAGTAGCATGCGCCATTTCCAGCGTTGCGCGCGCATTATACGTGACTTTTTCGAGACTTTGGTTGCCGCCAACAGTTGTTACGCCAATCAAATCGATATTCGGATTGCCAAGTGCTAACAAAATAGCCATGGCATCATCATGACCAGGATCGCAATCCAGGATTATGGAAGTCATTATTACTCCTTTGTAAACTGATTCATTTTTCAAGTGCGACACTATAAGTCACATAACATTTGTTTATACGTGTAAACAAATGACCAAAAACAAGTATAGCAGGACAACGCTTTATTGCAATAAAATTTCTGCACAATATAAAAGCGACATAAACTACTCAACGCTGCGCTGTTTAAGTCGAAATCTGGCTGGAAACCGACATAAACTACTCACGCGCGTGCTGTTTATGCCGTATTTTCCTGCGTAAGCGACATAAACTACTCACGACTGAGTAGTTTCGGTCGGAATATCATAAGAAATCTGAAGCAAAAGGCATGAAAAAAGGGTTTCTAGCGATTTGCTAGAAACCCTAATTGCGGATGAGGCGAGATTCGAACTCGCGGTAGGTTTCCCTACAACGGTTTTCAAGACCGTCTCCTTAGACCGCTCGGACACCCATCCAATCTGCGAAGAAACGCAATAAACAATTAACACGCTTCAACGCACAAGGGTTAAGCATATCATTACGCGTGGAACGCGACTCTCACGCTTCCCACTTCGTAGGCTCAATAACTTCCTTACCGCCCATATAAGCCTGCATTGCCTTTGGAATATCAATCGAACCGTCTTCATGCTGATGATTTTCCAAAATAGCCACAAGCCAGCGAGTAGTAGCCAAAGTGCCGTTCAAAGTGCTTACTGGTCGAGTTCCGCCATCTTCCATGCGTTCGCGCACATTCAAGCGACGAGCCTGATACTCCGTGCAGTTAGAAGTAGAAGTAAGCTCGCGGTAGCGGCCTTGCGTTGGCACCCAAGCTTCGCAATCAAACTTGCGAGCAGCAGAAGAACCAAGATCGCCTGCAGCAGTGTCAATAATGCGGTAAGGAACTTCCACCTTCGCCAGCATTTCCTGCTCCATACCTAGCAACTTCTGATGCTCGGCGCGAGAATCTTCCTGCTTGCAGTAAACGAACATCTCAACCTTGTCGAACTGATGCACGCGAATAATTCCGGAAGTATCCTTACCAGCAGCACCAGCCTCACGGCGGTAGCAGCTAGACCAACCGCAATATCGCAAAGCACCGTTGCTTAAGTCAAGAATCTCATCCTCATGCATACCAGCCAAAGCAACTTCGGAAGTACCAACCAAATACTGATCATCCGGCTCACGCAAACGGTAAATCTCATCCGCGTGAGAATTCAAGAAGCCCGTACCACGCATAACTTCCGGACGCACAAGAGTTGGCGTAATCGCAAGCGTAAAACCGTGCTCTTCTGCTTGGTCTACAGCCATAGTAAGCATTGCGATTTGCAAGCGAGCCACAGCGCCACGCAAGAAGTAGAAGCGAGAGCCTGCAACCTTTACACCGCGACGCATATCAATTCCAGCAACGCCGGTTCCAAGAGTTAAATGATCCTTTGGCTCGAAACCTTCAGCCGCAAAATCGCGAGGAGTACCAACCTTCTTAACAACCACGTAGTCGTCTTCTCCGCCTTCTGGAGCCTCATCTTCAACGATGTTAGAAAGCTTCCACATTGCGGTTGTGTAGTCGGCAGTAGCTTTTTCGGATTCAACCTTATACTCAGCCACCTTTTGAGCCAATTCCTTAGTTTCTGCAATAAGCGCGGCCTTTTCTTCCGCAGGAGCAGAAGCAACCTTCTTACCAATCGCCTTCTGCTCAGCGCGAGCAGCTTCAAAAGCCTTAAGAGCATCACGGCGCAAATCGTCATTGCGCAACACTTCATCGACGAGTTCAACGGACTCACCACGCTTGCGCTGCGATTCCTTAACTACGTCTGCATGTTCACGAATAAATTGAATATCAAGCATGCACTCTAGCCTAGTGCCGCAAGGCGACAGATAAATATACAGGCAAGTATGCAGATAAATATACAGATAAGTATGCAATAAATACATGGGGTATACTTATATAAACAGACTAAAGATAGGAGAAAAAATGGCAGTTATTCACGCAAGCCAGGAAGATTTTATGTCTATTATTAAGTCTAACGAAATCGTTTTCGTTGACTTTTGGGCAACATGGTGCGGTCCGTGCCGTTCATTTGGTCCAATTTTTGAATCTGTAAGCAATAATCATCCAGATATTGCTTTTGTTAAAATCGACATTGACGAAAATCAGCAAATAGCAGAAGAAGCAGAAATCCATTCTATTCCAACTATTCAGGTCATAAAAAATGGTGGATTGGTTTGGAATCACCAAGGTGCTATAACTGCTAACGAATTAGAGTTGGTAGTTTCAAAAGCAAAAGAACTTGTAACGGACGACGATTCAGAAGACTGAAATTAATAAACGTTGAAATAGCGCCCTTCTCTTTACGTGCTACTAGAATATTAATAACTTTGGTTATTTGCCAACTTGGTTATTCGCAGTCAAGCTCTCGATTGTGCTATTTATTTTGATTGCGTTTACTCAACAAAGGGAGATTTATGGCCACCAGTCACCGCAAGCATACCGTTACGCTTAGTTCGCTCAGTTTACGTCAGTGGGCTAAGTTTGGTGCGATTATTGTGAGCTCCGTATCTTTGGTGGCACTCGGCTTTACTTCCCGCGGCTTTTACACTTCATCTAAAGAGCACGCAGCACCTGTCACTTCGTATTCTGCAACTGATTCCACGCAAGTTTCTCGTGGCGCTGCTCGAGATGTTTTCACTAAAAGCGCAACTTCATATATAAACGTTGTTATAAACGGACATCATCGCACGATTTTAGGCACTAATTTTACCGACGTAAAATCAGTTTTAGACGCTGGTGATATTACTCTTGAGCCGCACGATGTTGTAACGCCTTCACTTAACACAAAAGTTGACGAATCAACCGTTATTACGATTAATCGCGCCGGAGCAAAGCTCGAAACTTCCGACGATCCAATTGCTTTTAACGTTGTGAAAAAAGAAACAGCAGCTCTTCCTAAAGGTACTGAAAAAGTGCAAAGCCAGGGCGCTGACGGTGTTATGGAAACCGCAAAAATAGTTACTCGCACAAAAGGTAAAGTTGTTTCTTCCAACATTTTTGCTTCCTACGTAAAGAAAGCTCCAAAAGACAAGGTTATTCTTGTTGGAACTGGTGGAACTTCGGCAAATCTTGGATTAGCTGCTTCTATTGGAACTACAGTTCCGGCTGGCGAAATGCAACAATGGGCTCACGACTGGCTTATTTCCAACGGTTATAGTGAAGCAGACTTTACAGCTACAGTATTCATTATTTCTCATGAATCAGGCTGGAGAGTAAATGCTATGAATCCTTCTGGAGCTTACGGCTTACCTCAAGCTTTGCCGGGTGGAAAGATGGCTTCTGCGGGCGCTGACTGGGCCACGAATTATCAGACTCAGCTCCGCTGGTTCTGGAATTACTGCAACGGCCGCTACGGTTCTATTCAGGGCGCTTATCAACACTGGCTCTCCTACCGCAGCTACTGATTTAAGTAATTTTGATTTTTGAACATAAGTTGCACTAAAACAAGTCGGTTTCGCAAGTCGGTTTCGCAAGTCGGTTTTTTACTTTGACTGCGTAAGCTTACTACGTACGCTTGTTTAGCGCGTTGACTGTGCACCTTGGTTTTACACGTTTTTTAGCTTTTAGAACAGAAAAGGATTTTATTGTGGCAATAGCAAATTGGCTATCTTTTGAAAGCCGTAATCTCAGCCATGCTTTGGCAGGAGAAGAAGCATACCGCAATAATCGTCTTACTAAACCCGCACTAATTTCCCTTGCAATTCTTACGTTTATTACCTTCATAGGTAATTTTGCGCAACTGCAACTTACGGCAGCTCTTCCAACAATTGTGCAAGAATTTGGCATAAGCGTTACAACAGGCCAGTGGCTAACCTCTATTTTCCAGCTGATTATGGCAATTATGGTGCCGCTTACAGCGTTCTTAACTCGCCGATTTTCGACGCGTCAAATTGTTATTACTTCCATGCTTCTTTTTACAATCGGCTCGGTTCTTGCGTGGCTAAGTAACGATTTTATGATGGCACTTATTGGCCGCACTCTCGAAGCGATTGGCACAGGCGTAATGTGGCCTGTTTTGCAAATAACCGTCTTCTCCGTATTCCCTGTTACGCGCCGCGGTATGGCTATGGGCAGCGTTGGCATGGCAATGAGCATTGCTCCAGCAATCGGCCCTACTATTGGTGGTTTGCAAACTGATATTAACGGATGGCGATCAATCTTCTGCTCTCTTACGATTATCGGCATAATTTCCGTGATTTTATCGGTTCTTTTCCTGCATAATTTTGGAGAACACGATCCTAACGCTCACGCCGACTTCTTCTCGGTTGGCCTTTCAATTATTGGTTTTGGCGGACTTATGTTCGGCTTCACTAATATTGAAGGATGTGGAATTGCGAATCCGCTTTCTTGGGCTCCTATGGTCGTTGGCGCTTTTGGAATTGCGTGGTTTGTTATAAGACAGTTGCGAGCGCAGAAGAGTGGGCGTATACCTCTTCTAGGTCTTGGCGTGCTTAAGAATCGTTACTTTATGATTGGCACAATTTGCGCATGCTTAACTTTCTTCGCTTTTAGCTCGATTATGGTGCTTATTCCGCTTTATATTCAGTCCGACCGCGGTTTTTCTGCAACGATGAGCGGCCTGATTCTACTTCCAGGCGCTTTTGGAATGGCTATTTCGCAATATTTTGGCGGACGCATGCTGGATCGTTTCGGAGTTAGACCAGTTGCAATGGCAGGCTCTATTATTCTGCTTTTTGGCACTGTAATGATGAGTCTTATTGACATGAATACGTGGATTTGGTGGATTTCTATTTGGCAATTCACTCGCCAAATTGGTATGGGGTTCTTGCTTATGCCAATAACAACCTGGTCGCTTAATTGCTTGCATCCAGAAGAGCTTGGCGATGGTTCTGCAGTAACTAATACTATGCGTCAGCTTTGGGGTGCGATTGGCGCTCCTGTGCTAGTGGTTACTATGACGGTTCTAACAACGTGGCATCATACTATTACTGGCACCGGTCACGCAGCAGATGTTGCTGCCAGCATTTTTGGCGTGCAGTGGACGCTACGTATTAGCGCGATTATTACCGCTGTTATGGCACTACTGGTCATTTTTGGCGTTAAAGGTGAAGGAACAGGATCAGCGCATAATCTTGCGCGCAGGGCAATTAATCGAATGCGCGTTCTGCATATTCCTCACGCAACAGAGCATCACGATGTTATGCACGATCACACGCATCATCAATACTAAATAGCTCGCAAGCGACATAAACTACTCACGACTGAGCAGTTTTGGCCGAATTTTGCCGAAAAAGCGGCATAAACTACTCACCACTGCGCTGTTTAGGTCGACTTTCGTTTTAGACACGTAATTTACTGCACAAATCCAAGATGATGCTGAGTAGCACCAGAGTCTTCGTCGTCAAACTCCCCCGCATCTGCAGCATCAACCAACGCCATAGCAGCATCCGCAAGATCCGGACGCATAGCATCCAACCAGTGAATGCGCGCATCTCGCCCAAACCAACCCATCTGCTTGCGCGCAAGTCGACGAGTCTTCTGCGCAATATCCTCAAAAGCATCGTCCTCGCTCCACACACCATCCAAATAATCCATAATCTGCTGGTATCCGAGCGCACGAGCTGCAGTAACACCCAATCTCCCTCGAATTGTGCGCACTTCGTCCACAAAACCCTGCTCGCGCATCAACTGCGTACGCAAATTCACACGCTTATCCAAATCCTCACGACGCAAATCCAAACCAATTTGCAGGCAATCAACCACATACTTGTACTTTGGAAGCGTTGCAGAATAAGGCTTTCCGGTAAGCTCAATCACTTCAAGCGCGCGAATTGTGCGGCGAGGATTGCGCGCATCCATATTAGCTGCAGCAATGGGATCCTTTTGCTTCAACTCATCAAACAGCGCACCCGCACCCTCTTTTCGCTCGCGCTCCTCCAAAGCCGCACGAATAGTCGCATCCGTACCCGGAAAAGTAATATCATCCACGGCAGCGCGCGCATATAATCCGGAACCGCCAACTAAAATCGGCCGCACTCCGCGCGACTGCAACTCACGAATGCACTTTCTCGCAAGATCTTGAAAACGCGCTACGGTCATAGTCTCCTCTGGATCGATAATATCCAGCAAATGATGCGGCACTTCCGCCTGTTCCTGAGCACTCGCCTTCGCTGTACCAATATCCATATGCCGGTACATTTGATACGCATCTGCATTGATGATTTCCGCGCGCACGCCGCGTTCAGCTAGTTTTTTTGCCAGCGCAATACCAAGACCTGTTTTGCCGGAAGCTGTAGGGCCTACGATTGAGATCACTTTCGGCACGTGATTCTGCTTATTTTCCGCCACGTCACGCTCCTTCAACACGTCACGCTTTCAATGAATATTCATCTAAATATTATAGTTTATATTACAATTTGTTTGCTGTGGCGCGAGTTTATTTTCGATATTCTTGGGTCTCGTCTATGAGTTTTGTAACTGATTTAGTTTTTCGGTTTTGACGAGGCTAGAAAATTTGTGTTTGCGTGCGTCCCGTCCTTCGTCGCCTTAACTGTTAAAGCATTCTATTGTGTTCGCCTATCATTTAACAATGTTGCTTCCTCAGTCCTCTTTTAGCACTGAACACAATTTTTCCAGCCTCTCAACACATTAAACCGCAACACAAAACTCATAAACTCGTTAAGTTTGTTACGCAAAGTGCGTGGTTTACTAAGTGCAACTAAAGTCGCGCAATTAAGCTGCGGGTGGGTGCGACTATCTATTTTTATAGTTTGTTTAGTGCGAAAAATCTCAAATCTCACCACACGAATATCCACACAACTGAATAACACACAATTAAGATGTAATCCCGTGGCTGCTGAAACTATTCTTACGCCCTGCTATTTGGTGCTTCTTCAGCGCGAGGAGCGCCGTTAATATCGCGGTGAATGCCCTGCATCTGCGCCTCAATATTTTGCAAACTGCGTGCGCAATCAAGCAAAGTCTGCGAGTGCTCGGCCAACTTTGCGTCCGGCAAACCGGACTTATATCGCAAAGCATGCTCCAAACTAGCCCAATAATCCATTGCAATTGTGCGGAACTGCACCTCAACCGGCGTATAATGCGCGCCCGACGACAAGAATACAGGCACGGCGTAAATCACGTGCAAACTGCGGTATCCGTTCTGCTTAGGATTTTTAATATAATCCTTGACTCGCAGCACCTGAATATCTGTTTGTTTAGAAAGGTACTGAGCTACGGAGTACACGTCGTCGCAATAATTGCAGATTACGCGAATGCCAGCAACGTCGAAAAGATTGTCGCGTATAGAGCGCGTAGAAATTTCCAGATTACGGCGCTGCAGCTTTTCAAAAATAGAGTGGACCGATTTAAGTCTGCGCTCCATGTGGTGAATTGGGTCATGAGAGAAGCGCACCTGGAATTCGCTGTCGAGAATCTCAAGCTTTGTGCTTATTTCGTACATTGCGCCTTCGTAAACTTGCATCATGTTTACGAATTCGTCGATTTGATCTTCCGGCAGCATTGGGGAGTTGGATTTGCCGCAGTTTGGGCAATTATGCGAAGCGTGCTCGTGTTCGTGTTGCTCGTGCGTATTTGTATTGGTATCTATATAGGTATTGTTTTCTACGCCCTGCTCACTAATTGCTTCGTTGCTGTGAAGGCGGGCGTACAATTCTGCTGCGTTTACGCGATTATGACGATCAAGTATCACGTCTTTCTATAATACTCGAGAAACTGCTAAACTGTAGGTTAATCTATAGTCTATTTGTGCAAACGTACTAAATTACGTTACAATTTTTAGCATTTTTTAAGATGCGTCAGCTAAAATACTATGAGAACGTTGTCTTGACAGCGTTTTATTTCATAGCTGTTAAGGAGAAATAATGACAAACTTTACGCAAGATTATTACGGAACAGGCGCTCCTGAAGTAATCGACACTAATGCTACTTACGCTTTTGAAAAAGCAAAAAGAATTTCTGTAGGTCGCACTTACGGCGAAATGACGATTGGTCTTGCTGTGACTGCACTGGTTGCAATGTTTACGCAAAGCAGTAATTTATTCACGCAATTTATGATCGCAACTCACGGCTGGGGCTGGATTTTGCTAATCGGCGCTCAAATTATCATATCTATTTTTATGGGCACTCGCATCATGAAAATGAGCACTACTACAGCGCGAGTTATGTTTTACGCTTATTCGGCGCTGACTGGTTTTACACTCAGCACGATTTTTATGGTGTTTAGCTTAGGTTCGATTGCGCTCGTATTTGCATTAACAGCAGGATTCTTCCTTTGCTTGACTATGCTCGCGCTGACTACGAAGATGAATCTACTTAAAGCTGGACCAATTCTTATGGTTGCGCTTATTGCGTTAGTTATTACGCAAGTTATTTTGATGTTCGTCGCTCCTGGTGCAGGCGTATTGCGAATTGTTGCAGCTATTGGAGTTCTTATTTTTGCTGGTCTTACTGCTTATGATGCGCAATCAACTCGCGCGCTTCTTGAACAGTACGCAAATCAGCCGGAAATGGTTAAGAAACTGTCGATTTTCTGCGCTTTCCAGCTTTATTTGGACTTCATTAACATGTTCATCTATTTGCTGCAGCTGCTTGGAGATAATAGAGACTAGTAGTTCTGATTTTCTAAACACAAAAACCCTGCTGATTCGTTCGGCAGGGTTTTTATTATGCGCAGTATGCGCTAGCGATATAGGCGCTCGCTTACGAAACTCGCGTTTTTTCGTTACTGACGCAGTCGGCACTCTGCGCGGGTAACAGATAGACTCGCTTTTTCGTTACTGACGCAGTTGACATACTGCGCGAGTAACGCGCTCGCTACTGAGCTCAAGTTGAAAGCACACTGTGCTTTCAACTTGAGCAAGCTCGGCGCTCCGAATTGCCTTCGCGCTGCACGAATGTCTCATGACTGTTACTCCCTCAGTTCGTTGACTGCGTTAGTAACAGTATTTGAGCTGCGGCTTATACCACATAATATTCATCAGCTTAGCTTTACCCACTTTGGGCATATAACCCCAGCATTGTGCGCGCGAATACAACAAAAGACCCCACGAGTTTCCTCGCGGGGTCTTTGTTAAGCCTTAGCTAATACTTTCAGTTAAGAAAATACTAGGCAAGAATCTTGGTCACACGACCGGAACCAACGGTACGGCCACCTTCACGAACTGCGAAGGTCAAGCCCTCTTCCATTGCGATGGCCTGGATCAACTCAACAGTGAATGTTGCGTGATCGCCTGGCTGAACCATCTCAACGCCGTCTGGCAAGGTGATAACGCCGGTGACGTCGGTGGTGCGGAAGTAGAACTGTGGGCGGTAGTTGGAGAAGAACGGCGAGTGACGGCCACCTTCGTCCTTAGTCAAGACGTAAACTTCGCCTTCGAACTTGGTGTGTGGGGTCACAGAACCTGGAGCAGCCACAACCTGGCCACGCTCAACGTCGGTACGGTTGATACCACGGAGAAGAAGACCAGTGTTATCGCCAGCTTCGGCCTCATCCATCTGCTTGTGGAAGGTCTCGATGGAGGTAACGGTGGTGGTCTGGGTTGGACGCAAGCCAACAATCTCCACTGGGGTGTTGATTGGGAGCTTACCACGCTCAACACGACCGGTAACCACGGTACCACGACCGGAGATGGTGAACACATCTTCGATTGGCATCAAGAATGGCTTGTCAAGATCGTGAGTTGGGGTTGGAATGTACTCGTCAACAGCCTTCATGAGTTCCTTGACGGTCTCTACCCACTTGTCGTGATCTGGAGCGTCATCGTGCAAAGCACCGTATGCAGAGGTGCGGATGACTGGGCAGTCGCGATCGAAGCCGTTTTCTTCGAGGAGATCACGAACCTCTTCTTCAACGAGGTCAATAAGCTCTGGGTCATCAACCATATCGCACTTGTTCAAAGCAACGAGGATCTTCGGGACACCGACCTGCTTAGCGAGCAAAACGTGCTCACGGGTCTGAGCCATAGGACCATCGGTAGCAGCAACCACGAGGATTGCGCCATCCATCTGAGCAGCACCGGTGATCATGTTCTTAACGTAATCAGCGTGGCCTGGAGCGTCCACGTGAGCGTAGTGACGCTCAGCGGTCTGGTACTCGATGTGTGCGATGTTGATGGTAATACCGCGTTCCTTCTCTTCTGGAGCGGCATCAATCTGATCGAAGTCATACTGAGGGTTCAAATCAGGATATTCGCTGTGCAGCACCTTGGAGATAGCCGCGGTCAGAGTAGTCTTGCCGTGATCAACGTGACCAATGGTACCAATGTTGACATGCGGCTTAGTACGCTCGTACTTTTCCTTTGCCATGTGTTTGTCCTCCTGGACGTCTCGTAGTTTGCTTCACACGAATGTGTAAAGTCTTTCGCTACATATTTACTGGGTTTCTGGGTTAGGTGCCACTTCGGTGCCAGAACCCAGTCAACGTAGAAATTCTAGCGTTGACCGGGGACAGAAAACACCGAAGTAGCGTGCGCTTTATTCGCCGCGCTGAGCCTTAATAATCTCGTCCGAAACAGCCTTCGGGACCTCTGCGTAAGAGTCCATCTGCATGGTGAACATTGCGCGGCCCTGAGTCTTGGAACGAAGATCGCCGATGTAGCCGAACATTTCGCTCAGCGGCACCTTTGCGTCAATAACCTTAACGCCGGTTGCATCAGTCATAGACTGGATGTTACCGCGGCGAGAGTTCAAATCGCCCATGACATCGCCCATGTACTCTTCTGGAGTACGGACTTCGACTGCCATAATTGGTTCGAGAATTACCGGATTAGCCTTTGGTGCAGCTTCCTTGAAGCACATGGAACCTGCAATCTTGAAGGCCATTTCCGAAGAATCGACATCGTGAGTCTGACCGTCGGTGACGGTTGCTTTTACGCCCACAACTGGGAAGCCAGCCAACACGCCGGATTCCATAGCTTCCTGCACACCTGAGTCGATGGAAGGAATGAATTCCTTGGTGATATGGCCGCCGGTAACTTCGTTGACGAACTGATAAGTTTCGCCAGATTCTGTGTCGAGAGGCTCGAAGTTCATCAAAACCTTTGCGAACTGACCAGAACCACCGGTCTGCTTCTTGTGAGTGTATTCCTGGTTCATAACAGCCTTGCGAATAGTTTCGCGGTAAGCAACCTGTGGCTTACCAACATTCGCTTCGACCTTGAACTCGCGGCGCATACGATCAACGATAATGTCAAGCTGAAGCTCACCCATACCGGAAATCAAAGTCTGACCAGATTCCTCATCGGTCTTAACCTGGAAGGTAGGATCCTCGTCAGAAAGCTTAGCCAAAGCCAAGCTCATCTTTTCCTGATCAGCCTTCGTCTTTGGTTCCACAGCCACCTCGATAACAGGATCTGGGAAGGTCATGGATTCCAAGGAAATTGGGTTCTTCTCGTCGCACAAGGTATCACCAGTGCTGACGTTCTTCAAACCAACGAAGGTGTAGATGTTACCAGCTTCTGCGGAATCTACAGGATTTTCCTTATCAGCATGCATCTGGAAGATCTTGCCAACGCGTTCCTTCTTGGACTTGGTGGAATCGTACACGGAATCGCCTGGCTTAACTTCGCCAGAGTAAACGCGCACGAACACGAGCTTGCCGTAGAACGGATGGGTGGAAATCTTGAATACCAAAGCTGCAAATGGATCGGTGTTCACTGGCTTGCGGTCAATTTCAACGGACTCGTCGCCTGGCTTGAAGCCCTTAATGGATGGAACATCCTCTGGGCTTGGAAGGAAGTCAACAACAGCATCCAGCATTGGCTGAACGCCCTTATCCTTGAATGCAGAACCGCAGGTTACAGGGAAGGCTTTGCGTTCGATTGTAAGCTTACGAATACCAGCGCGCATTTCTTCTTCAGTAAGTTCGCCAGTTTCGAGATACTTCTCAACCAATTCGTCGTCAGCTTCAGCAACCTGATCCATGAGTTCAGCACGATACTCTTCTGCACGATCCTGCAAATCTGCAGGAATGTCAACGGTGTCGTAGTGAGCACCCATATCGTCCTTAACGTCATTCCAGACGTAAGCCTTCATACGAATCAAGTCAACAACGCCAGTGAAGTCGTTTTCAGCACCGATTGGAAGCTGAATAACGAGTGGAGTTGCGCCGAGCTTCTCCTTGATGGTCTTGACGGAGTAGTAGAAGTCTGCGCCAAGCTTATCCATCTTGTTGATGAAGCAAATACGTGGAACGCTGTACTTATCTGCCTGACGCCACACGGTTTCAGACTGAGGCTCCACGCCTTCCTTACCATCGAAGACTGCAACAGCACCGTCGAGAACACGAAGGGAACGTTCCACCTCAGCGGTGAAGTCAACGTGGCCTGGGGTATCGATGATGTTGATCTGATAGCGGTCATCAACGTCGTGAGTCTGACGCTTCCAGAAGCAGGTGGTTGCAGCAGACTGAATAGTAATACCGCGTTCCTGCTCCTGAGCCATGAAGTCCATGGTAGAAGCACCATCATGAGTTTCACCGATCTTGTAATTCTTACCAGTGTAGTAAAGAATACGTTCGGTTGTAGTAGTCTTACCAGCATCGATGTGCGCCATGATGCCGATGTTACGAACCATATTCAGGTCGTTAAGCACATCTTGTGCCATATTCTTATCCTTAGCTCTTTAAGATACCGATTATCTTGTGGATTACCAGCGATAGTGAGCAAAAGCCTTGTTTGCTTCTGCCATCTTGTGGGTATCCTCGCGGCGCTTCACGGAAGCACCCAAGCCATTGGAGGCATCGAGAATTTCGTTGGCCAAACGCTCAGCCATTGTCTTCTCACGACGAACGCGAGAGAAGTCAGTAAGCCAGCGAAGGGACAATGTGTTTGCACGAGCAGGCTTAACTTCGACTGGAACCTGGTAGGTTGCGCCACCAACGCGGCGGGAACGAACCTCGAGGCTTGGACGAATATTATCGAGAGCGCGCTTCAAAACAGAAACTGGCTCCTGCTCGGTCTTAGCCTTCACCTGCTCAAGAGCGGTGTAGACGATGTTTTCTGCGATGGACTTCTTACCATCGAGAAGGATTTTGTTAATCAACTGAGCCACGACGGTCGAGCCGTAGATTGGATCAGGAAGCAACTGATGCTTTTTTGCAGGTCCTTTACGTGACATGTTTTACTTCGCCTTCTTTGCTCCATACAGGGAACGACCCTGCTTGCGGTCCTTGACACCCTGGGTATCGAGCGCGCCACGCACGATGTGGTAACGCACACCTGGGAGATCCTTCACACGGCCACCGCGCACAAGCACAATGGAGTGCTCCTGCAAGTTATGGCCTTCGCCTGGAATATAGGCGGTTACTTCAATACCCGAGCTGAGGCGCACACGAGCAACCTTACGAAGCGCGGAATTTGGCTTCTTAGGAGTGGTGGTGTACACACGGGTGCACACGCCACGACGCAACGGGCTACCTTTCAAGGCCAAAGTCTTTGACTTCTTAGGCTTGGCCTGACGTCCCTTACGGACGAGTTGTTCAATCGTAGGCAACTTAAGTTCTCCGATTCATTGATATGTTCTGTTTGGTGAAACCGCCACACTGCAGCACACCTTAAACCTGAATCGGTTAAAAGAGTAAAAGCCACAGTCCACCGGCCCGATGGCCCTTGCGCCTCCAGCCACGCATTACTGCGCACTATCTTTGGCACTTGGGATATCCCAACCTACACGCCTATCACATAAGGCATGCCGTTGGCACACACGAATTACTATTATACACAAAACCTTGACAATGCTACTAATTAAATCTCAAAAGCAGAATCAAACCAGAATCAAACCAGAATCAAAGCAAAATCTACTTAAGAATTGGTCGTACAGGAGCCGAAACATCAAGCCTATGTTTATCTCCTATTTTGCTTGGATCGTCAATAATTTTAGCAACAATAGCCTTTTTTAATTCAATTTGCGAAGAATTTCCCCAAACAATAGTTCGCTTTACGTCACCAAGTTCCGTTTCAACAGAATCCTGCGTTTTTGCACTAACTTTTGTAACTCTGGCACGCATTGATTCCGGCAGCGAGCTTACGATTTTTACAGCTTCAAGAACGGCTCTATTGTTTAGACTTCGTTGAATATCCCCTACTTCGATTACTGGAATACCTTTAATAGATGCCTGCGCTACGGCATTCAAAACTCTACCCTTTGCATCCACAGCTGTAAGCTTACTGCTTTCGCGAGTTTTAAGCATTGCTGCAGGACGCTGAGCTCGCACTGTAATTTGTAAACTATGTGGGAAATTTTTAGTGACTTTGGCTTCGGTTACGCCAGGAATATCTTTAAGCTGACCAATTACTTCTTGCGAAGACACCAAAAATAGCGATTTGTCTACTTGAGTAGATGCTATCGATTCGATTTTCTGCTCACTCACCCATTCGTTAGAACCAGAAATAGTAATATCGTCTAGTTGAAGACGAAATACCGGTGAGAAAAATAGAAGCCATAAAAGCGAAGCAAGAACTGCAATAACAGCCATCACAGTTAAAACACGTTTAAACGTAAACTTCAAATAAGCGGACTTACGTTCTTTTAAACGCTCTTTGAAATTGACAATTCTAGGACGAGTCATCATTCCAAAAGATCCAGAAGTTTGACTTAACGTTTTCTTTATGAAGTCAAGACCTGGCAAGCGCCTAGCATCAACAAATTTGCCTTGATGCTTTTCTTCGCGATTAGGATTCGTATCTGCTAAATTAAGGCTTTTAACAGTGCGAGGATGCGGCTTATTTTCAGAAGAATCATTTGATTTACTAACAATCACGCGACCCATACCGCTCCTTTCTTCGTGAAGTTTAAGTTTCCTAAAGACTAGCAGATATTTCTTACTACTTCGCAAATTATTTTTACAATGCTTCTAGCATAACAGACGTCATATCAGTAATACTTCCAGCACCAACAGTAAGAAGAACATCTCCGAATTTTGCGCGCGCAGCCAGTTTCAACGCAGCCTCACGCATATTTTCCACAGCCTCAATTTGTACATTAAGATTCTGCGATTTTGCAGCCTCAACAATAGTTTCTGCATGAATATTAGGAAAATCTTCCTGCTTTTCGCGAGCTGGAAAAATGCCAGTAACAATCACATCGTCAGCCAAAGCCAAAGCATTAGCAAACTCACTGGCAAAAGCACGAGTCCTAGAGAACAAATGCGGCTGGAACAGCACACGCAATTTCGCTGAAGTATAGCGTCTTCTAGCAGCACGAAGTAAAGCTTCAATTTCCGTTGGATGATGCGCATAATCGTCAACAACAGTAACACCGTTAACGCATCCTCGAATATCAAATCTCCTAGAAGCTCCCCTAAAACTTTGAGCACCACGAGCCGCATCTTCCGGCTTCATTCCAAGCAATACTGCAGCAATAATAGCAGCCGAAGCGTTACGCGCATTGTGCAATCCTGGAATTAACAAACTAACTTCTAAGCTTACTGAATCCTCTATTTTTCCAGCATTTCCGGCAATATTTCCAGCAATATTACCAGGCAAAACAAGCGTAAATACTTCTCGCCCACTTACAGCCTGCTCGCTTTCATGCTTAATACCAGCAAACTGCGCCAAATTTTGCACGCGAGCGCTAGTTGAAGCCCACGAATCGTAAGCACCGTAAGCAATTGTTGCGCGCAAAGTTTCATCCGACATTTTTTCAAGAACTTTTCTAGCACCTTCGTCATCAGCGCAAATTATTACGTGATCAATAGCGTGACTTACGTGCTCAACAAAAGCTTCACGGTAACGTTCGCTAGAACCGTAATGATCTAAGTGATCCGCTTCAGCATTTGTTACGATTGCAATACTCGGGCGATATTTTTCAAAGCTTCCGTCTGATTCGTCAGCTTCAGCAACCATAACGCTTCCCTTACCTGCATGACCGCCATCAATAACAGTGCCATCTGCAGCCTGTATTGATCCGCCAATCGCGTAGCTTGGATCTGAAAGTTCTCCAGTTCCAGCAACGCTTAGTATGTGAGAAAGAAGCGAGCTTGTAGTTGTTTTACCGTGAGCTCCTGCAACAGTAACCCCAGTTTTTGAGGCAAGAAGTAGCGCAAGAATATCGCTTCTATGCACGAGTTTTACACCATTGGCGTAAGCTGCCACAATTTCTGGATTATTCGGCTTAATTGCGCTTGAATACACAAGCACATCTGCACTCTCAACATGAGAAGCGTTTTGACCAATTTCTACCGAAATACCTAATTCTTCCAAACGCTTTGTGTGATCGTTTTCTTCGCGGTCGCATCCGCTAACACTTACGCCTTCTTCGTGAAGCATTTCCGCAAGAACACTCATTCCTGCTCCACCAATGCCAATAAAATGCACTCTTCCAAGAGTGGATGCGTTTTTAGAATCTTCAAATGCAGCTTTTATTGGATTTAGAGTGATTTTAGAGCATAGCAAATCCGCATTATTATTAACATTCGACATTATTTTCTGCTTCCTTTTGCGATTTCAAGAATACGCTTTGCCATAACGTCTGCCGCGTTACGAATACCATAATTCCATGATTCTTTTCGCATATTTTGCAAACGCTTACTATCTTCTAATAAAGCTATTCCTTCAAGATTTAACCATTGAGCGCTAAAATCGCAATCGTTTACCATAACCGCACCGCCAGCTTTTACAACCGGCTCAGCATTAAAACGCTGCTCACCGTTACCAATAGGAAGCGGCACATAAACTGCAGGCAATCCTAAAGCGGAAATTTCGGCAACAGTTCCAGCTCCAGCCCTGCAAATAACCAAGTCTGCACAAGCAAAAGCCCAGTCAATACGCTCTAAATATTCCGCAATATGATAATCACCTAATCCAGCATGATTTGGATTAATATCGTTTATTTGCGATTCACCTACTTGCTTTGCAACTATGCTTCGCACTTCTTCCGCTTTTGCGCGACCAGTTAAATGTATGACTTGAGCATGCTGCAAAATTTCTTTAGAAGCTTGAGCCACAGCCAGATTAATGCTTTTTGCTCCTAAAGAGCCTCCAGTTACCAAAATAATTGGTCGCTTTGGATCTAATCCAAGCTTGCAAGCTCCTTCGACTGCAGCCGATCCTCTATCTTCTTCTAGTTTTTTGCACAATGTAGAAATAGCAGGGCGAAGCGGCAATCCTACTCTTTTTGCTTCAACACCGTTTTTTGCGCGCAAACCAGTGGTATTGTACACAGTTCCTATTTCTTCAGCCCATTTAGCGCCTAGTTTATTTGCCATTCCGGCTTTAGCGTTCTGCTCGTGAATCACAATAGGAATATGCTTAGAATGAGCTTTAAAATAGACTGGAGCAGAAGCGTAGCCGCCGAAGCCAACTACAATATCTGCCTTTCGTTTTAATAAAATATTTTGAACTTTGCGCGTTTCTTTAATCCAACGCAAAGGGAATTTTAGTGCGTCAAGATTTGGTTTTCTAGGAAAAGGCACTTTTTCTATAGTGTCAAGTTCGTATCCTGCTTCTGGAACAAGATCTTTTTCCAATCCAACAGCTGTACCAATTACGCTAATATGAGCGTTTGGTTCCATACGTTTTAATGCGTCCGCAACAGAAAGTAGTGGATTAACATGTCCTGCAGTTCCCCCTCCTGCAAGCACAATATGCACTTCTTTCTGATTAGCATTAGTTTGATTCATTATTTCCCCGATTCTTCAATTGTGCTACTATTTTTCCATTTTAAGCTGTGGGTTTGCTCGCATAAGACCATCAGCGACTCCTACTGCAACCAAACACATAACAAGCGAAGATCCGCCTGCAGACACAAACGGCATAGGAACTCCCATAACCGGCAATAGTTGCACTACTACAAGAATATTAACTAAGCCTTGACCTACAATCCACGTTGCTATGCACATTAAAGTTATTGAAATAAACTTAGATTTTGCTTGAAGCGCGGAAGAAAGCATGCACCAGCCGATTATTATGTACAAAATAACTACTGCAGCCGCAACCAAAAATCCCATTTCTTCGCCAATAATTGCAAAAATAAAATCGTTATGAGCGTAAGGTAAATAATTCCATTTTTCGCGCGAGTTACCAATACCAACGCCTAAGAGTCCTCCGGAAGCCATTGCGTATTGTGCGTGAATTGCTTGGAAGCACACGCCTTTAGCTGCTTTAGCGTCGCAACCGTGCAATGTTGCGAGAATTCTTCGCATACGATTTTGACTTGTTAAAACCAAAAGAGCAACCATTATGCAAGCAATAAATATGCTTCCAACAAGCCATTTGGTTGGAAATCCACCTAAATAGAAAGCTATAAGAGCAATAAGAATAATAATTAAAGCAGTACCAAGATCTTTACCGGCAATAACTAGAAGCAAAGATACGCCTAATCCGGATGCGGCGGGAATATAGGCTCGCATTTGAACACGCTTATAAGCTTCTTTTGCGGCAAGAAGTGCGATTGGAAGCCAAATACACAAAGATAGTTTTGTGATTTCTGCAGGTTGCAAAGTAATAGGGCCAACAGCAATCCATCCCGCGTTACCATTAACCTCTCGACGCAAACCTGGCACAAAGGTTAAAAACTGAGCTACGGCCGCAACAGCATAAATAATCGCAACATATTTTCTGTAGTACGAAACAGGCACGCGAGAAGCAAAAATATAGCCAATCATGCCCAAAATGCAGTAAAGAGTTTGGTTTATACCCTGCCCCCAAGGTGCAACTCCGTAAGTAATCATTGTTACCGAAGAGCTAGAAAATACCATAAATAAGCCAAATATCGATAAAATAATTACCGATATTCTCATTCCGTATAAGCACCACAGAGGATTTGTTAAACTTTTCCATCCAAGATAATGCTTAAGCGCTAAATCTTGGCCTTGATCTTCACCACTTTTTTTGTGCACTAATGAGCGCAACCACTTAATCGGCTTATTGTTGTTTAATACCATGATTGTGTACCCATCGTTGAGATTCTTCAGCAAAGCGATTTCCACGATCAGCATACGAAACGAATTGATCCATAGAAGCACATGCTGGAGCAAGAAGCACAACATCACCAGGCTTAGCGTAACGCCCGGCAGCTTCTACAGTTTTTTGCATAACAGCTTCACCGAATGAAGAATCAGCATTTATAAGTGAATTATGCTCAATTCGCTCGCAAACCGCATCGTCAATACCATTATACGATTCAGTACTAGAACCGTCTGGAGCAACAATAGTTACAGGAATATTTGGAGCAGAATTATGAAGAGCTTCAACAATTGGACGCTGGTCTACTCCAATAACAACAACTGCTTTAATCACATGAAGTTGGTTTGCAATTAAATCTTCAAAATGACCGCCTTTTGCCAAGCCGCCAGCAATCCAAACTACAGAATTATTAGCAAAACTTGCTAAGGACGCTGCTGCAGCGTGAGCATTAGTTGCTTTAGAATCATCAACGAATCGAATAGAATGCGAAGGATTGCAATCTTGAGCCTTAAAAGTTGCAACAGTTTGAATTCGATGCCCGCCTGGAGCAAACTCGCGTAAAGCACTAACTGCAGAATCAACGTTTCCAGTTAAGCCAAGAGCTAAAGCCAATGCTGTAAGAGCGTCAGCCAACAAATGCGGGTAAACTGTGCCATCTGGCTCGCATAAATGACGCAAATCACGTAAAGCAACAATACGCTTCAATACTCCAGGATCTCCTCCAGCAACACCGCTGTTATCAACAATCCAACCGTCTTTAACACCAAGCTCTCCCAAAGAAGGCTCACTTAAAGTAAATCCAATACGCTTGCAGCCCGAAGCTACTTTTGCAGCCTTAGCTAATGCTTTAACTCTTTCATCTTGAGCATTATAAACTAAAGCTTTGCGAACGTTATTAAAAACTTTTGACTTGTCGTGAGCATAAGCTTCCATGCCACCATGCCAATCTAAATGATCGGCAGCAATATTTGTAATAGCAGCACAATCAAGAGCTAAAGAATCAGTAAAATGCAACTGGAAAGAGCTTAATTCAACACATAAAGCGTCGTGATCTGCTTCCAATGCTGCATGAGAAACAGATTTTCCAATATTTCCCACAGCTGGAGCATCTAATCCACAAGCGGTTAGCATTGCTGAAGTCATTTCTGTAGTGGAAGTTTTGCCATTAGTTCCGGTAATACCAATCCAATAAGCAGGTTTATTTGTGCGCTTAGAAGGAACGCGCAAACGCCACGCTAATTCAACTTCGCTCATTACTGGAATATTATGCGATTGAGCTTCTTGCAAAAATGGTGTACGCGGATTAAAAACCGGAGAAGTCACCACAGCGTCTATTTTAGACCAGTTAATTTCTTCAAAATTATGAATATCAGCTTCAGGCTTTTTTTCGTCTGCAGTTATAGGATTAGACCCAACAGCTCGCAAAACTTCAACAGCTCCACGTCCAGAAACACCGAGGCCTGCAACAAGAACATTTTTGAACGTAAACGTGCTACTGCACTCGCATGATGATAGTGAAACAGACGAATCAGAACTCTTAAGAGTACTCATATTGAAGCCTTCCAATTTTTATATTAAATAAGCAATCCAGAACGACCTGCCCAATCCGCGTAGAACATCATAAGCGCAGAAAGAACAAACATAAGCTCAATCATCCAAAAACGCACAACAACCTTCGTTTCCGTCCAACCGAGCAATTCAAAATGATGATGAATAGGAGCCATTTTGAAAACGCGTTTATGCGTTGCTTTAAAGAAGCCAACCTGAATAACATCACTTGCAGCTTCCATTACGAATAGTCCGCCCAAAATTACTGCCAAAAACTCTGTGTGCGTAGCAATAGAAATAGCAGCAAACAAGCCACCCAACGCAAGAGAGCCAGTGTCTCCCATAAATACTTGAGCAGGATTGGAATTAAACCACAAGAAACCGAAGCATGCAACAGCTGCACAAACGGAAATAATAGTTAAATCAAGAGGATCAGAAACAGCGTAAGAGAAGCCAAAATGACCGCCGCCGCGCACATGGTAGCTTTCCCAAAAAGCAATCAAAGCGTAACCTGCAAAAGCAATCATAGAAGAGCCAGAAGCTAAGCCATCAAGACCATCGGTCAAATTTACAGCATTAGACCATGCAGCAACTAGGAAATTCACCCAAATAATAAACACAACAATTCCAACGCCCTTACCGAGTATTGAAAAATCAAAGAATGGTCGCTCAATAAAACTCATTCCAGGCTGAGCGCTAGCAATACCGGATTGCGTTGGAAGAAGCAACGCAAGAATAGCGTAAATACTTGCAAAAACAATCTGCCCAATGAATTTAGCATGCACAGAAAGACCAAGATTCTGCTTTTTTCTAACCTTAGCAAAATCGTCAATGAAGCCAAGCAAGCCCATAGAAAGCATGGCAAAAAGCACTAAAACGGCAGACCAGGAAGGTGCCCTTCCAACAGCCATGTAACGGTAAAGTGCAGAAGCAGCCCAGCCTGCAACAACGGCAAGATTAATAACAACACCGCCCATAGTTGGAGTTCCGCGCTTTACTAAATGAGATTGCGGACCATCCTGACGAATGTACTGCCCATAATGCAAGCGGTGCACCAAACGAATAAGCAGAGGCGTGCCTATAATCGTCACAACTAGCGACACAACAATTCCGATAATAAGCGCAATCACCGCTTAACCTCCGTTTTATATTCCGTTTGCACTACTTATTAATACTGGCCCAACGTTCAGCCAACACACTTAATCCTGACGCATGCGAACCTTTCAATAACACAACACTACTCGGATGGTCGGCCACAATCTTCCAAACAAGTTCATTAGCCTCATAAGAGCTATGCGCTAAATGCACTGCATCATTGGCTGAAAGCTTTTTATTTTCCCAAGAATTGCGAGCGCCGTCTACAATACACTGGGCTAAATTGTCTAAATCAGAATCCGTTTTTGAGCCAACAGCTATAACAGCATCAACATTTGACTTAGCAGCATATGAGCCAATATTTTCGTGCAATTCGCACTCATTTTTGCCGAGTTCAAGCATTGAACCTAAAACAGCAATTCTAAAAACATTAGACTTCTTTGCATTGTCTTTACTTTCGTAAGCGCATAAGCCGTCAAGTCCAGCTTTCATAGAATCGGGGTTAGCATTAAAGGAATCGTCAATAAGCGTAAACTCTTTGCCATCATAAGAAACGGTACTAAGCTGCATGCGATGCGGACTAATATGTGAAACTTTGCCAAGAACATCCGCAATATTTTCTAAAGGCATACCAAAATAGCGAGCAACATTTGCTGCAGCAAGAGCGTTCATAACATTATGCTCGCCTTGTATAGCAAGATGAACTTGCGTTTTATTCATGCATTCAGAAGAATCTTCAGAAGATTTTTCAGAAGATTTTTCGTATTCGCTAAGCGTAAAAGTTGGCTTCCCAAAAGAATCAAGTTCTACGCAACTCGCACAAAGTTGATACTCGCTTTTAGGAGCTGATTCAAGCAAACCATTTTTAAGATTTCTGCCAAAGTAACGAACATGATCTTTGTCTGCAAGATTACTCATTGCAAAAACCCTAAAATCGTCCGCGTTTAACACTGCAATACCATGCGGCACAAGCCCTTGCACAATCTCACTTTTTGCCTGAGCAATGCGCTCAACTGAACCAAACTCCCCCAAGTGAGCAACACCAACTTTAAGCACAACCGCAATATCTGGCGGAGCAATTTTTGTTAAATTCGCAATTTCGCCAACATGGTTAGCACCCATTTCTGCTACTAAGAATCTAGTAGATGGGCCAACTTTTAAAGAGGTTAAAGGCAAGCCGATTTCGTTATTAAAAGATCCAACAGGAGCAACAGTTTCACCCAAAGTGCTAAGCAATGATTTAAGCATATCTTTAGTTGTTGTTTTTCCAACAGAACCAGTAATCCCAACAATTGTAAACGGCTGCTGTAATTCGCGTCTACGCTGCAAATTATGTTTAGCAAGCAATCCTAAAGCTTCAACGGAATTTTTAACAACAATCTGAGTAATATAAACGTCTTTTACAAAATGCTCAACAATTGCTAATACGGCCCCAGATTTTTCAGCGTTTTCTACATAGTCGTGACCGTCAACATGTTCACCAGCGATTGCAACAAAAACGGATCCTTCACGAACTTCACGAGAATCAGTAAAAACGGATGTAGCAGTAATGTTTTCTTGCTTTGTATTAGAGGAATTATTTTGATTACTAACATGCACAGTGCCATTGACTGCAGAAGCAATTTCAAAAACACTCATAGGAATCATGCTATTTTGCGTCTTCGCTTCACTAATTGCCTCATGGTTTTGATCACAACTCATAAAATCCTCCTAAATGCTCCGCATGCTTAAAACACTCAAAGCCCAAATCCAAAGTCCAAAATCCAAGTCTAAAACATCCGCTCAAATTAGTTTGCACAACTAAAACGCATGCGCAAACTACCTATTTAACGCAATTCGTGAGAAACACGCAATGCGCTTTTAATAGTTCCACGACGCACTCCAGCAGCCAATACCATTGCGATTGCTAGTGAAAGATGACGCTTAATATTTTGTCCGCCAATTTCGTCTGCTAATTGCGCTAATTCGTCAGATTCAGTAGATCTTGTAACGCAATACGAGTGATCTCTGCTACTAAAACCGTAGCGTTGTCGCAAAGAATAAAAACTTATATTGTCAGTTGCAGTTGTAGTGGCATTGTTAGTTGACTTGGTATTTGACTTTGTAGTTGACTTAGAGTCGTCGTCTACTTGAGATTTCTCCGCGCCTAAAACGTCAATATTTACCGACTGCAACGCATTTTTCGACAAAGTCGCGCTATTAAGTGCAATAACTACTGCAGCAGCACCATCTTCTGCACAAACTGACAGAGTATGCTGAACATCAGCAATATTTAACGGATATTCCAGCGAAAGTTCACGCTGCAAAGAAGACGAACCGGCGTCACTAATCACGCCAACAGGATTACCAAGCATGTGTAGAAAGTCTGCCAGTCGCAAAACATTAGCATGAATTTCATCATCATCGTCACCTGCAACAGCAAAAGTTGCGATGCAAGAAGAAGGATCGAAATTAATATCGCAAGCAAGCTTTCCAAGAGCAACAGGATTAGCAGAAGATACAAGTAGCGGTATTCCTAAATCCACAGCTTCATTACGAAACTCCGGTGGAACTAGAGCAGCATACGCTCCAGCATCTCTAGCAGCCTCAAGTTGACGACGATCAACGTGGCCGAGCGGCACAAACAGGCAACCAGGATGCACTTGACGCACATCATGAGCAATAGAAGTAACAGTTACCTCAGATGCAAACGCTGGAACAACTTCAAAACCATAGTTTTTTGCAGCAAAACCTAAAGTAACTCTTACTCTTGAATATTCATCAACCACATTCATTGCACACCCTACTTAGTATTAAACAACATTGTAATGCGCTCATTACCAATTTACCGCAACAGGGTTCGTGCGTGCAGCAGGAGTTGGAACATCGTACTTTTGCATAAGGAATTCGCCGATTGTCTTGAACAATGGGCCTGCAGTCATACCACCGTAAACGCCTTGCGGATCTTTTAGCACAACGGTTACGATGAATCGAGGATTATCCGCCGGAATAGCACCAGACCAGTCGCTAATTGTGGAGCTAAGACGGCCATCAGGTCCCGCAACTTCTGCAGTACCACTCTTTGCAGCAACACGGTAACCATCAACACCTGCGAAACGGTGATAATGCTCACCTGAGTTTTCAAGAGCGTTCATCATTTGAGCTGCAACATTCTCATCAATAACTCGCGTTCCTTGAGCACGCCCAGCTTTAGTCACATGACCATTAGAATCAATAACAGACTTAATCAAAGTTTGACGCAACTTCACGCCTTTATTCGCAATAGTTGCCATAGCATTAGTAAGCTGCAAAGCGTTCACAGCATAACCCTGGCCGAAGAGAACAGTATCCTTCTTACGACCATCCCAAGATTGCATGCTAGGAAGCAAGCCGCGAGATTCACCCTGCAAATTCAATCCGGTATACTGACCAAGACCAAACTTATAAAGATATTCGTAGCGCTTATCTAACGGATACCTTTCGCCAGCCATAACCATACCAACGTTTGAAGATTCAGCAAGAATACCAGCCAAAGTCCAATGTTCAACACCATGATCAACAGCATCGTGATATGTTTGACCATTCTTATTAATGCTGTAAGGAACCGCAAACTGATCGCTAAGCTTGTGAGCGCCGGTTTGCAACATACCAGACATTGCAAAAGCCTTACCAATAGAACCTGGTTCAAACGTTTGGCTTACTGCGCGAGACAAGTTTACTTTGGATTGTGTACTACCAGCTTTAATATCGTCAGTATCTTCCAAAGCTAGAATTTCGCCAGTTCGAACATCCTGAACTACTGCAACACCCCATGCTGCACGATATTGTTTCTTTCCGTCAAGAAGAACCTTCTTAACATACCAATCAACATCGCTATCAATCGTAAGCTTAATATCGCTGCCGTTTACAGCAGGTTTAGATTCTGTTACAGTTCCTGGAATCTTCTCATTTCCAACATTATTACCTTGGTAACGCTGGTAGCCGTCTACACCGTTTAAGGTGGAGTCATGAGTTAGCTCAAGTCCAGAAACGCCAACTTCTCCCTTGCGATTCTTTAAGTCTTTACGATTAACTTCATCCGCATTTGAAACTGCACCAATTACAGAACCAAGAATTGGGCCGCTAGAATACACTCGCTCACTACTATTTTCTGCATAAATGCATCCGGAAAGATTAAGATTGTCAATAGCGCGCTTAACTGCAGGAGTTACGTTACGCTTCAACAAAACGTAGCGACCAACGCCAGCTAATTTTCCGCCAAGCTCTACAGAACTCATGTGAAGAATCGGAGCGAGCAAACGAGCAACCGCCACAGCGCCCGTGCCCTCTACCGGTTTACCATTTAGCATATGGCAATTATCTTCAGTCTGCTTAGTGCATGGAGTAGGCTTAAAAGCCTGAGCGTTAAGAGGGTCTCCAATAATATTGAATCGCTCAACGCTTTGTGCAAGAACAGCACCATTTGCATCCAAAATTTTGCCACGACGAGCAAGAATTGGGCGCACTCTGCTGCGTTCTGCTTGAGCTGCCTGTGCAGTAGAGCGTGCGTTAATTAGCTGAATATAGCTAAGCTTTGCAATGGCACAAATGCCTATGAAAGCGAAAACTATAGCAATAACAGCGCATTTACGAACAAAGTTTTGTTCTCTGGCGAAACGTTGTTTAAAAATGTGGCGCATCAATGTTTCTCCTGTTTTGTTTGTTGTGACTGTTGTTTTTGTTGCTGTTCTTTAGTTTTATTTTTAGGTTTATTTTTAGGTTTATCCTGCGGCTTGTTTTTAGCTTTATCTTGCGAATTATTATTTTTTGGAACTTCTTTTTTGTTCTTTTGATTATGCTTTCGTTTAGCCGCATAATCACTTAAATCAATCGCAATAGAACCTTGCTGCGGTATCATCCCCATGCGTTGCGCTTTCGAAGGAAGCTCAGCATCCAAAGTATCGAGCTTTGCTTGCTTAGCCTCAACATCTTGACGCAAGCGTGAAATACGAGATTGCGTAGCAGTCTGCTCAAAAGAAAGCTCAGCCATTTGCGTACGAAGCATAAGCGAAGTAGACAAAGTCACAACCATGAAAATCACAATAATCATGAAATTTATGATTGGAACTTTGCGCGTATTACTCCAGTTCATAACTTTCTGCAAGCGATTAAGAACCACGGAAGTTTGACGCTTAGCAGCACCAAATACTGCTGTGGAGGAATTTCGTGAATAATCTTTACGAGTTGACGAATCCTTAACACGACCTGCAGGAGCGGAAGTAGAAGAAGCCGAACGCAATACGCGATTTTTAGTATTCAATACCATTTTTATCGGCCTCCCTTACGAGGCTCTAAGCCATAAGCTTCATCTTTAAGCCTATTAAACCAACGATTAGGAATAGGACGGCACAATTCAACAGCGCGCAAACGAACTGAGGAAGAGCGTGTATTATGCTCAATCTCCTCTTTAGATGCTTTCATTGCGCCTCTTGTAAGAGACTTAAAGAAAGGCTGAGCATCTTCAGGAATAACAGGCATATTTGCTGGAACGTCAACAGTTAAGCCTTTATTCATAAAGCGCTTAACAGTTGTGTCTTCCAAAGAATGGTAAGACTCAACTACAAGACGGCCATGTTCACGAAGATGCAAAGCAATCTTTGGAAGCGTGCGCTGAAGCTTATCTAACTCACCATTTACTTCAATACGCAAAGCCTGGAAAACGCGCTTAGCTGGATTTCCGGTAGCGCGGTGAGCCTTAGGAATCACGTCGTCAACTAAACGAACAAGATGTAGGGAAGTTAAAAGAGGCTGGTCGTCGCGAGTTTCAACAATTCGACGCGCAATAAGAGACGCAAAACGCTCTTCGCCATACTCGCGGAAAATCTTAGTTAATTCGCGAGCATCATATGTTGCTAAAATCGTTGCCGCAGTAGTAGATTGCGTAGTATCCATACGCATATCAAGAGCGGTGTCGTGAGAGTAGGAGAAGCCGCGATCTGCTTCGTCAATTTGCAGGCTAGAAAGACCCAAATCCATAAAAGCTGCGTCAATTGAATCAATATTATGCGCGTTTAAGACTGAGTCAATTTCGTCAAAAGCTGCGTGAGCCGGAATAAAACGATTTTCCAAACCTTCGTTACGCATGCGTTCTGTAGCTAAAGACAGCGCCTCAGAATCTCGATCAATTCCAATAAGAGTTGCAAAAGGAGCTGCTTTAAGAAATGCTGTAGCATGGCCGGCAAGACCTAGTGTGCAATCCACTACAACCGCGTCTTTATGCTGCAAAGCAGGAGTTACTAAATCGACGCAATCTTGCAATAAAACCGGGGCGTGTATGGTTGTAATATCTTGCATTACATCACCGCCGGAAGTACATCGTCAGCAATATCGGAATAACCTTGCTCACGATCAGCAAGATAAGCTTCCCAAGCCGACTTATTCCAAATTTCAGCACGCGTACCAACACCAATAACAACGATTTCGTTACCTAAACTGGCGTAATCCCTAAGCATTGTCGGCACAACAATACGACCTTGCTTATCTGGCTCTTCGTCAACAGCGCCAGAAAGAAAGACGCGCAAATAATCACGAGCAGACTTATTGCTCATAGAAGTGCGCTGAATTTGCGTGGTCATGCGCTGAAACTCAGTCATTGGAAGCACGTAAACGCAACGCTCTTGGCCACGAGCCATAACAAAACCGCTTCCAAGTTGAGCGCGGAATTTTGCAGGAAGAGCCACGCGACCCTTATCGTCGATTTTCGGAGTGTAAGTTCCAAGCAAAATAGGAGCTAATGGCGAAACAGCAGGATTTTGCACATACTGAACAGGCTGCTGCATTGGCTGAACTGGCTGCTGAACATTAGAGAACGGTGCAATTGGCATAGCTGCAGCTTGAGTAGCTGAATTATAAGCACCGGATGGAGTGGAGGTGAATGTCGGCGCTTGAATTGCTTGCTGAACAGCTGGCATAGAAGTTGAAGACACTCCGTAAGAGCCCTGAGCTTGCTGCGAATACTGAGGTTGAACAGGCTGAACATATGACGTCGGAATCTGCGGGGGTTCAGCTTGCAGTGGCATCTGCGTTTGCTGAGACATATCAGATTCAGTGGAGAAACCAGCCTGATTTACGGAATGCACAGAGGCAGAATTGGCTTTATTCCGCGGTTGCTTATTAGCAGCACGACGTGCCATACTCCACCTCCTAAATCAACGCACACTATGCCATTTGCACGTTAGTCACCATTTTACCCCATTCCTCCCCAAAAATCCCCACTGTTTTGCAAAATTTTTGATTTTTTTCAAAAAATCACCACCAGAAATAAAAAAACGTTACTAACTGCAAAGCTACAGAATGTTTGAGTGGATTTCGATCATTCCTTTACAACACTGTAAAGAAAATGTCGGTTTTGCAGATTTGGGAAACATTTGCCGGAAAAATCCTCCGGCAAATGTTCCTGAAGCTTTGCAGTAACGCTTCTGCGAACGATGAGTATTTACTGCCTAGAGAACACTAGCGTCATTGCTGCTGCACAAGCCACGCCAGACGCACCTACCACACCAAAAAATAATAGTGGGTGAATTTACTAGTGCGAGATAGGAATTGCTTAGTCGAGCAATATAAAAGCGGAGCGATAGTAACAATCTTTTTGACGAATAACTATTTCCGCAAAAAAGTAAGTAAAAAACTAAACTTAACTATGCAACCGCTAAGTCCAAATAAGGTATAAGAGCGGAGCGCTGCGAGATAAGTAATTCCTATCTCACACAGCCACACAATAAACCGACAGTCAAACACCAGCCGAAACAGCTACAAGCGAGGCAAATACTTCTCCAGCTCAAAAGGCGTAACCTGTCGGCGATATTCTTCCCATTCCTGATGCTTATTGCGCAAGAAATACTCAAAAGCATGCTCGCCTAATACGCTTGCCACAAAGTCCGAGCGCTCCATAATCTTTAGAGCCTCATCCAAGGATTCCGGCAATGGCTGAATTCCCATTGCCTGACGCTCAGCATCAGTAAGCTCCCACACGTCATCACTTGTTGGATCGCACAAAGTCATTTGCTTTTCAATGCCATCCAAGCCTGCAGCCAAAAGCACAGAGTAAGCAAGATATGGGTTCGCCACAGGATCCAAAGCGCGGAATTCCATCCTGCAAGAATTGCCCTTACCAGGCTTGTACTGCGGCACGCGAAGAAGCGCGGAACGGTTGCTATGACCCCAGCACACGTAGCTAGGAGCTTCCGCCCCACCCCACAAGCGCTTATAAGAGTTCACATACTGATCTGTTACAGCGCAAATTTCCGAAGCGTGATGCAAAATACCTGCCGCAAACTGACGCGCAATAAGAGACATATTAAACTCTTGACCAGCCTCATAGAAAGCGTTCGTATCTCCCTCGAACAAGCTCAAATGAGTATGCATGCCAGATCCCGGCTGATCGGTTAGCGGCTTTGGCATAAAGCTTGCGTATATTCCGCGCTCAAGCGAAATCTCCTTGACTACAGTGCGGAAAGTCATAATATTATCCGCGGTAGTAAGCGCATCAGCGTAACGCAAGTCGATTTCGTTTTGACCAGGTCCACCTTCGTGGTGCGAATACTCTACAGAAATACCCATCTGCTCCAGCATGCTTACAGCATTGCGGCGGAAATCCATTGCCGAACTTCTAGGAACGTGATCAAAGTATCCGCCTTCGTCAATCGGCACAGGAGCTTTGGACCAATCATCTTGAGCTTCGAACAAATAAAACTCAATTTCCGGATGCACGTAGAAAGTAAAGCCCTTTTCCTTCGCTTTTGCGAGCGCAGTTTTAAGCACGTGACGAGGGTCTCCAAGCGAAGGCTCGCCGTCGGGAGTTAAAACATCGCAGAACATGCGAGCTGTTCCTTCCGGGCCTCCGTGCCATGGAAGAATTTGGAAGGTTGATGGATCAGGCTTCACAATCATGTCGTCTTCCAAAACACGCGTCATGCCTTCTATTGCAGAGCCGTCAAATCCAATGCCTTCTTCAAACGCTGCCTCTAATTCTGCAGGGGCAATAGCAACGGATTTAAGCGTGCCAAGCACATCCGTAAACCAGAGTCGAATAAAACGCACGTCTCGCTCTTCAACAGTACGTAGAGCAAACTCTTGTTGTCTATCCATAAATCAGCCCCTTGGGTAGCATTTTACCGCGCTAATGTTGAGCTTAAGCCAATTTGCGCAGTAATATTTATAAGCTCTATAAAATCGATAAGCTCGTTATGTATATTGTAGTGTATTCTTGCAAAATATTCTGCACAAATCTAAGCTATACGCAATGAATTTACGTAATCGTAATGAATTGCGAATTATATGCTCATATTTATTATCTAGTTTATTTTGCCGTATTTTTGGAATATTTTGTATGCTTCTAAGTCACTTAAGTCGTCACTGTTGAACATTTCTAATCCACGTTTTTCAAGACTATCGGCGTTTTCCATGCAAATAGCAAGATCTTCAACATCTCTTGACCAAACAGCTAGTGCCATTGGTGCAACGATTTCTTGAGGTTCTTTTACAGCCTGGTAGATTTTTGCAGTTATTTTATCCGCACGATTTGTAATAAGCATTACGTCCATACCGAAGAAGAATTCTACAAATTTTTTCACGTCTTCTTCTGGGCCGTTTCCTTCAAGATTTTTCAGTACTGCAACAGAACCCTGTTCTTCCGAAAAGCATCTGGCACTAACATTTGCCATTTTGCAGAAGGCTGCAAGTAATTTCGCCGGCTCAACGTATGCGATTATCATTGCAACTTTTGCTTTGTTGCCAAGCAAACCTTGTAAATCTTCTTCAAAATTTGCTTCTTCGATTCCGCGCATTGCTTCTTCGATAGAATTATTTTCTTGATTATTGCTATTGGAATCTTCTAATAAATCTTCGTTATTTGTGTTGCTTAGATTTTCTTTTTCTTGGAATTCTTTTTCAAAGCCTGCAAGCGCGTTATCTAATTCAGCATCTGTAAAAGAAGCGCGTACTGAATTGTCATCGTTACGCTCATCGTCATTTTTACGTTCATCACCATTGTTTGACATATTCGTTGTTTCCTCCCCTTTCAATGTAACTTCTTAAAGCATATCTAGTTTTATATTTTACCAAATTAATACTGCATATTTTTTACGCGCTCGGCAGGCAATTGGATCCAAATACGATTTTCATTTCCGCAAACAGCGAAGTGTCACGCTTAACGCGGAAACGGTCGCCAAAAGTAAGAACTTGCGCACGTCCAGAATCGTCAAGTAAAGCCAAACGCACTTGGCAGCACCCAGGGTGACGGCTCAAAATATTGCTCAATTCTTCCACATGACCTTTATCTAAAGCTTTGCGCGGAACCACAATAGTTATTGGTCTTTCGTCAACTGATTCCAACGTTGGCACTTCAAATTCGGTTGCGCGCATAGACACAGTTTCATCACGCACTTCAACTTGTCCGCGAATACGCACAACCTGGTCAATTGCAAGCTCCTGAGCTGAAGCTTCGTAAACTTTGCCAAAGAACATGCATTGTATTGAGCTTTCCATGTCTTCAACTGTGACTATTGCCCAAGCGTTACCTTTTCGAGATACTCGCCTATCTACGCTTGTAACAAGACCAGCGATAGTTACTTGTTGTCCGTCGCTCATAGTTCTTGCGCGGTCAATTAGTTGAGCGATTGACATTTCTCGTAAATCTGCCAAAACTGCGGATAATCCGCTTAGTGGATGATCAGAAACGTACAATCCTAACATTTCTCGCTCAAAATTAAGCTTCGTTTTTTTATCCCACTCTTCAACATCCGGCACAGTGATTTGCATATCCCCCAAACCAGTATCGTCAGATGAGTCAGAAGACGAGTCAATGTCTGCAAATAAATCAAACTGACCTTCTGCCTGCTTGCGTTTAAGCGCAATCACAGAGTCTATTGCAGGATTGCAAATTTGCAGCAACGCACGACGGTTTGGATCAATCGAATCAAAAGCACCAGCTTTAATAAGAGATTCCACTAGGCGACGATTAAGTGCGCTAATTGGCACTCGCTTTACAAAGTCCATAAAGTTTACGAATCTACTTCGTCCAGCTTCACGCTCAGAAATAATATCGTTTACAGCTTTGTCTCCAACGTTACGAATAGCTCCCAAGCCAAAGCGCACAACATCTCCAACTGCAGAATATTCAAGAACGGACTCGTTAACATCCGGTTGCAAAACTTGAATACCCATGCGGCGCGCTTCACCCAAATAAAGCGCTGTTTTATCTTTATTAGTACGCTCGTTTTGCAGCAAAGCAGCCATAAATTCAACAGGATAATGCGTTTTTAAGTATGCCGTCCAGTAAGAAATTAATCCGTAAGCTGCAGAATGAGCTTTGTTAAACGCGTATCCAGAGAACGGAACCAAAACATCCCACACAGCTTGTGCAGCTTCTTCAGAATATCCGTGCGCTTTCATACCCTCAAAGAACGGAACCTGCTCTTTTGCCAGCACTTCCGGCTTCTTCTTACCCATTGCTCGACGCAAAACGTCTGCCTTACCAAGACTGTATCCCGCCAAAATACGCGCAGCAGACTGCACCTGCTCCTGGTAAACAATAAGACCGTAAGTTTCGTCCAAAACTTCCTTAAGAGGCTTTTCAACTTCCGGATGGATTGGAATAATATCTTGCAAACCGTTCTTGCGCTTAGCGTAATTCGTATGCGAATCCATATCCATAGGACCAGGTCTGTAAAGTGCAATCAAAGCCGAAATATCGTTGAAATTATCCGGTTTTAGTGTGCGCAGAAGCGCTCGCATTCCGTCGGAATCAAGCTGGAAAACACCTAAAGTGTCTCCCCTAGAAAGCAGCTGGTATGTTGGCTTATCGTCTAAAGGAATTTTCGTATAATCGATCGGCTCTTTTCCATTATTTTTGATATTTCGCAAAGTATCGCGAATAACTGTCAAATTGGAAAGACCCAAAAAGTCCATTTTTACAAGACCGAGCGTTTCGCAAGTGTGATACTCAAATGTTGTTGTAATCGTTCCGTCAGTGCGCTCAAGAAGCGGCGAAGTGTTTGTGATTGGCTCCGAGCCCATGATTGTTGCACAAGCATGCACACCAGTTTGACGAATCAAACCTTCAATACCTTTTGCTTCTTCCGTAATACGATGCGTATCTGGATCCGTATCGTACATTTCGCGAAACTCGCGCGCTTCAGCGTAACGCTTGCTTTTTTCGTCGAAAATATCGTGCAAGCTCATATCTTTGCCGTTTTTAGCAGGCGGAAGAACTTTCGTAATTTTTTCGCCTACCGAAAACTCGTATCCCATAATACGTGCGGAATCTTTAAGAGCCTGCTTAGTTTTAATCGTTCCGTAAATAACGCACTGAGCAACTTTATCTCTACCGTATTTTTCGCCCACGTATTCAAGAACTTTCGCCCTACCATCCGGATCAAAATCAACGTCAATATCTGGCAAGGATACGCGCTCCGGATTTAAGAAGCGTTCAAAAATAAGGCCATGCTTCATAGGATCAAGCTCAGTAATGCCCATTGCGTACGCAACCATAGCGCCTGCAGCAGAACCACGACCAGGACCAACCATTACTCCATGCGCTTTAGCCCAGTTAATATAGTCTGCAACAACCAAAAAGTAGCCGCAGAACTGCATTTGGCAAATCACACCACACTCGTAGTCAGCCTGCTTTAACACTTCCATTGGAATGTTGTTGTTGTAACGACGCTCCAAACCTTCCTCAACTTTTTTAAGGAATAGCGAAGTCTCATCCCAACCTTCTGGGCAGTCAAATTGCGGCATAAAAGCGCCATCTTCACCGTCGTCGAACATAACATTGCATCGTCGAGCAATTTCAAGCGTGTTATCGCAAGCTTCTGGAAACTCTTTAAAAAGTTCGCGCATTTGTTCAGCGGACTTCAAATAGTATCCGGAACCGTCAAACTTAAAACGGTCAGGATCATCAAGCCTAGAGCCTGAATTAATGCAAAGCATAGCATCTTGAGCTTCGCGATCTTCCTCGTGAACGTAATGCAAATCGTTAGTAGCAAGAAGAGGAGCGTTAAGCTTTTTTGCAATCTCAAGCAAGTCTTTTGTTACGCGCGTTTCGATTGAAAGCCCGTGATTCATGAGTTCAATAAAGAAATTGTCGCGACCAAAAATATCTTGAAACTCTCCGGCTGCGCGCAAAGCCTCATTGAACTGGCCTAATCGAAGACGCGTTTGAATAATTCCAGAAGGGCATCCCGAAGACGCAATTACGCCTTTTGAGTAGGTTGAAAGCACATCTTTATCCATACGTGGGTAACGCATTACACGGCCTTCAAGATTTGCAACAGACGAAGCTTTAAGAAGATTTGTTAAGCCTTCATCGTTTTGCGCCCACAAAGTCATGTGTGTAATTAAGCCGCCGCCCGAAACATCGTCTGCACGCTGATCTTCCGTGCCCCAATGCACGCGGCTTTTATCTTGTCTTGCGGTTTCAGGAGTAACATACGCTTCAATACCAATAATCGGCTTAATTCCGACTTTTACAGCGGTGCTCCACATTTCGTACGCGCCGTGCATGTTTCCGTGATCTGTAATAGCCACAGCCGGCATGCCCAATTCTTTCGCACGATTTACCAAATCGGGAATTTTTGACGCACCATCAAGAAGCGAATAGTGCGTGTGATTGTGTAAATGTACGAAGTTGGTTTCCGGCTGAGTCATAAATGATATTCTATAAGCGAAAGCTGACCGAAAAATGCAAAAACGCTACTTTGATAATTCTCGCATGGCTTCTAAAGCGTGTTGCAAATCAGAAGGATAATTCGACTCTACTCTAATAACTTTGCCCGTTCTAGGATGCGTAAAAATAAGCTCCATAGAGTGAAGCCACTGCCTTGTTAAACCAAGCTTTTTAGCCAAAACTGGATTCGCCCCATACATTGAATCCCCTACCAAAGGATGACCAATAGACGTAAAATGCACGCGGATCTGATGAGTGCGCCCAGTTTCCAAGTTAACACTTGCTAAAGTTGCTTGACCGAAGCGTTCAAGAACATCCCAATGCGTAACAGCAGGTTTTCCATTTGGCGTGATTGTGAAACGAAAATCAGATACTTTTGCGCGACCAATAGGAGCTTCAATTGTTGCTTTATTTTGCGTTAAGTCGCCTTGAACAAGCGCATGATATGTTTTTTTAACAGTGTGATTAGCAAACTGCTTTTTCATTTCTTCATACGCTAAATCTGTTCTGCAAACAAGCATTAGGCCGCTTGTGCCAGCATCAAGACGACTTACAATACCACGGCGATTTTCATCTCCAGCAGTATGCGAAATACTAATTCCGCGTTTTTCTAAAGCCTCTCCCACTGTTGGACCACACCAGCCTTGAGCTTGGTGAGCAGCCATTCCAATAGGCTTATCTACAACCACAATATCTTCGTCTTTATAAGCGATTTTCATGCTTTGTTCGATTGCTTGATTTTGTAGCTGTAGCTCTATTTGATTATTTTGTTGATTATCTTGCAGATTTTCTATTTGATTATCTATTTGATTATCTATTTGATTATCTATTTGATTATCTATTTGAATATCTATTTGAATATTCTGCAGATTTTTTTGCTGGCTTTCGTCTTGAAGCGCATCATTTTTGCAACTATTTTCAGCAAAATCTTCGCCAACTAAATCATCGAATATTATTTCGTCACTACTAAGCAAAAGTGCGGATTTATTTGCTTTACGATTAGCAATACGCACAGAGCCTTTTGAAATAAAATCGCTTGCTTTTGAACGCGAAATATTGCGCAATTTTGAAACTGCAACGTCAAAACGGCAACCAACTAAATCTTCAGGAACCGGCATACTGCTTTGCATAATTAATTGTTGCTTTCGGAAGTATTTTCGGAAGTATTTTCAAAAGCATTTTCGTCAGTGTTTTCGTCATCACTTTCGCCAGGCTTAAACGGCGTTTCAAACAAAATCAAACCAACAAACCAAATGCCTGCAATAGCAAGAATAATATCCGCAACGTTACCAACTGACCAACCGTAGTTAATAAAGTCAACAACTTTGCCGTCCAAAAAATGCTCGGCATAAATTGCACGATCAATCAAATTGCCAAAAGCGCCAGAAAACGCTAAAGACAGCACAATCGTCCACTGCAAAGATTTTGTGCGACGAACTGCAGCAAGCATAGCTACACAAGCCAAAATCGCCACTATGCTAATAAAACTAGTCAAGCCAGAACCTAGACCAAACGAAGCACCGCCATTTCGCACAAGCGAAAGCATTAAGGAATTAGGAATACAAACAATCTGCTTTCCGTACTGTAAAGCGCTAAGAGCCCACAGTTTGCTAAGGCGATCCACAACAAGCCCAACAATAACAATAAGTGCAAAAACGGCTGCGCGAGTACGCAGCCGTTTCACACGCACATCTCTATGCGTCAATTTTTATCCGATCTGTAAATAAAAATAGCATCTGCTTAAAGCGCGAGAACATTTAAAAGTTACGCGCTTTAAGAAGAAAACTACTCTTGCTTATCCTCATTGGAAGCTTGCTTCTGACCAAGAGAAGCATACGCGTTTTCGTCAGAAACTTGAGCAACCAACTGGCCAAGGAAGTCAGTCAAGCGAGTGCGATACTCAGTCTCAAACTGCTTGAGGCTCTGAATATTGCCTTCAATAACCTGAGTCTGCTTCTCAAGATTCTCGCGCACCTGACGAGCATAAGCGTCAGCAGCTGTGCGTGTTGTAGAATCATAGTCTGCAGCGCGATGCTGTACTTCGGACTCGTACTGGTCAGCCTGATCGTGAGTCTGCTTAGCATAATCGTCAGCAGCCTGACGAACCTTACCAGAGTAAGCATCAGCCTCATTATGAGCACGAGCAGCATAAGAATCAGCATCGCTGCGAGTACGAGTAGAGTAATCATCTGCATCGGCACGAGTTTGCTTATTGTACTCATCTGCCTCAGAACGAGTGCGCTCAGAATACTCATCAGCTTTAGCAACTGTTTCGTTATAGCGAGCCTGGCTCTCTTCAACAATCTGCTGAGCCTTAGCCTTGCCCTTATCAACGTACTGATCGTGCAATTGCATTGCAAGAGTCAACATAGCAGTTGCGCGCTCTGGCTCAGAACCCTGGGCATCAGCACCAGCGCCAGCAATCTTCTGCAAGCTACCAGTTTCAGTATTTGGCTCCATCTTAGAAACTTGTTGACGAAGCTGCTCTTCACGCTGACGAGATTCTTCAAGCTGCTTAGAAAGCTCCTGAACCCTAGCGTTTTCCTGCTGGGTAACAACAAGCTGCTGACGAACAGCTTCGAGCTCACGACCCAAGTTTTCGCTATTTGCACGGAAGTCATCGCGCTGGCGAGTAACAGTTTCAAGCTCCTTCTGAACCTTATCTGCGTTATCTGCCTTAGCGGTTTGAGCAGTAAGCTGATCAACCTGAGCACCCAAGCCATCCAGCTGCTCCTTAAGCTGTTGGTTTTGAGCGGTAAGAGCACGGTTGCTTTCTTCAGCTTCACGCAACTTAGTTTCAGTCGCCTCAAGCTTTTCAGCAGATTCATTAGATTCACCCTGCTGCTTAGCAGCGTTGCGCAACATTTCATTTTCTTGAGTTAAGGACTCAACTTTAGAAGTCAACTCAGCAATCTTGGTATTCAAGCCCGCAACATCGCGGCCGAGGGATTGTGTGGAAGCACCAAGTCCCTGCACTGCCTGCTGACCAAGCGCTTCTATTGTTTCTGTAACTTGATCGAGAAATTCGTCAACCTCGTCAACGTCATATCCTCCCTTGAAACGTACAATCTGGAAGGTATGCTCTCGAATGTCCTTAGGCGTCAACAGAGTCATATGCTTTACACCTCGCTTTTGGGACGCATCTCATTGATATATATCTATTCGATGCTATCACGTACGCAGAAAATTAGGGCAAATAATGCGAAAATTTATGCGCAAAACGCCGATTTTATAAAAAATTACGTATTAAACAGCAAAAGATGATTGATATATTTCACAGCTCACAAACTATAGTTCAGTTTAGCGGGATATAATTGCAGAGATTACACAAAGATACAAAATACGAGGAAAGGTCAATAATGACTGTTCTTGTTACAGGCGGATGCGGTTACATTGGAGCACACGTAGTTCACGCCCTACATAAAATAAATCAGAATGTTGTCGTAGTAGACGATTTAAGCTACGGAAAGCCTACTAGAATCGAAGGCGCCCGACTTTATGGCATGGATATTGCCTCTCCAGACGCCGGAGCACGTCTTGCGCAAATTATGAAGGACGAGAATGTTGATTCCGTAATTCATTTTGCTGCCAGAAAGCAGGTTGGCGAGTCCGTCGAAAAGCCGCTTTGGTATTATCAGCAGAATATTAACGGTATGCTGAATGTTCTTGAGGGAATGAAAGATAGCGGAGTAAAGAAGCTCGTATTCTCGTCTTCCGCAGCAACTTACGGCGTTCCACCTGTTGATGTTGTGCCAGAAGACGTTGTTCCTATGATTCCAATCAACCCTTACGGACAAACTAAGCTTTTTGGCGAGTGGATGGCACGCGCTTGCGAGCACACATACGGCATTCGCTTCTGCGCACTGCGTTATTTCAATGTTGCAGGCTGCGGTCCGGTTGAATTAGAAGATCCTGCAATTTTGAACCTGATTCCTATGCTTTTTGAACGTTTGCAGCGCGGTAAAGCTCCTGCTATTTTTGGTGACGACTATCCTACTGCAGATGGCACTTGCATTCGTGACTACATTCACGTTTCAGATTTGGCAGACGCTCATCTTGAAGCGCTTAAGTATTTGGATTTGGATAATCGCAAGTACGATTCTTTTAATGTTGGAACTGGTAAAGGCACTTCCGTTCGAGAAATTGTTGAAGAAGTACGAAAAGTTACAGGCCTTCCATTTAAGGAAACTGTGCTGGATCGTCGAGCAGGAGACCCTCCTCAGCTTATTGGCAGCCCAAAGCGCATTAATGAGGAAATGGGCTGGTATGCTCGCTACGACGTTAAGGATATTGTGGAATCTGCTTGGGCAGCTTGGCAAGCAAATCCTGAACATCATATTGATGTTGAATCGTGGAAGCAGATTGATTAGTAAATTTACTAGATAAAACAAAACGCGCGACAAAACTGCCGCGCGTTTTTTGTTGTTTTACTTGTGGCTCCGAGCGGGATCGATCCGCTGACCTAGCGATTTTCAGTCGCTCGCTCTACCAACTGAGCTACAGAGCCATGATGAATAAAAAACCCGGCGAACCGGGCCTTTACTAATCGCGACCCCGGCCGGACTTGAACCGGTGACCTCCGCCGTGACAGGGCGGCGCTCTAACCAACTGAGCTACGGGGCCGTGGCTTATTCTCTCGAACAGCCGAGTCACTATCTTACAGAATCCTCACCAAAAAGCAAGTGCTCAGCTCTTTCGGCGTGTTGCACGCAAATAAAACGCTACTCAAGCTCAATCGCGCCAGTGCAAAGCTGATAATACTCCCCGCGCTTAGCTAACAACTCTTCGTGAGAACCGCGCTCAATAATTTGGCCGTGATTCAAAACCATAATCACATCCGCATTGCGAACCGTAGAAAGCCTGTGCGCAATTACAAACACAGTGCGCCCTTCCATAAGCGAATCCATGCCGTGCTGCACTAAAGCCTCAGTATGAGTATCGATTGAAGAAGTTGCCTCATCTAAAATAAGCACAGGCGGATTTGCAACAGCCGCACGAGCAATCGCAATAAGCTGCTTTTGACCTTGCGAAAGATCTTCTCCTCCGCCAGTAAGCTTCGTATTATAACCATCTTTAAGTTTAGAAATAAAAGCATCAGCATGAGCTAATTTTGCGGCATTAACACAATCTTCATCGCTAGCCTCTAGGTTTCCGTAGCGAATATTATCCATTATTGTGCCTGTAAATAAGTTCACGTCCTGAAGAACTGTGCCAATAGCGTAACGCAAATCCGTTTTTAGAATATCTCGCACGTCAATTCCGTCGTACAAAATCTGACCATCGTCAATATCGTAAAAACGCGTAAGCAAATTAGCAATAGTAGTTTTGCCAGCACCCGTAGCGCCAACTAAAGCAACTTTTTGCCCCGGCTTTGCAAACCAAGTAATATCGTGCAAAACAGGCTTTTTGGAATCGTAGCCAAACACAACGTCTGTAAAGCGCACGTCTCCTCGAAGCAAAGTGTATCTGCCATCTTCAGAAGTTAGAGCGTCTCGTTTTGCGTGGCAAACCACCTCTTGAGCCATTTGACTTAATTCCTGAGCGCGCTTAGTTGCTTTAGTTCCGTTATCTTTAGCATCACGCTTCCAAGCCCAATAAATATTCGCGCCTTCTTCTTTTTCGTCAACTTCTTGCAAAACTTTAAATGTTGATTCGCTAGAAAGCTGCTTAGAAGATTGGCAAATCTTTACTTTTACAAGGCGAACAGTGCCAGCATCCGGCTCAGGATCTTCGTCAAGAAACTCAAAAATGCGTGACGCTCCAGCCAAAGCCATCATAAGCGAATTAATTTGCATTGTAATTTCGCCAATAGGGTTAATAAACGCGCGCGAAAGAGTAAGAAGCGATATTAGTGTTCCAAGAGTCAGAGGGCCAGAAGAGGCAAGACCAAAAGTTGGAATTCCTGCAGAAACTGCCCATGCACCTAGCAAAGCAATAAGCACATAAAGAAGGTAGCTTGCGTTACTAATTACCGGCATTACATTATTTGCGTAAGAATTAGCATTTGCCGAAAGTTTTTGCACTTTTTCAGCGTAAATATCTAATTTTTTTGTTGTAGCGGCTTCGTGATTAAAAATTTTAATGACTTTTTTGCCGGTTGCTGATTCTTCAACGAACTTATTCAACTCACCCAAAGCGTTTTGGAATTGTTCAAAAAGTTTGCCTGAGCGCTTAAGCATAAATCTGACTAAATACAGCAGCAAAGCCGTAAACACTGCCACGAAAGCGGCAACAGGAAGCGAAAGCCACATAATAGACACAAAGGCTGCTGTAATAGAAATAAGCGCAGAAAAAGAGTCTGGAAAAGCCCACGAAATCGCTTCACGAAGAACTTCAGTATCGTTAGTGTAGCGGCTCATAACATCGCCGTAGCCTTGAGAATCAAGGTATTTAAGCGAAAGCTTTTGCTGATGCTTAAACATTGTGTTACGCAAATCGCGCATAACACTTTCAGCAATTTGTGCGACGAGTCTACTCCACAGCCAGCAGCTGAACACACCAACTGCATACACGCTTGCCATAAGAATTATCATGCGCAAAAGCGGCATCCAATCCGGATTATGCTTGCCAATAAGCGGAAGAATATACACGTCCACAAGCGATTGCAGGAACATTGCGCAAGCCGCTTGAACAATAGAACTTACAATAATCGCGACTAAAATTACGAAAATTTTTGCGCGATAAACCATTACGCAAGAAGCAAGACGTTTTAGAGCTGGCCAATTTATTGCGCGAGTGTTTTTATTTTTAGTCATTATTCAACACCTTCTTCCGCAATATTTTCTTCACTTTGCACGCGACTTTTTGCTTGAGATACAGCCATATTTTTATAAAGTTCGCAAGACTTAATCAATTCCTCATGAGAACCTTTGGCAAGTATGCGCCCGTTTTGCAAAACAACAATAATATCTGCGTGTTCGATTGAAGATATGCGCTGAGCCACAATAATCTGCGTGGAATCCGGCATAAACTTCTTTAAACCTTCACGGATTTTACGATCCGTTTTCATATCGACAGCGCTCATTGAGTCGTCGAGAATTAAAATTTTAGGCTTTCTTAAAAGCGCTCGAGCAATGCACAAACGCTGACGCTGACCGCCTGAAATATTCTTGCCGCCCTGCTCAATATAAGTGTTATAAGAATCTGGCAAATCGTCAATAAACTCGTCGGCGCAAGCAATTTTGCAAGCCTCTCGCAAATCTTCGTCGCTGGCATCCTTACTTCCCCAACGAAGATTTTCTGCAATAGTGCCACTAAACAGAATATTTTTTTGCAAAACAACGCCAACTTCTTCGCGCAAACTTTGCGGATTGTAATCTAAAATATTTGCGCTGCCAACAAAAATCGCGCCTTTAGTTGCGTCATAAAGCCTTGCAATAAGCTGCACAAGACTTGATTTTCCAGAACCGGTTGCGCCCACAATTCCAACAGTTGAGCCGGAAGGAATACTCAAGTTTATGTCATGTAAAATTTCCTGTTCTGCAGGAGTATTTACATCTGTATTATTTGAATTATCTGTACTGTCCGATTTATCTGAATTATTTGAATTATTTGAATTATTTGATTTCGTATACTTCAACGAAACATGCTCAAAACGCACAGAAGCGTCGGAAAGCTTGGTAAGTGGCTTAGAAGAAACAGTCTCAGTGTTTTTAGATTGCAGAACCGCTGCAATTCGATGCATAGAAGCGCGTGCTGTTACAGTCATAACAAAAACTGCAACCAAATTCGCGAGCGCAAATAAAATTTGCAGCGCATACACCACTAATGCCGCAAGATTTCCTGTAGTTAAGCCAAAAGCAGGATTATTTCCAGAAGCCACAATTTCGCGCGAAGCCATCCACGCAACAAGCAACATTCCTGTATAAAAACACAGATTAAACAGCGGAATACTGTAATTAAGCACATACTCTGCCTTAAGAAAATGCTCGTAAAGTTTAAGAGAAATCCGCATAAAACGGCTATTTTCATAATCTTCGCGCACATAAGACTTCACAACACGAATATTGTGTAAATTCTCGCCAACCTGATTGTTCAGCTCGTCAACAATGCGGTAAATTCGCATAAATTTAGGCGCAACAATTGCAGCACCAACCGCCCCAATCAAACCAACAATTGGTACAAAGCTAAGAAAAACCCAAGAAATAGCAGGACTAATTGAAAAAGTAAACCACCAGGCGGCCACAATAATCACAACACTACGAACGCCTGAACGAATAATCAGCTGGTAAGCAAACTGCACATTCGACACGTCACTAGTCATGCGGGTTACAATCGTGCCGGTAGAAAACTTATCTAAATCAGAAAAACTTAAAAGTTGCAGTTGCGAAAAAATATTGTGCCGCAAATTCTTACCAAAACCGGCGCTAGAATGCGCGCAACAAACGCCTGAAATAGCGCCTGCAATCACAGAAAATGCAGCAAAAATAAGCAACTGAAAACCGTAATACCATGCTGCGGAATTGGAGCGCGTTACAATGCCAAAATCAATAAGACTTGACATTACAGACGGAATCATAATTTGCATTGCCGCTTCAAAAATGATTGTTACGGAAGTAAGAATTCCAAGCAGACGATACTTTTTTAAAGAATGAAGAACGGTGCGTAAGGCGTGAGGAGCACGATTAGCGCGGTTTTTTGATTTCTTCGACGATTTTCGCGTTACTTCCTCCGCCATTGCGCCCCTTCCCTAAGTGATTCTTAAGTTCAATAGTATCACCTTTGAATATAAGGCAGTAAGGATTTATGAAGCATCGCCTTCGCCTTGTACGCGATCTTTGCCGTAAATCGACGGAATAAAACGCTCCTGATCGTGAAGCTTTTCCCAAATTACAGGAGGATCGTGCGGATTTTCCAAAGACTTTGGCACGTCAATAATTCGCTGATTGCTAGAGCCGCGAAATTGCAGAAGCGAATCATGCAAATTCTTCATATAGCGGCCGTCAACAAGAATATCAATATATTGCAGCAGCTCAAGCTTATCCGGAGTCTCCCCCGGGCGCATAAGCTCTTCCCACGTGTAGCCGGTCCAACTCCAAATATCTTTTGTATTGCCAAACTCTTTTCTAATACGCTTGCAAAGAGGCAGCAAAATACCAGTATTAAGCAGCGGCTCACCGCCAAGCAAAGTCAAACCTTGCACATAAGGCTGCGCCAAATCTTCCATAATCTGGTCTTCAAGCTTTTGAGTATAAGGGTGGCCTGCGCGAAAATCCCAAATCGACTCGTTATAGCATTCAACGCAATGGAACGGGCAGCCGGAAACGTAAAGCGAGCAGCGAATACCCTCACCGTCGGTCATCAAAAAACGCTTGTAATCGGCAATCATGCCCTGGCTCATGCGCTCGCTAGACCATTGGCCAGCGCGAGGATTATTAGAAAGAGAGGTTGGAATCCAAGGCCCGCGGTTAACGTCTGCAGGTGAAAAATCGTGCAAACTTATGCGAGCCATGGTTCCAACCTTTAATTTAGCCTAGCTTTTACTTTATTTTATGATATTTTATTATATTTTACGCGACTTGACGCGACTTGACGCGTTACTTAGTCTCCTCGTACCATTCGCGAGATTCGCCATTATCCAGCGTCACGTGACCAGTTTCGCCAGACATGTGCTTTACGCGGTGCGCAATCTCCTCGTGGCGGCCGTGAACCATTGGGCGTTGAACAGGATTGCCCAAGTAGCCGCAAGTACGCTTAGTAACATTGCACTTATCTGGGTCGCTGTTGCCGCACTCTGGGCAGCGGAAGCCTTCTTTAGTTGGCTCAAAATCGCCCTGGAATCCGCAAACGAAGCAGTGATCAATAGGCGTATTCGTACCCAAGTAGCCAATGCCAATCTTATAAGCGTAATCCCAAACAGCTTCCAAAGCCTTAGGATTTGCTTGCAAGCATGGGAACTCGCAGTAGTTAATAAAGCCGCCGGAAGCAAGATACGGGAAGTCAACCTCGTAGCTAAGCTTCTCCATAGGAGTTGGCTGCAACCAAACTGGGTAATGGAAGGAATTAGTGTAGAAGTCGTGATCGGTAACGCCTTCAATGCGGCCGAACTTCTGACGATCCATGCGGTTAAAGCGGTCAGTCAAAGACTCTGCAGGAGTTGAGTAAACGGAATAGTGGTAGCCTTCCGCCTTCGACCACTGCTGGCAAAGCTTATTCATGCGGCGAACCAAAGAAAGCGCAAACTGCTTGCCATCCTCATTCCAGCTGTGATCCTTCATCCAATCCTTGCCAAAGAACACTGCCGTAGTTTCGTACAAACCAATGTAACCAAGCGAAACTGTAGCGCGTTCGTTACGGAACAGCTGATCAACACTCTCGTTAGCTTCCAAACGGCCAAAAGCACCATAACGGAACAGAGTTGGAGCGTTCACTGGAGTTGCCTGCTTGCAACGCATAATGCGGAATCGCAAAGCCTGGTGAGCAACTTCCATACGTTCGTCAAAAAGCTTCCAGAAGCGAGTCACATCGCCGTGAGATTCAAGAGCAATACGCGGCATGTTAACCGTCACAACGCCAAGATTCATGCGGCCATCTTCAACATCCTTACCAGTCTTTGGATCAACCCAGCCCTGAAGGAAGGAGCGGCAGCCCATAGGAGCTTTAAACGAGCCAGTAATCTTAACAATGTTCTCGTAAAACACAACATCCGGATACATGCGCTTAGTAGAGCACTCAAGAGCCAGCTGCTTCAAATCATAGTTCGGGTCGCCAGCATCTGCGTTTACACCGTGCTTAATAGTAAACACAAGCTTAGGGAAGATTGCGGTATGACGATCCTTGCCGAGGCCGCGAATACGATTAAGCAAAATAGCACGCTGAATTTCGCGAGCAAACCAAGAAGTACCCAAGCCAAAACCAACAGTTACAAACGGAGTCTGGCCGTTAGAAACACGGTTGGAATTAATCTGATACTCCATCGTTTGCATAGCATCGTAAATAGCTTTACGCGTCATAATCTTTGCATAAACTTCACGAAGCTGATCAAGCTCACTCAAGTTCTCATCAAAAGGAGTGTCAGCAGGAAGCGGATCCCTGTCTGAGCAGTGAAGATTCTTAGGCTCCTGAGCCTTCAAACCGTCAATCATATCCTTCGCAACTTCAATCGGCGTAGAATCCGGAATCATAGCGTGGGCCATTGCCAAGTTCTTCTCATAATCGCACTTAGCGTAAGGCTCAAGCATTTCGTCAGCACGATTAACAGTCTGACCACCGTATTGCGCGCCAGCAATATCCTTAATAATCTGCGTAACCTGAGTTGCAGCAGTACCAATAGACTTCGGACTATCCATCATTGCATTTCCAAGCGCAAAGCCCTTAGCGAGCATGTCTCCAAAATCAGGAAGCGAGCAGTTGCTCATGCAAGTAAATGGCGAATAATCAGCGTCATGGAAGTGAATATCACCCTTCATATGCGCGTTAGAAACCGCGTGAGGAAGCATAGAGAACGCAGAAGCCTTAGAAACAGCGCCCGCAAGAAGATCACGCTGAGTAGCGTAAACGTTAGAATCCTTATTTGCGTTTTCGCGCACAAGCGTTTCGTCACGATTCACAAGGCGATTAACAGCTTCGTTAATATCGGTAGCCTTTGCACGATCAATATCTCGGTTCAAACGGTAGCTTGTGTAGCAGCGGGCAACCTCGTAAAGATGATTTTCAATAAGGCCGTGCTCAACCAGGGTCTGAATATCCTCGATTTTTGCTGGACCATTGTAACGATCTTGAATTTCAGCCTCAATACGATCCGAAATACCGCGAATCATCTGCTCTTCCTGAGGACCAACTTCCTTACCTAAGTCCTTAAAAGCAGCCTTAATAGCCATAATGATATTCATCGAATCGAAATCAACTACGCGACCATCGCGCTTTTCGACCTGCACGCGGGAAACTGGAGCTGCAACTAAGTCATCATCCATGCGAATTGCTGCGCTCTTGGCGTCAGTTTCTTCCAAAACCTGCATCGGTACAGACCTTTCTCATAACACTGTTCTTCTAACCGTTCTCTCGCTGCAAAAGCATTATATTCGCAACGACTTGCTCTACTATAACTCAACTCATGCCCAATATCTAGGGAGAAACGCAAAGATAACAAACTATATATAGTGATTTATTTCACATTCGCGATTTTTGAGGCGTGTCGAGGAGGAGGTAGGCTTGATTGCTGGCGTGTTAAGTTTCTTTGGCAAAATGTGAGCAATGGGAATTACTTATCTCGCAGCGCTACGCTCTTGCTTGCCGTGGCGCGAGTTTTGGTGGATTTCTCTCCTCGCACGTCCCGTCCTTCGGGCGCTCTGGCTGTTAAAAGAGTTTAGCGTGTTCGCCTTTCTTAAAGAATGTAGCTTCTCAGTCCTCTTTTAGTGCTCGTAAAGAAATCCCCCAAACTCTGCATGCTAATTCGCTAATAACCGTGCTAATCGCAGAGATTTTTCGATTTTTCTTCTTCGCTCGACGAATCAGCAGCCTTCGGCTCTGACGTTCGCCTCGCTCAGTGCGAAAAATCTCAAATCTCACCACACGAATATTCATACACTAAAGTATCGCAATTAAGCTGCGGGTGGGTGCGTAGGTATGAGTGCCTGGTGTGGTGTGTGCGGCAGCATGAATGCTAGTGTTCTCTAATTAACAAAAATAGGCACAAATATAATACACGCCGTTGCAGGCGCGCACTTCGTGACGCTTTGATATATTGAGTCACGTGGAACAGATAGCTTTTCAGCATGCACAGGAATTCGGATTCCAACCAGGAGACATTGTGCAACAATGGCTCTGGGACGACGATGTTGACGAAACAATTTGCGAAAGTATCGAACAGCTTACCGGCGAAGAATTGGTAGACGAAGATTACGATGCTGCTGTTGATGGCGTAATTATTTGGTGGCGTGACGGCGACGATGAAGACGAGCTTGCAGACACCATTATGGATGCCACAAATATGCTTGACGACGACGCTCCTATGTGGGTTCTAACACCTAAGCCTGGACGCGAAGGTTCCCCAAGTTCTAGCACCGTACAATCTGCTGCAAAGACGGCCGGAATGAACGCCGCAACACCTTTAACTGTAAGCGCAGATTGGAACGGTATTCAGTTGCGCGCCTTCGGTAAAGGTCAGTCTAAGTAAAACTGAGTAGTTTTGGTCGAAATCTTATACAAAAACGACCTAAACTACTCACTCTTGCGCTGTTTTTGTCGGAATCTTACGAAAAAACGGCATAAACTACACACGATTGCGCAGTTTTGGTCACTTCACGCTCTTCGACATGTTGTTGTGACCACGCCCGCGGCTACTTACGCGTTCGCGGATAGATTTACGCTCGGTTTTACGCTCAGATTTACGATCTACTTTGCTCTCAGCTTTACGCTCGGATTTGCGCGCACCACTGTGACCATGCCCACCGTGTCCGCGCCCGCGCCCTCGACCGCGACCTTTGCGCTTCTGCTGCTCAGGCTCCGGCATGCTCCAGCCTTCCTGAAGCTCAGCCGCATCTCCCACAATCTCATCTAAAACAGGCGATGCAGGATTTACGTCTTCCGCTTTAGCGTTAATTCCGGCTCGACGAAGCATAGTGTGCGCCGCGCGCTTCTGATTAGGCAGCACAAGAGTAACAACATCGCCTTCCTCGCCTGCACGAGCGGTACGGCCCGAACGATGCAAGAACGACTTCGGGTCTTCCGGCGGCTCAGTTTGCACAACCAACGCAACGTCACTAATATCAATGCCTCGCGCCGCAACATCCGTTGCAACCAGCACGCGCACTAAGCCTTCTGAAAACACAGCCAAATGCCTATCTCGCTGATTTTGCGACAAATTACCTTGCAAATCAACCGCAGGAATGCCCTGCTGCAGGAACTTTTTCGCCATATTCTTCGCCTGATACTTCGTGCGCGTAAAGAATATGGAACGCTTGCATCCGGAAGCAAGCTTGCGCAAAACCTCGTACTTATCTCCCGAAGACACAGCAAAAATGTGGTGAGTCATAGTGTCAACTTGCGAATCAGCATCGTCAACCGCATGAATCACAGCGTTAGGAAGGAATCGATTTACAAGAGTTGAAACTTGCTTGTCTAGCGTGGCAGAAAACAGCATGCGCTGACCGTTAGGATCCACCTGCTCAAGAAGTCGCGTAACAGCCGGCAAAAAGCCCATATCAGCCATTTCATCAGCCTCGTCAAGCACGCTAACCATCACTTTTTCAAGAGTCAACGCACCTTGTCTAATCAAATCTTCCAAACGACCCGGGCAAGCGAGCACAATTTGCGCGCCCTTCTTAAGCTGCGATACTTGACGCTGGTATCTAACTCCGCCATACACCGTCACCGTGCGCATTCCGTAAGCCGCTGCAAGAGGAGCAATCACATCGTCAATTTGATGCACAAGCTCTCGCGTTGGCGCCAATATCATTGCGCGAGGAGCTGGAGTATCGCCACTTTCGTTTTTACGACTATTTTTTCCATTGTTGATTAAATCAACGAAATTTTCTGCTAAGCGAGCAACCAGCGGAATAGAAAACGCTAAGGTTTTGCCGCTTCCTGTGCGGCCACGTCCTAGAATATTCGCACCTTGCAAAGAATCCGGAAGCGTGGCCTGCTGGATTGGGAAGGCCGTGGTTTTGCCGTCCGCGCGCAAGACTTCTACAAGAGGATCCGGCACGCCAAGCTGCGTAAAAGTTACGTCGTCGCTATAGTTTTCTCGCGATTCGATTGCAGAATCTGGAATAATTACTGAATTTTTAGAAGATTTATTGTTTTTAGTGAAATCTTTCTTACTATTTTCTTTTTTAGTGAAATCCTTTTTAGCATTTTCTCGATTAGCAAAATCTTTTTTAGCGAAATCCTGCTCAGCATCGCGAATTGCAGTCTCCTCGTAGCGCAAAGCTTTCTGACGCGCCTTTTCACGCACCTTTTCCGCCTTACGATTGCGCTCTCTGCGTGCATTAAATTCGTGATTATTCTTCGCGCCTCGCTTTTGATGAGACGCAGCATTATGAGTATGCGGCACAATAGCCTTTCGTAAAATATGTGTATTCAAAACTTAAATTTCAAACCGTGAACTAACTGAGCCTAGCACACGCGCCGCACAATCACGGCAAATGTTTCAAAAAAGGGTAAGCAGCAAAAAGCCCCACCGTGAAGAATCACAGGCGGGGCTTTATTTTTACTTATGCGATTAAGTAAGCTTGCTAAACTCACGTCAGCTTACGAAATTCGCGCGATTTTCGTAAGCTTTCTAAAGCTTTGCAGGCTTTACAGCCTCTCGCCTAGTTGTTGCTACGACGAGAAGTACCACGACGCTTACCCACGAAGAACGCAGCAGCAGCAACCGTAGCAAACAAGCCGAACACAGACACGTCACTACCAGTCTTGCTAAGCTGAGACACACCACCACTCTTCAACACCTGAGCGCGCACAGAAGCACGAACCTGAGCCGCATGAGCCTTAGCCTCAGCCAAAGCCTTACGAGCAGCAGAAAGGTTATGAGCCACAGCATCAACCTGAGCCTGAGTTGCATTAGGATCAGCAGCAACCTTCTTAGCCTCAGCCAAAGCAGCATCCAAAGCCGCCTGAGCTTGAGCCACTTGAGCATCAGCCTGCTTCACAGCCGGCGAACTTTCAACAGCAGCATCCACAGCAGCAGAATTTGCGCCATTACCAGCATTATTGTTGGCATTACCAGCGTTACCTGAGTTTGCGCCAGCACCAGCATTATTAGAGCCAGTGTTACTGTTGCCAGCGTTACCGTTACCAGCATTACCAGGCTGAGAATCAGCTTCAGCACTATCAATCTGAACGTTCAACTCGCCCTTATCCACAGTAGTAGGCGCATTATCGTTCACACCAAAACCAGCTTCAGAACCAGAGCCAGCATTACCAGAGCCAGCATCACCAGTTCCAGCACCAGGTGTTGGCAATGGGCTTGGCAATGGGCTTGGAATTGGCGAAACAGTGCCATCATCAAGCCACACATAACCACGCAAAGCCGCAGCAGCACGACGCAAAGCCGCAGCAGCAGCATTCACCTCATCCTGAGTTGCATCAGGATCACCGTAAACGCGACGAGCTTCAGCCAAAGCCTCAATATAAGCATCCTGCTTATCCGAAGACGAAATCAAATAAGAAAGATAACGCCCGAAAGTATTCGCCTTAGAAAGCTCAGCAGCCAAATCCGTCTTATCAACATCAGAAGGAGTTGGGGTCGGCGTTGGAGTTGGTGCCGGAGCAGAGCCGTCAAGAGCGGCGGCTGCCTCTTGCAACTTCTTCAAAGCATCATCAACAAGCTTCTGCTTTTCAGCTTGAGTCTTAGTTGTTAAATCTTCCTCACTTTGAGCAGCAGGCGTCTTACCAGTTAGCTTATCGATAAGATCCTTAGCATCTTTAAGCGCCTTATCATACGCATCCTTCTTTCCTTGAGAAGCATGTGTATACTTATCTGAACCTTTAACAGTGCCATCCTTATCGATCTCATCTTGCAACGGCTTAGTGTTTACGCCGTCCAAAGCAAGGCGAGCCTTAACAAGCTTGTCAAGCGCTTCGTCAACAACCTTTTGCGCGTCCGCTTCCTGTTCTGGAGTGCGCGGAGTAGTGTCTGGCTTCGCTTGATTTGCGTTATCTTCTTTAGCAGTCTTCAAAGCATCTTTCGCATCCTTCAAAGCCTTGTCAAAAGCGTTTTTATTATCTTGAGAAGATGTGTTGTAGATAGGATCACCAGGTGTAGCTGGCTTAGCGGGATCGGTTGGATCGGCCTGCGTTGGCTTAAACTTAGAGTCATTATCTACTTCAGCCTGAAGCGCATCGGTACTAACGCCTGCGCCTTTAACTTTGTCATCGATTGCCTGCATGGCATTAAGAAGATCCTTATACAGATCATTAACCTGATCCGCATTCTTAGCATCGCCAGTTTTCTTAGCTAAAACAGCACCAGCTGCGGTGGATGCATTATCAAATGCTGTCTTCTTATCCTGATCAGTAGAATTCTTGTACTTATCGCCATTAGCGAACTCATCAGCTGTCTTCTTCAGGGTTTCAAGGCGAGCCATTGCGGCGTCGGTTGCAGTAGCATTGGCAAGCGCATCGTCGATGTCGTCCTTGCCAGTGTCGGGATTAGTTTTTGCATCTGTATAGTTAATGATATCTTTATACGCTTGTTTTTGAGCATCGTTCAGGTGAGCGAGCTTGTCAATCGCATCAAGCGCATCTTTAATCTTCTTGGCCTTCAGAGCGCGATCAGCAATACCCGTTGGGTCGCCGAGCTTAGTGGCCTTATCAATGGCCTCAATAGCCTTCTTCTTATCAGCTTCTGGAAGATCACTATCTTGAATGCGCTTCGTCTGAGCTTTCTTCTCCTCGTCAAGAGCGTTATTATCATCGTTGGTGTTGCCAGACGTATCGCGCGTGCCCTTAGCGTCTTTGATTGCTTTGTTTGCCTCATCAAACGAGGTGTTCACGCCGTCAACAGCAGTTTTGATCTCAGAAGGCTTGGTTGCCTTACCAACGTTTTCCTTAGCAGTGTTGATTGCAGCAACAGCAGCATCATACTTTGCTTTAGCTGAGTTCTTTTGCTCGTCAGTCAAAGCGTTATAGGCATTATCAAGCGCATCTTTCTTAGCATCGAGTTGCCTGTTAGCGGCATCTTTTGCTTTTTGCTCATTGAGTGCATTGGCTTGCTTTGCTGCAGCTACTTCATTGTTGAGTTCCTCAGTTGTGGCTGCAGGATCCTTCTTTGCAAGAGCAGTTTCCAAAGCGGTAAGAGTTTGATCCTTACCAGGAGTTCCGCCAAGCAACTCGTTAAGAGCAGCGTCGTCGGCGTGAGTAGCCGCGGTATTGTTCTTATCACCTGTACCATGGTCGAGGAATGGAAGCGCACCCTTGGCAATGTCACCTTGCAACGCACCCTTGGCGGCATTAATCGCCTCGGCTTTTTCCAGAATCTTCTGAACTTCTTCAGGTGTTGTTGCACCATCAGGATTTTGTGGCGTATTGTCACCGTTGATCTGCTTTTTTAGTTTGTCCTTTTCTTCAGGAGTTAGATTACCGAGGTTGCCAATCTTTTCGGAAGCTTTCTTTTTCTTATCGTTCAGCTGATCGCTATTATGCTTATCCTCTTCTTTTTGCTTCTTGTCTTCGGCTTCCTTCTTGGCAGCACCACCGCCCTTGTTTTCGGTTATGGTTTGCGCCTTTGACGGATCATTTTGGTTATTTTTGCCCTGCTGAGCAGCAGTTTTCAAAATCTCTTTGATCTTGTCGGCAGTGGTCGCGTCGCCAATTTCTTTTTTGTATTGTTCTTTCTGCTCTTTCGTCAAGTTAGGATTACGATCGATTTGCTGCTTAGCATCATCTTTCAGCTTCTTCAACTCATCGCCCGACGGTGCTGGCGCAGGAGCTGCCTTCTTCTTGAATGTGACGCTAACAGTAAATGTAGTGTTGTCTTTGCATGTAACAGTTAACGTATTTCCAGTACCCTTTGAGATGGTAGTGATGCCAACAGGATTATTAGTAGCATCATATGGCTCCATGTCAACAGTACTAGACTTTGGCTTAAGAGCAGAAGTCATTGTGTATGTAGTACTGTTTACATCACCAGCGCCAGTGTAGTTGGCATCAAGGAATGCCTTAATAGCTTTCTTGAAGTCATCGTCAGTTGGATTGGAAGTGTTTGCCACCTCAACATCTGCAGGATTGTTATACTTGCGAGTAATCTTCTTCGCATTGTAAAGCTGTTGAATAAGCTTACGAAGAGCAGTCTTGTTCTCAGGAGTATCAGTCATGCTATTTATATCAGCAGGATACTTACTTGGATCAGTAATACCAACCCTCTTAAAGTCCCTATCTGTAAGCTGTTCAGTACCATTCTTCTGATTCCAAAGCGCAAGAGCCTGTTTCTTCAACTGATCAAAGGTGTTGTCTGTAGGAGTTTGAGTCTTTGCTACATAAAGATCTTTCAGAGGAACATCAAACAGTTTCTTCGAACTATTCTCACCAGTTTCAAAACCTTGAACAGCTATACTTCCATCTGTATTAAGGCTAAACGATACTACACCAGCGCCATTATTTTGGTTTTTAACATAACGCTGCATATTCGTAACACCCGATACAGGCTTATCATTTTCTTTAAGAGTATAAGCAGACGTAGCCTCTTGATCGGTTATATCCACATTATAGTTCTTCTTCATGAACTTCTTAAACGCCGCAATCTGATCTAGTGGCGAAGGAGAATTCACGTTATCTACTTGTACTGGGTCCACATAATACTGATAAGCAGTCATATTACCTGGATGATGCAAAGTGGTATCCGGAGCCGGCTTCTGACTAGCAATCTTCTGCTGGAAGAACATGCTCATAGGATAAGTCTTATCATTGTAGCCGTTTGCTTTAAAAGTGACTGTGCCAGCACCAGTAGAATCGACACCATATTCAACAGTTACACCGCTAACTGCACTACCACTTTCAGCATCCTTAGCATAACCAGCCAATACATTCCTAACATTTGTAAGCTGTGTATTATTAGCTCCAGCAGTAGTTATTTCCTGCTGCGAAGTTTTGAACGGATTGAAGTTTACCTCAAAAATTCTAGTAGGAGTTACTTTAAACTCCTTCTTAGCTTCAGCAGGAGCAGGTGGTTCTGTAGTTTGCTTCGCTTTTTCTTTCAGGTACTGCCAGGCTTCGATAGTGGTTGTTGAGCCGTCTTTCCAGGTGATTGTTGCGGCTCCTGTGCTGGCATCTACCGTAACAGGCACGTTATTGCCATTTTGAGCCTTTGCCTCGTCATATGGCGTAATGCCCTGATTTGCCGTATCAAAAGCAGATACTATCTTATTTATTTCGTCTTGCTTAAGCGACTTCAGATTCTCAACTTCCATCGCATCAGGCACAACGTACGGCGCCCAATCGGCGATGGTTGCTCCCTGGCACACCAGATTAGATGCGGGAATTTCAAGCGTTGAACCATCCTGATACGTCACAACAAGCTTCGTGCCGTCATCATTGAACTTGATTCCGTCGTTGCCCTCTTTAAGATGTGCGATGAAATCTGTATTGTGCATGTTCTTTTTCTGGAACGCCTCAATAACAGCCTTTTTATCATCAGCGGTCAACTGAGACGGCTTCACCACAGGCGTGCGCGCGGGCATGTTTGGCTTGTACTTATCTCTATCGGATTCATTCTTAGCAACAAGCAAGTTCGCAGGAATTGTGCGCGTGGTCTTGTCTTTAAAGGTGATAGTTGCTACACCTTTATCTGACACTTCCACTTTATCCACTAATTCCGAATAGTGTTTCGTATCTTTATTGACGTCTGCAATTTTCTCTTTAATCTTATTTTGCTCGTCGGTACTAACACTGTTGAGATTTTTCACAAGTGTCACATCAGGATACTTAAGCGTCAAATGATCCGCAATCTTTGGCGTATTATGCTTTTGTCCAGCCGCATAATGCCAGTTACCTGCAAAACGGTAAACGCCAGCCACGAAACGAAGCGGATTAGTATCGCGCTTCTCCCAAGCCTCCTTGGTCATCTCGGCAACGTAGGTCATATCGTAAAAACGCTGCCCCGCAGACTCCCAGTCTACGAAAATGCCTTGCAAGCCAGCGGTTTCGTTCTTGTAACTGTTCCACTGACTCTCCGTATTTCCAGCGTTATCGTACTTTCCACCATTAAGACCAAGCAGCTGCTTCCAACCCTTGCTGGCAAGTACATTATCGCCTTCAAAATAGAAATTTGAAATACCATTCCAGTCTTTAGGCGTTGGGTATGTTTTCTGCGAAACTTGGCCGTAGCCTTGAGCATTCGTGAAGGTAAATTGCGAGGAACCTGCAGGCTTAAATGGATTATTACCGCCCTTAGTCAGCTTTTCAACGCGTGTATATGTGATATTTTGTACGTTTGTGAGACCCTTAGGAACGCCGTACCACCACATAGGACGGAATCGCCAGTCGTCCGCTGTGCCATCTTTTTGGTTGCAATTAGAAAGATAATGAACGCGAACAAACTTGCCAAGCGGATCTTTGCCTGTCGCACCGCCCGCCTTAGCATTCTTAAGCGTATCGTAATAATCCACCTCAATGTGGAAACGAGCTTCGCTATAGCTTGCGTCTGTTTTATAACCGTAATAAATATTGTTTCCAGTGCCGTCTACATAACCGTCAGCGTATGCAGGAGTAGAAACGAATACCCCCCCCCCGAGCACCATAGCACCTGCAAGCATAGCTGCGCACACGCTCTTAGAAATCGGTGCATACTTAGCATTTTGAGCAGACTTTACTAAAGCAGCAAAATTATTCGCTTCATTAATCTTCTTCATTTTTTCTTCACTCCGTTTATTCGACTACCGCTGCTTAATGCGTATTTCGGCAGCAGTAGAAAAATTAGCGTTTATAATAATAGTCTTCAACCGCAGTATAAATGCTTTGGTTATGCCTTGTTTATAACAGCTATAACATTGGTTATAACTTTGACTATAAGCCAAACGTCTTAATACTGCGGTTGAAAATAGTACAGTGAGTATAATACTCAAAATTTTATAAATTTCAAGTATTACAATCTTGTGATTTTCGTCACTTTACACGCAAATCAGCAAATCAGAAAGTAAGCAATCCGACGAGTACATAACCCGACGAATAAGCAAAATCAGCAAATCAGCGCGTAAGCTTTCTGTGCAAACGATGCGGGCGAGCAGCTTCCTCGCCAAGGCGAGCAATCTTATTCTCTTCGTAAGCCTGGAAGTTACCTTCGAACCAGTACCATTTTGCAGGATTCTCGTCGTCGCCTTCCCACGCAAGAATATGCGTAGCAACTCGGTCAAGGAACCAGCGATCGTGCGAAACCACAACAGCGCAGCCTGGGAACTCAATCAGAGCATTTTCCAAACTTTCCAAAGTTTCAACGTCCAAATCGTTCGTAGGCTCATCGAGAAGAAGCAAGTTTCCACCCTGCTTAAGGGTCAAAGCTAAGTTCAAACGGTTACGCTCGCCGCCGGAAAGCACTCCCGTAAGCTTCTGCTGATCCGAACCCTTAAAACCAAAGCTTGCAACGTATGCGCGAGTAGGAATTTCAACGCCTGCAACTTCAATAAAATCAAGTCCGCCGGAAACAGCTTCCCACAAGTTCTTATTAGGATCCAATCCTGCACGATTCTGGTCAACGTAAGAGATCTTCACAGTGTCGCCAACAATAAGCTCGCCGCCGGAAAGCGGCTCCAAGCCAACAATCGTCTTAAACAGCGTAGACTTACCAACACCGTTCGGACCAATCACGCCAACAATACCGTTACGCGGCAAAGTAAACGACAAGTCGTCGATTAGCACACGGTCGCCAAAAGCCTTGTGAATATGCTTCGCTTCCAAAACTTGCGAACCCAAGCGTGGACCTGCTGGAATCTGGATTTCGGAAAAATCAAGCTTCTTGGAATTGCGTGCTTCCTGCTCCATTTGATCGTAGCGTTCCAAACGAGCCTTGTTCTTTGCTTGGCGAGCCTTCGGCGAACTACGCACCCAGTCAAGTTCGTTCTTCAAACGCTTAGCAAGCTTGGCATCCTTAGCGCCCTGAATTTCCATACGCTTGGCCTTGGTTTCCAAATACGTGGAATAGTTGCCCTTGTATGGGTAAAGCTGGCCGCGGTCAACTTCGCAAATCCACTCTGCAACGTTGTCCATAAAGTAACGGTCGTGAGTAACAGCAATAACAGCGCCTTCATACTTGTGTAAGAACTGTTCCAGCCAAAGAATTGACTCCGCATCCAAGTGGTTCGTAGGCTCGTCCAAAAGCAGCAAGTCTGGAGCTTCAAGCAGAAGCTTGCACAATGCCACTCGCCTGCGCTCACCACCAGAGCACACAGAAACAGGAGAATCCGGGTCTGGGCATTGCAAAGCATCCATTGCCTGCTCAAGTTGCGAATCCAAATCCCAGCCGTTTGCAGCATCAATTTCAGTCTGCAACTTGCCCATTTCTTCCATTAACGCATCAAAATCAGCGTCAGGATTGGCCATTTCTTCGCCGATTTGGTTAAAGCGCGCTACTTTTTGCGCAATCTCACCAAACGCCATCTTAATATTTTCGCCAACTGTTTTAGTTTCATCCAGCGGCGGCTCCTGCTGCAAAATACCTACCGTGTAGCCCGGAGTCAAAGAAGCTTCACCGTTTGTAACATTTTCCAATCCGGCCATAATTTTCAGCAGCGTAGACTTACCCATGCCGTTCGGGCCAACAACACCAATTTTTGCGCCCGGAAGGAAGCTTAAAGTAACGTCGTCGAGAATTACGCGATCTCCATAAGACTTACGCGCTTTAATCATCTGATAGATAAATTCAGCCAAAGTAATATACCATCCTTATAAACGTTGAAATTCCAGCGTTTACTGCTTTATGCAAAGCAATAAGTTATTGAGCGAAACTAAATAGCATCACGTAAAACTAAATAGCTTTACGTAAAACTAGCATGTTGCCGGAGTACGGTCAGACTTTTTTGTAGATTCTGCACCATCTTCCGGCGGCAACTGACAAAGAAATTCGCCCAAAATGCCAACAAGCATATCTACAAAGCAAACGAATCCTGCAATAGAACACTCGCGCACAACAACAGAATTATAAAATACCATTTCGCTGTTCGGCAAACTCATTAGCAACTGGCCTATATACCAGCCAGCCAAAATAGATCCAGCCATTCCCAATGACTTCGACAACATCAAAGCGGCAACAGCAAACTGCGGGCTTGTATGCTTATTGTTTTTCTTAGCTTTTTCACTAACACTTAAGTGAGTTTGCAAAGCCATAACAAATGTTGCAACACCGGCAACTACCATAATTGATATAACAACCCACGGAGCTCCGGCAAGAGACATAGCACTAGACTCTGTTGACGACACAAGAAATGCGCCTAGTACAAAGCCAAACAGCAGACCTAATACCAGATACCACCAAGGTGTGCGATACGCTTTCATTAATAATCATCCCCTAAAAGCCATTGATCTGAGTATATACCAACAGTTTGAGTATCCAAAGCAAGAGCTAAAGAATACGAAAGCGGGTTGTGATCCAAAGCAGCGTCCGACTCAATTTGCATCCATGGCATAAGTTCAGGTGATTTAGGATCCACTGTTACCATTTGCGCAATTTCTTGCGGCAGCCCTTCCGGATTTATTGATTCAGTTTCCGTAGCAGGTGCTCCGTATGAACGAGAGCCTAGAACGCGAAGAGTTATTTTGTCTTTATCTGAACAAGAAACAATACGAACTAAGCGCAACATTTCATACTCGTCTCTAGTTGAGGAAAGAAGGAAAACGCAGGTGTAGTAGTCAGCATCAAGCGCATTCGCAACATATAATGCGGATATGCCGTCTACGCGAGTTTCTCCATCTTGCTCAAGAAGTGCAACTATTTTCAGCATAGCAGAACGCGTAGCATGATTGGCGACACCCCTCATTGAGATTACCAAAGTTGTGCGCATTTGAAGCGGGTCTACGTCGAAAAATCGGTGTCTTTCTTCACTCGCAGCCATTTCGTTTCCTGGATTATTTAATTGGTTTTCGCAAAGATTTTCGCCAGTATTGTCACAAGTATTTTCACAAGAGTTGTTAGCGTTTACAGTCTCGCCTTCAGCGTTGCAAGACTTATTAGCAGCGTCATCTTCTGCAGAATTATCCATATAATCTTCAGCTGCAGCATTCGCAATATCTATAGCTGCTTGAGCCGCTGCAGCAGCTTCTGCATCTTCAATACGCTTATTTTCTTCTTCGTTCTGTTCTATAAGCGTACGGAAGTAGTCTGCATTCGGACTATCTTCTAAATCATCAATATCAACTTTTCCGCTTCTAACAGCAACATGCGCAATACTTTCGGGAACTGCTCTGTTAGACATGTCGTACTTTCTTTTAGCAACACGATGCACAGTAACAGAAACGTCGTCAACTTCGCTTTGCAAACCGTAGTAGTTGCTGCGAACAGAAGCGCGAACAGTAACATCTGCTTCAACAACCTGCCATGTGCGCATAACAGAATCCGCAACCTTATTAGTCATAAGCTCCAAGGCGATTGACGGATGATCTTCAATTTCATCATCGTGCTCGCACTGCCTTAACGAAAAAGCAAGACGATCTGTCAATTGAGGAATATCAATTGCATGAGTATCGTTACCAGCAAACGCCCTACTCAAATCAACTTTTAGAACAGCGTCAATGCGAATGTTCGTATACAAGCCAATAACAATGTCGTTAACGTTAGGCCTCACGCCGTTGAGCCGTATAAGGCTATAACTATTTTCTTCCACTGCTTTTCTCCCCGCCTATAAGAGAAAGCGCACAATAGCAATATTTACGCTTGCTGTTGTGCTGCTTTCTCAGTTTTAATATTCGATTTTTACTTTTTGGTTTTACTTTTGATTTGCGCTTTTGTTTTCGACTTTGTTTTCGACTTTGTTTGTACAAACCAGCGTTTTGTTACATTCTACTAGATGCAAAAAGAAAATACCTAATTTTGATTAGATTTTCCTTCTACATTTCGTCTTAAACTTTCCGGAATTTCCACAGGCGGAATATCTGAATCCGGACGCTGATCGTTAGAAAGCCAAAGAGTACGCTCCGGAGCCTTGCGAATCTTACTAAAGATTTCCTTAAGCTCCTTCTCGTTAAGCGTTTCTTTTTCAAGAAGCTGACGAACCAGCTCGTCTAAAACGTCGCGATTATTGTTAATAATCTCCCACGCTTCAGTATGAGCAGTTTCAATAAGCTTATGAACTTCCTCATCAATAACTTCAGCCGTGCGGTTCGAGAACTTGCGTGGCTGCAAAGAGTCAAGAGATCCGGAAGCGTCATCGTCCGCGTCCATCCACTTAACTGCTCCAAGCTTTGCAGAGAAACCAAACTCCACAACCATCTTGCGAGCAATAGCCGTAGCTTTTTCAATATCGTTAGAAGCTCCGGTTGTTGGATCGTGGAACACAACTTCCTCAGCCGTACGACCGCCCATAGCATAAGCCATTTGATCAAGAAGCTCGTTTCGCGACTGGGAATAACGATCCGTAGTTGGCATAACAGCCGTGTAGCCAAGCGCGTGGCCTCGTGGCAAAATAGTCACCTTTGTAACAGGATCCGTATTATGCAAAGCCGCAGCAACCAAAGCGTGACCACCCTCATGGTAAGCGGTATTACGCAACTCGTCCAAAGCCATGCCCTTAGACTTCCTTCGAGGGCCAGCCTGAACGCGGTCAATTGCCTCATCAATAGCGCGATTATCAATGTATTGCGCGCCAGAGCGAGCACAAAGCAAAGCAGCCTCGTTAAGAACGTTAGCTAAATCTGCACCTGTAAAACCAGGAGTGCGCACAGCAACCATATGAAGATCAACATCTGGAACAAAAGGCTTACCCTTTGCATGAACCTTCAAAATTGCTTCGCGGCCTTCCAAATCAGGAGCTTCAACAGCCACCTGACGGTCAAAGCGGCCTGGGCGAAGAAGTGCAGAATCGAGCACATCAGGACGGTTAGTTGCGGCAATAATAATCAAATTAGTGTCGTTGTCAAATCCGTCCATTTCAACAAGCAGCTGATTAAGTGTCTGCTCACGCTCATCGTGACCGCCAGTCATACCGCTTCCACGGCGACGACCAACAGCATCAATCTCATCAATAAAGATTATTGCAGGAGCGTTCTTCTTAGCCTCGTCAAAAAGCTCACGAACACGCGAAGCACCAAGACCAACGAACATTTCAACAAAGTCAGAACCTGCCATTGCGTAGAACGGCACTCCAGCTTCGCCTGCAATAGCGCGCGCAAGCAATGTTTTACCAGTTCCTGGAGGACCGTAAAGAAGAACGCCTCGAGGAATACGCGCACCCAAAGCCTTGTAGCGTGAAGGATCCTTTAAGAAGTCCTTAATCTCCTCAACCTCTTCAACAGCAGCCTGCTCGCCAGCAACATCCGCAAACTTAGTCTTAGGAGTCTGACCTTCAACAAGCTTTCCGCGGCCACGACCGCCGCCCATTCCAAGCATTCCGCCGCCGGAACCGCCAATGCGACTAAACATGAACCAAATCATGCCAAGGAAGAAAAGAATAGGCACAAGCGAAGTAACAAGATAGGAGAAAATTCCAGAAGATTGCAAGTTTGCAGTCCAACCATTAGACGGCTTAGCTTTTTCAACTTCCTGAATAATCGACTTACCTTGAGCAATAGTGTAGTAGAATTGCACGTCCTTGCCGTAATCATGCTTCTGCTTATCTCGCTTACTATACTTACTAAACTTTTTGTCTAAAGTAAGCTTCACAAGCTGCTTGTTATCAATAACTTCGGCATAGTTTGCTTTATGTGAGCGCAATAACTCAATACCGTCTTGGGTATCAATAGTTTGCGAACCTGTTTTTGCAAACATTTGGAAGCCGACTACAGCAAGAAGTACTAGCAGAACAATCCACGTCCATGGAGACTGCCAGATCGGGCGACGAGACTTATTGTTGCCATCATTGCCGTCATTGCCGTCATTATTGCCTTTATTGTTGTTACGCTGGCCGTTATTTCGCGAATTCCTAGGGTTTAGCGGGGTTAAGAACGGATTATTTCCGTTATTTCCGCGCCCAGGACCGCCCATTGGGCCTTGCGGTGTCATAGGAGAAGCGCCCATGTAATAAGGCTCCTTTCAAACTCCCCAATTTCTATAAAAATTCAGGTAAGAATTTTGAATAAAGAATAAAGTAAGCTCTATACACAAAGCTTAATTGCCATAAACAGATGGCTTTAATACTGCAATACTATTGAGATTGCGGTAACGTTCGTCATAGTCCATGCCAAAGCCGACGACGAAAGCATCCGGAATTTCAAATCCCGTGTAGTCGATTTTAACGTCAACTTCGCGGCGAGCTGGTTTGCTTAGCAGCGCAAAAACTTTAACGCTGTTAGCTCCGCGACCCTTCAACTCGTTTACCAACCAATCGAGAGTTCGACCGGAATCAACAATATCTTCAACAATAAGAATATCTTTGCCGCGAACATCCGTACTCAAATCTTCGCGAACTTTAATATGACCGCTAGTTTGAGTACCGCTGCCGTAACTTGACAAACTCATAAAGTCCATTGGCGCATTAACGCTCAGCTCTTGAGAAAAAACAGCAAGCGTATTAACAGCGCCTTTAAGCACTGCTACGAGCAAAATATTACGATTTTTGTAATCTTCGCTCACTTGCTTTGCAACCTCACGAATACGCTTCATAAGGTCTTCGTGGCTGATTAATTCATAGTCAATGTCATCTCGTATATCTGCAACTTGCATGTTCACTATCTTGGCATAAACGAATGACGATGTTACGAGCGTGCCGCAACGCTTCATAATGATTAGGTAACGAAATAGGCTTTTGTCCGTGCCAATTTACGCTAAGTTCGTCGATTGCTTTTATGTGACTTGACGAAAAACGCAGTAAAAGCGCTGTTAAAGCTCTTGCTATAACACGACGGCGAATTGAAGGATGATACTGCGATAATTTTTTTGCATCCAAAACTATTTCTTGAGATTTTTCGTTAGCTTGCAAAATAGTTTCATAAGCTTCGTCGACTTTAGAATTTATGTAGTCAAGATCATCTTGAGCAAAATCGGCGCCTCGGGAAAGTATAGTCACCATATCTGCTTGTAAAAAGCGAGAAATATAAGGCATAAGAGTGTGTCTAATCCTAGAGCGCAAAGGGTAATTTTCGCAAAGTTCAAGATTTTGTGCAGACGTGTCTCCATTAGTAGGATCATCCCACCAAGAAATTCCCAAATCTTCACAAATTCCAGTAGTTTGATTGCGAGTAAGCTCAATAAGCGGACGCGCAAAACGCACGTTTTGGCGCAAAGTTACAGCTTTCATACCAGCGACTGCTTCTAATCCTGCAGAATCTTTTAATCCAATAAGCACTGTTTCTGCTTGATCGTTAGCAGTGTGAGCTAGTAGAACTACGGCTGCTTTCTGAATTTTTGCGACTTCAATAATAGCTTCGTAGCGCGCAAACCTTGCTGCAGATTCTTCACCTTCGCCAGAATCTTTTACTTGAACAGACTTAATAAAAACGTATTTTTCTTTTATTCCAGCCTGAATACAGCGTTTAGCAGCCTCGAGAGCAACTTGGGTTGAATTAGGCTGAATATGGTGGTCAACAATTACTACGCCGCAACGAAGCCCTCGAGACGCGCAAACAATAGAACTAAGCGCTGTAAGAGCAAGAGAATCCCTGCCTCCGGAGCAAGCTACAAGAACTAGAGGAGCATCGAGTGCAGTCTCATGCGTGCCGTGCTCATTAAAACACGAATCCTGGCTTTGAAGCGAAAGCTTGTCGAAGCAACGATTTATTGCGCCGATTCCTGCGCACATACAAGACGAGTAAACCATATCGTCTAGTTTAGCGCGATTAGTAGCAGAAAATAACCAAGTAAAATATTAAATATTAGAGGTTTGGAAGCTGAGCCATGAACTTGTTAATCGCCACAAAGGCTCCCCAAAAATCGTAGGGTTGATTTGCAACAACAGCGAAAGTTAAAACGCCACCGCTTTTTCGAGATACGTTTCCAGACATGGAACTTACTTCGCTTAAGGAACCGGTTTTTACGCGCAAAAGTCCTGCAGCGGACTCATCCGCCAAACGCTTTCGAGAAGTGCCAACTAAGCCCGGCAAGGACAATCCTTCAGAAGAAGCAGCTCCCCCAGAATCTGCATTAATATTTAGCACCTGAACTTTTGCCAAAGTTGTAACAAGAACATGAGATTTTGGAGATAATCCCGAACAATCAGACATATTCAATCCGCGCGTGCTGATTTTAAGCTTACGCAAGCCTTCTTCTACCGCTTGAACCGCACCTTTCGGAGAATTGCTTTTATGAGACGCAATAGCAGTTAAACGGCCAAATTCTTCCGCCAACGTGTTATCTGAAAGTCGAAGCATATAAGACATAACTTCATTAAGAGGCGCTGAAGAAACTTGCGCAAGAAGACGCGAATTTTCGGATATTAGCGGGCGCGTTTCGCTTACTTCAATTTCAGGATTTTGAGAATCTTCCGACTTATTTTCATCTTCGGAATTTTTGCTATTATTCGAGGAGTTTTCAGTAGAATTTTCCGCTTTTTTATCTGTTTTCTCGGAATAATTTCGTACTTCAATTCCTTGCTTAATAAGCAACCTTGCAAAAACTTGGCCTACGCTTAAAGCAGGATGAGGATCCGAAAGCGGAAAATCTGTTATTGCATCGGCATCAATACCAAGAATTTGAAGATCACGCTGTCGAGCATCATCAATAGCCATAGACGAAGTTTCGGCATAAAAACGGCGTTCAGTATCCGTTTCATAAACAAGAGCAGGAGCGCGCTTTGCACCAAAAAGCGAATCATCAAGCGAAAGAGAAACTTCGTGAATATTATCGAGCTTTAAGGCGGCTGCAGTTCTTTTAGCTAAAGTTGTTAAACCAGCCCTACCGTTTACGTGAGACCAGTCGTTTTCACCAACCCCAAGAAGCATATCACCATTGCCGCGAAGCACAATTTTACGTAAGTTTGAGCCTGACTTTGAGCCGGAAGATTGCTCAGAATCTTTAGCTGATTTAGGCAGCAAAAATACTTGAGTATCAAGAGTTGAACCCATATCCAAAGTTCTTGAAGCAACGGCTGCAGTTAGGGTTTTAAGAGTTGACGCAGGTTCTCGAGGAGTATTCGCTTCGTGAGAAGCAATCACACTTCCATTAGCATCCATGATTACTACAGAAGTATTATCACTTATTGAAGGATCAGCAATTAAAGCGTCAATAAGCTTCTGAGATTGCTCGCGATTAATAGGCTTTCCGTAAGTTGCACCTTTTGCTAAAGAAGGAACACTAAGCAAAGCGCGCGGAGAAGACACAACAGTTGATTTGTGTTGCAAGCGCAAAGTTAACGGACCTGGCAAAATATCGCATACGTCAAGCGAAACATAAGTAACCATAATCACAAGGCTAAGTATTGCAGACAAACTTGCAATAAGAAAACGCCAACGAGATGGATACTGGCTTCTTAAAACCATAGCAGCATATTTGCTTGGTTTTTTAGAATCGATTTGTTCTAAAGAATCGCTCGATTTTTGTGCACTCGCATTAAGAGTATTTAAGGCATCGTTTGAGCCTTTACTACTTTCCATGCGAGCACACCTTTAAATCGATTGCAAATACCGCGCTTAACTATACATTGCGCTTGCAACAAAGCGTGCGTAAATTACGCAGTAATCGAGGCGAATCTGCGCAAGTTTTCTACAATGCGAATTATGCGCTTATCCATTACTTTGCCACCAAGAATTACGCCAACAACCAGCACAATTGCGCCGTTCACTATGAACATAATGCTTGCAATCCACAAAAGATTCGGGTTAATAGCCAAAAACGCCATAGCTGCAGCAATAGATGGAATCATGCATACTGCAGCAAGAAGCGTAAAACCTATTGGCGCAAAGGATCTAGCGCCTGCAGAACCTTGCGGCCTAGAAAATGGCTTTTCAATTGATGCCACAGGGTACATTGCAATGCACGAAGAAACTGAGCCAATACCTATGGAAGCAAAAGCTACTCCGATTGGTGAAAGAATCTGGAACATAAACGCATTTACACTTTGTTGAATATTTGCTACAAAGAAGAGGAAAACGTAAAATCCTACTCCAAGAAGAACAAAATACACAACACAAATCACGGACCAAACTATTGAATGCGCTAATCGATCGTTCACGCCTTTTACGCCAATAATCGCGTGCATAGTAAAAGCTGTGCCATCGTATGCAATATTGTTTCCAACAACCATGCCAATCATCAAAGCAGCATACATAAGCCAGCCAGATACGCCTAAACCATCTGCCAAACTCTCAAAGCCTATGCCACCAGCAACACTTGCAGTTGGAACTATCAGCATAAAAAGAGGCATAAGAAGCAAAAATAGTTGGCGCATATCTCTTCTCATAACGCTAATAATTCGCGCAATAATCGCACCGACTGTGTTGTCTGGAACTGCTGCAAATAAGCCAATTCCCTTAGTTTTAACAACTGTTTTTTGTTCACTGCGCAGTAGCTTAGGTTCTAATTTTGCACAAAATACAGAGATTGCAAAGCAAGCAGCAATTGTTACAACGCAAATAAGGAAGCGAGTAGCAAGGGCAAGCCAATTTCCATTAATAGCATCGAGCGGCAAAACCATAGCTGCACTTAATGGCGTAAAAGCAGATACAGAGCACAAACTTGAGCTGATCAAAATTTTATTTGGTGAACTACCATGCCCGTTCATTGATGCAACAAAAATCATGTACGCTATAAAAATAGCAAAGTAAAAAATGTTTCTTGAATGCTTGTTTATTAAAATAGTGTCTAAAAGTTCAATAAGCATTTTGCTTAAAGACACGATTGTTGCAACGTAAAGCGGAGCCGCGATTACGCTTACTAAAACTGGCACAATTCCAAAGCTTCGGTACGCTAAAGACCACAAAACAAGCGCGATTGTGCTGCTTATAGAAAGCGCTCCAAAAAGAGAGCCAAGAAGCATACCAGCTTGCTGCTTTACGTAAGGAATACCGTAAAGCGCAAAACTACGCGACTTTAGTGTTGTGTCACTTCCAAACATAAACAGGTTTATAAAAAGCGTAAAAATTGACACAATAGACGCAACCATTATTGGAAGAGCTTGGAATTCCTGCCAATTTTTAGTATCTGGAAGCATGCCTGGATCAAGATACTTTCCTGCTTCCCAACCTGCAAAACCAAGAGCGCATATAAGCGCAAGTCCAAAAACAATTGCTATGCCAAAGCCGATTTTTTGCCAAATCGACTTTCGCATAACAGAAAAAGTAAGCGCCCAGCGAAGGCGAACCATTGTAAAAATCATAGACATGATTACTTACCGCCTTTCGCTCACGCGTTGTAATTACTTGCGATTGGTGTTGCGCTATTGCCGCCGTTAAGCCAGTCAATGCGCGCAGCAGCGTGGCGTCCGCCAACAAGCTCCATAAAGCGATCTTCAAGATTCTTGCCTTGAGCCACCTCTTCAAGAGTTCCAGCAGCTGCAACATGACCTTCGTTAATAATTGCCACGTGCGAGCACATTTTTTCGACTAATTCCATAACGTGCGAAGAAATAATCACCGTTCCGCCAGTAGAAACATATTCGGCGAGAATATCCTTCAAATTTGCGCTAGAAACAGGGTCCACTGCCTCAAAAGGCTCATCGAGCACAAGCACGCGAGGGCTGTGGATCATAGCTGTTGCAAGGCAAATCTTCTTAGTCATACCAGTTGAATAGTCCGAAACCATAGTGTTTGCGGCTTCTGTTAAGTCGAAAGCAGAAAGCAAGTCGTTTGCACGCTTTACGGATTCCGCGCGACTCATCTCGCGAAGCATGCCAGCGTAAGTTAAAAGCTGAAGACCGGTAATCGTCTTAAAAATCTCATCTGCTTGAGGCATTAAACCGATTGCGCGCTTAGCGCTATTTACGTCACTCCAAACATCGTTGCCAAAAATCGAAGCCGAGCCAGCATCTGGCATAAGCAAGCCCGTAAGCATCTTAATCGTAGTGGTTTTGCCAGCACCATTAGGGCCTACTAATCCGTAGAAGGATCCTGCTGGAATGCTCAACGAAAGATTATCTACAGCAACTTTTTTGCCAAAAGTCTTAACAAATCCGCGAATAGAAACTGCTTGAACTTCTTCGCTGTCAGCGGCGTAAGTGTTTGCGCCAAAAACTGGAATGCTACCAGCAGAAGCACTTTCTGAAGCACTGCCAGCAGGATTTGCATAAGGAACAGAATCTACCATAGAAACCTCGCAAGATACAGATAAACGCACGCATTGCGCCACATTAATTGCGCAATCGCACGTTTACACCAGGGCTTCTATTATCTCACACTCGCAATTTTTGCGCAATCGCGCCACAGCAAGCAAGAAACTCGCGCCACACTAGAGAATTTGATTCTTTCGCTCAGTGACCGGTGTGCTGAATCGGCTTCCACTCGCTCTTGGAGAAAATAGCCTGGAACGCAATAGGCACGTACGAAAGCATAAAAATCGGGAAGCTAAGAGCGTACGCAAACAGCTCCTTATTCGTGGCCCCAAGCTTATCGTGCTCAACTAAAATCGTAAGAGACACGAACACCATCATTCCAAAAACGCTTGTAACAGTAGTGGTTATAAGGTTTAGCGAAGACTCTATTTGACTCGTCCACGTTACAAAGCCGAAGGCAGCAAACACGAATCCCAAAATTAATCGCACAATCGCCAACACCATAAACGGGCAAAGCATAAGAGTAAAGTCAACGGACGAAAAATCGCGTTCTCGAATACCGTGGCGAATAAGAGCTGCTCCATAGTAGCGGAAGACTTGCAAAAAGCCTTTACTCCAGCGAAGGCGCTGTCTCCAACTTTGCCTAAACGACACTGGCTGCTCGTCGTAAAGCACAGCAGAACCGCAGTAGCCAACCTTGTCTCCGTGAAGAATTGAATCCATTGTAAACTCAAGATCTTCGGTAAGAAGATGGAATTTCCATCCGCGATTTCTGTGCATAATTTCACGCGAGAACATGAAGCCTGTGCCACCTGCGTGACAGCTTGACCCAAAAAGCATGCGCGAATTGTTAGTAAAGCGCGACTCTCGAATAAACCAAAGCGCAGATCCGGAAGAAACCCAATTGTCGGAAAGATTTACGGAATTTCGGTAGCTGGTTAAAATCTGGTAGCCAGCGTGGAATCCCTTATTCATCTCCTCAAAATAGTGAGGATCTAGCTTATTATCCGCGTCAAAAACAAAATACGCGTCATAAACCTTATCCGCACAAATTTTCATAATGTGGTCAAGCAAATAGCTGAGCGCAAAACCCTTGCCAATATGCTCTTTATCGAAGCGCTCGATTACATTGCAGCCGGCATCTCGCCCAACTTTAGCGGTTTCGTCTGTGCAATTGTCGGCCACAAGCCAAATATCAATTAGATTATGCGGGTAGGTTTGCGTTTGAATACAGTGAATAAGATTTCCTATTACAGCTTCCTCATTTCGGGCAGAAATAAGAACTGCGTAATGCTTATCCATTGGAGCGTCTGGAAAAACAATAGGCTTAGCAAATAGCGACGCCACAGCACACACACCCTGGTATACAACGCTGCTTATGCCGATAATTATTACTAATACGTCAAATATTGATAGAAAAATCATTGCTTCCAACCGCTCCGTGGATTATTTTTTACGTTATTTTTTACGTTTTTAGTATTTTTTTCGCTACTAGCACGCTGCTTACCACTAGCTCGCTGCTGGCTACCAGTTAGTTTCTTGTGATTCACGCGCTTCCTACTATTCAAAGCAACATCTTTATTTACTTGATCTAATATTTCGCGCGAAATCGGCATCGTTTCTAACGCATCAAGCTGATCCGAATCAGAAGAAGTTGCGTTATCGTCATTCACATCTTCCGAATCAGCAACATACGCTTGCTTGTACCAGTACAAAATATCTTCATTCATAGAAACGCGCGAACTTGTGCCCTTCATAACACGCTGAACACTATCGCTTACAGGCTTCATGAAGTTGCGTCTAATAGATTCAAAGCACTTTACCATAATCGACTTATGCTCAGGCTTTGGATCGTCCATAAGAGGCGAAGAAACCAAATGATACTGCTTCGTGCAAACCTTAAAAATCGCCTGCAAACTTGCAGTAACCGGCAAAGCCAAGAACGCTCCAAGAGCACCAAAAACAGCGCCCAATATAAGAACAGAAAGAAACGCAACAGCAGGATTCAAATCCATAGTTTTTTCGGAAATCTTAGGAGAAATCACCATATTTTCAATCTGCTGATAAATCGTAATAAAAATTAACGTTGCAAGAGCTGCACCAAAACCTTTAGAACCCCAAGCAAAAAGAATCGGCAACGCTCCACCAAGATAAGTACCAACAGTTGGTACAAATTGCGAAACAATTCCGCAGAACAAAGACAAAGGCAACCAGTAAGGAACGCCCATTATTACGAGGAAAATTGCGATTCCAGCTGCGTTGATTGCGGCTAAAATAATTCGCGAAAACAGGAAGCTGGAAATCTGCTCCTGCACAACCGACCAAATAAATAGGAATCTGCGCTGAGACTGAGGATTCATCCAGCGGCACATGCTTCTGCGCATTTTAGGGCCGGCTGCAGAAATGTAATAAGTCACCATAAGAATTGTGAGCAAATCAAGCAAGAAGGTAAGCACACCCCAAGTGGTATTCAAAGCTTGACCAGCAAAATCAACAACCCAAGAAGTCTGCACATGCTTCAAAATTTCCATACCAAGCTGCTCAATATTCGGCATTCTAAAACCAGTGGAATGAAGCACAAATCCAGCAAACTGATTGTATAAATCTGGCAAACCCAAAGCCATAGAAACAGCCTGCTGAGCAAACAAATTACCAAACAAGCCCAAAAGTAAGCCAATAATAGCAAGAAGACCTGTTAGCGTAAAACCGGAAGCAACACCACGACGCCAACCATGCCTAACTAATTTGATTACAAGAGGCTCCATTGCGAGCGCTATAAAAATCGAAATAATAACGTCGAAAACAATGAAGGAAATGCTTCCCCATGCAAACCATAAGAAAATAGACACAAAAGCAACAATCGCAACGTAAATAAGCGCGCGGCCAAGCCAGTCTGGCGGACGCCTATCGTCACCCTTTGCAGGAAAAAGCGAAGCTAAATCTAACTTATTCCCGCTATGCTCACTTGGATTATGCATTTCATGCTCACGCGGCGACTGAGATTGCGATTGCGACTGCGATTGCGGCTCTTGATACGTCATACGCACTATTGTACTTGTGCGAACTGATGAACAGTATTTACGGCATGTAACGGCGCGTACATAAAAACAACAGCATGTAACACAAACGTAACGAGATAGTCGAGTCGCTGAAATCCAAAAATAAATCTAAAGTTCTAAACTCGTTAATGAGTTTTAAGAAAGGAATGTGTTTCCATGACCACTTTGCAAACGAAAGAAGATGCAGCAGCCCTTATTGAAAAGGAAGGCATCGAGTATGTTTCTGTGCGATTTACTGATTTGATTGGCGTGCAGCAGCATTTTACAGTTCCAGCCGACGAGTTCTTGCACAGCGCATTTACTGACGGAATGGCTTTCGACGGCTCCTCAATGCAGGGCTTCCAAGCTATTAACGAATCCGATATGAAGCTTATTCCGGATGTTGATACTGCCTACATTGATCCATTCCGCAAGCATAAGACTTTGAACGTTGCTTTTTCGATTGTCGATCCTGTAACAGACGAGCCTTATTCTAGGGATCCTCGTCAGGTTGCTATTAAAGCTGAAGCTTATTTGAAGGCTACCGGAATTGCAGATACCGCAAGCTTTGCACCGGAAGCAGAGTTCTTTATTTTCGACAAGGTTCGTTTTGCAAACGACATGCAGCGTTCCTTCTACGAGGTGGACTCCAACGAAGCTCCTTGGAATTCGGGAATTGATACCGAAGACGATGGCAGCAACAACATTGGTTTTAAGAATCGCGTAAAGCACGGCTACTTCCCTGTGCCACCAGTAGATCACAATCAGGATTTGCGCGATGACATGGTTTATAACTTGCAAAAGGTCGGTTTGATTCTTGAGCGCTCTCACCACGAAGTTGGCGGCGCAGGTCAGCAGGAAATCAACTACCGTTACAATACGCTTGTTCACGCTGGCGACGATTTGATGAAGTACAAGTACGTTGTTCACGAAACTGCTGCTTTGGCTGGTAAGGCTGCAACCTTTATGCCTAAGCCAATTGCTGGAGATAATGGCACTGGTATGCACTGCCATCAGTCGCTTTGGAAGGACGGCAAGCCATTGTTCTACGCAGAAACCGGCTACGCTCAGCTTTCTGATATTGCACGCTGGTACATTGGCGGCTTGATTAAGCACGCTTCTTCTGTGCTTGCTTTTACTAATCCTTCGCTTAACTCTTACCATCGCCTTGTTCCAGGCTACGAAGCTCCAGTCAACTTGGTTTACTCTGCTCGTAACCGTTCTGCAGCTATTCGTATTCCTCTTGCTGGAGATGCTCCTGCTGCTAAGCGTATTGAGTTCCGCGCTCCGGATCCTTCTTGCAACCCATTCTTGGCATTCTCCGCTCAGCTGATGGCAGGCTTGGATGGCATTATGAACCACATTGAGCCTCCTGCCCCTGTTGATAAGGATTTGTATGAGCTTCCTCCAGAAGAACATGACGGAATTAAGCAGGTTCCTTCTTCGCTTGGTGAGGCTTTGCAGGCTTTGGAAGAAGATCACGACTTCCTTATGCAAGGAGATGTTTTCACAAGCGATTTGATTGATACTTGGCTTGATTTGAAGCATGGTGAAATGGATATGGCTCGCTTAGCTCCAACGCCTTTGGAGTATGAGCTTTACTTCCACATCTGATTTGCAGTTAAGTTAAGATAAGCTAAGTTAATCTAAGCTAACGAAAAGCCGGCCCTACGATTTCGCGGGGTCGGCTTTTTGTGCTCAAGCAGATTGTCGCGTCAGCTTCTTATTTTCTAGCACGTATTTCACATCAGCTTGAGACGCAACTTTCGAATCGTGCGTAACAACAATCACACATTTGCCATGCTTGATAGCAAGATTCTTTAATATTGAAATAACTTCTTTAGTCGTGGCAGGATCAAGACTTCCCGTAGGCTCATCAGCCAAAATTACCGGCGCAGAAGATACCAATGCTCGCCCAATTGCAACACGCTGCTGCTGTCCGCCGGAAAGCTGCGTAATATTGCGATTTATTTCTTCCTCAGTCAACCCAAGATCTATTAGCACTTGAGCGTCCGCACGCGAATTTACTAATCGCAAATTTTCTAATGGTGTCAAATAGTCAATAAGATTAAAATTCTGGAAAACAAGCGAGATATGCTTTTTGCGATGATCACAATATCCTGTTTTTGCAATATTTTCACCGTTAAAAAGCACTTCTCCACTATACGGAGTATCTAATCCAGCTAAAAGCGAAAGCATCGTAGACTTTCCAGCTCCGGAAGCTCCCATAATGCTGTACATTTTGCCAGTTTCAAACTCCGCATTAACGTCATTTAATACAGCAATATTTGCAGGTCCGTAAGTGTACTTCACATTTTTTAATTGCAATAAATCCGACATAATAAGCTCCTTATTTTTACATAATTTAAATATGATTTATACGATTTGTTTCATTTATGCGATTGCGCTTTTAGTAGAAAATTCGCATACGCAACTACATTTCTGCTAACTCATAGCACTTAGTATTTGCCGAGGCTTCTTTATGAATATAGGCAGTACAGAAATAATTAGCGCAACTATTGAAATAAACAAACCAATAACAAAGGCGGTAAATGTTTGAGTCAATGGCAATACTGGAACACCATCCGCAATAAATGACGAATTTACACTATGCAAAATCGCAGAACCAATAACGCCAGAAAAAGCAGCACCTAATCCCAGCGAAATGACGAATGACACAATGTTGAGTATCACTATTTCAATAAGCAATTGGCTAACTATTACTGCTTTCGACAATCCAATAGACATAAGTACGCCAATCTCGTGCATACGCGCTCTAACCCAGAACACTAGTACAAGTCCAAGCACTAAAACGCCAACAAAACTTAGCGCAACAAAAATCATTCGCACAAGTTGTTGCACAGAATTAACTGAAGTTATTACACCAGACAATTGCGAAGCATTCTGCTCTACATCCGCCCACTCGCCAGAAATACTTTTAGCATCGCGTATTGCGCTAGCTAACGAATCAGAACGCTCAACAGCACAGCGCAAAACACTTCGCTTAGCAGAGCCAGCCAAAGATAACGCCGAACTTAAGTCAGTAAATATGCGATTTTCTGACGTATCCGAAGGAAGCGCTCCCTTAGTTTGCAATTTGCCGGCAAAAATGCCAACAACGCGAACTGTTACATTAACACCTTGCTTAAGAGTTATAGTAGAGCCAATCTTAAGATTATTCTTTTTAGCAAAATCACGATGCACTATTGCGCTACCAGCAGAACGATTAGTAATATGCTCACCCTGCATTAAACGGTACAATCCTTCTTGAAAACCTTGAGATAATCGAGAATCTGTTGTACCAGTAATTCCAGCAGCATGAGCCAAAACATCATCGTCTAGTCTTGGACCCTGCAAAGGAAGCAGAATTTGCTTTCCAACAGGCGTAGCTAAAACATCGCGCTCTTCCACTACATTTTTTACGCCCGAAATCGCAGCAAATTTACGAATTTGACTAGAGTCAATTCCTTCATTCGCGGCTAAATCTTGCGGAATTGGGGAATTAGATACTTTAGCATCGAGATTGGTCTCGGAATTAGAATTTGCATTACTTTTCTCTGGAAGAGTTTCACCTCGAGTTTTTGCTCGTACAGTAAAGCCTAAAGCAATACTGGATTGAAGTCGATCCCTAGCGCTCTCAACAGAAGCACTAATACCAGCTTGTGAAACTAGTGCGCTTAAAACAAGAGTCATAATCAGCACAATTATTGCGTTGCGCCGAGGCTTGCGAAATATTGCAAGCCATGCTCTAGAGCATAAAGAAATTACATCAACAATCATAATTATTCCCAATAAACTTTTATAAACTTTCTAGAACTTGCTAAAACTTGCTAAAAATACGCAATAGTTTTACTTCTGCAATCCAAGCAGTTCTCGAGGAGATTTGCACATCATCGGCAAATAGGACAAAACTACAGAAACAATAACTACCGCACATACTATTGCAGAAACTCCAACAAAGCATTGCAAGTCTACTTGCACTATAAGTTTGTCCAAAGTTCTAGTTGCCAGCGTTGATTCAAGATTTCCACCAGCTTGGCCCATAGTGCTCAAATCATTAACAGCCGCAGATTTTACGGATCCGAGCGCAGCAGTACCCATCCAAGGAGCTATGATTTTTGCAAAAAAGTATCCAACAACTAGCGAAGGTATTGCAATAAGCAAAATCTCAGTAACGTACTGGCCAGCTATAACCAGCTTGCTATTGCCAATCGCCGTAAATACACCAATCTCATGGCGTCGCTCATTCATCCACAGCAAAAGCACCAATCCAAGCGCAATAATAGCGAAAGATATTACAGCAATCGTCGTAATAGTCATCATTGAATGAACGCCTTTAGCTATTCTCAATAATCCAGTAACAAACTGATCGTCACGAGTTAGCTGATAATTTTGCAAATCAATAGGCAATTTAGCAGCCTGCGCAATAATATTATCCGCATTCTCACCGCGCTTTACTCTAAAACTTGCATCCTGATATATTTCTTTTCCTGGCTTATATTTATACAATTCGCGCGTAGTCTGCAAATCCGTATAAACCATATTGGCAGTCAGTTCCGCCCTAGTTGCAACTTGACGCTTATTTGCTCCAGAATAAATTCCAACAATATGAGTTTTTACAGTTGCGGTTGATTGGTTAATATTGTCGGCATCGTAAGGGTTAGCGCGAAGCGTAAGAGTATCTCCTACATTCAACCCATTAGCTTTAGCGAGATCTTCATGAATAAGAGATGCGTGAATATTACTAGCGTGTAAATGCTTACCTTTAGACACAGTTATTGCTTTTGTTCTAAACGCATTAAGACCTGTAGAATTATTAGTGCCCTCAATGTTAACTGCATTGCCAAACTGCTGCTCACGCTTTTGATCATAATCCTGAACGCCTGGAATTCTCGCAGCTTTAGCATTAACTAAATCCGCTGTTACATTTTGGCGAACTACGTACGATGCAACTCCATGCAACTTTGCGATTGCTTGTACATCTTTAGGTTTTACAGTTCCAGCTCCTCTAGGAGTTCCAGGATTTATTTGCGGATTATTTGCAAGTACGAAACTAGATTCCGCTTGAGCTTCAACTTTTTGCCCCTCTTTATTAGCAGCACTCGAGACGGCAGAAATTGCAAATAATAATGTTGATATAAGAAATAGAACAATGAAAACTATTAATGTTTTTATTCGTTTCCTCAGAATGTAGCGTATTGCACGAGAGATAAACGTCATCGACTACCTTTCCTCATCGAAAAAATAATTGTATATAGTATGAAAACATACAGTATGCAAACATACAGTATGCCAGTATAACATATGCACACTTATAATTGCTATATGCAAAAAGCCGGCCCTACGATTTCGCAAGGTCGGCTTTTTACTTAGCTAAAGAAACATTAAGGCATCATACTTCCTACTATTCCTGCAGTCATTACGTACAAAATAACGAAAATAACGACCACAGTAAATACGAAGATAATCCACATCCATCCGCGGTCCATCTTGCGCGTGTATCTCGAATGGCTTACAAACGAGAACGGCAGAAGAAGCAACAAAATTGAAGCAAAGCTCTGCACAAAAATAGAAGGAACTGCTAATGTAACAACGCTTAGAAGCACTGCGCAAATCTGAATTGCAACTATAGGAATCATCTTGTGTGCAAACTGCATATGCAAAATAGGAATAGGAATTTCGTCTCCAAACATTTTTGCACCCATAATCGCCACAGCGAAAGTTATGTATGTGAAAAGAATTGAAGACACAAGCTGCGCAAAGAAGACGGAAATAGGAGGCATTCCGCTTGCAAAACTTGTTGATTGCGCAAACGAAGTTCCAAAATTACCACCTGAGTTAATCAAAGAACTTAATGCAGTCACACCATAGTGTGCTGTTAAATAGGACTGAATGCCAGATAACAATGCACTTACAGCAAAAACACAACCGGCATACACTATAGACACATTGTATTGGCGAGAAGGATTCTTCAAAACATTCATAACCCAAACGAAGAAGTTAATTTCTTGTCCTTGATGCGGCTGATTTGCAGGGAAACCAAATTGGCCCGGCATTGGATGCCCTGGCATAGGTTGTTGCATAGGTTGACCCATCATTGGACGACCAGGCATAGGACCTGGATGGCCAGGCATTTGACCCGGGCGTCCTTGCATTGGCTGACCAGGACGGCCCTGCATAGGCTGACCAGGGCGTCCTTGCATAGGCTGACCTGGCATAGGCTGACCTTGCATCTGGACTGGTCGACCCTGCATAGGATTGCCTGGCATAGGATG
>NZ_ADES01000008.1 GCF_000263595.1 Gardnerella vaginalis 1500E
CGTTTTGAGGCTCGTGTGAATATCGCCTCACTTCGCAAAATTAAAAAATTTTCAAATTTGCGAAGTGGAGTTTGCTTAGTTTAGCGAAATTGATTTTGCTCGGCGTTAAAGCGTGTAAACATGCTACGCCGAAACGAGTGGCGTGATGTTGCTGGTTCGATGTGGCATAAACTGCTTAGCTGTGAGTAGTTTATGTCGCCTACGTAAATATGTAATATTTTTATGCGAAAAATCAATAAAAACTAGCGCAATATACACAAAGCATGACACAATAGAAGGTAGTGTGTGTTTTCTGAAGGGAGCAGATCACGTGAGTGAGCGACAAGTCGTGCAGCGCTGGATGATTACAGTAGGTGGTGTTGAGCAGGCGCGCGTTGGAGCAGGTCAGTCGGTTGAGATTGGTCGAAAGCCTATACGCCCATTGCGTGAAGATGGATTTAAGCGCATTGACATAGTAGATAATAAGCGTTCTATGTCTAAGCGCCACGCGCTACTCATTGTTGATCCTAAAGGCGTGGCAACAATACGCGATTTACATTCAACAAACGGAACTTACTTAGTTGGCTCAAATGGTGATTTGTTGCGACTCGACCCAGATGTTGATTTCCAGCTTCCAGACAGTTTAATGCGAATGCAGTTTGGTGATGTTCCTGTTGATTTTGTGCGAGTAGAAGATGAAGTTCAGGAAGAAGAGACTAGTAATGTGCGTGACTTGTTCTCTTATGCCACTGATGATGAAAAGCATGAGGAGCCTGCCGCGTCTGGTTTGTCGGTAGATCAGATTCTTGATTTGCGCGCGGGCGAGCCGACTGGAATTTTCCACGCACAGTCAGTGTCGGAACCTGGATTGTCTTGGCAAAAAGGCAAATCTATTAAGGATGCGCTTGAGGGTAGTGCGTCGGTTGATGATGCGTCGGTTGATTCTGAACAGATTGATTCTGCGTCGGTTGATTCAGATCCTATCAATGCTGCGCCAATTAATCACGATGTAACAGTTCCTGTTGTTTTGGAGCAGCAGGAAGCGCCTGTTGAGCCGCGTAATTTGTTTGCGGATGCTCGAGCGGAAAGTGAAAATGCTCAAGCAGAGAGCGAAAATGCTCAAGTTGCGCAATCTCAAGCAGAACCGCTTAATGCAGAACCGCTTAATGTAGAGCCTCTTCAGGCAGAGCAATCTCAAGCAGAATCCGCTCAAGCTGAGTCCTATGAAGTCGAATCAGATAAAGTTGAATCAGCTGAAATCGACGCTTCTGAAACAGAACCAGCTGAAGTCGAGCCTTCCAAAACTGCGTCAAATCCATTAGAAGGTAATCGATATTACTTAACTCACGAAGACTCTAATAAAGCGTACGAAAATTACACAAATATAGGTCCTCTTGATTCGCGCTTTACAGCAACAAGTATTGATATTAGCGATATTAGTAGTATTGATTCCGACGCATCTTATACTCCTGCTTTTGAACCTGGATCCGTATTTGAGAAAGTATCAAAAGGTGAATTTGATGCTCAGCAAAATATTGTAGAAGCTGGCGGATTCACTTCTAAAGAAGCAGAAGAAAGTACAGATTTTTCAAAGCAATTTGAGATGGCTCAACATTCCGAATTGCTGCCATACTTAGCGTCAAATCCTGGATTGTACGACGACTTATACGCTTGGCTTGCAGCACAAGGCAATGCGGATGTAGATGCAGCACTTGCGCGTAACAGCGGTTATAGTGCATACCGTAAAGCTATTGAACAGTAAGTGAGTAGGTGGGAAAATGAGTGAGGCAAACAGCGAGCAGAATGGCGAGCAAAACGTTGAGCAAAGAAGTGAGCTGAACGTTGATCAAAATGTTGAGAACAGCGTTGATCAAAACAATTCACAAGTAAGTGCTCGAAGCAGCGCAATCAAAAATATTATTTCTTGGAAGCAGCAGTATCAGTCTCAGCTATCTCCTTCTCCGCTAGAAGATATTACGCAACTTGCAGCGCAATTAGAGCTTACTCACGCGCATCCTTCTGGAATAGCGCAACTTTTTGCAAGTGGAAAAGTAACGTTAAAAGCTTTATTCCGCGATGCTGGGATGTTGCGTGCTGCTGGGCGTAGATTGGATCGCGTTTTTGAGGATCGCGACGCAAAAGCGCATGAAAGCGGCGTATCTGAGCTTTCTTTGGTTGTTGGAGTTGCATCGTGGAATGGTAATCATGTTCCAGTTCTCACATATCCGGTGCATGTAGTTCGTGATACTAATCAAGACGAAACTGCAGCAACTATTTACTTCTCCGGTAGTGTTGGGCTAAACCATGCTCTTGTTCAGCGTTTGAGTGCTCGCGGAGTTGAGCTTCGCGAGGATGTGCTCTTTGACGGTTCTCAATACGAAAGCGGTACTCCAGAAACTTCTGTTGTTTTTGATGCCATTTGTAAAAAAGCACGCACTTCTTTCCCAGATTTCGACATTGAGCGAGATATTGTACTTGGATGCTTTACAGATGCAGGATCTCGTTTTGTGGCTGAAAGTGAGCAAATTCTTAACGCTTTACAGTCCGGCAATGTTGGCAATACGCTTATTGACGCTATGGCAGGAGATGAGCGTTCAATACAAGCGATTAGTGCTGATAATAAGCCGGAATATAGTCCTTTTGATGCAGATCCACATGGTGAGTGCGAAGTTGGAGATGTTGACAACACCGTTCGCTACGCTGCAGATCTTGTTTCTTCCGGAAACTCGTTATTCGTTAATATTGACTCCGGCTCGGATTCTGCCTCTATTGCTGCAGCAATCGCTTCGCGCTCGGTTCTTGCAGGGCGCTCAGTTTTGTATGTGCCAAATGTGATTGAACAACAGCGTAGATTCCGTTATACGCTTAATACGCATGAAATTTCTTCACTAGCATTAGACGTTGCAGATGGGCATATTGCTAAGCATGTTGATTCGCAGCTTATTTCTGCAGTTGGAGCGCGTCAAAGCGTTGCAACATCGCGTTTTGAGCAGGTTGCCGACGAATTAGTTGGTGTGCGCTCGCGTCTTACTCGCTATTTAGGTGACCTTCACGGAGTTAATGAAACTTGGGGAGTATCGGCGTATCAAACAATACAAAATCTTGCTGCAATTGCTATGCTGCCAACGCATCCTTCTACGCACGTGCGTTTAGACGTTGCTGCAGCTCATGCAATTACTGGTCAAATCGATACGTGGTTGCAAAAATTCCATCAAGCGGACGAGCTTGGTGAATTTAATATTAATCCTGAAGATACTCCTTGGTTTGGCGCTTCTATTTACGACGAAAACGAAGCCGTATCGGTGTATCAGCGAATAGTAGACGTGCTTCTTAAGCTACTTCCTGCTACTCGCGAGCAAGTTAAAAGCACTGTTCAAAGCTGCGGTTTCCCTGTTCCAACAACTGCTCGCGAATGGAGCAGACAAGTTACGGTTTTGAAGAATTTGCGACGCGTACTCGATGTGTTCCAACCTGAAATTTTTGAGCGCGATTTGGACGCAATGATTGAAGCTAGTAAGCCGAAAGCTGTTAGAAAAGCTGAAGGCACGATTATGGGCTTCTGGGAACGTCGCCGTCACGTGCGTGAAGCGCGTAGTTTGCTTAGAGTTGGAGCTAAGGTTGACGACTTGCATGAAGCTTTGAAGATTGTTTCTCAGCAGGCTGCTCAGTGGCGTACTTTTGTGCCTCACGGTGGATGGCCTGTTTTGCCGCCAAAATTAGACGAATTGGTAAATACTCAAGAAGTATTATCTAGGAATTTGGTGGCTCTTGATGCAGTATTATCTACAACTCGTCAAGGTGCAGATCTTGAAAATATTGAGTTTGCGCAGCTTGAGGCACGTTTGCAGGATTTGCATGACGATCGCGCATCTCTCGATACTCTTCCAGGTCGCTGCAAGTTGGAAAGTGAATTTAGCAAGGCTGGTTTGCTTGATTTAGTAAGCGATTTGCGTCATCGTCATGTTACAGGAGATGCTCTTGATGGCGAGTTACAGCTTGCTTGGTGGACTACAGTTTTTGAAGATATTGTTAATTCTTCTGCGATTATTTCGAATCAAGATGGTTCTGCTATGCAGGATGCTTCTGATCGTTTTGTACAAGTAGATACTGAGCATGTGCGTTCTATTGGACCGATGGTTCAGCAAGAAGCTATGAGGCATTTGTGCGAATTGCTGTTCTCGCATACTCAGGAAGCAAATCAACTGCACACTATGCTTGCAAGCAACCGTTCCGGAATAACATTTAATAAGCTTTTGCGCAATTATTCTGAGATTTTGCTTGCTGCAAAGCCAATCTTAGTGGCTATGCCATCAACGCTTACTATGATGACTCCGCTTGGTCCTATTGCAGACACTGTGATTATTGATTCTGCAGAGCATATATCAAATATTGAATTATTCTCTATTTTGGCTCGCGCTTCGCAAGTAGTTGTTCTTGCGCATAAGCAGACTGTAAGCTCTGAAAGTTTGCGTAAGCTTATTTCTATTCTGCCGTCTGTTACAGTTGTTTCTCGCGCTACAAGGCGTTCCTTGCGCTTGGCTCGATTCTTGGAAGAACACGGTTACGGAAAGTTGCGTCACGATGTTCCTATTGAACGCTTGCAAGGCAAGGTGCGTTTGCATCAAGTTGATGCTACTGGAGTTCCAGTGCTGTCTTCCGGACTGATTGAAAGCAGTCAGCGCGAAATTGACGAAGTAGTTGAGCTTATTCGTCAGCGCGCGAAGACTTTCACTGTTGTTCCTTCAAGCTACATGCTTGTGGTTGTGACTTTAACAAACGTATTCCGCAGTCGTTTGGGTGCAGAATTGAAGTCTTTGTCTATTAAAGACGAAAATATGGCTCGATTCTTGCGTCATGTGCGTTTAATGAGTGTTCACGAAGCTTCCGGAGCTATTGCTACGGATGTTATTCTGTCTCTGTGCTACGCAAAAACTTCTCACGGACGTTTGCTTCAGCAATTTGGTTTGCTGGAAGAAGAAGGCGGCAAGGGTATGCTTTTGGATGCGCTTGCTTTGGCTCGTAGGCATCTTGATATTGTTAGCGCATTTACTTCCAAAGATATGGATGATGAGCGTTTGCATCAGGATGGCCCAAAGTTGCTTAAGACTTTGTTGCAATGGGCTGAGCAGTTAAGCGATAAGCCTTTGCGTCCGGAAGATGCTCATGATGTTGAAGCGCAAGTTGCTGCTGAATCTGCTCAAAATAATGTGCTATTTACTGATTTAGCTGAGCGTATTCGTTCGCGCGGATTAAATGTAGCGGTTAATTATGGTTTCGATAACGGCGTTCGTATTCCGCTTGTTGTCGGTCTTGCAGATAAGCCATTTGCTTTGGCTGTGCTTACTGACGATGCTCAATTTATGAGTATTCAGTCCACTCGTGAACGTCATCGTATGATGATTCAAGATTTGGAAGCTCTTGGATGGTCTGTTATGACTGTTTGGAGCGTTGGTGCATTCGTTAATCCAGAAAAAGAAGTTGACCGCGTTGTTTCAAGGCTCGGCGAATTGTATGGTGACAACGAATGAGCGATTATGATCCTAATCGACGCTCTCCGCGCAAATCTGTAAGAGTAGTGCGTGAAGGCTCTGAGCTTTTTGATGCCGATGGCGTAAAACTAGAGCCTTCTGATGAACTTACGAAAGAGCAGCGTGCTTTGGACGACGATAATCGCATTTTAAGCGAGCTTCCTCCGCATTGGGCTGTGTTTTCTGAGCGAGGGCGAAACTAGTCGTTCGCTGGCTGGCCAATAAACTTATTAGTTTGCCTCGGCTGTCACGGCGTATAATAGGATATTTGAAGGAACAGTAAGTTTTTTGTCTTATATTTGTGAAACTTCGGAGGAACTTTTGCCTACTTATCATTACCGTTGTAAAGAATGCGGATACGATTTTTCTGAACATCAATCATTTTCGGATGAACCTATTACCATTTGCCCTCAGTGCGGCAAAAACGCTGTGCGCAAAGTGTATTCTGCTCCTCCAATCAATTTTAAAGGCAAAGGCTTTTACAGAACTGATAAGTAAATAAAAGCGCTTTATTTGCGTTTTACTTGCACTTTAGTTGCGCGTTGATAGGTTTTATCCACAACGCGCAATTTTTATTGCGTGACTATTTTGCTTACGTAAAAATGCATGTTATGAGTACAAATTTTTCTTTATTCTCGGGGTTTCAACGCTCCGACAGCTCTAGCGCATTGGTTAAGAGGCGCCAACACGATTTTGTGCGGAAAATTATTGTTATTTTATGCGCGGCAATTGTATCTTTGCTGGTTGTATCTACAATTATTGATTCTCAAGCTACGCAATTAATACCAGTTGCTGCTCATAATATTCATCAAGGAGATAAGATTAGCGAAACGGATGTTAATTACATTCGAGTTCCGCAACATTCTGTGTTTCGCTATGCGCTTGCTGGGCGTGTAAACTTGCGAAATCCGCTTATTGCAACTTGTGAAATCAAAATTGGTATGCCGATTTTGCAAAATGCTGTAAGTCATTTGCCGAATATTCCTGAAGGCTTTACTTCGATTTCAGTGCATTTATCTAGCGCAGATCACACGATAATACCTGGAGAAGAGGTAGATCTTGCTTTTAGTAAGCCGTTGCAAGACGAGGGCGAAAAGTCGGATGATTCTACAAAAAATGATGAAAATACGCAGGAAGCCGGCGGCTCTGCAAGTAAAAGTAGTAAAAGTAGTAGAAATAGCGAGAATGTCGAAAATAGTAAAAATAGCGAAAGTAGCGACGAAGAATCTGAAGAATCTGAAGAAACTGATATTACGCAGATTGATAGAAGGTATGTAGATGTTGTTAATCACGTTATTGTAATGCGAATAGCTAAAAGTCAACAATCTTCTCAAGATCAGCAGAATACTACGACTCTTGCCATGCCTGCTGCAGACGCTTTACGTTTGTTGCAAGCTCAGTCTGTGAATCCTTCACTTGCGATTGTTGCTATGAAGCACGTTAATAACCGTTAGTGCTAACACAGCATATTGTGTGAAGAAAGATGGCATATTCCCACATTTTGGCGACACGCCGACGCGTTTATATTGCTACACATCCTTAGACGTCTTTATATTAATAGATATGGGTTATGAATCGGTTAGCGCACTAATTGTGTTAATCATCCTCGTAGCCTTATGGTTCGGGTGGTTGCCTAAACGCACGGTTAATGGCATGAAGACCATGCTTGAGCATCGCGAGGATAGGTTTTCACCAACACTACATCTTGTAGGTGAGTGGAGTGCTGCACGCATTTGTGACGGCACAGGTATGTTGGCAAAAGGGGCTTGTATGCAACCGACTCAACGAAAACGAACATTAACTCCTGAACGTATTGCGCGTATTCGTGCTGCAAGACGAGCCGCTATTCGTCGCCGTTGCGTATTGGTTGGCGCTCTTGCTGTTTTAACAGTTCTTGTGTTTATAGTTGGGTGCTCTGGAGCGTTTTCGCCAGCTTTCGTGCTTATTCCAGGAGCTATGCTGACTGCAGTTCTTTATTTCGGTTCTCGTGCCGCTAAGCATGCTCGCGAATGGGAAGCTCGCGTAGCTAAGATGCGTGCTGGATCTTTGGAATCTGTAGATTTGGCGAATGATTCTTTGCGCAACAAGTCTTTGAATGGCGAATCTTTGAAACTTGAATCTTCAAAGGAACAATCTTTGAAGAGTGAACCTTCAGAATCAGTTGAGCAACATTCTTCTCGCGACGATACCGCAACTTCTGTTATGGAAAAGGGCGAAATTAAAGTCGCGTTAATGCGTGCTCAAGAGGAGTGTAATGCGGCTCTTCTTGCAAGAAGTGAAGCAACTGAAAATGCTGAAAACGTTGCTGAAGATATTGATGAAAAAGAGTACGAAGAAGACTTTAAAGAAGCTAATTTAGCTGTTAAAGAAGATTCTAAAGATTCCGCTGCTGTCAAAAATAATCAAGATTTGATTTCATTCTCTCTTGGAAGCGACGTCAAGTATGATTTGGGTAATTCTGTTGCTGCAGCAAAAGCTCCAGAAAGTTTGGAAATCAAGTCAACTAAGCAGGTTGCTAAAGCAATACCTGTGGTTAAGCCTGCTAAATCTAAAGCTACTAAATCTAAAGCTGCTAAAAGTGCGAAGACTTCTGAATCTAAGTATGCTAAAAATTTGCAAAAGTCAACTTCTTTGCAATTCCATGCAGAAGAGCAGAAAAGTCAAGTAGAAGCTCCGGCAAGTTCCGCAGACTCACTCGGAGTTGCAAATTTGCGCGAAGTTTTAGCTCGTCGCAATGCCTAATTTAAGAATTTTCTAAAAATTTTCTTAAAAGATTAGCACTCGAGTTGTTAGAGTGCTAATTTCGCGCTACTATGAAACACAGAACGTAAGTGCGATTGCAAACGTGATCGTCAGCCTCGTATGTAAAACGCTTGCGTACAAAGTTAGTATCTCTCTTAAGAAAGAGGTGGCGACAGTGTCGATTAAGCTCACACCGTTGGAAGATAAGATTATTGTAAAGCAGGCTCAGGCAGAAACTCAGACTGCTTCTGGCTTGTATATTCCAGATAATGCCAAGGAAAAGCCACAGCAGGGCGAAGTTCTTGCGGTTGGTCCTGGTCGTCGTGATGACAAGGGCGAGCGTATTCCTATGGACGTTAAGGTTGGAGACAAGGTTTTGTACTCCAAGTACGGTGGCACTGAAGTGCATTACGATGGCGAGGATTACTTAATCGTGTCTTCTCGCGACGTGCTTGCTATTCTTGGCTAGTCTTTAGCCGGTTGAAACAATAAAACCTACGCTGGAAATGATGCAAATGTCATTCCCAGCGTTTTTTATTGCTGCGCATAAGATGTGATGCGCTATTGCACAGTTAAGTCGTGCGTGGAGTATTATGGAGAAGTATGACATACAAACACCGTAACATTGTAGATACGATTCCTAGCTACAAACAGGGAAAACCAGCTCCTAAATTGGATGGCATTCGCGCGTATAAGATTTCCAGCAATGAGAACCCTTATGAGCCTTTAGAAAGTGTAAAAGAAGCTATTTCAACTCGCGCGCTTAATGTAATCAACCGTTACCCAAATATGCGCGGTACGCAAGTTGTTGAAGAGCTCGCTAAGCGTTTTGGCGTTACGCCAGACGAAGTGGTGCTTGGCTGCGGTTCGACGGAAGTTATTACGCAGCTTGTTGACTTTGTTGCAGGACCTGGTGATGAAGTTGTGTACCCTTGGCGAAGCTTTGAAGCGTATCCGATTATTGTCACTGGCGCTGGAGCTAAAAGCGTGCAAGTTCCTAATCGTGCCGATGGTTCTCACGACGTAGATGGAATTATTAACGCAATTAATGAGCGTACTCGCTTAGTTATTTTGAACAATCCTAATAACCCAACTTCTGCGTCTCTTAGCGAAACTGACGCGCGCAGAGTTTTGGACGCTGTTCCAAGCGATGTACTTGTGCTTATTGACGAAGCTTATGTGCAGTTCAATACCGCAAAAGGCACGGCAGATGGCATGAAGTTGTATCGTGAGTATCCAAATGTGGTTGTGGCACAAACCTTCTCGAAAGCGTATGGCTTAGCTGGTTTGCGTATTGGCTACGGTATTGCTCCTGCAGAGGTTGTAGAGGGCATGCGAAAGGTTGCTGTTCCGTTTGGAGTTTCTCAAATAGCACAGGTTGCAGCTTTGGCATCTTTGGAAGATTTAGCAGTTAAGGAGATGAATGAGCGCGTTGCAGCTCTTGTTTCTGAGCGCGAGCACATTATTTTGGCTTTGCGCAATCAAGGCTGGAATATTGAGGATGCGTATGCAAACTTCTTCTGGATGCCGTTTGGTGCAGATACTGAGCGTGTAACTGAGCGCTTCGTGGCAGTCGGGTTATCGGTTCGTGCTTTTGCTGGCGAAGGTATTCGTATTAGCATTGGTGAGCGCGAGGCGAATGATCGCGTTTTAACAGTTTGCGAAGATTTAAAAAAAGATGGTTTTTCGCTAAATAACTAGCTTTTTTGCATAAAATTTTGTTTTCGGCGTGTCTTAGACTTGCATTCGTCTTGCACTCGTGGCAAAATAGCAAAGTTGCCGTTTGAAGTTCACTTCTTACGACAGACTGCTGGCGGGTTTCCCAAGTGGTCAAAGGGAGCTGACTGTAAATCAGCCGCTTCGTGCTTCAGTGGTTCGAATCCACTACCCGCCACGCCTCGATAGCTCAGTGGTAGAGCACTTCCTTGGTAAGGAAGAGGTCGTGAGTCCGATTCTCACTCGAGGCTCTCTGGCGGGGTAGCTCAGCTGGCTAGAGCGTACGACTCATAATCGTAAGGTCAAGAGTTCGAGTCTCTTCCTCGCTACAACGGCCAGTAGGAGACTGGCTGGCCAACAATGAATTGTAGAGGTGAACGAAATGGCAAGCAAGAGCGCCGACATCCGTCCGGGCATCACAATGGCATGCACGGAGTGCAAGGAGCGTAACTACATCACGACGAAGAATCGTCGTAACACGCCTGATCGTCTTGAGTTGAACAAGTTCTGCCCACGCTGCGGCAAGCACACGCTTCATCGCGAGACTCGCTGAAAATATTCAGCTTGCTGCGTTAATATAGCGTCTTTTTAGACCTATTTAGATTGCGCAGATTTTATACTTATTACCCCGCTTTTTGCGGGGTTTTTGTTATTTAGTGTTGTTAAGATTAAAACTATGACTATGCAAGCATCATCTACTACGTCTACCGCAAATCCAACTTTCGCAGATATTACAACAATTGGTGTTGGCGGCAAAATTACTCGCTTCGTAGAGCCAAAAACGCGCGTTGCTGTTATTGAAGCCGTTGAAGATGCAGATGAGGCTAATCTTCCGCTATGTGTAATCGGCGGCGGATCTAATATGCTGGTTTCAGATCTTGACTTTAATGGTGTAGTTGTGCGCGATGCTCGTCGCGCTATTAACGTTCTCGATGAAGCAGCTCCAGCAGAAGATGGCGTTGACGCCAAAACTGGGGCAAATATTGTACATGTGAATGCAGAGGCTGGCTGCAATTGGGATGATTTTGTAAATTACGCTATTAATCTTGGTTTAGAGGGTGTAGAAGGCCTTTCTGGAATACCTGGCACTGTTGGGGCTTCTGTTGTACAAAATATTGGTGCGTATGGTCAGGAAGTTTCTCAAAGCGTTACTTCTGTAGAAGTTTGGGATCGCAAAAATAAAGTAACGCTTGAATTGTCAAAAGATCAGTTGCATTTTGGGTATCGTACTTCTGCTCTTAAACAAAGTATGTACGCTTCTGCAGGTGTTCCAGGCGATTCGTATTTTCCTACTCCTCGTTACGTTGTTCTTTCTGTTACTTTTTGTTTGAAGCATAGTGATACGGGCGTTGTTGCTCATTCGCAGTTGGCTCGTGCTTTGAAAGTTGAAGTAGGCGAGCGTATGAAAACTTCGGCAATTCGTCGCGAAGTTTTGCGTGTTAGAGCTTCTAAAGGCATGCTCGAAGATGCTTTGAGATACAAAAATCAGTGGATGTGTGGCACAAAAAGCGCTCAAGGCGTCGATATTGCTTTGAAATTACAAAGTGAAGATTATATTACCGGCGAATTTTTGCAGGGAGATAATCTTTACAGTGATCGTCATAGTTGTGGAAGTTTCTTTATGAATCCAGTAATGACAAAAGCTGAGGCTGATTTATTGCCGGAGGATGCTCCTCGTTTTGAAGCGCTTCTTCCGGACGGTTCTAAAGGTGTAAAAACTTCTGCGGCTTGGCTTATTGACCATGCTGGTTTCCATAAAGGATTTAGGCTTAGTGAGAATGGTGAAGTTTCTGCCGCAGGGCTTTCTTCCTTGCATACTTTAGCGTTGACTAATCGCAATAATGCTTCTTCTAACGACGTGCTTTCTTTAGCTAAAACTGTTATTGATGGTGTGCGTAATAAGTTTGGTGTGACGCTTATACCGGAACCTGTGCTTATAGGTCTTTCTGTAAACTAAAAATTTTACGCTTGTACATCTGTTTATACAGAAATATATAAAGCTATTTCGTAAAATTTCGTAAATAATAAAGAAACACACTGTAAAACTACCGTATAAGCAATGTTTTGTGTAATATTTACCTACATTATCTATATAAAGTTTTTGTTTAATCCCATTTATTGTGATTTGGCAGAATTTTATATAGATTAAGTCGCAACGGTTTCGCGCAATTCGTTGATGCGTTGCTACTTGCGTCTAATACCTTTATACCTATACATCAACGAAAGTGCGTTTATTATGCAAATATGGAGAAAGAAGTCTGTTGAACAGACTATCGCAGAGACAATGGATGGTGATCGCCATCTTAAACGTACGTTAAATGCGTGGGATCTGGCAGTTATGGGTGTTGCCGTTGCCGTTGGCGCCGGTATTTTCTCTGTTGGAGCTCAGGCTGCAGCATTTCATGCGGGCCCTGCTGTAATTATTAGCTTTATTATTGCAGGCGTTGTGTGCGGTTCTGCTGCAATGTGCTACGCAGAATTTGCTTCTATGATTCCTGTTGCTGGATCTGCTTATACATTCACATACACTACAGTAGGCGAACTTGTTGCTTGGATTATTGGCTGGGATATGATCCTGGAAATGCTGATGGCCGGCTCGGTAATCTCAAAGTATTGGGGTGTGTATCTTAACGATTTAATGAAGCTTTTCGGCTTGAATATGACCACCAACTTTAATATAGGCGGTTTTACTATTGATGTAGCTCCAATCATAATCGTTGCATTCTTTACAACTATGCTTGTTCTTGGAACTAAGCTTTCTGCACGCTTTGACGGCGCTTTAACAATCTTGAAGATTGGTATTGTTCTGTTCGTGGTAGTTGTTGGCTTCTTCTACATTAAGTCTTCTAACTTTACGCCATTTGTTCCACCAGCAACTAACGCTGCAAACGTAAAGGGATTGGAAGTTTCTGGTGTTATGAGCCAGCCTTTGTGGCAGTGGGTAACCGGTATGCAGCCAGCCGTTTATGGCGTTACTGGCATTCTTTCCGGCGCTGCTCTCGTGTTCTTCGCATTTATCGGTTTTGACGTTGTTGCAACCACGGCAGAAGAAACTAAGGATCCTCATAAGAACATTCCTCGAGGCATTGGTCTTGGTTTGCTCATTGTTACTACTCTTTACATCCTCGTTGCAGTTGTAACAACCGGTATGGTTTCCTACAAGGATTTGGCAAAGCAATCCGCTCCTTCGCTTTCTACAAGCTTCGAACTCGTGGGAGCTACTTGGGCTGCAAAGATTATTTCCCTCGGTATTGTTATTGGCTTAACAACCGTTGTGATGGTTCTTTTGCTCGGTCTTACGCGAATTATCTTCGCTGTTAGCCGCGATGGCCTGCTTCCACGTAGCTTCTCTAAGGTAAGTAAGCGTGGCATTCCTGCAAGGCTTCAGATTGTTTCCGGTGTTGTTGTGGCAGTCGTTGCTTCCACTCTCGATATTGGTATTCTTTCCGACATGGTTAATATTGGTACGCTTTCTGCATTCCTGCTTGTTTCTGCAGGCGTTCCGATTATGCGTATGCGCAGGCCAGATTTGCACCGTTCGTTCAGCGTTCCTGGCAATCCGTGGCTTCCAATGTTCGCAGCTCTTTCCACATTCTGGCTCATGCTCAACTTGTCTGTATTGACTTGGATTCGTTTTGCTGTGTGGCTGGCAATCGGTTTTGCTGTGTACTTCGGCTACTCTTACCGCAACTCTCTACTTGGAAGGCAGTTGCGTAAAGCCAAGAAGCTCGGTGTACCGGTTGAAACCTTGTTTGCTCAAGATGCTGCAGCTGCAGAAAAGGTAGCTGCAGGAGAAACTGAAGAGCAAGCTCGCGCAGAGGCTGAAGCTGAGGTAGCTGCTGCACCTCAGTGTGCATCTGAGTAGTTTGCAACTTAACAGTTTGCATCTTAGTAAAATAATCAAAATTAATAGATTATTTAAGTAGCAAGAAGTCGGCATACGGTTAGATTCGCATGCCGACTTTTTGTGTTATAGACTTTTCAAAAATGTTCTATAATAGAAAAGTTGCATAAAAACAGAAAGGAGGGCATTATGCCATATGTAATTGCAGAACCTTGCGTAGATGTAAAAGATAAAGCATGCGTAGACGAATGCCCTGTGGACTGTATTTATGAGGGAGATCGCACGCTTTATATTAACCCGAACGAGTGTGTTGATTGCGGAGCTTGTGAGCCAGCTTGTCCGGTAGAGGCTATTTTTTACGAGGATGATTTGCCAGAAGGCTGGGAATGGTATCGCGATGCTGCAGTTGATTATTTCGACAAGCTTGGAGATTTAGGCGGAGCTCAAGATGCTGGAGCTTCAGGATGGGACGAAGAGCATGTTGCAGCCTTGCCTTCGCGCGCGAATAAAGCAAGTAATTGATTATTTGCAAAGTATGTTTAATTAATATTTTTGTTGCGCGAGTTTATTTGTTGCGCGAGTTTATTTGTTGTGCGAGTTTATTTGTTGTGCGAGTTTATTTGTTGCGCGAGTTTACAATCCAATATGTGCTGCATCGTCGCCGTATTTTTTGCGAACGGCATCTAAAGCGTGCTCCGCATGACGTAATCTAGTATTTTTATTCATTGCAGATATGCTGTTTTGTGCAGGGTTTTTAGATTCGCGCGTATTTTCTTCCAGAATATCGTTTAATGAAGGCTGCAGCGAAACTTTATTTGCTGGCACAAGATTATTCGCTGTAATACCAGCTAAGCGAACCGGACTTAAAAGCTTTGTGTTGTTTCCTCCAAGAATGTAATTATGAACAGTTGGATTAGCTTTAGAAAGCAAGTCAATGGCGTGCTTGTAAAACTCGTGCGTTGAATCAGTGGCATTTTGCAAAGTAGAAGATCTAGTAACATAATGCAAGTCGCTAAATCGCAGTTTTAGCGTTATAGTTCGCGCCATAAGCTTACGATTTCGCAAATGCTGAGTTACTTCGCTGCAGCATTGTTGCAGTAATTGTTGAACAGTTTGCTCGCTAGTTGTATCTGAATCTAAAGTTCGTTCGGTGCCAATAGATTTTTCAGGCGCTCGCGGTATTACAGTGCGCTCGTCTATGCCCCTAACGGACTGATATATCATTCTTGCCATGCTTTGCGAGCCTGTTATGCGAGAAAGCGTTTTTTTATCAACATTTTTAAGTGATGCAACAGTAGATAATCCCCAGTCTTCAAGCTTATGTATTAAAGAAGGGCCGATTCCTGGTATTGCGCGCAAAGGCATTATTGACACAAAATCTTCATTACATTTTTGCGGAATAAGAAGCATGCCATTAGGTTTTGCGTTAGTTGAAGCCATTTTTGCAATAAGTTTATTGCTGGCAATGCCAACAGAGCATGTAATATGATATTTTTCAAATACTTCTTTTCGTATCCAAGCCCCAATATTTACAGGCGACTTCCACTGTAATAAAGCCGATTTAACGTTCATGTAGCATTCGTCAACAGAAACTTTTTCGACTTGATTAGTAACATGCAAAAAAATTTCTTCAAAAATACTTTTAGAAACGCTTGAATAGTAGGATATGTCAACTGGCAGGAAAACTCCCTGCGGGCAAAGACTTCTAGCCTTAACAACAGGAATTGCGGAATTAACACCATAAGCGCGAGCTTCGTAGCTTGCTGCAGAAACTACAGCACGATTTCCTGTGCCAATAATAAGCGGCTTTCCTTTAAGCTCCGGATGTCTTGCAACTTCTAAAGAAGCATAAAACGCGTCCATATCAACATGAAGTATGTTACAGCCGGAGGTATCGTGCCCCCAATCTCGTTTTGCTGCTTGTACTCTCGGTGCTGTACTCATAAATTTATAATAGAACAAACGTTCGATTTTATAGAAAAAAGTAATGTTTTTTGCAAAAAAGCGAATGTCGCCTATATATTAATGTAGGGTTGTTGCTATGAAGCAATTTGTCGTAAATGTATTACACCGCATGCCAGTACTGCTAATCATAGTTATTGAAGCTGCAATGGTGTATACGGCTACGTCTGTTGCAAAAGTTGCGTTTAGTCAGCTGGACCCGCTTTATGCTGTGTGGTATCGCGTTGGTTTTATGACTTTGATGTTACTGGCTTGGAGAAGACCATTTTCGCGCGCAAAACGTAGCTTGTTGCCAAAAACTTTGCGTGAATGGGCTATTGTTGTTGCGGTCGGAATTTCTCTAGTTGCTATGAATACCATGTTTTATGTGGCAATTAGCTGCATGCCTGTAGGTGTGGCTGTAACTATAGAATTTATTGGTCCGCTGCTTGTGGCTGTTATTACAGGTCATGAATGGCGTGAAAGAGCGGGTATGGTAATTGCTGTTTGCGGAATTGCTTTACTTGCAAGCGCTTCCATGCATAGTGCAGTAAGTCCGCATTTTCTAATAGGTTTATGCGCTATTATTGTTGGCGGCTTAATGTGGGGCGTGTATATTGTTTCCGGACGAAAAATTGCAAAAGCTTCGCATGCTATTGACCGCGTAAGTGTTGCGGCTCTTATTGGCTGGCTTTTGCAATCTACAGTTCTTGCTGTTCCTGCAGTTAAGAATGTTATTTGGCCTAAAGCAGAAGCTACGTGGGCTGCTAGGCCTGGGGGATCTTTTGCTTTGCTTGCATTGATGCTTGTGATTGCAGTATGCGCTTCATTCTTCCCGGCTTTGCTGGACCAGGTTTTACTTAAGCGCGTTAGCTCCGCAAAATATTCTGTTATGCAAGCACTGTATCCTGCAATTGCGGTTGTTATTGGAATGGGATTTGGTGAGATTCCAACTCTAACAGATGTTGCTGGTATAGCTTTGGTTATGTGTGCTGTGGTGGTTACGTTCTCTGGCGACCATAATCCTGTTTAGTGTTTTGATTGATTTTAAGTGTGTCGCGTCGGGCTTGTTTACAGTCCGTAAGAGGTGCTATAGTGTCAATCTGTTGCTAATTGTACGCAACAAATAATTGGAGTCATGCCTGAGTGGCCGATAGGGGCACCCTGCTAAGGTGTTAGTCGCGTAAGCGGCTCGAGAGTTCGAATCTCTCTGACTCCGCGGATTACTCCGGATTGCTTTTTGCAGTCCGGAGTTTTTGTTTTTTCGGCTAATTGGCAAAAAGTGTGTCTACTAGTCGGCGTGTCGCGCAAGAATGGCGGTTTTTCAAGGGTTCGCGGGCGGCGCGGGGGAGCTGCCGCGAGTTTCCTGAGAGTTTTCTGAGAAAAATCTTTGAAAATCGTGAAATAGTATTTTTTACGATTAAACAGTGTTATTTAGCGCATTTTTTATAGTTTTACTAGCTTTTACTGGAATATTTTCGCAGTTTTGTTGATATTTTCTGTGTCGGATGCCTGTTTTTGCTCTTGACTTTTTCGAACGGGGGGGGGGTATCTTAAATAGCAAGCGCCGGTCAGTCCTAGTTTGACAGGCGTGTGTAGCTCCGCTTGGAGCTGCATAGCAAATTTTTCTTCGTGTGCCTAGCACGAAGGAGAAGAAGAAAGGAAAATATTATGTTTAACAAGAAGGCTATCGCCGCAATCGCTGCTGGCGCCACCCTCGTTTCCGGTTTGGCTTTCGCTGCCCCAGCTTTCGCTGAAAAT
>NZ_ADES01000009.1 GCF_000263595.1 Gardnerella vaginalis 1500E
GATAGCGCTGAGCCTCGTTTGCGTAAAATGGAGCGCGGAGACTTATAAATAAAAAATAAAATAAGATAAAAATAAGAAGGACGTCCAGCTTTGGAACGTCCTTCTTTATTAATCGCACATTTTGAATGTGCATCCGTCTAATTTCAGGCGGCAACAGCCTTCTTCAACAAGGAACCAGCGGAGATACGTACACCATAAGAAGCTGGAATCTTGATGGTTTCGCCGGTACGAGGGTTGCGGCCAGTGCGCTCAGCGCGCTTTACGCGCTCTGCGGAGAACAGACCAGTGAGCTTCAAACCTTCACCAGACTGCAAAGCCTCAACGAACACATCCTGGAATGCGTTGACGGCGGCCTCGGCCTGTGCCTTGGTCAGGTTGGACTTCTGTGCGATCTTAGAAACGAGATCAGACTTGTTGTATGCCATGCAGCATCCTTTGGGTCAGGGGCCTTCTTTGCAAAGGCCACGTTCATTCTCGATACTAATACATTTTCCCTACAAATGTGGCCTTTTTTAGCATTTTTTTCAATAATTTTATGTATTTTTTTATAAAAAACTCATTCTGAATAGTCTTATTGCGATTTTTTGATAGAAAAATACACAAAAGTTGAGCAATTAAGCCATTTATACTAGTTCACGACTGCTAAGCCAATTCATAGCAAAAGCGCCAATAGGAATTCTTAGCCAGTAGAACATAAGCCTATAAAGCAAGGTTGCAGATAATGCAATAGTAGGTGGAACTCCAACAGACGTAAACGCAAAAGTAAGAGAAGCCTCAACCGCGCCTAAGCCGCCAGGAGTTGGTATTGCAGATCCTGCAGTATTTGCAAGAATGAACAAAAGTATTGTTTCCCAAGGGTTCGCATAGTAGCCAAACGCAAGTAAAGCAACCCAATATCCCAATCCAATGCAAGCAACCAATACAATCGCTCCAAAAGATCCTCCAATAAGCTGAAGAGGGTGTGAAACAAGCTCTTTAACCTGTCTGCCATAATCAGACAGTATTGGAAGATAATGCTTGCGAATAATTTTACGAGCCTTAGGAATGGCCATTAAAGTGCATATTAACAAGGTTATTATGCCAATAACTGTAATAAGCATGTGTGTTGGAATCATTCCAGAAAGCACATTCTTTCCAGTAAAAATACCAATAACAAGAAGAACAATAGTTGTTATTAAAGCTTGAATAAGCCATACTGCGCTAGTTATAGCAGTAGCTTGAGTTGAATTGTAGCCATTCTTTTTCAATAATTGCATATTGACAAAAGCAGGGCCAACGCCTGCAGGCATAGAAACTGCTGTAAAACCTGATGCTGCTTGAGAAGCAAACAAAACCGTAGAAGACGGTTTTTGATCATCCATAAACGATCCTAAAGTAATTGCAGAGCCAACCCAGGCAAGCATACTGAAAATAAAGCAAAGCAAAACCATTAGATTATTAGCATGCTTCAACGCTGCAAACACTTCTTGAGGATGCCATTGTGTTGCAATAACAGCAATAGCAATAATTGCTAGAACAAGGCTCACAAAGAATCGAATATTAAAACGTGCTAATCGCACTGTATCGTAGTCTTCCTCATCAGTATGCAGTGCGACTGTTTGGCTTAGCTTATTGCAAAGATGTTCAAAAACTTTCTTATTCCAAGAAGGAAGAGAACGTGTAGAAGCAGGAATAGCAGCTTTTTGCATAAACGGAAGTATTTCTGCAAGCTTGTCTGCACCCCAAGCGTTAAGAGCGGCTTTGATTGAAGTTTCAATATCTGTGCATGCAGCAATAAGAGTTAATAATTGAACTTTATCTAAAGCAATATTTGTTGAATCGCTGGCAACATCACCGTTTTGCCATCCTGCAATAACAGGAGTTCCATCCTCTAAACGTGCAATAGTTTCTGGAGTAATTCTTCTATGCGTAATTCCTCGCATATTTGCAGCGTCAACGTATCGCATAAGTTTTGCCGCATCTTCAACAGTTAGAGTGTTCAAATTACAAGGAAGTAAAGTATTTGCTGCGTGAAAAACCATGATTGATGATTTATCGCTGTCAGATACTCCGTAAACATTAGCAGTTGGCAAATGAAGATTTCTCAATACAAGAAGCATTGAAAGATGATGGTGAACGGAATGTCTTGCTGAACGGTCGCGTCGAGTTGGAATATCAATTAAACGCACCCACTGCCACAGCTGATTCAAATATCCAGGTAAATGCACTTGATTGTCTAAAACTGAAATAACATAGTGCATTCCGTGAATGTCAGTTGCGTCATAAAGTCTTGAATTTTCGATTAAATCGTCATCCAAGCTTGAGCGTAAAACTCCAGTATGGTCGGCCTGCTGAGTTCTGCGAGTAAGCTGAGTGAGATTATCTATGCCAATATTTTTAAGCGCAATAACGATGTCATCGCCCCAAGCGCCTTTACTGCTTGTGCCTTTAGCAAATCTTATTAATGTTCCAATAGCTCTTCCTACGCAGCAAGAAATAAGTGCTGCAGGGTAGGAGTCCCATGAAGAAAATAGCAGTATTGCAGAAACAATAAACAGAGCATTCCAGCCCCACATTACATGCTTATATTCTTTACGCGGGCCACTTACTGTAAGAAACGCAACCAGAACAGCGTACATGTCTGGCAATAATTCTGTTACTGAATTTGTGGGTTGAGAATGCAATGCAGAAAGCAGGGGCAAATTGTGTGTAGAAGCAATAGCGTCAGAGAGCAGCCATATTGAGCCGTAGCTTACAAACAGCGTAATAACAGAAATAGCAGTATCAATCCAACGCTTTTGTGCAGCCATAAAAGCAATTACTTCTGCAACAACAATAAGCGTTAAACCTTGCTGTATTAAAGCGCATGGAATTCCAGTAACAGTAAGACCAATAATTTTACTAGCGCTACGGGCATCAATTTCCACGCCGACTGTTGTTGCAGAAAGCCACATTGTTGACAAAACTGTAAGCACGGCAACAGCAATAGCTGAAAGTGCGTACAGCAAATCAGCCCAATTTCTTACTAAACTTGGCTGAGTGTCTTCAATAACAAGATTTGGATTTATGCGAGATTGCATTGTTCTTACCGTCTACTTATTGAATAAAATCCACCAATCGTGAAGCAAAACCAGTGTAAGAATCTGGAGTTAAGGACTTTAATCTGCAAGCTGTATCCTCGTCAAACTCGCGAGAAGAAATAAAATCTTCAACATCCTTTTGAGAAATATGATGTCCTCGCATAAGCTCTTTAACTTGCTCATAAGGACGTTCCATTCCAGGAACTCCCGCAATTTCTTCAGCACGCATAGCGGTTTGAATTGGCTCGCCAAGAACTTCCCAATTAGCATCCAATTCTTTAAGAATAAAATCAGAATTAGGGTGAATAGAATTAAGTCCGCCCAAAAGATTGTTAAGAGCTAAAAGAGCGTAGCCAAAAGCAGAACCGATATTTCTCTGAGTTGTAGAATCTGTAAGATCTCTCTGCCAACGGCTTTCTGTAAGAGTTGCGCAAAGAGTATCAAACAGAGAGCAAGAAATCTCAAGATTAGCTTCAGCGTTCTCAAAGCGAATAGGATTCACCTTATGAGGCATAGTAGAAGATCCAGTAGCACCTTTTACAGGAACTTGAACAAAAATGCCTCGAGAAATATACATCCAAACATCAACAGCAAGATTGTGCAAAATATGGTTAGTGTGGCTTACTGTGCTATAAAGTTCAGCCTGCCAGTCGTGACTTTCAATTTGTGTTGTTAATGGATTCCATTGAAGAGACATGCGATTTTCAACAAACTCTTTAGAAACGCCAATCCAATCAACGTTAGGGAATGCTGCTAAATGAGCACCAAAAGTACCAGTAGCACCATTGATCTTGCCCAAATATTCCTGATTGTCGAGATGTTTAATCTGACGCTTCAAACGGTATGCAAAAACAGCCAATTCTTTACCCAAAGTTGTTGGAGTAGCAGGCTGACCATGCGTCAAAGAAAGCATTGGCAAGTTGCGATACTTTTGAGCATTGCTCACTAAATATTCAACAATTGCTTCCAAATTCGGCCTGTAAACATTCAAAACCGCATTTTTTACGCAACGAGCAATAGAAAGATTGTTAATATCTTCACTTGTGCAAGAAAAATGAACCAAAGTTTTAAGATTAGACAGCTGAGTTTCGTGACCTAACTTCTTTTCAGCCTCATCTAAAGCGTCATCAATGTAGTATTCAACAGCTTTAACATCGTGATGCGTAACAGCCTCATGAGCAGCATGACGCGCAATTCCTGCGGCGTCGAAATCTTCAGGAATACTGCGCAAATACTCACATTCTTCATCCGTTAAAGGATTTACACCATTGACAATAGGCTGCCAATTATTCCCCTCATATCCGTTTGCAAGAAGAATCATCCACTCAACTTCAACACGCATGCGCTCGCGGTTTAATGCAGGTTCACTCAAGTATTCAACAAGTGCTGAAGTTTGATTATGGTAACGACCGTCTAAAGGAGTTAGAGCTATTGCAGGAGAAATATCAGTAAGCTTCATACTTGCAAGGTTACATCATGCTGTGAATTAGGCAGTTAGATAAATTATCTTAACTAATGCATTATGCCTTGCCATAGGGTAGTGCTTTCTAACTTTCCGTTGATAATACTGTTAAAATGCTGATTATGCATAATCACATTTTTAGAGCCTAATTGCAGAGCATCATCGTAGGCAGCTTTATGATAATGCGTGTCATGAGTTAAAGTTCCTTCTTCAGGTACATCGTTTACAAATATTCCGTCTTTACTAAATTCTTGATTAGAATATTTCCTTCCAGAAAAACGCGTTACTCCAGGAGGCAAAGGCTTTTGCGTTTCTTTAACATGTGTTGCTTTGCCATGAATGGTAATCCAATTACTGCGGCGAGGATTTTCCTTACCGTCGAGAGATGGAACAAGCTCATCTTCCATTTCAATACTCGTAACCCAAGTGCGTTTTGCAATAGGATGATTTGCAATAGGAGAGCCCGCGGTTACTACATGCTGTATGTTGTACTGTTTTGAATAATCGCTTGCAATACTTGCAGCAACAATACCGCCTTGCGAATGACCAACTAACACAACAGGATCTTTAGGCTTAATCCCAGATTTTTTCATTGCTTCAACAACCATTCTTGTACTATCTGCTTGCTTTCTAGCTAAAGGAGTATGACTCATTACCTCAGCATTCTGCTCCCATCCAAACGGTGAATGAGCCTTACCGTCTGTTCCAGGTATTACAACTAGCCATGATGTTTTTCCGTCGGCTTTTTTGAAGCGTGAAATAGCAATAGTTGCGGCATCTGGATTAACAAGTGGAGGGCGAACTCCCAAATTTCCGCTGCCAAGCTCAGCTAAATTATCGAGAGTTTCGCTCAAATTTCTTCCAGGTTTAGGAAGAACAAAAGCTGGTTTTCTCCATGGTTCGTTAATTTTAGTAACAGTTAGATTATTACCTTGCTTTTTGTTATTTAACTGTGCTGTAAAAAGGCTTAGCGCTCCAGAAACAAACGGAACTGAAGAAACTGTTTTGCTTGAATTATCAATATGCTTATTTGCGTACTTTAAGAAATTAAACGACTTATTTCGATACGTTTTTGTCATTCGATTATTTCTTTTACTTTGCGCTGCTCCTAAAATAAACAGTGGTATTCCTGTAATTGGGTTCATTAGTAGATTTTGAGAAAGTCCTCGAATAGTTCCTTGCTGAATTTTTCGAGTTTTGTGAGCCCATTTTCCAACATTTTTAAGACCTGTGTGGTTATTAGCATCGTTAGAAGCTGAAGAGAGTGCTGAAATAAAAAATGGCAAGGATGTTATAGGAAAAATTGTTGTAAGAAGCGCAATGCCATTATCAAATTGCTCTTTTGTTTTCTGCTCAGCATCCTCGTAAATTCCGCTTGCTCTAACAATAAGAGCTGCCAATTGCTCTAAATTTTGAGACATATTTTGACATTTAGACGCGTAAGCATTGCACATACTGGGAGTTAGAAAACTTTGAGAAGCGTTCATAGCAAAAGGCGAGGAAGGATTGTAAGAAGCTGATAAATTATTAAAAGCTGAAGTTTGATTAGAAATAACCATTGCAGCATGCTGCCAAGAAGCACTTAACATTGACATTTCATGCGCAAGATTGCTTAGTTTTCTAGATACACTGCAGTATGCTTCGCTTTGCGCAGCTGTAAGAGATATTCCGCCCGAAACAGAAGATTGAACTTTCCAAGGCATATTACATTCCTCCTCTAATTTCGTAGAGTGAATATGCTTGGGTAGCAATATTGCTCATGCTATGGCGAAAATACTGGGCAGCAATACCTTGCCATTCGTTTAATTCGCTCGCTGAGGCTGCAGCAAGAATGTTTCTTGCGCACTGTTCGGTGCGCTGAATAAGCCATTTCCATTCGTAATATGTGTGCATAGTTAAGTATTAAACACACTTGCTAAATTAAAGTCACCAAAAAGTAGGCATTGTGGATAAAAGCTATAAGCAATTACCAAGGCTTATTTGCACCGTCTGAACTCGTTGTGCGCTTAGTTGTTTTTTCTTTTCCGTTTTGATTATCCTGATCTTCTTGATCTTGTTGATCTTTAGGATTTACTTTATTATTCTGCTTAAGCAAGTCTTCCACTTTATTCTTTTGCGTATTATTAAGTTTAGGCTTGCTTGATTCAGTCTGATTCTTATTTTCTTCGCTCTTACTAGAGTTTTTTAGTTGATTACTTTTAGACGTATGAGATTTAGTATTATTTTTACCGTTCTTTTGCTTAAGGCTCTCAGTAAACTTTCGTGAAATTTCAGAATTGTGCTCAATATTTTCGCTAAGTTTTGGTAATAAAAGTATTTGCTGAGATTTAGCGTCACTAAATTGTGCGTCAGTCTGCTGCTGTTGTGTAACCAATATATCTTTGTCACTGTAAATATTTTTAGCAGATTTCATATTTGCAATAAGACTGTTTGTTGCAGCATTATACGCATATTGCGCACGCCAATTAGTAATCACATAGTATGCTGCGAATAACGCAATAATAAGAAATATAATAGAAATAACGCGAATAATATTTCGTTTAGATATGCGCATCATACTAATTTCCTTGATGTAATAAACCAAACAACTAATTCCCATATAAGCAAAACAGTAGCAATTGCGGCAAATGGCCAAATAATTGGTTCTGGGCGCAAGCGCGGTTTCGCTGTTTCATTCATACGCCACTGATGAGAAAGTATTGGTTTTGCTTCACTTCCTAAAGAGTGATTTAAAGAAGAATGAATATACTTTCCGCTAAGCTCATCCGCAATATTTCGCAAGTTTTTCTCATCAAGCTTTGAAATGCCAGGTTTTCCAGTAGATGGATCTTTAACCCATTGTATTGAAGAACTTAAATTGGAATCTCCTTCTGATTTTCCTTGCGCATCTTGCTCAGAAGCGTAATCGTCAATACTTAATTTCGTACTTTTAAGCGGTATTTTTGCACCTTTAGACGAGCCTATGCCAATAACAAAAGCGTGAGTAATATAAGCTCGTAAAGATGAGAATGTTCTACGCTTTCGTTGAGTTGTTTCTTCGCCATCACTAAGAACATACAGCACTGTTGTGTCATCTGGATGAGCGTCATGAATAGCTTTTGCGGTGAGCAAAGTCTGATCTATTGGAGCGTCCAGGCTTGTTCCTGTAGCAATACTTGTAGGCTCTGTAAGTAAGGTGGTTATCCAATTATCAACCGCTTTTGCATCAGGAGTTAAAGGCACATCAACAGACGTGGATGCTCCAAAAGAAATAGCTGCAAAACTCGCATTTGCATAAGACTTAGTTATTTGCTTAACAATAGCGCGAGCTGCATCAATGCGCTCAATATTGGCCTTATTATCGTAATTTGCATCTTTGGCTCGCATTGATCCTGTAATATCAACTGCAATAATTACGTTAGTTGCATTTACAGCACGTTGCATAGTTGCGCGCATAATACTAGGGGATAGTATGCAGATTACGAGCATTGCGCAAATAGCTATTCTTCGCAATCTCATTGCTAAAGTTTCGTTTGTTAGTGCCAATTTTCTTCTTAAAGGCACGATTTCAAAAAACATTGCAACAAGAACAATAAGTACGGCTATAATCGCAACAATCCAACCATAGGATGGAGCGAGAACCAGTTGACCTGCTTTAGCAGTGTCATCTGCCACGATTTTGCCATATGAGAAATTGAGAGCCGCGGCTGAAAATAGTGTTGATATCATCGCTTAATCCTCTTTGCAATAGCCAACCACACAACAACGCTTACAACGCTAATAAGCACCCATATTCCAGGATCGTCGCTAAACGCTGATTGCGTTGTGCCTTGAGGAATAACTGAGTGACGTTTTTCAATTTCTCTTACAAGATTAAGAACAGAATCAGTATTTCGTTGAGTTAAGAATATTCCGCCATGAGATTCAATGAGATTCTTCATGTCTACAGTTGTATCTTCATTCTCATTCTGTTTAGCGCCTGAATATAAGCCGTCAACAGTTATATTTGCTTGCTTAGTCAAATCTAAAGCTTGCTTTAACGAGTAAGTTGGATTTCCGGAAACAACATTATCTGTTGCAAGAACAATTGATGCACTTCTGTTAAAACGACTTTGAGATTTACTAGAATTATGCGCATTGCCATAAATAAAACCAGGAAGCATTGCAGCGCAACTAACTAAGCCATCTCCAATAAGAGAAGTTGCATTTTTTCTATTTTGTGTGCCTTCAAGCCAATCAGAAATTTCCTGATATTGGCGCTGCTGCAAATTGTCAATCTTATTTTGAGACTGAACCCCTCCAAGCAAATTAGCAGCATACTGCAGCTGCTTCTTAGCTAGACGATAATCATCCGTTAAAGGAAAAACTGTTCTAGAAGTGGAATTAAAAATACTTAAACCTATTCGTTCTCCTTGGAAATGCTCAATAAAATTAAGATAAGCAAGAATAACTTCGCGATCGTACGGCAATGCAGAGCCGGAAACATCCAGACACAAAACAATATCTCTAGAACTTATTTGTTCATCCGCATTAAACACTCGAGAAGGCCTAGAGGCAGTTGCAAGCGATCCTAATAAAGACAAAACCAACATTGCTGTTGCGCATCTTTTAAGTCTTCTCCACATATACCATGAGTGACTTGCTAAAGGTCCTTGCAAATCTTCATCAAAAGTAAAAGTGTAGAATTTTTGATTCAGATTGTGGTGATGCTTTTGATACTGCTTTTTAAGAATATGCTGGCGAATAACGTCACCAATAATCAAAACAGCAAAAATAACTAAGCAAACTAGTATTCCTGCAGCAAAAATTAAAGGCCACTTAAAACGCCAAGGCCACAAAGTCTCAAATATCTTACTCATTAGCGTTGCCCCTTCGTTTGCCAGCCTTCGAGCAAAACAAGAACCCACTCTGCTGCTTGATCAACAGTGGTATTTTGTGCCTGTTTATTCTCTTTATAATTAGCAAATTCGGGCGGATACAAAGCTGCGATTGTTTGGCGCAACATATCTGCACCCTTTTTATTGCGCCACTTTAGGCGCAAAGAACTAATTTCACCTAAAGTATGCGTTTTAATATCTTCACCACTCATTCGAGAAACGTAAGTTCTAGCAACTGAAGCTAGCTTTGCACAAGCCTGATCAGAAGTAAGCTCATTGCTGTGATATTGTTTTACAATTTCGTCAATTTCATTTCGCCAAGCTTGTTTGTTTTCGCGATGAACGTGTACAGCATTATCTGCAATTTCGTCAGAAGATAACAAAACTTTCGGCTTTTTGAAAGAAAAATACAAAATAATTGCAGCAACAACAATAACAACAAAAGCAACGCCAAGTATGCTTGCAAAAAGAATGTCGTTGTGAATCTGTGGGTGAATATCTTGCATACTCATTACTGCACATCCTCCTTGAGTAATGATTCAGTAAGATAATTCGTACGGCTTACAGATTTAGCAGACACGCGGAAAATTTCCTCACTAGATGATCCACATATTAATGACGCTTTAACACCAACAAGCATGTCACGCAAGGCACTACTTTTTACGCTTCTGCGATTTTCAACCTCTTGCTTAACGTTATCGTTTTGCAAAAATGCTGGAATTTTTCGCAAAGTAATTCCATCGCTTATACGCATGTTAATTGTTTTATCAAAAGAATTAACTGGGCAAATAGTTACAACAACGAGATTATGATTTTGAGTAATTTTTCGTAAACTATCCGCATCGTGAGCTTGCAACGCATACTCGTCTGTAATAAGAACAACAAGACCATTTGAATCAACAAACTTTTGCATTGATTTAATCAAATACTCAGTATTTCGAATGTGACTTCGAGTATTAAGCAAAGCACTGTCAAGATTTCTTTCAAAATCAGAAAGATTGCGAGCTTGAGGAACTTTAACTATGTTGCTACCATCAACGCAAAGTAACGAAACAGAATCGTGACGTCTTAAACTTAAAGCTGCAAAAAAGCATGCAGCATTTGCAGCAATCTCATACAACGTTTCAAAAGATTTGCAAGCGCCGTTCATATTAATACTTGCGTCACATACAATCCAAGTATGAGATGACGAAGTACGTTCTCGCGAAGAAACCATAGGCTGACCTGTTCTAGCACTAGCAGACCAGTTCATCATTCGAGCTTCGTCACCAGGTTGCCAAGCGTGAACATCAATAACATCCCCGGTTCCAAAACGACGATGCGAAGGATGCTCACCTTCTAGTAATCCCAATGCTTTACGAGCAATAGGCAAATCTATGCGTTGGTCGAGCAGCTCAATTTTTCGGCGAACGGCTTTTGCTGGCTCAGACAACGCTAAACGTTTCATAGGTATCATGGCACAGGAACAGTCTTTACCAATGCGTCAATAACTTGATCCGTAGTAATAGAGTCTGCCAAAGCTTCAAAAGTCAACAGAATACGGTGTCTTAATACTTCGTGCGCGAATAATTTAACATCTTCTGGAATTACATAGTCTCTACCAGAAAGCAAAGCATGAGCCTGAGCAATGCGAATAAGCGCAATAGAAGCACGAGGGCTTGCACCCATGCGAACAAGAGTATTAATGGTTGCAAGAGGGTGAGAGCCTTCGCCTCGAGAAGTTGCAACAATGTCAACAGCATACTTCATAACTGCTTCAGAAACATGAATATGTCGTGCTGCAGCACGCATAAACACAACATCTTGCAAGCTAATGCGCTGTGTGCTTAAAGTTGCAGGATCAACAACATCTGATCCTCTTTGTGTAAGCAACTGAAGCATTTTAACTTCTTCGTCAGGATTCGGGTAAGTCATAATTGCCTTAACCATAAAACGATCCATTTGAGCTTCAGGAAGATTAAAAGTGCCTTCTTCTTCAATAGGATTCTGAGTTGCAATAACCATAAAAGGCTGAGGTAGTGCAATACGCTCCCCGCCGATTGTTGTTGCACCTTCTGCCATAGCTTCAAGCATTGCTGATTGAGTTTTTGCATTAGATCGGTTGATTTCATCTAGCAAAATAATATTTGCGTGAATAGGACCAATCTGAGTAGTAAAACGTTGGGATGCAAAATCAAAAACTTGCGTACCAACTAAATCAGCTGGCATTAAATCAGGAGTGCACTGCACGCGTCGGAAACTACCAGACATGGCAGTTGCAAGAGTTTGTGCAGCAGTGGTTTTTGCAAGACCTGGCACAGATTCAATAAGAATATGTCCGCCAGCAATAAGCGTTAAAATAAGAGATTCTCGCAATGCTTCCTGACCGACTAGCGTTTGTGCAAAGCGCGAGCGCAAAATGTTTGCAATCTGCTGGCAGCGACGAATATCGTCTGCTGAAATAGTAGCCGAATCTTGAGTATTTGATAATCCAACTGTAGATTTACCTACTGCAGAAGCTATATTCGCATTAGGAATCATATTGGAATTATTATTTAATTGTTGCTTACGTGGTTGTGGTGGAAATAATGCCATAGGCTCTATATTAGCCGATATACGGTACTGAAATTGGTAAAAACTGGCATATTGCTAGGGATTATTTAATTAATACGCGCATTTTTAAAGCTATATTTCTTGAGAATTTAGCGACCAGTCAATTGGCGAAGCACCCATTTTGATTAGTGCGCTATTCGCTCTTGAAAACGGTTTTGATCCAAAGAAACCACGCGAGGCAGAAAGAGGGCTTGGGTGAGAAGAAGTAATAAGTGTTGCGTTTGTTAACAATGGAGCTAAGCTTTGAGCGTTTCTTCCCCATAAAATAGCTACAAGAGGCATTGGGTTTCCGTTTTCGTCTTTTCGAGAATTTAACGCATTTATTGCAGCGTCTGTTACAGTTTCCCAGCCTTTTCCTTGATGACTATTTGCTTTACCAGCTTCAACAGTTAAGCAGCGGTTAAGAAGCATTACACCCTGCTTAGTCCACGGCGTTAAATCTCCACTTTGAGGAGTAGAAACACCTAAGTCGTTCACTAATTCCTTGTAAATATTAATAAGGCTTTTAGGTAACGGACGCACTTTTGGTGAAGTGCAAAAACTTAATCCCACAGGATGGCCTGGAGTAGGGTAAGGGTCTTGGCCAACAATTAAAACCTTTATGCTTTTTAGCGGAATGCTAAACGCGCGCAAAATGTTGTGACTTGCGGGAAGAATATGGTGTCCACTTTCGATTTGCTCTCGCAAAAACACTCCCATTGCTCGTATTTGCGGCTCAACTGGAGCTAAAGCTTTAGCCCAATCTGGATCCATTAATTCTTCTAAAGGTTTAATTTTGTAAGGACTCATATGGCTACTGTATGACAAGGCATAACATAATAGGAAAAATTTCTTGAAAATTCTGATTTGTGCTTTGTGACCAGCATTCGCTACTATGGATGCATATTGTTTTAAGTAAACACTTGGAGGAATGCAATTATGGCGCGAAATAATCACAACGTGTCGTATACGCCCGATGTTTTTGATGAACCACCAGAGGGGCCAGTTGGTGTGCATCGCGGCAATCCCGCTTGGTACGCTGTAATTCTTCCTTATTTTGTTGCAATAATTATTGCATTACTGGCTGGTTTGCTTGTTTGGGCAATCGGCTCTGGAGAGATTTCGCATCTTCCATTACCTTGGAATAATTCGCATCAAAGCTCGAAGTCTACAACAATAATTAAGAAGTCGCATACTGATAAGTCAGATGGAAAAGATGAAGATAAATCTGATGATGCAGATGCGGATGAAGATGAAGATGCTTCAGCAAAGCAAAAGTCCAACAAAGATAAATCAGCGGACGATACTAAGGATGCTGATAATAAATCTGATTCTACGACTTCAGTAGATAAGTCTGTTACTGTAAAAGTTATTAATGCAACCAATATTGCTGGGTATGCTGCTAAGAATGCAGACAAGCTGAAGCAATCTGGTTATGCAAATGTTACTGCTGGTAATCCAAGCGGCAAAGTTCCGTCTGAATCTGTTGTATGGTACAAGGATGATTCTCAGAAGGCTGCGGCGCAAGATATTGCAAAAACTTTGGGCATTACTGCTGTAGAAAACGAAAAAGAGATTGTTTCGCAGATTGTAGTAGTTCTTTGCAAGTAGTTTTCTACGCACAGAAGTAATAAAAGAAAAATATAGAAGCCGGTTGGATTAAATTCTAACCGGCTTTATTTGTAAAATTTTATTGAAAATACATAATTATAAACGCCAAAGTTGGCACTCGGGCACATAGAGTGCTAATCTGCTAATTAGCACTCGAAGGTTGAGAGTGATAATTAGCAGCTGACGGCTAATCAAATCTTATTCACCTACGAGTGAGTGTTCCATAGTTACGATATGTGGAGGAAACATGGCAAAGATTATTGCCTATGAAGAGGACGCCCGTCAGGGTATGCTCGCAGGTCTTGACAAGCTTGCTAACACTGTAAAGGTTACGCTTGGACCTAAGGGTCGCAACGTAGTGCTTGATAAGACTTATGGAGCTCCAACCATTACTAACGATGGTGTTTCCATCGCTAAGGAAATCGATCTTGAAGATCCATATGAGCGTATTGGCGCCGAGCTTGTTAAAGAAGTTGCTAAGAAGACTGATGACGTTGCAGGCGATGGTACAACAACCGCAACAGTGCTTGCTCAGTCCTTGGTACACGAAGGTTTGAAGAACGTTGTTGCAGGAAGCAACCCAATTGCTCTTCGCCGTGGTATTGAGAAGGCTTCTGAAGCAATTGTTAAAGAACTTCTTGCTTCTGCTAAGGATGTTGAAACTAAGGATCAGATTGCTGCTACTGCTACTATTTCTGCAGCAGATCCTGAAGTTGGCGAAAAGATTGCTGAAGCTTTGGATAAGGTCGGTCAGGACGGCGTTGTTACAGTTGAAGATAACAACAAGTTTGGCCTTGATTTGGACTTCACTGAAGGTATGCGTTTTGATAAGGGCTATATTTCCCCTTACTTCGTCACTAACGCAGAAGACCAGACTGCTGTTCTTGAAGATCCATACATTTTGCTCACTTCTGGCAAGGTTTCCAGCCAGCAGGACATTGTTCACATTGCTGAACTCGTTATGAAGTCCGGCAAGCCATTGCTTATTATTGCTGAAGATGTTGATGGTGAAGCATTGCCAACTCTTGTTTTGAACAAGATTCGTGGCACTTTCAATACTGTTGCTGTAAAGGCTCCAGGCTTTGGCGATCGCCGTAAGGCTATGCTCCAGGATATGGCTATTTTGACTGGTGCACAGGTTGTTTCCGATGACCTCGGCTTGAAGCTTGATTCTATCGACGCTTCTGTGTTTGGTCACGCAGCTAAGGTTATTGTTTCTAAGGATGAAACAACTATCGTTTCTGGTGCTGGATCTAAGGAAGATGTTGACGCTCGCGTGGCTCAGATTCGCGCAGAAATCGAAAACACTGATTCCGATTACGATCGCGAAAAGCTTCAGGAGCGTCTTGCCAAGCTCGCTGGCGGCGTTGCTGTTATTAAGGTTGGCGCTGCTACTGAAGTTGAAGCTAAGGAGCGTAAGCATCGTATTGAAGATGCAGTTCGTAACGCTAAGGCTGCTATTGAGGAAGGTTTGCTTCCAGGCGGTGGCGTAGCTTTGGTTCAGGCTGCTGCAAAGATTGAAAAGTCTCAAGCAATCACCGAGCTTAAGGGTGAAGAAGCAACGGGCGCTGCAATCGTGTTCCGCGCTGTAGAAGCTCCAATCAAGCAGATTGCACAAAACTCCGGCGTTTCTGGAGATGTTGTGCTCAACAAGGTGCGCGAACTTCCAGAAGGCCAAGGCTTCAACGCTGCAACCAATGCTTACGAAGATTTAATGGCTGCTGGTGTTACTGACCCAGTTAAGGTAACTCGTTCTGCTCTACAGAACGCTGCTTCTATTGCAGGTTTGTTCTTAACCACTGAAGCTGTGGTTGCTAACAAGCCAGAAAAGCCAGCTGCAGCACCACAAGCTGGCGCTGATATGGGTTACTAAATATAAAAAGTTGAGAAAATTTTTATAGCTTAATAGCTCATAGACTGAATAGCTCATAGTAAATGGCGGTATGCTCAGAAATGAAGTATACCGCCATTTTTCATTAGACTATTCACCAGACTATTCAGCCCATTCCAAATAGGGAAGTAGCTTGAGTTTCCGCATCAAGATACACTCCCGAAGCATGTTGCATAGCTTGCTGAATTGCTTCTAATGATTGTTCCATCTGCTGCTGTGCTGCACGCCACTGACCTGCGGTCGACGCAAACTTTGTAGCAGCGGAACCCGTCCATACGCTTTGCAACTGCTGCAGATTGGCATACATGCCGTTGACTGCTTCTCTAATTGAATTAACCGAGGTTCCAACTGCTGCAGCCGCCTGCTGAATTTGTTCTGAATCAACTCGAAATTGTGCCATATTTCCCCCTATTTGTATCTGCTTTAAAAGCATTTAGTACTAATTAGCGCAACATCACACTCATTTAGTAACCTTCTTACATAAACGTGTCTTACTTACTTGTGTGATGTCACGCTATTATGAATATATGCCATCGAAAAATTATGCAAAAGTTTTAGAAGAGAATGTGGTTAAAAGGTCAGGGGTTATCCACATTTTAAATGACTATAAGCTTACAAACTTAAATTTCGCACGCTTAAAGCAAGTATTACGTGCAGTTGTGGCATGTTTAGTTAGTATTTTTCTTATTTTTCAGATACTTCCAGTATTTCCAACTTTTTCTTTACTTTCGTCTGATTTTATAAAAATTAATAAAGCTTATGCGGAAGAACAAGCTTTAAATTCAGGAATTGTTGCGACTGATTCAATTACGGATACTGAAAATCTTCTTGGTGACTCTGTTAATAAGGTTTCTGACGAAATTGCCGCAACTAAAAAGCGAACTGGAGTAACGGTAAGACTACTTTATTTGTCTACTTTTGGAGATACTAAAGATCCATCAAAATGGGCAAGTGATTTATTAATAAGCACTCTTCCTGCAAAAAATACTGTATTGCTTGCTGTTGCAACTCGCGACGGCCGTCTAGTAGTTGCAGTATCGCCTAATTCCGACGAATGGTTAAAAAGCAGAAATACTGTTGACGCATTATCTGATGCAGCGTATAAGCCTTTAGTAACAACAACTGGCACTCATTGGGGTCAGTCTGCAATTATGATGATGAAACAAATTTCTCGCTCTAAACGAACCGCTACAACTTCTTCTGCAAGCCTTATGTCAACACTTATTATGTTGATTATTATTCTTTGCTTAGTGGCAATAGTGACACTTATTTTGGTTCACCGAAGCCGTATTCAAAAGCAGATAAAAGCAGGCGTTAGAAAAGCGCGTAGGCGTCATGCTCGTCGCCGCTAATAAAATCAACTACAACTTGTTGATTTTCAGCATTTATTCAGGAAACATTCAGCTTTATAAGTGATGCTAATCAGTATGAGTAAGAATGTTGAAGCATCTATTGTTGTCGTAGACGACGAACCATCAATTCGTGAGCTTTTAGTAGCATCTTTGCACTTTGCAGGTTTTGAAGTTGAAACTGCAGCATCAGGTTCTCAAGCTGTTGATGTTATTGAAAGAGTGAAGCCTGATCTTATTGTTATGGACGTTATGCTGCCAGATATTGACGGCTTCACCGTAACGAGACGAATTCGCCAAAATGGTATTAAAGTACCTGTTCTTTTCCTTACAGCAAGAGATGATACTCAAGACAAGATTATGGGCTTAACAGTTGGTGGCGACGACTACGTAACTAAGCCATTTAGTTTGGAAGAAGTTGTTGCAAGAATCCGCGCAATTCTTCGCCGTACTCAAGAGCAGGATGAAATAACTCCTGTTATTCGTGTAGCAGATCTTGAGATTAACGAAGACTCGCACGATGTGACTCGAAGCGGCATACCGATTGAGCTTAGTCCAACCGAATACAAGCTTTTACATTACTTGATGGATAATGAAGGCCGAGTGTTATCAAAAAGCCAGATTTTGAATCATGTATGGCAGTACGATTGGGGCGGAGATGCTGCAATCGTTGAATCCTATATTTCGTATCTTCGAAAGAAAATTGACGGAATTGAGATTACGGACGAAAATGGCAAGCTGCAAAAGGTAGTTCCTCTTATTGAAACAAAACGCGGAATTGGATACATGATTCGCGAACCAAAGTAAGGTCAAGCCTGATTATGGAAAACAATAATCGTAGTAGTGACGATAAAAAGCAGTCAAATAATGCTGGAACTGCGCAATCTAACAAAGACTCAGCGCGACAGCCTGTTGGAAAAAGCGTTGCTGTTATACAAAATACTGCGTCAGGAAAAAAGCCAAAACAAAACAGAATTTGCTGGCTTAAAACCAAAGCAAATTCTATTCCTTTAAGTACGCGTCTTGTGGCTTGCACTCTTGCGGTGCTTACTGTTGCAGCATTTTGTATTTCATTATCAATTCGTCAATTGGTAGGAAATTATCTGCTTGAAAAAACTGACGCACAGTTAACAGATCAGGCAAGACTTATTTACGACAATATAGATTTGCTTCGTTCAAAAGATTCAAGCCAATCTACAGCAGGTCCAAACGACTACTTTATGCAGATTCGCGATATTAATAACAAAATCATATCTACTCCTTTAGTTCCAAAATTAAAGGGAGATTTTGTTTCTATTCCAAAGCTTCCTGCAAACGGAAAACCCATTAAGGGAGTTGTTACAAATAGGCCTTACACTGCTCCAGCTAAAGTTAAGGGTAATCCTAGTAGTGTTGACGAGATTACTTTAAAATCCGCAAAAGCTCCTTGGAGAGTTTTGGTGCTTGAATGGGAGCATCGAAGCAGCTACACTTCAGACGTACGTTTACGCGGATACGTGTATATTGCTTTATCTTTAAGCGACCAGCGCGATACTGTAAATACTCTTACTAGATACTGCATTATGGTAAGTATTGCAGTTATTCTTCTTGGAGCGGTATTTGCGGCGCTGATTATTCAGTCCACTTTAAGGCCGTTAAAGCGTATAGAAAAAACAGCTTCAAAAATTGCTTCTGGAGATTTAAGCAGACGAGTTCCGAGCGCACCAGAAAACACAGAAGTTGGTTCTTTAGCTGCTTCTTTGAACTCAATGCTTGCGCGTATTGAACGTGGCTTTAATGAGCAAGAAGCAATGACTGAAAAAATGAAGAGATTTGTTTCTGACGCAAGTCACGAATTGCGAACTCCTTTAGCAGCTATTCACGGTTATGCTGAGCTTTATACAATGTGGCGCAATATGACGGGAGAGCAGGAGAGAGCAGATGACTCTATTGCTCACATTAAGGCTTCTAGTGAGCGCATGACCGAGTTAGTGGAAGATTTGCTTTCTTTGGCTCGATTTGACGAGGGTAGAGGAATTAATATTTCTCAGGAAGTTAGCTTGTCTCCAATTCTTTCGGATGCTGCTAACGATTTGCATGCTTTAGATCCCGCTAGAGCTGTTCAGCAGGGTTCACTTACGCTTTCTGAAGACTTCTCTTTGCAAGATTGCACTGACTGCAATTTTGAACGCAAGTTTGTGTTCAATAGTGGAAGTCTTCCTAGCGTATCTCTCCTTGGTGATGGAGCGCGCTTACGTCAAGTCATGACGAATATTGTTGGAAATATTCACCGATACACTCCGGCTGATTCTCCAGTAGAAATTGCTATTGGCGTAATGAAGGCTTCAATTGATCCAGACCAGCTTTCCAAGCTTCCTTCAGTTAGTGACTCGTTAAAAGAGTTTTTGATAGCTGCAGAAAAAAGCCAATCTACTGATTCTGGCAATACTTACGCAGTAATTCGTGTTGTTGACCATGGTCCTGGAGTTCCAGAAGAGTCTCTTTCCCGCATTTTTGAACGTTTCTATATTGCAGATCCTTCAAGAGCACGCGAAAAAGGCGGAACTGGATTAGGAATGGCTATTGCACAGTCTGTTGTAAAAGCTCATCATGGTTTTATCTGCGCAACAATATCTGACCCGTCAACTATTTCGAGAGACCTTACTGTTTCAGATAATAATGTTGACGACACAATGGATGGTTCTGAGCCTCTGGATATTAATCCTCATGGATTGACTCTTACTGTTGTACTTCCTGTAAGAGAAATTGAACCTTATGCGCTACAATAGAAAAAGCGAAACAATTAACATTAATATCTGGTAAACTATATACGGATGTTTTCGCATATAAACGATGCACTTGTGTGTTTAATGCATATTGATATGCGACAATGAGTGATTATTGAGTGAGGTGTGTTATGCCCAATGGGCGTGTGCGTTGGTACGATGCGCAGAAGGGGTACGGTTTTATTGCCGGCGACGATGGTAAGGATGTTTTCTTACCAGCTGCAGCTTTGCCTGCAACTGTAAAAAATTTGCATAAGGGTGCGAAGGTTGAGTTTTCTGTAATTGAGGGTCGTAAAGGTCCTCAAGCGATGGGACTTAATCTTATTGCAACAGCGCCATCGCTAGTTAAAGCAACTCGTCCAAAGGCAGAAGATATGGCAGCAATTGTTGAAGATCTTATTAAGCTGCTTGATTCTGCAGGTAATGGTTTGCGCCGTCGTCATTATCCATCTACTGCTGAAAGCAAGAAGCTTGCTACGCTTTTGCGCGCAGTAGCCGACAATTTCGACGTTCAAGAATAGTTTCGGGAATATTATTTATGACTGATGAAGTGATGAATCCACAAGATATTGCTCGTAGCATTGCTGTGGAAACTTCAGAGCGTTCCGATGCCGTGGGAGATTTTGTGTCTTCCACGGATATTGGTGACGGTGTTACCGATTTTCGCTTTGAAAGTAAGCTTGTTGGTTACGAGGGCTGGCAGTGGTCAGTAACGTTGTATCACGATTTGGAAACTGAGCGTTGGACTGTAAACGAATCTACGCTTATTCCTACTGATGACTCACTGCTGCCACCACCTTGGATTCCGTGGAAAGATCGATTGAAGCCAAGTGATCTTTCTGTAATGGATTCTATTGGAACAGAGGAAGACGATTCTCGTCTTGAAGATGGATTCCGTCCAGTAAATCATCAGTCTGAAGATGAATTAAGCGAAAAATCTGAGGAAGAATCTAAAGAAGAAAAAGAAAATTCCGAAGAAAATACGCTTAAGCAAGATGGCGAAACTGCTGAAAGTGCAGACGCCACAGAAATTGTTGAGAATGAAAATGGCTCTTGCGATTCGCAAGGCAATGAGTCATCCGAAAATAATGATTCTAACGAAGATCTTGAAGAGGCAGTTTCGACTTTACGTTTATCTCGCAGACGCGTGATGACTGCAGAAGCTCTTTCGCAAACAGCAAAACGCTGGTATGCAGGGCAGCACGGCCCAAAGTCACTGTCAACAAAAATAGCTGACGGTAACGTTTGCTCTTCATGCGGCTTTATGATTCCACTAGCTGGAAGCTTGGGTTCAATGTTTGGCGTTTGCGCGAACATGTGGAGTCCAGACGATGGTCGAGTTGTATCTCTTGATCACGCTTGCGGAGAGCATTCCGAAATTGAGCCACCTGAGCCATCACAGCTGTGGATTCAATCAGCTCCAGCCTACGACGATTATCATATTGATATTTTGCAGCAAGCTCCTCGAGAAGAGCGTGCAGATGTTGAGCTTATTGAGGAAGCAATTGAAGATAGCAAAACGCATCGCCGCAAGCGTCGCAAATTAAATAAAGATGCTGCTAATGATGCTAATACCGCTGATACAGCTGATACGGCTGGTATAGCTGATACTGATATCACTGATACCCCTAGTACAGATACAGCTGATTCTAAGACAGCAGATTTGACTTCAGAAACTAACGATGTTGAATCTAATGATGTTGAATCTAACTATGAGGATGAAGCAAAAACCGAAGAAATTAAGAAAATAGAAGTTACTGAAGAATCTGCTAAAAGCGAAGAACCTAATAAAAACACAGGTACTACAGCAATGCGATTGTACAAAAGGAAATCACGCAGACAACATAAGTAAAATCTAAAGAAATTTTAATGAATACAGAAAAATCCTAAAATCTTAACAGATTCTAATAAATACTAATAAGTTGTGTAATACTTCGCGTCATGGTGACTAGTTACCATGGAATGAACGAAAAGAACGGAAGGCAGTTATGTTTGAACGGTTCACTGATCGCGCACGACGCGTGATTGTGCTAGCTCAAGAGGAAGCTCGCTCACTTCAGCATAATTACATTGGTACTGAGCATATTTTGCTTGGTCTAATTCGCGAAGGTGACGGAATTGCATCAAAAGCGTTGAGCTCAAAGGGCGTAGACTTGGAAGGCGCGCGCAAACAAGTGGAAGAAATGATTGGCAAGGGTGCTGTTGCCCCAAGCGGCCACATTCCTTTTACGCCGCACGCAAAGCAAGTTTTGGAGCTTAGCTTACGAGAAGCTCTGCAACTTGGTCATAGCTACATTGGTACTGAGCATATTTTGCTAGGACTTATTCGCGAAGGCGAAGGCATTGGCACACAAGTGCTTATTAAAATGGAAGTCGATCTTGGAGACTTAAGAAGCACTACAGTTGACTTAATTCGCGGAGGCAGCTCTACAAGTTCAGAAGATGAAAAGGGCGAACTTGCTAACGCTGGAAGCGTGCAAGATAAAAGCAACAAGTCTGGGTCTGCACTTCTGGATCAGTTTGGTCGAAATCTTACACTTGAAGCGCGCGAAGGAAAACTTGATCCAGTAATTGGCCGTTCTGAGGAAATCGAACGAGTTATGGTTATTCTTAGCCGACGCACGAAGAATAATCCTGTGCTTATTGGAGATCCTGGCGTTGGTAAAACTGCAGTTGTAGAAGGACTTGCCCAGAAAATTGTTGAAGGCGATGTTCCAGAAACGTTGAAAAACAAGCAGATTTATTCACTTGACTTAGGATCAATGATTGCAGGATCTCGCTACCGTGGCGATTTCGAAGAGCGCTTGAAGAAAGTTCTTAAAGAAATCAAAACTCGCGGCGATGTTGTGCTTTTTATTGACGAAATTCACACTATTGTTGGTGCTGGCTCTGCCGATGGCGCTCTTGGCGCTTCCGACATGCTTAAGCCAATGCTTGCTCGCGGCGAACTACAGACAATCGGTGCTACTACAACCGATGAGTATCGTAAGTATATTGAGAAAGATGCTGCTTTAGAGCGTCGTTTCCAGCCAATTCAGGTTCCTGAACCTACTATTGCTGAAACGATTGAGATTCTTAAAGGCTTGCGTTCGCGCTACGAAAATCATCATCATGTAACTATTACGGACGGAGCTTTACAGTCTTCTGCAGAGCTTTCTGACCGTTATATTCAAGATCGTCACCTTCCAGATAAGGCTATTGATCTTATTGATGAAGCTGGCGCACGCTTACGAATTAAGCGCTTAACTCAGCCACCTGAGCTTAAAGAACTTAACCATAAGATTGCTAAGATTTCTGAAAAGAAAGATGAAGCAATTAAGCAGCAAGATTTCGAAGAGGCTGCTAATCTTCGAGACGATCAAGAAAAACTTGAAAACGAAGCTGCCGAAAAGGAAAAAGCTTGGCGCGAAGGCGAGTCTAACGTCAAAATGGTTGTTGACGAAGACATGATCGCTTCCGTTGTTTCAAGCACTACAGGAATTCCTGTAGTAAAGCTTACTCAGGCGGAGTCTCAGAAGCTTCTTCAAATGGAATCTGAGCTTCATAAGCGTATTGTTGGCCAAGATGAAGCCGTGTCCGCTTTGGCACGCTCTATTCGACGAGCGCGCGTTGGGTTGAAAGATCCTAAACGTCCTTCTGGTTCGTTTATTTTCGCTGGACCTACAGGCGTTGGTAAAACTGAGCTTGCTAAAGCGTTGGCAAACTTCCTATTTGACGATGATGATGCTTTGATTCGCGTTGATATGTCTGAGTTTGCTGAAAAGTATGCTGCGTCTAGGCTTTTCGGAGCTCCTCCTGGATACGTTGGTTACGAAGAGGGTGGTGAGCTTACCGAGAAAGTTCGCAGAAAGCCATTCTCTGTGGTTCTTTTTGACGAGATTGAAAAAGCTCATCCGGATATTTTCAACACGCTTTTGCAGGTGTTGGATGATGGTCATTTAACCGACGGCCAAGGTAGAAAAGTAGACTTTAAGAATACGATTATTATTCTTACTACTAATCTTGGTACGCGCGATATTGCGAAGGCTGCAAACACTGGCTTTACGCTTGGAAATAGTTCTGATTCTACGTATCAGCGAATGAAGGATCAGGTTAATTCGGAGCTTAAGCGCAATTTCCGTCCGGAGTTCTTAAATCGTTTGGACGATACTATTGTGTTCCGTCAGCTTACGGAGCCTGAAGTGCGCCAAATTGTTGATATGGACATAAAGCTGCTCAATAATAGACTGTTTGATCACCACATGTCTTTGGAATTGACCGACGCTGCTAAGAATTTGCTCGCTCAAAAAGGATTCGATCCTTTGCTGGGCGCGCGTCCATTGCGTCGTGTAATTCAGCGAGATATTGAGGATATTATTTCCGAGAAGATTTTGCTGAACGAAATTTCTGACGGCGAACGAATTGAGGTTGACGCTGAAGGAGAAGGATTGCTGGGGGAGTTTACTTTTAAGAGCCAGCAGTTTGATGTTGCTGAGTTAGATGAATCTAGCAAGTCTTCTAATGATGACGCTGAGGATAAGTCTGCGGACTCTGCAGAGGATAATTCTGAAGAGGATTCTGATAGCAACTCTGAAAGCAGTACCGGAAACGAATCTGCTGTAAGCGAAGCTGAAAAACGAAAAAGTTGATAAAACTGGCAGCGAAACAAAATAAGTCTAAATAATGAAAAATCCCGACGACAATTACAGTCAGTCGGGATTTTTGTGTTTATGGATTTTATAAATAACTATTGTTCCGATTAGTACAATATTTTATTCCAATACTGTTTATATCGTTCTGATAAAACTTTTTTACTTAGAAGCTGCGTCAGAAGCCATGTACATTTAATTTGATTTGAAAATTATGCAAAATCAGGATTAACACCAAAATTTGCATACTTGCAATCAAGTTTATTCACTTAAAAAGCAACATTTTTCAAGCTATTGTTGATAAAAGGAGTTAGAAAGTTCTGTTAGTAAGCGGGTAACTCAAATTAATGAATTACGCTTACGCTGAGCTTCTAATAATGCTTTTTCTAATTCTGTATCTACAGCAAAAATGTATAGCCCATTAACTCCTCGTTTTAATAACACGTTAAGCTCATTTTTAAGATTATCAATTGAATAGTCTAACGTAATTTTCTTTTTTGTTGATGAATCTTTAGTGTGCCTTTTATTAGTTGCTTTATCGTTTCTGCTATTTTCTGGGCAAAAAACAACTTTACCATTACGATACTGCACTGATGGCCCAATTATTACTCCAGCATAATTTAGATCAAATCCTTGAACGGTAAATGTAGATCCAATCTCATTTATGGTGTGAGGCTGTTCTGCCCATGATTTTTTTGTTTCCTTTATTGAACGTGAATGCTTCGAGCTATCTAACGGTGACAATTGATAATTCCATGGATGACTAAAAACTTTCCCTTCTATTTCCAAAATTTCTAACTCGGAAATACCAGCATCAGAATATTCTCCAAGTCCCATATGCCATTGTCCATTACTATCACAATGCAAATCTACATTCCAAGTACCATTTACAGCAGTAGGATTATTCTTATTGCTCTTATACTCCCAATCGTATGTTGCAACAATACGTGATAATCCGTTCCCATCGCAACCAGAAGCTTTTTCTTCAGATTTAGATTTAATAGCCTTAAATAGTTTAATAGGTGAATCAAATACTTTGAAATCAAAAGGTTTATTTTCATTATTCAAATCTGAATTTTTTATTTCATAACTATTACATAGTGGAAGAGTACCAATGCGACCATTGTATACAAAATTTTTAATCCATTCGAGAACATTTTCATTAGCTCTCATACGCATCTGATTTTCAAGAATAAAACGATGAACATTCACACTTATTGAATCATTTAAGTGTAATGTTACGCAATCATTAGCATTATTACCAAAAGACTTCTTATTATTGCAATATGCACCCAATAATTTTTCTAAGTCTTCTGAATTCCATCGTTGGTTACTTTGTAAAATTTGATTAGGATCAAAAGCTGCAATAACAACTCGAGATCTACATAAGATATCAGACAACATATTTGAACCAGAATAAGCCTGATTAGCTTGTGTATTCAGCAAGTGAGCTTCATCAATAAGAGCTACATCACAGCAACGCTTTGGTTTATCAATAATGCCGCGACCTTGTTCGGTTTGCTCGCTAAAACGATTAATAAATTGAGTAGGTAGCATAACAAGTTCATCATTATCTTTTTGCAAACGTAACTTCGTTGCTATTTGATTGTATACATTCACTTGTTCTTTATGATTTACAATTATGCAAGCAGATTTCCCATTATTAATAGTTGAAAATTGTTTATATTCATAATCAGAATCTTCTTCGTTTTCTTCTTCAACACCATCATAACTGTACTGGCGTAATTGATTTTTTATTTTGCTTAGCTTGTTACAAATTTTATAAAATAAATCACTAAGTAAAACTGTTTTCCCAGTACCGGCATCACCTTCTAATAAAATAAGCGTAGACGAATTAGAGTCACACTTATTTTTTGATTTTAAAGCTTCATTAACTATATCTATAACTTTTCTTTCAATAGTCTTCTGTTCAGAAGTCAATTTATGAAATGGTGACGCTTTGAATAAAGCCGAGTCGCGAATAATTTCTTCCTCTGGAAATAAATCTGGATCCATGTTATGAAGCTGAACCCATATTTCAGAAAAGATACGTTCGAATTCTTCTTCTGGATAATATTCACCCTGAGGATTGGTTCTGCGATTAGTAACTTTATTGATTGAATCAACACTTAGCAGATACTGCATGAAGCGGTTTTCAACATCTAAAGTAAGTGATTTATTAAAATGTTCATTAGCAATAATATATTGTTTTACTTCGCCTTTAGATAGTTTTTCCCAATCATCTCTGATTTTGGTATCAGCATTCAGATGTTGTTTTGTTCTCTCCTCAATATTATTAGTTTCACCAACATAAACCGTATATCTCTCATATTCTTTTTTATGAACAATATAAACAGTTGGAAATTTCAGCAAGTAATGCTTCAAAACTTGAATAGTTTGGTTATCAAGATCACTTCTTTTATGCTTTAGATTTTCATTAATGCTATGATCCAATTCGTTATCTTTGAAGACTTTATAAGGTAAATTAACAATTATGGACTTAGGAGGAACAATAGCTTTCATCATGATTCAATGATAGCTATTTAATAAGAAATATTCTATTAATAAAAACTAGTATCAATGGCGAATTTACAAATGTTTTTGAATTAGATATTTTAATTCAATTTATAAATTTTTAATTATGAAAATTTAATCCACGTATCAAAACTGTTTCGTTAACGCAACAATTTTGATGCACTTGTGTTATGTCTATTCTTGTGAATGATACTCTTCTTATGCGTTAAACACTTACATATTCTTTACTTTTGTAAAAGTTATACCACTTTGAACAAGTTTAAATTTACGCTACAAGTTGGCTTAACTGGATACGTACAAAATCTACATTAAAAGAATCACAATAACAATGCTGTTGTGTATAATCGCTTTTGATAGAGTTTCCCGCATATGCGGGTGTGATCCTTCTGTGTTTCGTGTTCTATCGTCTTTCTCGCATTTGCGAGGCAATTATCTGAGCTTCAAATGCATGTAATACGTTTGAAGCTCATCTAATTATAAATAAATATTCAATACAATCTTCCTTAAAACTTTTATTAAGAGTATATTTACCATTATTTAGTAATCATTGTAGATTAAGGGGATAGTAGGTATGAGATGTAATCATATTGTTAATCCTGCATTATGGGGCAAAAAGAGAGAAGTTAATGGAGTAATGCAATGGCTTCCTCTTGCTCAACATCTTGAAGATACTGGAAATGTTATTGGCCAATTATGGGATCATTGGCTTAGCGATGGCCAGCGAAGATTGATTGAATCCTCATTAAGTAAACATGTTGATGCAAAAAAATTATCTCAATTTTTAGGTTGCATACATGATATTGGTAAAGCTACTCCTGTTTTTCAGTTCCGTAAATCGCCTTCAAATTCAAAAGATTTGGATATTGCGTTAAAAAATAAGTTAGCTACTGTTGGTTTCACAAATATTGATGATTTTATTCTCAAGACAACAGCTTGGTCAAGTAGCCATCATACTATAACTGGTCAAGCTATTCTTTCTAAAGCTGGAGTTCCTGAAGGTATTTGTGCAATTGTTGGCGCTCATCACGGTAAGCCTTTAGATGATAATTCTGTTTATAAAGATAATGAGTCTTCATATGCTGACCATTACTATCAGAGTGAAACTGAAAGCGAAAATAGTAGATTATGGCAAAAATTGCAGAATGATATTTTGGGTTGGTCTTTAGAAAGGAATGATTTTTCTAATGTAGATGATCTTCCTGAAATAAGTGAACCAGCACAAGTTTTATTGTGTGGATTAGTTATTATGGCTGATTGGATTGCAAGTAATGAACACTATTTTCCACTTATTCCAATAGAGAAAGATTTAATAGAAAATCAGGAAGAAAGATATAAAAAAGGTTGGGAAAAGTGGTTGAAGCATGGTTCTAAAGACGTATGGGAATCATTAAATTGTTGTAGCAGTATTTCAGAACTATACAAACATCGTTTTGGTTTCTCGCCGAATGATGTTCAGATAGCGTTGCACAATGTTATTTCTAATTGCGAAGAACCTGGAATTTTTATTCTTGAATCAGCAATGGGTTCAGGTAAAACAGAAGCTTCTTTGATTGCTGCTGAGCAATTGGCAAATCTAACTGGAAGAAGCGGAGTGTTTTTCGGTCTTCCTACTCAAGCCACTTCTAACGGAATGTTTAGGCGAGTTGAGAATTGGCTTAAAAGTGTGAATTGTGATTTTCAGGGCGAAATTGGTTTACGTTTAGTTCATGGTAAAGCTGAACTGAATGCAGATTATGCCCATTTGCCTCATGGTATGCAAAACATGAATGATGGTTGTGAAAGTACTTCAAGTAATAATGATGCAAATAACAATGGAGTAATACTTAATGATTGGTTTACGGGACGAAAAACCGCAATGTTGGATGATTTTGTAGTTGGTACAGTAGATCAATTTTTGTTAGCTTCTCTAAAACAAAAACATCTTATGCTTCGTCATTTGGGTTTAAGTAAAAAAGTTGTAATTATTGACGAAGTGCACGCGTATGACGCTTATATGAATAAGTATCTTGAAGAATCTCTTATTTGGATGGCAGCATATGGTGTTCCTGTAGTGTTGCTTTCTGCTACTTTACCTGCAAAGCGTAGAAAAGAACTTATAAAATCTTATTTACTGCGCGGGTTGGGATTTAAATGGAGTGAATGCGATAAGTCTAATGTTGATTTTGAAACAAATGGTTATCCTCTAATCACATACAGTGATAAAAACTGTGTAAAACAAAAATTTATTGAAAATGATGCGAGTGATAAAAAATCTGTTTCTGTAAGAAAAATAACAGATGATAATTTACATGAATCACTTGTTAGTAAGCTTAAATCTTTGCTAAATAATGGCGGTATTGCTGGAATTATAGTAAACACCGTTAAGAGAGCACAAGAAATTTATAATGCTTGCGTTGATAAATTTAGTGCTGACGAAGTTACAGTTATTCATTCGCAATTTATTGCTACTGATAGAGTTAGAAAAGAAAAACAGATTTGCAATATGATTGGCAAGAATTCTCATAGACCTGCTCGTGCAATAATTATTGGTACGCAAGTATTAGAACAGTCACTTGATATTGATTTTGATGTTTTGTTTACTGATCTTGCTCCTATAGATTTATTGCTTCAACGTGCTGGCAGATTACACAGGCATACGATAGAACGCCCAGATTCTCTTAAAAAACCAATTTTATATGTGTTGGGAACTAGTGCAATCTACAAATTTGATAGAGGATCTGAGTCTATTTACAGTAAATATTTACTTATGAGAACTCAATACTATTTGCCAGATGTTATAAATATGCCTCAAGATATTTCTCGATTAGTACAAATAGTTTATGGTGATAATCCTTTAGACTTACAAGAAGATTTGACAGATGCGTATGTTGACGCAAAAAGAGAATATGATTCAGACAGAAACAACAATGAAAGTAATGCTGAAACATATAGAATTGAAAATCCAAAAACAGAAATCGGTAAAAAATCTATTGTTGGCTTGTTGAAGCATTCAATTGTAAAAGAGTCTGATGAATTTGCACGTGCTCAAGTTCGTAATAGCGGTGAATCTATAGAAGTTATTGCTGTTAAAAAAGTTGGCTCTGGTTATGGAACTTTTCATGATTGTAAAGATATTTCACAAAATATTGATGATGTTGAAGTTGCAATGAAACTTACTCAAGAGACAGTAGGATTGCCGTGGATGTTTACGCTAAACAGCAATCGTGTTGAAGAAACAATTGCAGAGCTGGAAAGAATGCGAAAACAAAAGCAATTCCAAAACTGGGATGATCAGCCTTGGCTGCGAGGTTCTTTGGTGCTTCTATTCGATGAAAACAATATTTGCGAATTGTCGAAATACAGAGTTGTTTATTCTGAAAAAAGTGGTATTGTATGTATTAAGAGTTCAGAAGAAGACAGAAAGGAAATTAAACGGTGAGCAGATTTAATTTATTAGATGAGCCTTGGATTTCCGTCATTGTAGACGAAAAAGGCCACAATAAACTCGTATCAATTACAGATGTGTTTAAGAATGCATATGAATATAAAGCTCTTGCTGGCGATATGAAAACTCAAGATTTTGCATTACTTCGTATTCTGCTAGCTTTACTTCATACTGTTTTTTCTAGGTACGACATTCATGGAAATTCTCGTGAATTTGATTCAAATGAAGAGGATAAAGAGGATTTCAATGAAGAAACAATGGATATTTGGCGTGAAGTTTGGGCCGCAAAAAAGTTTCCAGATGCAGTCTTCAAATATTTAGAACAATGGCATGATCGTTTTTATCTTTTTGATGACAAGTATCCTTTTTTACAAGTACTTAAACAAGATATCGATAGTAAAAAGCTTGGTGGTAAATCTCCTAGCGAGATATCAGGTAAAAATATAAATCGATTGATTTCTGAAAGCAATAATAAAATTGCAGTATTTTCTCCAAAAGATAATGTTGATAATAATAAATCGTCGCTTACTGAAGCACAATTAGCAAGATGGATTATTGCCTTACAGTCATATGTTGGATTGGCAGATAAGACCATTTTTGGTACAGAAAAATATAAAGCTTCAAAAGGTTGGCTTTTTGATCTCGGCGGTATTGAGATAGTAGGAGCCAATTTATTTGAAACTCTTATGCTCAACTGCGTGCTTGTTGGTGAAATGCAATCTCCTGAGAAAAGACAAAAGCCATGTTGGGAATATTCAGGAACAGAAAATATTGAAAATTCATTTTACGAAACATCTATCGACAATATTTCTCAGCTTTACACTCGATGGAGTAGGGCAATATATATAAATCCTGATACCAGGATTGACAAGCCGATATCGGTTTCTATAGTGAAACTTCCTGATATTAATCATAAAAATGCTTTTATTGAGCCAATGACAGTATGGCAGTATAACAAGGAAGGTGAAAGTAAGGACAAATACACTCCTAGGAAGCATAGAGTAGAAGAATCTATGTGGAGATCGTTCGGGTTGCTTACGTCGCAAGAGTTGTATGATGGAAGTGTAAAAAATCATAAACCAGGAATTATTGAATGGTTAAATAAAATTAGTAAAGATATTGCTGGATCTTCTATTTCACTACAAGCTGTAAGCATGAAAGATGATGGTAATGCTACATCTTGGGTTCCCACAGACGAAATATGTGATACTCTATACGTTGATGAAGTCGTAGTAACTGATAATTCTGACAGTGGATGGGTAAACAGAATTAACAATGAAGTTGAGTATACAAGATCTGCCATAGGGTTTATATACAAGCAATTTCTTCTCGACATATGTGAAATACGCAATAGAAATAAAGATGACGCAACTAAGTACATTAGTAATGTTTATTTCCTAGTTGATCAACCCTTTAGAGAATGGTTAGCAAATATTATGCCAAACGATTCAAAGAATGAGAGTTGTGCACAGTGGAGAAATACGTTGCATAACATACTCATAAATGAGGCAAAGAGAATGTTAGAAAATGCAACATTGCGCGATTTTACAGGTAGACCTTCCGAACAAAACGAGAAAGAATCTACAAAAAATATAGTTATAGCTTACAACATTTTTATTAGTCGATTAAAAAAATTATCAGAAAAATAAAATAGATAGAAAGGAGGCTGTTATGGCTGAAAATCAAAGCAAATCTGTTGAAGTATCAAGCGTTATTAACAAAATAATCAATCAATTTTTGAACGGATCAGATATTGCATCGAGACGAGCTATGCTTGCTCAACTACGACACACAATTGGTAAGCCATTAAGTCAGTCAGTAGAAATATGGTCATGGATACTAAGCAATGTTCCGGAAAGCTTTATCAATAAATATGGTGAAGTTAGCTATCAAATGCGAGCTGTTATAAACACTTTGCAAATATACGCATTGTGCGAGCAAGGTGTTGTAGAAAAATCAAGTTATAAAGATTTGAACAAATCTGAAGATTCAGAAAAAGAAAAATCTTATAACAACATGGGAACAGCTTTAAGAGCACTAAGAAGTGATGAAGGTGTACGTGAAGCTACTGATAGGCGCTTTAATGTTATGGTTACTACAAGCGATTATGAGAGTTTTTATTACTACCTTCGTCAATTAGTTCGACTACTAAAAAGTAGAACAAAAGAAAATCAACAAGCAATTGATTATTCTAAACTAGCGCGCGATTTATATTTGCTTCAGTTTGAAGATTCAGAAAAAGTAAGACTTTCCTGGGCGCAAGAATACTATCGTTTCAGCTAGTAGAAATACTTTTTAGTAATATTACATATTTCAAAAACAGCATTATTAAACAATTAACTAAAATTAGAAAGGCAAAATCATGAACGCTCATTTATTCTTAGATATTCAAGCAATCCAAACTGTTCCACCATGCAATATTAATCGTGATGATGCAGGCAGTCCAAAAACTGCTCAATATGGCGGTGTAACTCGAACCAGAATAAGTTCTCAATGCTGGAAGCACTCAATGCGTGAATACTTCAAAGAGCACGGCGGTGACTCTAATGTTGGAATACGAAGCAAAAACATTGTTAAATACGTTGCTGATAAAATCATTACGTTAAAACCAGAATTATCGGAACAAGAAGCATTAGATTTAGCAGATAAAACGTTAAATGGTGCTGGCGTTAAAACTAAAACAGATAAGGGGGAAACAGTTCCTACAGCAAAAGCTTTATTCTTCTTAGGAGAGACTCAAGCAAATTCTCTAGCTCAAGCGGCAATTAATAATGTTACTGACAAGAAGCAGCTACAAGAAATCTTGAAAGATAATCCACCTATTGATATTGCGTTATTCGGTCGCATGCTTGCAGACGATCCATCGCTTAATGAGGATGCTTCTTCACAAGTTGCTCACGCAATTTCCACCCATGCGGTTCGTGCTGAATTTGATTACTATACTGCTGTTGATGATTTATCTGCGGAAGATAATGCTGGAGCTGGAATGCTTGGAACAATAGAATATAATTCTTCAACGCTTTATCGTTATGCAAATGTGGCAGTACATGAATTTAGTCATCAGCTGAGAGACAATAAAGAATCTACAATTAACGCTCTTAGACTTTTTATTGAAGCTTTCTCTAATGCAATGCCTACTGGCAAAGTAAATACTTTTGCTAATCAAACTTTGCCGCAAATTCTGGTAGTAACGTTAAGGGATGACAGGCCAGTGAATTTAGTTAGCGCATTTGAAGATCCAGTAAAATCTAAAGATGGATATGTTTCAAAGTCTATAGAGAAGCTATCTCAAGAATACGAGAAAGTTCAAAAATTTGTTCATAAGCCACTTGCGTCATTCTATGTAACAATGGATTCTTCAAATGAGGAAATTAAATTAGGAGTGGAAGAGCAAAGTATGCAACAATTGTTAGATGATTTTTCTTCTAAAGTCTCCGAATTTCTTCAGTAAATTCCTTAATAAATAACACTTATTGGTTGATGCTTAGTGTTTAACAGTTAGGAAGCTTATGAAAAGTTTATTACTGAAGTTTGCTGGACCTTTGCAATCATGGGGTACAGATTCACATTTTGAGACTCGCCATACAGACTATTATCCATCTAAAAGTGCTGTGATAGGTATGATTGCTGCATCTTTTGGATATAGAAGGAGTGCAGATTGTGATGAAAATATTGCGAAACTTAATGATTTAGATTTTGCAGTACGAATCGATCAGCAAGGAAATTTGCTCAAAGATTATCATATTGCTGCAAAATATAAGCTTAACGGTGATTTTGAAAAAAATTATGTTACAAATCGTTATTATCTAGAAGATGCTATATTTCTTGTTGCAATAGGATCCAACAATGAGCAGCTTATTTACAGTATTAACGATGCGTTGCGCTCGCCGTATTTTCAATCTAGTTTAGGTAGAAGATCGTTGCCTCCTACTGCTGACTTTATTCTAGGAGTAGAAGATTGTGGAGTAATTCAGGCGTTATTAACGCATGAGTGGCTTGCAAAAAAGTGGTATAAAAAAAGGTTTAATGCTTGTAACTTATCTGAAATATCCGAGTCTTCTAATAAATCGCGTAATGAAGTATTTGTATCTTTATACGCTGATTCTGATTTAGTAGATAAAGCTGCGAAAGAATTAGTTAAAGATAATACTCGTACTTATAAAATTCAGGAATCAGTTCGTAGATTGCGTAAGGATTTTGTTAATTCTTTCTCGAACAAGGAAAGAAAATTCGGATTCCGTTACGAGTCAAAAATGGAGATATCTATTAAGAGAATTCTCCACGATAATTCAGATTCGGAAGGTATTGCATCAGATAGTAAACATGTGAAATCTACTGGAGATTTTATTGCTGAGCATGATGCATTCTCTGGATTGGAGGCTTAAATGTCTTATTTGAGTAGAGTTGAAATTGATTATAACAAACCTTCATCGTTGAGAGATCTTAAATCTGTTGGTGCCTTTCATAACTGGGTTGAACAAAGTTTTCCTAACGAATGGGAGAATCATGAAAGAAGCAGAAAGCTATGGAGAGTTGATGTTCTTCATGGAAAACATTACTTGCTTATAGTGAGTGATTCTGAACCAGATTTGCAACGTCTAGAGATGTATGGTGTTGCAGGAACAGCGTCAAGTAAAACTTATGATAAGTTTTTAAGCTCACTAATGAATGGCATGAGAATGCAATTTCGAGTGACGCTTAATCCTGTTGTTGCTATTTCTGATACTGTTGAAACTCGCACTACTAGAGGTAGGGTAGTGCCACATGTTACTTATGATCAGCAGATGAATTTTTTGCTTAATCGCGCACAAAAATTAGGTTTTTCGTTGAACGAAAATGAATTTACTATTGTTGAACGCGGATATAGCTTATTCACTAAGTCAGAAAAACCTATTAGATTAAGTAAAGCTGTTTATCAAGGTATTTTAACAATTAGCGATGCGAATATTATGCGTAAAACTCTGCTAGAAGGAATTGGCAAAAAGAAAGCATATGGCTTTGGAATGATGACAGTGATTCCTTTATGTGGCTCAAATAAATGACGCTATTTTATTGAAGGCTGTAACAGTATGGAAAAGAAATTCGGTGCTAAAAAAGCTAATATACCAGAGCTTCCACGTATAGGTGACAGAGTAAGTTTTATATACGTAGAGCATGCGAAAATTAATCGTCTTGATAGTGCTGTTACAGTCTTTGATGCAAATGGAACTATAAGAGTTCCTGCTGCGATGATTGGTGTTTTACTTTTGGGTCCTGGCACGGAGATTACTCATAGAGCCATGGAATTACTTGGAGATGTTGGTGCAAGCATAGTTTGGGTTGGCGAGCATGGTGTTCGCAATTATGCTCATGGTAGAGCATTGTCAAGAAGTTCAAGATTGTTGGAAAAACAAGCAAAACTTGTTACTAATAATAGGTCTAGACTGAGCGTTGCGAGAAAAATGTATCAAATGCGTTTCCCTAACGAAAACGTATCGTCATATACTATGCAACAATTGCGAGGTCGAGAGGGCGCTCGTGTTAGACATGTATATAGGGAAATGTCTAACAAATACAATGTCCAATGGAATGGTCGCGATTATAAAATCGACGATTTTGAAAGTGGCACTGTTGTTAATCAAGCATTGTCTGTAGGCAACGTATGCTTATACGGTTTAGTGCATAGCATAATATCTGCTTTGGGTTTAGCACCTGGATTAGGTTTCGTACATACTGGACATGATCTTTCTCTCGTATACGACATTGCAGACTTATATAAAGCTGAATTAACTATTCCTGCGTCTTTTGAAATTGCTGCTCAGTGTGAATCCGACGATGACATTGAACAGTTAATGCGATTGAAGATGCGCGATTGCTTTACAAATTGCAACATAATGTCTCGTATCGTTAATGACATACAAAATCTTCTTGAAATACCAATTGACGACCAAATTACTGTTGATGTAATACATCTTTGGGACGATAAGGAACTCCTAGTAGATTCTGGAATAAATTACAGTGAGGTGAATTGATATGCCGTTAACTGTGATTACTATGACGAACTGTCCACTATCTTTAAGAGGTGATTTAACCAAGTGGATGCAAGAAATAGCTACAGGCGTTTACGTCGGCAATTTCAACAGTAGAGTCCGAGAAGAATTATGGAAGCGTATAAAAGACAGTGTTGGCAATGGTACTGTAACAATGAGCTTTTCTTCCAGAAATGAAATTGGCTATGATTTTAAAACTATCCATTCGCATCGTGAAGTAGTTTATTCAGATGGATTGCCTCTGGTACGTATTCCTTCAAATGATATAACGGAAGGCGATATTAAACATGGATTTAGTAATGCAGCGCATTTTCATAATGCAAGGAAATTTTCAAATGCTAGTCATAAAAGTATTAATACTACTTCTAATAAAATTAAAAATAATCTTACAAATGAAAATATTAGTTATCTAAGTTATGATAATGTTTCTCAAACTACAAACTTTATTACAAATAATGAAGAAATAACTTGTACAGATTACTGGAAAGATTGTATTGGTAAAACAAGTAAGAATTTTGTTGTAATAGATTGCGAAACTACAGGTTTAAATAGCAAAGTTGATAAAATCATTGAAATTGGAGCAGTTAAGTTCATTGATGGAAAAATTGAAGAATTTCAAAAACTAATAAATATTAATTGCGGCAGCGTTAGTAATTTTAATAAAAATAATTTTATTCCTAATGAAATTATTGAGCTAACTGGTATTACAGATAATATGCTTGATTCTTATGGTGTCGGATTAGATTCAGCATTAAGAGAATTTATTGATTTTGTTGGAAAATTACCGGTACTTGGATATAATATACAGTTTGATATGTCATTTTTGAATTCTGCTTTATCTTCATTAGGTGAAAGATTTGATGATTCTCTTTCAATCAATAAAATTTTTGATATATCTCGTTTCGTAAAGAAAGAAAAGAAATTTTTAAAAAATTACCAACTAAAGACGGTACTACACGAATACAATATTTCTGAATCCGTTCCACATAGAGCTCTTTTGGACGCTAGACTAACAGCGCATCTTGTTTTTAATTTGAAAGGATTGCTAAAATTTATTTCATAAAAATAAAATACTGTTGTACTACGCTTTGTGATAGGTTGAATCTGAAAAGTAAATGAGATTTGACTGTTTCTGTTATAGAAATGGTCATTTTATTGGGATCTTTAAGTGTCTTTCCCGCATACGCGGGGGTGATCCCAGCAAAAAGAATCCCTGCTCTAAACTTGTCGTGTCTTTCCCGCATACGCGGGGGTGATCCTAAGTCTTAAAAGCAAAAAGGAGTATAAAAATGGTCTTTCCCGCATACGCGGGGGTGATCCCATTAGGGTAACCTCTCGGGCGTTGATAGTGTAGT
>NZ_ADES01000010.1 GCF_000263595.1 Gardnerella vaginalis 1500E
TACTATTTTCTATTACTATCTATAGTTTTCTTGAAAATTGCTCATGTTAGTAGCATCGCTCTGCATATTGTTAACGCTATTTGCTTCACTAAATCCAAAATTAGCTGAATTTTCATCATAATTTTGAATTGCTACTGGAGCTTGATTAGCGTTGTTTGCATGAGTGTAACCCGATTTTCTATTCTCAAGATTTGCAGAAGTGGTAAGTAATTTAGTAAGCAAAGTAACAAAACCAACAAGTGCTGCCGCAAAAATTGGAGCAATCCAGAAAACCCACAACTGAGTTAATGGCTTAACTTCAAGCTCTTTAAAGTTTGCAACAATTGCGATGCCTGTAGAACGTGCAGGATTAAGACCCGAACCTGTAACCAGGTAGGTAATAAGAGTTGCAGCTGCGTAAGCAATACCCATGTGAGTGGAATAGCCGCAATTGGTCTTGCCGTTATCTTTTGTGTAATTCATTGCTGTAGCAACAATTATTGCAACTGCAATTACTTCAACCAATAAGGCTGTAATAACGCCGAAGGAAGAGTTTACGCTTTTTAGCTGCGTTGCAGAAATAGAGCCTTGTTTGAAACCGTTTACAACAGGAGCGAACCAGTTAGCATCTTTCACCATTTTTGTTTGAGGCAAAATGAACACAAAAGCGCTCGCTGCAAAAATGGATCCAAGAACTTGCGCAATAATATAGCAAGGGCCTTCCAAATACGATGTGCGTCCTGTAAACATAGATGCAATAGTTACAGCAGGATTAAGTTGTCCGCCAGAAACTTTGGATGCAATAGAAATTGCTGCAGCATACGCAACGCCTGTTCCTACGGCAATCATAAGCAAATTAATGCCGTACATTGCTGTTGATAGTGAATAAAAAGTGTAAATTGTGAACATTAATAGCGCTGTAGCAATAAACTCGGTTGCTATTTTAATAACAAGTGGAGAGTCACTTTTAGCTTCTTTAGAAGTTGTTTCCGGTGCTTCAATCATAGTTTTCCTTACTTTAATACGTGTTGCTGTATAGTTTGCAACTTATTAAAACAACTGCTATAGTATCACGGCCATGCCATACGGTAGCATAGAAAAAGTGGTAATTTTCTTATTTATCACAATTGCGAAAGTAATAGAAAAATTATAGTAATAGAGAATTGTTTGATTTAGTGCTTAAAAATAACTTATTTGCGCATGTTTGTTAAACAATTCATGAGGTCACGTTGGGAGAACGATGCCAAACGCATATTCCCGCGCCAATCAGGCGCATTCAGATGACAAAAACGCCATTCGACTGCAGAAGCTGCTTGCTGAAGCGGGATTTGGTTCAAGACGCAAATGTGAGGAGATTATTCTCGATGGGCGTGTTGAAGTAGACGACGAATTGGTTACAACACTTGGTACTCGCGTAGATCCAAAGCGTCAGAAAGTGCGCGTTGATGGGTCTCGAGTAAAGTTCAACACGAAGCTTGTAACTCTCGCATTGCATAAGCCTAAGCGAGTTTTGAGCGCTATGGACGATCCTAAAGGTCGTTTTACTTTAAGGGATATTGTGGGAGACAAGTACGAGCGAATCTTCCACATGGGTCGCTTGGACTACGATTCGGAAGGTCTTATTCTAATGACCAACGATGGCGAGCTAAGCCAGCATGTTATGCACCCAAAGTATGAGGTTGAAAAAACTTATATTGCAACGCTTGAAGGCAAGATTAACGGCATGGTTTGCCGCCGCTTGGTTTCTCAAGGCGTAAATCTTGAAGATGGTTGGATTAAGTTCGACCGCTGCGCAATAATCGACCAGAATCACGACACAACCATGGTAAAAGTCGTGTTGCATTCTGGCAAGAATCGTATTGTGCGTAGGATTTTTGGAGCTGTTGGATTCCCTGTAAAGCGCTTGGTTCGTACGCAAATCGGCCCTATTAAATTAGGGGACTTAAAAGCTGGATCTTACCGTGTTCTTTCTCAAACAGAAGTGCGCTCGCTTTCTAAGGAGGTTGGCCTGTGATTTGTGTAGCAATTGATGGACCAGCAGGAGTAGGTAAATCTTCTACTTCTCGTGCTTTAGCGCAATACTACGGTTTTGCGTATTTAGATACGGGTGCAATGTATCGAGCTGCTGCATGGTGGTGCTTAAATCAGGGTATTGATTTAAGCACGCAAATTGAATTAGACAATGAAGGTCAGCCTGCAAATCCAGCTGATTTCGAACGCTTTAATCAGATTGTTGAAGCTGTTGGAGCATTATTTACTGAAAGTGACGCTGACTTTAGCGTGGATCCTAAAAATCCTGTGGTGACTGTCAAAGGTGAAGATATTAGCGAAGAACTGCGTTCCAGTGAAGTTTCGTCGCACGTATCTACTGTCTCTTCAATTCCTGCAGTCCGACGCATGCTTATTGCTGCTCAACGCGCGTATATTTCTGCTGAATCTGCAGATGATTCTTTCTCTAAAGGTGAGGGCATTGTTGCAGAAGGTCGCGATATTACTACTGTTGTGGCTCCTAATGCGCAAGTTCGCGTTCTTCTTACTGCAAGGGAAGAAGTTCGTCAAGCTCGCAGAAACAAGCAGGAAATTTCGCAAGAAAGTTTGCAAAATAATCAATCTTCTGAGGAAGATGATATTCGTGCTCGCGACGCTAAAGATGCTAAAGTTACGAGTTTTCTTCAGGCTGCTGATGGTGTTACAACGCTCGATAATTCAGATTTGACTTTTGAGCAGACTCTTGATGCGCTTGTTGAAATTGTCGATGCTGCTATTGAGCAGGACGAGTACGATCGTTACGCTGCAAATCTTGAAGGCTATGATCTTGACGATGAAGACCGCGCGCTGCTTAGCGGAGATTTAGCAGGCGAAGATGAATCGAAAGATACAAAAGCAGTTGGTGTAATCGCTGTTATTGGTAGACCAAACGTTGGAAAATCAACGCTTGTAAACCGTATTCTAGGTCACAGAGTTGCTGTTGTGGAGGATACTCCGGGCGTTACTAGAGATCGCGTAAGCTATGATGCTGAGTGGGCTGGAACTAATTTTAAGCTGGTTGACACTGGCGGCTGGGAAGCAGACGTTGAAGGAATTGATTCTTCTATTGCTCAGCAGGCGCAAATAGCAGTGCGTTTAAGCGACGCTGTAATTTTCCTTGTTGATGGTCAAGTTGGTTTAACAGCCACAGACGAGCGCATTGTTTCAATGCTCCGCGCTGCAGGAAAGCCTATAACATTGGCTGTTAACAAGGTTGACGATGCTAGAAGCGAGTACTTGACTGCAGAGTTTTGGAAGCTTGGAATGGGTGAGCCTCACGGAATTTCTGCAATGCACGGCAGAGGCGTTGGAGATTTGCTTGATGCAGCGCTCAATTCTTTGAAGAAAGCGAATAAAACTTCAGGATTCTTAACTCCGCAAGGTCTTCGTAGGGTTGCTTTAGTAGGCAGACCAAATGTTGGTAAGTCTTCGCTTTTGAACCATTTAGCTCACGAAGAGCGCGCTGTTGTAAACGACTTGGCTGGAACTACTCGTGACCCTGTTGATGAGGTTGTGCGAGTTGACGGCGAAGACTGGCTGTTTATTGATACTGCTGGTATTAAGCGCAGGCCTCATAAGCTTACTGGTGCAGAATACTATTCTTCGCTACGCACGCAGGCTGCGATTGAACGTTCGGAGCTTGCTTTGATTCTTTTCGATTCTTCCGTTCCTATTGCGGAGCAGGATCTAAAAGTTATGAGCCAAGCTGTTGACGCAGGTCGCGCAATCGTACTTGTGTTTAACAAGTGGGATTTGATGGACGAGTTTTCAAGGCAGCGCATGGAACGCTTGTGGAAGACTGAGTTTGAGCGCGTTACTTGGGCTGAGCGCGTAAATCTTTCTGCAAAAACAGGCTGGCATACGAATCGTCTTGCGCGCGCCATGCGAACAGCTTTAGATAGCTGGGATAAGCGTATTCCTACGGGTAAGCTTAACGCTTTCTTAGGTCGTATTCAGTCTGCTCATCCGCATCCTTTGCGAGGCGGCAAGCAAGCGCGAATCTTGTTTGCAACGCAAGCTTCTACGCGCCCGCCGCGTTTCGTAATATTCGCAACAGGCTTCTTAGAGCACGGATACCGTCGCTTTATTGAGCGATCTCTTCGCGAAGAGTTTGGATTCGAGGGAACTCCTATTCAAATCTCCGTAAAAGTGCGAGATAAAAAGAAGCGCAAATAGAGCGTAATTAGGTCGTAAGTAAAGTCACGATTAAAGCGTAAGTAAAGTAGGAGCGTATATGGCTGGATTAGGCGAGTTAGCTCTTGATTTGCATCATGCTAGCGAAGACGAGATTTTTCAAGCATTTGTTGATTGGGTTAAAGATAACAAACATGTAGATTTATGGCCGCATCAAGAAGAATCCGTTATGGATTTGCTTGCAGGAGACCACGTAATCTTAAACACTCCAACAGGTTCTGGAAAATCGCTAGTCGCGCTCGGCATGCATTTTGCAGCGCTAGCCACAGGCAGACGCTCCTACTATACTGCGCCAATTAAAGCACTTGTGTCCGAAAAATTCTTCGACCTAGTTGCGATTTTCGGGCGTGACAACGTTGGCATGATTACTGGCGACTCGCATATTAACGCTGATGCTCCAATAATCTGCTGCACTGCAGAAATCTTAGCAAACCAAGCGTTACGCGAAGGCGCAAATGCAGAAGTTGATTGCGTTGCAATGGACGAATTCCACTACTACGGAGACCCAGAGCGCGGGTGGGCTTGGCAAGTACCGCTACTTACGCTTCCAAACACGCAATTCTTACTTATGAGCGCAACTCTTGGAGACGTATCGGATATTGCAGAGCGCTTAGAAAAATCAACAAAAAGAAGCGTTGATATTATTGCTAACGCGCCAAGACCAATCCCACTTGAATACGAGTACACAGATAAGCCGCTTGCTGCAACTGTAGAACTCTTATTCAACAAGGGTTTAACGCCAATCTATGTAGTTCATTTTTCGCAAGACGCAGCTCTTGAAACAGCGCAAGCGCTCGCAAGTACGGGAGTTTCAAGCAAAGAGCAGCGAGATAAAATTGCTCAAGCAATTAAAGGCACAAAGTTTACTACAGGCTTTGGCAAAATTTTGCAAAGAATACTTAGAACCGGCGTTGGAGTGCATCACGCTGGTATGCTTCCACGCTACCGCAGGCTCGTAGAACAGCTGGCTCAACAAGGGCTGCTACCAGTTATTTGCGGCACAGACACTCTTGGTGTTGGTATTAATGTGCCAATTCATTCTGTTGTGCTTACGGCTCTTACAAAATTTGATGGGAATCGTAGTCGAAAACTTCGCGCTCGCGAGTTTCATCAAATTGCAGGCCGCGCAGGCAGAATGGGATTTGATACCGAAGGCTTAGTGGTTAGCGAGGCTCCAGAGTTCGAGATTGAAAACGCGCGAGCTATTGCAAAAGCTGGTAACGATCCTAAAAAGCTTAAAAAAGTTAAGCGTAAGAAGGCTCCAGAAGGCTTTGTAGTTTGGGGCGAGCCAACGTTTACTAAGCTTATTGAAAGCGCGCCGGAAACTTTAAATCCGCACATGGTTGTAACTCACTCAATGATTTTGAACGAAGTTACGCAAGGTGGAGATGCTAAAGCGCGTGTGCAAAAACTTATTGAAGATAGCGCGCAAAAGCCGCAAGATAAAGAAAAACTTCTTGAACGTTGCGACGATATTTTCCAAACTCTGCTCGATACTCAAGTGATTGAATGCATAGAGCGCGCGGACGGTTCTTGCGATTATGAGCTTGACGTTGCAATGCCTGAAGGCTTTGCGCTGGATCAGCCGCTTTCTCCGTTCTTGCTTGCTGCTTTGGAATTGTTAGATCCTGAGTCTCAAAGCTACGCACTTGACGTAATTTCTATGGTTGAAGCAACTCTGGATGATCCTAAGCCTGTGCTTCGTGCTCAAGAGCGCAAAGCTCGAGATGCTGCAATGGCTGGTATGAAAGACGATGGCATTGACTACGAGGAGCGCATGGAACGCTTGGCGGAAGTTAGCTATCCTAAGCCTCTTGAAGACTTGCTAACTCCTGCTTTTGCGCAGTATCGCAAGGACGTGCCGTGGGCAAACGACTACTGGATTAAGCCTAAATCTGTGCTTCGAGACATGGTTGAAACGGCTTCTGATTTTACTGGCTACATTTCTCGTTATGGCATTGCTAGAAGTGAGGGAACGCTTCTTCGCTACCTTTCGGACGCTTACCGTTCGCTCGCTCGCACTGTGCCAGAAGACATGCTTAACGAAGAATTGCGCGATATTATTTCGTGGCTTCGTCTTGTTGTGCGCTCTATTGATTCTAGTCTTGTTGACGAGTGGGAGAGTGCAGGAGGATCGGACGCTGAAGCTAATGCTGTAACTATGGCTGCGCCTGGAACTTCTGAATCTGTGGTTGAAGATCGCAGGGGTCTTATTGTACTTATTCGAAACGCAATGTTCCGACGTGTGCAACTTATGGATTTGGAAGATGCGGAAGCTTTAGGAGAGCTTGACAAGGCTTGGGGTTACGGCGTTCACGAGTGGAATGATGTGCTTGACGACTATTACGACGAGCATGAGTATGTTGGAATAGACGCCAAAGCTCGAAGCGGCGACTTGTTTATTCTTGACGATTCGCTAGAGAAGAGTGAGCACTCGTGGAAAGTGCGGCAGATTATAGACGATTCTGACGGGGATCATAATTGGGCTATTACTGGCATTGTTGATTTAGATACAACGCAAGATGAAGGCGAAGTTGTGTTCTTCGATTACCAAGTTTCGCACGTCTAGTGTTGTAAACTTGTTTTAGTTTGTAACCAACAACTAGAATCGAACGTTTGTTCTATACGTATTGTAAGCTGGTATTTATGGAGCAGGATTTATTTGCAGCAAGTAGCGCGCCTAGCGATGTAACGCGTCCGTTAGCTGTGCGCATGCGACCGAGCCGCATTGAAGACGTGTTGGGGCAAAATCACGCTCTAAAAGAAGGCTCTCCTTTGCGAAGGCTTGCGAATCCTCAGTCGAAAGGTTCTCTTACTGCTCCAAGTTCTGTTGTGCTCTTTGGCCCTCCAGGAGTCGGTAAAACTACTCTTGCATATATTGTTGCTCGCCAGTCTGGGCGAGTGTTTGAAGAGCTTTCTGCTGTAACTTCTGGTGTTAAAGACGTTCGTGCAGTGCTTGATCGTGCGCACGAGCGTTTAGTTAGCAAAGGCCAAGAAACAGTACTTTTTATTGACGAAGTTCACCGTTTTTCTAAATCGCAGCAAGATGCTCTGCTTCCAAGCGTAGAAAATCGCGACGTAACTTTTATTGGAGCTACTACCGAAAACCCAAGTTTTTCAATCATTAAACCGCTTCTTAGCAGATCAGTAGTAGTAAAACTTGAGTCGCTTAGTGTTGAAGATTTACACACGCTTATAGAGCGCGCAGTAACTAGCGAAAATGGGCTCAACAATCAGCTTAAAATTGACGAAGACGCAATAGATTCTATTATTCGCTTAAGCGGTGGAGACGCTCGCAAAACTCTTACTATTTTAGAAGCAGCAGCAGGAGCAATAACAGGAGATTGTGCATTGCAGCACGGCAAAAATAAGCCTGTTATTACTGCCGATATCGTTTATAACGTAATGGACACTACCACAGTTCGCTACGACAAAGATGGCGACGATCATTACGATGTGATTTCTGCTTTTATTAAATCGATGCGCGGAAGCGATGTTGACGCTTCATTGCACTATTTAGCGAGAATGCTTCGAGCTGGGGAAGACCCGCGTTTTATTGCAAGGAGAATTATGATTGCTGCTGCCGAAGAAGTTGGTATGGCAGCTCCACAAATTTTACAAGTAACTGTTGCAGCAGCTCAAGCTGTTGCTCTAATTGGCATGCCAGAAGCGCGCATTATTCTTTCGGAAGCTGTGATCGCTGTAGCAACCGCGCCTAAATCAAACGCAAGCTACAACGCTATTAATCAGGCTCTCAAAGACGTTGATGATGGAAATATTGGTCAAGTTCCTCTTCATTTGCGAAACGCTCCAACGAAACTAATGAAAAGCTGGGGAAACCACGAAGGATACCAGTATGCGCACGATTGCCCTGGAGCTGTAGCATCCCAACAGTACATGCCAGACGAACTTGTTGGCCGCGAATACTACCATCCAACGAATCGTGGCTACGAGCACGAGCTAACTCAACGCTTATCTCAAATCCGCACAATTCTTCATGAATCTAAAGAAAGTAGAGAAGTTGGCAATGAAGAAAAATAACGCTTTTTTGTATTATTGCGTATCAACCATTGTGCTTATTTGCATGCTCACAACATGGGTTGTGTATGTTCGCTTCACTGTAGACACAGTGCAAAACAGCGGTTTTTCGCTGAAAAATGTTATGAACAACAATGCTGTAACAGCTGTAATTGAACCAAATAAGTCAAATAATGCTCTTTCTTTAGCAGGTCGCGCTTATAAAAACGTGCTTGAAAATCTACACGGAAAATACAAGTTCAAAAATGTTCCAGATTCCTTCGGATATTACTATGACTTATGGGATTTTAATAATGATAAGATTCCAGAACTTATTGTAACTGCAAGAAAAAAATTATGTTACGATGAAAATAAGCCTCGTTTTACTAAAGTATTTTCTTTTGATGGCAAAAAAATTGTTGAATCGCAGTTAATTGAAGATTTAGGACCGTCTCGTGATGACGAATTTTCAGAAACATTAATGTACGATCATAATCACAATGGCATAGTTGTGTATTATGTATTTGATGCGCTTAAAGTTCGTCGTGATACTTATAAGCTTACTGAAGATTATAAGTTTAAATTAGATTCAAGTGTTGAAGATAATTCGGCAGATCCTAGCAATGTAGGCGATCTTGATGCAATGTTTGTTGATGTTAAAAATCTTAAGCCTGTAGACAATCTAATTAATAATATGACTCTTAGTGAAAAAGAGAAGAAACACAATAAGTATATTCAAGATTTACGAGATGATGGATACACCATTCTTACCGGCAATGTTCAAGAGATGAATATTGACGAAGTAAAGCAAACAGCACCGCCGGATGCGATTTTAGATGATTATTCTTATTATTTCGTCAACGATTCAAAAATTGTTTACACAGTAAATATGCCATACAAAACCATCATAACTGTTGGAGTTGATGGCAAAGGTACGCCAGTTCCCGACACATACGTTTACAAACGTTTCTTTGTTAGTCCTAAAGCCGGAGAAATGAAAGATTATGTAGGAAAGAACGTAACCATAGCAGTTAAAAAGGCTACTTCAATATGCTTTTGCTTAGAACCAAGTTACGATGACCCTAGTTACAACTCTCTAAAAATCATTACAGACTAAACGTAAACTGAAGGTTTACGCGTTATCAAATCGTGCAACTAGAATCATACGTAAGAATTTCATTTAAGAGAGATTGATCAATTCGAAATCTAAGTCAGTGATGCTTATTTTGTATCATATTTGAGATGGAGGTTTATTATGAGTAAAGCTAAAAGTTACTTTTGGGGATTTGTTGTTTTTGTTATAATAGCCGGTTTATTCTATTGCGTTCAGCACAATGGATCTTTTAGTGGCGTGCGAAATGCTCTTAATATAAAGCCAGATCTTAACGCTATTAGCGAAAAGTGCAATCTGCCAATAAAGCATAGCTATGCTCTTGGTGGAGCTAAAGCGATTGTAAAAGTTGGAACAGGCGATGATTTTGAAAAAGATGCGTCATGCGTTCTCAACGAGTTTCCGTCCGCTGAAAAAAATCATAAAAAATTAGAGAATATACTTTACAAAAATGGTAGCCCCTTCGATATGAGTGATGACAATCATATTTTTATTGTTGGCGACCCATGTTCTGTAATAATTTTCCCAACTACTGCTGGCGATGTGATGATTGTTGGAGATGCTAGTAATCTTTCCCACATTGACAACAACTCGCTTATGGCAGGTTTAATGAAAGATGTTTCTTCCAATTACGGTGAATGAGTTACGCATAAAACATATAACACATATAAAACCTACGTTTTAGTAAAAACAAGTATAGTGCTACAACTTGGCGAAAGTAGAGATGTTTGCAATGAAGAAAAATAATGCTTTTTTGTATTATTGCGTATCAACCATTGTGCTTATTTGCATGCTCACAACATGGGTTGTGTATGTTCGCTTTGTTGCCGACACTGTACAAAACAGCGGTTTTTCGCTGAATCATGTTGCCAGTAGTACCATAAGTGCTATCACAAAACCGCATACTCGCAGTGCTGACGATATTCTTTCTCAAGCTGGTAAAGAATACAAAAAGGTGCTTGAAAATTCATCGTATGTTTCAAATAATATCCCACAAGATTCAAAATACTATTATGACTTGTGGGATATTGATAACGATACTATCCCAGAAATGGTTATTATTTCTGCAGATGAATTTAATAGTAATACTACTAAGCATATTAAAGTATTTTCATTTAAGAATGGCAAGTTAGTTAAATATCCAGAAATTATAGATAATGCGCATGATGAAAATGAGAATTCAGGAACAATATATTTTGATCCGCACCATAAAGGAATTGTAATTCTGCGCGCTATTGAGAAAAATTCTCCTGATGTTTTTCCATGGAGTAAAACAATCTATAAGCTAAATGAAGGCAACTTTACCAATACTCGGTCAATTGTTTATCACCCATTAGATAAAGATAATACATACGATCCAGTTCCTGGCACTGGTGAGATAAGTAAATTATTACATCCAACTTTTGTGTCAGTTGATGATTTTACTGATATTAATATGATGATTAATGCTAAAAACTTGACTCAAGCTCAGCGTAAGCATAATAAGCTTGTTCAATTTTGGCGCGAGAAAGGTTATCAAGTATTTACTGGAACTGTAAAAATATTAAATGTTGATGAAGCATATGATTTTCCTGGAACTACACCAAATAATACTGGTAAGAAAGACAATGTTCTAGAAGAAAATAAAGATAATATTTATACGGTATTAGTATTAGATAGGAAGATGTCTGTTGGAGGATACTGTAATGGTACGGATTGTGGAGTAAGACAAACGTTCAACTCTCTTAATAATATCTTGGTTACTATGAAGATTTCTAAATCAAATGAAAGCAATAGGTTTGAAAAATATAATAACAAAAAAATTACTATTGCTGCTCAATATGGGGGTGATGGATCAAATTGGCTAGATCTTCCAGCAGGTCAGTCAACAGTTAGTGGCGTACAAATCATTGACAAATAGCAAGCTACTATAAAATTAAGCTCCATGAATGTTGAACCGCCTCAGCAGTTTTTCAATCATGGAGCATTTTTTATTTACGAACTATCGCAAAAATATAAAAATATTAAGAGAGAGTTTTATTCACGCACAAGCATAATGTGTTCAACGCTGTCTAGTGTAGAGACGCGGAACAATACAAAGCGATTGCCGATTACTTGCACAACTTCGGCACCGAGTTTTTCTGCAAGAGCAACAGCTGCTTCTTTAGCGCTTAAGCCGGAACCATCTTGCACAGCGCACTTCATAAGTTCGTGATACTGCATGGTTTCGTCTGCTTGCTTTACGGCTGCATCAGTAATATCGTTCTTGCCAACGTACAAAAGTGGGCTTAGCGTATTAGCAAGCGCGCGAAGCTGCTTAGTCTGCTTTTTTGTCAATGCCATAAGGCGTCCTTTCAAATGCAAGTTTAATCAAGCTCAATCAAACAAAAGTATTGCATAAATTACATAAGTGCTTAACGGATTATACAGTATCTTGCGAATTATTTCATACAAAAATTGCAACATGCGTATTTTGTTCTATATAACATTTATAAACTCATTGCAATAATTGCGCTAACAAAACCAACGGCCACAACTAATAGCAGAACATCTTTTGCGCTAACTTTTAACGTGTGCAAATGAGACCTTGTTGCGCTTGGCGTGTAGCAGCGTGTGTCAAGCGCTAAAGAAAGTGTTTCTGAGTGGCGAATAACGCCTGCAAAAGCAGGAACAATAAGCGAAGAAATTGCGTGGATTCGTTTGCAAATTGAGCCGTCTAGTATGCTTCCGCCTCTAGCGGTTTGAGCGTGCGCAACTTCTACTGCCTCGTTAGAAAGCGTTGGCAAAAATCGCAATGCTAGGCTCATAATAAGCGATATTTCCTGCGTTGGTATTCCAATAGTTTTAAGTGGTGAAAGCAAAGACGTGCAGGCTTCGGTTAGCACTGTTGGGCTTATTGTAATAACTAATATTGCGCCAATAATAATTACAAGCGAGAATCGTGTGGCAAATAGTATTGCGCAATGAATGCCGTCGTTCGTTACAATAATTGGCCCAAGTTTGCAAAGTATTTTGCCTGTGCGAACGGCAAGAATATTTAGTAATCCCGAAAAAGTAAATACTGCAATAAGCATGTGTAGTGAAGAAATTAGTTTTATGAATGGTATTTTTGCGGCAATGATTAGACACAGTGTGGCAAAAGCAAGAACAGCTAACTGCGTGTAATGAGTAATGCTAAAAGCGCTTAGCATGAGCATAAAGCAGGATAGAAGCGTTATTCTAGGATCAAAAGAGCTAAGTAGTGAGGTTGATTTTTCTTGCGTAATCGTTTCTTGCTTAATTTTTTCTTGTGATGACTTCTTTTTATCTTCTAAACTTTCACTATTTTTTGTTTTTAATGTTACTAATCTTGCGCCTAAAGCTTTTACCTCATGAATATTATGCGTAATAACAACAATTGTTACGCCTTGATTATTAAGTTCGCAAAGAATTTGTAATAAACGCGATGCTGCTTCAAAATCTAATCCTGCTGTTGGCTCATCAAGCACAAGCACTCGCGGTTTAAAAGCAAGAACTCCTGCTATTGCCACAAGACGCTGTTGGCCTCCGGAAAGAGAAAAAGGTGATTTTTCAGCCAAATCTTCAAGATTAAGCAGCCTCAACGTTTCATCTACGCGTTCTTTAAGAGCGTCTCCTTTTAGACCAAAATTTTTAGGACCGTAAGCAACATCTTCGCGCACAGTATTAGCAAAAAGCTGCTGCTCTGGAAGCTGCATAACGTAGCCAATAGTTTTGCGCAAGTTTTGACGATCCGCTTTAGAAGTTTTTCCACTAACAGGTATTTTTTCTACGATTATAGAGCCAGATTCTGCTTTTAACAGTCCGCACAAAGCTTTAGCTAGAGTGGATTTTCCGCAGCCGTTTTCGCCCATTATTGCAACTATTTCACCTTCATTTACGTCAAGTGAATAGTCGTTAATTGCAGCTGTAGATTTATTATCGTATTTAACGGTTAAGTGTGATATTGAAATTGCTTTATTTGCATGCGTGCTATCGTTTATATTTTCGTTTCGCTTCGGGTAATTATTAATATTTTCCTGCGATTTTTTTGAAAGACTAGATTTAGAATTGTTTAAATATGATTCAAGTTTTTCTAAACAAATTTCGTGAAGCACTCCATTTTCTAGCAGAAGTATGCGATCTGCATTCTTGCATTCGTCAATTCTATGCGTAATCTGCACAATACTCGTGCCGCTTTTATGCAAATCATCAAATAATGTGTCAACGTTTTCTCGAGATTTAGAGTCGAGCATAGAAGTAGGCTCATCTAGCACAAGTAGCTTTGACTGCATTGCAATAGAGCCTGCTAAAGCAACTTTCTGCATTTGTCCGCCACTCATAAGACTCGGGTTAGAAAGTCTATGATTTTGCATGTGAACAGCTTCTAAAGCATTGTTAACTAGTTTTCGCATTTTATGCTGTTCTACGTTTAAATTTTCTAGTCCAAAAGCAACATCATCTTCAGTAACAGTAGTAACAATCTGATCTTCTGGACTTTGGAACAGAGCACCAATAAGCTTTCGCGCATTTTTGTAAGCGTCAGCATAAGCAGTAGTATTTTCAAAAACTTTTTCGCCGCACAATTTAACATAGCCTCTATCTGGAGCTGCTAAACCTGCAATAATTTTTGCCAAAGTTGATTTACCAGAACCGTTTTTGCCCACAATAGCTACGCGCTCGCCAGGATTAATTGTAAGACTTAAATTATTAAGCGTCCAAGTTTTTCCATCATCGTAGCTGAAGCAAATATTTCGCAACTCTACTAGAGTATTGTTTTCAACTGCGCAATTTTGAGCTTTGTTCATACTACTGCTTGTGCTGGTATTTTGCATAGTTTATGCCGTTTAGAAGATTTACTTGCTGTGGTGAAGTAGTTTAGAAACTGGTTTATAAGCAAGCATTGTTACTACAACGTGAAGCGCAAGTTTAATAATATTAAACGGTAGCAGTGCTGGAATAATAAGAGCCGCAACTTGCGAAACAGTCATGTGAGCGTAAAGAGGAGTAATAACAAGATTTCCCGCTATTGCGAGCGCAATAGCAACAATAGAGCCTGCCGAAAGTGCAATGATTGCGCCTTTTTTGGTATGCATTTTTTTGTATAAGATTGCTGCTGTAACGCTAGCTCCTAAAGATACTAGCACTGCCATAACTGTGCCCAGTGGATTGGTAAATAAGTGTGGTGCAAAGCCGAGTATGCTTACGATTGCTGCCGCTGAAGGCCCGTATGCGAATCCTGCTACGAGGCACACGATTCCTGAAGGATCGTATTTTAGGAATGAAAAGTCTGGAATTAGTGGAAATTCTATGAAACTCACAGCCATTGAAAGTGCCACAAATAGAGCATATTTTGCGATTTTTTCGCTAGACCAGCTAGAGTTTTTTGCATAAGTTTGATGATTATTTGTATTAGAAATACCCATGATGGGACTCCGTTTCTTTCATCCGGACTGTAACCGTTGGCTTCGGAATTTAACCGAATCAGCAGCTTTTACACCGCTCGCGGGCTTCAAAAAGGTATAAAACACGTATTTTGTTACCGCCAGTAAGGATTTTCACCTTCCCTGAAACTGACTATTCTTTTGTATCTCATGCTAAGAACATTGTTGTAATAATTGTGTGGCGAGGGTAGGTGCGAGAATACAAGTATGAGCAATATGGGAACAAAGAAAATTGTTAACAGCAAAGCCAATAGCGTATGTAAGAGTATTGATAAGCTTGCTGTTGTTGTGGTCACTTATAAGCGTCAGGAACTTTTGGATAATTTGTTCCATTCTTTTGAATGTTTGAACGAGTGTCCTTGGCGAATTGTTGTTGTTGACAATGAGTGCAGCGATAAAACTCGCGAAATGGTTTCTGGTCTTGAAACTGATTTAACTAATCGTTGGGGTAAGGCAGAAAAAGACGATGAGGGCAATTGTTCTCACGTTGTTTATGCTCCGCAGGATGAGAATCTTGGTGGCGCCGGCGGTTTTAGCGCTGGCGTAAAGAAGGCTTATGAGCTTGGTGCTAAGTGGTTCTGGGTTATGGATGATGATGTTGAAACAGTGCCTGAGTCTATTGAGCGTCTTGCTCCTTGGACTAAGCGTCATGCTGTTGTTCAAGGAAGTCGTTTAGATTACGACGGCGGTAATTTCTACTGGCAGTACGATTTTTTGGTTCCTCTTGGTATACCGAATCCTATTGCGCCTTCAGCTTTTGGTAATGCGGGTTATCGTGTGATGAACACAATGTGTTTCGAGGGTGGTTTAATTCGTCGAGATATTGTTGAAAAGATAGGCTTTCCGGATTCTCGCTACTTTATTTACTGGGATGATACTACTTACGGGTATCTTGCTAGTAAGGTTACGAATCCTATTGTTGTGCCGGATATTATTCTTCGTCGCACTCGCGATATTCCAAATTGGGATATTGCAGGAGTTCGACAGCTAAACTCAACTTCAGATATGAATCGTTACCATATTATGCGAAATCGTGGGTTTATGGCCCGCTACTTTATGGTTCATGGTGATTTTCATCCGTTTATGTTTGCACTTGGAACTGCTTTAACTGCTGCTAAAGAGATTATTCGTCTGTTGGCTGTTGATCGTGAGCATATTCTTTCTGGTATTTGGAAATTATTTACCGGTTGGCTTGCTTCTAGGAAGATTTTGCACGACGGAACGTGGAAACCTATGCCTTCTTTGAAGTAAAAATAAAGCAGAAGTGAAGTAGAAGTTAGCAATCAGCAAGCGTGTCGCAATAAATATACGATACAATATTTGTGAATATCTTGTTATCAGCACACATTCAGAGGGGAGTGTTAGTGAGATGATTGACACTGCACAAGCATTTGGCGTCGATATTGGTGGTTCTGGAATTAAGGCTGCTCCAGTGAATTTGGAAAAGGGCGAGTTTGCAGAGCCTCGTTATAAGATTCTCACTCCTGCAGTTTCTACGCCTCAGGCGGTTGCGGATATTGTTCGTCAGCAGCTTGAGCATTTTGAAGTTCCTGCAGATGTTCCTGTTGGAATCGCTTTCCCTGCTCCGATTAAGCCAGGCAAGAAGCTTGATTTTATGGCAAATCTTGACCAGTCTTGGATTGGTGTTGACGTTACTGAAGTCTTTAGTGAGGCTTGCGGTCGTCCAGTAACAGTTGTAAACGATGCTGACGCTGCTGGTTTAGCTGAACAGAAGTTTGGTGCCGCTAAAGATAAGGATGGCTTAGTTATTGCTACAACGCTTGGAACTGGTATTGGTACAGCTTTGATTTACAATGGCGTACTTATTCCAAACACTGAGCTTGGTCATATTCAGCTTGAAAAAGGTAAGGGAGATGCTGAAAAGTATGCTGCTTCTTCCGTTCGTGAAAAGCTTGATATGGGTTACAAGAAGTGGGCTAAGCGCTTAACTAAGTACTATGGTTTGATGGAAAAGTACTTCAACCCTGATTTGTTTGTTGTTGGTGGTGGAGTTAGCCGCGTAAGTGAAAAATTCCTTCCACATATTGATATTAAGACTCCTATTGTGGTTGCAACTTTGCATAATGAGGCTGGAATTATTGGTGCAGCTTATTATGCAATGCAGAAGAATCAGCAACAGGACTAAATATTAATAAATAGTAATAATTTATTTGTTGTTGTTTTAAGCTGGGTGCAGGTTTAATCTGTTGCCCAGCTTTTTTATACCAGGTGTTAGGGTTGTTACGTGCGATTTTCTTCAAGAGTAGACGTAAGCGAGCCAAATCCTATTATTTTAGCGCAGAGAAAAGCTGTGGCTCGAGGCATAAAGCTTACTAAATTAAACGATTCTAATCCTACTGTTCACTCTCTTGCACCTAAATGTTTATCTGAAAGTTATGCTGCAAATCCTAGAGGACCTATTGAATCTCGAAAACTGTTAGCAGACTTTATTAATAAGCGCGATAATCGCACTAATACTTCTACTCCTTCAAAGCTTAATCCGGATCAGCTTTACTTACTTTCTTCAACATCTCAAGCTTACGCATGGCTTATGATGCTTCTTTGTGATGCGGGAGATGCTGTTATTGGTCCTACTCCTGGGTACCCGCTTATTGAGTCGATTGCGCGTTTGCAATGCGTGAACGCAATACCGTATCCTTTGCATTACGACGGTTCTTGGACTATTGATTTGCCTCGCGTAAAAGAGCTGCTTGAAGATAAGTCTTTGCGCATTAAAGCACTTGTGCTTATTAATCCGAATAATCCTACCGGCTCTTATGTAAAAAGTGAGGAGCGTAAAGAATTATTGCAATTATGTCATGATAATTATGTTGCAATAATTGCTGACGAAGTTTTTTACGATTATTATCTTGAGCCTTTTGAAACAAACGCTAGGCTCGCTGGAGAATCATCTACTCTCGTGTTTGCGCTTGATGGTTTTTCTAAAATGCTTGCAGCTCCTCACGCAAAAGTTGGGTGGATTGAAGTTTCAGGTCCTAAAGATGATGTTTACGAGGCTCAAAAAAGGCTTGATGTTATTGCAGACGACTTTTTGCCGATTGGAACAACGGTTTCTAAGCACATACCCGAGTTGTTAGAGTATGCTTCTTCGCAGACTCAAAAGGTTCGTAACAGGGTTAGTAAAAATCTTAAAACTCTTCGCGAAACTTTAGCATCCTGGCCTAATTGTTGTGTTAGCGCTTTGCGCGCAGAAGGCGGTTGGAATATTTTATTGCGCGTTCCATCATGCATTGATGACGATGTGTTAGCGTTGCGTTTAATACAAGATTATTGCTTGGTTTCTCAGCCAGGATACTATTTTGACATGCCAGTAAATGGGTATCTTGCTCTTTCTTTGCTGCCGGAAGAATCTCAGTTTATTGTAGGTTTGAAATCACTTTTAAAAACTGTTGATACTCTTCTTTGTGAAGAATAGTTTTACTAAAGACTTTTATTAAAATAGCGTAAGCCAGGAGCGAACCAAATACCATAAGTCTGGGTTAAAACGAAGTGTGCTATCTTCACGACCCGTAACAAACCAGCTGAGTGCTGCAATAATAATCGACACAAAAAGTAGTGTTATTACAACAAAACGTATGCTGTATGAAATAGTTTTTTTCTGCCAACAATCGTCTTTTTGAACAGAAGCAGCATGCTCTAAAAGTAAAGTTACGCCAACTACCGCAGTAATTGCAAAAGTCCACGCGAAATCTGCAATATATCTCCAACCAATTCCTGCTTTAAGACTGTCAAAAACAATAAGAAATACGCCAATTATTAAAGAAGTTATAGAAATATTCCACGAAATCTTGTGCAAGCAGCGTTTTCTCATAGCTAAAGCCGCAAAAGACGAAACTAATGCGAGAGGAGAAAGCACGAACATTCCGCCAATCATAGGCTCAGCATACTGCCATCTGTCAAAAGCAACAGGCTGAATGCCAATCCAAGGGAAAGTTGGAATTAAACGTAAAGGTAGAGCAATATAGCTAAGAATAGACGGCAGAATATTTTGCGATGGCAAACGCATAGTTGTCATATCTGTAATAGTGATTTGATACTCGTTGCCAAAATTTAATGGTGAACCAAATCGCAAAAGATTATACACGCCAAATGGAATTGCAGTAATTACTGCTGGAAGAATCCAAGCTGTAGCATAGAGCAAAGGAATTCTCCAATATTCAGCTTTCTTCCAATCTTTACTAAAATCGTTAAACGATTTTTTCAAAATAGGGTATAGCACAGGAATTGCAAATAAGACTGCTATCACAAAAGTAGGTCTGCAACCTAAGTTAAGCGCTATAAAGAACGATCCCAAAGCAATATTTCTAAAAGAATTAGTTTTACTATTACCGAATGCGCCCAAATAAAACCATAATCCTAAAGATGTGAAAAATAGTGAAGCTGCCATTGGAACGGAATAGAAAGATGTTCTAAACCACAAGTAAACCGTGTTTGCGCTAATAAAGAACAGTGCTAAAGAAATTGATACGGTTCCTAAAGAAGCATTTTTTACAGTATTCTCAATTATGCGAATAACAAGTAAAGATCCTGCAATAAGAAAAGCAATAAGAAACACGAATGTTGCAACAGTAGTTGGAAGCATTGCTCCGCCTGGAATCCAAATACTTGTAATAAGACGGTAAGGCAAAAACAGTAGTACTGCTGGAAGAATACCAAAATACGAATACCAGTGCCCCTTATAGTATGCGTAATCCCAGTACATGTGAGGAACTGAATGATTAAGAAGATTATTCCTAGCCATAGGATCATACGGGTTTGGCAAGGTGGTTAATTCGTGAGGAACAGGAAGATTAAGATGAACCTGCCCTTTTGCAAGAGCGTCAGCAGTATGAGCATACTGGTCGAAATCGTAAGCGTAATTTCCAGGCGAATCAAAATGCATTGGTGTAGCATTGCGCAAATTCCAAATAATTGTTGCAAGTGCAATGATTATAAAAGGCATCCATGATGCGAATAAGTAGAATCGTTGAGAAATGCTACTTGTGTTGAGTTTAATTTTCCAAAGCTTAGACCAAGGATTCCATAAAGCTATAAGTATTGCAAAAACAATTAGTATGCTTACGCGTCCCCAAGACCAGCTAAAAGGCGCTCTAACATTAGCTCTAGCATCCTCAACATCAAGTATTGCTCCAGCTGGATGTTGAAGCCATACTCTAACTACGCACGGTTGATCAACTACTTCTTCAGGAATGCTAAGTAGGGAAGCGTTAAGCGCTCGAGGATTTGTGCTTTGCGGTTTGCTTAAATATTTATTAGCTTCAACACGCGTGTGAATATCGTCTATAATTTGCTGCTTTTTATAAAGCTTATTTTTAATGCTAGAAGGTTGAAGACGAATATAAGGCGAGCTTCCATCTGAAATAACCTCTAAGTATGCTTCGGAAGGGTCTGTTATAAGAAGACCGCCTGATTTAAGACGTTTAACGCCGCTTCCTAAAGAATTGTGAACAGATGCGCTATCCGTACTTCCTGTAACACTGCTCCAAAATGGAATGTTTCCAATAGAACATTCAAATAGTGTAATTATAAGCAAAACAAGAAGTGGAATGTGTAAAAAACGCCATGTGCAGCGCATAATGCGACTGTGAGTTTGCCTGCTAGTATGCGAAATAGTATTGCTAGAATCTTGCGGCAAGTTTTTAAGCATGGACGTTGTAATCACCACATAACCATTCTATTTCAAAGTTTCGAGCATTTTTCTAACTATTCTTCAGCAACCAAGTCAAGATATTCGTCGTTCCACAAATCTTCGTCGCCGTCAGGCATAAGAAGAACACGCTCAGGGCGCAAAGCTTCAACAGCACCCTCGTCGTGTGTGACTAGCACAATTGCGCCCTCATACTTAGATATAGCTTTTAAAATCTCGTCACGAGACGCAGGATCCAAGTTGTTAGTAGGCTCATCGAGAAGCAGTACGTTAGCTTGCGAAGTAACAAGTGTTGCGAGCGCAAGACGCGTTTTTTCGCCGCCGGAAAGCACTTTAGCCGGCTTCATTGCGTCATCACCAGAAAACAGGAAGCTGCCAAGCATAGAACGTGCTTGTGTGTCATCTAGGTTTGGAGCAACGTGCTGAAGGTTTTCAAGAACTGTAGCGTCTAAATCCAAAGTGTCGTGTTCCTGGGCAAAATAGCCGATTTTGCAGCCGTGACCGTACTGAACTTCTCCAGTGTCTGCCGTTTCTTCTCCTGCTAGAATGCGCAAAGTTGTGGTTTTTCCAGCACCGTTGTAACCCAAAATAACAACCCTAGAACCTTTGTCTATTGCAAGATTAATTCCAGCGAAAACAATGTTAGAACCGTATGCTTTAGAAATATCCTTTGCCATAATTGGTGTGCGACCGCATGGGGATGGTTCTGGGAAGCGAATGTCTGCAACTTTTTCGCGGCTTTGAGCTTCGCTGGTTTCACTAAGTAAACGTTCTGCTCTGCGCATCATGTTTTGAGCTGCTACTGCTTTTGTGGCTTTTGCGTGCAGACGAATACCTTGCTTCATAAGGCGTTCTGCCTTCTTTTCGGCGACTTCGCGCTCGCGGCGGCGGCGTTCCTCGTCTACTACTCGCTGATGCAAGTATGCTTTCCAACCCATTGAATACATGTCTATTTGGGCGAGTTGAGCATCCAAATGCCAAACTTTGTTTACTACTTCGTCAAGTAGTTCCGTTGAGTGGGAAATAACAAGGAAGCCGCCTTCGAAACGTTTCAAATAATTACGCAACCAAATAATTGAGTCGGCGTCCAAATGGTTCGTAGGCTCATCGAGAATAAGAGTGTCGGCGTCAGAAAACAGAATTCGCGCAAGTTCGATGCGTCTGCGCTGTCCGCCGGAAAGAGTGCCAAGAGTCTGCTGCATAACTTCTTGAGGTAGTCCCAAGCTTGTTGCCATTGAAATTGCTTCAGACTGTACTGCGTAACCGCCTGCTTTTTCAAAATCTTGCATAGCTTTGTCGTAGCGGTTCATAGCTTTAGTCATTACGTCCGGGTCTGGATCGGTCATTTCTTTTTCTGCTTTGCGAATCCTAGACACAATGGAAGAAATATCTCGAGCACTCATAATGCGATCAATTACGCTTTGCTCAGGGTCTGCTGCGTGAGTATCCTGAGGCAAATATCCTAGGCCTCCGCTTACTCTAACGGATCCTCCTGCTGGAAGCATATCTCCAGTAATTACTCGAGTAAGAGTTGTTTTGCCTGCGCCGTTTCTACCGACTAAACCGATTTTGTCTCCCTTTGTAACGTGAAAATCGGTAGGGTTTAACAGCGTGCGCGCACCAATTTGAATGGTTAATGCTTGTGCGTCAATAGGCATAGTTTATAATCCGTTCCCCAAAAATTAGGCTTTATTTTATGTGTAATAAGTAAAGTATTGCCAAACTCACTATTGTACCGTGTGCTAGTAACGAATATGTGATTATAAGTTAGCAAAATACTTTAGTTTTTCGAACACTTGTTCTAAATGTAATTTTATAGTATAGTGGTTTGTTAATAGTTGGGGAGTGTTAATGGGGTTAAAAGTGGAGGTATGCGTTTGAATCAGCAAGTAAGTAAGCAGTCTGATGCTTTGCAAGCATTACTAGATAACACTACGTTTTCTTCGCATGACGGAAAAATAATATCGGATTTGTCTAAAGTGCCTTCTGAATGGAAAATCACTATTCAAGGAGCGCGCGAGCATAATCTTAAAAACGTGAGCTTGTCTATTCCTCGAAATCGAATGGTTGTTTTTACTGGTCTTTCTGGATCTGGTAAATCCTCTTTAGCTTTTGACACGCTTTTTGCAGAAGGTCAACGACGTTATGTTGAGTCGCTTAGTGCATACGCTCGCCAATTTTTGGGGCGTATGGATAAGCCGGATGTTGATTTTATTGAAGGGTTAAGTCCGGCGGTTTCTATTGACCAAAAAACTACTAATAGAAACCCTCGTTCTACAGTTGGAACAATTACTGAAATATACGATTATTTACGATTGCTGTTTGCTAGGGTTGGAGTTCCTCACTGCCCTGAGTGTGGTGAGTTGGTAAGTGCACAAACTCCTCAACAAATGACAGACGCTTTGCTTTCTAAGCCAGAGCGTACGCGTCTGCAAATTTTATCTCCTGTTGTTAGAGGTAGAAAAGGAGAGTTTAAAGATACGCTTGAATTGTTGCGTTCAGACGGTTACGCGCGAGCAATTATTGACGGTCAAATGCATGAACTTTCTGAAGATATTACTCTTGAAAAACAAAAGAAACACAATATTGAAGTAGTAATTGATCGAATAGTCATAAAAGAAGGCATTCGCGTTCGTTTAACAGACTCAATCGAAACAGCATTAAAACTTTCTAAAGGTGTTATGGTTGCTGATTTTGTTGACGAGCCAGAAAACTCTCCAAACAGGCGCCAATCATTTTCCGAGCACAGGTCTTGCCCTAATAATCACAAGCTAGATCTTGAAGAAATTGAACCTAGAACATTTTCGTTTAACGCACCGTACGGAGCGTGCTCAGAATGTTCCGGAATTGGCTACAAGCTTGAAATTGACCCTGAGCTTGTTATACCAGATTCAGACAAATCTCTTTCTCAAGGAGCTATTGAACCTTGGGCAATGAATAAGTCTGCAGGAATGTATTATCAGCACGTACTTTCAGGTCTTTCTAAAGACATGGGCTTTAGTATGAATACGCCTTGGAAAAATCTTCCAGAAGACGTACAGCATGCAATAATGTACGGACATGATTTTAGCGTAAAAGTCTCGTACAAAAACAGGTGGGGAAGGCAGCGCGAATATTCTACAGGATTCGAAGGAGTTGTGCGAACGCTTATGCGAAAGCATGACGAAACTGATTCGGATCAAATGCGCCAATACTACGAGTCGTACATGCGCGAAGTTCCATGCCAAAAATGCCATGGAAAACGCTTACGTCCAGAAGTTCTTGCAGTTACAGTTGCAAATACTTCAATATCTGAAATATGTGATATGCCAGTTGAGCGCAGCCTAGCATGGGTTAATGAGCTGCATTTAGAAGGATCTAAAGCACTTATTGCAGGAGAAGTATTAAAAGAAATCCGTGCACGACTTGGCTTCTTAAACGACGTAGGATTAAACTACTTAACTCTTTCAAGAGCTGCAAAAACATTATCAGGCGGCGAAGCACAACGAATCCGCCTAGCTACACAAATAGGCTCAGGATTAGTTGGAGTTATGTACGTGCTTGACGAACCATCTATTGGACTTCATCAGCGAGATAACGAGCGACTGATTGCAACATTGCATCATTTAAGAAACCTAGGAAACACTCTTATTGTTGTAGAACATGATGAAGAAACAATTCGCGAAGCAGATTGGTTAGTTGACATTGGTCCAGAAGCAGGAGAACACGGCGGAGAAGTAGTGTACTCCGGTCCTGCAGCAAATATTGTGAAAGCAAAACGTTCGATTACAGGCGACTATATTTCAAGAAGACGAATAATTGAAGTGCCAAAAAATCGTCGCTTAATTAACCCAGACCGAATGCTACATGTTATTGGAGCTCAGGAGCATAATCTTAAAAATATAGACGTTAACATACCTTTGGGAGTATTTACTTGCATCACAGGAGTATCGGGATCTGGAAAATCAACACTAATTAACTCAATTTTGTACCCTGTTCTTGCAAACAAACTAAACGGCGCTCGCATAGTTCCTGGAAAACACAAGCGTGTGGAAGGATTGGAATATTGCGATAAAGTAGTTCATGTTGATCAAAACCCTATTGGTCGAACCCCACGTTCTAATCCTGCAACCTACACTGGCGTGTGGGATAAAATTCGCACACTTTTTGCTCAAACTCCTGAAGCAAAAGTTAGAGGCTACGGTCCTGGAAGATTCTCATTCAATGTTAAAGGTGGCCGTTGTGAAGCCTGCCATGGTGACGGCACCTTAAAAATTGAGATGAACTTCCTGCCAGATGTGTATGTAGAATGCGAAGTTTGTCACGGAAAACGCTACAATCGTGAAACATTGGAAGTTACTTATAACGGAAAGTCAGTTTCTGACGTTCTTGACATGCCAATTTCAGAAGCTGCAGTATTTTTCAAAGCATACCCGTCTATTGCACGCTACTTGGATACTTTGGTTCAAGTTGGATTAGGTTATATTCGTTTAGGCCAAAGCGCGCCGACTCTTTCCGGTGGAGAATCTCAGCGCGTAAAACTTGCTACAGAATTGCAACGAAGGTCAACTGGCAAAACAGTGTATATTCTCGACGAGCCTACTACTGGATTACATTTTGAGGATGTTAGAAAGTTGTTGAATGTTTTGCAATCGTTGGTAGATAAAGGCAATAGTGTTATTGTTATTGAGCATAATCTCGATGTTGTAAAGTCTGCTGATTGGATTATTGATTTAGGTCCTGAAGGTGGAGATTCTGGCGGAACAGTTGTTGCGGAAGGAAGTCCTGAAACTGTTTCACTATGTGAGGCAAGTTGGACTGGTAAATTCCTTAAACCAATGTTAAATTCGTAAAATTAAATTCGCATATTGTGCGTAAAGCTTAAAATGATTGTTCATATTTTGTGCTTGAAAGGAGGTGAAAATGCAGAATAATAATCTTAATAAGAATTTGCATAAACCAGATAACTTGCAAGAATTAGATCAAATGAAAGCGAACGAAAAATGGCGAAAAACGCAATCATTTGAAGATGAACATTATCTCGAAAATTCAGAAAATTCAGAAAATTCAGAAAATGCTAGCGAAAAAGTAAATGCTTTTGGAGCTCCATTATTGGGGGATAGTCGAGACTTGTTCCGTCCAGCGGCTAAAGATATTCCAGCGCAACCTGGAGTATACAAGTGGCGTGATGCAGATGGTCGAGTAATTTATGTTGGAAAAGCAAAAAATTTGCGAAATCGTTTAGCAAATTATTTTCAGCCACTTTACCAATTGCATCCTCGCACGCAATCAATGGTACTTGCAGCTAGGAGCTTGGAGTGGACTGTTGTTGCTACAGAATTTGAGGCGCTTACTCTTGAATACACTTGGATTAAAGCTTTCGACCCGCGTTTTAATGTTGTTTTTCGAGATGATAAAACTTACCCTTATGTTGCGGTATCTGTAGGAGAAACATTTCCTAGAGTGTGGATTACTCGAAATCGTTCCGCAAGAAACGCTAGATATTTTGGACCATATGCAAAAGTTTGGCCATTGCGTCACAGCTTAGATTTGCTTATTAAAACTTTTCCTGTTAGAACATGCTCGCCTGCGGTTTTTAATAAGGCTCATAGAACAGGGAGACCATGTTTGCTCGCCTCGATTGGTAAATGTTCGGCTCCATGCGTTGGAAATATTAAACCGGATGAGCATCGTTATTTAGTTGAGCGCCTAGTTGGGGTTCTTACTGGAAGCGTAGGCTCATCTTATATTTCTCAAATAACTCGTGAAATGAAGCAAGCTAGCGAAGAGCTAGAATTTGAGCGTGCTGCTAAATTGCGTGACGAAATTTCAGTATTAAGCACTGTTTTACAACAAAATTCAGCTGTTTTTGACGACGATGTGGAAGCTGACGTATTCGGTTTTTGTACCGATGAGCTTGAAGCTTCAATTCACGCATTCTTTGTTCGTTCTGGAATGATTCGCGGCGAGCGCAATTGGTCTGTTGAGCGCAATGAGCAAATAACTGATGGTGAACTTTTAGCGGATTTAATTACGCATGTTTATGCAGAATATGAACATAATGTTTTTAATGGTAAGAATACTTCTATAAGTATTAAGAAGATTCGAGATGCTGTTAGTGATACGCAAAAAGCTACTGCAACTGATGTAATATTGCGAGCTCAAGCAACTAGAGAGCGTAGAGAGCGCCAAGAAACTACGGGGCG
>NZ_ADES01000011.1 GCF_000263595.1 Gardnerella vaginalis 1500E
ATTTTCCTTAGCATGCGTTAGTAGCTCTGGGGATGGCACAGAAGACTATAAATAGCTGATTTCTTTGAATTATTGCGCTTTATTGTAGTTTAGAGGAAGTGTTATTTCGAAATTAGGGCCGCGCTTGTCATCTACTACCTTAACAGTGCCATTATGTAGTCCAGCTGCCCAACGAGCAATTGACAAACCTAATCCAGTTCCGCCAGACTCAGTACCAATTCTTTTATTTCCCTTAACAAATCTACGGAAAATATCAGCTCGATCTTCTACAGGAATTTGATTACCAAAATTAACTACGTTGCTTACAACAGTATTCTGCAGATGATTAATATGAGCGCTAATTAACACACGAGTTCCGTCGTTTGAATGTTTAAGCGCGTTGGAAATAACGTTAGTAAACAATTGTGAAAGACGGTCTTGGTCTCCTGTTAATTCAATACCATTTTCAATCTGAATGCTAATTTCATGATTATGACCAGCGTCAGCTATTTCAAGAGGCTCAATAATTTCATCAATAAAATCCGCAAAATTAAATGACGTAATATTAAGGCTTTCAGCCCCTGCTTCAACCCTAGATAGGTCAAGAAGAAAAGCAATAAGATCCGCTAATCTGTGTGTTTGGTTCAAAATAGCTTCCATATTGGACTCAGTAGGTTCAACAACCCCATCTGCAAGATTTTCAAGCATCGCTTGCAAAGCAGATACTGGAGTGCGCAACTCATGGCTTACGTTTGCTATAAGTTCGCGTCTCATTTGATCAGCATGCTCAAGTTCCTCGGCCATTTCGTTAAAAGCAAGCGTAAGTTTACCAACTTCGTCGCGTCGATTTTCTACAGCAACTCTTACGGAATAATCACCGTCTGCCATTGCTTCTGAAGCGTCTTTCATTTGACGAAGAGGAGCAGTAAGTCCTCTTGAAAAAACGTAAGTGATTCCTAATGCAACAACCAGTGTTAATGGCATAGCAATCCATCCGTTTAATCCTGTTTTTAGCAAAAACCATGCCATTACGAATGCAATAGCAGTTGCGAACACAATAATCGCAGAAAGTTCAATTTTTAGAGATGAAAAAAATCCAACTGGGCGATTTGGGTAACGGTGTTCTTGCTTATTTTGATTCGATATATTGTTAGATTTTTCCTTGTTAGAAGTATTTTTCTTAAATAAAAGTTTTTTCATAATAGTTAATTAGTTTTAGATTTGCACTAATGATTTATATATAAAATTACATAATAATTATGTAAAAAGTGGTGTTAAATTAGGGTAATTTTTATGAAGCTTGTGATTGAAGTACCTGCTCATAATCATTCATAGGTGGTTCAAAAGCGTAACCTATACCGTGAACTGTGCGAATCCACTCTGAACCAATCTTATGGCGAAGTGACTTAATGTGAGAATCAACAGTTCTTGTGCCGGAAGCATCTGGCCAATCCCATACTTGTTCTAGTAGCTCTTCGCGCTTAAAAACATTATGTGGATGTCTAGCAAAAGTCGCAAGTAAATCAAATTCAGTAGGAGTAAAATGCACTTCCTCATCGTTTAGCATTACTTGGCGTTGACGAGGTTTAATAACAAGCGCTCCAAAATTAAGGGTTCGCTCATTCTCCATGGTTTTTGCTATTTGAGCAGCTCTTTCTACTCGGCGAAGCAATGCTGCGCAACGAGCAATTAATTCGCGAGGAGAAAAAGGCTTAGTCATATAATCATCAGCGCCAGCGCTTAATCCGACTATTTTATCTGCTTCTGCATCTCTAGCAGTAAGCATAAGAATAGGGACGGGTCTTTTTGCAATAATCCTACGCGTAGCCTCAATGCCATCCATTATTGGAAGCATAATATCCATGATTATAAGATCAGGTTTAAGCTGTTCTGCCGCTCTAACAGCAGATGCTCCATCAGCAGCAACTCTAGCTCTCCAGCCTTGAGCAGTAATGCGTTGTGCAATTGCTGTAGCAAGATCTGGCTCATCTTCAACCACAAGAATGGTACGAAGCGTGTTGCTAACCGATGGAGCATTTAGCATATTTTTTAATAAACCTTTCAGTGTTGTACTGGCTTTAAGAATACCGCACCTAACGCTGGAACGGTAATTCTTGCTGAGTATGGGCGAGAATGATATTCTTCAGCAGCTGCAGTAAATGTGCCATTGTGAATATCAGAACCGCAATACTTTGCGTCATCGGTTGTGAGTATCTCTTCCCACTGGCCGCCCTTTGGCAACGCAACCTGGTAGTCTTGCCAAGCTTGACCTGAGAAGTTTACTACTACAACAATTTCTTCGCCGTCATCGCCAATACGCATGTAGCTTAATGCGTTGTGGTCGGAATCGTCACTTGTAAGCCACTGGAAACCATCAGGAGTAAAGTCTTGACTCCAGAAAGCTCTAGAACTCTTATACAAGGCGTTCAAATCTGCAACAAGCTTTTGCACTCCTTGATGGAATGGCCACTGCAATTCATTCCAGTTAAGAGAAGTATTGAAGTTCCATTCGCTGGACTGTCCAATTTCACCGCCCATAAACAGCAAGTTCTTGCCTGGGTGAGACCACTGGTACGCAAGCAAAGCACGCAAGCCTGCGAACTGTTGCCATTCATCTCCTGGCATCTTTCCAAGCAGTGAACCCTTGCCATATACGACTTCATCGTGGCTTAATGGCAACACGTAATGTTCAGAATACGCGTAAACCATAGAGAAGGTAATCTCATTGTGATGCCAGCGACGATTAATTGGCTCTTCCTTAAGGTATTGCAATGTGTCGTGCATCCAACCCATGTTCCACTTCAAGCCGAAGCCTAAGCCGCCCATATCGGTTGGTGCTGTTACTCCCTGATAAGCAGTAGATTCCTCAGCAATCATCATGATGCCAGGATTATTCTTGTAAGCAGTAGCGTTTGCTTCCTTAATGAAATCAATAGCTTCAAGGTTTTCTCGACCGCCGTAAATATTTGGTCTCCACTGCCCATTTTCTCGACTGTAATCCAAGTAAAGCATGGAAGACACTGCATCGACGCGCAGTGCGTCAACGTGGTACTCATCCAACCAGAAGCAAGCATTGGCAACAAGGAAGTTGCGAACTTCGTGGCGACCAAAGTTGAAGATATAAGTACCCCAATCAGGATGTTCTCCTCGCATAGGATCAGGATCTTCATAAAGTGCCGTACCGTCGAAACGACCAAGAGCGAAGTCATCCTTAGGGAAGTGGGCAGGAACCCAATCCATAATGACACCAATTCCTGCTTTGTGAAGCTTATCTACAAGGTACTTAAAGTCATCAGGGGAGCCGAGTCGAGAATCTACAGCATAGTAGCCTGTAACCTGGTAGCCCCAAGATCCAGAGAATGGGTACTGTGTAAGAGGCATAAACTCAACGTGAGTAAAGCCTTCTTTTTGCACGTAGTCAACCAAGTGGTCAGCAAGCTCGCGATAATTACCTAAATCGCGATTCCAACTGTTAGCTTGTATTTCGTAAATACTTATTGGGCCATTGTGTGCATCAGTTTTTGCACGCTTATCCATCCAATCGGTATCGTGCCACTTAAATTCAGAATCGACAACAATGGATCCAGTATTTGGTGGAACTTCATGAGAGCGTTCCATTGGATCGGCCTTCATAATCCAGTTGCCAGACTGCGTAAGAATTTCATACTTGTATACTTCGCCAGCTGTAACACCTGGAATGAAAAGTTCCCAAATTCCTGAAGATCCAAGGGAGCGCATTGCGTGACGTCGGCCATTCCAGTAATTAAAGTTTCCAACAACTCGAACTGCGCGAGCATTCGGCGCCCAAACAGAAAAAGCAGTGCCGGTTACTTTCTTTACCATCTTACCTGTTTCAGGAGAAACAAGACCCCAAGAATCGGTAATAGTCTTAATATGCGCGCCTAACGCTTCCCAAAGACGTTCATGACGACCTTCGCCGAACAGGTACATATCAAGATCGCCAACTTGAGGCAAATAGCGATACGGGTCATCGTCTGTTGATTCAGAGCCGTCAATTTCTACAGTATGAACGCGGTAGCTTGGCACAGACCAAGTTTTACTTTTCGCATGCTTTACTGCAGGAATAACAGCGGTAAAAATGCCATTATATTCATGCTTAGCTTCGTATTCTCCGCTCTTGGTGAGAATTACTACTTTCTTTGCCATTGGGCGTAAAACGCGGACGGTTACAGTGTCAGCACCTTTGTCAGTTCCAAGGTGGCCGCCGAGAACCTCATGTGGATTGTAATACTCTGCATTGCTCACCGCAGCTAATACGTCCTGACGGACTGGGACTGCGACTGCATCTTCATTGATGTTAGTAACTGTACTCATGTTGACTATCATACATGGTTTATTGCTATAAGTCGCGTGTGTTTCGCAGTATTGTGAAAAATTTATGAAAGTTTTTTCAAGTCTTGCCCTTATGGGAAACTGTTATGAGTTTTTCTGTGCGTACGGAGGGTTCTGTTGGAATATCAAGTCGGCGATATGGTCGTCTATCCTCGTCACGGTGCAGCTCGTGTTGAAGAAATAAGTGAGCGCACTGTAAAAGGTGTAACTCGTCAATATCTGCGCTTAGTAGTGTTGTCGTCAGATGGTTTGGAAATTAATGTACCAGTAGACAATGTTAAAAAAGTAGGCGTACGTGACATTGTTGGGGCTCAAGAAGTAGCAAAAGTTTTTGAAATTTTGCGCACTCCAATTATTGAAAAAGAAATGAATTGGTCTAGGCGGTACAAGCTTAATGTTGAGAAGATTGCCACCGGTGATGTGAACAATATTGCTGAAGTTGTGCGTGATTTATCTCAACGCGATGTAGACGAGCATGGTCTGTCTGCTGGCGAAAAGCGTATGCTTTCACGCGCTCGCAGTATTCTAATTTCTGAAATTGCTTTGTCTGAAAAGATTGATGAATTGGAAGCTGAGCGTCTTCTTGATGTAAATCTTGGCTACAAAGACCCCCAGGAAGGTGATGATAAGCATCATACTTGCGCGCCTGATGAGCCTGCATCTCAGACTTTATTGCTTTTAGAAGAGCGTAATAAAAAAGCAAAAAAGAAGTAAGTCTAAATTTTTAATTAGTTAATTTAGTTAATTTAATAATGTAACTGTTTTACAAATTAAATTAATTGTTAGATTTCAGCAATAAAAAATCTCTTGCACCATATGATGCAAGAGATTTTTTGTTATAGCGATTGAAGCTTTGTTACTGTTTACTTGCCTGGATCTTGCTGACCCTGATTTGAATTCTTAGGATCAGTATTCTTGGCTATAGTTGGCTTCTTAGTAATAGGTTTCTTTGGTGAATCTTGATCATCAATATTCTTGCGCATATCTTTTGTATCGTTAAGAGAGTTTTGAAGATCATCGCAAATTTTCAAAATCCACTGATCTAGCTGATTGGCATACTTAGGCATAAGCTCACTTACGCGTACTGTCGACGTGTAGCTTCTACCAGCAATACCATTTAGAAGATTAAGAACATCATTGCCTTGCTGACTATCACTAATAAGAACATCAATCTTACGATCTTCAATGAGCTTTTGGAATTCTTCTACACTTGAACGTTGTGGTTCAGTGTTATTGCTTATAGCGTCAGAATATTCCTTAGGAGCTGCATCCTTTACGTTCATGTCTGCCATAAGCCAGAACAGAATTGGCGAGGTTGAAGCATATTTTGCATCACTATGATTTTTAGCAAAATCACTAATAGAACTTGCTAATTTCTTTTCGCTATTTTGCCATTCAGATAGTCGCTGAGCAAAATCATGCTTCTTAGCCGGAAGAACCTTTGAGAAAGTATCAGCCATTGATGAAGCCATAGCTTCTCTTGCATCGTGAGAGAACCACAAGTACGGATTATCTCCATTTAATGCACCAACTGTTGCAGCTGCACTGATAGTTTCAGCCTTTTTTGGATGCACTTTAGAAGCCCAATCGTCGTATCCTGCGCCGTTTGTAATTAATACTTGCGCATCCTGCATATTTTCCAAGTCTTTTGGTTTAGGCTTAAAAGATGAAATATCAGTATTTGCACCAGCCATTATCGATTCGACTTTAACGTCTTTACCGCCGATTTCTTTAGCCAAGCTGCCCCAAGTATCTACAGTAGATACAACAGTTATTTGTGTTGCTGCTTTAGGTTTTCTTTTGGCTTTTCTACCTGCTGACCGCATGCCGAAAATCCAAGAAGTACTGCAGATGCAATAAGGCATGTTGAAACGGTTTTGCCAAATTTTTTTGCCGCGCAAATAATGGTACGCATCACTGTGGCTCCTTCTTTGATAATAGTGCGTCGGCGCACATTAGTTTTGCTTGTCGACTAATACACTTCTATACCTCACGATAGCCTATCCTTACGAATTGTGCGAGTTGGGAGGCATATTTATGGTTATTGTTCTTGATGGTAAAGCACTTGCTGGCAAAATTAAGGAAGATTTGTCTGCACGCGTTGCGCTATTGCGTAAAAATGGTATTGAACCGGGATTGGGTACTCTACTTGTTGGGAATGATCCTGGATCATTAAAGTATGTTGCTGGAAAACACAAAGATTGCGAAGAAGTTGGGATTCGTTCAATCAGATGTGATTTGCCAGAAGATGCTAGTGAAGATGACATTCTTAAAGCAGTTGAGCAATTGAACAATGATCCGCTTTGTACAGGTTTTATTGTGCAATTGCCTCTTCCTAAGGGCGTGGATTCTCAAAATATTATTGCGGCAATAGACCCTGCAAAAGATTGTGATGGAATGCATCCTTATAATCTAGGCGAGCTTGTGATGCATATTTCTGGAGATATTACAACGCCTTTGCCGTGTACTCCTCGTGGAATTTTAGCTTTGTTAGACGAGTATGGAATTAATCTTTCTGGTAAAAACGTTTGTGTTCTCGGTCGAGGAATCACGGTTGGGCGAACAATCGGTCTGCTTCTTACGCGCAGGGGAGTAGATGCAACTGTTACACTATGCCACACTCATACTAAAAATTTGCAGGAAATTATGCGTGGATCTGACGTTATTATTGCTGCAATGGGCTGTGCTGGTTTTGTTAAGCCAGAAGATATTAAACCTGGTGCAGTTCTAGTTGACGTTGGCGTATCTCGCATATTTGATGAGGAAGCGGGAAGATATCGTATAAAAGGCGATGTGGATGTTGCTTGCCGTGAGATTGCTGGAGCATATTCTCCAAATCCTGGTGGAGTAGGCCCTATGACACGCGCTATGCTTCTTGCGAATGTTGTTGATATGGCTGAAAGAAAGCTTCAAAATTAATATTTCGACACTCCCGGACTAAAACGGCAATTTTGGCTAGGCCTGCCTATAAACTAGCTCTTTGTGTGCGTAGTATCGCGCATAACTATAACTAAATATCGAGTAATATCCACCCCAAGAAGAAACCACTAATAAATAATGGCAGAGAATAATAACGAAGTCGCCAAGGTTGCGATTAATGATATTGGCACCGAAGAAGACTTCATCAAGGCAGTCGATTCAACCATCAAGAATTTTGATGATGGTGATTTAGTTGAAGGTACCGTCGTAAAGATTGATCACGACGAAGTATTGTTGGATATCGGCTACAAGACTGAAGGTGTAATTCCTTCCCGTGAACTTTCCATCAAGAAAGACGTTGATCCAGATGATGTCGTTGAAGTTGGCGACACCATTGAAGCCCTTGTTGTTACTAAGGAAGACAAGGAAGGACGTCTTATTCTCTCCAAGAAGCGTGCACAGTATGAGCGTGCTTGGGGTGACATCGAGAAGATTAAGGATGCAGACGGCATCGTTGAAGGTACAGTTATTGAAGCTGTTAAGGGCGGCTTGATTGTAGACATCGGTCTTCGTGGCTTCTTGCCAGCTTCCCTCGTTGAAATGCGTCGCGTTCGCGATCTTTCCCCATACATTGGCCAGAAGATTAAGGCTAAGATTCTTGAGCTCGATAAGAACCGCAACAACGTTGTGCTTTCTCGTCGTCAGTTCCTTGAGGAAACCCAGTCCGAAGTTCGCGAGACCTTCCTCTCGCAGCTTAAGAAGGGTCAGATTCGCGAAGGCGTTGTGTCTTCTATCGTAAACTTCGGCGCATTTGTTGACCTCGGCGGCGTTGACGGCCTCATTCACGTGTCTGAGCTTTCTTGGAAGCACATCGATCACCCATCTGAGGTTGTTAAGGTTGGCGATAAGGTTACCGTTGAAGTTCTCGACGTTGATCTCGATCGCGAACGTATTTCCCTTTCCCTTAAGGCAACTCAGGAAGATCCATGGCAGCGCTTCGCTCGCACCCATGTTCCTGGACAGGTTGTTAAGGGCAAGGTTACCAAGATCGTTCAGTTCGGTGTGTTCATCTCCGTTGAAGATGGTATTGAGGGCTTGGTTCACATTTCTGAGCTTGCAAACCGTCACGTAGAGAACCCAGAAACTGTTGTTAAGGCTAACGAAGAAGTATTCGTGAAGGTTATCGACGTTGATCTTGATCGTCGTCGTATCTCCCTCTCCTTGAAGCAAGCTACTGAAGCTGTCGATCCAAATTCTGAAGATTTCGATCCAGCTCTCTACGGCATGCCAGCTGAATATGATGCTGAAGGTAACTACAAGTACCCAGAAGGCTTCGATCCAAACACTAATGAGTGGATGGCTGGATACGAGCAGCAGCGCGAAGAGTGGGAAGCTCAGTATGCTGCAGCTCACGAGCTTTGGGAAGAACACAAGGCATTCGCTGCTAAGGAACTCGCAGCTGCAGCTGAATCTGCTGCCGCTGACGGCCAGAGCGAAGAAGCTGAAAAGAAGCCAACTAAGGAAGAGAAGAAGGAAGAAGTTGCTTCCAACTATTCTTCTGAGGCTTCTAACGAAGGTGCTTTAGCTGATTCCGATCAGCTCGCAGCTTTGCGCGAACAGCTTTTGAGCGAAAAGAAGTAGTTTTCTACTTTCTACTAGAAGCTTATTAACAATTGCCCTGGTGAGTGATCATCGGGGCAATTTTGTTTATGTTTTACTACTATTTTGAGTATGTTTTGCGAGTATTTTTGTGACTCAAGTTTTGTAATTAAATATAGGTACAATTAATTTTCTTTTAAGAATCATGATTATATGATGCTTTTAAGCATTAATCATAATTATTAAAAGGATTGGTGAAGATTATGAGCACGTTTGACAACAATCAGAAAAATGCTCAGTCCCCTTCGTACGATGGGAATAGTGAGGAGAACGCTAAAGCAACTTTAGTAAGCTCGCGCAATAAAATTGTTGCAGGTTTGCTAGCGATTTTCTTAGGCACATTAGGTATTCACAATTTCTATCTTGGTTTTAAAGGCAAGGCGATTGCACAGCTGCTTATTTCTGTTCTTTCCTTTGGTTTTCTGTTGATCATTACAGCAATATGGGCATTGGTTGAGGGTATTTTGATTCTTTGCTCAAAGCCTGGAACTAAGTGGCACAAAGATGCTGATGGTGCTGAGTTAAAGGATTAGTGTTTTATAATTATTGTTAATAAATAAGATGCCCTGGTGAGTGATTATCTGGGCATCTTTTAATATCTTTAGTAATAACGCTTTTATTTATTAATTTTTTATTATATAGTTTTTAAGAAAATAAATTTCTTACGAGAGAAAGTGTAATTATTGTGAGTGATTTAGATAATCAAACTGGAGATTACGCCGGCTCTGACGGACAGCCACAGTACGGACAGCCACAGTACAATGATCTGTCTCAGCAGTACAACCAGGCTCAGCCACAATATAACGACCAATCCCAGTATGGTGCTCAGCCTCAGTACAATGCTCAGCCACAGTATGGTCAGTACTCTCAGTCTGCTCCTCAGTACAATCAAGCGTCTTCCTACTCTAACTATGGGTCTAATAATTATTCATCAAACACATACAGAAGCTCTCGTAACAAGATTGCTGCAGGCCTGTTAGCGATTTTCTTGGGCGCTTTGGGTGTGCACAATTTCTATCTTGGTTTTAAAGGCAAGGCTATTGCCCAGCTTCTTATTTCTATTCTTTCTTTCGGCTTGCTGGCTTTTGTTTCTGGAATTTGGGCATTTATTGAAGGAATTTGCATTCTTTGCTCTCAGCCTGGTTCTAAGTGGCATAAGGATGCCGATGGTGCTGAACTTCAAGACTAATTTTACAATTACTATTTAGCATATAATGCCCCGGTAATTATTTACTGGGGCATTACTTATAATTTATATATGACAATAATGCGTATTGCGATAACGGGCGGAATTGCTGCCGGAAAATCTACAGTAGTAAACCATTTGCATTCGCTTGGCGCTTTTGTTATAGATTACGATGTTTTAGCGCGTAAAGTGGTGGAACCAGGAAGTGCAGTATTGCAGCGAATCGTAGGAATTTTTGGGGAAAATGCCGTTTTGGAAGACGGTTCTTTAAATCGTGCGTTTATTGCAGAGCATATTTTTGGAGATGACGATGAACGTAAGCAAGCGTTAAGTAAGCTTGAGGATGTAATTCATCCTGCTATTTATGATTGTGCAAAGACTTTAGAAAGCGAATATAAAATCGAATATTCTAGTAAAATTTCTAAAGAAAATCGCAATGAAATAAGCAGTATAAGCTCGGTTATTGTGCACGATATTCCACTTCTTGCGCAAGTAATTGACAGCATTCCATTCAGTTTTGACCATATTATTACTATTGAAGCGCCTAAAGAAATTCGCGTTAAGCGAATGATAAGCGAGCGAAATATGACGGAGAGACAAGCTTTAGCGCGCATAAATAGTCAGCTTCCAAGTAAAGCTCGAAAAGCTATGGCAGATTTTGTTGTAGATTCAACGAAACCGATGGAATCTATGCTTAAAAGTGTTGACAATATGCTGAAAACATGGCTGCAAGAAATAAACAATAAACAATCAAAGCGCTGAAATGGCAAAATTGGGGAAGTAAAAGATTATGTCGAATAAAATTCAGCGCACAAACAAGCCGTTTGTTGTAAAAGCTCCGTACAAGCCTTCGGGTGATCAGCCGCAAGCAATAGAAGCGTTGGCGAATCGCATTGAAAACGGCGAAAATGACGTTGTTTTAATGGGTGCTACGGGAACTGGTAAAACTGCTACAACTGCTTGGCTTATTGAGCGTTTGCAGCGTCCTACTCTTATTATTGAGCCGAATAAAACTTTAGCGGCTCAGCTTTGCGCGGAGTTTCGTGAGCTTATGCCAGATAATGCCGTGAGCTATTTTGTGTCTTACTACGATTACTATCAGCCAGAAGCGTACATTCCGCAAACAGACACGTATATTGAAAAAGATTCCAATATTAACGACGATGTTGAGCGGCTTCGTCATGCTGCTACAGCGAATTTGCTTACTAGACGCGATTGCGTTGTTGTGGCTACTGTTTCTTGCATTTATGGACTTGGTACTCCAGAGGAGTATGCAGAGAGAATGCTTATGCTAAACGTTGGCCAGCAGCTTGAGCGAGATACGCTTCTTCGCCAGTTTGTGAGCATGCAATATAAGCGCAACGATATTGCTTTTACGCGTGGAACTTTTAGAGTGCGCGGAGACACTGTTGAGATTATTCCAGTGTACGAAGAATTAGCTGTGCGAATTGAGTTATTTGGTGACGAAATCGACAGAATTACAATGTTGCATCCTCTTACAGGAGAAGTGATTCGCCAGGAGAGTAGCGTTCATATTTTCCCAGCATCTCACTACATTGCAGGGCCAGAGCGCATGGAACGCGCGCTAGAGGCTATTGAAAAAGAGCGTGACGAACGCGTTGCACAACTTAAAAAGCAGAACAAATTGCTGGAAGCTCAGCGTTTAGAAATGCGAACTACATATGATCTGGAGATGCTGCGTCAGGTTGGTGTGTGCCCAGGAGTGGAAAATTATTCTAGGCATTTTGACGGACGCGATGCAGGCACGCCTCCGCATACGCTGCTTGACTTTTTCCCAGACGACTTTTTGCTAGTTTTAGACGAGTCGCATGTAACAGTGCCGCAAATCGGAGCCATGTATGAGGGTGATGCTTCGCGCAAAAGAACGCTTGTGGAGCATGGCTTTAGGCTGCCTTCTGCAATGGATAATCGCCCGTTAAAGTGGAAAGAATTTTTGGAGCATGTTGGTCAAACTGTGTATCTTTCTGCAACGCCTGGAGATTATGAGTTGGGGCTTTCTGACGGCGTAGTTGAGCAGATTATTCGCCCAACTGGTTTGCTTGACCCTAAGATTGAGGTTCGACCTGTGGAAGGTCAGGTTGACGATTTGCTTGCGGAAATCAAGGAGCGAGTGGCAAAAGATGAGCGTGTGCTTGTTACTACTCTTACGAAGAAAATGGCGGAAGACTTAACCGAGTACTTTTTGGAGCTTGGAATTAAAGTTGAGTACTTGCATTCAGATGTTGATACTTTGCGCAGAGTGGAGCTTTTGCGCGAGCTTCGCGAAGGCAAAATTGATGTGATTGTTGGCATTAATTTGCTTCGTGAGGGTTTGGATTTGCCGGAAGTCTCGCTTGTTGCGATTTTGGATGCAGATAAGGAAGGTTTCTTAAGATCTTACCGCTCGCTTATTCAGACGATTGGTCGTGCTGCTCGTAACGTTTCTGGAACTGTTCTTATGTATGCGGATACTGTTACTGATGCTATGAGCAAGGCGATTAGCGAGACAGAACGCCGTCGCGAAAAGCAAATCGCGTATAACAAGGCTCATGGAATTGATCCTAAGCCTTTGCGAAAGAAGATTAGTGACGTGAACGACATGCTTGCTAAAGAAGATGTTGATACGCAAACTTTGCTAGCAGGCGGTTACAGGAATGCTAATAAGGCTGGGAACTCGCATTATGGCGTGCCAAAAGAGCCAAATCTTGGGCAGCAAAGCAAAGAAAAGCGTATGGCAAATGTTTCTGCGTTGCCACAAGACGATATTATGTCGCTGATTAAAAATTTGAGCGAGCAAATGCATGTTGCTGCGCAGCAGTTGCAATTCGAGTTGGCTGCTCGTTTGCGCGACGAAATACGCGATTTAAAGAAAGAGTTGCGGCAAATGGATGAGGCTAATAAGTAAGGGTAATGAGTGAGCGCAGCTAGTCGTGGTTAATTTTAATGAATAAATAGGCGCGAGTTTTGCCTATAGGTCACAATTTGCTGGTACACTATTACTCGGAAAGTGGGTATTTTCCCATTTAAAAATAAACAAAGGAAATAGGTAGGCATTATGCGTAAAGCCAAAATTGTTGATACCATTGGTCCAGCTACAGAATCGTTGGAAGGTATTACCAAGCTTGTTGAAGCTGGTATGGATGTTGCTCGTTTGAACCGTTCTCACGGCACTCCTGAAGATCATTTGCGCGTTTACAACAATGTTCGTGCAGCTTCCAAGTCCACTGGCCGCAATGTTGCTGCTCTTGTTGATTTGCAGGGTCCAAAGATTCGCTGTGGTTGGTTCAAGAAGAACGCTGATGGTGAAGATAAGGTTTATTTGGAAGAAGGCCAGGAGTTCATCATTACTACTGATGATGTTGAAGGAGACGAGCATCGCACTTCCACAACCTTCAAGGGCTTGCCAGGAGATTGCCATGCAGGCGACCCAATTCTTATTGATGATGGTAAGGTTCGTCTTGAGGTAACTAAGGTTGAAGGCAACGACGTTCACACTAAGGTTATTGTTGCTGGCCCAGTTTCCAGCCACAAGGGCATTAACCTTCCAGGCGTTGCAGTTTCTCTTCCAGCTTTGACCGAAAAAGATGAGTCTGATCTTCGTTGGGCTATTCGCACTGGCGCTGACATTATTGCTATGTCCTTCGTGCGTTTTGCTACCGATATTGATCGCGCTCACGAAATCATGGACGAAGAAGGTCGTCGTATTCCAATCGTCGCCAAGATTGAAAAGCCACAGGCTGTTGAAAACTTGGAAGAGATTGTTAAGACCTTCGATGGCATTATGGTTGCTCGTGGTGATATGGCTGTGGAAATGCCTCTTGAAGAGGTTCCACTTGTTACCAAGCGCTGCATTGAGCTTTCTCGCCGTTATGCAAAGCCAGTTATCGTTGCTACCGAAGTTCTTGGCACAATGGTTAACTCTCCAGTACCAACTCGTGCAGAAGCTTCCGATTGTGCTAACGCTGTTCTCGATGGTGCTGACGCAACAATGACTTCTAACGAAACTGCTGTTGGTAAGTATCCAGATGTTACTGTAAAGACTATGTCTCGCATTTCTCAGTATGCTACCGAGAATGGCTATGATCGCATTCCTGCAGTTGAGCTTGATATGTCTAGCACCGGCGCAGTTTCCTCTGCAGCTGTTGATTTGGCAGATAAGCTTAACGCTAAGGCTATTGTTGCCTACACTCAGACTGGTCGTACGGTTCATCGTATTTCCCGCGAACGTCCAACTGCTCCAATCTACGGATTGACCAACAATGAGCACACTTATCACTGGTTGGCTTTGAGCTGGGGTACTGAAGGATTCTTGATTAGTGAAGATTATCACGATATGAATCGTCACGATTTGATGATTTTCACCGACAAGGTTCTTCGTGAGGCTGGTAAGGTTTCAGATGGTGACCAGATTGTTATCTTGAGCACTGCTCAGGGTGAGCGTCAGGCTGGTCGTACTGACTCCATCTACGTTCACACAGTTGGTGCTTGCGACTAATATTACGCGGTTTTGCACATGCGTTTAGTATGATTTAATTTTTTAATTATTTACTTGCGCATGTGTAGGACGTATAACGTGTAACGTATAAGTTGTGACTTGTAATGCGCGCTTCCTATCTGTAGGTTGCGCGCATTGCTTGTATTTAATCGCAAATATTCAATATTGCGACACGCGCAAAACGCCTTAACTATTTGCATGCAGCTTAAAGTGTGCTATAGTCGACAAGTCGCAAAAAATTGCGAAAAATTGAAGATGCCCCTGTATCCCAATTGGTAGAGGAAACAGCCTCAAAATCTGTGCAGTGTGAGTTCGAGTCTCACCGGGGGCACGTGCACAACGTCACTTAGCTTGCTGAGTGACGTTTTTTTATTTCGTTTTAATATTCAGACATAAACAGTAAAGCGTATAATAATAAAAGCATTTTCGCACAATAAAACAATGAATGTGCTGTACGTGATGTGAAAGGAACAAAGATGATCCGCAGTGCAAAATTGCAAGTAGGTAAGCGTAAAAAAAGTAATTATGCTAGCGAATTAATCAATAATTACAAGCATAAATTAATGTTTGTATTTGCGTCATTCGCTGCTGTAGCAACAATATTAATGTGTGTGTTTACCATTGTTCCAAACTCTTCGGCATTTGCTTCAACTAAATCAACAAACAGCCTTCCACAAAAGGGCGTTATTGTTACAGCTTTTCAGCAAAACTGGAGGAGTATTGCCAAGGAGTGCAAAGAAACGTATGGTCCTGAAGGTGTTAAGTATGTTCAGGTGTCTCCTCCGGAGGATCATATTAAAGGAAAAGCGTGGTGGACTTCTTACCAGCCTGTTAGTTACAATCTAAATTCCAAACTTGGCACTGAAGATGAGTTTAAGAATATGATTACTACGTGTAAAGCTGCGAAGGTTGGAATTATTGTTGACGCTGTAATTAACCACACAACAGGCGCTGATAATAAAGACACTATTGGTGTTGGTGGCAGTAAATATGATGCTGCAAATCAGAGCTATCCTGATGCTGGTTACACAAAAGATGATTTCCATCAAATAGATAGAGATATTTACACGTATAGTGATGCTCAAGTAGTTTGGAATTATCGTTTAGTTGGTTTGCTTGATTTGGATACTTCTAAGCCGCATGTGCAAAAAACTCTTGGTAACTATTTTGCAAAATTGCTAAAAATGGGTGTAGCTGGCTTCCGCGTGGACGCTGTAAAGCATATTGCGCCAAACGAGATGCAAGCTATTAAAAAAGCTGCAGCAGAGGCGAGTGGAATTAAGCCTGAACACATTTGGTGGATGCAGGAAACGATTGGGGACAGTAATGGTGCGAAAGAAAATCAGCCAAATAAATATGTTGGAACTGGTGAAGTAGACGAGTTTGAGTATTCGTATCGTTTGCGAAATTATTTTTATGGTTCAATTGACAATTTGAAGCATATTACAGATGGTCTTATTCCTAATAAGAGTGCTGCTATTTTTGTTACGAATTGGGATACTGAGCGAGATAATGCCACAAGTGTTCTTACTTATAAAGATGGCAAATTATATGAGCTTGCGAATGCTTTTATGCTTGCTTACCCGTATGGTACGCCAAATATTTACTCTGGATACAAGTTTAGTGCGCGGGATGTTGGTGCTCCTGGTGCAACTGAAACGTCTGTGCCAGATGCAAGCTGTGGTAAGGATTCAAAGTGGCAGTGCACTCAACGCTGGACTTCAATTCGAGGCATGATTGGCTTCTATAATGCTGTTAAAGGCACGAAAGTAACTAAGTGGCAGGATGACGAAAGTAATAATATTGCTTTTAGTCGCACAAATAAGGGTTTCTTCGCTATTAATAATGACGATAAGCAAAATGATGTTAACTACAATACTGATTTGCCGGATGGCGAGTATTGCAATGTCTATGCATCAAAGAATTGCGAAAAGACTGTAACTGTTAGCGGTGGGAAAGTTGAAACTACAATTCCTTCTCATTCTGCAGTGGCATTGCATGTTAATGCTGTAAAGCACTTTGGTAGCAATTCTGCAATTAATAAAATACTTCTGGTATTTGTTGCTATTTTTATAGCTTTGGTTGTGGCTCTTGCAGTTAGATTTAGGAAGCGTGTAAAGGATGTAGCTAAAGATAATGGAGCTAAATAAATAAGTTAAATTGTGAAGTGATAAATAAATTGTTACAAATAGAAAAGTATAAATAAACCTGTATAGCGTATGACATTTTTGCAGTTTAAATATAATTATTGCAATGTTGTCAATTTATGTTATACTAAGCAATGCATATAACGCATATGAGACGAGGGTAGATACATTGTTGTACTGCCCTCGTTTTATGTGTTGTTGCTATCGGCAAGCCAAAGAAGAATATTGCTGATACCAATGGAGGAAAGGATACTGATGACTCGTCATCGACATCTTGCATCGAAGATTATTTCTATTGTTGCCGCTCTTTCAATGCTTGTGACAGGATTTGCTGTTGCAGGCAGTGCAAGCGCTGTTACTAGCGGGGGGGGGTCTACCAATAGCAAAGAAACTTCTACTAATGTAACTCTTAAAAGTAAGGGTGTTATTGTTACTGCGTTTCAGCAAAATTGGAAGAGTATTGCTCAAGAATGCACTAAAACTTACGTCCCTGAGGGTGTGAAGTATGTTCAGGTTTCTCCGCCGCAAGATCATATTAAAGGTAAAGCTTGGTGGACTTCTTACCAGCCTGTGAGCTATAAATTAAATTCTAAACTTGGTACTGAAGCTGAGTTTAAGCAGATGATTACTACTTGCAATGCGGTAGGTGTTGGAATCATTGCTGATGCTGTGATTAATCACATGACTGGCGCTGATAATAAAGATACTGTTGGTGTTGGAGGAAGTAAATATGATGCGTCTAATCAGTCCTTCACAGACGCTGGATACACTAAGGATGATTTCCATAAGAGCACTGAAAATATTAAAGATTACACGAATGCTGAAGAAGTTTGGACTCACAGACTTGTTGGTTTGCTTGATTTGGATACTTCTAAGCCGCATGTTCAGCAAGTGTTAGGCAAGTACTTTGCAGATTTGTTGAAACTTGGCGTTGCTGGTTTCCGTGTGGACGCTGTTAAACATATTTCGCCAGAAGATATGAGAGCTATTAAAGCTTCTGCCATAAAGCAATACAATGAAGGCGTTGACGACAGCAAAAAGATTAATGACATTTGGTGGATGCAGGAAACTATTGGAAACCCTTCAGAAGCTGCACAAATTAAGCCTGCTGCACATTTGAATGAAGGCGAAGTTAACGAGTTTGGCTACTCTTACCAGCTTAAGCAAAACTTCAAAGGCTCTCTTATTAAATCAGATAAGCCTCTGAACAAAATTCAAGACGGAATGGTTCAAAGTGATAAAGCTTCGATTTTCGTTACGAACTGGGATACTGAGCGCGGTAACAGTGTGCTCACATATAAAGATGGCCGTCGTTACGCTTTAGCAAATGCATTCATGCTCGCATGGCCATACGGCACTCCAAACGTGTATTCCGGATACAAGTTTGACACTCATGATGAGGGCGCGCCTGGTGCATCTGATACGTCTGTTCCAGATGTATCTTGCGGCAAAGATTCAAAGTGGCAGTGCACTCAGCGTTGGACTTCGATTCGTGGAATGATTGGATTCTATAATGCTGTTCAAGGCGCGAAGGTTACGAATTGGCAGGATGATGGCGACAATAATGTTGCATTTAGCCGTGAAGGCAAAGGCTTCTTAGCAATCAACAATTCTCTTGACGAAAAAGAAGTTTCTTACAAGACTGATTTGCCAAATGGTGAGTATTGCAACGTTTATGCTGCAGGAGACTGCTCTAAGACTGTTAAAGTTGAAAATGGTGTAGTTAATGCGAAAATTGGCGCTCGCGAAGCAGTAGCATTGCATGTTAATGCCACAAAATCCAAGCATCCAGCTGGCGCTGCTACAGACCCGTCTGATCCTCAATATGGTGAAGAAAAGCCTGATGCAGGTATGCCAGAAGATCCTAAAACAACTATTTACTTTAAGCCAGACGAAAAGTTTAAGGATAAGAAAGTATATGTTCATTACGGCATAGGCTCAAGCTGGACGTCAGGTCATGGCGAAGAGATGCAAAAGGCTTGCGATGGTTGGTATAAGCATACGATTAAAACCAATGGTAAAGCTTATGAAGCAGTGTTTAATGATGGTGAAAACTACTGGTATCACGAGGGAGAGAATAATAACTTTAAGATTCCAGCTCATACTGATTCATATGTAGCTCAAGATCACAAGGGTAGTGTTGGAGTAAATCCTTGCCCAGTAAAATATGAGCCAAAGACTACTGTTCGAATCCACTATAAGCCAAAAGCGGGCGATGATCGCAATATCGGCGTTTATTTGTGGGGTAAAGACAAGGATGGTAAAGAGCTTCATGGAGTCTGGCATCAGTTTACTGGCTCTGATTCTTTCGGCAAAGTTTTTGAAACTACAGTTGATGGAGCTTTTGAAAACAAGTCACTTTCCTTTATTACTACTACAAAAGAGTGGGGTAAAGATGGTGGCGATCGCGCTATTGAAAACTGTGCAAGTGGCCTTGCTGAAGCTTGGGTAACAGGCGGAACGGATACTACGCAGTTTACTGCTCCAGACAATCTTAAGAAGAAGCCAAAAGAGTTAAAGGTAACAGTTCATTATCGCAGGAATGCTGGCGATTATGAAGGCTGGAACATGTGGACTTGGAACGACGGAACTGGTGGTACTGCTCGTTACTTCACTTCGCATGACGATTACGGCAAAGTTGCAACCTTTACTGCTAAGAATGATGGTGGTATTGACAGTGTTGGTTTCAAAGTTAGAAAATCTACGCCAAATAGCGATTGGGAAAAACAAGATCCTAGCGATCGCAGTATTCCAAACAATGCTATTAAGCTAGATGCAAGTGATCCAAGCAAGGGTAGTGCTGAAGTCTGGTTAATGCAAGATGACATGACAGTATACTTAAACGCTACGATGCCACAACTTACAGCTCACGTGATGTCTGCGGATATTACTGGCTTAAAGAAGTTAGCTGTAAAAGTATCTGGTGATGTGTCGTCTGTAACGACTTCCAACGTAACACTTTTGGATACTAGTGAAAATCCTAGCAAGAAAGTTGAAATTGCTTCTGCTAAAGCTAAGGGTCCAGATATTACTATTGAGACCAAAGAAGAACTTAATATTAAGCATAAATATGAGTTGAGTATTAAGGGATTAGCTACAGGTATTAAGCTTTCCGCTTCTTCAAAAACTGGTGCTAGCGTAATTCGTACCGATGAATTCGATAAGAAATACGCGTACAATGGCAATGACTTGGGCGCTGTGCATTCTGCTTCTTCAACTACTTTTAAGCTTTGGGCTCCAACAGCAACTGAAGTAAAGTTGATTACTTATCGGTCGACTGCTGAAAAAGCAGAAAAGTCTAAAGAAATTGCTATGAAAGCAGAAGATCATGGTGTGTGGTCTGCAAAGCTTGATGGAGATCAGGCTGGTACAGCTTACGCATATGAAGTTCATTTTGCTGATGGCACAGTGAATGTTTCTGCTGATCCTTATGCGAAAGCTGCAGTAGTAAACGGTGAACGTTCTGTTGTATTAGCAGATAAAGACGCTGGCAATGCTGGAAATCGTATGCCAAGCTTTACGAATCCAAGTGACGCAACAATTGCAGAAATGGATGTTCGTGACTTCTCAATCAATCCAAACTCTGGTATTAGCGATGCTCATCGCGGTAAGTATCTTGGAGTAATAGAAGCAGGCACTAAGACCACAGATAAGCATAATGTTTCTGGCTTTGATTATTTGAAGTCGCTTGGTGTCACTCACGTGCAAATCATGCCAATGTATGATTTTGCTTCAGTTAATGAAACTGGTGACTTGAGTTACGGAAAGCAAGGCGCTCAAAACTGGGGTTATGATCCGCAAAACTACAATGTTCCTGAAGGATCTTACTCTACTGATCCTGCAACTCCAACAACAAGGGTTAAGGAAGCTAAGCAAATGATTGCTGGCCTTCATAAGGCTGGTTTGCGTGTAATTATGGACGTGGTTTACAACCATGTTTATGACGTGCAAAATCATTCGTTTAACAAGACTGTTCCTGGATACTACTTCCGCTATAAGGATGGCGCTTTGAATGGTAATTCTGGATGCGGTAACGATACTGCCTCTGAACGTCAAATGATGCGCAAGTATATTTTGGATTCTGTGAAGTATTGGGCTACGCATTACAACCTCGACGGCTTCCGATTTGATTTGATGGGCTTAATTGACCTGAAGACTATGCAAGAAGTGCGTGCTGAGCTTAATAAGATTGATCCTTCAATTATTGTGCTTGGTGAAGGCTGGGATATGAATAAACTGCTTCCTAAGAGCGAGTCTACTATTCAACCTAATGCTTATAAGATTCCAGGAGTAGCGTTCTTTAATGATTCATTCCGCGATTCTGTAAAAGGTTCTGTGTTTGATACTGAGGGTACTGGTTTTGTCAATGGCAATACAGATAAAGGTGTTAAGGCTTTGCTTGAGCATAATTTGCTTGGTTGCCAATTTGGCACGAGTAGTACTGTTAAGTGCTGGAATGGTAATGCTGAAACGCACTTTGCTGATGCAGGTCAAATTGTTCAGTATGTTGAAGCTCACGATAACTTGTCGTTGTATGATAAGCTAAAGGTCTCTGCTCCTAACGACACTGAAGACGTACGATTGAGGCGAGTAAAGCTTGCAAATTCAATGATTTTGCTTTCGCGCGGCATGCCGTTTATTCAACTTGGTCAGGAATTCTTGCGAACTAAGAACGGTAACGAAAATAGCTACAATTCTGGAGATAAAGACAATGCTCTTGATTGGAATCGCGCAACAGAAAAGTCTGATTCTGTGAACTATTTCAAGGGATTGTTGAAGCTACGCAAGAGTATTAAATCTCTTCGTGATTTTGATTATGCAACAATTAACAAGAACATGAAGATGATTGATGGCACTACTGATGGTGTAATTGCTTATACGCTTAAAGATGCAGATAAGCAATACGTTGTTGTGTTCAATGCTAATAATGCTGAAACTCAAGTAAAGATTCCAGCAGGAAAGTATTCTGCTCTTGTTGCTGATGGCAAAGTTAATGAAGTTGCTCAAGAGGCTAATGTTTCAGCTGACGGAACATACAAGGTTGCTGCTCTTTCGACTGCTGTGCTTGTGAAGGATGAATCTAAGCCTGGTACGCAGCCTGGTACGCAGCCTGGTACGCAGAATCCAGATCCATCTACGCATGGGCATGAACAAACTCCTGGTACTGTGACTCCTGGTACTGGTCCTCATCCAGCGCCAGCTCCGGCACCTGGACATGAGCAAACGCCTGGTCAAGTGACGCCTGCTCCTGCTCCGTCTCCTTCACCAACGCCTCAGCACAATCCATCTGAGCATGAGACTCCATCTAAGCCAGGTCAGACTAAGCCTGCTCCAGCTAAGCCAGATCAGTCTAAGAATGAAACTCCAGCTGAGCATCCTGCGCCAGCTAAGTCTGAACAAACTGCTCCAGCTAAGCCTGCAGAATCAACTCCTGTGCCTCAAGCTCCGGAAACAGTCCAGCAGCTTAATCCAGAATTAAAGGGAACTCTTAGCGTTGGTAACAATAACGTTGCAACTGCAGGTGTTGTTAACAGTGTGAGAATTAATGTTGTAAACAGCGAGTTCACCGAGCGTTTGCAGCGTGATGGAGTAGTTTATGCTTACGCGTACATTTACTCATCTCCACGCTTGCTTAAGGGTGCTGATGGTTCAAAGTTTGTGACTGTTCGCATGGTTAATGGCAAGCCTCAATTCGACGCTCAGTTCCCAGCTGGATACACCGGAAAGCATACGGTTGTTTTGGTTGACGAGAAAGGTAATCAACTTGCATGGACAGACATAACCGTTGTAAATAACGATATTGTTAAAAAATCGCAAGAATTAAGTTCTACTGGCAGCAGCATAATTCAGATCGCATTTATTTGTGCAATATTGTTGGTTGTGGCTGGTGCATTCTTCATTAAAATAAATCGAGCTAAGAATATATAAAAGAAGGTATAGAATCAAAAAGTAGATTAAGCTTAATCTTATTATGTAAGTACTTGCGTGATAATGTGAGAAAGAAGAACGTATGTTTTGCATCAACTGTGGAGCATTAGTTAAGGATAATGCACGGTTCTGTTCTCGTTGTGGAGCAGCTGTTAATGCTTCTGCAGAAAATGATCAGCAGAACAATGCGCAGAATCAGCAAAGCTCGCAGAATCAGCAAAGTATTCGTAATAACATGAATCAAGCTTACAAAGCTGAGCCGTATAATTCTGCAGCATCAGCCACTTATACGGCATCAGCTATTCCTGCGTCTTCACGCGGAGGCAGCGTATTTTCTGTATTTGATGTTTTTTCAAATGAGGAATTAAAGAATAAAAGAAACATAATTCTTGCTATTACAATAGTTATATCTTTTATTCTTTCGTGCATTTTTGGATGCTTAATTTGGGATTTTATTCACCCGAGTCAAATTCCTTATTCAAAGCTTCGCAGTGAGCTTACTCAATCACACAAGTATGAAGATTATACGCTAAAAATTGTTAATTCCGACGTTTCTCAATATCCGCACGTTAAATTGTACTTTTCTCTTACAGATAGCAGTGGAAAAGCCCTTGAGATTGACTCTCCAACTGCTGCAATTCGCGAGAAAATTGGTGGTGGCAAAGAAGTAGAACGCCTTATTCACAAGGTTGAGAGAATTAAAGACAATCAAGGTGTTAATTACGAGATTCTTCTTGATAAATCCGGCTCAATGGATTCTTCAATCGACACTATGAAGAAAACAATGAGTGATTTTGTTCGCAATCTCAACTATAAGGTTGGTGATAAAGGAGAGCTTATATCTTTCGATAGCTACCTCATGTATATGGCAACATACACGAGCGATAAAGATCGACTTCTTACAGGTATCGATAATATGACGCCTTACGGCATGACGGCCTTGTACGATGCTCTATACGCTGGTGTTACTAATGCTTCAAACCATCCAGGTTTTAACTGTGTTATTGCTTTTACAGACGGTTTGGATAATGAAAGCACTCATACTGCGGATGAGGTTATTGCTCTAGCAAAAGAAAAGGGAATACCAGTTTATTTGATTGGTACAAGTGATGCTGATTCTAACGTATTGCAGAATATTGCAAACGAAACAAACGGCTACTTCTGGGATATTAATTCTATTTCAGATATGAAAGATGTAATGAATAGAATTAGAGTTAATCAAGATAATGTTTATTGCCTCGAGTACGATTCTGATTCCTCAACAAATCCTTATGTTAATCGTGTAGTTTCTGCTTTGCTTGCAGATTCGAAGAACCATAAGTCTGGTGGCATTGGTGATGATTTAGCATTTAAGCCAGTCAAGAAGAAGACTTACAAGAAGGGTAGTTCTCGTTTTGTTCTTCATAAGGGAGACGTAACTTGGACAGAAGCTAATAGTGCATGCATGCAAGATGGCGGTTACTTAGTAACTCTTACAGACAAGCGTAAGGAAACTAAGGTTATAAATATGGCTAAGAAGGAAGGCATCAAGTATGTTTGGATTGGCGGTTACACTTCTCAGCGCGAAAATGGTGACGTGTATGCGCACTGGGTTACTGGTGAAAAAGTAAAGTATCAAAACTGGTTACCGGGTGAGCCAAGCCGAAATGATAAAGATGGTGAACCTGAGTTTTATCTTATGCTTTGGAGATTAAATGACGAATGGTCTTGGAACGATCAGCGTGACAACCTATTTACAAATCCTACATTGCGCAAAACGTTTAGCGGTAAAACAGGCTACGTGTGCGAAGTGAATAAATACTAATAAATAATTTCAATAGTATTTTTATTATTAGTGAATTAGGGGAAAGCTTATGCGCAAGCAGCAGCCGCGTAAATTGCAAAGTGGGCCACATACTGTAACTGGTCGTGCAGTACAATATAGGGGTGCGTTGCATAATCAACGTGCAAAATCAGTCGCGTCTAGAAATCATTTCGCTTCTATTTTTGTGATTATTATTGCGCTTGCTTTAATAGCAGTGTCTATGTGTGCTGCAGTATATGTTATGCGCTCGCAATTCTTCGACCATTCTAATAGAACTGCTGTTAAGAGTCCTAAAGAGTTAGCAATAGAAGCAGAAAAGCGAGAGTCTTTAATTAAAGCTCATAAAAAACTGGCTCGTAGAGGAATTGATCCCAATAGTGCAGAAGTTAGAAGCGTGATTTCAAAAATGTCTCTTGAAGACAAAGTTGCGCAAATGTTTGTTGTAAAACCTGAGGAATTAGTTGGCATAAACTGGACTGTGACTTCTTCTGGTGCACAAATGCAGCAGGCTTTTAACTCCTTGCCTGTTGGCGGAATAATGTACACGAGAGAAAATATTCAAAGTCCTGAACAGACTAAAAGTATGATTTCTAAATTGCAAGAAATAAGTAATGCTCGTGTATTATTGCCTGCGATTGTTAGCGTTGATGAAGAGGGTGGGACTGTTGCAAGAGTTAGTTCTAATCCTCAAATGGGAGTGAATACTTCGCCTAATATGAGAGATATTGGTGTTACTAAGAAAATGCGTAAAGCTTATAAAGCGGGAGCATATATTGGTAAATATCTCCATGATTTTGGCTTTAATGTTGATTTTGCGCCTGTTGCAGATGTTCTAACTAATCCGGATAATAATCTTATGAAAAAGCGCTCATTCGGTTCTAACCCAAAGCTTGTGGCTCATATGACTGACGCGTTTACGGATGGTTTGCAAGAAAATCATGTTTTTGCTACGTATAAGCATTTTCCTGGTCATGGCTCAACTTTTGAAGATTCTCACAAAGGTACTACTGTTTCGAATCAAACTCCATTTTTGCTAAGAAAAGTAGATTTAGTTCCATTCAAAGATGCGGTAGATACTGGCGTTAAGTTCATTATGGTTAGTCATGTGTCGTATCCGAAGATTACGGGAGATGATACTCCAGCTAGTATGTCGGAAAAGATTGTTACAGGTTTAGCTCGTAAAAAGCTTGGCTATAACGGTATTCTTATTTCTGATTCTTTAGGAATGGGAGCAATATCTTTACGTTATGCTCCTTCAAGCGCTGCAATTACTGGAATTAAAGCAGGTCTTGATATGCTACTTTCTCCTGCAAATTTGCGCCAAGCTTACTATTCTGTTGTTAATGCCGTTCGTAGAGGAGAAATTCCTGAGTCTAGAATTGATGATTCTGTAAAACGAATTATTGCTGTAAAATTGCAGATTGCTAAATATCAAAAACTTTATAAATAGTAAACAAAATACTAATAAGCACTAATATTTTTAATAATAATTTTAATAATATTTTCAGTTTGTGCGCGTGTTGTGTTTGCATTTGTACTTTCATAGTGTTAGCATCATTTCAACACAAACGAATATCGAATATTTCGGTTGAGGTTTGTGCATTGAACCACAAGTAGTTAATGAGTTTAGGAGGCAGTCATCATGCGTAACATGAACATGAATGCTGAATCTATGAATACTCTTAACGCTGCACGTATGTGGTGGTGGCAGTCTTCTCTTTGGCGTGAGTTTACTCTGAAGTTTTAGAAGCTGCATATAAAAGCTTGTAGAAGACCTCCGAGGTAAGCTCGGGGGTCTTTTTGTATACAAGCCTCAAATCTCAAAAATAACCAAATCACAAATCACAAATCACAACAAAATATTCGATAGCTTTATATGAATAATATAAAGCCCAAACAAGGAGAGAAATCATGGCTCAAGAAATTAACGAAACCGTTAAGGAAACTTATAACAATAGTGCAAACGCAACTACAGATGCTGCAGCTGCGATGATGCAAAATGTGAAAGTTAAGAATCATGCATTAGATATTACTTCGTTAGTGTTAGTTGCGGTACTTTTTGCGGCTGGATGCATTCTTGACTTTACTGTTGCAAAATCTCTTTCTATTGGAAATATTCAGCCTGAGTTTGTTATTGCTTCATTCTGCTTGTCAATTTTGCTTGTTAGGCCGAAGATTTACCAGGGTGCTATTATTGGTGCTCTTGCTGCAACGTTAATTCAATTTAATACTTCGATTCCGTTCCTTGAATATGCTTGCGATATTCCAGCTGCAATAGTTATGACTGCAATGTTAATTGGCTATATTCGCTTATTCCCAAAGGATGCAGCTCGTAAAGTAAGCGTATTCCCATTCATTGCTACTTTCATTACTACAGTAATTTCCGGTTGTATTTTTGCTCTTATTGCTGCATTCTTCGTATTGCATTCTCCAAACATGGTTCTTGTGATGTTCCCAATTATTTTGGGCACTGCAGTATTTAATGCAGTTGTTGTAGAAGTGCTGTTCACGCCATTGAAGATTGTATTGCATAAGTAAATCAATTTTTATACAAATTATTTTGCATAAAATGTGTTTTTTATTGCACTTAGTATGCATGAATGATTGCAGTGTATAGAAAAAGTAAAGGTATAAAAGTGAGTTGATGCCAGTCATATTGCGATTGGCATCAACTTTTATGTTAGTAAATAGTTTGAGTTTGATTGGTGTGTTACAGTTATGGATGGTATGCATCAGCAAAATGAACTGATTGCTGGAAGAAAATTAGTTGAACAAGCCCCACAACGAAACATAAAGAGCCTTATGAAAAAACCTAATGATTCACACTTAGAAGATCCGCTACTTGAATTGAAGAATGTGTCTTTTCAATACGGTACAAATCGTAGTGAAAATACTTTAAGCGTTGAGGATAATAAGTATGTGCTTAATAGCGTAGATCTTAAAATTTACCCTGGTGAATTTGTTGGAATTATTGGACCTTCTGGCTCTGGTAAAACAACTCTTGCTTCACTTTTTTCTGGCGCTATTCCTCACCATTATTCTGGCGAACTTTTAGGAAGCGTTAAGATTGCGGGTCAAGACACTAAAAATCTTGCTCTAACCAATATTGCTTGCTTGATTGGATCTGTTATTCAAGATATTGATGCGCAAATGGTTGCTGCAAACGTTGAAGACGAGCTGCTTTTTGGATTGGAAAATTTTGGAGTTCCTCACGATGAAATTCCTAATCGTATAGCTAGTTCTTTAGAAACTGTTGGTATTAGTGATTTGCGCAATCGAGATTTAGATACATTGTCTGGTGGGCAGAAGCAGAAAGTTGCTATTGCTGCAATTTTGGCACTTAAACCTAAAGTTTTAGTGTTGGATGAACCAACATGTGCGTTGGATCCTGTATCTTCCCGCATGATTTTTTCTATTCTTCAAAATCTTAATAAAAAATTTGGTATTACTATTGTTGTCATTGAGCAAAAAGTAGCTTTGTTGAGCGAGTATTGTAATCGTCTTATAGTGCTTTCTAAAGGTGAACTTGTTCTTGATGCTCCTGTTTCTTTAGCTCTTAAAGATATAGAGTTACTTCGTAAAGTAGGTATTAACTATCCGCGTACTACGCATTTAATTAAGCAGTTGCAAGATGAACAGATTTGTAATCCTGCTGAGCTTACTGTTGGCGTGGAAGAAACTGTAAATACTATTGTTAAAACATTACGTACGGATTATTCTAAACTTTCTAATTCAAATAACTCGAATAATGCAGAATCTGTTTTAGAGTCTCATAAAGAGGCTTTTATAAAAGCTAATAATTCAGATAATTCTAACAAGCCATGCCTTTCAATAAATAATGTGAGTTTTGCTTATGCGAATGGTGTTAAAGCTCTAAAAGATGTTTCATTTAATGCAAATAGCGGTGAATTAATTGCGTTAATTGGAAGAAATGGTGCTGGAAAAACAACAATTACAAAGATTATTAATGGTCTATTAAGACCTACAGAAGGTAGTGTTGCAATAGATGGCATCGACACTAAGTCGCTTCGCATTAGTCAAATAGCAAAATATGTATCTACCTTATTCCAAAATCCTGATCGACAATTATGCAAAGAAACGGTACTTGAAGAAGTTACTTTAAGCTGTATTTTAATTGGTCAGAATGAGGACGAAGCTAAAGCTCATGCAATGGAAATTATTGATGAGTTGGAGCTGGATTCTAAAGCTAGCCCGTTTATGCTTTCTAGAGGACAGCGTCAAATGGTTGCTTTAGCTGCAACAGTTGTAACGAATCCTAAGATTCTTCTTCTTGACGAGCCAACTTGTGGCCTTGATTACAAGGAATGCATGAGAATTATGCAAGTTGTAGAGCGTTTAAGAAAAAACGGTTGCTGCGTGATTATGGTTTGTCACGATATGGAAGTTGTGCTTGATTATGCAACTCGACTTATAACAATTAACGATGGAAAGCTTATTATTGATGGTTCAGCGCATGATGTGTTTGAAAAGCCGGAAGTGTGCTCTGCTGCAGCATTGTATCCGCCATTATTGTGTTCCGTTTCTCAAGGCTTGGTTGCGCATGGATTTAATAAGTGTAATGGCTTGTATGTGCGAGCAGAATTAGTAGAAGCGTTGCGTGGCGAAAAAATCGTAAAACAGACTGTACAGAATTAGTAGAAGCAATAGCAAATAAAAGTAGCAAATAAAGTAGTAAAGGCGTCTGATATTTATGAAAACGAGATTGTTAACTTACCAACCAGGTAACACTTTTCTTCATCGCACTAATCCTATTGCAAAACTAATTCTTGCTGCGAGTGTTGTAATAAGCGTGTTTATTGCTAAACAGTATTCCGCGCTTATTGCGATTGCAGCTATTATTTTCATTGGCATGGCTTTTACTCGAGTTGTTAAAACATTATCTGGTCTTATTAAAGCTATGCTTATAATTTCTTGCGTAATGTTTCTGATACAGACTGTTATTGCTCAAAGTGGAAACTATATTTTCTTGTGGTTTACGTTGCACGGTATTGATATTGGTGCAAAAGCTGCTTTGAGATTGTTCTGCTTTGCTTTTCCTCTTGTAACAGTTCTAACGGTAACTAAATTAAACGATCTTGCAAATGCTGTAGTGCAATATTTGCATGTTCCATACTGCTACGCTTTTACTATTACAACGGCAGTGCGTTTCGTGCCGATTTTCGCTTACGAAATGTCTCAAATCACAGAAGCTCAAATGGCTCGTGGTATTGAATATGATACTAAAAATCCGTTTAAAAAAATAAAGCTTATGATGCCGCTTATTGTGCCTCTTTTAGTTTCTTCAGTTCGAAAAGCAGACAGTTCTGCACTTGCTGCTGAAGAGCGCGGTTTTTATTTGCGCACGCGCAAATCATCGTATTATAAATATCCATTCGGATGGCGTGGATTCTTATCTGTGATTATTTCTGCGCTTATTATTGCTTTACCAATAGTTACTTCAATCTTTTTGCCTAATCTTGTATGAAGAATTTATGTAATTAACAAATAGTTTAAGAGGCTAATAATGAAAAGTGTAAAAGTTTGGCTTAAAGGTGCAAGAATTTACACGCTGCCAATAGGAATAGTTCCTGTTGTTATGGCATTTGCTATTTCTCTTAGAATGATGCGTTTTTCGCATTTTGAGAAACCAATTATTAGTTTTGTGCAGTGCTTTATACAATTTTTTCTGTGCTGTGCTGTTGCAGTATTTATGCAGATTGCTGTTAATTATGCGAACGATTATTGTGACGGCTTGAATGGTTTAGACGAGAATCGTAAGTTTCGCCCTGTGAGTAAAAGTAAAAATTCTAAGCCATTATGTGATGTATCGTGGCGTCTTGCGGATGCTGGTATTGAGTCAAAATCTGTGCTTAAAGCGGTAATAGTTTCTGCTTTGATTTCTTGCATAGCAGGTTTACTTATTGTTTTTAGCACGGGAATATTGTGGTTTATTCCGCTTGGAATTGCCTGCATTGCTGCAGTGTGGTTTTATGCAGGAGGAAAGCATCCTTATGGTTATAAAGGCTTTGGAGAAGTAAGCGCTTTTGTGTTTTTTGGCCCTGTTCCTTTTATTGGATCTTTATGTGCAATAACACATGGCATAGGTGTTCAAGCAAACAATATTTTTATTAATAGTCCATTAATGGTTTTGGCTTGTGTTTTAATGTCATTCATTCCTGGAGCTTATTCTGCATGCTTAATGATGGTGAACAATCTTCGAGATATTGCAAGTGATAAAGAACATGGAAAAATAACTGCGATGATAATGCTTGGAGAGCAAAGAGGTAGGCGTTTATGTGCTGCAGTGAGCATTGTTGCGGCGCTTTTGTTGTTAGCGTATTCGGTTTCAATTATTGTTTTTCCTTTTGAAGTTCCTTCAATATGGAACCTTTATAATGCTGAAATTTTCTTCAATTTTAGTAATTTAGTACGCAATATTCCATTGCACCTATTTTTTGCTATTCTTCAGTGGATTATATTGGTAGCTCTTATAATAAAAGCGTATAAATTTGGCAAATGTATACTTAAAGGCGACTATAAGAATGCTTTTCCACTTTGTGTTGCTCAAACCATTTTTGCAGCTGTAGTAGTACTGTTGTCTGCGGCTGTATAAATAAGCAAAATAGCGCGAATTTGTGCATTCTTTCGCGAGTCTTGTGAATCTTATGGTATCATTGATTGACACAAACATTGGGTGCGTGCGGTTTTAGTGACATGCAAATTGCGTTATGATGCGTGATTCTACCGGTGTTTGTGAACGTGCTGTTGCGTAGTCGTCATGTTAAAGATGCATGGCGGTGTTGCCCTGTTTATGCGGCAATGAAATGAGGTTGTGAGTATGCCAGTTACGAAAAGGAATGAAGGGACAGAGCAAACAATGCCTGAAATACTTACTGATGATGAGCTTCGTAAGGCTGCTGATGCAGAAGCTGTGAAGAACGAGTCTGAAGATAAGAAATCTAACAATATTCGCACTGTTGTTGTTGCAGAAGATGAATCTGTTAATCGCATGGATTTAGTAGCTATGTTGGAAGATAACGGTTATCAGGTTGTAGGTCAGGCAGCTAACGGTCAAGAAGCTATTGAGTTGACTCGTGAGAATCATCCGGATGTTGTGTGCATGGACGTTAAGATGCCTGTTATGGATGGTATTACTGCTGCAGCAACTATTTGTGATGAAAACATTGCGCCAGTTGTTATGCTCACTGCTTTTTCGCAGGCAGATTTAGTAAAACAAGCAACAGGTGCCGGTGCAATGGCATACGTAACTAAGCCGTATGAAGAATCTAAGCTTCTTCCAGCTTTGGAAGTTGCTATGGGTCGTTTTAGTGAGATTAACGATTTATTAGATAGCGTTGAGCGCACAGAAAATAGATTGCACGATACGGAAGATCAGCTAAAAAAGACGGAAGAAAAGCTTAAGAAAGCTGAAGATACCTTAGAAGAGCGAAAGCTGGTAGACCGAGCTAAGGGTCTTCTTATGGATAAGGCCGGATTCTCAGAGCAGGGTGCATTCCGTTGGATTCAAAAAACTTCTATGGATCAGCGTATCCCTAAGAAGCGTCTTGCTTTGGCTATTATTTCAAAGTATAGCGATGATAAAATAGACTCAGATTCTGAGGATTAATAGTATTAATCTTAAAAATCTTAAATTTATTAAATCATAACGCTTGTTGTGCTGAATACTATTAGCATAATTGTTGTAATAATTACGGAACGTAGGTGAGTAGTCAACAGTGGATACCAGCATCGTCGAAGAACATTCTTCTGATTTTAAGAATGAGAAAGGAACGTTGTTGGTCGTTGATGGCCATTCTCTTGCGTTCCGTGCTTTTTTTGCAGTTTCTGCGGATAATTTTTCTACTCGCTATGGGCAGGCCACCAATTCTGTCTGGGGCTTTATTACTATGCTTTCCCAAGTGGTAAGAAAAGAAAATCCTGACCGTTTAGCTATTGCTTTTGATGTTAAAGGTGGCACTTTTAGAAATAAGATGCTTCCTCAGTATAAGGGTACGCGTGAAGCTGCTCCTCAAGAGCTTCTTTCTCAGCTGCCTCTTATTCAGCAGATGCTACGTTCTTTAGATATTACATATATTGAAAAACCCGGGTATGAGGGTGATGACGTTATTGGAACACTTGCAACAATGGGCGCTGATGCTGGGTATAGAACTTTAGTTCTTTCTGGAGATCGCGACGCATTTCAGCTTATTGACGACAATATTACAGTTCTTTATCCGGGGCAGCATTTCAAAGATTTGAAACAAATGAATGCTGCTGCCGTTTTAGAAAAATATAATGTTACTCCTAAGCAATATCCTGATTTAGCTGCATTAAGAGGCGAAACTGCAGATAATATTCCTGGTGTTCCCGGTGTTGGAGATGGTTATGCTGCCAAATGGATTAACCAGTTCGGCAGCTTGGAAGATATTATTTCTCATGCAGGTGAGATTACAGGTAAAAAGGGTGAAGCTTTACGAGAAAATATTGATCAGGTTCGTTTGAACCGTCGAGTTAATGCTTTGGTCCGTGACTTAGATCTTGGTATTAGTGTTGATAATTTGCGTTTTGGTGAAGATATTAATGCTAATAAATTAGGAGAGTTGTTATCTCAACTTGAGTTTGGTGAATTAAAAAAGCGTAAGATTCTTAAAGCTTTTAGTCGTACAAATCAGCAATTGCTTGATGACAATATGCGAATTATGCTTTCTTCAACGTATGAAGGAAATGCTGAAATAGAGCATACCAGTCGCGGCGAGCAATCAACTTCTGATGCTGAAAATCTTCAAGACGTATTAAAAAATACTAAAGTAAGTCATATTAAATCTTTAGAAGATTTACGCGAGTGGGAAACTAGCGTAGCTGCTTTCCTAGAAGAAGACAATAGTAACGAGGAAGAAAATACTGACGTAGAAAAAACGAAAGATTCTTCGCAATCTGATTCCTCTGTAGATGCAGAAAAACTTATTGATAATGAGCAAAAATGTGCAGATTTAATATTAAACAATCGCGAATTAGTTGTTTATGCTCATGAAAGTAGCTGCCAGTCAAAGCATCGTTTTGGTTTAAAAGCAGACTGTTTATTGATGCTTGTTAGGGGTAGGGCAGCACTAATTTATGCTTCAGACTTGCGTGTAGAGACAAACTCCTTACTCGAATCTTTAAGGGAATTTTTGCAAAAATATGCTTCTTCAATAGTTTTGCACGACTATAAAAAGCATTTAGGATTGTTGTCATCTTTGGAATTAGTTGATTCCGATAACCCGAGTATTACTCCTCTTCTTGATACAAGATTGGCTTCATATTTGCTTGAGCCTGATTTTCGTGCTGAAACGCTTGAAAATATGGCAGAACATTATTTAGATATTTCGAGCGATGATGAGGATTCAGATAATCAGGAAGCTAAGCAGGGTGAGCTTGATCTTTTACTTGATGATTCACTAGCTTTAGATGAAGCTAAAACAAGCGAAGAAGAAACGCAAAAGTTTGAAGATAAAATTTTAAGAACTGCTGTTCTTACACGTCTTTTAGCTATTCAATTTGCGCCAAAATTGGATTCTAGAAAACAAACAGGTTTGATGTCGAACTTGGAAATGCCTATTTCAAGAGTTTTGCGAGGACTAGAAGATGTTGGCGCTGCTGTAGATATGCAGCGTTTAAGTAGCATGTTCCAACAATTTTCTTCCGATGCTGAATTTGCCCAGAATATGGCTTGGCAGGCTGCGGGAAATCGTGTGAATTTGCAAAGTCCTAAGCAATTGCAGCAAATACTGTTTGATCATTTTGCTCTTAAACCAACTAGGCGCACAAAAAACGGTTCTTACACTACTAATGCTGAAGCATTGCAAGCAATGTATGCGAAACTTGATCCTGAAGAACCTGCAAGTCAATTTTTAGGGGCTCTGCTTAGTCATCGCGAGAAAAATAAGTTAAAGCAAATAGTGCAAAGCTTAATTGATGCTGCTCATTATGACGATAAACGTATTCATACAAGATTTGAGCAGACTATTGCTGCAACAGGCAGATTAAGTTCTGCAGATCCGAATTTGCAAAATATTCCTAATCGTAATGCTGCTGGCCGTGAAATTCGTGCAGCGTTTGTTCCAGGTGAAGATTTCGAATATTTAATGAGCTGTGATTATTCTCAAGTTGAGTTGCGTATTATGGCTCATGCTTCTCATGATGAAACTCTTATTGAAGCGTTCTGCTCTGGTGCAGATTTTCATAAATATGTGGCAAGCCTGGTTTATCAAATACCTGTAGATCAAGTTAGTAGTGACCAGCGTTCTCACGTAAAAGCTATGAGCTACGGTTTGGCATACGGATTGAGTACTTATGGTTTGGCAAAACAACTTTCTATTACACCGTCTGCTGCCGAAGTGTTGAAAAATAAGTATTTTGATACTTTTGGAAAAGTTCATGATTACCTGGAGTCTTTGGTTTTGAAAGCTAAAGAACTTGGGTATACAGAAACAATGTTTGGTAGGCGTAGATATTTCCCACAGTTATCGTCAAATAATCGTACAGCTCGCGAAGCTGCAGAACGTGGAGCTTTAAATGCTCCAATTCAAGGAACTGCAGCCGATATTATGAAGCTTGCAATGATACGTGTTGATAAAGGATTGCGAAATTCTAAAATGCGCAGCCGCGTAATTTTACAAATTCACGATGAATTAATTTTGGAAATTGCGCACGGAGAAAAAGATAGTGTAGAAAATATTGTGCGAGAAGCTATGGAGCATGCAGTTAATTTAGATGTTCCGCTTAATGTGTCAACTGGCGTTGGTGTTGATTGGCAATTAGCAGCTCATTAGATTTGCATATATTTGAATAAATTTGTATAAATTTTCATCTTTTTTCAAATAAAAGCAACATAGCGTGAAAAGTGCGCAAATATATGAGATACTTATATTATGCATATAAGACCAGGTTCCATGTATCCGCTTGGCGCCAATTATGACGGTGCCGGCGTTAATTTTGCGCTGTTTTCCGAAGTTGCAAAGCGCGTTGAATTATGCTTGTTTGACGAGAATGATAATGAAACACGTATTGATATGACCGAACAGAACTCATACGTTTGGCACAATTATGTATCAGGTATTCAGCCTGGCCAACGTTATGGGTATCGTGTTCATGGTCCTTACGATCCTTCGCACGGATTGTGGTGCAATCCTCATAAGCTTCTTTTAGACCCGTATGCAAAAGCAATTGAAGGCAATATTGACGGTGATGAAAGCCTGTTTTCTTACTGGTTTGATAATCCGGATGATATTTCTGCAATGAATACTTTGGATTCTGCAGACCATACGATGAAAGCTGCAGTTATTAACCCATACTTTGATTGGGGTAATGATCAGCATCCTATGATTCCGTACCATGATTCTGTTATTTATGAGGCTCATGTTCGCGGTATGACTAATCTTGATAGTCGTGTTCCTGCAGATATTCGCGGAACTTATGCTGGTCTTGCTCACCCAAGCGTTATTTCTTATTTAAAGAAGCTTGGTGTTACTGCAATTGAGCTTATGCCAATTCATCAGTTTGTAAATGATTCATTCTTACAAAATAAGGGATTGAGCAACTATTGGGGCTACAATACCATCGGTTTCTTTGCTCCGCAAAATTCTTACTCAAGTTCTGGTCAGCGCGGTGAGCAGGTTAATGAGTTTAAGTCAATGGTTAAGGCTTATCATGCTGCTGGAATGGAAGTTATTCTTGACGTAGTTTATAACCACACTGCTGAAGGCAATGACCGTGGTCCTACTTTGAGTTTCCGTGGTATTGATAATCGCGCATATTATCGTCTTGTAGACAACGATCAGCGTCATTATTTTGATACTACTGGTACGGGTAATTCCTTACTTATGCGTTCTCCGAAAGCATTGCGATTGATTACGGATAGCTTGCGTTATTGGGTTACCGAAATGCACGTTGATGGCTTCCGCTTCGACTTAGCTGCAACTCTTGCTCGTCAGTTCCAAGAAGTAGATAAACTTTCTGCATTCTTCGACATTATTGAGCAAGATCCTATTATCTCTAGCGTAAAACTTATTGCAGAGCCTTGGGATATTGGTGTTGGAGGTTACCAGGTTGGCGGATTCCCTCCAAGCTGGTCCGAATGGAATGGCAGGTATAGGGATTGCGTTCGTGATTTTTGGCGTTCGCAGCCTTCTACTTTGCCTGAATTTGCAAGTAGGCTTATGGGAAGCTCTGATTTGTATGAGCAAAATGGACGTAAGCCTGTTGCTTCTGTGAACTTTATTACAGCTCATGACGGCTTTACTATGAACGATTTAGTAAGCTATAACGAAAAACATAATGAGGCGAATAAAGAAGGAAATAACGACGGCGCAAATGACAATCGTTCTTGGAATTGCGGTGTAGAAGGTCCTACAAGTATTCACGATGTAAATGAGCTGCGCGAGAGGCAAATGCGTAACCTGTTCTCAACATTGCTTATGAGTCAGGGTATTCCTATGATTTGCGCGGGCGACGAAGTGATGCGTACACAGCACGGCAATAATAATGCTTACTGCCAAGATAACGCTATTTCTTGGATGAGCTGGGATTATAACGAAACTCAGCGTGATATGTTTGATTTCGTTTCCAAGCTTATTCATCTGCGTCTTCATCACCCTGTTTTGCATCGCCGTCGCTTCTTTACAGGACGTTCAAACGATGATGACGTTTGCGATATTCCACAGGTTGAATGGCTTGATCATAACGGAACTGTTATGGACATGGAAGATTGGTCAAATACTCACGCGCTTTCTGTGATGATTTATTTGAATGGATCCGACATTCCAGAAACAGACTGGTATGGAACAAGAATGGTCGATAACGACTTTATTCTTATATTTAATGCTCATTATGAGCCTATTACTTTTACATTGCCAGACAAGCGTTATGGTGAAAAGTGGAAGCTGATTGTAGACACTTACAATCCAAAAGGTCCTGAGCTTTTATATGAGGCAGGATTTAATATTGTGGCTCAATCTCGCAGCTTCTTGCTACTTATGAGCGAGCATAAGCCAGAGCGTTAAATAAGATTCGAATAAAAATAATTTAATCGCAAATAATTTTATAATTTCATAATTTCATAAGATTGAAGCAGCGTAGGGAATTTAGTTTCCTGCGCTGCTATTTGCTATAATAGCCTGATTAATTTTTGATTGAAGACGGTCAGTTTGCATAGCTGCAACCTGCCTTGAAAAAACAATAATCCATCCTAGAAATAGCAGGCAAGATAATGCTTCAACATTAGTAAGAGTATTGTGACCGTGCATCCACTGATTTCCAGCCCAAGCTGTAAGAACAACAGCTAAATCAGAAGCTACATAAAATGTGCGAGAAAGGCGAGGAGCTAACCAAGGCAAGCATACAAGCATCGTACAAATTAATCCAGTTACGCCTCTAGCGCACAAGTCATGAAGAAAAGGATGAGGGGTATAGCGGAAAGTTCCTATGCCAATAAAAGCAATACCGCCTAAAATAAGTAAAGTAGCCATAATAGTTGTGCGAGTTCTAAAATGACGCGTGCGCTCTTCATTATTGTGCTGCAATATTTCGCGTTGGGTTGCAACAAATTCTGTAATAGCAAAGTAGCTTGTTATGATAATACAAATTCCAGATAGTACAAGCGTTGCGTTAAACATGCTGGCTGCAAAAGTGGTTCTGTCGCCAAGCTGAGAAAAATTATTGTTATACCAGTAAGGGTCATCCGTGGTAAGACCTGCAGTTGCAGCGCCTGAAATAACGAATAGCGGAAGCAGGGAAGCTACAGTTTTAGCTTCAAGAAGCTCAGCTTGAATAAGTGTTGCGTAACCAACAATTCCAGATAATGCTGAACATAATACCGGCAAGTAATTGTTCATTGCAGATTTGCCAATAATACTGTTTATGATGGAAAGCAAAGCAAAAGACATAAGAAACATTGTTGCGCCATAAATTGTAGAAAGCGCTGTAATTTCAAAAGTATGTTTTACTATGCGAATCAGATGGTGTCCGGTAAATTTTTTATTAGTACGCAAATAGCCAATAATAAAAGCGCCAATGCTGCACAAAGCCACAATTCCTGAGGCTGTAAGGAAAAGTCTTTGGCTAATTTGCCAAAATGCTGGCATAACCAACATGTACATAGACATAGTAACCATTGCGAATGATGCGCATACAAGAAACGCTATTAATCCCATTGCTTCAGTTCGCTGGAAACGTCCCATACCTTAGCCCCTTTATCTTGTTAACTAATTACATTGTACAGTTTGCGCTAAAGTCAAGCACGCATAAAATTTTATACACGCCACGTGTGTCGAAAATTTGCATTTGTCGGCAAAGTGCGCTATTGTATTTGATTGTGCTTGGAGCTGGTTAACAGTTCAAAAGCCTCGGGGTGTAGCGCAGTTTGGTAGCGCGCCTGCTTTGGGAGCAGGATGTCGCAGGTTCGAATCCTGTCACCCCGACTTTTTTATATCTAGTGAAATATTTTATTCAGCTCGCAACAATTATCTGTGCACGTATCCGTACATATTAATAGATAGTATTCATATTATGAGTGATATTAACGATACTGTGGATTGTGCTACTTGTTGGGAAGCACCGTATTCTAATCATCAATTAAAAGCTTGTGTTGAGGTTCCTGGTAGTAAGTCCCTGTCAAATCGTTATTTAATATTGGCAGCAATAGGTACAAAACCTGTAGTTTTGCAAGGATTGTTGCGCTCTAGAGACACTGAGCTCATGATTAACGCGTTATCTACATTCGGAGTTAAATGTGAATCTCTAAATGAAGAGGGCACGAAACTGCGCGTAATTCCTCCAGAAGACGGAATTTTTAGAGTTGAAGATAATGCTGAAGTATATTGCGGACTAGCTGGAACTGTAATGCGTTTTGTGTCTGCTCTAGCATTGTTTGCGAATAAACCTGTGCGCTTTGATGGAGATAAGCAAGCCTATGTTCGCCCTATGAAGCCAGTTCTTGACGCTTTAGAACAGCTTGGTGCTCACGTGGAGTATCACGGCGAAACTGGTTTTTTGCCGTACACGATTACTCCTCCTAAATCATTAGAACTTAAAACTCGCAATGTGGAAAATATTGTTTGCATTGATTCCTCTGCATCGTCACAATTCATTTCAGCATTATTGCTAATTGGTTCTCGCATACCTAACGGTTTGTATATTGAACATATTGGTAAAAATTTGCCGAGCATGCCGCATATTTTAATGACAATAGATGATGTGAAAAAGTCTGGTGGCACAGTCCAAATGATAGAGCCTATTAGTTGGGCTGTTTTGGAATCAAAATTAGTTTTGCCAAATACTGTAGTTATTGAACCAGATTTGTCTAATGCTGCGCCATTTTTAGGGGCTGCTTTAATCTCAGGAGGCATAGTTAGAGTTCCAAACTGGCCTAAGCGCACGACTCAACCTGGCGGATTGTTGCCGGCCATACTTGAACGTATGGGTGCTGTTGTTAATTTTGAAGAGGACGATACAAACACTGGGTCTGGAGTTCTTTGTGTAAAAGGAAATGGCCGTATTCATGCAATTCCTTCTTTAGATTTAAGTAAAGCGGGGGAGATTGCTCCAAGCATTGCAGCTATTCTTGCTTTTGCGGATGGAGTAAGTCAGTTGCACGGTATTGCTCATTTACGTGGCCATGAAACTAATCGTTTAGAAGCTTTAGTTAAAGAATTAAATAGAGTCGGTATTGGTGCTAAAGAGCTTGAAGATGGCATCAGTATTGAGCCAAGTGATTATGTGCATGGGGAAGTTATGGAAACTTATGCAGATCATCGTATGGCAACGTTTGCTGCAATGCTTGGACTGCGCATAGAAAATGTAAGGGTCAAAAATATTTCTACTACTCGCAAAACGATTCCTGATTTTCCAGGCATGTGGCATAAAATGCTTGAATAATAAATAATCCCGAGCCTTTTTGACTCGGGATTATTTATATCTATTTATTTTCTGCGCCATTAAGCGCAAACAATTTAGTTCTTAAACTTGTTGCCGTAGGTATCTTCACCAGCTTCAGCAATAGCTGCAGCCTTGCGTGCAATAGCCAACTCTTCGTTCGTTGGAATTACAGCAATAATCACAGAGCTGTCTGGAGTGGAAATAACGCGTGGCTCCTTAGAGCGAACCAAGTTCTTTTCCTTGTCGAGCTTAACGCCGAATGGCTCAAGCTTTTCGCATACGCGAGCGCGCACGATTTCGTCGTTTTCGCCAACGCCTGCTGTGAATGTAATGACGTCAACGCCACCCATTTGAGCGGTGTAGTTACCAATGTAACCAACAATACGGTGTACGTATACGCCGAGAGCAAGCTTAGCGTTTTCGTCGCCTTCTGCGATGAGCTTGTGAATATCGCGCAAATCGCCGTGGCCAGTCATACCCATCATGCCGGAACGCTTGTTGAAGAGAGTGTCAAGTTCGTCCACGTTCATGTGAGCGTTACGAATAAGGTGGAAGACTACTGCTGGATCAATATCGCCAGTGCGTCCGCCCATCATTAAGCCTTCGAGTGGGGTTAAGCCCATAGAGGTTTCAACTGGCTTGCCAGAAATCTGAGCAGAAGCAGAAGCACCGTTACCAATGTGCAAAACAATCTGCTTCAAACCTTCTGCAGGCTTACCAACAACGCTTGGAACAACAGAACCAATGTATTCGTGAGAAGTGCCGTGAGCGCCGTAGCGACGAATATGATAGCGGTCTGCAATTTCCTTATTTAAAGCATAAGTTGCTGCAACCTGTGGAAGATCATGGAAGAAGGAAGAATCGAATACCATAATCTGCGGAACGTCTGGCAAAAGTTCAGTCATGACTTCAGCGCCAACAGCCTCTGGGCCGTTGTGAAGTGGAGCCAAAACTGCCAAATCCTTAACCTTGTTGATTGTCTTCTCATTGACTAATGCAGGCTTAGGGAAGGTCAAGCCACCCTGAACAACGCGGTGTCCAACTGCCACAATGCCGGATTCAGAAAGCTTTGGACCATATTCCTCGAAGAAACCGAGTACGCGCTTTAAGCCCTGCTCGTGGTCGTGAACTGGCTCATCGAACTCATGCTTTTCGCCATTGAATACGTGCTTGTAGTGGCCGTCAACTGGCTCGCCAATCTTCTCAACGATGCCGGAAGCGATACCTTCACCGCTTTCCAAGTCAACGAGCTGATACTTAATCGAACTGGAACCAGAATTGATAACAAGAACGGTTTTTGCCATTGGGGCATCCTCCATAAAGTATTGATAAGGCTTGTAAATTGCCACGCTCTAGTTTACCGTTAAGTTCCTACAATGCGGAGAGTTATTTTGTGTCATAACAATCTAAAATATGTGAAGAACATTTAACAGTTTATTTTTGTTGATTTTATAGCTTTCTGCACAAAATCTTATTCTCACTGAGCTTCAATAGCTGTTAAAGCAACAGTATTAATAATATCTTGTACTAAAGCTCCTCTAGATAAGTCGTTTACAGGCTTATTTAGACCTTGTAAAATAGGGCCAACTGCCAGTGCTCCACTTGAGCGTTGTACTGCTTTATACGCAATATTTCCTGCGCATAAATCAGGGAACACAAATACATTTACGTGACCTGCAATAGGATTATCTTTTGCTTTTGCTGCAGCAACTGTAGGAGACCAAGCTGCATCAAACTGAATAGAACCAACTACGGCTAAATCTGGAGCTTTTTCTTTTACTATTCGCGTCGCTTCTTCTACAATGTCAACATCTGGGCCTTTACCAGATCCTAACGTTGAATAAGAAAGCATTCCAACTTTAGGATCTAGTCCGAATGCTGCAGCAGTATTCGCAGACTGAATCGCAATATCTGCTAGCTGTTCTGCATTCGGGTTTGGGTTAATAGCGCAATCTGCAAAGACTGCTACGTGATCTTTAAAACACATAAGAAATGCGCCAGAAACCAGCTTAGAGCCGGCTTTTGTTTTTATTACTTGTAATGCTGGTCGCACAGTATTTGCAGTGGAATTAACAGATCCAGACACAAGACCGTCTGCTTGTCCAAGTACAACTAGCATAGTGCCAAAATAGCTTGCGTCGTTAAGTTGTTCTCTTGCTTGTGATTCAGTCATTCCTTTCTTTGCTCTTAATTCGCAAAGTTTTGTAATCATATGGCTAAGCATTGCTTCATCGCTCATAGATTGGAAACTTGCTTTGCAAACTGAATTAAGATTTAACTCTTCAGCACGCTTCAATATTGATTCGCGCTCTCCAACAATAATAAGATTCACAATATCTCGTTCAAGCAAGTAATCTGCCGCTTTTAATATGCGATCTTCTTCTCCTTCTGGAAGAACAATTGTTTTTTTCTGTTCTTTTGCTTTTCCTAAAAGACTGTATTGAAAAGCGTATGGGGTAGTTGGTGCATTGAATGGCTGGTGCAACGCATTAAGAATATCTTTTTCTCTAATGCAGTTTACGAATATTTCTAACGAACTATTTTTGTTTTCTTCGTTTATTTGAGGCAGCACCCATAATGGTGTTTGGCTTACTCTAGTTTCTTTTTCGCTAGAATTTGCGCAATTTCTAGCTGTGTAATCTTTCATTACTTCAGCTCCAAGTTCCTCAGAACAGTCAGTAACAAAAACGCCCAAAATTTGCGTGCAAGCCTTCATAATACAAGCGTTGGCAGTATTAATAGTTTGTAAGATTTGCTCTGAGCTTCGTCCCTTTGCGCAAACGGTTAGAAAAACAGGCGAAGCTAAGTCTGCTGCAACAGTTGCGTCAAAGGCAAATAAATCTGGATCATATACAGGGCTTGCGTCGCTTGAAACAATAACAGAAGCTTGGGCGGATGTTGATTGTAGTACTTCATTGTATCTTGCAACAATATCTCCGCGCACTGTGTCTTTATTTGTTCTGACTATTTCTGGAGTGGATACAATAACTTGCTCTAATTTTGCTGAAGTATTTGCAATACCCAAAAGTTGTTTAGTGAAAGCGTCATTGGTTTGAGCGCATGGGCGAAAAATAGTAGTGCTGTAGTTGTTAGACAGAATATGTGTTATTCCGAGTGCAACAGCGTTTCTGCCGTACATATCTTCGTTGCCAATAATTGTTACATTAATATGTGACACGATGCGTTCTCCTTTGATACTATTCGTGTTGTGCTGTTAGGTTTCATATTGTAAAAATTAAATTACTTAAGTTTTGCAATATAGCCAAGCTTGTTCTATTGTACGGCTTTTTGTTTTTATACACGCACATAGTAGTAATTCTGCAATATAAATTTTGATTCGTTTTTTTTTTATTTAGTTTACATGCAAATTTATTTTTATATACAAAACGGGAGTCAACCATTCGATTGACTCCCGAAATGTTTTTAGCTAACCAGTTTTAGCTTTATGAGCTTAAAACTACTCGTTATCGCCAGCGGTTGCAGCGGTAGCGGTGACAGCGCCTGGCTTGTCGGTCTTAACGCCTGGCCATACCCAATCGGTGTAGTCTGGGTGATCAAGACCCTTGTCGACTGCATACTGGAAGGCTTCGAGGCGGAAGTCCTCGAGCTTCTTGATTTCGTCGGCATACTTGGCGGCGTCAACCATACGCAAAGCTTCAGCGGTAAGCTCGTAACGATCCATGTCGTTCACGCGAACCATGTCGTATGGCGTGGTGGTGGAGCCCTGCTCCTTGTAGCCATGGACGTTGAAGTTGTCGTGGTTTGGACGATCGTAAATCAAGCCGCGAACGTCATGTGCATAGGAGTGATAAGCGAAGAGGACTGGCTTGTCAGCGGTGAAGAGATCGGTGAACTCTTCGTCAGTCAAAGCTTCGTTGTTTTCCTTAGCGGACTGCAACTTGAGCAAGTCAACAACGTTAACAACCTTGAACTTAACGCCAAGCTTGTTCAACTTGTCGGCAGCGGCCATCAATTCCTGCTGTGGAACATCGCCAACACCAGCGAGAACAACCTGAACTTCGTCGTTGTTCTTAGCGTTGGAAGCCCACTTCCACTCTGCAGCACCCTTTTCGAGCTCTTCGCGAGCTTCGTCGAGGGTCAACCAAGTGGCGGCTGGCTGCTTACCAGCGAAGATGGCGTTAATCATGTTGGTGGACTTGTAAGCCTTTTCAGCAACAGCGAGCAACATGTTGGAATCTACTGGGAAGTAGATGCCGATTACATGATCGTTGTTGAAGGTCTTGTTCAAGAGCACGGAGGTTACGCCTGGATCCTGGTGCGAGAAGCCGTTGTGATCCTGACGCCATACGTGAGAGGATACCAACAAGTTCACGGAGGAGATTGGCTTACGCCATGGAATCTCGCGAACGGTAGCCTCAAGCCACTTTGCGTGCTGGTTCAACATGGAGTCGATAACGTGTACGAAGGACTCGTAAGAGCTCCAGATGCCGTGACGACCGGTGAGCAAGTAACCCTCGAGGAAACCTTCCATCTGGTGCTCGGAAAGCTGCTCGGTGACCTGGCCGGTAACAGCCATGTGCTCATCGACTAAGCCAGAAAGGTAGCCAGCATCCCACTGCTTGTTGGTTACTTCGTAAGCAGCCTGCAAACGGTTGGAAGCGGTCTCATCTGGGCCGAAGATACGGAAGGAATCTGGGTTGTTCTTGATGATGTCACGAGTGTAAACACCAAGGCGACGGGTAGCTTCGAGCTGACCCCAGCCGTGACCGAATTCCTTAACTTCCTTGACTTCGTAATCATCGAGCTTTGGAAGCTTCAAATCTTCACGAATACGACCACCGTTGGCGTTTGGATTTTCGCCAATACGGAGTTCGCCCTTTGGCATGAAGGAAAGAACGTCTTCCTTCACAGCGCCCTTTTCGTCGAAGAGCTCTTCAGGCTTGTAGGACTTCATCCAGTTCTTCAAAACCTCGAAGTGAGCTTCGGTATCGCGAGCGGAAGCCAGTGGAACCTGGTGTGCACGCCAAGAGCCTTCGGTCTTCTTGCCGTCGATGAACTTCGGGCAAGTCCAACCCTTTGGAGTGCGGAAGATAATCATTGGGTAGTAAGGGCGAGTTACGTCGTTAGTCTGAGCCTCAGCCTTAATATCGCAAATCTCGTCGAAGATGGTTTCGAACATATCGGCGAAGCGACGGTGGATGGACATGTGATCCTCATCGTCGAAGCCAGCAACGAACTCGTATGGCTCGTAGCCCATGCCGTGGAAGAACTCATGAAGCTCTTCGTCGGAAATGCGGGAAAGAATAGTTGGGTTAGCAATCTTATAACCGTTCAAGTGCAAGATTGGAAGCACGATACCGTCGGTACGTGGGTTCACAAGCTTGTTGGACTGCCAACCGGTGGCCAAAGGACCAGTTTCAGCTTCGCCATCGCCGACGATTGCTGGAACGAACAAGCTTGGGTTGTTCATAACAGCGCCGTAAGCGTGGGAGAGTGCATAACCAAGCTCGCCACCTTCGTGGATGGAGCCTGGGGTTTCAGGAGCGAAGTGAGAAGGAATGCCGCCTGGGTAAGAGAACTGGCGGAAGAACTTCTGCAAACCAGCTTCGTCCTTTGTAATCTTTGGATAGTACTCAGTGTAAGTACCGTCGAGGTAGGACTGAGCAGTACCAGCTGGGCCGCCGTGGCCTGGACCCATGATAATCACGGTATTCTGCTGGTGGTCAGCAATGAAACGGTTGATGTGGCCAATAAGGAAGTTAAGACCTGGAGTGGTGCCCCAGTGGCCCACCAGACGATGCTTAACATCTTCGCGAGTGAACGGCTCCTTCATTAGAGGGTTGCTACGAAGATAAATTTGGCCGATTGCAAGGTAGTTGGCAACACGCCAGTACTTGTCTACGCCTTCGATAGCTGCCTCGGAAACTGGAGCGTTGAGCTTCTTCCAAGGTGTGCCAATAACAGGACTCGTCATGTGTACTCCTGTACTCAAGCACTTTTCAGTGCAATTTGATCATTACCATTTGGTTATAGAGTCTGGAAAACAAATGTATTACAGCTCTTTTTCCATCCGTTTCAGTATAGTGCCAGCGTCTGACTTTTGTTCGTTTGGTTACTTCTTCGTGCATTTATGTTGAAAAAATGTGTGATTATGTGCGCAAAAAATTAGCCATTTGTATAGATTATGTTATATTTGATGTTCGTTTTTTGCTTTGTTATTCAGCGTTTCGCACAAAAATTTATCAAAGCTATCTATTGATTTAGAATTATTAATGTAACTTTTATATCTAATTTCGGCGTTTTGTAATTACGCAACGTCTCAAAGCTTCACTATTATGAATTGAATCGTATTAGAACTTATATATAAGGAGAATCATGGCAAAAGGACCAGTGCTTGTCGTTGATTTTGGCGCTCAATACGCTCAGCTTATTGCTCGTAGAGTGCGAGAGGCTAATGTGTATTCAGAGCTTGTTCCGCACTCTATGCCAGTTGACGAAATGTTAGCTAAAGATCCTCAAGCTATTATTCTTTCGGGTGGTCCTGCTTCTGTTTATGAACCGGGTGCTCCAGATATTGATCCAAAGATTTTTGAAGCTGGCGTTCCAGTTCTTGGCATTTGCTATGGCTTCCAAGTAATGGCTCATGAACTTGGTGGAGACGTAGATAAAGCTGCTCTTGGCGAGTATGGTAAAACTTCTGCAACTATTGATGATTCTGAAGGCCTGCTTGCAGATTCTCCTGTTGAGCAAAATACTTGGATGAGCCACGGTGTTGCTGTTAAGCGTGCTCCAGAAGGTTTTAAGGTGTTGGCGCACACAGAGGGTGCTCCTGTTGCTGCAATGCAAGATGAAAGTCGCAAACTTTATGGAGTTCAGTGGCATCCAGAAGTAAAGCACACTCCATTGGGTCAGGAACTTATTTCTACATTCTTACATAAGTGTGCAGGGTTAGATAACAATTGGAATCCTTCTAACATTATTGAGGATCAGGTTGCTAAGATTCGCGCAGAAGTTGGGAATGCACAAGTTATTTGTGGTCTTTCTGGTGGAGTTGATTCAGCGGTTGCAGCAGCTTTGGTACATAAAGCAATTGGTGATCAGCTTACTTGCGTTTTTGTTGACCACGGTTTGCTTCGTAAAGGCGAAGTTGAGCAGGTTAAACATGATTTCGTTAAAGCTACTGGCATTAAGCTAATCGCAGTTGATGCCGAGGATGATTTCTTGGATGCTCTTAAAGGCGTGAGCGAGCCGGAGCGCAAGCGCAAGATTATTGGCGAAAAGTTCATTCGTACTTTTGAAAAAGCTCAGCTTCAAGTTATTGAAGAAGCTGGTAAAACTGGAGCGGAAGTTAAGTTCCTTGTGCAGGGAACTCTTTACCCAGATGTTGTAGAATCTGGCGGTGGAGACGGTGCTGCAAACATTAAGTCGCATCACAACGTTGGTGGTTTGCCAAAAGATTTGAAGTTTAAGCTTATTGAGCCTTTGCGCACGCTGTTTAAGGATGAAGTTCGCGCTATTGGTACTGAGCTTGGTTTGCCAGATGAAATCGTGTGGCGTCAGCCTTTCCCTGGTCCAGGCTTAGGCATTCGCATTGTTGGTGAGATTACGCGCGAGCGTTTGGCTGTTCTTCGCGAAGCAGATGCAATTGCTAGAGAAGAGCTTTCTAAAGCTGGTCTTGACCGCGACATTTGGCAATGCCCAGTTGTATTGCTTGCTGACGTTCATTCTGTTGGTGTTCAGGGTGATGAGCGCACGTATGGTTCTCCAATTGTTTTGCGTCCTGTGAGTTCTGAGGATGCTATGACAGCTGATTGGTCTCGTGTTCCTTACGATGTGTTGGCAAAGATTTCTACTCGAATCACGAATGAATGCCGTCAAATTAATCGTGTAGTGCTCGACGTAACTTCTAAGCCACCTGCCACGATTGAGTGGGAGTGATGTAAATCACATTTAATTTTTTATTCAAAAATGTATAAATTACAGTTATTTTGCATGCTTAATTTAGTTAAAATGCTGGGAGTATCCGTGTTTTCTATATCTGATACCCCCAGTTTGTATATTATGCATTTTGACTGATAGAATAAACTACTAATTGTATGGTTGTTGTTCGATATGTTTCCAAGTGTTATTCAACGGCTTCTGTATAATCGCTAAAACGTTGGGAGAATTGATTAGTATGGCTGAAGGTGTGCCTAAATATATTGCTGTTCGCGATAATTTGCGTGTTCGCATTGACGCTATGGAAGCAAATGAACAGCTGCCTCCAGAAATTGAATTGTGCAAACAGTACAATGTTAGTCGCATTACGTTGAGGCATGCTGTAGGCACGCTTATTGCAGAAGGCTTGTTAGTGCGTGAGCAGGGTAGGGGAACATTCCGTGCGCCTGAAATTATAAGTACTCACAATAAAGTGTTTATTTCGGATCGTGCGCAAGGTTTTTACGAGCAAAATTATTCAAGCGACTCTGTTATTACAATAAAAGTTTTAGAAAATGACGTTGTTCATGATGAAGATGCTGCTTTGCGCTTAGGTTTAAAGCCAGAGGATGAGATTATTTGCCTAAAGCGTTTGCGATACGTAGACGGAGTGCTTTCGCGTTACAGCGTACTGTATTTATCTGCTTCGCGTTTTCCAAAAGTGTTAACTCATGATTTTTCAGAAGAATCTTTATCTGATTTCTTGAATAAAGCATATGCTGTTGAGCTTGTTGAAAGCGAAGTGTCAGTTTATGTAGAAAGACTGTGTGACAGACTTGCTGTAATACTTGATCTTAAAGATGGCACTCCTGCAATTGCAGCTAAATCAACAGTAAAAGATAAGTTTGGTACGATTATTGCTTTTGGTGCTGCTATATATACGCCAAATTCTGGTGAGATTACTTTCCACTTGCACGCAAATTCGTAAATTTTGCATTGTGTGAGCATGAAGTTTTGTAATTGCCTGTAGAATTTTCTGCAGGCAATTTTCGTATAAGTTATTTGTGCTTGCTTTTCAGTTTTAGGTTTTCTAGTTTTAGGTTTTCTAGTCTACTGGTTTGCGGGTTGTTTTGAAAAACAAAAAAGTCTTGCCGATTTCTCAGCAAGACTTATTTCGTGTCCGGAGCGGGACTTGAACCCGCACGCCTGTACAAATAGGCACTAGCACCTCAAGCTAGCGCGTCTACCATTCCGCCACCCGGACAGGTGTTTTAGACAACAGATAAGACTATAACATCTTTTTTGAGTCTTTGCTTCGGCGTGTTGAAAAATTTATGCTTTTTTGTTCGAGTAAAGCATAAATTGCTTTATATCTGCCTTATATTAAGCCATTTTTCGCCGCAAAATTTCCGTCGCTACTTGGTTGAAAATCAACAATATTAATCTGTTTATTTGTTGTATTTCCCTCTAAATCAACGAATGAATGCTGTGGAATAGTGGAAGTGTCATGGTTCGGGTAGTCTCTTCTAAAGAATGATCCGCGTGACTCATGTCTACAAAGCGATGCCTTTAATACTGCTTGTGCAAGCGTTGACATATTGCTTATTTCCCATATTGCTGTAAGTTCTTGATTAAAAATTAAATCTTTGCTATGAAGCTTTAAATTTTTTATTTTCGGAAGTAATGACGCGTGAATTTCTTGTAAAGCTGAGTTAAGTGACTTTTTATCACAAGATATTGCAGCAGCTTTTTCCATAATTGTTCCAAGTTCTGAAAATAGTGCATAAGGATTATTTTCTTCGCTTGTATCCGCAGAGTTACTTAGGGTATTTATATTATTTTCGATACCATCTTGCTCAGAATTATCTTCTTTAGTAAGCGTTTTAATCTCAAAATTTTTTTGATTATATAATTTTTCTAGTTCTGTGCATGTTTTGTTGCGCTCACTGTTTTTGTTGCAATCGCAGTTTTCGTAGAATTTGGATTTGCTGTCAGAAATAATATCGTTAAGTTCTTTTGCCATTGCAACGCCAGCGCGTTTTCCAAAAACGCAAGCGTCAAGCAGGGAATTTCCTCCCAAGCGATTAGCTCCATGAACTCCAACACAAGAGCATTCGCCGGCTGCGTATAATCCTTGAATAATAGTTTGCTTATTGTTGTACCACTTGTAAACTTCGCCATTTAAAGTAATAGGTATTCCTCCCATTGTGTAGTGCGCTGTTGGGCGAATAGGAACTAAGTCTTTAGAAGGGTCAATGTTAGCATATTGTTCTATTGTTTCGCTAACTTGTGGCAAAACTTCTTTCATGCGTTCTTTGCCAATATTTGTCATATCTAGCCAAATGCAATCGCATTTTGAGTCAGTATTACAATCGCTTGTAGTGTCTTTAACACCGCGGCCTTCTAGAATTTCATTTTCAATAGCTCGAGAAACAATATCTCGCGGGGCTAAATCTTTATGAACTGAATCATAATTCTTCATAAATGATTCGCCATTGGAATTTTTTAATACTCCACCTTCTGCTCGAGCTGCTTCAGAAAGTAGCATTCCGGTATGTCCAAGACCAGTAGGGTGGAATTGTATAAACTCGCAATCTTCAATCTGCAATCCTGCTTTCAAAGCTAATGACATTCCGTCGCCTGTTAAATCCCAAGAGTTTGATGTTGTAGAAAATAATCTTCCAGCGCCGCCTGTAGCAATAAGAACTAACTTTGAACGCATAGAACGCAATTTGCCTTTGGTAAGATCAAAAGCTACAATGCCTTCAACTTTTTGTGTTTCTTGATCTATAGCAATATCTGTAACATATAAATCTTCAATAAAAGAGATGTTTGCAGCAACGCATTTTTGCCAAAGACTATACAAAATTTGATGACCAATCCTATCTGCAGCAAAAGCAGCACGTGCAACTGGTTGCTTACCAAAATTGGCAGTATGACCGCCGAAACGACGTTGGTTAATATGGCCATCTTTTGTGCGAGAAAATGCTACGCCATCATGTTCAAGCTGAATAACTGTTTCCGCAGCCTCTTTTGCAAGCAATTTAGCTGCATCCTGGTCGCTTAACCAATCTCCACCATGAACAGTGTCATAATAATGCCACTGCCAAGTATCGTGTTCAACATTTCCTAGGCTTGCAGCGATTCCACCTTCTGCTGATCCTGTATGAGATCTTAAAGAAGGTATTTTAGAAATCACTTTTATTGAAGGAGATTTTCCTTGTTTTTTCAATGACTTGTATTCGCAAGATTGAACAAACCCAAGTGCTGCAGACAGTCCTGCTGCTCCGGCTCCAATAATAATTGCATCGTAGTATTCGCTTGATTGCATACTCTTATTTTCTCATAAGCATGGTCTTGTGGAATGCGTGTTACGCCACTTTTTGTTGCTTTATAACAAAATCTTCATTTTTTCTAAATATAGTTCCTTCCAACTCTAAAAGTGCAATTGCTCCAGAAACTTCTGCAATAGATGGAATGGTGCCTAATTCTTCTTTCTCGTATGAAAGCTTGATAATTTCATAAATGCTATCAATGTTTGCATTTTCACGTTTGCGCTTACATGTAAGAATCGCATTAATAATATGCTGTTGTATTTCAGTATAATTTTCTGATTCATTTGAATTTAATACTTGCTCTTCCTGAATATTGTAAGTTTTATCGCTATTGTCAGAGTTGTTAAAATAGTTGCTTTCTGCTGTTATTTTACTACTAGCAGTTTTATTCAAAGCTCTCGCTATGTAATGGTGAGATTGTGGGAAAAGAATATCAACATCTTGTTGACTGCATACCATTATTGCTTGTGAATCGTGAATAATTTTATTGCATCCAGCATTATGCGGTCGATTTATATCTCCTGGAATCGCATACAACTCGCGGTTTAAGTCTGTGGCCCATGTTGCAGTATTCAAAGCTCCTGATTGTAGTCTTGCTTGTGCTACAAGAACTTTTGAAGATAATGCTGCAATAATTCTATTTCGTAGTAGGAATCTGTGCCCAACTGGAGTAGTGTCGGGGCACAATTCGCTTATGCAGGCACCGCCTTTTTCTATAATTTCATCAAAAAGCTGAGAATTGCTTTGTGGACCCATATGGTTCAATCCGCCTGCAAAAACTGCAATTGTTCTTCCGATTGGTTTGTTTTCTCCTGCATCTGTTTGAGCGTCAATTGCGCCCCAGTGGGCTGCTGCATCAATTCCATAAGCGCCGCCAGAAATAATAGTATGCCCTTTTGAAGCGCAGTCGTAAGCAAAACGATACGCTAATTCTCTTCCGTAATCTGTGCAAGATCTAGATCCTACAATTGCAAGCGGATTATGGCATTGAATAAGTGCTTGAGGGTTTCCAATACCCCACAGGCATAATGGTGGAGAAAAGTGGCTTTGAAAAGCCAGATCTTGTAATTGCTTTGGCCAATACTTACTGTGAGGTGCAATAATCCACTGCTTTCCTGAATTAGTGAACCATTTACATAATGCGTTTGGCTCCCAAGTTGGTAGATGTGTTAGTCTAACGCACCATTTTGCGAGAGTGCGGTGTAGTGCTTCTAAAGTTTGTGTATTGTTGTTGTCTCTGTATCCCCATGACTTTAATCCCTTATTAAAATAAGATTCTAAAGTTGTTATTGAGTGGTGTTTGCTTATGTGCTTCCACATAGTAGATGTTAACCGTTGGCTTTTGCTGCGCTTGTCTTTAGATAAGCTAATATTATCCGCGTTTTCTTTAATAGCTTCTTCAATATTTTCTTGGGCTGTTTCATAGCTAGTTTCTTCACTAATAATAGGAAGTTGCATTTGTTGAGCAGAAGATTCTTGCTGTTGGGCTAGGAAACTTTTAACAATAGGATGCAGCAGTTTTACAATATCGTTAGCATGCTGCGCTCCAAGTAAAAGCGTGTACATAATGGCGTCTGCTCCTTCTAAGCAGAACGTTAGTATTGCGCGAGAAAGTGTTTCCTCGTCAATTTCAATAACATTATCAATGCTATTTTCGCAATTTTTATTATTTACATTATTAAGATTGCTCATATTCGTGTCCTTAAACTAATAGCCTGAGCCATGTCTGTCATGTCTGGGGAACTGTGCCCAGAAAGATCTGCTAACGTCCAAGCAAGTCGCAACGCTCTGTCTGCTCCTCTTAAACTTAATTGGTGTTTTTCTAATGCTCGATTAATAAGCCCAACAGCCTGTTTAGAAGTGTATTTTCGAAGCCATGTTCCGGAAGCTTGTGCATTGCAATCCCAACCTTGCTTGCTGAAACGAGTTCTAGCTACTTGACGTGCTTCTGTTACATTATTGCGCATCATTTCACTTGTAAGAGTTGTGCTCGCTTCTTTATTTGGTCCGTGAACTTGATTGTTTTGGTTTGGTATAACAATTCTTTCCACAGGTGGAACATCCATTTGAATATCAATACGATCAAGAATAGGTCCAGAAAGTCTAGAAAAGTATCTAGTGCGTTCTCGCTCTTTGCATGTGCATCGCTCTCCGTTTCCGTATGCGTAGCCGCAAGGACAAGGATTTGCTGCAATAACAAGCTGGAATTTAGCAGGATAAAGCGTAGTTCCTTTTGAGCGCGAAATAGCAATATGTCCGGATTCCAGCGGTTCTCGAAGTGTTTGCAAAACTCTTGGTGAAAATTCTGGAGCTTCGTCCATGAACAGTACTCCGCAGTGTGCGCGAGTTATAATACCAGGTTTTGCAACTCCTGTTCCGCCTCCAATAAGTGAAGCTGCTGAAGCTGTATGATGTGGTGCTTCAAATGGTGGAATGTCACTAATACCGTAGTAGGGTAGTGTGCCACAAAGTGAGCGAATAGATGCAACTTCAAGCTGTTCTTGTTCATTAAGAGGACACATAATGCTTGGTATTCGAGATGCGAGCATGGTTTTTCCGGATCCTGGAGGGCCAATCATCATAACGTGATGCCCTCCGGCTGCAGCAACTTGAAGAGCCCACTTTGTGTGTTCTTGCCCAATAACTTCGCACATGTCTCCAATCTCATATTTTGAATTAACTTGTAATGGTGAGGCACTTTGATCTTCTAATATTTCAGAATGCTCGCTATTTGTATCGTCTTGCCCATTTCGTTCTAAAACTTGCATGTGCTTATAAACTGGGTCTTCTTCAATAAGTTTTAGTGACTCTTCTTGCAAAGTTCCATGCAATTCGGTTACTAAATCATAAATATGATGTATTCCAATAGTCTCAATACCTTCTACTAATTTCGCTTCCGCAAGATTTTCTTTGGGAATAATCATGCGCTTAAAATGCTTCTTATTTGCGTAAAGAGCAATAGGAAGCATTCCTTGTATTGGAAGCACTGTTCCGTCAAGATTTAGTTCTCCTAAAATAACGGTATTTTCAAGTTCAGAAAGTGGAATATATTTTTCGGCGCTTAAAATACTTGCTGCAATAGCAAGATCGTATGAAGATCCACTTTTAGGCATTGAAGCAGGAGACAAGTTTACTGTTACTCTACCTTCTGGCCATTTGCAGTGTAAAGCATGATGAGCTGACTTTACTCGTTCTCTAGCTTCGCTTAGAGAAGTGTCTGGAAGTCCTATTATTGAAAAGTTTGGCATACTTCCAGACATAAATACTTGAAGTTTAATTGTAAAAGCTTTAAGTCCAATAAGTCCAACTGATAATGCGTTTCCAATACTCATTAAAATGCTCCTGGAATATGTGTGAATTGAATATTGCTGTTGTTGTCTATTTCTTCTAGCGCTTGAATCATGCATGCAGAATCTCTATACGTGTATTTGTTTATAACAAGAATTGATACTGCATCAAAACGAATACGGTATCTGGGTATGTCAGTGCCGAATTTTTCTATCCACTGCATGCCTGCTTTACGTAATTTATTACGTTTATCTTGGTTGATTGCTTCAAGCGGTGTGCCATATTGGACGCTTCGTCTAGTTTTGACTTCTACGAAAACTAATTTTTGTTCCGGTGTAATCATCACTAAATCTAATTCTCCTTGACGCGAATGCCAGTTTCTGTCAATAACGTGCCAACCTTGTTGCATTAGTCGCAAAGCTGCGTATGTTTCGCCAAGTTTTCCCAACTCTTTACTTTCAAGAGAATCATCTTGAAGCTCATTGGACACTTGTTCAAGTTTTTCTTGTAAAAATACTTGAGCAGTCTCAGCGTCGTCAATCTCGTCAAACGATATAATTTCATCGTCAATAATGTGTTTTTGTGTAATCATGCTGCTATTTTCTGTGCTTATTGAGCAGCAATCCAGATTTTTTAAGTATTGTGGATAAAAGCTATATACGGCGTGTTGTATTAGGAATTCAGTATATTTTCTGTATTTTTCTAAAACAAATTCGCTATTTTTTGCAAACTGTTAATTCGTTATAGCTAATTTTGATAACCGTAGGTATGTACTAATTAACCATACTGGCATATTGTCGTTATCACTTAAATAAAAATTTAAACAGAAAACAGAAAAGTAAGTGGATGCACAAAGCAAGCTGAAGCAAACTAATCTACTGTTTAAAAAGTTGAAAAACTGGAGGGGTATTATGAGCGCTACTGAAGAATTGCAAGGAAAGTATCATTTTGAAACATTGCAATTGCATGTTGGCCAAGAGCAGGCGGATCCGGCAACTGATTCTCGTGCAGTTCCTATTTATCAAACAACAAGCTACGTATTCCATGATTTTGATCATGCTGCAGCTCGTTTTGATTTGCGTGACGCTGGAAACATTTATGGTCGTTTAACGAATTCTACTCAAGATGTTTTTGAGCGCAGAATTGCGGCTCTCGAAGGTGGAACTGCTGCTTTGGCTGTTGCTTCTGGTGCTGCGGCTGTTGACTATGCGGTTCGCAATATTACGCAGCAGGGCGATCACATCGTGTCTTCAAAGAATGTGTATGGCGGCACTTATAACCTGCTTCGTCACACTCTTCCTCGAGATGGTGTAACAACCACTTTTGTTGATCCTAAGAATCCTCAAAACTTCGAGGATGCAATTCAACCAAATACAAAGCTCGTATACTTTGAAACTTTTGGTAATCCTAATGCTGATTTGCCTGATTTTGAAGCTATCTCAGAGATTGCGCATCGTCACAACATTCCTGTTTTTGTTGACAATACTTTCGCAACTCCATATCTTTTCCGTCCGCTTGAGCATGGTGCAGATATTGTAGTTGAGTCTGCTACGAAATTTATTGGCGGCCACGGCGCAACTCTTGGTGGCATTATTGTTGAAGGCGGCAATTTTGATTGGGCTAAAGTTCCTGGAAAATTCCCAACTCTTACTGAAGCTGACCCTAGCTATCATGGTTTGAACTTCTATGAAGCTTTAGGATCTGTGGCTTTTGTGACTCGTATTCGTGCGATTATTTTGCGCGATACTGGCGCTTGCATTAGCCCGTTTGCTGCGTTCTTGCTTTTGCAAGGCACGGAAACTTTGAGCTTGCGAGTTGAACGTCACGTTGAAAACGCGTTGAAGGTTGTGAAATATTTGCAAACTGTGCCAGAAGTTGAATCTGTAAGTCATCCTTCTATTGAAGGTCGTTCTGATCACGAGCTTTATAAGCGTTACTTCCCGAACGGCGGCGGCTCTATTTTCACGTTTGATATTAAAGGTGGAAGGGATGCAGCTCGCGTATTTATTGACAATTTACAGCTTTTCTCATTGCTTGCAAATGTTGCTGACGTGAAGTCATTGGTTATTCATCCTGCATCTACTACGCACTCTCAGGAAACTCCTGAAGAATTGGAAGATCAGGGCATTCATGAGGGAACTATTCGCTTGTCTATTGGAACTGAGCATATTGACGATATTCTTGCCGATTTGCAGCGCGGATTTGACGCTGTTCGTAAAGCAGGTCTTGCTTAAATAGAAAAGAGAAAGTAAAGCAAAAGTTATTAATTAAAAATATTCCTGGAGATCCATTACCATTTTATTCGGAACGCATATTGTATTTGTATGCGCTCCGATTTTTTATACATTCTGTAAATTTGTGCATCATACTTTAGGATGAGACGCTAATTTTTTCTAAATAATTTCCGCCTTACGCACGATAGTAATCAGCTGTATTTTTCCGTAAATTTAAGTATTAGCAGTAGATAACTATGCGATTACTACTTTTTAAGAAAAGGAGCAGTTATGAACAACCGTTACGAAACAAGTTCATACGAGCAAGAAAATGCTTTAGATTTTAGAGCAGATTTTAACCAAAACTTGATTGGTGAAACAGCGGTTGCAGCTTTGCATGTTGTTAAAGATTTTGGCAAGGGTGCAGGAATTGTTCACGCTTTGCGAGATGTAAGCGTAAGTTTTGAGCGCGGCAAGTTTACGGCGATTATGGGTCCTTCTGGTTCTGGAAAGTCAACTTTAATGCATTCCTTGGCTGGTCTTGACAGTGTTAATTCTGGAAAAGTTTTGGTTGATGGCCTTGATATTACAGGCATGAGCGATAAGCAGCTTACACTTATGCGTCGCGAAATGGTTGGGTTTATTTTCCAAAGTTTTAATCTTCTTCCAATGTTTAGCGCTGAGCAAAATATTCTCATGCCTCTTACTTTGGCGGGCAAAAAGCCAGATAAGCAATGGTTTAATACTTTGGTTAATACTCTTGGCTTGCAAAATCGCTTAAAGCATAGGCCTGCTGAGCTTTCTGGCGGTCAGCGACAACGCGTTGCAATCGCTCGAGCTTTAATATCTAAGCCTTCCGTAGTTTTTGCGGATGAGCCTACCGGTAATCTCGACTCTGCTTCCAGCTCAGAAGTTTTGCATTTTTTGAAGAAGTCTGTAACGGAGCTTGGTCAAACTGTGATTATGGTTACGCATGACGCTGTTGCAGCCTCTTACGCGGATCGAGCAATTGTGTTTGCAGATGGTCAAATCGTTGAAGACGTACAAAATCCTACTGCAGAAGGCATGAGCAAGATGCTTATGGAACGCAGCGAGGCTGGTATTAATAATCAGTCTGCTCAATTGCAATAAAAGGTGGTGAAGTTAGAATGTGGAAAATCGCACTAAAACTTATGCGTAAAAGCGTGCGCATGCTAATCGCCTCTGGAATTGCAATTCTTATAGGCAGCATGTTTATGAGCGCTACTTTGCTTTTTGTAAATAGTGTTGACGACTTGATGGTTCGCAATGCAACAGAAGAATTTAGTAGTGCAAATTATGCAATCTCATCTAAAGGTTCTAACAATTCTCCGAGTGGTGCAATTCATTATAAGGATCTTCATTTAGACAAAATATCGAAGATGCCTGGTGTCAACGGTATTCGTAGTGACGATGCGACTGCGCTTGTAAGAGTGGAAAAAGGTGATAAATCAGCTACGAGTATTGCTTGGTCTAGTGGTTTGTATGGAAATCTTCCTGTGTATAAATCAACAGAAGGTAGGGAACCGCAAAAAATAGGCGAAATTACGCTTATTAAAAGTATTGCTAAATCAATAAATGCAAACGTTGGCGATACTATAACTTTGGTTAAAGTAGATGACACTGGCGGAGATAAAGAAAAATCGTACGATGTTCGTGTGGTTGGTCTTGTAGACGATGGAGAACATTCTCAAATACCAGTTTCAAATCGCGGCACGTATCTTGGTGGCGTAACGAATGATTTTTGTGCAAAACTCAAAAATCTTAAGAATTTTGACAATCAAGTTGTGCAAAGCAAAGTATACATGAGTATTGATGAATCTAAAATAAACGATTTATCTCCTAAGATTAGCTCTTTGCTTCCAGAGCAATTTTCTCTTATGTCTAGGCACGAAGTTGGTGTAAGAGCTGTTCGAAATGTGTCTAACGGCACTAATTTTGTAACCATGTTCTTGCTATCTTTTGGTATTCTAGCGTTGCTTATTTCTTCGCTTGTTATAGCAAACACATTCCAAGTGTTGGTTGCTCAACGCAGACGCACTCTTGCACTTTTGCGCGTAATTGGCGCACAGTCACACCAGCTTTATGCGGCAGTTTTGCTTGAAGCTGCAATACTTGGAGTTATTTCTGCGTGCGTTGGTGTGCTTTGCGCAATCGGATTTATGGGCGCAATTAGTAACGTGAATATTAATTCTGGACCATTATCTAAGATTCCTTTGATTGTTTCGCTTCCAGCGGTTGTGTGGCCAATAGTAATTGGCGTAATTGTAACGGTTCTTGCATCTATGAGTGCTGCTCGATCTGCTACAAAAGTAACGCCTATGGAAGCGTTGCGACCAATGGATTTGATTAAAGATAAGCGCGCAAGCATTATTCGTGCTGTTTTTGGCGTGATATTTATTGTTGCAGGTATTTTAGCTACGGCTTTAAGTGCTACTTCTTTAGCAAGCATGATTGCGGTACAGTCGCCTAATGCTGGTTCTGACTCTTGGATGACTTTGCTTGGAGCAGTTTTTGGATGTGCGCTTGTTTTTATTGGCATTATTATTACAGCAACATTCTGGATGCCGTTTGCTATGAAGCTAACTGGAGCAATCATGGCACTTTGTGGGCCTGCATCTAAAGTTGCTAACGCAAATGTGCAACGTAACCCTAGAAGAGTTGCGGCAACTGGAACGGCTTTACTTATTGGTGTAACGCTTGTTTCCACAGTAGTAACTGGCGCAATATGTGGTAAAGCAACTCTTAAGGGTGTTGTTGACGATAGATATAGTGTTGACATTATTGTTCAAGGCAAGAATGTTAATGAATCTCTAGCTGCTGATATTTCAAAGATTAGTGGAGTAAAGCATACTGAGTTGCTTCCTGCAGTTCCTATGACTTTTAAGAACGCTAAGGGCAAAACTGAGTACACTATGGTAGCTGGAGTTGATAATGTAAATCAGCTTAAAAATGTAATGCACACTGATCTTTCTGGCGTTAATATAAACAAAGATTCTGTGCTTTTGCCTAAGTTTAATGAAGAAGGCGGAGAACCTTTTGACCTTAAAAAAGGAAACCTTAATCTACAAGCTTACGTAGAAAATTACAGTTCTGGTGAAACAGATGGCAAAAATATTACGCCATTTACTGGCATGAATACAGACCCTACTAATAACAATAAGAGCATTACTGTAAAGCAAGTTCAGTTTAAGAAGTATCGAAATATTGGTGTGTATTCAAATAATACTGCTTTCGTGAGCAAATCCTACTTCAATAAATACCTTAACCCTACAACGCATATGCTGCTTATTTTGGTAGACTCCAGCAAAGCTAATCTTGTAGATATTGCTAAAAACATTCAAAATGTTACATCTAGCTATGCGGAGGTTATGGCTACTGGAAGTGTGTTCGAACGAGCAAAGTGGGAGAGTGCTATCAATTCAATAATGATGGTGCTTGTTGGCTTAATAGCAGTAGCTGTTGTGATTGCTTTAATAGGCGTTGCAAACACATTAAGCTTGTCTGTTATTGAGCGCACTAAAGAATCTGCAACTTTGCGCGCAATCGGTATGACAAGAGGCCAGGTTAGAAGATCTCTTGCGTTGGAAGCAACGTTGATTTCCTTAACAAGCACTGTTTGCGGCTTGATTGTTGGAACAGCGTTTGGATGGGTTGGATCTTACATGGTGTTTAGCATAATTGGCAATGTTCCGTTTGTAGTTGATTGGAATATTTACGCGATTCTTGCTCTAATCGCTTTGCTTGCAGCTCTTCTTTCTAGCGTGCTTCCAGCTCGTAGAGCAGTGAAGTCTTCGCCAGTAGTTGCGCTCGCAGAGGACTAAATTTCGCAAAAACTATATGTAAAACGATAGTTTTTAGAAGTTAGGTTGCAGAAAATAAAGATAATGCCGGTGTGTAAATTTTACGTGCCGGCATTATCTTTTTCTTAAGCGTTTTCGACACGCAGAAAAAATTTGTAATATTATTATTATTTTTTTATTAAAATGTGTGAATAATTATGCGAAGATTATAATATTATGTATAGAAATAGCATTTTTTATTAAAGATATTCAAAAATAATACGATTATTATTCATAATAACAAGTTTTGCAGGAAATTTTCCGAATAAATAGTGTTGAAAATGTATTTATTTCTTTGTTATGCTCAAGAATGACTGCTGACATAAGTTAGACATGAAGGCCGCTACGAGCAAGGAGTAGAAAAATATGGTAACGGTCAAGAAAAAATCTGCCGCAGCAATTGCAGGAATCTTATTGTTAATGCAAAGCCCAATGCCAGCGTGGGCGCAAGAAGCTGCTGATGAAGTACAGAATGTACAAGCTCAAACAGAGGTGACTGCAAAAGCATCTACTGAAGAAGCAATTGAAAAAGCTGAAAATCAAGTTCGCGAATTAGAAGCTCAGATTGAACAGTATAAGAAAAAAGTTGCAGAATTTGACGATCTTTTAAATAAAATCGATGAGGCTGAAAAAGCATTTGAAAACGTTAAGAAAAATAATGAAAAGGAACTTTTAGAAGCTCAAAATGCACTTAAAATGGATTCCGAAGCTGCAAAAGCAAAGGTTGTGGAATTTGAAAAATCCAAAAAAGAAAAAGATAATGAGCTTATTGGATTAAAAGCAGCGTATGAATCTTTAAAAGATCAATATGATAATGCAAAATTAGCTCTTGATACTTTGCAAGGTGACGAAGAAGAAAAAAGTCAAACAAAAGAAAGAGCTGCAGCTAACATAAAGCAGTATGAATCACAGATTTCAAATCTTCACAAAGAAGTAGATTCTCTTAATGAATCTATTGCAAGCGATTCTGCTCAAGTTAAAGAGTATGATACAAAAATCGCTGAATTAGAATCCGCATTAGAAAAAGCTGATCCAAACGATGGAAGTAATTTTTATTCTATAGCGGAGCAGTTTAGAAAAGTCTCTAATGATCAAGTTTCGCTTAGCAGAAAAATAGAAGAAAATAAGAAATCTGTTTCTACTAAAGAAAAAACTGTGAAAGAATTAGAAGTTCTTTTCCAGAGTGCAAAGAAAGAATTTGAAAAAGCAAGTGAAGAACTTCGAAAAATTAAAGATCAAATTGATGAGTCTAAAAAAGATGTAGCCAAAAAGCTTGAAGCTTCTAATACTAAAGATTCTGAAGTAAAAAAAGCAGAGTCTGAGATAAAGCTTATTGGTAATATTATTGAAAACTATAAGTTAGTTGACAACAAAAAGGAATTAGACAAAAAAATTAAATCATTAAATAGTGGTATTGAGGGCGCTAAAGCGTTTAAAAAGAATCAGTCCGATGAAAGAACTGAAAAAAGTGATTTAAAGAAGCAAGCTGAAAATTCTTTGAAGGATGCAGAAAAGAATCTTGAGGAAGCTAAAGCTAAAGTTACTATCCTCAAAGCTCAATTAGAACAGGAAAAAGCTCAAAAGAATCAGCAAAATGGTAGCAGCTCTGCTGGTAATAATGATGCCAAGCAATCAGGAAAACAGACTGCTCCTATTGCTCCAGCACCTCCAGTAGCATCTGTTCCGAAAGTAACTGCTCCAGTTCCTGCAGTACCTGAAGCTAAGATTCCAGCGCCGTCTGTTAAAGCTCCAGCTATGCCACCTGCTTCTGTTGTCCCTGCGGCCCCAGTAGTGCCAGCAGTTCAAGTTGAAGATAATTCAACATCTGTAGCACCTTCAGCTCCTGCAGCAAATCCTACTGTTGCAAATACTCAGAAGGCAGTAACTCCAGTTGCTGAAGTAACTAAGAATGTTTCTTCTGCAGACGCATCTAAGGCTCCAGCTGTTGCTAATGTTCCAGCTGCTGTGGCTCCGTCGAACAATATTTCGCAAGCAGATAAGTCAACTGAATCTCAGGTTTCAGAAGAAAACTCTACGAAGTTTGAAGATAATAATGGTGAAACTGAGGAAGTTGAAGAAAAAACTCCTGTTGAAAGCAAGAAACCACAAGCTCAAGCTAGTGCTACAAGTGAAAACAAATCTTCAGGAAATGTACTTGGAAAAATAGCTATTGGCGTTGTTGGAACGTTAGCAGTTGCAGGAACTGCTGCAGCAGGCGTAACATTTATGCGTCCTCGTCGCCTACCGAAAGCATAAATTAAGAAGCTACTAGGTATGTTGATAATTTAAATTTGCGGCTATTTGTGCATTGTGCATTATGCATTAATAGCCGCATTTTTATATGTTTTGGGTATTTTACGGCTTAACTAAGCTATTTTCATAAGCAAAAACTACAGCTTGAACTCGGTCTCTAGCATTGATTTTTCCTAAAATATGCGCAACATGCGTTTTGACTGTAGGCAAGCTAATAAATAGTTTGCTAGCAATTTCCTGATTTGAAAGCCCGTGAGCAATTTCTATGAGCACCTCGCGCTCACGGTCAGTAAGTTCTGGAATAGCAGAATTTTCGTACGAGCAGCTTTGTGTTGCTGGTGCAGCAGAATTTGCTTGTGCAGCGTAACTCGAAACGCTGTTTACTTTAATATTTGTTGCTACTTTGCCTTGCTGAATCATATTTTCGATCAAACGTTTAGTAGCGGTCGGAGCAATAATTGCGTTTCCTTGATACACAGTTCGTATGGAATTAAGCAAAGTTTCTGGCTCTGTATCTTTAAGCAAAAATCCGGAAGCACCAGCATGAATTGCAGCCATAACATATTCGTCTAAATCAAAAGTTGTCAGAATAATAATTCGAGTATTTTCGTTAGTTTTTTGCTGCAGAATCTTGCGAGTTGCTTCCAAACCGTCCATTATAGGCATGCGAACGTCCATAAGAATAATGTCTGGATTTTGGCTTTTAGAAAGCTCCACAATTTGTGATCCGTTAGAAGCCTGAGATACAACGTGCATATCTTGCTGCGAATTTATTACCATCGCAAATCCTGCTCGCACAAGCTCCTGATCGTCTGCTATTGCGACTCGAATTACTTCATTGTTTTCCATATATTCCATAGTATCAACTTACTATTGCTTATTTAATGCGTTGTGTTGAATTTGCTCATCTAGTGGGGCAGCAGGGCGAATAGCAATCTCAGCTATATTTGCACCTTTATTTGCTGAATTAACGCTCGAACCTGTTTCTCGCAAAATTCCAAGCAATTTTCGCAAATATTTTAGTGCCGAACGCCCCTCGTCACTAATATTTTTAAAGGCTTTACTAATTGCTTCACTTTGCTCTTGTGGTTTCTCCGTTTCTGTTGACTCTGTATTTTCTGCATTACTATTTGTTTTTTCGTATTTATTTAGCATATCAATTCCGCTATTTGCGGCATCGATTACTTTATGCAATGTAATAGCAACTTTTTGCTGAATATTTGAGCTAAGTCGTTGCCTTTCTGCGTTAGCTGCAAGCACTTCTAGCTGTTTTTGCTCTTGCTCAAGTTCTGTTCTGCGCGCTTTTAGAAGCAGCAAATTATTGTCATCATTTCTGCGGTAATAAGCAAACGCAATAACTGTAAAACAAATTATTGCAACTATGAAACCAAAAACTAATCCAACGGACGCAAATTGCATAAAGTCATAAAAATTGGTTGTGGCAATATTTGATGTAAAGAATCGTATTGGAGTTTCAGTTTGTGGAATATTTTTTGATGAAATACCAATTTTTACGGCGAAAATAGCAGATTCGGCAAGCACTACTGCGCTAACCCATTGCCATGCGCGTTTTTTACCGTAGAGCACAGCAGCGTAAATAATATTTGGTATGAAAAAATTAGCGAATAAAATATTCGGCAAGAGTATAAGCTGTATTGCAGAAAATACTGCTGCAACAATTGCGCATGCGGTTGGAGCTTTTCTGCGAAACATGAATGGCACCATGGTTGTAAGAGTAAATACTTTATAAAGTATTTGTAATGAAAGCGAGTTGGAATATTGTGAAGACATTCCAACTCCAACAATAAAATCGTAGGTTGGCAGAAAGAGCATCATAACAACCCAAGGTGATGCATAAATAATGTCTCCAATAAGCCAATGTTGTTCAAACCATTGTGATACTTTCTCAATCCTATTTTTTGAAGTATTTGCTTCTGGTAAAACGTATGGCAAAACGTTTGTCGAAACTTCCGATGATGTTGAAACGTTTGCATTTTCCGGTTTTGTTTGTGCTTCTGCTTGATTATTAACTTTTGCATTATGAGTAACGTTATAAATACTATTTAATACAGAAGCAGTACTGTTTGACTCGTCTGTGCTGTAAGAATATGGAATGAAAGCAACAATACTAAACGTTCCATCATTCATTTTTCCATAATCAAGCGTTCCGTGAAGATTTTCAATTCGCTCTTTCATGCCAATCAAACCATAACCGTTTTTATGTGGCGCACCGCTATTTTGCGTTTGGTTAGCTTCGATTTTGTGTATTTCATTTGTAATTTTTAGTGTTAAGCCTTGGTCCTTCCACTGTTCGTGAATGTTTATTTTAATGCCATCTCCTGCGTGCTTTCGAATATTAGTAAGAGACTCCTGAACAACGCGGTATGCAACGGTTTGTGCGTCCGCGTTAAGCCTATTTTGAGAATTCATGCCATCAACAGTGTGCCAAAAAATATTTTTAGGAGATGCAATCTTTGCTTGCTCAATAAGAGAAGGCACATGATTGAAGTCCAATTGACCCGATGGAGCATCAGTTAAAGCTTCTAGAAGTCGGCGCATGTCGTGAACGGCGCGCTCGGCTTCGTTTTTAATAATATGCATTGTTTTTTTAGCAAGCGAAATATCTTTGGTTGCTGCATAACGACCACCATCTGCTTGCACAATAATAATAGAAAGCGTGTGGGCAACAATATCGTGCATGTCTCTGGCAATTCTTGCGCGTTCTGCAGTAACAGCAATATGCTGAGCTTTCTTTCTGTACGCGCGAATAGCATTATTGTGATCTTGTAAAAGTTGAATAGTATGCACGTGAGTGCGCTGCCAGTAGCCAATAATAACCGTAATAGTGGTAATAATAATCGCAAAAATTATGGAAGGAATCGCAAAATCAAGTATATTCGAAACGCAATTTTTTATGTTACTACTATTTATATTTCGTACACTGCAAGTATAACTAGATTTCGAATGATTATTGCCATATATTGGTCCCATTACAGCATTCCACGATATTAATGCGCAAGATAATACGGTTGTTACGTAAGATGCAATAACAAAAGCTTTTGAATGCTCCGGATTTCCTCGCGCAATAGCGTTAACAAGCAGTACGAAACCAAAGAAATCAGCAAAAAGTTGAATAGGACCAAAGATTACTTGCATAATGCAAATAACAATAAAAGTAATAGCTGCATGTTCAGGCCATAGTTTTCGTACTGAAAGTAGTAATGCAACAACAATATTTATAAGTATTAATGCAATTAAAGAACTTTGTGTCAAAAAGCCATCAACATTGCTTATAACATAGCGATTGCTTGAAAGAATAAAAAGAACGAATGGAATAATGAACCATAATATGTCGTTTAATGTGAGCTCTTTTCGTAAGCGTTGAATAACACTTTGAAACATATTAGGTACTTTCATAATTACTAGGCTAGTGCATAGTACTTTATAGAACAATCGAACTTGAGTATGATTTATAAGTAGAGTGTGTGATTGATAGTTGCAATGTAGCACGCAAATAAAGAAATATAGAATGGAAAGGAATACACATGGCATTACTTAATACTTATTATGTTCCTGGATTGCATGTTGAAGAGCGTGCGATTGACGTTCCGCTTGATTGGGAAGGAAACACTCCTGGTGGAGCTATTAAAGGCGAAACGATTCGACTGTTCTGTAGAGTTGTTTGTGCTCCTGAGCATGTGCATGACGATTTGCCGTTGCTTGTGTTCTTGCAAGGCGGCCCTGGTGGGCAGTGTCCGCGACCACTTTCGCCTTCTAGTGATGGTTGGATTCAAGAGGCTATTAAGCATTTTCGTGTAGTCTTGCCAGATCAGCGTGGTGTTGGGCGTTCTTCAAGAGTGGATGCTTCAACTATGAAGCGTATGGCAGATGATGGCGTAAGTGTTGAGAGACAAGCCTGGTATTTGAAGCGTTTCCTGGCTGATTCTATTATTCGCGATTTTGAACATTTGCGTCTTACTGAATTTGATGCTAAACCGTGGGTGTCTTTAGGGCAAAGTTACGGCGGATTCTTAACGCTTACGTATTTGTCGCTTTTCCCGCAAGGATTGATTGCAAGCTTCACAACTGGCGGCATTCCTCATGTTCCTGCAAATGCGCGTGAAGTCTATGAGCATACTTTTCCTCGTATGGCGCGTAAAACGGAGCAATTCTATGAGCGTTATCCGCAGGATGTTGCTCGTGCTGCTGCTATTGCAGATCGTATTGCGCAGGGTGATGTTGTGCTTCCAAATGGCGAGAAGCTTACGGTTGAGCGATTCCAAATGTTGGGTTCTTCCTTCGGCATGAAGCCAAGTTTTGAGCGAGTGCACTGGCTACTTGATTCTGCGTTTGCAGATGGTGATGGTTCTTTGAAAGCGTTTAAGCACGGTGGTGGAGCTTCTGCTGGAAGTTTAAGCGACGAGTTTGTGTACGGTGTAATGGATTCAACGGCTTCAAGCCCGCTTTATTGGCCGCTGCAAGAATTTATTTATGCTGACGGTGAATTAGAGCACCCAATTTTGTGGGCAGCTCAGCAGGTTAGGGAAACAATGCCAGAGTTTTCTGGTTCTGCACGTCCGCTTCTTTTTACGGGCGAAGCTATGTTTCCTTGGATGTTTGATCAAGAAAAAGCTTTGCAGCCATTCTTGCCAGCAGTTGACTGCTTAATGAGCGACAAGCAGTTTGGCAAGATCTACGATCAAGATCAACTTGCTAATAACGAAGTTCCATTACAGTCTGCAGTCTACTTTGATGACATGTATGTTGATTCTGGTCTTCAGCTTGACACGCTTTCTCGTATTGCAAACTCCCATTATTGGACAACAAATGAATTTGAGCATGATGGTTTGCATGGAGATGTAGTATTCCGTCATCTTTTTGATGAGGCTTTAAATCGTGGTGATTTAGAGGGAATTTACAAGCGCTAATAAGCTCTGTAAGTTTTAAATTTTGCGTGTTTGTATCGTTTAATAGAGCACTATTTGATATGCTATACATCTGTTTGAGTAATAATTGCGTCATAAATAGTGCTTTATTTATGAAATGCACCAAAGGGGATTATGAATGAGTAGTGGAACATTCGGTACTGTTGGATTTATTGGTTACGGCAATATGGCACAAGCAATTGCTAAAGGTGCTGTAAATGCAGGCGTATTGCAAGGTGAAAATATTGTTGCATGTGCTCGTAATTTTGAAAAACTTGAGCGTAACACTTCGCTTATTGGCGCTCGCGCTATGCGCACTGCTAAAGAAGTATGTGAAGCAAGTGACGTAATTATTGTTGCTGTAAAACCTTATCAGATTTCTGAAGTTCTTAAACCTATTGCTGGTCTTATTGATGAACGCGGTACAGCTATTATTTCTGTTGCAGCCGGCTGGAATCTTGAGCGATACAAGGATTTGCTGGGCAATAATGTTCATGTGCAATGCATTATTCCTAATACTCCTATTTCGGTAGGTCAAGGAGTTACTTTAGCTGAGTCGAATAACACTCTAACTGACGCACAGCTTTCTATGTTTAATGCTTTATTTGATCCAATTTCTTTAGTAGAGCGTGTGTCTGGCGAAAATATGAATATTGCAATGTGTATTTCTAGCTGTGCTCCAGCTTTTACAGCAATGTACATGGAAGCTTTGGGAGATGCTGGAGTGAAGTACGGCTTGCAACGAGATTGTGCTTACCGTTTGGCTGCAAAAATGATAGAAGGAGTAGGCGCGTTATATATGAACGAGCGTACTCATCCAGGGATTATGAAAGATGCAGTGTGCTCTCCTGGAGGAACCACTATTCGAGGCGTTGCGCAGTTAGAATCTCGCGGATTTAGGGGAGATGTAATTTCTGCCGTGGATGCTATCGAAAATATAAAGTAAATAAAATCAAGTTGTGTCGGCTTTCCCGACGCTGGTCTAAACTAGGTGAATATGTCTTTAACTATTGGAATTGTTGGATTGCCAAACGTGGGCAAATCCACTATGTTTAATGCTTTAACTCGCAATAACGTTTTGGCGGAGAATTATCCGTTCGCAACTATTGAACCAAATACTGGTATTGTTCCGCTTCCGGATCGTAGACTTCCAGTGCTTGCAAAATTAGTTAATACCGAAAAGATTGTTCCAGCAACAGTTACTTTTGTTGATATTGCAGGCATTGTTAAGGGTGCTTCCGAGGGCGAAGGTTTGGGCAATAAGTTCCTTGCTAATATTCGCGAAGCAGACGCAATTTGCGAAGTTGTACGTGCTTTCAACGACGACGATATTGTGCATGTGAACGGCAAAGTGGATCCTGCTGACGATATTGACACTATTAATACTGAGCTTATTCTTGCCGATATGCAAACTATTGAAAATGCTCTTCCAAAGTTGGAAAAGGATTTGCGTGGCAAGAAAGTCACTCAAGAATATGTTGATGCCGTGAATAAAGCTAAGGAAATTCTTGCTTCTGGCAAGACTATTGACCAGGCTCATAACGAAAAGCTTATTGATAAAAACGACGTGTACGATTTGCACTTGCTCACTGCTAAGCCATTTATTTACGTATTTAACGTGGATGATTCGGAGTTAGCTGACGAAGATTTAAAGTCTAAACTTTCTGCATCTGTCGCTCCTGCAAAAGCAATCTTCTTGAATGCTCAGTTTGAGTCTGAACTTACAGAGCTTGACGAATCTGACGCTCGTGAAATGCTTGAGGATGCTGGTTTGAAGGAATCTGGTTTGGATCAGCTTGCGCGTGTGGGATTCGATATTTTAGGTCTTCAAACTTATTTAACCGCTGGTGTTAAGGAAGTTCACGCTTGGCAGATTCATAAAGGCTGGACCGCTCCTCAAGCTGCAGGCGTTATTCACACTGATTTTGAGCGCGGATTTATTAAAGCAGAAATCGTATCTTACGATGATTTCGTGGCTGCTGACGGTTCTATGGCAAAAATTAAGGAAGAAGGCAAGCTTCGCCTTGAAGGCCGAGACTACGTTATGCAAGATGGAGATATTGTTGAATTTAAATTCAACGTGTGATATTTCTGCGAATTAAGCGAAATTTTGTTTTTCAAGCGTTGCTACTAGTAGTTTGCTGTTAAACTATTAGTAGCAACTTTTTTATTTTTATAACCGGAGATAGTGATGCAATTTATTCGTGACTTTGTTAGTGATATACGCAAATGTGCGCGATTTTTTGCAAAAATGCGCAGATGGTGGATTCGTAGTTCGAAAACTATGCGCTATATATCTGCGAGCATACTTGCAATGTTGATAGTAATTTTCCTGTTATTTGTTGGTTTTGAAACGTCAAATGTACTTTCTACTACGTATCAATACGGTGTGCAAGCACGGAAAAATGCGCTTATTGAAAAGAATAAAAATAATTGCGTCGGTAGTGAAAATAACAGTAATAGAAGAAATATAAATAATAATATAAATAATACTTCTAAAAATAAGTATTATAAGTATTGCAATAAAAGTTCTTTAAAAAAGACTAATGGTAAATCTGATTTTTGGAAGTATCCTACAGGTGGAGCATATCCTAATCTTACGGGAATAAAGGTTTCTGACTTACATATTGATGTAAATCTTAAAAAGCAGCGAGTATACATTATTGCTAAAGGTAAAACTGTTTATTCAATGATTATGAGTTCTGGTATAAAAGACTCTACTCCTCATGGTGATTATCATATTGATGGTATGCGCAACAAGCATTTTTACAATCAGAATGAAAAAGTTGGCGCTGACTATTGGGTAGGTTTTATTGATGCAGAATACTTGTTCCACTCTGTGCCAACTAACTATAACTTTGGAGAATATATTGCGTCAGAAGGTATGAAGTTAGGAAAGCCTGCGTCTCATGGTTGTGTGCGTTTAAGTGTTGCGGATGCAAAATGGTTCTATGAGAATATTCCTGACGGAACGTCTGTTCATATTGGATAATCTTGCTTGTGCAAAAGCAAGATTTAAGTCTTATTTAATGTAATTGCTTAAATGTTGCAAATAAAAAAGAGGGCCTTCATTTGAAGACCCTCGTATATTTGTTTTTAGCAAACTATTCTTGCAATATTTTGTTTAGAAGAATAGTACTGCAGCCAAACATGCTAATATTACCAAGACAATAGAAGCTAAGAAGCTTGCAAGGAAAGCTGCGCGACCCTGCTTGAAAATAGCCTTGAAGTTAACGTTAATTCCAAGAGCAGCCATTGCCATGCCGAGGAAAACGTATCCTGCTTCTACAAGAGTTAATGCATGATCTGTTATGAAAGGAACGTAAGTTCCAATAACAGATGCTGCAATGAAGCCAAGCATAAACCATGGGAAGCTAATCTTATGCTTTCCACCATTTTCAACTTTGCTATGACGAGCATTCCACCAGATTGCAATAAAGATGGAGGCTGGAACTAACATAAGAACTCGTGAAAGCTTCATTATTGTTGCAGCATTGATGCTAACGGATGCTCCGCCAGCTGCAGTATTGATACTATCGAATGCTCCGCCAGCTGCAACAGCATGTGCGATTTCGTGAAGAGATGCTCCTGAAGCTATTCCAAGCTGCTGCTTAGTCATGCCGAAGTGAGGAAGAATAAAGATTTCAGCAAGAGCGTAAATAGTGCCCATAATTGCAACTGTTGCAACGGCCATAACTTCGTTCTGCTCTTTTTCATCTTCCTCTTCTGGAAGAACTGGCATTGAGCCAGAAAGACCCATAACTGCTGCAGCGCCACAAATACTTGTGCCTCCTGCAGTAAGCATTGCAAGCTGAGGATTTACCTTCAAAAGTTTAGCAATGTTATAAGTTACGAAAACCATTACTGCAACTAACACAGCTGCAATAGGTAGGCACTTAATGCCCTTGGTAAACAAATCATGCAAATTCAGCTTAAAGCCGAGGAGAATAATACCAAGACGAAGAAGTTTGTTTGCAATCAAACCAGCAGCGCTTTTAACGCCTGCTCGTCGTAAATCATTATTCTTTTTGTATGCGTGCAATGGCAGCTGCAGAGCCATGCCAACAAGCAACGCAATAATAAGAGCACCAAGTAATTGGAAACCTGGGTACTGCTTAAGCCAGCTGCCAATAAAGGAAGCTAGAAGTGTCAATACGGCAATAAGAGCCATATCGATGGTGCAGATTTTCTTTTTCCATGTATCAAAGAAATTAACCATTTAGCTCATTATTCTCTCACAATCGGACAAAAACGAACATTAATTAAAGATTTAGTCAGATGTTATAAATATCTTGCAAATTTTAATCAATTTTATAAACATAAGTGAGCGATTATAAACATTCGTTAGTGTTTATTTTGTTCTTTTCGACACACCGATTTTGCTTGATATTTCAACAAAAATAAAAAATAGACTTATGATTTTATACTTATGTTCGACACATATCTTTTTGCGCGTTAGAATTTCTCTTTGGCATATGGGTCGGTGGTGCAATGGAGACCTCCCAGAAGCTGCCATCCCAGCGCTCAACGAGTGCTTGTTTTTTTTTTAACGACACTCGGTTACATACCTCTTGCAGAACTTGTTTTTACGAGGAGAAGAAATGAATTCTTTGTTTACATGGCAGCGTCACGGCGACGGTAAGACTTTGCGCCCAGGCGAAGTAGTTGAGCCAGATGAACGTTTAACTTGGGTTCGTACCGCTGGTATTGGTGCTCAGCATGTTATTGCTATGTTTGGCGCAACATTCTTAGTGCCGATTTTAACGCACTTTGATCCGTCGACTACTTTAATGTTTACGGCTCTTTCCACTGCACTGTTCTTACTTATCAACGTAAATAAGCTTCCTAGTTATTTAGGAAGCTCTTTTGGTCTTATAGCACCTGTTATGGCTGTAGCCGCTGCGCATAAGGGCATTGCTGTAGCAAGCTTTGGTATTATGTGCACAGGTATTCTGCTTGCTCTTATTGGTGTTCTTGTTCATTTTGCGGGCGCTAAGTGGATTGACATTATTATGCCGCCTGTTGTAAACGGTGCAATTGTTGCAATTATTGGTTTTAACTTGGGTCCAGCTGTTTGGGGCAACTTCCAAAAGGCTCCAGATACTGCTTTGGTAACTTTGGTTGCAGTTATGCTCATTGCGGTAATATTCCGCGGCCTTCTTGGGCGATTGAACATTTTGCTCGGTGTTCTTGTTGGCTACGCTTACGCATGCTTCCAGGGTCAAGTTGACTTTAGTAAGATTGAGCAAGCTTCTTGGATTGGTTTCCCTAAGTTCCACACTCCACAAGTAGATTTCTCTGTTCTACTTATGTTCTTGCCAGTTGTTCTCGTTCTTATTGCAGAAAATGTTGGTCACGTTAAGTCTGTAGCTCAAATGACTGGTCGAAATTACGATGACAAGATTGGTACTGCTTTGTTTGCCGACGGTTTAGGCACTGCAATTGCAGGTTGCTTCGGTGGCTGCGGTACAACTACATATGGTGAAAACATTGGTGTTATGGCTGCAACAAAGGTTTACTCAACGGCAGCATACTGGTGTGCGGCAGCATTTGCGTTCATCTTGAGCCTCTGTCCAAAGTTTGGTGCAGTTGTAAACTCCATTCCAGCTGGCGTTTTGGGCGGCGTTACAACTTTGCTTTATGGCATGATTGGCATGATTGGTGTGCGCATTTGGGTAGAAAACAAGGTGAACTTCGACAAGCCAGTGAACATTATGATTGCTGCAATCGTTATGATTATTGGCATTGCTAACTTCCAGTTTGCTGTTTCTGGAGTTCAGTTCAACGGTATTGCAATCGGCACAGTTGTGGTGTTGGTTGTGTATCACGTTATGAAGGCTATTGGTAAGCTTACTGGAACAATCGCTAAAGATGATCCAGATGTTGCTTAGCTTAAATGCTTCAATTTGATTTAATTTAATCAATTTAAGCGCGTTCGCTACTTTGTGAGCGCGCTTTTTTGTAATTATTTTTGATTACACAGCAAGTAGATTGGGAATAATTAATATAGTACTATTAACTTTATGTTGAAACTAATCGTAGAAATAATTATTGGCGTTGCATGGGTTGCTTTTGGCGCGTACATGGCTAAAAAACCTAAAAACACTAAAGCGCATAAGACTGCCGATTATTCAAGCGATGGAAAGAAAAGCAGTCAAAATAATGATGCTGCTGATGCATCTGCCGATACTTCTGACGATATTTCTGCGGATGATTCTATTGATCAAGACGTAGTCATAGAAAGCATTGATGAAGATAATAATAGTGATGTTGTTGTTACTAAAGATGCTTCTAAAGACGATTCTAAAGACGATTCTAATAGTGAGAACAAAGATAAGACTTCTTCAAAGTTTGCAAAAAAAATAAAAGATTGGGCAGATTATTATAGTGATGATGGTGACCTCGGTGACCTCTTTAGTGATTTAGTAGAAGCTAAGAAAAAACTAGAAAAAGACGGTGATTTGCCAAAAAATAGCGATACTAGTGAGGATAGTGAAAGCAATACTAGCAATATTAGCGATAATAGTAAAAGCAATACAAGCGATAGCAAAAGCTCAAATAGCAAGGAGAGCCACTCTATGAAAATTGATTTTGATGTAAACAGATTTGTTGGAAAATCAAGAAAATGGCGTTGGATTTTTGCTGCAATCGTAGTAGCAATAGTTTTTATATGCGTAATTGTTTTTTGTCTTGCAAAGTTTACAACCGATTGCATGTGGTATGCTCAACTCGGCTTTGAAAGCGTAATCTGGATTCAGTTAGCTGCAAAAGTAGGTGTTTGGGTACTATACGCTGTATTGATGTCCGCTTTTGGCTACTTGTCTGCAGCTTTAGCAATTAAAGCTCGTCCGACTAATGCAGATGGGTCTTATATTCGCGTGCGTGGAAATGTTATTGACCTAAAGCATGGAATAAGCTCTAAAGTTGCATTACATGCTGCTGGTATTGTCTCACTAATTGTTGGCGCAATATTTGGTTTTCAATTCTACAATCACTGGGTGCAAATATTACTTATGTTCAACGCTCAGCCTTTCGGAATTAAGGATCCACAATTTGGAATTGACAATGGTTTTTACGTATTTGTGCTTCCAGGACTAAGATTGTTTGCAGGTGCTTTTGTTCTTCTTTTGGTATTATCTCTTATTTTCTCTATTGTTTCGCACTTGCTCATGGGCGGTATTCGCTTTACTATGCCTATTTATGGCAATGGAATATTGAATATTACTAACCGCGCTCGAAGGCAAATTGCAATATGGTTTATGCTTGTGATTTTATCTTGGGCAGTTTTGCAAATTTTAGACATGTTCTCTGTGGTAACTCTTGATGGTTCAAGAATTACTGGTGGATCATACACGGATATGAATGCTGGAGTGCCTGGAAGTATAGTTATGGCAGTTGTAACAGTTTTGGTTGGTGCTGTTCTCTCGTTTTGGTTTATGAAATCTCATGCACTTTCTGGTGAAGCTCCAATAGCGCAACGTTTTAAGAGTGCTGTTAAAGCTTGGAAAACTCCAACAATTGCTTTGGCTTCTTTAATTGCTTGCTCAATTGTTATATCTTTTGCTTGGCCTGCTCTTTTGCAGCGTTTTAAGGTTGCTCCTAACGCTCAGGAAATGGAAGCTCCTTATATTCAGCGAAATATTGATGCTACGAAGTTTGCTTATGGTTTGAATAATGTAAAGAAAGAATCGTATAACGCAACTTCTAAAGGAAAATCTGGAGCGTTATCTGCAGAAGCAGAATCTACTGCGCAAATTCGTTTGCTTGATCCTCAAGTTACTTCTCCAACCTTCCGTCAGCTTCAGCAATCAAAGCAATACTATACGTTCGCAGATACTCTTGCAGTAGACAAGTATGATATTGATGGAGTGAGTCAAGATACTGTTATTGCGGCTCGAGAACTAGATTTAGCAGGGAATGACAATCGTAACTGGGTTAACGACCATACTGTTTACACTCACGGCTATGGAATTGTGGCAGCTTATGGAAATAAAGTAACTGCAGACGGTCAGCCGCAATTTATGGAGTATGGTATTCCGACTCAAGGTAAACTTACGAAGTTGCAAAAATATGAGCCTCGTATCTACTTCTCTCCAAATGCGCCAGAATATTCCATTGTTGGTTCGCCAAAAGGCACAGCTCCGTGGGAGTTTGATTATCCAACTGGTTCTCAAGGTGCTTTAACTACTTTTAAAGGCAATGGTGGTCCTCGTCTTGGAAACTTCTTCTCAAAGCTGATGCATGCTATTCGTTTTGAGTCTGATCAGATTCTCTTCTCGGATCGTGTGACTGAAAATTCGCAGATTTTGTACGATCGAGATCCTAAGACGCGTGTGTCGAAAGTTGCCCCATACTTGACTTTGGATGGTCGCGTGTATCCTGCGGTTGTTGACGGTCGAGTTAAGTGGATTGTTGACGGGTACACTACTTCTGATGCTTATCCATACTCTCAAATGACTGATTTTGGCAGTGTTACTCAGGATTCAACTACAACAACATCTCGCTCAATTAAAGGATTAACTAATCAGCGTGCAAATTACATTCGCAATTCAGTAAAAGCCACTGTTGATGCATACGATGGATCTGTTGATTTGTATGTGTGGGATAAAAAAGACCCTGTGATTAAAGCTTGGCAATCAATATTCCCAGGTCATTATCATGATATTTCTAAGATTTCTGGCGATTTGATGAAACATTTGCGTTATCCGGAAAGCCTGTTTAAGGTTCAGCGTTATTTGCTAGCAAAGTACCATGTAGATACTGCAAGTCAGTTCTTCTCTGGCGAAGATTTCTGGCAGACTCCTGTTGATCCAACGGAATCTCAAAGTCTTCAACGTGATGATATTTTGCAACCGCCTTACTATTTGACTTTGCAAACTGGAGATGCAAAGAAACCAGTATTTTCACTAGTTTCTACATATATTCCTGCAGGTAAGATCACTCGCGAAATTTTAACTGGTTTCTTGTCTGTTGATTCAGATGCTGGAGATACTCCAGGAAAGATTGGAACGAACTATGGTAAGCTTCGCTTGCAAGAATTACCTAAGGTTTCTAATGTTCCAGGTCCTGGTCAAGCTCAAAACAACTTCAACGCTAACGCTAGCGTTTCTAAAGAGTTGAATTTGCTTGAATCTGGCTCTACAAAAGTTAAGCGAGGAAATTTGCTAACTTTGCCTCTTGGTGGAGGGCTTGTTTACGTAGAGCCTGTTTATGTGCAATCAAGTGGTTCTACAAGCTATCCGTTGCTTAAGAAGGTATTAGTTGCTTTCGGCGATCAGGTTGGTTTTGCGGATACATTGGACGAAGCTCTTGATCAAGTATTTGGTGGAGATTCAGGAGCTTTGGCAGGAGATGCGTCTAATAAACCTGGAGATAAATCAGATAAGCTTCAAATAAGCGAAGGTAGTAAAGATAGTAAAGATAGTAAAGATAGCAAAGATAGCAAGCGAAATTCTTCTAATCAAGCTTCATCTGCTAATTCATCTTCTCTAAATACTCAAGTAAAAGCTGCTCTTAAGCGCGCAGCTCAAGCGTTAAAGGATTCCGATGCTGCTATGCGTGAAGGTAATTGGGAAGCGTATGGCAAAGCTCAAAAGGAGCTAAGCGATGCTATTAGCGATGCTATGAAAGAAGAATCTGCAAAGTAGTAGAATTGCTGTTATTAATCCGTTACTATTTCAGTTTTATAGCTGAGATAGTAACGGTGTTTTGCTTATTACTGTTATTTTCTCAGATATTTGGCTGAGTTAGTAACGGTGTTTTAAAGCTGGTTGTCTGGATCTTCGTCATAGCTTACGGGGCCTAGAAGGATATTTTCGCAAGCATTGATAATAATCATAAGAATTGTAGTAAGAGCAATTATTGCGATTGTAGCAGAAAAAATAAGCGGAGTTCTAAACGAATTATAAGCAAACTGTAACCAAATGCCTAATCCGTTTCTTGCTCCTAAATATTCTGCTGTTGCTGCGGTTCCAAAAACGTATGCTGCGCTGATTCGAATTCCGCCAAAAATTTGTCGTGCTGCGACTCGTAGCTTAACGTGCCACAAAGTCCATGTTTGACTAGCTCCGCACGTTAAAGCAACATCGCTATAAAAGCTTGGTACGGCATCTAATCCGCGAATTGTTTGCACTGCAATAGGGAACATGCTAAAAATCATAACTATTGCAATTTTCCCAGACATTTCAAAACCAAACCAAATCAAAAAAATTGGTGCAATAGAAATAAGCGGCATGGTTTGAGCTGCGCATAAAAGCGGGAAAAGTGCAGATTTTATAAGTTTAAAAACGTGGAAAGCAACGCCTAAAAGAATGCCAACTAAAATAGCCAACGCAAAACCAATAAGTGTTTCCTGCGTTGTTATCAAAGCTGCCGGCCACAAGGTTGGTAAAGCTTCAACAGTGGCTTCTGCAATAGAAGTTGGTGTAGGAATCAAATTTTGTGATATTCCAGAATAGGTGCATGCTATTTGCCACAAAATAAGCAGAATTATTACGGATATTATAGTTGGCAGATACTTTAAAAGCATGCGTTTTAAACGCGATTGCGTCATATAAATTCAATTCCTTTCGCTTAAAAATGCGATTGCTGCCCCAATCGCCACAATAAAACGAGATTAGCACGTATATTCTATTAGAACCGCACAACTTAAGATGTACTTAAGTAAGTTTTGCTTATTTGTCGCTTATTTCGTGCATAATCTAAATGTTTCGTGAGTCAATGTGTGGCAAACCGCAGCAAAGTTTTTCTTTGCTCGGGGGCATTGAACGGCGCGGGCTAGGCCCTTAATACCGTTTTCTGCCAAGTCCGTGTCACTTTCCCAGAAGAACGGTACTAGAACAAAAGTAGGGAACTCATGAATATGCGTATTTTTAAGCGTACTCTTGCTGTTATTCTTTCTGTATGCTGTGCATTTTCTTTCTCGGCATGTGGGTCTACTAGCGCTAATAATAACGCTAATCTTCGCAAAGTATCTTTTATGCTATTTTGGGCGCCGGATACTAATCATATTGGTATTTATGTTGCAAAGCATAAGGGCTGGTTTAAAGATGCAGGTTTAGATGTAAATATTCTTGCTGTTGCTCAAACCGGTTCAGAGCATGCTGTAGATAGTGGTGCTGCAGACTTTGCGCTTAGTACTTTAACTAATGCTGCTGATTTCTCAACTAAGGGAGCGAATCTTGAGCAAGTTATGCAAGTTCAGCAAAAGCCAAGTGCAATATGGTGTTCGCTTGCAAAAAACAATAAGATTCATTCTCCAAAAGACTTTGATGGACGTACTTTTGCAACATTTGGTTCAGCTGAAGGTGATGCTGTTATTCGCAGAATGATTCAGCATGATGGTGGCGAAGGTAAGTTCGATAAAGTAACAGTTGGTACTTCTACATTCCGCACTCTTGAATCAGGTAAGGCTGATTTTGGTGGATTCTACGGCACTTGGGAAGGTGTTCAGTCGGAGATGTTTGGACCTAAGCTTCGCTGCTTTATGGAAGGTGATTATGGTGTTCCTGGCCAGCCGGACACTATTGGCATAATTACTAATAAGCGCACTATTGCTAAGGATCCTAAGCTTGTTCGCGCATTTGTTCAGACTGCAAAGCGTGGTTATGAATATGCTTATGCTCATCCGGATGAGGCTTCTGATATTTTGGTTAAGGAAGCAAAAGATGCAAATCTTGATCCAAAGTTTGTTAAAAGAAGCATGAAGATGATTGTTGACGGACAATATTGGGGCAATCGTGCCGATATTAAGAGTGGAAAGTTTGTTTTTGGCACTAGCGATGTAAAGGGAGCTCAGGCTTACTTTGACTTCTTGAGTAAAGAAGGCGCTTATACTGATGCTAAAGGCAAAGTAACAAAGAAAACTCCTCAAGCTAAAGATTTGTCCACAAACAAATTCTTGAAGTAATTTCGCCAATGGCGTAAGTCTTGGTAGAATGGTTTTCAGTATATGAGGGCGTATCGGGTAGTTGTGCATTTACGTCAACTACAATCGATACGCCCATTTCGTTGTTCTATCGCCTTTATGAATGGGAGTGGGTATACCATGGCGTCGGATTTTTGGCTTATTGCTGGATTAGGAAATCCTGGCACAAAATATGAGGGAACACGCCATAACATGGGTTTCATGGTTGCGGATGTGCTTGCTGAACGTTGGTCTGTGCAGTTTTCTGATCATAAAGGTCTTTCTAAACTCGGCAAAGGTGTTATGAATCTTGATGGTCGAACTGCTAAGTTCTTCCTTTCTAAACCATTGACATTTATGAACAATTCAGGAGCTGCTATTTCATCTATAAGCTCCTACTATCAGATTGAACCGGATCATATTGTGATCATTCACGACGATATGGATTTAGATTTTGGACGTATTAAAGTAAAATCTGGCGGTTCAGCAGGCGGACATAATGGAATTAAGTCTATTGATCGTTCTCTTGGAACACAACAATATGCTCGCGTTCGAATGGGTGTAGGTCACGCTCAGCGCGGTGCTCATGCACACGATAATACTGTTAATTGGGTGCTTGGAGGTTTTGCTGGAGCTCAAAAATCCGAGCTTCCAAACTTCTTAGCAGACGGAGCAGATGCTGCAGAAAGTGTTATTTTCCACGGGCTAGCAGAAACTCAGGAGCATTTTAATGGCCGCTGATAACAGGTCAATAAGAATGGTTGCAAAAAGCTTAAAAAATATTGAAACAGAAGAATCATCAATCAATTTGCATGATATTTTGCTAGATTTATGCAGTAAAGATGAAATATTTAGTGCATTATCGAAAAATAATATTGATTCAATTAACGAGTTTCAAAAAACTGCAGAAAGTGGCGAGCTTAATATTGCAGCGCCTCTTGGAGTGCGACCGGCTCTTGCAGCTTCTCTTGCAGAGAATATGCCTGTTGTTGTTATTGTTCCTTCTAGCAAAGATGCGGCAGATTTCACTGAATCTCTTCGTGACTGGTATAGGGGGAATCCGCAAGACGTTGCTCAACTAGAGGCATGGGAAACTTTGCCTCACGAGCGTCTTTCACCTCGCGCAGATACTGTTGCGAGCAGAATCTCAGTATTTCGTAGGCTTAAGCATCCAGAAGAAGGTAGTTCTTTATTTGGGCCGATTCGAGTTCTTGTTCTTCCTGTTCGATCTCTTATTCAGCCAGTTGTTTCAGGACTTGGAGACGTAGATCCGCTAGTTTTTGGGTGCGGAAAAGAACTTTCTATTACAGACGCAACTAAGCGGTTGGTGGAAAATGCTTATACGCGCGTTGATTTGGTTATGGAGCGCGGAGAATTTGCTGTTCGAGGCGGAATTATTGACGTATTTGCGCCAACAATGACACATCCAGTGCGTATTGAATTTTTTGGTGACGAAATTGACACAATGAAGCAATTCCATGCTTCAGATCAGCGCACATACGGAAATAATATTGAAAAACTTTGGGCAACTCCTTGTAGAGAACTGCAACTTACAGAGGAAATTTGTAAGCGTGCGCGTTCGCTTATTGGCAAAATTCCGAATGCTGATGACATGCTTGAATCCATTGCAAATTCTATACCGGTAGAAGGTATGGAATCCTTGCTGCCTGCATTGGTTGACAACATGGAATCAGTGCAAAACATGTTTTCTAAAAATGCTGTAATAATGCTATCTGATCCGGAAAAATGCCGAAGGGCAGCAGAAGATGTTACGTCCACTGCAAACGAGTTTTTGGCGGCTAGCTGGCATGTTGCAGCTTCAGGATTAGGTTCTGGCGCTCCTATTACTTTTGATCAAGCTAATTTCTTAGATTTTGACGAAACTGTTTCTGCACTAGAATTTTCTAATCATGATGTTTGGAAATTAACATCATTCGGCGTAGATGATACCCTTGCAGGAAATATCTCTTTACCTGTTAAAGCTCCTGAAGAATTTAGGGGAGATTCTTCGAAAGTTTCAGGCGGAATATCATCTCTTATAGATGACGGTTTTGATGTAACTATTACTGCAGCAGCTTCTGGTACTCTTTCTAGATTAAGAAGAGCTGTTAGAACAACAGGAGTTGCAAACTTTACTACAGTACGTTCTTCTTTAAGCGACGGTTTTATTGATGCAAAAGCGCGTATAGCTGTGCTCACAGAGCGCGATTTAACTGGTAAATCTTCTGCTTCAACACAATTAAAAACTCCAAAACGCAGGCGCAAATCAATCGACTTAATGGAACTAAAGCATGGAGATTTCGTAGTACACGAGCAGCATGGTATTGGTCGTTTTATTGGCATGAAACAGCGAAATATTGCAGTAACTGGTGGAACTGCAACTCGTGAATATTTAGTAATCGAATACGCGCCAAGTAAACGTAACGCTCCAGCAGATAAATTATTTATTCCAACAGATCAGCTTGATTTAGTTAGCAAATATATTGGTGCCGAAATACCAAAACTTAATAAGCTTGGAGGCTCGGATTGGGCTCAAACTAAGGCAAAAGCTAAAAAGCATGTTCACGAAATTGCGGAAAATCTTATTAAACTTTACTCCGCGCGTCAGCAGTCTCGCGGTTTTGCGTTTAGTAAAGATACTCCTTGGCAAAAAGAGTTGGAAGACGCATTTCCTTACCAAGAAACTGCCGATCAGCTGACAACTATTGATGAAGTAAAAGCAGATATGGAAAAACCAATGCCGATGGATCGCTTAATTTGCGGCGATGTTGGTTTTGGAAAAACTGAAATTGCGTTGCGTGCAGCTTTTAAAGCTGTTCAGGATTCTAAGCAGGTTGTTGTTCTGGTTCCAACAACATTGCTTGTTCAACAGCATTACGAAACTTTTACGAATCGTTTTGAAGGATTCCCAGTAAAAGTTGCTGCAATGAGTAGATTCCAAACTGCTAAAGAAATTGACGAAACTTTGAGCGGATTGCAAGACGGAAGCGTGGACGTTGTTATTGGAACTCATAAACTTTTGAACCCGAGTATAAAATTCAAAGATTTAGGTTTAGTCATAATAGATGAAGAGCAGCGTTTTGGCGTGGAGCATAAGGAAACGTTAAAAGCTTTGCGTACAAACGTCGACGTATTAAGTCTTTCAGCAACGCCAATTCCAAGAACGCTTGAAATGGCTGTAACTGGTATTCGTGAAATGTCTACACTTGCTACGCCTCCAGAAGACCGTCTTCCAGTTTTGACTTATGTTGGCGCTTATGAGGATTCGCAAGTATCAGCTTGTATTAAGCGAGAATTGTTGCGCGGAGGACAGGTTTTTTATGTTCATAACCGCGTAGAAGATATTAGTTCTGTTGCAAACAAAATTAACGAGCTTGTGCCGGATGCGCGCGTTGCTATTGCGCACGGAAAAATGGGTGAAAAGCAGCTTGATGCTGTAATTCGCGATTTTTGGCATAGGGATATTGACGTGCTCGTGTGCACTACGATTATTGAAACCGGTCTTGATATTTCTAATGCGAATACGCTTATTGTTGATCATGCCGACAGATTTGGTTTAAGCCAATTGCATCAGCTTCGCGGGCGAGTTGGGCGAGGACGTGAGCGCGCATACGCTTACTTCTTGTATGATCCAACTAAGCCAATGACTCAGCAGTCTCACGATCGTCTTGCAACTATTGCTCAGCACACGGCTTTAGGTTCTGGATTTGACGTTGCTATGAAAGATTTGGAACTTCGAGGAACTGGAAATCTTCTTGGTGATGAACAAAGTGGACACATTGAGGGAGTCGGTTTTGATCTCTACGTTCGCATGGTTTCAGAAGCTGTTGAGCAGTATAAGGAGCCAGAGCACGTTCAGCCGGTCTTGGTAACTATTGATTTACCTATTGAAGCTTCGATTCCGGTTGATTATATTGCTTCCGACAAGCTTCGTTTGGAGGTGTACCGTAAGCTTGCTTGCGCAAGTAATGATGACGATTTGAAGGATCTTTACGACGAGTTGTTGGATCGTTTTGGTGAGCCGCCGGAAGCGTTTGGCGCGCTGTGTGATGTTGCTCGCTTGCGCTTTAAGGCTCGAGAGCTTGGTATTACGCAAATTAGTTCTCAAGGAAAAACGGTTAGGGTAGTTGGTGTTGATCCAAAAGATTCTGTGCTAATGCGAATGCAGAGGATTTATCGCTCAATGCAATACCGTCCTGTTACTCATATGCTTATTATTCCAGCGCCTTTTGAATCTTCGCTTGGAACTAGCGCAATGAGCGAGCATGAAATACTTTCATGGGTGCGTCAACTTCTTGAAGATTTAGCTTGGTAAATTTGCTTGTGTTTATTTTATAAATAAAGGCGGCCGCTTATTTTGCAGTCGCCTTTATTTATTACTTTTTTGCGTTCTTACTGTAACGCTTCTCTAAGCTCATCTTCTATTTCACTATGATTTACAGGACGATTTTGAGCATCAAGATTCTCGCGATTAATATGCCATTGCTTATAAATCTCACCATTTTTAATCATAAGAATTCGGTCAGAAAGTCTCACAGCTTCCGCAATATCGTGCGTAACCATAAGCGTGCTCCAGCCGTATTCAGCTTGAAGCTTATTAAGCAAATCTTGCATATCGAATCTAGTAAGAGCATCCAAAGCGCCAAAAGGCTCGTCAAGCAACAATAATTCAGGATTTCTAACTAAAGCTCTTGCTAAAGATACGCGCTGCTGCTGGCCGCCAGAAAGCTGAGACGGCCACTTGTTATCGTAGTCTTCAAGCTGCATTTGGCAAAGCGCTAAATGCGCAATATCCTCAAGCTCTTGCTTACTTGCTTCCATGCCAAAAATAACATTTTTGCTCACAGAAAGCCAAGGTATTAATCTCGCATCTTGGAAACCAATAGCCTGACGACTTGTGGCGTAAATGCTACCTTCAGTAGGAGTAAGAAGTCCTGAAATTATTTTCAAAAGCGTCGTTTTTCCGCAGCCAGATCTTCCTACAAGAGAAACAAACTCACCTTGCTTGATGCTCATCGTAACGTTTTTTAACACGAAAGTAGAGTTATCTGCAGAATTATTTTCAGCATTTTTAATTGTGTTGCTACTTTCGGCGTTATTAAAAGAGATTCCAAGATTCTCCATAGTAACGCAGTATGTGTTATTTTTTTCGTTAGATGCAAGAGTTTGTGTGGAAGATTCTTTAGAAACTTCCACAGAATCGTTTTTTGCAGTGCGCTTTTGAAACATGTTCTTGAAACTAGTCATTGTTTATGAGTTAGTAGATGCTTATTTGCTGCAGTCCATTACAGAATCATCCAAATTCTTTGGAGTCTGCTTAATCAAACCGTACTTAACGTATTCTTTAGCCTGAACTTTCATCATTTCCAAGCCTTTAGCGTCGATTGGTCTAATTGTTGGATTATCAAACTTTTCAATCTGCTTAATAATCGTGTCAGATGCTCCAAGCTGCTTATAAGCGTTGCCAATAACATTCTTTTCTTTGTGAGACTTCTTTGCTTCGCGCACAAGAGCCTTATACATTTTCTTCACAAGCTCAGGATGCTTCTTAGCGAAGCTCTTGGAAACAATATGAATAGTAACGTTCATATTGCCATACTTCTTAGCGTTTACAAGCAACTTAGAACCAGGAGTAGTCATAGCTGCTGCAAGATTCTGGTCGAAGGAAGAAATTGCGTCAATCTGTCCAGAAGAGAAAGCAGCCTGGAAGTTTTTAGGGCTCATTTCAACTTTTTTAACTTTAGAAACGTCTAAACCGCTTTTATCGAAAGCGCGATGAAGCATGTAGTCGCCAGTGTCACCATTGTGAATAATAGCAACTTTCTTTCCATACAAGTCTTTTAAGCTTTTTACGCCGCTTTTTGCAGATGCTACAATTCCCTGAGAATCACCATTGTAGTATTCGAGTGCAAAAGCAACCCAAGGCTGACCTTCGGCAATAAGATCAATAAAACGGCCAGTTCCTGTAGTTGTTGCGTCTGCGCTACCGCTCATTACTGCAGTAAGTCCATCAACTGGAGTGTAAGGACCAGTGTAAGTGACTTTAGACTTTCCAAACTCTTCCTGCAAGAACTTTTCGTTCTTCAATGTAGTTAAATAGTTTGCTGTAGAAAGATAAGCAACACGCATAGTGCCAGTATCTTCTTTTGTAGAAGACGCGTTGCTTGAAGATTTCTGAGCGCTTCCGCATGAAGCTAGTGCAACTGCTGTGCAAAGAGCACACAATGCGCAAATAGCACGCTTGCTTGCGCTTTTTAATTTGAAATTAACCATAGTTGGCTCCTTTTTTGTGTTTATTATCTTGTGTTTCTTGTTTATTGTGTTTATTTTTAGGAAATTCTTCGTTCTGGCATGAATAAGTATTCGAAAATATTTGCCGTAATTTCGGATCCAAGACCTGCAATTGCGTACATAATTATGCAAGCCATCATCTGATCCGGCCTAAAGAATTGTTGCGCTCTCGAAAGAATATAGCCGATTCCAATAGAAGAATTAACTGTTTCGCAAGTAACTAAAGCAACCCATGCGACGGAAATAGAAAAACGCAATCCAGTCATAAAATTAGCAAGAGTTCCGCGCATAAAAATAGTGGTGAAAATAGTAGATTTTTTAATATGATAAGCCTTAGCTAGTTCAATAAGGCGAGGATCAATATTACGAACACCATCGCGAATATTTACATACATAGGGCCAAAAACGCCCACTGCAATAAGCATAATCTTCATAAGCTCATCAACGCCAAGAAAAATAATAAGAAGAGGAGCTAGAGCAGGGAACGGTATTGAACGTATCATGTGGCTAGGCTTGTTTATTATTGTTTCGCCTATTGCGCTTCCTCCAGAAAGAATTCCGGCAGGAAGTGCAAACGCAATACCCAAAAGAAGACCTGCAACAACCCTAAAAACGCTTATTGCAAGAGACGGCCACAGTATTCCCTCATTGTGTAAATCTACGAAAGCTTTAATAACTTCGAAAGGTGAAGGCAAAGCGCGGTTTTCAACAGGACCGAGTGTAATAATAAACCAGCAAAAAACTATAACTATTGTAGAAATCCAAGCGATAAAAGATTTTAATGGCTTATTTGCTTTTTTATTCGCTTGCTTCCTGTTTGCAATACACTCAGTTTTTCGCTCGCGAAAGTGGATATTCATCCGACATCCCTTCGATAGTACTAGCTATATCAGGTTCGACGGGTATATTCTCAGCAATATCCGCAAAATCATATGAATGCGCAAGTTGCACCCCGTGTCAGTTCGCTATTATGGCGCACGGGCATGGACAAAACGCACAAATTCGCGACACGTGAACGTTCTCGGCATAAACACTTGCAAATACAATGTAACGTCCATAAAACGCACTAGTCTTAAAAGAGTCATCACAACCCATAGGTATAAAGGAGTAGTTGTGGCAGCTATTGAAAGCGTATATGCACGCGAAATTTTGGATTCTCGTGGAAATCCTACTGTTCAGGTTTATTTGGAGACCGAAGATGGCGCTCAGGGTGTTGGTTTAGTGCCTTCTGGTGCTTCTACTGGTGAAGCAGAAGCTTGGGAGCGTCGCGATGGCGACAAGTCCCGTTATCAGGGCAAGGGTACGTTGGAAGCTGTTAAGGCTGTCAACGAAGTAATCGCTCCTAAGGTTATTGGCATGGATGCCACCGATCAGCGCGCTCTTGATGAAACAATGATTGAGCTTGACGGAACGCCAAACAAGGGCAAGCTTGGTGCTAACGCAATTCTCGGCGTTTCCCTCGCTGCTCTCTACGCTGCTGCTGAGTCTGCTCAGCTTCCGTTGTACCGCTACATCGGCGGTACCAATGGTCACATTCTTCCAGTTCCAAACATGAACATCATGAACGGTGGTGCTCACGCTGATTTTGCAACCGATATTCAGGAATACATGATTTCTCCATACGGTTTCGCAACCTATAGCGATGCTTTGCGCGCTGGTGTTGAGGTTTATCACACCTTGAAGAACGTTTTGAAGAAGGAAGGCTTGGCTACTGGTCTTGGCGACGAAGGTGGCTTCGCTCCAAAGATGAAGTCCAATGAGGATTCCTTGAAGTACATCATGGATGCAATCGCAGCCGCAGGCTACGAGCCAGGCAAGCAGATTGGTATTTCTCTTGACGTTGCTTCTTCTGAGTTCTACAACAAGGAAACTGGTAAGTATCGTTTCGATGGCGAAGAGCGCGAATCTGCTTACATGCTTGATTACTACGAGAAGCTCATCAACGAGTATCCAATCGTTTCCATTGAAGATCCATTCCAGGAAGAAGGCTGGGATGATTGGGCAGAAATCACCAAGCGTCTTGGTGATCGTTTGCAGTTCGTTGGCGATGATTTGCTCGTCACCAATCCAAAGCGTTTGGCTAAGGGTATTGAGCTTGGTGCAGCTAACTCCTTGCTCGTGAAGTTGAACCAGATTGGTTCCGTCACCGAAACCCTCGACGCTATTGAACTTGCAACCAAGAATGGCTTCACCTCTATGGTTTCTCACCGTTCTGGCGAAACCCCAGACACCACAATTTCTGATCTTGCTGTTGCTAAGAACACCGGCCAGATTAAGACTGGTGCTCCTGCTCGTGGCGAGCGTATTGCTAAGTACAACCGCTTGCTTGAGATTGAGGAAGAGCTTGGTTCTACCGCTCAGTACGCTGGTTACAGTGCATTTAAGGCTTGCAAGAAGTATATGAAGTAACTTTCTACTTTTAAGTAACTTAAATCTTCTTAAGTCTTTAAGTTTAAACGGTCAGTCGTGTTTTCGGCTGGCCGTTTTTTGTAAATATTTTTGAAAAAATCAAGACACGCAAAAAATTTTTTTGAATTTACTTTCATTCTCAGCATAATGGTGATATTTTTGTGAGAAACTCGAAACAGAAGGAGATGTTTCATTATGCGAAAAGTAGCAGTTATCGGTATGGGAAATGTTGGTGCAGCTGTTGCTCACCAGCTTGTTGTTGGTGGTTACGCCGACGAGTTATACCTGTATGACAAGAATGAAGCTAAGGTTAAGGCTGATGCATTGGATTTTGAGGATTCAATGGATAATTTGCCTTTTAATGTAAACATTACTGTCAATGATTACGATGCTTTGAAAGATGTTGAAGTTATCGTAAGTGCTATGGGTAATATTAGACTTTTAGACGTTCCAAATCCTGATCGTTTCGCAGAACTTAAACATAATCGTGTTCAAGTTGAAGAAGTTGGCGCAAAGATTAAAGCTTCTGGCTTCCATGGTGTTTTAGTTGATATTACGAATCCTTGCGACGCTATTTGCCAGCTTTATAAAGAAACAACTGGTCTTCCTTATGAAAAAGTTATTGGCACTGGAACTTTGCTTGATTCTGCAAGACTTCATCGTGCTGTTGGTAAATTCTTCGGAGTGCATCCAAAAGCAGTGAAGGGCTATAGCTTGGGTGAGCATGGCGATTCGCAGTTTGTTGCATGGTCAACAGTTAAGGTTCTTGAACAGCCAATTGCTGAGCTCGCAAAAGAAAAGAATATTGATTTGAACGCTGTTGATGAGGAAACTCGCCAAGGCGGCTTTACGGTGTTCTATGGCAAGAAGTACACGAATTACGGTATTGCTGCTGCTGCAGTTCGTCTAGTTCATGCTGTTCTTTCGGATTCTAAAGAGCAGATGCCTGTTTCGAACTATCGCGAGGAATACCATTCTTATCTTTCTTACCCAGCAATCGTGGGTCGCGAAGGTATTGTAAAGCAGTGCAAGCTTGATCTAACTGAAGAAGAATTGCAAAAGTTGCAGCATTCTGCAGATACGATCTTAAGTAAAGCTCAAGCAAAATAATCTAAAATAATCTAAAATAATCTAAAAGTAATATAGCGATGTAATATATCGAAATATTATAAAAGTAATCTAACGAAATAATTAGGTAGTAATGGTCAGTTGCTGTTTAGTAACTGACCATTATTATTGTGTTTTTCACGTCGAATACATCAAGTAATTTAGAATGTATGGTTATGAGGAAGCGCCGTACGAAAGCAGCAGGTGAAGAAACACAGTCACCGATGCAGCAGCGTCGACTATTTTCAGGACCGCTTGTTTTTCTACTCATGGTTTTTATAGTTACAGTTGGTTCAATTGAGTGCATTTCTACAGTTAGAAATTATGCTCTAAGTTTGGCTGAACTTCACGCATTGCAGCGCGAAGAAAGTACGTTAAAAGAGCAAAAACGTACACTCGACAATAATATTGAACGCTGGAAAGATAAAGCGTATATTGCAGCTCAGGCTCGAGATCGTCTTGGTTTTGTTTTTCCAGGGGAACAGGCAGTTAGAGTGGAGCATCCTGAAGCTGTAACAGGCACATTGCCTAATGCGTTTGCGCAGGAGAATAGCGAAACTAAGAATCGTACTGTTCTACCTTGGTATAGTGATTTGATGTATGCAATACACAAAGCAGACAAGCCAGATAATTTGCCATTGCAATAAAATTACAGTAAAGCTGTGCTGGGAAAAATAAATATGCCAGAAAGTTCAAATATTATGCAAAAAAATGACAATAATCATTACTCTCCAGAAGATGCTGTAAAGCGTTTACTTAAAACGCCAGCAAGCGATGCTGAACGTGCGATTGTTCAGAAGCAGCTTGGAAGGTTTCCGAGGGGAATGGTTGCTATTGGTGCGCGCTGCGTTTGTGGCCGGCCTCTTGCGGTTATAACAAGGCCGTGTTTGCAAGATGGCACACCATTTCCAACTACTTGCTATTTAACCAGTCCCGAAGCTGTAAAAGCAGTGTCTCATGTAGAAGCAAACGGTCTTATGCGAGAATTTAACGAATTGTTGCAGACGGACGAAGTTGTTAAGAAGCAGTATGAGCAGGCACATAAGTATTATTTGGCATTCCGTCATGCATTGGCTGTTTCGTTGGGAGATAGTGAAGAGCATATTAGTGATATGAGTGCAGGTGGTATGCCTGTGCGCGTGAAATGCTTGCATGCTTTGCTTGCGCAAACCTTGGTAATGGGCAAGGGTGTGAATCCTATTGGTGACATGGTGTTGGAGAGAATTAAGGATGAGTTTGATCCAAACGTGTGCCGTTGCACAACTCCATGGAGCGATGATTCTGATGCTGAAGAAACGGAAGTTGTTTCGGATGAAAAAAATAATAGAAAAAATGTTGGTAGTAATAGTGAAGAAAAATCTGTGACTGTTGCTGCAATTGATTGTGGTACTAATTCTATTCGTCTTAAAATTGCGCAAGTTTCCGAGCATGGAATGAAAGATATTGTTCCTAGAATGCTTCGTGTTGTTAGACTTGGGCAGGGAATTGATGAAACGCACCGCTTTGCGGACGATGCTTTAGCGCGAGTTCGGGATGCTGCGCACGAATTTGCGCGAGTTTTGAAAGAGCATCCGGTTGATGCGATTCGCTTCGTAGCAACTTCTGCAACGCGTGATGCTGAAAATCGTGAAATTTTTGAGCAGATGATGGTTGACGAGCTAGGTGTTCGACCGGAAGTTATTAGTGGTACAGAAGAGGCGGCGCTTAGTTTTCTTGGAGCTACAAGCGTTGTTTCGCGCGATGATTTGCAGCCACCGTATCTTGTAGTTGACCTAGGTGGGGGTTCTACTGAGCTCGTGCTTGGAGGGGATGGAGATAGTTTGCCTGTTCACAAGGTTGCTGCTGCATATTCGATGAATGTTGGTTCTGTGCGAATGACTGAGCGTCATTTGCATACTGATCCGCCTACTGAAGACGAAATCCAAGCTGCAATTGATGATGTTGACAAGCATATTGACGAAGCTTTCAAAGTTGTGCCTGCTGGTCGCGTGCGCACTATTATTGGCGTTTCTGGAACTGTTACTACAATGGCTGCATTGACAATGGGCTTGAAGCATTATGATCATTCAGCTGTTGACGGAGTTAAAATTGGGCTTGATCAGGCGTACGCGGTTAATAACCGATTTTTGCGCATGACTCGTGAGCGTAGGCGTTCGTATGCGACGATTCACCCTGGGCGTGTTGATGTTGTTGGCGGCGGAGCAGTGGTGTGGAGCCGAGTGCTTGAACGTTTGGCAAAAGCTGCGTATGAGGATCATGGTGGTGTTTTGGATACTTTTGTGGCAAGTGAACATGGTTTGCTTGATGGTATTACGCTTGATTTGGGGCGCAGACTGCTTGGCTTAGAACGCTGAGTTGTGTTTTTGACAAGTGTTTGGTGGAGTTGCATGTTTGAAGAGCGTTTAGTAAGTGCGTGTTTGTGTTTTCGCCACGCGCTGGCTTGTTCTTTGCAGTGATGTATGGCATAATAATTGATTGCTGCCTCTGTGGCGGAATTGGCATACGCATCAGACTTAAAATCTGACGCCCTTACGGGCTTGTGGGTCCGAGTCCCACCGGAGGCACGAACGAAGCGCTGAACAGTTTTTAGCTGTGCAGCGCTTTTTTATTAACGTTGAGAAATAATGGGTTATTTCGGGTTATTTCCCAAAATGTGGCGTTATAGGCCAAAAGTGCTTAAAGCTAATCTGATGAATATTATGCGGCATAGTCACAATCCAAACGCTGTTGTCAAACGATTTACAGTGATGTGCTGAGCGTTATCGTCTGCGCCAGCGAGTGCGTCCTTCGCCATTGTCGCTGCAAACCATAGGCACACCTTTTGTTGATACAGCTTCTACTTCTGGTCCTGAGTTGCAGAAAGAACCTGGATGAACAACTATTGCGCCTGAATTTTGTGCCGTCTGTTGCTGAGGTGTTGGTGATGGAGTAGGAGCTGGTGCTGGAGCAGGGGCTGGAGCAGGAGTCTGAACATGTTGCTGTGGTTCGTTCTGTGGTGCTGGTGGTGTTGGTGTTGGAGCAGGGGTTTGATTTTGTTTAGAATCATTGCCTGTGGTTTTATTTTTATCGCCATTATTTCCATTATTGGTGGTATTGCGATTAGTATTAGAACGCACTACTTTCTTTACTTTATTTTTTCTTTTACGATTAACGCGTTTGCGCTTACGCGTTGTAGTTTTCTTTTTGCGTTTTATACCATTTTTGGTGTTTTTGCGTTTCCGATTTTTCCGATTTTTCTTCTTTTTGCGAGTCTGATTTTTCTTAGACTTTTTGTTATCAGATTTTTCTTTATTTCGTTCTTCTGCCGTTAATCCGTCTTCGTCTACTACTTCGATGTGTTTCTTTGAATTTTTGTCCTTCTTATTTTCCTTTTTGTCACTTTTTTCATCCTTTTTTCCGTCTTTATTTTTACCTTTAAAAATCGATTTCCAAAAATTTTTAACTCCGTCAAACCAGGAACCTGAGGCAATCGTTTTGGTACTATTGTCAGATTTTTGAGTTGCTGCAATGTAAGAGTTTGCTTTATTTTCGCTAGCATACGCAGTCTCGGGAGCAGCAAATAGTGATGCTGACATTGTGAGAGTAATAAGTATGCCCAAAATAGTATTTACAATAGAGCGAGTTGTAGTTTTATGCTTCGTAACGCGCGTAATCTTCTTGCTCATAAGTTTCCTATCTGTAGTTTTGCAAGCTAGGTTATACTATATTCTATTTGATTGTTATTACGTATGTTTCGTTGCTGTTTTTTTTTTATTTGCGTGTTTTATTCTGTATAAAATTTTGACAAGTTGCATTAAATAAAATTTGGGTAGTGTGCACTTATTTTCGCTTACACGCTTATGTTGACAGCATGTGATTACATAGTTGTAGATACGATAGTTTAGCAATTTTGAACCCCGGCTTCGGCTGGGGTTCATTGCGTATAAGAGAAAATGCGAATGATATTGAGAAATAATATCGTTCCTGTATTTGACAGGAGGCTTAGCAAGTGCATAATCATAATGGTGTAACTTCAACTAGCGGCATTGATTTACACTCAAGAAGTGCCAGTGCCAGCGCAAGTACTACTACAAGCGCAAGTACTACTACAAGCGCAAGTACTACTACAAGCGCAAGTACGACTACAAACGCACGTACCACTGCCATCTCCAGCACCAAAACCAGCACCAACGCAAGCGACGTCAACATCACAACCAGTTTCAACGCCAACGCAGCTTCCCAAGCAGCCGCAATCCACGCAAGTCACACTCACCAGCATCGCTTACTTCTTACTCTTTCTCTTACTTCAATCGTATTTTTTGCCGAAGTAATCGGCTCTTTCCTCACAAATTCTCTTTCGCTTCTTATTGACGCAGGTCACATGCTTACGGATATTTCCGTTCTTGCAGCTTCAACTGTTACTGCAATTCTTATGCGCCGCCGTCCAAGCAGCAAGCGCACGTGGGGTTGGGCTCGTCTTGAGGTTATTACTGCTGCCGCCGGTGCTCTTATTTTGCTAATTGTTGGCGTATACGCTCTTGTTGAAGCTGGAATGCGTCTTTTTGGCAACGGTCACCAAGGCATTCATGATGTAAATCAACTGCTTTTCTTCGGCATACTCGGCCTTGCTGCAAACCTTGCTTCGCTTGTAATTCTTATGTCTCAATCGCAAGACAACATGAATATGCGAGCCGCATTCCTTGAGGTTATGAATGACGCTTTGGGTTCTGTGGCGGTTGTAATTTCCGCAATTGTTATGATGAGCACTGGTTGGGCTGGTTTTGATGCTCTTGCCGGCGCGATTATTGCTATTCTTATGATTCCGCGCGCTCTGAAGTTGCTTAAGAATGCTGTTAAGGTTCTTCTTGAACAAACTCCAGAAGGTCTTGATCTAGATAAAGTTCGTGAGCATTTAGAGCATGTGCCGCATGTTCTTGCAGTGCACGATTTGCATGCTAGTACCGTTTCTACTGGATTGCCTATTTTTATGGCTCATGTTGTTGTCGATCCTAACATGACTATGGCTCAATGCTCTCAGGTGCTTTCCCAACTTCAGGATTGCTTGCGTGAGCATTTTCCTGTTTCTGTTTCGCACACTACATTCCAGTTGGAGCCTGAAGGCTATACTACTTCAAGCGCTTCTGAGCATCACGAGTAATAGTTTGAAGCATTTAGCTACTATTTAACTGTGTTGCATTCATTTTTGAAGTAAAGTGTAAATATGCCCTTAAAAGAATTAATTGATAATCCACACAGCGAGCGTGTGCGTAGGCTTGTAGCGTTAAGCAAAGGCAACTCGCATGCTTCTAAGCGTTTTTTGGTTGAAGGTCCTCAAAGTGTTCGTGAGGCTGTTAGTTACGCTTCAGATTCAATAAGTGATATTTACGTTACTAAAGAGGTTTGCGTTAACAATGAAGAAGATGCTAATCAATCTTCTTCTTTGCAAGAAATTATTAAAGAAGCGTTATCTAAAGATTTATATGTTCATCCTGTTGAATCAAGTATTATGCAAAAAATAAGTTCTGATTCGCAAGGAATTGTTGCTGTTAGCGATGCGCAATTTTTAGATGAGATTTACGTAGGTGAGTTTAAGAATTTGCAAAAGTCTGTTAGTTCAGAAAACTTTGTGAATGCAGAAGGCTCTGAGCGCGTAGGCAATACAAATAATCCTCTTTTGATTGCAGCTTGCTGGCAGGTAAGAGATCCTGGTAATGCGGGTGCGATTATTCGTGTTGCAGATGTTGCAGGCTGCGATGCTGTTGTTTTTGTTGACGATTGCGTAAGTCGTTGGAATTCTAAGCTTGTGCGTTCGACTGCTGGCTCGCTATTTCATCTTCCTGTAGTGCAATTAAGCGTTCAAGACTGGTTTGATTACGCTAAAAAATCAAATATTCGCGTTATTGCAGCGGATATTTACGGAACTGATCAGCTGAAACCTGTGCCTTTCCCAAAGATTCTTGCAAATACTGAGCTTACCAGCTCTTCTTTAGCAATCTTATTTGGCAACGAAGCGCGTGGTCTTCCTCAAGAAATATTGCAGCAAGTTGACAATATTTCAATTATCCCAATCTACGGTAAAGCGGAATCAATGAACCTTGCAACAAGCGCAGCAGTAATGCTTATGGGCTTGGCTATGTCTAGTCATGAGCGAAAAATATAGCTTTGGGCAGTATTTTTAACAGTGTATAGAACATAATGAAACATGTGGATACGCGTAATACAGATAGGAAGGGTGCTGTGACCGATAATAAGCCATTCGACGTTAAAGCTGTAACTCAAGCAGTCAAAGAAGGTATTGCTCGTGCTGCTGCAGCTCAGAACATGGACGAGTTAAAGGCGGTGAAAACTCAATATGCTGGTGCTCAGTCAGTGATGACTCTTGCGAGCAAGGCTATTGGTTCACTTCCTGCAGATCAAAAGAAGGAAGTTGGCAAAGTAATGTCAACTTTGCGAGCTGATTTTGGACGTGCATTTGCTCAGGCTTCGGAGCGTGTTAAATCTGCTGAAGAAGCACGTATGCTTTCTGCTGAAACAGTTGATATGACTCTTCCGGTGAATCGCAAACCTCTTGGTGCTCGTCATCCGATAGCTCGTATTATTGAAGATTTTGAAGACTTCTTTATTTCTATGGGTTGGCAAATTTCTGCAGGTCCAGAAGTTGAAACTGAATGGTTTGATTTCGACGCGTTGAATTTTGGTCCAGATCATCCTGCTCGCCAAATGCAAGATACTTTCTACGTTCAGGGAAATCAAGCCAAGGATGCTGCAGGCTTTGTTGGTTCAAACATGGTTTTGCGCACGCAGACTTCTTCTGATCAGGTTCGCGCATTAATTGAGCGTGGAGTTCCTCTTTATATTGCTTCACCTGGTCGCGTATTCCGAACAGATGAGCTTGATGCAACTCACACTCCAGTATTCCACCAGTGTGAAGCTTTAGCTGTAGATAAGAACTTGACAATGGCTGACTTAAAGGGCGTTCTTGACCGTTTGGCTGTTGCAATGTTTGGTCCAGATGCTAAAAGCCGTTTGCGTCCTAGCTACTTCCCATTTACTGAGCCTAGCGCTGAGCTTGATTTGTGGTTCCCAGATAAAAAGGGTGGCCCAGGTTGGATTGAATGGGGTGGCTGCGGTATGGTCAACCCAAATGTTTTGAAGTCTGCAGGTTTAGATCCGCAAGTTTACACTGGCTTCGCTTTTGGTGTTGGTTTGGAACGCACTTTGCTGCTTCGTCACGATATTAACGATATGCATGATTTGGTTGAAGGCGATAAGCGCTTCGCACAACAGTTTGTAATGGGGGAGTAAAACTCATGCCAATGGTAGATATTGACTGGCTTAAAGATCATGTTGAAGTGCCAGAAGGTTTAACTTACGAGCAGCTTGCTAAGGATTTAGTGCGCGTAGGTTTGGAAGAGGAAGAAATTCATACTTCGCAGGTCACCGGCCCAATTGTTGTCGGCTATGTAGTAGATGCCACTGCCGAACCGCAGAAAAATGGTAAAACTATTAATTGGTGCCATGTTGATGTTGGTGAAGAGTACAACGATGTTGATGAGAACGGTAAGAAAGTTCCTCGTGGCATTATTTGTGGCGCTCCAAATATGGCTGCAGGTGAAAAGGTTGTTGTAACTCTTCCTGGTGCTGTTCTTCCTGGTGATTTTAAGATTGAGCCTCGTAAGACTTATGGTCATATTTCTAACGGAATGTGCGCATCTGAGCGTGAGCTTGGTTTAGGAGATAGTCATAACGGCATTATTTTGCTTCGCGAATATGGATTCTCTAAAGCAGAATATGATGCTCTGAAACCTGGCGATGATGCTATGGAATTGCTTCATCTTAATAAGCCAATTTTGGAGATTAATATTACTCCAGATCGCGGTTACGCTTTTTCATATAGAGGTGTTGCTCGCGAGTACCATCACTCAACCGGCGCATCTTACACAGATCCTGTAGTAGCTCTTAATGAGCAAGCTGCAAAATTTATGGACTCTCAGAATCATAAATCTGCAGATATTCAGGTAAGCATTGAAGATACGAACCCAATTCACGGTGTTGCTGGTTGCGATCGTTACTATGCTCGTGCTGTTAATAATTTCAGCTCTGATGCTAAAAGCCCTCACTGGATGCAGCGTCGTTTAACTCGTGCAGGCATGCGTAGCATTTCTCTTGCTGTTGACGTTACTAATTACGTGATGCTTGACTTAGGTCAGCCTTTACATGCTTACGATTTGGATAAAATTGAGGGTCCTATTGTTGTTCGTCGTGCGCGTTCTGGTGAACATCTTACGACTTTAGATGGTAAGGATCACGAATTGCACGTTGAGGATTTGGTTATTTGCGATTCTCCTCGTGGAAATCAAGGCTCTCGTATTCTTGGTTTGGCTGGCGTTATGGGTGGCATGTATGGCGAAGTAACCAGTGAAACTAAGAATGTTTTGATTGAAGCAGCTCACTTTGATCCTGTATCTATTGCTCGAACTGCTCGTCGTCATAAGATTCCTTCTGAGGCTTCGCGTCGCTTTGAGCGTGGTGTTGACACTGAGTTGCAACCTGCTGCAGCTCAAATGGCTGCAAACCTTTTGGAGCAGTTTGGTGGTGCTAAGCCATCTTCTTATCCAAATGATGTTAATAATACTCAGTCTCGCAATGTGATTGTTTTCAAAGCTGATGAAGTTAAGCGTGTTGCTGGTCTTGATCTTGATTTGAACCGTATTAGTGACATTCTCACCGATATTGGTTGCTCTGTTGCAGGTGGTGGAAATGGTTCATTCTCAGTTCTTCCCCCAACTTGGCGTCCAGATTTGAATGAGCCTTGCGATTTGGTTGAAGAGATTGCTCGACTTGTTGGTTACGATGAGATTCCTGTTAAAGTACCTGCTGTTCCTATTGTGGGAAGAACTGGTTTAACAGAAAAGCAGGCAACTCGTCGCGCTATTGCTTATGAACTTGCAGAAATGGGCTTAGTTGAATCTTTAAGCTACCCATTTGTTGGTGAAGAAGATATTAAGGCCTTCCGAAAAGATGTTGATGAAGTTGACAAGGTAAGTGTTCGTATTGCTAATCCTTTGGCAGGAGATCGTCCTTGGCTTCGCAGATCAGTTCTTATGACTTTAGCTGGAACTGTTCGTCGTAATCTTCGTCGCGGCTTAGATAATATTTCAATGTATGAGCTTGGTCATGTTTACTTTAGTGATCCAAACGCTCCTGCAATTCCTGCTCTTCCTGGTTCTGTGCGACCGTCTAATGCGGAACTTGCTGCATTAGATGCAGGTTTGCCGGATCAGCCTTTGCATGTTGCTGCTCTGCTTACCGGTCATGCTGAAGAAACTGGCTGGCTTGGCACTCATCGCGATGTTGACTGGAGTGATGCTGTTGAAGCAGTTCAACGTTTAGCTAAGCGCATTGGTGTTCAATTCGTGTTAGATCAATTTAACGCTGAGGATGCTCCTGTTTCTTGGCATCCAGGTCGCAGTGCTAGCGTTTGTGTAATTGCTGAAGACGGCTCTAAAGTGTCTATTGGTGTTGTTGGCGAATTGCATCCTCACGTGTGCGACGCTTTGGATCTTCCAAAACATTCTGCAGCGTTTGAGCTTGATTTGACTTCTTTGTTTAACAATATGCAAATGAAGCCAGTTCAGGCTAAGCCGATTTCTACATTCCCACCAGTTAAGCAAGATTTTGCGTTCACTGCTCCTGTTTCGCTGAAGGCTCAGGTTTTGCAAGATGCAATTGAAAAAGCTTCAGGCGATTTGTTCGAATCTGTTGAGCTTTTTGACGTGTATGAAGGCGAGCAGTTAGGTGAAGGTTTGCGATCTCTTGCATATTCTGTAACCTTTAGAGCTGCAGATAGAACTCTTTCTGGTGAAGAAATGGAAGCAGTTCGTAAGGAGATTACAAAGTCTGCTGCAGCATTGCACGCAACTTTGCGCGTATAAGACTGTATTAAATAAGCATAATGCGATTGTGATTTCATGTTTTATTGGTTTCACAGTCGCATTATTCTGTTGTTATAACAAATTTTTTGAAATAAATTTCATATTTCGTAGATATTTACACATGTAATCGTATATATTTATGTATAAATGTTTTTTATGAAAGGTTCTGTAAAAAATTATGGTTAATTCTAGGCAGGATGCTGAAATAGATGATGACGGAGATGTTGTTTTTAAGCAACAACGTCCCTCTACAAAAGCTGCTAGATTAGATGCTATTGAGCAGGCTTTGTTGTCTGAGGTTATTACGTCTCAGTCTCAGCTTTCTAAGGTTCTTGCTCTCCACGGCTTTAATGTTACTCAAGCTACTTTAAGCCGCGATTTAGATGAGATAAATGCTGTTAAGATTCGTTTAACCGACGGTAGGATTGCCTACGTTTTGGGGGATGGCACTGGAAATCGTCATGCAATGGATACTGTTCGTATAGATCAGCAGGTTGCTCGAACGTTATCTGGTCTTGTTACGGAAGTTGCTCACGCAAATAATATTGTTGTGATTCATACTCCATCTGGAGCTGCACAGTATGTTGCTAGCGTTATAGATCGCCAGCCTTTGAAGGGTATTTTGGGCTCTGTTGCAGGAGATGACACTGTTATTATGGTTTGCGTTTCCAATGAAGAAGCGGAAGAAAGAGCAAACTGGATGCTTACTGTTGCATCTCGCTAATTATAGAAAAATCTTAGTCGAAAATTTATTCGTGAATATTTATATTTATAACGTGTACAGTGCAAATTATGCTGTACACGTTTTTATATGTATAAGTATGATTTCTAAATTTTATATATTTTTTCACGTAATGTGACAAAAAAATAAAAATACAACAATTTGTGACATGTCTATTGCGTTTATCTTGTGTGTATAATATGCTCTATATTGTTTAGTTATACAAAGCGCTGCATATGGAGGTCACATGAATACTAATAAGCGCATTGTTCTGGCGTACTCAGGCGGCTTGGATACTTCTGTAGCAATTCCTTACTTGAAAGAACAAACCGGCCAAGATGTTGTTGCCGTATCTCTTAATGTTGGTCAAGGCGGCGAAGCTCTTGATGCAATAAAGAAGCGCGCATTAGCTTGCGGTGCAGTAGAATCTTATGTTGTTGATGCGCGAGATGAGTTTGCCAACGATTATTGCATGCTCGCTTTGAAAGCAAATGCAATGTACGAAGATGTGTATCCTCTTGTTTCTGCACTATCTCGTCCACTGATTACAAAGCATTTAGTGCATGCGGCGCACGAATTTGATGCGGATACTATTGCTCATGGTTGCACCGGAAAGGGAAATGATCAAGTTCGTTTTGAAGTTGCTATCAAATCCTTAGATCCACAGTTAAAAGCAATCAGCCCTATTAGAGATTTGTCGCTTACTCGCGATGTTGAAATCGCTTTTGCAAACAGTCACCAGCTTCCAATTGAGCAAAGTGAGAAAAGCCCTTACTCAATTGATCAAAACGTTTGGGGTCGTGCAATTGAAACAGGTTTCTTGGAAGATCCTTGGAATGCTCCAACAGAAGAGTGCTATTCTTACACTCAAAATCCTATGGAGTCTCAAGAGCCTGATGAAGTGACTATCACTTTTGAAAAAGGTGTTCCAGTTGCTATTGACGGTCATAGTGTAACGCCTTTGCAAGCTATTGAAGAAATGAACGCAAGAGCAGGTGCTCAAGGAATCGGTCGAATTGACATTATTGAAGATCGTTTAGTTGGCATCAAGTCTCGCGAATTGTATGAAGTTCCAGGAGCTCAGGCTCTTATTGCTGCACATCAAGAGCTGGAAAACTGCTGTTTGGAACGTGAGCAGCACAGGCTAAAGCGTGATCTTGATAAAAAGTGGGCAGAATTTGTTTACGATGGTCAATGGTTCTCTCCAGTTGTGCGTTCTTTGAATGCGTTTATTAACGAAACTCAGGAACATGTTTCTGGCGATATTCGAATGACTATGTACGCCGGAAAAGCTGTTGTTACTGGTAGACGCTCCGAAGAGTCTCTGTATGACTTTAACTTAGCTACGTACGATTCTTCCGATACCTTCGATCAGCGTGCTTCCAACGGTTTTATTGAAATTTACGGATTGTCAAATACTGTTGCTGCAGCTCGTGACATGCGCGTTTCAAAAAACAATTAATTTGGATTTGAGGTAATAATGATTTCTCACGATACAACAAAAAACGCTAGCAATCCGATTGCATTGTGGGGTGGACGTTTTAGCTCTGGTCCATCTAAAGAGCTTGCTGCATTAAGCAAATCAACACAGTTTGATTGGCGATTAGCTGATGATGATATTGCTGGATCTAGAGCTCACGCGTTTGCGTTGTATCGTGCAGGTCTTCTTAGCAAAGAAGAGTATTCAGAACTGATTTGCTCATTAAACGAATTGCAAAAGCAAGTTGATTCAGGAACTTTTGCTCCTATTGAAGAAGACGAAGATGAGGCAACTGCGTTAGAGCGAGGATTGCTTGAAATTGCTGGAAGCAAGTTAGGCGGAAAGCTTAGAGCAGGTCGTTCTAGAAATGATCAGATTGCAGCGCTTATACGCATGTTCTTACGCCGACATGCTCGATTTATTGCAAATCTACTGCTAACAGTTTGCAAAGCTCTAATTACTCAGTCAAAAAATGCAGAAGATGCTGTAATGCCAGGTAGAACTCATATGCAGCATGCTCAACCTATTTTACTTGCGCACCAATTAATGGCTCACGTTTGGCCACTACTGCGCAACATTCAGAGACTTGTTGATTGGGATTCACGCGCAAACGAAAGCCCTTATGGTGCTGGAGCTTTAGCTGGAAACACTCTTGGTCTCAACGCTGATGGCGTTGCTAAGGAGCTTGGTTTCGACGCTGTTTGTGCAAACTCTATTTACGCAACCGCAAGCAGAGATATTGTTGCTGAATTTGCATTTATTTCAGCAATGATTGGCGTCGATATTTCTCGGTTAAGCGAAGAAATTATTATTTGGAATACGCAAGAATTTGCTTTTGTGCGCTTGGATGACGCTTATTCAACCGGTTCTTCTATTATGCCTCAGAAAAAGAATCCAGATATTGCAGAGCTCGCAAGAGGAAAGTCTGGCAGATTAATTGGTGACTTAACAGGATTAATGGCAACTCTTAAAGGTCTTCCTACTGCTTATGCTCGCGATCTTCAGGAAGATAAAGAAGCTGTTTTTGATCAAATTGATACGTTAGAAGTGCTGCTTCCAGCATTTGCAGGAATGCTAAAAACTATGCAGTTTGATTTTAAGCGTCTTCGTGAGCAATCAGCCACAGGTTTTGCGCTCGCAACAGATATTGCAGAATGGCTGGTAAAGCAAGGTGTTCCATTCCGTAATGCTCATACTTTGTCTGGTTTGTGTGTAAAGCGAGCAGAAGAAATCGGCGGAGATCTTGCTGATTTAAGCGACGACGATTTCGCGAATATTTTAGACGGATTTATTGATTGCAGCAAAATTCCTGATCTTAGAAAACTGCTTTCAAGTGACGGATCTGTTGCGTCTCGTTGCACTAGAGGCGGAACTGCACTAGTGCGAGTTCTTGAACAAATAAATGAAGCTGAATCTAAAGTAAATGAATATAGTAAGTTTGTTTCTTCTACAAGCGACGGTTCCGCTTATAGTTCATCTTCAAAATAATATTGTGCAAAATTGAAATATTGTGATTATGCTTTTGACAGCTTTGTAATAGTGTCTGCCTGTACTGCAAAAATTAAAAGGCTTGCGGACGCGCATAGCGCCCGATATTTCGGAATTTTTGCAATAAGGAGATACGAATGGCTCAGGTCAGGAATTACAAGGAAGCAGGTTTTGCTTCTTTGTTTGAAGAGCTAAAGTGGCGTGGATTGATTTCTCAATCTACAGACGAGAAACAGCTTGCTCAAGCACTTGACGGAGAACCATTAACGTATTATTGCGGCTATGATCCTACAGCTGCATCTTTGCATATTGGAAATCTTGTTCAGCTTATTAACATGCGCCACTTGCAGGCAGCAGGTCATCATCCTATTGCGCTTGTTGGTGGAGCAACTGGTTTGATTGGTGACCCTCGTCAAAGTGGTGAGCGAACTTTAAATTCTAAAGATATTGTTGCTGCATGGGCTGAACGTTTGCATAATCAGATTGGACGTATTCTGCCTCTTGATGGAGAAAATCCTGTTCGTTTTGTTAGCAATTACGACTGGGTTTCTAAGATGTCTGCTATTGATTTCTTGCGAGATGTTGGCAAAAACTTCCGTGTTGGCACAATGATCGCTAAGGATATTGTTGCTCGTCGCTTGAACTCAGATGAAGGTATTTCTTTTGCAGAGTTTAGTTACCAGGTTTTGCAAGGAAACGATTTCTTGTATCTCTTTGATAACTACAATGTTACTTTGCAGCTTGGTGGATCTGATCAGTGGGGTAATTTGACTTCTGGCATGGATCTGATTCGTAAGGTTCGCGGAGCTTCAGTAAACGTATTTACTAGCCCGATTATTACGGATAATCAGGGCCGCAAGTTTGGTAAGTCTGAAGGCAACGCAATGTGGCTTGACCCAACAATGTTAAGCCCATACCGCTTCTACCAGTTCTGGTTTAATCAGCCTGATGATGAAGTTGTTAAGTTACTTAAAGTTTTCACATTCTTACCAAAGAGTGAGATTGAGCGTTTAGCGCAGCAAATTCAAGAAGATCCAGGAAGCCGTGAAGCTCAGCGCGTGCTTGCTTGGGAAGTTACAAGTTTTGTTCATGGTGAAGATTTAACTAACCAAGCTATTGAAGCTTCTTCCGCACTGTTTGGACGTGGAGATATTAAAAATATTGATGAGCAGACTCTTGAGGCTGCTTTAGATGGCATTAAAGTGAAGTCAGAAGATGGTAGCTTAGATTTTGCAAAGTCTCACAATGGGGATCGTATTGTAGAAGCTGCGGTTTCTGCAGGTTTGTTCCGCACGATTTCCGAAGCTCGTCGCGCTATCGAAGCTGGTGGTTTGTATCTAAATAATGAACGCGTTGAAGGCGTTGATGATGTTCTTGACGATAATTCGTTCTTACATGGTCGTTTTGCTTTGCTTCGCCGCGGTAAAAAAGCTATTGGTGCTGTAGAGCGCGCATGATTTGTTTTTAATATTAGATTAATATTAATTTATTGTCTATTAGAATTTGAAAGGTATGCCGATAATGGGCGAAGAGCGCGGATCACGTAGTGGCAAGTCGTTTGGTAATCGTGGTAATTTTGGCCATCGAAACGGTGGTAAAAGTGGTGAAAGACGCGGTGGTTTCCATAAAGATGGATTCCACAAGAGTGGTTCTAAGAGAAGTGGTTTCCGTTCTGAAAATCGCGACGGAGAACATCGTTTTAACCGTAATCGCCGCTTTGATGATCGCCGTGATGATCGTCGTTCGCGCGATTTTGAGCATGGCGGTGAAGAAGGCGGAAATCCTCGCTACAAGAAGTTTGATGGTGAAAAACGTTTCGACCGTCGAAATAATCACAACGAGAATCGCAGAGAAAATAATCGCGGTGGAAACTTCCACAAGGATTTCCATAAAGATTCCAGAAGTGATTTTGGCGATAATCGTCGTGATAATCGCAGCGAAAATCGTCGCTTTGACAATCACCATAATAATCGTTACGACCGCAATGATCGCAATGATCGTTACGACCGCAATAATCGCAATGAAAATCGTCGCTTCGACGAACATCGCAGCTCTGAGCGCCGAAACAGCAATGCGCATGGCAATGTCAGATTTGAAAATGGACCTCGTCGCAATTCTGACGGAACGGTTTCATATCCATCACAAAACCCTTATACCGCGCGTCGCCCTGGCGAGCCTAAAATGCCAAAGGGTCTAGAGTGGGCAATGCTTTCTAAGGAAGACCGTGAGCGTTTGCGTGGCCTTTCCAAGGAGCATGCTGAAAATATTGGTCTTCATATTCTTGCAGCCTACGTTTTGCAGGAAGAGAATCCTGATCTTGCTTTGGAACACGCAAAATGGGTTGCTAAGCAGGCTTCAAGAATTGATTTTGCTCGCGAAACATTAGCTTTTGTATCTTATCGTCAAGGCGATTACAAGCTTGCTGCTAAAGAATTCCGCACTGCAATGCGCATGAACGGTTATCTCGACTACCTGCCATTTATTGCAGATTGTGAGCGCGGCATGGGCAATCTAGATAAAGCCTTAGAAATTTGCATGTCAGATGAAGCAAAAAGCCTTAAGGGTGAAGTTAAAGCCGAAATGTTCCTAGTGTACGCCGGTGTTTTGTTTGATACTGATCATGCAGATAAAGCTATTGAGCTCGTTCATGCAATGGGCCGTTCAAAGGGCTTACCTGGAGAGTATCGTATGCGTGCCGTTCAAGCTGAGCAGTACTTCTTAGAAGAAGCAGGCAGAAGCGATGAAGCCGTAGAATTAGAATCTTTGCTCGACAGTCTTGAAAATCAGTATGCTGATGCTGACGATGACGATATTAACCCAGATGATATTGTTATTGACTACGATTTGGAACATTTGAACGACGCCATGATGGATGAGATTGGTGTAAGTGAAGATGATTGCGAATTTGCTCCAGAAGAAGATGAATCTGAGGATTAAAATCATTTAAGGCTATTTTTATGCAACTTGAAACGAGAAAGAATTTTTCTGCAAGTACTCGTCCTTTAAGTGAAGCTTTTAGCTTAGCTTTGCTTGATTTGGATGGTGTTGTTTATAGAGGCGGAAATTCTGTTGAGTATGCTGCTGAATCGATTGAGTCCGCTCAAAAACGCGGAATGTTTATTGAATACACAACAAATAATTCTTCTCGTTTTCAAACTGTTGTTGCTAAACAATTGGAAAGTTTTGGTCTGAGTGTAAAACCATGGCAGATTATTACTTCATCTGTTGTTGCGGCTCGCATGGTTGCGCGTCATGTTGAGCCAGGTGCTCGTGTTCTAGTTCTTGGTGCTGAGCATTTGCTTGAGGAAGTTAAGCGTGTAGGTTTACAGCCTGTAGATTCTTGCAAAGATGATCCGCAAGCTGTTATTCAAGGCTGGTATCCTCAGATGACTTGGCAAGAAATGGCAGAAGTTTCTTTTGCTGTAGAGCACGGAGCTAAATATTTTGTTACAAATCGTGATTTAACAATTCCTCGCGAACTTGGAATAGCTCCTGGATGCGGCTCAATGATTCAGGCTGTTATTAATGCTACAGGAGTTGAGCCTATTTCGTCTGCTGGAAAACCTGAATCTGCAATGTATGACGAGGCTCGACTGCTTGTTGCAGCAAATGCTGAACATGTAAAAACTAAATTTGAGTCAGAGCACGAACAATATACTGAAAAAGACGAGTTTGGAAATCCTGTAATAAGTATTTCTAAATCTCTTGCTGTAGGAGACCGTTTAGATACTGATATTGAAGCCGGAACAAGGGGAGGCTACGAGTCTTTGCTTGTTCTTACTGGAGTTACGAATCCTAGAATGCTTATGCTTGCGCCGGAGCATTTGCGACCAAGCTTTGTTTCTAAAGATTTGCGAGGACTTAACGAGTCCCATAACTGCCCAGAGAGAGTGGACGAGCATACTTTTATTTGCGAAAGTGCAAAAGCTGAGCTTACTGATAATCGTATTATTGAAGTGAATAATCTTAATGATTGCAATGCTTTGAGGGCTGCATGCGCGTTGACATGGAGTTTGCAAGATAATGGTGAATCTCTTGAAAACTATACTCTTCCGGAGTTTTCATTATGAGTTTTAATGAAGATTTGCGAATTTTTGTAAACTCTTCTTCACATAAACGTTTGGATTGTGCTCTTGTTGTCAGAGGATTAGCAGAAAGTAGAACAATAGCTAAGCGTTTAATTCAAAATGGTGCTGTAAGCGTAAATAATAAAACTATTAAAAAATCTTCTTTTCTTGTAGAGGATTCAGAAGAAATAGTTATTTCTAAATTAGAAGGCGTAAGCTCTTTTGTTAAATATGTTTCTCGCGGAGCTCTTAAGCTAGAAGGAGCTTTTGAAGCGTTTTCTAAATACGGTTTATCTACTTCCAAGTCAACTAGAGCATTAGATATTGGTGCGTCAACAGGCGGATTTTGCGACGTGCTTTTACAAAGAGGAGTTGAGCATATTATTGCTCTCGATGTTGGTCATGGGCAGCTTAATCCTAAAATTGCGAATAATACTAGAGTAATCGAAATGAGCGGAGTAAATATTCGTAACGTTTACGAAGAAGATTTGCCGTATAAACCTAATCTGATAGTTTCGGATGTTTCTTTTATTTCTTTAACATTCGTTATTCCAGTAATTGCGCGCATTGCTGAGCATAATGCAGATGTTGTTTTACTTGTTAAACCTCAGTTTGAGGTTGGAAAAGGAAATCTTGGAAAAGGTGGAATAGTAACAGACGAATCTTTGCGTCTTAAAGCGTTAGAAAATGTTGAAAATTGTGCTAAAGATAATAATTTGACGATTGTTTCAACAGTAAAATCTCCTATTGAAGGCACTCACGGAAACGTAGAATATTTGCTTTATGCGCATTTTGAAGGCTGATAATACAAATACTTACGCCTAATATACGTAGAAGAATTACAATAGTACTGTTATTTGAAAACAGTACGAAGGGTATTTGTGATGCAGCAACATTTCGATGAAAATACTGCTTCTGCGCCTCGACGCGCTCTTGTAGTAACTCATGCGAGACTTGATAGCCACAGTGCTGTAGTAAATCAAGTTACTTCACAGCTTACTCAAGCGGGTTTTCTAGTTGATGTTTTTCACAGTGCTGCCGTTTCTGACTTTTCTAAAACGCCTACTAATTTAGTTGATGAGCATACTGAAATTGTTGTGGTGCTTGGGGGAGATGGCACCATGCTTCAGGCTGCAGAGTTAGTGCATTGCACTACCGTGCCAATTATTGGAATAAATCTTGGTCACGTTGGTTTTTTGGCAGAATTCGAAAGCTTCCAAATTGATGAAGCAATTAGAAGAATCGCAAATAAGGATTATTCAATCGATCGACGTATGGAAGCCCATGTTGACGTATGGCTTCCAGGCGAAAGTGAGCCTTTAAGAGACTGGGCTTTGAATGATATTACGCTTGATCGTGCAGATCGTGGGCGAATGGTAGAGCTTTCAATACGAGTAGATGATGTTGAAATGTCATCTTTTGGCTGTGATGGTGTAATAGTTTCAACTCCTACTGGTTCAACAGCTTATGCGTTTTCTGCAGGTGGCTCAATTATGTGGCCAAATGTTGAAGCTCTGCAATTAGTTCCTTTAGCTGCTCACGCGCTTTTTGCTCGTCCGCTTATTATTGGCTCAGGATCTACTTTTACGATTGATATTCTTGAAGAATCTTCTTCGGGTGGCTGGATTTGTTGCGATGGCAGGCGTCAGCGCGCTCTTCCTCAAGGATCAAGGATTCAAGTTCGACAGTCTAAAGATGAGCTTTTGCTGGCTAGACTTTCTGGAGCGCCTTTTACTAAGCGTTTGGTTACAAAATTTGATTTACCAGTAGTTGGTTGGCGAGAACATAACAGTAATCAGTCAAACCGTAAATAATCCTACTTAACTAATAGCAGTAAAAACGAGGTATAGTGTGCTTGAAGAATTAGAAATACGCAATCTTGGGCCAATTTCACACGCGCTTATTACTCCTTCTTTACGAATGACTGCGATTACAGGTGAAACTGGCGCTGGAAAATCAATGCTTTTAAGTGCCATAAAACTTATCTCTGGTTCGAAATCAGATTCTGCTAGAATTTCGCCAAATGCTAAAGAAACGTGGGTGCAAGGCGTATTTAGCATCCCAAAATCAAGCGAAGTGGAAGAAACTGTTAATCAAGCTGGCATTGAGCTTGAAACTTCAGAAATTGATGAAACAAAGTCAGATATGTATGTTGCAAGAACTGTTCCTAAACAGGGCCGCTCAAGAGCAACAATATCTGGATTCGCTGTTCCAAAAACTTTGCTTGAAGACGTATGCTCACAAATGGTCACAATTCACGGTCAAAGTGATCAATTACGCATAGCAACTAGCGCAAAACAGCGTGAAATATTAGATTTAGTGGCAAAGAATAGTGAATTAGCTAATAAATATTTTCAAGCTTATCAAGCTTTAAAAGATGCTCAAGAAGCGTGTAATCGTCTTGAAAACCAAGAATCTTCCGCTCGTCAGAGAGCTGACTATTTGAGAGAGTCTTTAGCCCAAATAAAACAAGTAGATCCAAAACATAATGAAGATGAAGAATTGCGTGCAAAGCGCGAGCGCATTGAAAATTCTGCGCAAATTATTAACGCTGTGAGCACAGCTTTATCATCGCTTGACGTTAGTCAAATCGACTATAGTGCTTCATCGTCATCTTTAGACGCAAGAACGCTTATTGATCAGGCTGCTCAAGCATTGCAAAATATTAGAGTTGATAATTCATTTAGTAAACTCGCTCAACAACTTGATGATATTCATGCGCAACTGGACGATATTGTAATGCAGCTTGCTCAGCAGATTGATTTTGATGCGAGTGAGGAAGATTTAGATTCTTTAAATGCAAGAATACATGATCTTAGTGAGCTTACGCGCAGATGGGGGCCAACTTTAGATGATGTTCTTAATTGGGCGCAAAAAGCTCAGTTTGAACTTGAAGATTTAGATGATTCTCCAGAAGCTATTGAGCGCGCTAGGGCCGCTTGTAATAAGCGTTACGATGAAGCTTTTGATTTAGCCAAGAAATTATCTGCCACTCGTGTGAAAGCAGCTAAAAAGCTTAGTGATGATGTTAGTAATGAGCTATCTTCTTTAGCAATGGATGGCGCTCAATTAAATGTTCGAGTAAATTCTAGAAGTGAGAATCAAGATGGTTTAGTTTATCTCGATTCAAACGGCATTGACGATATTGAGTTTCTTTTTAGACCATTTCCAGCTTCGCCAGATTTACCAATGGGCAAAAGTGCTTCTGGCGGTGAGCTAAGTAGGCTGATGCTTGCAATGGAACTTGTTGTTGCAAGAATGCGTGAGCATGATGATAAAAACATGACTTTTATTTTTGACGAAGTTGATGCAGGAGTTGGTGGCGCTGCTGCAGTTGAACTAGGAAAGCGTTTGGCTAAACTTGCTAAACATTCGCAAGTGATTGTTGTTACGCATTTGCCTCAAGTGGCCTCTTTTGCTGATGCTCAATATGCTGTGCAAAAAAATATTTCACCTGTTAATAATGGTGATTTTGAAAGTCAAGAAGCGGATACTACTGTTAATCTACTCGAAGGTAAATCTCGTGAGATGGAAATCGCTCGTATGCTTGCTGGAAGTAACTCTAAAACTTCGCTTGAACATGCGCATGAATTGTTGGAAACGAGTAGAAAGATAATTGATGACGCTGCAGAATAATAATTCGTTTTTTAAGGCTGCGATTTTTGATTTTGACGGAACTCTTATTGATTCTCTTGGAGTTTGGGATGATATTGATAAAAAGAGTTTTGCAAAACGCGGCTTAAATGTTCCGGATATTTTTGCAAATACTACAGCAGCTATGAATCCTCGCCAAATTGCAGATTATGTTATTGAACATTACGGTTTTAGTGAATCTCCTGAAGAACTAATGAAGGAGTGGTCGGATATGGCGTTTGACGCTTATGCTAATCATCTTCCTCTTAGAAAGGGAGCTTACGACTACGTTAAATACTTGCGTTCTAAAAAAGTAAAGATGTTTCTTATTACAACTCTTTCCAAAACTTTATGCCAGCCTGCGTTAAGAAGGCTTAATATTTTAGATTGTTTTGATTTTTTGCAATTTGGGGAAGATTTATCTAAAGAAGGAAAACACAGTTATAAAACTTATGTTGATATAGCAGAAACTCTTAAGGTTGCTACAAAAGATTGTGCAGTTTTTGAAGATTCTGCAACTGCGCTAAATTCTGCTCAACAAGCTGGAATGAAAACATATGGTGTTGTAGATGAATCGTGCTCAAAAAATGATTTAGACTTGCCATTTAGGAAATGCTTAGAAGTATTTTCCAACTTCGATGATGCTCCAAAAAGTTGATGAGGTTTCACATACCCCGGGTTTTGTCGCGTACACAAGTGCACACGGATGGCCATCCATCTCGATTTGACGTTACCGCCAAACTCTAGCAGTCTACCCGAAGACTCAGGCGAGCAGCCTTTAAGCGTCTTCTGCTTGACCTTGCTCCCAATGAGGCTTGCCATGCGACTAACTGTTACCAGAAGTCCGGTGGTCTCTTACACCGCCGTTTCACCCTTACCCAAACGAAACGTTCGGGCGGTCTATTCTCTGTTGCGCTATCTCTCAGGTCGCCCTGGGCGGACGTTATCCGCCATTGTGCTCTGTGGAGCCCGGAAGTTCCTCAGTCACTCCGAATGAACATTGTGACCGCGGCCATCGTGAAACCTCAACCTTCCCAAGTATAGCAGATATTGTTCATATCGTAAAAAATTAGTTGTTTTGCGTAAATTTTCGAAATAATTATGAAATTTTTTTGCTTAAATTTAATAACTTGCTAGTTTCTTATTGATTTAGCAGATATAATAGAAGCACCGACGGCATCGTGGCAGTCGGCTGATACAAATCGAACTTAGGTTCGAATCTATATGGGGAGGTTTCGCATGGAAATCGTCATTACTGGTCGTCATACGCAGATTAATCAAAGGTTCCGTGACGTTGTAGAAAGTAAGATGAATCGCGTAACCGCTATTGCTCCTGATGCGCAGCGCGTTCAAATTGTGTTGACTCATGAAGGTAATCCAAGGCAGGCAGATACTGCAAAGCGAGTTGAAATTACTGTTGTTGCAGGTAGCACCGTGATTCGCGCAGAAGCTTCTAGCACTGATCAGTACAGTGCTCTTGACATGGCTCTAGATAAGTTGACGCTACGTTTGCGCCGCACGCGTGATCGCCGCAAGGATCATCGCCGCGGATACACGGAAATGGTTCCTGTTGATATGGGCGCTGTTGAGCCAGAAATTGACATGAAAATTGAGGAGCCTAGTGAGGATGTTGCCAATAGTGCGGATGCAGCTGTTGCTTCTGATTTAGGCCCTGGTGAGTCTGTAGAAGTTAGCGTTGGTGACACGCCTATTGTTATTCGACGCAAGCTTCATATTGCAGAGCCTATGAGCATTGATGAAGCTTTGTACGAGATGGAATTAATTGGTCACGATTTCTTCCTGTTTGTTAATAAAGAAACAATGCGACCATCTGTTGTGTATCGTAGGCATGGATGGAGCTATGGTGTGTTTGAGATTGATACGCCTGAAAATGTTGCTAAGAAAAAGTAATAATAAAATAATTACGAAAATTAATAAAAGTATTTAGGAGTTTGTAAAAATTAAGTTAGATTAACAAAATGCCCGTCGGCTAGATGGCTAGGCGGGCATTTTATTTGTTACACCGACTCGCGTGCTTATAAAAATCGCTGCCGTCGCGTAATATAGGCACAGTTTACGTCTATGTTGGCTAGGCCGTCTTCATAGACATGACCTAAGGGAGCAAAACGTGGTAGATATCGTCGATAAAGCCTTGCGTATGGGTGAAGGCCGTCAGTTAAAGCGCCTTGAGAACGTTGCCAAGGCTGTGAATGCGTTGGAAGATGAAATTTCTGCGCTTTCCGATGAAGAATTGAAGGGTCAAACCGCTAAATTTAAGCAGCGCTTAGATAATGGTGCAAAACTGGATGATTTGATGCCTGAAGCCTTCGCTACTGTTAGAGAGGTTTCAAAGCGTACGCTTGGCCAGCGTCACTTCGATGTTCAGCTTATGGGCGGTGCGGCATTGCATTGGGGCAATATCGCAGAAATGAAAACTGGTGAAGGTAAAACACTTGTTGCAACTTTGCCAAGCTATTTGAATGCTTTGGAAGGCAAGGGCGTTCACGTTGTTACAGTTAACGACTACCTTGCAAGCTACCAGAGTGAGCTTATGGGTCGTATTTACCGATTCCTCGGCATGAGTGTTGGCTGCATTATTACCGATCAGCAGCCACCTGAGCGTCGTAAGCAATACAACGCTGATATTACTTACGGCACTAACAACGAGTTTGGTTTCGATTACTTGCGCGATAACATGGCGTGGGAAAAGAGCGAGCTTGTGCAGCGCGGTCACCACTATGCTATTGTCGATGAGGTTGATTCTATTCTTATTGATGAAGCTCGTACACCATTGATCATTTCCGGTCCTGCTGAAGGCGACGTAACTCACTGGTATCGCGAGTTTGCAAAGCTTGTTTTGAAGCTTAATCGCGATGCTGATTACGAGATTGACGAAAAGAAGAAAACTGCAGGTATTCTCGATTCTGGTATTGCTAAGATTGAGGATTACTTGGGTATTGATAACCTTTACGAGCCAGCTAATACTGCTCTTATTGGTTATTTGAACAATGCTCTTAAAGCTAAGGAACTCTTCCTTCTTGACCGCGATTATGTGGTTACTAATGGTGAGGTTTTGATTGTCGACGAGCATACTGGTCGTGTTCTTCCAGGACGTCGTTACAGCGAAGGCTTGCATCAGGCTATTGAAGCTAAGGAAAACGTGGAAGTTAAGGCAGAAAATCAGACTTTTGCTACGATTACTTTGCAAAACTACTTCCGCATGTACGACAAGCTTGCTGGTATGACTGGTACTGCAGAAACTGAAGCTGCAGAATTTATGGGAACATATAAGCTTGGTGTTCTTCCAATTCCTTCTAATCGTCCAGTTATTCGTATGGATAAGGATGATTTAATCTTCCGCACTAAGAAAGAAAAGCTTACTGCTATTGTGCGCGATGTTGCAGAACGTCATGCAAAGGGTCAGCCAGTATTGCTTGGTACTGCTTCTGTTGAATCTTCAGAAATTCTTTCTTCGCTTCTTGATGTTGCTCGCATTCCTCACCAGGTTTTGAATGCTAAGCAGAATGCTAAGGAAGCTGCTGTTGTTGCTGTTGCAGGCCGTAAGGGTGCTGTAACTGTTGCTACTAACATGGCAGGCCGTGGTACTGATATTATGCTCGGCGGCAATGTTGAGTTCCTTGCAGACGCTAAGTTGAAGGCTGAAGGATATTCTCCAGACGATACTCCTGAAGAGTATGAGAAGCGTTGGCCAGGCGTTTTAGCCGAAGTTAAAGAGCAGGTTAAGGACGAGCACGAAGAAGTTAAGAAGCTTGGTGGCTTGTATGTGCTTGGTACTGAGCGTCACGAATCTCGCCGTATTGATAATCAGCTTCGAGGCCGTTCTGGTCGTCAGGGTGATCCTGGTGAGTCCCGCTTCTACTTAAGCTTGGAAGATGATTTGATGCGCCTATTCAACACTCAGCTTGTTGCTCGTGTTATGGCTAAGGGATTGCCAGAGGGCGAACCAATCGAATCTAAGTATGTTTCTAACGGTGTGCGCACGGCGCAGAAGACTGTTGAAGCTCGTAACTTTGAAATGCGTAAGAACGTTTTGAAGTATGACGATGTTATGAATAAGCAGCGTACTGTTATCTATGCAGAACGTCAGATGGTTCTTAAGGGTGAAGATATTCATGAGGACATCTTGAAGTTCATCAGTGACACTGTGGAAAGCTATGTTCGTGGCGCAATGAACGGTTCTGATAAGCCAAAGAACTGGGATTTGGACGGCTTGCAAAACGCTTTGTTAGCAGTTATGCCTGTTATTCTCGATTGGGATCAGGTTCGTGAAACAATTTCTAAGCTTAAAGGTGAAAAAGCTGTTATTGCTTTGCGAGATTTGATTGTTGATAACGTAAACAATTTCTACGATATCTTTGAAAAGCGCATTGGATCTGACGCAATTCGTCAGATTGAGCGTCGTGTTGTGCTGGCTGTGCTTGATCGCAAGTGGCGTGAACATCTTTATGAGATGGACTACTTGAAGGATGGTATTGGTCTTCGCGGCATGGGCCAGCGCGATCCTCTTGTTGAGTATCAGCGTGAAGGCTATCAGATGTACAACTCCATGATTGAAGCAATCAAGGAAGAAAGTGTGCAGCTTCTGTTCCACATTAATCTTGAGCAGGTTGCTTCTACAGAAGATACTTCTTCTGATTCTTCTATCGATGAGGATGTTGCTCAGGCAGAAGCAGAAGTTGATTCTCAAGATCAGCCATCTGGAATTGTTGGACCTGCACCTTTGAGCCATGCTGAAGGCGATGTTCCGTTAAGCATGCGACCAAAGAACGAAGAGTGGAAGACCCCTTGGTCTGATGGTCGTACGTTCCCAGGAACTAACAAGAATGATGAATGCCCATGCGGTTCTGGACGTAAGTACAAGCTTTGCCATGGACAGAATGAAGCTGAAAACTAAGCAAAACTTAAACTAGAACTTTAAGTGAAAATTTAAGCTTAGAAAAATAAAATAAAAATAAATAAGCTAAAAGTAAAGTAGAAGGCTACATACGTTTTGTATTGGCCTTCTACTTTTTTTATTCACAATACTTTTATGCAATCTATAAAGCGTTTATTTTGCAGACATGTTTTTTATGCTTTTGTTAGACTCTAGCTCCATGCCCATAATCTCTATAATCTTCTTTATAAGGATCTGGTTTTTTACGGCTTAAAAAGATCCCTAATCCGCCTAAAAGTATGAATATTGCGCTTATAATTCCAACAATAGTTGCGAGCGATGGAATAAAAGCACTCAAAATAATACCAGCAATACCAACAGCAAAAACAGTCCATAAAACAAATGTAACTGGAGAAATATCTTCCAACTTTGGATTAGGAGGCACAAAATCATCGCCATACTCGTCCATAGTCGTATCTACGTCAAGCCAACTTGAGCGAGTATTGTCGCGTGGTCCGCTACTATTTTTTGCAATCAAATAAAAATTATGTGCATTCTCTTTCTTCTTAGCATGCTTTTCAAAACTTTTTGCATCGCGAGAATTAGAAATATCCTTTAAATCATCCGAATGATCCGCAATAAAATTCAGCCAATCATCTTCGAAATTTTTACTATTCTTTGCATCGTCATTATTTGATGATTGTGACATTCCTTTTCCGTAACGGTGAGGGTCGTTGGTATCCTTAGAAGAAGTCATGAATTATACTCTAGCAAGTGTGCCTGATTCTTGGTGCGCAAATTAGCGGGTGTCTGCTTGCTTGCAGAAAGGATAAGCTATGTTGTACTGGTTCTTCGTGAAGGGTCTTGGGGGTATTGCCCGCATGAGGATTCATCCATCAGCAAAAGGCGTTCATAATGTTCCTAAAAAAGGTGGAGCAATTATTGCAGCAAATCATCTTGCTGTTATTGACGATGCTCTACTTCCTTTAACTTGCCCGCGTATGATTCACTTTATGGGTAAAGCCGAATATTTTGAAGGTAAAGGATTAAAGGGACGTTTTAAGAAGTGGTGGTTTACTTCCGTTGGTGTGTTCCCAGTTGATCGTTCTGGTGGTTCAAAATCTCTCGGTGCTCTAAATCATGCTCGTGAAATTATAGAAAAAGGTCAGCTTTTCGGCATTCATATTGAGGGCACAAGAAGCCCAGACGGAAAACTGTATCGAGGTCATACTGGTGCTGCTCGTCTTGCTCTTGAAACTGGATGTCCAATCATTCCTGTGGCAATTATTGGCACAAGAGATTTGCAGGTTCAAGGTCAGATAATTCCTGCCAAAGGCAAAACGCAGGCAATCTATGGTGAGCCTATTCAAGTAGAGCGTGTAAAAGACGAAAGTGATATTACTCACGAGCGTCTTCGTGAAATTACTGATCAAATAACGAAAGCAATTCAACAGATGAGCGGTCAAGAGTACGTTGACGAATATGCTCAAACTGTAAAAGAACGAATGCGTCAAGCTGCAAAAGATAATCAGGCTAATAAGCAATAACGTGCACTAATACAAGTTAGTAACAGTTGGAAAGCTGTAAGCAAAGAACCAGTGAAGATGGCAGATACAGTAAGTTAACTGTATCTTAGATTACTGTAAGAGTAATAACAGAAGGATTGCCGTGTGAATCCTTCAAAGGAACTTCGCTACCAGCTCCAGGAGATTGGAACCTAACTACATGCATATAATCTCCAAGAGGAGCCGATATTTTAACCTGTAGACCAAGGCTTTCAATAATCCTACGAGCTTCTGCAGTGTTTTTGCCGCAAACATTTGGTAAGGTAACAGATTTAGGTCCTTTTGAAACAACAACTTTTACGCTGTCTCCCCAGTGCATTTGAGTGCCAGCGTCAACCGAAGCGCTAATAATCCTACCTTTTGCAACAGTATCGCTATTTTCCTCTTCGTACTTTACGTCTAATTTAGCGCCGCTAAGAGCAACGTCAGCATCATCCTTAGTGTGATTAACAATATCCGGCATTTGAACAGGCATAGGTCCTTTAGAAAGAAGCAAACTAACTTCCTCATTGTGATTCATGCGCGTGCCCGGTTTAGGAGTAATATCAACAACGCTTCCTTCTGGGATTTCAAGAGAGTAAACGTCGAGTGAAGTTCGATGAATAATATGAGTAAATCCAGCTTTACGAAGTGCTTGCAATGGTTTCTTACCATTACGAGTTTTTGGATTAGTAATATCAGACGGAATTGTAGCTTTTTTAATACCTCGCGAAAGTATAATACGAAGCTTACTATTCGAGTGCTTACTAATGTGACTTCCAACAACATCAGGCACAGTGGCAAGAACTTTCCCTGAATCAACATCATCACTGTAGTCTCTGGAAACAGTGTAAGGAATTCCAGCAACCTTCAAAGTATGCTCATATTCTTGCCAACTAATATCTTTAACTTTGCAAGCTGCTTGATTTGCGCATCGAAGATCATCCGGTTTAGGAAGCGTCCAGTAGCTGCCAGGGCCTAGGAAGTACCAGAAGCTTCCAATAGCACCAAGAACTAGCACTGCAATTACACTTCCTCCTGCAATAGCAATTACTCGCTTTTTAGAAGAGGAATCTTTTTTAGAGTCTGAATTAAAACTTGCAGGATGCAATGTTGGAATTAGTGGATTTATAGAAGTCTTATTGCGATTAAGTTCGTGTGAATCAATTGCAATAGTTGGCATATTGCTGTCGTCAAATTCTTCAAGCGGATTGCTTGGAGAATCAGAGTTAGTATTTTCTTCAGATTTTACAGCGGCAGTGCTTATTGCTTGAGTAGCATCTAAATCGCTTGTAGAATCATCTGAATCTTGAGAATACTTATAATCTTTAGTTTTATTATCGCTATCAGACTTATCAATATCTGTAAGGCGCAGATTATCTAGAGGAGATAATGAGTCGGAATCTTGCTCTTCCTTAACAGCATCAATTTTATATTGCCAGTCTTCAGCACTTAATTGTTTTGAAAGATTTCGCAATTGCGTTAATGCTTCGATAGCATTATCTGGTCGATCGTTCATATCGCGCGCAGTAAGCTTAGATATAAATTGCGCAACTTTTTCGTTAATATCTGGGCACGCTGTGCTTATTGAAGGAGTGTTTTCGTGAACATGCTTAAACACTAGTGTTACAGGATTGTCTGCAGTAAAAGGAACTCGTCCCGCAAGCATTTCCCATGCCATCATTCCAGCAGAATATAAATCACCTTGAGGCGTTGCAAGATTGTTCTCAATAAGTTCTGGAGCAAGATAAGCAGCCGTTCCAAGCAATAATCCGGTAGAAGAAAGAGTTGCTTGGGATATTGCGCGAGCCAAGCCAAAATCAGTAATCTGCACGTGACCGCGATCATTAATCAGAATATTTTCAGGCTTAATATCTCTATGCACGACTCCAGCTTGGTGTGCGGAAGCAAGACCGTCTAAAGTTTCAGCCAACAAGCGTAAGGTGTCACGAACACTAAAAGTGCCTTGCATGTTCATTTCGTAGCGCAAATTAACGCCGTGCACATACTCCATAACAAGATAATCAAGACCGTCGTATTCGCCAGTGTCATAAACTTGAACAATATGCGGGTTTGCTATAGCTGCTGCAGAAGTTGCTTCTCTGCGGAATCTAGCAATAAACTGCTGACGATGCACTCCTTGAGCAAGCTGAGTGTGCATTATTTTAATTGCGACAGGCCTATCGAGACGCTCATCCTGCGCCTGGTACACCGTAGCCATACCACCTTGAGCAATTTTACGCACAATACGATAGCGATTTTCAATGCACATTCCAGGCTGAACCTGAGTAGCTTCATCCATTGTCACAATCCTTATACGCGTAAACCTTGCTTACTATTTACAAGCCTACGTATGATTTTACAAGTAACGTAGTAAGTATGGTTGCTTTCGATAGTTACACTCAAATACTATTGTACATTACGCCATGCTTCAGGTATAAAGCGTTCGCTTATATTGTGAAGTATTGCTTTACCGCTGCCACTTAGAGGACTTTCATCAATTGAATTATTTGACTTCTGCCAAAGATTCATAATACGTTGTTTTGAACGTTCAATAGCTCCCGAAGTATGGTAGATTTGTATTATTTTTTCAACGTCGCTTTCACCGCGTTCTTCGCTTGTATAAGCTTTAGTTAGTATTTCTTTTTCTTGATTACTGCCGTATTGCAACGCGTCTGCAAGCAGTACAGCACGTTTTCCTTCGCGAATATCTCCACCAATAGGTTTCCCTGTAAGCTTGCTATCTGAAACAATGTCAAGCAAATCGTCAGCAAGCTGGAAAGCGATGCCAAGAGGGTCTCCAATAGAATTAGCAAGATTATAAGCATCGTCTGGATTCATTGATGCAGCAAGAAAACCAAGTGTTAAAGGAGCAATAGTCGTATAACTTGCTGTTTTCCACCTAAACACATTAAGAGAAGATTGTGCAAGCTCAGATGGATTATCAAGTTGCATCATTTCAATAGACAAATCCAAAACTTGACCAATACCCACATTTCGTTGCATTGAAGCAAAAGCTTGAAGTAATTCTTCACTATAAGTAAAATATTTCGCCGAATTTCTAGTAATATCAAAGCTTTCTGTAGCAAGCAAATCACCAAGCATAAGGCCAAGCCCTGATCCTATGTGCTTGTTGTTACACACAGAACTTAATGCACAATATGCACTCGGTTTTCCACGTCTTAAAGCTGACTTGTCAATAATGTCGTCATGAATTAATGCTGCGGTTTGAAATACTTCTAAAGCACAAGCAATATCAAATAAAGCTTTATCTTGAAGCTTATTCGTGGCTTTTTCGCTAGAAGCAGCATTATAAGCACTTATAGTAAGTAGAGCTCTAAGACGCTTACCGCCTTCGCTAGAAACGATAGCTTGCTTTATTACCTGCTGTAACGTTGTTTTACAGGTTGAAGAAAGATTATTTTCGGCGCTTGTGCAAAATTGTTGCGAAATTAAATACGCAATTCGAGATTCAATAGCAGCAAGATTGCAAGTATCGTCCGTTAAAGTGCTCATATTATGAAAGTTATCCACAGGGCTGAACAAGTAAAACACAATAGTTTGTACGATTTAATGAGCTTCTAACCGTTGCAATCGTTTTTTATTGAATACTATTTCGCATATTGAGAAACTTACACATATCAAGAATTACGCTCGTAAAACTTGATTTAGTAATAAAAAATTATGAGCAAATATATGTGCAATACGTATTAATGAAGGGGAGTAATTATTATGGCAGTAGCAGGTATTGATTTAGAAGAGAAGATTTCTCATAGTTGCATTGATGATTTTGATACTCAAAGCATGTTGAGGCGGTAAGTTTGCTAGTCAAGGAGTAAAACGACGAAGATTAGCATTTACTTCCGCCCATGCGAAGCTGTCCGTGATTGACAAGTGCTAGCACGCAGACAGAACGGAGATAGCGAACCGCTGAGTGTGTCGCTCTGCTCGTAAAAGCTTAGAAACCTTTGAACGAAAGGGATAATGAAAGCCTTGATTGCAAGGCTTTTTGCTTTATGGTGGGTAAGTATCAGAGTGAGAAAATTTTTGGAATGAGTAGAAGTGATAGCTAGAAATTATCAGTTTCTATTTCCATTTACCCTGTGGGTACGTGTTTGTTTCCATTGACAAGGAGTTTGTGGGAATAGAAATGTACCCACCTTGTTTGAATCAAGTGAAGTGTAGTTGAAGGAAATCTGTTGAAAGCAATACTTCATTTTACCGAATAAGTAATAATTTAGGCAACTTCAAATCGATTAAAAAAAAACTATTTTAAAGGTTAAGAGTAGACAAAAATTGTCCACTCTTTTTTGCAAACTCAATTTATCAATAAATGAAATGAGGGAATGTAAAATGAAATATTTTGAGGTTGAGTTAGAAAATCCTGATGAATTTTTAAAACTACAAACAGAAGATTTTGTGAAAGCTAATCGCTTGCTACTAAGGAAGATAATCCAGAGCGTTACAGTCTATGAAGAAAACTTCGTCATATCCTTTAAATCTGGCATCGAATTGGAAGTATGAGTCTCATTCCATAACTTTTATATTGAACATATCATCTTGTTGTGTTATACTATAAATTGATATAAACAAAGATGTAGGAGGAACCGAAACTATGACAGCCTCAATGCGTTTAAGATAAGCTGGCAATAAAAAAAGCAGAATCTATACCCGATGATAGGCTTTTTTGTTGTGCTTATTTATACGATATTGAGCATTCATTAGTTACGGTGAGGATATTGGTTATTTAACTATACCTTTATTTAACTATGTCTTTAATATGAATGTTTCCAAATTGTATGTATGCAGACCAAAAGCCACATTGTGGGGTTTGGCCTGCATTTTTTATTGCCTAGAATGCTATTCAAAATAGAAATTCAAGCAAAATAATATGCAGGAGATAATATAAATGGAAAAATACAACAATTGGAAACGAAAATTTTATGCAATATGGGCAGGGCAAGCAGTATCATTAATCACTAGTGCCATCCTGCAAATGGCGATTATTTTTTACCTTACAGAAAAAACAGGATCTGCGATGGTCTTGTCTATGGCTTCATTAGTAGGTTTTTTACCCTATGCGATTTTGGGACCTGCCATTGGTGTGCTAGTGGATCGTCATGATAGGAAGAAGATAATGATTGGTGCCGATTTAATTATCGCAGCAGCTGGTGCAGTGCTTGCTATTGTTGCATTCTGTATGGAGCTACCTGTCTGGATGATTATGATAGTATTGTTTATCCGTAGCATTGGAACAGCTTTTCATACCCCAGCACTCAATGCGGTTACACCACTTTTAGTACCAGAAGAACAGCTAACGAAATGCGCAGGCTATAGTCAGTCTTTGCAGTCTATAAGCTATATTGTTAGTCCGGCAGTTGCAGCACTCTTATACTCCGTTTGGGATTTAAATGCTATTATTGCCATCGACGTATTGGGTGCTGTGATTGCATCTATTACGGTAGCAATTGTACGTATACCTAAGCTGGGTAATCAAGTGCAAAGTTTAGAACCAAATTTCATAAGGGAGATGAAAGAAGGAGTTGTGGTTCTGAGACAAAACAAAGGATTGTTTGCCTTATTACTCTTAGGAACACTATATACTTTTGTTTATATGCCAATCAATGCACTATTTCCTTTAATAAGCATGGAACACTTTAATGGAACGCCTGTGCATATTTCTATTACGGAAATTTCCTTTGCATTTGGGATGCTAGCAGGAGGCTTATTATTAGGAAGATTAGGGGGCTTCGAAAAGCATGTATTACTAATAACAAGTTCATTTTTTATAATGGGGACCAGTTTAGCCGTTTCGGGAATACTTCCTCCAAATGGATTTGTAATATTCGTAGTTTGCTGTGCAATAATGGGGCTTTCGGTGCCATTTTATAGCGGTGTGCAAACAGCTCTTTTTCAGGAGAAAATTAAGCCTGAATATTTAGGACGTGTATTTTCTTTGATCGGAAGTATCATGTCACTTGCTATGCCAATTGGGTTAATTCTTTCTGGATTCTTTGCTGATAAAATCGGTGTAAATCATTGGTTTTTACTATCAGGTATTTTAATTATTGGCATTGCTATAGTTTGCCAAATGATAACTGAGGTTAGAAAATTAGATTTAAAATAAACAATATTGGAGGAATATTTATGTATCTTATTTTCATGTAACTCTTCCTGCTAAAATCGCAGGGTTTTCCCTGCATACAAGCAAATGAAAGCATGCGATTATAGACAGGAGGAAATGTTATGGAATTAATATTAAAAGCAAAAGACATTCGTGTGGAATTCAAAGGACGCGATGTTTTAGATATAAATGAATTAGAAGTATATGATTATGACCGTATTGGTTTAGTAGGAGCAAATGGTGCTGGAAAAAGCACTTTACTCAGGGTACTTTTAGGAGAATTAACTCCCCCAGGATGTAAAATGAATCGTCTGGGTGAACTTGCCTATATTCCCCAGTTGGACGAAGTAACTCTGCAGGAGGAAAAAGATTTTGCACTTGTAGGCAAGCTAGGTGTTGAGCAATTAAATATACAGACTATGAGCGGTGGTGAAGAAACAAGGCTTAAAATAGCACAGGCCTTATCGGCACAGGTTCATGGTATTTTAGCGGATGAACCTACGAGCCATTTAGACCGTGAAGGAATTGATTTTCTAATAGGACAGCTAAAATATTTTACAGGTGCACTGTTAGTTATTAGCCATGACCGCTATTTTCTTGATGAAATAGTAGATAAAATATGGGAACTGAAAGATGGCAAAATCACTGAGTATTGGGGAAACTATTCTGATTATCTTCGTCAGAAAGAGGAAGAACGTAAGAGCCAAGCTGCAGAATACGAACAATTTATTGCGGAACGTGCCCGATTGGAAAGGGCTGCGGAGGAAAAGCGAAAACAGGCTCGTAAAATAGAACAGAAGGCAAAAGGTTCTTCAAAGAAAAAAAGTACTGAAGACGGAGGGCGTTTAGCTCATCAAAAATCAATAGGAAGTAAGGAAAAAAAGATGTATAATGCTGCTAAAACCCTAGAGCACAGGATTGCGGCCTTAGGAAAAGTAGAAGCTCCGGAAGGCATTCGCAGAATTCGTTTCAGGCAAAGTAAAGCATTGGAGCTCCATAATCCATACCCTATAGTCGGTGCAGAAATTAATAAAGTATTTGGGGATAAGGCTCTGTTTGAAAATGCATCTTTTCAAATTCCGTTAGGAGCAAAAGTGGCGTTAACTGGTGGTAATGGAATCGGAAAAACAACTTTAATCCAAATGATCTTAAACCATGAAGAAGGAATTTCTATTTCGCCTAAGGCAAAAATAGGTTACTTTGCACAGAATGGTTACAAGTACAACAGTAATCAGAATGTTATGGAGTTTATGCAGAAGGATTGTGACTACAATATATCAGAAATTCGTTCAGTGCTAGCATCTATGGGGTTCAAACAGAACGATATTGGAAAAAGTTTATCTGTTTTAAGCGGTGGAGAAATTATAAAATTGTTGCTTGCTAAAATGCTCATGGGTAGATATAACATCCTAATAATGGATGAACCCAGTAACTTCCTTGACATACCAAGTTTAGAGGCTTTGGAAATACTAATGAAGGAGTACACCGGAACTATCGTGTTTATCACCCACGATAAACGATTACTCGAAAATGTAGCAGATGTAGTTTATGAAATTAGAGATAAGAAAATAAATCTGAAACATTAAATTTAAGGTAGTCGCTGGTCAGTATAGTCTGTTCTGGTTGGCGACTCCATTGTTAAAGAGTATAAAGACTTTAGATTTTATGAATATTAAAAATAGGAACAGTCAATTGAACTGCTCCTATTTTTCTGCTAAATATATTGTAGTTTTCTTATATGTATAATGATAGATTAGCGGATTCTCATCTACGGTACTTACTTCAAATATGAAGAAGTGATCGCGGTTATCTCTGGACTTTTCCTTATTGAGGACAAAGTAATTCTTACGTGAAGTCGCCATTGTTTTTAGGATATCATCAGTTAGGAAGGTCAATGGAATATTCATGTTAGAGTAGCGGTAGAAGTCACGTTCAAAATCTTGGTAGCTCTCGCTATAATAGTCCATTTGTAGGTGATTACGCTGAAACTCAAGCTGATTCATAGAGCACCTCCTCGACAAGTTCAATACTAATAATGTCTTTTAATTTCAAATTGATGTGACCTGTTGTAGTTTTTATCAAAATGAAATCTTTGGTCAGACTTGGTATTGTTCCAGTGTAGGAAACACGCTTGTTTTTTTCAATCACTTGAATGCGTGTGCGTAGCTGCCCGGCGTATACTTGACTGAGGAGTAATAATTTCTTCTCTAGTGATAAGTCAGACATGTACGTTACTTTGTTTGTATCATCAGAGAGTGCTGATGCATGTTCAGATAGGAAAAAGCCCATCCATTTTTGCATCTTTGTATCCTGGTACTCTCTTGCTGATTGAAATGGTAAATATGAACGGTCAATCATATCAAATCCTTTCTATGCAGAGGCAAGGGTATTTTTATCAAATTGAATCGTAAAACCTTGAATTCCCCCACCTGTGTAACATTCTTTAAAGCGATTGATTACCTCAGTATAGATTATCACAGATGAGCTTGTTGGCTTAATGCTAAATGTAAATTCCAATGGTAATCGGTTTTCAGATTTAGCATGTACTAGTCGTATCGATATTTCAGTTGTTTTGAGTTTTCTCTGACGAAGTTTTGAAGTTGCTGTTTCAACGATTCCATGTAAAAATCTTTCAAGCATTTCAATATCATTACATCCTTTGCTACGGATTTCTGAAAATTGTACTGTATTTTTTTCTTGTTTCATTTTAATCCCTCCAATCCACCCGCGGAATGACCACCGATAAGTTTACTGCGTTCAATATTTCTGGAACCTTCAGTTAGGACGGTTCCTTTTTGTATGGCTAAAAAACCAAACTGTTCTCTGACAACATCAATAGCTGTCTGAAGTCTATTATCTTTTTCAATTTGTTCTACATCATCAAAGAGTGATAGTAGAGTATAGCTTTCATCTACGAAGCCACTATAAGATACACCAATTTGTCTCACTGCACCAGAGGTGTATTTTTTCGGAATAATACAAGTACATGACTCACCATTGTTTTGGGGAGATTTGCGGGTTCAATTTTATTCTGAGCATTTATAGATTTTTTCATCTCAGTCCTAGAATAGCCAATATGAATAGAAACGACAGTAGTCAATACTAGGGCTACTGTTCCGTTCCACAGTATCATTTAAAAATCATTTTCACACCCTTTCGTCTATTAGTATAGAAGAAAGCTCTCAGCACATATTGGAAGTTTATGGTGAAAGCGCTAATCTTTGCGATGATTCAATAGATTTTATTGGATTGGATGATTTTAATAGTTTTGCTGGGCAAGAGATTTCGGACATTGAAGGAAAAATATATCCTTCGAAAGAATGTAGCTTCTTTATGACATTCCCAAAAGAATATGCGTATTTTAATTGCGATGAAAATTCTCAATGGGTTAAAGGCATACAGCATTGGATTCCAACAGTTTCAAAATCTTTTATTCAAAACGCGAATATAAACGGTAAAGAAAGCGCTGTTAGAAATACTGCATGTGTTGCTTTCGTACGATGGTGCGACATGTTTCTGCACGACAAGAAAATGTTTGGATATGATTTAGTAAATCTTGCTATTGGAATGTTCCACAATATTAACGTCCGCGACGCAATGCTTATATCTATTTTAGATGAGAATCAAGAATGGTATGACGACAATGCTTTAGCAGAATTCGCATGGTATCCGCACACGCCTATGGTGTCAGATAGATTGCGTCAATTTTTAGAAGCTAAGTTTATTCAAACAAGCAAAAAGCCGAATATAAAAAGAGCAATAACAGCATGCAGAGTGTTACAAGTTATGGCATTTGCTACACAAAGTATACCGGAGCTAACAGTGCAAATTTACGCACTTTTAGCCTATATTAGCTGGTGGTTTAGGCTAGGTAACGTTAAAAAATATACTGAGCGAGCATTGAGTATAGATAGTGATTGTACAATGGCAAAAATTGTTGAAGGAGCTTATGAAAATAAGCTTGAACCAGCCTGGATATCAGAATGCGCCACGCCGCAAGAAAAATAAGGGGGAATAATCGTCGTGCTTAAATGGTTTACTACTTAAGGTAAAACTTGCCCTTGCTTGAACTATGCCTATATGCGCTGCAAGGGGATACTACAGGAGGAACAGTTTGACGAGCGAAGTTGAATCATCAGCTGATCAGAGCGAAGAGCAAGATGGTAATAAGCCTGTAAAAGCACGTAAAACAAGTACTGCACGACAAAGTCACGCTCGCACTTCGTCTACTGCTAGTAAAACGCGTAGTTCTCGTTCAAAAAAAGTAGTTGAAAATCAAACTGATACTGAGTTAGGTTTGAGCGAAGTCGAATCTGAAGTTGAAGCAGAAGTTCGCAACAATAGTGATAACAGTATCGATAATGCTCAAAATGATGCTATAGAAGATGGTGATTCATTAGCTATTGACGATTCATTAGACGATGCTCATCTTGACGATGAGGATCAAATGAATTTGGAAGATTTGGATGATATTCATCCGGAAGATATATCTGATGTTGATGATCTTGGAGATGTTGATAGCGATCTTGAAGATGATGTAGATGATCTTGAAGATGTTGAAGACAATGATCAACATAAGCATGATGTTCCTCAAGTTCCACAGGCTAAGGGCGCATTTATTGTTCGAGATGACGATGATGACGATAATCTAACTCCTTCCGGAAATCCTAAGCGCCGAGTTATTGCTACAGGAGCTACTGCTGACCCTGTTAAGGATTATTTGAAGCAGATTGGCCGCGTGAGCTTGCTGAACGCTGAGCAGGAAGTTGATTTGTCGGAACGTATTGAGGCTGGCTTGTACGCTCAGCATTTACTGGATACCGAGATTGACAGTATGGAATTTAAGCGCAAGCGCGAACTTAAGTGGGCTGCGGCAGACGGTAAGAAAGCTAAAGATCATCTTTTGGAAGCAAACTTGCGTCTTGTTGTTTCTCTTGCTAAGCGCTATACCGGTCGCGGAATGCTTTTCCTTGATTTGATTCAGGAAGGTAATCTTGGTTTAATTCGAGCTGTAGAAAAGTTCGATTGGAAGAAGGGCTTTAAGTTCTCCACTTACGCAACATGGTGGATTCGCCAAGCAATCACTCGCGCTATGGCAGATCAGGCTCGTACAATTCGAGTTCCAGTGCATATGGTGGAAGTTATTAATAAGCTTTCTAGAGTTCAGCGTCAAATGCTTCAAGATTTAGGTCGCGAGCCTACGCCAGATGAGCTTGCGCGCGAGCTTGATATGCCAGTTGAAAAGGTGCAAGAAGTACAAAAGTATGGGCGTGAGCCTATTTCTTTGCATACACCTTTGGGTGAAGATGGCGATTCTGAGTTCGGAGATTTGATTGAGGATACTGACGCAATAGCACCATCTGATGCTGTAGCATTCTCTCTTCTGCAAGAGCAGTTCAGGCAGGTTCTTGAGACATTAGCTCCTCGGGAGGCTGGTGTTATTAAAATGCGTTACGGTTTGGAAGATGGTCAGCCTAAGACTTTGGATGATATTGGTCGCGTTTATGGCGTTACTCGTGAGCGTATTCGCCAGATTGAGTCCAAGACAATGTCTAAGTTGCGTCATCCTTCTAGATCGCAAACTTTGCGTGACTTCTTAGATCAGTGATTTTGTAACGTTATATTGCAAAAGTGTCGTGTTTCTACTTTAGTTAAGATGCGACACTTATTGCTTAATAGTTAGCTTATATAAGGGGTAGAAGTGGTCTCTAAAGAGCAAGAGCAATATGATGCCGACAGTTTGACAGTGCTAGAAGGCTTGGATGCTGTAAGAAAGCGTCCAGGAATGTATATTGGCACTACAGACAGCCAAGGATTAATGCATTGCCTCTGGGAGATTATTGACAATGCGGTTGACGAGGCTTTGGCTGGAGCTTGTGACCATATTGTTGTTACTCTTCACGATGATGGTTCTATTGAAGTTGCAGATAACGGCCGCGGTATTCCAGTAGATGTTGAGCCTAAAACAAAGCTCACTGGTGTTGAAGTCGTTTTAACTAAGCTTCACGCTGGAGCAAAGTTTGGTAACGCGTCTTATAATGCTGCAGGCGGTTTGCATGGCGTTGGTTCTTCTGTTGTAAACGCTTTAAGTTTGCGTTTGGATGTTGAAGTTGATAGAGACGGTAAAACGCATCATATGGCGTTCCATCAAGGACATCCTGGTGTTTATAGCGATGCGGATCCGGAGCATCCATCTCCAGCATCTCCGTTTAAGCGCACGCGCAAAAATAAGCCTACTGAGCTTGAAATTATTGGCACTGTTTCGCCAAAAACTACCGGAACTCGTGTACGCTATTGGGCGGATCCAGAAATCTTCAATTCTACTGCTCATTTTAGCTATGAGCAGCTTATTGCTCGCGTGCGTCAAACAAGTTTCCTAGTTCCTGGCTTAAAGATTACTGTTATTGACGAGCATGTTCCTGAAGGTGAATCTGCAAATATTGAAGAAATTGATTCTCCTGAAGATAATGTTGCAGAAAATGATGTTACAGAAAATAATCTTCTTGAAAATCAGTCTGATAATAGCGATGACTCTGTGGCTGAATTTGAAGAATTAGAATCTGAAACAACATTAGAAGATGAAGATAAGTCTGAAGATGAGACTGAAAATATAGCGATTGAAAATTCTGAATCTGAAGAATCAACAGCACAATCTATTGCAAATGCTGAGTCTGCTAACTCAATGCAAAATAAGCATCACCCTCGCGTGATTGAGTTTTTGCATAATGGTGGCGTTAAAGATTTCGTTGATTTTCTTTCAAAAGGTGAAGCAGTATCCGATATTTGGCGCATTTCTGGCGAAGATACGTATGTAGAAGAAACGCAAGCCGTTGATTCTGCAGGAGATTTACACGCGCAGCAAGTAACTCGAAAATGCGGTGTTGACATTGCAATGCGCTGGGTAAACGGCTACGATTCAACGATTATTAGTTTCGTAAACGTTGTTGAAACTCCTGGCGGAGGCATGCACGTTGACGGCTTTATGCAGGGATTAACTAAGCAGATTCGTAAAGCCGTGGAAGATAATGCTAGAAAGCTTAAAGTAAATCTTAAAGACGCCAACACAAAAATTGAGCGCGACGACATTATGGCAGGCTTGGTAGCAGTCGTAACGGTTCGAATTGCTGAGCCTCAATTCCAAGGTCAAACTAAGGATGTTCTTGGAACCGCACAAGTTAAGCCAATCGTTACCAAAATGACTGACGCTCAATTTGGCGAAATGATTACCGGTTCTAAGCGAGGATTCAAAGAGCAGTCTGCTAGAGTTTTGGAAAAAATCGTTTCCGAAATGCATGCGCGTATTCAGGCGCGTAAAACTAAGGAAGTTACTCGCAGAAAGAATGCTCTTGAGTCCGCTTCAATGCCGCCAAAACTTTCCGACTGCCAGCCTGGAAACGACGATGTTGCAGAACTTTTCATCGTCGAGGGCGATTCTGCACTTGGTACTGCAAAAGCTGCTCGAAACTCTGCTTTCCAAGCGCTTCTTCCAATTCGCGGTAAGATTTTGAACGTGCAAAAAGCAAGTCTTGCGCAAATGCTTTCCAATAAAGAGTGCGCTGCAATTATTCAGGTTGTTGGAGCAGGATCTGGCGCAAGTTTTGATATTTCGCAAGCGCGTTATAACAAGATTGTTATGATGACCGATGCAGATGTTGACGGCGCGCACATTCGTATTTTGCTGCTAACGCTGTTCTACCGTTATATGCGTCCGCTTATTGAGCACGGTCACGTTTATGCTGCAGTGCCGCCTCTTCACAGAATTGCGCTCGCTGGAAAGCGCAAGGGCGAGTATATTTACACGTATTCAGACGACGAATTGGCTGGAAAGCTTGATGATTTGCAAGCTAAAGGCATTGATTTTAACAGCGATATTCAGCGTTACAAGGGCTTGGGTGAGATGGATGCAGATCAGCTTGCAGACACAACCATGGATCCTAGAACTCGCATGCTTCGAAGGATTCGTATGGAAGATGCTCAGCAGGCGAGTGAAGTATTTGATTTGCTAATGGGCGATGATGTTCCTCCGCGCAAGCAGTTTATTGTTGATAACGCAGACGACTTTGATCGTTCCAAAATCGATACCTGATTTTGCTATATAAACACTTTGTTGATAAGTGAAACTGAATTATCAATTACATGTGAATTACTTACGAGTATTGATTACGCGTAAATTACTTACACAAAATCCTCCTGTATAGTGAATTGCTGCAGGAGGATTTATATGTATATTAGTTATTTAACTAGTTATTTACTGGCAAACATATCTTTCGCATACTGGCGAATGTCATCTGGATTTATCATATTGTACTTTTCTTTTATTTTCGTAAAGTATTCGCCAATTATATTTTTGCTGATTATTTTATCTGATGAATCATCAGCTTTTAGATTGCCGCGAGTAAGTATCCAAGGCTCCTCATGATGAGTGAATCGTTCAAGTTCTTTACCGCTATAGCAGCAAAGATTTTCAATCACGCTATCGCATACTGCTTTTTCGGTAGCAGATAGTGTAGTTGTTAGTTCTGCTGTAAGTCGTGTGAGGTCACTTTTTTGAGCGTGTTTATAATCAGCTAATTTTTCTGATGATTTAATTTCTGATATTTCTGTTGTTGGCGAATCGATTGGTGTAAAAGTGTAGTCTTTATAGCGCAAATAGACGTCTTTATACACGGGTCCATGAACCCATGCTTGACAATCATCGATAAATAAGAACGACTTATAGAAAGCAAAGTGAAAACCTTGTATGTAGTACAATGATTTTTGCAAAGCAAGGGGAGTAATGTCCTCACATTTTACGAGCAAGTATTGTATTACATCGTTTATTTTGCTGCTTGAATCTGTGTTAATAGAGTCGTTATTGCTTGAAGAATTGTTGGACTTAAGCAATAGTTTTTGAGTTGCCTTGTAGCTTTTTTCGTAGCTAAGTGCGGATTTCAGATTGTTCTTATTGCTGATTAACAAGTGCAAGTAATATTCCGGATTATTATAAATGTGTTGCAAAATGTCAGAATATTGTTTTGAAGGAATATCTCCGTCTGCAAACCTAGAAAATGTCTGTTCTCCCCAGCCGAGCAGCAGTGAAAGTGGTCGTTTACCTATTGAGTATTTAGTAGGTATTTCGTTGATTTCATCAAGCGGAATAATATTGTTTTCTTTACGATACTCGTCATACAATGATCGAAGATTTGCGTCGATAATTTCTGGTACATATACGTAAGAACCGCATTCTTTACAGTGCGCTTCTGTACCAGTGTAGGAATATTGTTTTCCTTTAATAGATGCAGTCATTGGAACGGATTTTGTTGAGTACTCAACTTCATCCCTGCACTCTTCGCAAAATGTTTTATTTGCACGCATTTATACTCATTTTTTAGGACTAATTAACATTTACATGAACTTAATTTATGATACAAAAAATAAGCGTTTTTATCAAGAAAAATGCATCTATTGATGCATAAATAATTGCACATGTGATCGCTTTTAAGCCCGATAAACTGTCACTGTAATCAAGTTCTGTATATCTTAAAATTATCTTGTGCTATACGATAGGTTATTTGCTTATTGGGCTACACTTGTATGGGTAGTTTGATTTGCAAATACGAATTGGCTAATGTTGGGGAATTTTTATGGTTAACCTTCTTCTTGCTGTTATTTATCTTGCTTTTATAAGCTTGGGTTTGCCGGATGCTCTTCTTGGAGCTGCGTGGCCTACTATGAGTCATGATGTTGGTGCGCAAATTTCTTGGGCTGGTGGAATATCAATGGTTATTTCTGCAGGAACAATTGTTTCTGCGCTGCTATCTAATAGGCTTACGCATAAGTTTGGCCCTGGGAAGGTTACGCTTATTTCAGTTGCTTTAACAGCTTTAGCGTTACTAGGTTTTTCTTTTGCTCCGAATTATCTTGTGCTTATTTTTCTAGCTATACCATACGGTTTAGGTGCTGGAGGAGTGGACGCGGCTCTTAATAATTACGTTGCAATTCACTATGAAAGCTGGCATATGAGCTGGCTTCACTGCATGTGGGGAATTGGAGCTTCAGCAGGCCCTTACGTTATGGGTTTCGCACTTTCTCACGGTCAGCGTTGGCCTGCAGGCTACCAGTATATTGCTGTTATACAAATTGCTCTCACTCTTGTGTTATTCATAAGTTTGCCGTTGTGGAAAAATAATAATAAAAAGGCAGAGACGCATAATCTTACTGAGGTAAAGAAACAATCTTCTGGAATGCTTTCTTATGCGGAAGTTTTGCGCATTCCAGGAGCTAAAAATATTCTTATTATGTTCTTTTGCTATTGTGCGTTGGAGCAAACTGCAGGATTATGGGCTAGTAGTTACATGGTTTTGCATGGGGGAGTTAGCCGCATTGTTGCAGCCGGCTGGGCAAGCTTGTTTTATGTTGGCATTACGGTTGGTCGTTTTGTAAGCGGATTTCTTACTATGCGTTTTAACGATGCAACAATGATTCGTATTGGTCAGTGCGTTATGCTTATGGGCATTCTGGTATTGTTGCTGCCTTTGCCGAATCATATTGAGCTTATTGCAGGATTTGTAATTATTGGGCTTGGTTGTGCTCCGGTGTATCCATGTATTATTCACTCAACTCCGCAATATTTCGGTGCAGATAAGTCGCAAGCGATTGTTGGCATGCAAATGGCAAGTGCATATATTGGGTCTATGATAATGCCTGCGATTTTTGGAATAATTGCGCAGAATGTTTCTATGATGCTGCTTCCAGCTTATTTGCTTATTCTTCTTGCGGTAATGACTTTTATGCACGTGCGTCTGCTTCGAACTTGCGAAAGTTGAGCGTGAGAATATTTTTCTTGTAATTCTTTGCTAAAGATTTGTTGTTGAAATTTGATTAAAGTTATTGTGAGCTTGGTCACATTTTTGTTACGGATTGAGTTGTAAGTTGTATAATATCTGATGGTTCAATGCTATTAAATACCTGAATTATATTTGTTTTAGTGTTGATTCCGTTATTTTTTCTAAAGATTATAGAAAATTTGGTTTTGTAAGAGGAAAAATGGGTAAGAGAACTAACGTAATTTTGACTAGCACTATGATGGGTATTGCTACTGCTGCTTGTGCTTTCTGCATGGCGCAAAGTGCGAATGCTGCCGAAACTTCAACTGCTTCTAGTGTTACTACGACTGTAAATTCTTCTGCAACTGCTTCTAATGCAGAAGGTTCTTCTTACGTAACTTCTTCTAACGCAGCTTCTAATACGCCCAATGGGGGGGGGTCTGCTTTAGATAGCACTTCCGCAAAACCTTCTGGAAATACTGTACCTTCCAAGTCTAGCGAAACTGAAAAAACTGCCGAAACCAAAAAATCTACTAAATCTGCTAAAGCTTCTAAGTCTGTAACTGATGCTGAAAATTCTGAAAATGCTAGACTTACACAAACTCTTATAGATGTAAGCGCTACTAATCTTCAAACAAATAATCGTGAAGATAGAAGCGTACGCGCAACTGCAGAATCTAGGGAAGCTTCAAATGATTCGGGTACTACAGATGATGCATCTTTAACTTGGACGCGCGAAGACTTTAACATTACCCCTGACGGCAAGCAGATTGGGTACAGAAAAGATATTAATGTACCTGCTCATGATGGAAAACCGGCTAGTACAGAAAATGTTATTGTTCCAGGACTTAATGCAAAGGGCCTTGCAAAGCTTAAGAAAAATCATCATTTGGTAATTCCTGAGGGTATTGAGGTAATTCATGAATGTGCTTTTACTGGAAGGGCTAATAAAGTCGGGAATCATCATGAACACGTTGATGGCAAGACCTATATTGAGGGTGTAACTCTTCCTCAATCTCTTAAGATCATAGAATACGGTGCGTTCGGCTGGAACAAAATTAAGGGAACTGTTACTATTCCGAAAAGTGTAATTTCAATACATAGCGCAGCCTTTGTTGCGAATGAAATTGAAAAAGTGGTGTTTGAAGGCGTGCTTGATGGCAAAGGCAAAGAGCACGATACAGATGCTGACCCGTATTATCTTTCGGGAGTTGGAGAAAAGGCATTTCAGGGTAATAAAATTTCTGAAATTGTCGTAAAAGGTAATTTAGGACAGTATAAATTGCATCCGTCCTACGATCCTGATAAGAGCGATTCTGTATTCGATAACCAGAATCCAGGAACTTTCACTATTGAAGTAGGAGAGGAATACAAGCGCCCTATTACAATTACGCAAGAAAGCTCTGGCCATGCAATCAGTGTTATTGAGGGTTTTGCTGAGAATGGAACTCCTACACTTATTGCTCAATCTTCATACTTTAAGAAAAACGCTGATGGCAAGTATATAGCAGTAAAAACTGGAACGCTTGACGGCCAGTGCATGTTCTACGATACGATTAATGGACAGTTTAGGATAATTGGTATTTCGCACTTTACCTACAACATTCTTCCTAAGGCTAAGATTTACACTGTTACCTTTGTAGATGGCAATAATTCTAGTTATGCTTCTGTGCAAGTTAAGGAAGGTAAGAGTATAAGTGAGAATAGTGTTGCCAATCAGTCTATGCCGGCTAATCCTTCTAAGTATGGTTATACATTTAGAGGTTGGAGTACGGATAAAACAGGTGAAGATAAAACCAAGGAATTTAGTGCTAGTACAACCGTAACAGGTGACATAACAGTTTATGCTATTTATACTCCTACTCCAGCTGTGCTTAATGCAGTGCCAACTCTTATTGTGCAGGATAAAACCATTACTGAGGGAGACCCTCTTGATCTAAGGTCACTTATCGTATCTGCAACCGATAAAGAAGATGGAGACTTAAAAAATAAGGTTCAGATTACAAATAATGGAGGTTTTAATAATAGTAAAGTTGGTTCTTATGTTATTACGTTTAGCGTAACGGACAATGGCGGTGCTACTGCAACAGCGTCTGCAACAGTAACTGTTACTAAGAAGCCAACGCCTCCTACGCCTCCTGAGCTTGAACCAGAAGCAGAACCAGAACCTGAGTCTGCTCCGGCTCCTTCGCAACCTGAACAACCGGAACAGCCGGAACAACAACAAGCCGAGCGCGTTGTTAAGCATCTTCCTAAAACTGGTTCAACCACGACCCCAGTTCTTGCTTCCGCAATTGCCTCGCTTTTTGCAGGTCTCACGTTAATAAAACGTAGGCGTAACGAGTAAATTAGTTAAGTTTTGCAATTTAGCAAAAACGCTAATTAAACGTTTTAATAATATCAAGCAGCGACCAGTTAATAGGATCTTCAAGCTTGTAGTAAACGTTGCTGTCATCCGGAGCTGGCGCGAAAGGAAGTGGCTTGTTCTTTTTCGTCGGCACAAACGGGCTCGTCGGATAGTCGTCCCCAGTAAGTCCATCAGGAATAGCTACTTGCGTTTTATCGTACAGCTTTGGATCCCTTCGCATAATGAACGGTCGACTAAAATCAGGCTTATTTTTGCCTTTGCCCTTAAAGTATCCGCTCTTTTCAAGTTCATCAAATTTTGTATTTACAGGAACTAGCACAAAGAAATCATGCATTTTGTAAGTTAATCCTGTATTAGCATCTTTGGAAGAACCAGTATACATTCCTTGTTCATCAAATTTTTCAGGACTGTTTTCTGCGGTTATATCTTTACCATGCTCACAAACTCTTACACCTGGCGATGGGGAAAAGATATTGTTTCCGCAAGATGGCAAATCTAACCCTTTGTAGAATTCTACTGCACCAGTATCGCCAGAAAGCAAATGATTTTTCATCATGTCATACGTAGGTGATTTTTTATCGTACAGAATAGGTGCTGATATATCTTGCGAGTAGTTATTCATACTAAGATAATTTTCATCGGACATAAGCATAGGTGACGTTCCATCATGCATTAAATCGCCAATACGAGTTCCCAACACAACTGTGGATTCACCTTGATTAAACGATGGTGCTTCATTGAAGTACAGGCAATCGCCGCCTTTCTTGCACCAAACTCCTGCAATTGGAGAAAGGCCTTTTGTTATGCGAACATCAGCATTTTCCATTCCGTCCAAATGCTCTTTTTTAGTTAGCACTTCTTTTGTTTCACTTGCATCAACACCGTAATACACTGTAATGTCGCCAGTGTTCATGGCATATAAGTCGCCTAAATCAGGGTAGGAGCCTGTAATCTTACCAACGAAATCTTTCGAAGAGAATCTTGGTTCTAATTTGTAGTTAGTTATGCCAGCTTTTTCAAGCATCTTCTTTGCAGTATTCTTATCCTTTCCTAATATGTCTGCAGGCACAACTTTTCCATAGTATTTACTATCAATAGGTGTAGCAATAGCGATGTGCATATTATCGCCATCGTAAGCAGGAACAAAAGCATGTCCAGGAGTTGGGTAAGTTGCTACAACAGTGCCAGGCTTTGAAGTTGCAACAACTTTATGAACCTGCACTTTGATTCCCATTTCTTTTACTTCTTTAGTTATTTCCTTCAATGTTTTGCCAATAACATTTTTTGGCATGCCAGGGCCTAAAGATTCAACGACTGTAACTATTCTAGATGCTTTTACAGCTTCTCCTGGCTTGGCGCCCTTTAACTTTAAGAAAGATCCTCGCTTTGCGCGCCCAAATTCTTGAGTAACGCGCACTTTTAAGCCTTGGCTTTGAAGTTTCTTAACAGCTTCTTGAGCATTCGCAACTTTGATTACTGGAATTGTAACCGTTTTGTTTTGATTCACAAAGTAATATGTGATGCCGAAAATAGCAGCAGCTAGTATGACAATTAATGAGATGATTGCAACAATCAGCTTTGAATGTTTATTATTAGGTTTTTGTGTGATTGCGGCTTGTTCGTATGGTTGATTAGTTTGTGCAAATTGTTCAGTTCGCGGAATTTGATTAACTTGCGTAACTTGCTCAATAGATTCGCCGCACTGGTCGCAAAACTTATCGTCTGCGTCAACACTGGCACCGCAGTTAGTACAAAATGCCATAATCGTTCCTTTTCTCTGTACTAATCTATGTAACCGACAATACGACTTATAGCTTTTATAACTTATTTTTTAAACCCATATCTAAGATATTTCGTGGCTTTTATACAGATTATTTCCGTAAGCAACAGTGTCAATTCTACTACGTTATTAATACACAAATGCTTTTGATAAATAAATGCTGTATTAAATATTTATTTGATATTTACTACCCAATGTGCGCAATTGGGGAAACAAGCTCGGTTCCCGAGGCGTCTCTTCGCATGTCTGGCTTAGGTAGCTCCACGCGGCTTCCTCTATCTGTTACTGCATGCAGTGGATAATATCCAACGTATGCATGAATAAGAGTATTCTGCCCCTTAAGGAATCGTTGCGAGCGCACGCCGCCAGTTCCGCGACCCTTTGTTGGGTACATGTCGAAAGGTGTAAGTTTTGCAGCACCGTTTTCTGTTCCAGGAAGAGCATCGCTGTCGCCAGCAACTGTGAATACTACTGTTCCAGTTGCGCAGAATAGTCCATTTTCGCCTTCTTCATAATGCCATTCAATATCTTGCTCTGGCACTACTGCAAAGCTTGCAACTTTTGCACCTTCAGCTAGGCGAATTCCAGCCATTCCTCCTGCTGTACGCCCTTGTGGACGAACCTGTTTTGCGTCGAAGGTAAGAAGTGACGAATCTGTGCTAATAAACACAAGTCTGTCATTGTCTTTAGCTGGGGCTGCGGCAATAACAGCATCGTCATCTTTCAAATCAATTATGCTCCACGAGTCCATGGTTGTTGGAGCTTCGCAATTCCAGCGCTTAACTACGCCGTTTTTAGTTCCAATCGCAAGCGGGGTAGGAGATTCGGAATTTTCTAATACTATTGCTGTAACTACACGTTCTCCTCTTACGGGATCTGTGCTTTGCGTTGATGTTAATAATTCTTGTGCTTTTACGCCTTTGGTTAATTCAGAAGTTTTTCCTTCTTCGTAGTTTAGCTGCGGCAAATCAGCAACATGCGCTAATACTAGGCGTCCAGCGGAAGTAATAAGAGCGTAGCTTGCTCGAGTTGTTGTTTTAAACATTGTTGAGCAAGGAGTGTTAAAAACGTTTTCGCTGTGCGACTTCCAGCGTTCGAATGTTTCTACGTCGGTTCGTGCAATGAAACCGGAAGCACTTAACGCAACCGCACAAGGTTCGTCGCTTAATTGCAAAGCTGCGTAAGCCGCATCATTCTCTCCAGATTTACGTGCAGCACTAGCTGCAGCAGCCAAGTCTGCTTGAGTTGAAGTAAGTTTATTAGCGGACTGTACTGCCTTAATTGCAACGTCTTCGCTATCTTTGCTAATGCTTGTTTCAACAGGAACAAAACTGCCGTCTTCGTTTTCGTCTAGAAGAATTGTTCTTCGTGGAGTATCCCACTGTTTAACCGCAGAATCCATATCTGCTATTACTACTCGGTCAAGTTTTGCGTCAGAGCTTAAGATTTGATTGAGTTCGTCAATTTTTTTAAGTAAATCGTCGCGTTCTGCTTCAAGCTCAATTCGGCTCATTTTTGTAAGTCTGCGAAGGCGCAAATCAAGAATGTATTGTGCTTGAATTTCGTCAAGATCAAAAACTTTGATTAACTTGGTTTTTGCGCTATCTGCATCTTCAGAAGAGCGAATAACCTGAATAACCTCGTCAATATCAAGTAGGGCAAGTAGCAGGCCGTCAACTAAGTGTAGGCGCTCTTGTGCTTTCGTGCGTCTAAACTCACTGCGTCTTCTAACAACGGTTCTGCGATGCGCAATCCACACGTCCAAAAGCTCACGCAATCCCATTGTGTGTGGTCTTCCATCAACTAATGCAACATTGTTAATAGTGAAGCTTTCTTGCAGAGGAGTGTGCTTAAAAAGTTGTGCAAGAACTGCGTTAGGATCAAAGCCTGTTTTTATTTCAATAACAAGGCGAGTGCCGTTGTGTCGGTCTGTTAAATCAATAGCACCAGAAATGCCGTCGAGTTTACGAGCTTTTACGCCTTGAGAAATGCGCTCAAGAACACGTTCAGGACCAACCATAAACGGAAGCTCGGTAACAATAATAGCTTTTTTTCGGGCGGTAATATTTTCAATATGTGTTGTGGAACGCGTTGTAAACGCTCCTCGTCCAGTTTCGTAAGCTTCGCGAATACCGCTTCTGCCAATAATAATTCCTCCGCCTGGCCAGTCTGGTCCTGGAACGAGTTTCATAAGATCGTCTAATGTGGCTTCAGGATGTTTCATAACGTATTTTGCTGCAGAAACTACTTCGCCTAAATTATGCGTTGCCATGTTCGTTGCCATACCAACAGCAATGCCGGAAGCTCCGTTTACTAAAAGATTTGGAATAGCTGATGGAAGTACAGTAGGCTCTTTTAGTTTGTTGTCGTAATTTGGTGCAAAATCAACAGTATCTTCGTTAATATCTGCGTTCATTCCAAGAGCTGCTGGAGCTAAACGTGCTTCCGTGTAGCGGGATGCTGCAGGACCGTCGTCAAGAGAACCAAAGTTACCGTGTCCGTCAACAAGAGGTAAACGTAGTGAAAATGGCTGTGCTAATCGAACCATTGCCTCATAAATAGCAGAATCGCCGTGAGGATGCAGCTTACCCATTACTTCACCAACAACGCGAGCAGACTTCATATAAGCGTGATCGGGGCTTAAGTTCATGTTGCCCATTTGGTAAATGATGCGTCGCTGAACAGGTTTCATGCCGTCTCTTGCATCTGGAAGAGCACGCGCGTAAATAACAGAATAAGCGTATTCAAGGAATGATTTGCTCATTTCTTCATTCAATGGTGTTTCAACAATATGCTCTTTGACTTTTCTTGGGTCGAAAGCTTGTTGTGTTGAGTGACGGCGTGAAGGCATATTTAGAACTCCTTGAATGACATTACGGCTCTCAATGTTACCAATTTCTATGCACAAACTGTAAGTATTTTCTTAATATTGTTAATAAAAGTAGGTTTATTTGCTGAAGATTTGTTACTAATTTAGTATTTTTTATTTTGCTAGAATGATTTTGATCTCTCAGTATTAGCTCTTAGTAGTGGCTATCAGTAGTAGCTTGTGGTTCTATATAAGTGGTTCAATAGTGTATATGAGTGTTGATGTGCCATCTAAAAAAGAATTGTTGCAGTTTGTAGGCAATATTACTTATGGAGATTTTTCCAGCTCAAGTTTGCAAGATTATTCGCATGATTCTTGCTATGAGCAAAGTGGCGGAGCTTTCCATCTTTCATCAGTTTTACCAGCTTTAAGCGATGCAATTGGCGCTCCTGTAAGTACTAAAGTGCATGAAAATCCAGCTTTTTTGCGTGAAAGTCTTGGTTTTCCTAAAGTAAAATCTGCAATTGTTGTTTTAGTTGATGGATTGGGATACTGGAATATTCTAATGCGTCAAGGTCATGCGCCATATTTGCGTTCTCTTTTAAATGAGCCTAAAAATCAGCGTCCTATTAAATCTTGTATCCCAAGCACAACTGTTGCTGCAATGGCAACGTTTGGTACAGGCACATGCCCAGGTCTTACTTGTATGACTGGCTATACTCAAAAAAATGCTCAAACTGGTAAGATTGCTCAACTTATTCAATTTAAAGATGCTCCAAATCCTCTTGAATTGCAGCAGCAGCAAACAGTATTTGAAAGCTTAGTTTCTAAAGGTTTTCGTGCAGATAGTATTAGCTTGCCTAAGTTTGAAAATTCTCCACTTACTCAAGCTGCTTTTCGCGGAGCTACTTATATTACTGCTGGAACTCCTAGAGCTAGAATTATGAAAGCTGCTGATACTACTAAAACTCCAGGATTAACTTATTTGTATTTAAGAGACACGGATAAGGTTGGTCATAATTATGGATGGGATTCCGAACAGTGGGTTGCTGCTTTTGAGCAAGTTGATTCGCAGTTGCGCTTGTTGCAACGAAATTGTGCTAAAGGTACTTTGATTGTTATTACTGCCGACCACGGTATGATTCAATCTGATTCTAACTCTCGTATTGATATTGCTAAAAGCGAAGAGTTAATGCGCGGAGTTGAACTGGTAGGTGGAGAACCTCGCTCTGTTATGCTTTATGCAAATAAAAACACTGATCCTGAAGATATTATTGAAAGATGGCGCAAAATTATTGGTGAAAATGCGCTTATTCGCAGCAAAAAGCAAGCTATTTTAGATGGTGTTTTTGGCAAGGTTGACCCGCGCGCAGAATCTGTTCTTGGCGACGTTTTAGTTCAGGCTCGTAACGCTTTCACTATTGTCGATTCTAGAACTCAAACAGAAAAAGCTATGAGCTTACCAAGTGTTCACGGGTCAATGACTCACATGGAAGTGGATATTCCATGTCTTATTGATTTAGTGTGAATTTTTTAGCGTAAATTGCGTAGTAAAAAATTCGCTCTAAAATCAAAAGAATCAGCCTTCACCGAATAAAATCTCATCCCAGCTTGGAACTGCAGCTCTTCCACTTCGTCTCTTATTGTTATTGTGATCTTCATGATTTAAAGAGTTTTTCTTAGCAGAATCAGACTCTTGATTAGTGTCAAACTCAGCTTCATGATTTGCAGAAGTGGTATTCAAAGATTTTGCAGCATCAGAATTTATTTTTCCTGCGTTTTCAGATACTTCAACTCTTTTTGCTTTCTCGGCTTTTTCGGTTTGCTTTACTTTGTCTGCCAAAGATTTTTGTGCTTCACTCGAGTCGTAAGAAAGAATACTAGATGATGCATCTTGATTTTCGTCATAATCTGACTGTATAAGCGAAGGTTGCTGAGCTCTGCTGCTATTTGATAGCGCGTTTTCGTCCAATTCATTTGAAGAATCTGCGATTTGCCTAGTTTTTGCGCGCTTATTCTCTTGATTAGAATTAGAACTATCAGAAATATCCGAACTGTTCGAATCAATTTCAGAAAGCTTATCACTATTTCGAAGCTCCCATTGTGATACAGCGCGTTCAATTCTTGCTGAACGAATTGAATTTCCCGGCAACTCTTCTGTTGAAAATGGGAAGTTTATGCTTACGGTGTCACGATACATTCCGCCGTATTGCGCTTGCTTAGCGGCATCATTACCATTTGCATCTTCGCCAAGAAGTAAACGAGAAGATGGATTAGCGCATGTTACTGAGTTGTCATGCATATTCCATGTCCACTCAGCTTTAATAGTTCGTGTTGCAGTTTTGAAAGTAGCGCTAATAAGCCACGGCTCTAAGCCTCGGCGTGTTGCGCGCCATTGAACTGTTTCCATACCAATATGGGCTTTGGCAAGAGTTCGCTCTATTAAATCTGCAAGTGTGCGCATATTGCTTTGTTTTGGTGCAGGAACAAGCAGGAATTGCTCAATAGCGTACTGTTTTTCTGTTTCTACTCCAGCAGAAAATCGCCTTACTTGGGCTTCGCTTACGTTATAGCGTTTAGCAACGTGGCTTGGATCAACTCCAGCGCGAATTAAAGCCTGAATCTGCGAAATAGGCAGGGTAGCGTTCGACGATGCTGCAGATACGTTATTATCTGCCGAATTATTATCGCTATGCTTTTTAGTAATCTTTTGTGATTCAGCGATAGCGTGTTCCAGCGTGTCGTCCACTTTAATGCTTAACGGCGTGTTTCCAAAAATAAAAATCAAATTGCCGTCTGCATCAACATGGTCAAAACTCGCCTCTTTTGGCGGATTTTCAAGCATTGTGCACCACTTTCTTCGCTTTTAACAATACTATGTATATACTTTAGTCCATACACTGCATTCTTTACCATTCTATATAAGATAAAATGTGTGTATTATATGCGGGGTGGCATTAATGTATGCTATGCGCGTAGGTAGCTTAAAACGAAAGGACCATAATGGCACAGGATTATGATTCTCCTCGTAGTAAAGATGAGGACGAAGAGTCGTTGGAAGCTTTGAGCAAAAGCTCTCAAAATTCCAGCAGCGACATTGACGATGATGAGAATGCTATTGCTGAAGACTACGAGTTACCAGGTGCTGATTTAAGCAATGAAGATGCGTCTGTAACTGTTATTCCTATGCAAGGTGATGAATTTATTTGTTCTGAATGTTTCCTTGTAAAACATCGTAGTCAATTAGCAGAAACTACGGCTGACGGACAGCCTGTTTGCAAGGAGTGCGCAGCTTAAATGGCATACGACGAGACCTACACTGGCCCCGAGCAGGTTGAGGTACTAATTCAGTATCTCGATGGCGAATCCTCCACTATGCAGCCGCTTTGCTATGCGCATGCTGGCGATGCTGGTGCAGACTTGCGTACTACTGAGGATATTACTTTGCGTCCATTTGAACGTGCTTTAGTTCCAACTGGGGTTGCTATTGCTTTGCCAGCTGGATACGTTGCTTTGGTTCATCCTCGTTCTGGTCTTGCCGCAAAACAGGGCGTAACTGTGTTGAATGCTCCTGGAACGGTTGATGCTGGGTATCGTGGCGAAATTAAAGTGCCGCTTATTAATTTAGATCCAGAAAATACCGTGAAGTTTAATCGCGGCGATCGTATTGCTCAATTGGTTATACAGCGTTATGTAGAAGCACAATTTATTCCAGCAACACAATTGCCTGGTTCTGATCGTTCAAATAAAGGCTTTGGCTCAACCGGAGTACAATAATTTTTTAGTAAATCCGACCAGTTTTAGCGCTGAGTCGGATTTATTGTATTATTTGGCAATTTTGTAGAGCATAACGCATTTTTGCGGGTAGGATAGTAGACAATACAGGAGGTGTGCTGCGATGGGTGAACTTCAAGATGATGTAAAAGGCGCTCATAGGCTTGGATGCGAAATCAGTGAGGATTCTCGTAACCCATTGCTGCCAATATTAAACATGTGCAAGTGGCATCATCCCGATGAAGACATGACTATTCTTCATCGTGCCTACTCCCGTGCGGTAAAACAGCATACAGGTCAGCGTCGTAAATCAGGCGAGCCTTATATTATTCACCCTCTTGCAGTTGCGCAGATTCTTGCAGATCTTGGTATGGGGCCGATTGTTGTTGCAGCAGGATTATTGCACGACACTGTTGAAGATACTGATTACACGTTAGAAGAATGTCGTGCAGAATTTGGTGACACTGTAGCTGGATTAGTTGATGGTGTTACAAAAATCTCCAAGATGGAGTATGGCGAAAGCGCACAAGCTGAAACAATTCGAAAAATGGTTGTTGCTATGAGCCGAGATGTACGAGTGCTTGTTGTAAAACTTGCAGATCGTCTTCATAATGCAAGAACCTGGAGATATGTTAAGCCATCAAGTTCTCACAAAAAAGCTCGAGAAACTCTTGACGTGTATGCTCCTCTTGCAAACCGTCTTGGTATGAATGCTATTAAAACTGAACTTGAAGAACTTAGCTTCAAAGTACTTTATGCAAAAATTTATAACGAAATTGTTGTACTTGTTGCTCGTAGAGCTGGTCAGCGCGAAGTTTATTTGCGTCAAATTCTTGAAGAAATCAACGAAGATTTAGCAGTTCAACACATAGAAGCATCCGTAAAGGGTCGTCCAAAAGATTATTTCTCGATTTATCAAAAAATGATAGTTCGCGGTCATGATTTTGAGAATATTTACGATCTTGTTGGCGTTCGAATTATTGTTGACTCCATTCGAGACTGCTATGCCGCATTAGGAGCGGTTCATGCGCGTTGGAGCCCTGTTCCAGGACGTTTTAAGGACTATATTGCAACTCCTAAACTAAATATGTATCAGAGCTTGCATACTACTGTTGTTGGCCCTGGTGGAAAGCCTGTAGAAATTCAGATTCGTACTTGGGATATGCATAGGCGTGCTGAATTTGGTATTGCTGCACACTGGAAGTACAAGGCAAATGGCCAGGCTGGTAGAGCTTTAAGTAAGCCAGACAGAGATGACCGTAAGCGTGAAGGTGAGCTTGAAGAACGTAAAGAGCTTAGTGAAGCAGATAATCTTAAGTGGATTCAGCAGCTTGCTGATTGGACTAGTGAAACGCCTGATTCTGATGAGTTCTTAGGTTCATTAAAGCAAGATCTTGGAGCTTCTGAAGTTTACGTGTTTACTCCAAAGGGAAGCATTGTTGCTCTTCCTCAGGATGCAACGCCTGTTGATTTCGCTTATTCGGTTCACACTGAAGTCGGTCACCGAATGATGGGCGCAAGAGTGAACGGAAGATTAGTTCCTTTGGACACTAAGCTTACAAATGGTGACACGGTTGAAGTTCTTACTTCAAAGTCAGATACCGCCGGCCCATCTCGTGATTGGCTGAGTTTTGTCAAAAGCCCACGTGCTCGAAACAAGATTCGTCAGTGGTTTAGCAAGGAACGTCGCTCTGAAGCCATTGAAGAGGGCAAGGACGAGCTAACTCGTGCCATGCGTAAACGTAACTTGCCTTTAACTACTTTGATGACACAGCAGGCTTTAATTGGCGTTGCGGATGAACTTAATTTGCCAGCTAATGTTGAATCATTGTACGCAGCTATTGGCGAAGGACAAGTTTCTACTCAAAATGTTATTTCTAGACTTGTTAAAGATGCAGGTGCCGATGAGGTTGCAGAAGAAGTAGAGCAGGAAGCATTACCTCTTAAGAATGTAGAGCGCAATAGAAAATCTAATGGTGCTTTAGGTGTTTCCGTTAAGGGTGTTGGAGACGTTTGGGTAAAGCTTGCAAGATGTTGTATGCCTGTTCCAGGAGATAACATCATTGGTTTTATTACTAGAAATCAAGGCGTGTCTGTGCATCGAACTGACTGCCAGAATATGCTTGATTTACAAAAAACTCAGCCTGAACGAGTTATTCCTGTTCAATGGACCAGCGATAAAGGTTTGTTCTTAGTAAAGGTTCAGGTTGAAGCTTTGGATAGGCAACACTTGCTATCTGATGTTACTCGCGTACTTTCGGATCATGGCGTAAATATTCTTTCCGGAACTATTGCCACTGGAGATGATCGTGTTGCAACAAGCCAGTTTACGTTTGAAATGGCAGACCCTCAGCATCTGAACACGCTTTTGGCTGCTATTCGTAAGATTGAAGGCGTTTTTGACGTCTATCGTATTACTGGCGCAAAAGATAGCGC
>NZ_ADES01000012.1 GCF_000263595.1 Gardnerella vaginalis 1500E
CCAGATATAACGCTTACTTTAGCTTTCTGCAATGCATAAACGCAGCTGCTCATTGTGGAACCCGTTGTAACAATATCGTCTATAATAATTGCCTCATGCTTTAAATTGCGATTATTTGATTGTTTTTTTAGCTTGCGATAATTAACACAAAAGGCATGCGAAGCTCTTTTAGACCTACCTCTAGATCCACTAGTTTGAACTGATTTTGAACTAATACTTGAATCCATGCGAACAATATTCGCAACCTTAGCTTCAATACCTTCGTTACACAATTTTTCAGCAACAATATTAGCAATTGGAATAATGTGACGACGTCCGCGACGCCTTGTAGACGAAGATGAAGACGGCATAGGAACTACCAATATTGGCCCATTACTATTAAAACTATTCTTTGAAGAGTTGTCTTTAATATTATTTCTAAAAACTTTTAATACAAGATTTGCAATAAGTAAGCCAAATATTTTGTCACATGCTGTATCTGCATGATCTTTCCACTGCAATATTGCGCGTCTAACAACACCCGAATAATCTCCGCAAGAATAACGATAACCAAAAGTCATGGAATTAAATTGAGCACGCTTGTTATGTTGAAAAGCGTCAACGCAATTTTCGCACAATACTAAATCAGGAGTATCGCAACCGGCACAGCCTCTTGGAAGTATCATATTATACAAAATAATTATTAAATTTAGCCAGCCGATTGAAGAATATACCTTTTCGCCAGCATTATTATTGCAAGATGCGCTATTGCAATATTTGCACAAAGATGCAGATGCGTGACATGCAACTCCCCTATTGCATGCCACGCTTTTAGCCTGCATCTTATTGTGGCTTATTTCATTGCGTCTCCCAGCCATAATGTAAGCATAAAATAGAATTATTTAACTATAAAAATAAAAAATGCCATTGTGGTTAAAAGCTATTTATTAAATATTTAAACCTAAGCACTTAAATAATTAAGAACTTTAGTGCAAAGAGTTAAAGTATTTTCAGGATTTTTAACGCGCACGGCTAAAGCTCCGGTAAAAGCGGTTGGATAATCGTTACCGCCTGGTTCCATATGATCTCCAATAAAAGTAATTTTTTTAATAGAAAAATCACAATATTTAGCTAATGTGAGTAATGCTTGAGCTTTATCATCGCCTCGCCTATACACGTCTACGCTCGTATCTCCTCCTTGACGAACCGCAAAATTCGGAAGCGATTGAGAAATTCTTTTAGCAAGCTGAGATTTTAGTTTTCCTTCTGGATCCCACGCTTTCTTATATTCAACTGGAGCAAGCTGACCCAATGCAGAAAAAGTTATTTGACTACCACGATTTTCAATTTGCTCTCCCCAAAGCATTGAATCTCCAGAAGCCTTCCACAACCCCATGCTTTCAGCACACTCCCGTATTACGGAAATAACATGTTCCGCTTGATTTGGATCAATTTTATGCTCATAAACACATTTCAAAGACTGTTTATTGTCGATTCTGTAATAGCTAGTGCCATTAGTAGGCATAATATGAAGATTTTCGAGATTAGTTCCTTCAGTAAGCATGTCTAGTATTTGACTTTTAACTAAAGATAATCTTCCGCCTGTAATAATAGCAACAGGAATTAAATCAACAATTTTACTAAAAGTCTCTGCCATTGAAACGAGCATAGGTTTCTTGGAACAAGCCAATGTGTTATCTAAATCAAAACCAATAAGAGAAGATTGGGCAATACTTAAGCCAAGATTTAACTCATTGCAATCATGCACTATTGGCTTAAGCATTCAGATTACTCCTAACTTTTAATACTATATAACAGTATCCTATATTGTGCTTATATTGCACACACCGTAAAAATAAAATTAATAATTAAGATTGCCCTAGCCTTCACCTACAGTGTAAGTATGACAGGTGTAATTTGGGAGGAACGTCGCTATAGAAACCGCCACGGGCGAGGCTTACGCGCACCAATATTTGGCACTAGGCTTCCACAATACCGTACTGCTAGCGCAATGTTTGATTCCATGGTAGCTGCACAAATTCGACGCCTTAATGGAGCTTGGAAGGCTCTTACAAAAGATGTTCAATTTGCTGTAGAAGATGTTCCACCATCTCAACCAATACTGTGGGAACATAATAGGCGCATTATGTCTCAAGCATTCCCTGCAAGTAGAGGAATGCAAGCTAGAATTGTATTGTATCGTCTTCCCCTATGCACTCATGTAACAAGCAGACTAGAGCTTCAATACGCTATTAGAGATGAGCTTGTGCAACGTTTAGCTGAATTATATGGGCGCAGGCCAGAAGAAATTGACCCTGATTGGGGAATATAATTATAGCTTATTGCACAATGTGATTGTCGCTATTAACATGCACCTGAGCTTGTTGCGGCTCCAATGATTGAGAAGCAAGCCAAGCAATACCAGCAACATCAGCTTTGTCTAAATCATCTTTACGAATTCTTGCAGACAGAGAAATATTTTTGCTTGATTTAACAGTAAACATTACGGCATTATGAGATATGTCTGATGCTGGAACGGTAACTACAGAATGTGCAGGAACGCTAACACGTTTCATTCCAGATGCGCCAACTGCTTGTAAGAATACTGAAGAATCAGAATCACTTGTTGAAGCAATATATAAAGTCGTTTCTTCAGCGCTTACAGGAGAAACAATTGCGCTAATTCCTTGAGAACGAGATGCGCTAATAAAAGCAATATCTGATTGGACATCTTTACCATCTCGAGAAACAGACATCATTGCAGACGTTTTAACAGAGCCGGTAATACTTAAAGCATGAACTTTTTCTGGAACTTTTCCAAGATCAATAACTTGCAAATTATGAGATTTTACAGATAAATCTTTTACTGTTTGAGCTCCAGAATCATTCATCCAAGAAATAGTCACTTTACCGTCTTTATCTGGCCACACATATGCTTTTGCTTGTTCTGACTCATTAATTCCAGACAAAACAGTTTCGTAAGACATAGCGCTTAAAGCTCGAATAATATCAACACCTTTCACTGTAAGTCCGCTCATATGAACCACTTTTACAAAAGCAGCAATAGGTGTTTGCTCACTTTCTACTTGAACGTACAATCCAGAAGATTTAGGCGCTGCAGCAGAAAGATCAAAATACGCGTGAGAGTGAGCTGGAACAGTAAAAGCACTTCCAGTAGATAGATTAATAGGATTACTTCCACGCTTAGCAGACCAAGCTCGCACACGCACTACTGTTGGTTTTGAAGCAGGATTAAAAGCCTCTAAACGAATAGAAACACCTTCACCTGACTCTGGAACCAAGAAAGTCTGTTTCATGGTAGGAATAGAGCAAGTTGTTGCGGACAATCCGCGAACATCACCTTTAGTTGCCCAAGATGCCATTGATGCCGCTATTCCTGTGCCAGAAGCAATGTTAGATAAACGCCCTTCTAAAACTTGCGCATCGTGATTTACATCTCCATCATAAGTAAGAGATGAAGTTCCGTCATTATTTAATTTTTTACTTAACAAAGTCGATTCGTCATTAGTATCACGAATATTGTGCACACTAGCACGATACACGTCACCAAAAGTCGAGTATCTAGCAGAAGATTGCAAGTCTCCTTCTGATTCGTTGTATTGGCTATCTCCGTATTGCGCCAAATCAGGTAGCGATAATCTAATAGGACATACAGATTGCAAGCGGCTAACACCAACACTGTGAGAAACACTACTAGTTGGAGCATTAGCATTATCTACAAAATTAGGCATAGTGCAACACAATGCAACAACACAAGCAACTACTAAAAGGAATATTGCGCTAAATGTTGCAAGAGCAGCAACGCCAATCATTTTATTATGTTGCTTAATTTCTGATTGCGCAGGCACTTCACCATGCTTTGAACTATCATGAGGATTTTTACGCCAACTCATCTAATTCCTCCTCATGCAAATCGTCAGAGCGCTCAATCATATTATGTCGCCCAAAACGAGGAACAGCTACCAAGCAATATACTAGCAATACGATTGCAGTGGACACTACCCAAGGTATTCTCCAAGTTAATGGCCTAGAACGATAATATGGGGATGTTTCTGAAAGCGACTTAGAATCTGGCATGCCATCAAACCTGCAATAAGTTCCTTGAGGCATAGATACTACTAATTGTGTGCTTTCAGATGCGTTTACATGCGCAATAAGACTATCCGTAGCTTCTTTATTTACCTTGCTTGGCTGAGGCTTGGAAGAAGGCTGAAGCAACTGCTGTATTGACATTTTTGATTCTGAAATTATTTTATGATTAACAGAATCTCCAACAATATAAATACCGCCAATACCTAACTGCTTTAGCGTTTCAATTGCACTATTATCTGCATGAGATAATAGTTGAGCTGCAGCACGAGATATTGCTTTGTTGCTTTGAGAATTTCCAAATATTACTTGTCGTACACGAAGAGCTGGAGATTGATCAATAGAATCTCCTTTAGAAGTGCGCATAACAGCAATAGATAGCTCATGATTATCTTGTGCACGCAAAGCAAGTATGCGATGAGTATCATCCTTACGCAAGTAATCAGTTACAACCATAGGTAGGCCATTACTACTTGCAGAGATTGATGTTGCCGGACCGTTTAATACCGTAAAAAGACCCAAAAGAACAGCCATAGCTAACATTCCACTTGCCAAAGCAGCACGAGCAATACGAATTACGTGACGTATAAAACGCTGTGCAGATCTGCGCATTGCGGCGCGCCTATCTGTACGAGTCTTATATTTTTCAGTAGATTTATAATCTTTATTCTTAGAAGCACGCAAAGGCTCAAAACGTCTAACAGCTTGGCCAGCAACCATGCACATGCATGCCAAAACACCAACAGTAGATAATGCGACGCCTGGCAAAACACTTGCAGCAACAGGGCCATTAATATCAGACGCAACAGCAATACGCTCAGCAACTAGAGCCAACGTCATTCCGCTAATAATCACAACCCACATCATTCTAGAAACACGCATAGCAAACGGAAGAACTAAAGATGCCACAGCCATAAATACTGCGAGAACAGCAAAAATCAGCATAATTATTGTTCGCAAGCTAAGCAATGGAGTGCTAATAGCAAAATGCGCAGAAGTCATATTGAAAGCTTGAAGAAGAACATCAATATAACCTTGAGCACGAGGAGCACCCTGTATGCTCCTTAACGGAACAGACATGCTGGAGAACAATTGACGCCACATGCCCGATTCTCCGTATCGAATAGCACTGCCTATTGTTGGAAGCAGTATCATAATCGACGGAATTGGCATAAGTAAAAACATAATCCTATGCGAACGCACCATAACAAATGACGCAATGAAAATAACAACAAGAGGCAAAACAAGTTGAGGTTCTGCAGCAACAGGAATCATAAAGCTTAGTGCAGCAAATGCAGCGCATTGAACAGAAGGCACAGGACGAACAGGATCTTCTGTTACGTACATTCCAACAGCATGGAAAGCAAACGCAAATGCTGCAGGCAAAAATACCATCGTCATTAGCATTGGCAAATCGCCGCGAGCAAATAAACCAAAGGCCATTGCAATCATAGTCCAGCAAATTCCAGCACAAACACGCACAGTGTCGGAACGTGTAAACACGCCTGCCAATGCCCAGAAGCTCAAACACATCGCTGGAGCGGCTAAGAAGAACATTAGTGTAATAGCAAGTAGCGGGTTTGCACCAACTAATACTGAAGAGAATAGCCAAATACTAAGCCACGGAGAAGGAGGAATAGCAGGGCCAAAGCCATCATCAGGAACCCATGATCCAATTGCAGCATTCCATAATTGATTAAAATCAGCACCTGTAGGAAGCCATTGCTGAGAATACCAGGATGCTCCACCTAAAATGTCACGCCAAGGAGAACCATATAAATGCAATATAACTGCGAAAAGCAAAAGCGACGCAAGAATAACGGCACTCCAACGTCTTAATACACGATCATGCAAATGACGTCTTGCTAAAGGACTTAATAACACACAATGCTGCTGCGCTTTGAACGCTGCACTACGATCTTTCCATCGTGCAACTTGACGCCGGTCTGCGATTAGTTGTGTAAGTTTTTTAAGAGGAACACGAGTGTTTCTGGCTACTCTCCTACGAGCAAACATGGCACGCGGGAACTGAATAAGAGCAAGCCATGGCAAAATAAGACGCACCCAAGCAGCGTAAGGATGTTTAGCAAGCAAGGAGCGTAAAGCACCGACTAACGCCACCGGTAAACTAAAAATCCACATAAATGGCCATAAAATCATACGTACATCAGTGTATTTGTAACGCTGATTGGCAATAAGCGAAGGAGCTACACCATGTCTAAGTCCGGATTTTTCTTCCGTCCTAGCCTCGCCGCCGCGAGTACGCAAACCCTCTAAACGAGCTCGTCTGTGAGCAATACGAGCAGAGGGAACTACAACTACTCTCCCGCCAGATAAAGATACTCGACGACAAAAATCTCTAGATTCACCAAAAGTTGTCATCCATGGTTGCGTGCCACGCAAAGTCTGCCACGCTGTCAATGTAACTAAAGCTCCAGCTAAAGATACTGCGTATACATCTCCACGACCGTCATACTGTTCTTGATCCGGTTCACCGTCAACGGTAAGAGTGTGAACGCTGTGATGCCAAGCATACATTCCAACATTGTGAAGAATATTTCCTTGCCAATCAATCTGTTTTGCGCCTAATACAGAAGCAGTAGGATTATTTCTCCAAGTTTCTCTTAATGCTTCCAAACAGTGCGAATCAGCCGGGCGAGAATCGTCATGAAGAAGCCACAATGCCGAAATTCCTTTGCATGGCATAAGCTTACGCAATGATTTCTCAATAGCATCACCAAAAGAGTGGGCAGAGGAAACAGGAATAATAACTACTCGAACTGTTTTTAATTCTAAATCGTTATTGTGTTGAATATTTGCCCTATATTTAGCGTCTCTATTATTGGCTTTGAATTTACTATTAGGATCAAGTAAATATCTATTAGATTTATTAGAAGTTGGAAGAACATTTCCTGAAAGCACGTTTGAGTCAATTTGTACTTCCATTGTTGTTTGCATAACCTGCTTAACTCTACTAGCGCAATCAACAATAACAAGAGTTCCTGGAAGAACTGACTGATTTAATACAGCTTTTAAAGTATCTTCATAAAATCTTGTGTCACGCTCAACACACATCATCGCCATTATTGAAGAATCTACATCAGTAGGACGCGATGATTTTGCAGCAGAAAGAACTCGCAAAACTTCGTCTTCAAATGTACATGTATGAGCGGTTAGTAAATCCATAGTTACCAGTTTACGCAAGGGGTAGGTATCCAGCAAAACACGCCATAAATATATAGACACAATATTCAGGTTAAATCTCAATACTTTGTACTATAGTTAGCCTCTATATGTGTTCTTTCATGTACCACTTTATTTCTGAGTGAACACAGATAAAAATTACGTAATATAAAAGGCTTTTATTATTGTGAAAGAAGGTACCATGGTGACTTCACGATATCCTGAAGGCATGCGGTACCAGCGCAACTATGATTGGAATCGCGCAGTCCCACACCATAGTCTTGGCTACAAAGTTGTAAACCACGCTCGCACAATACTGTGCATGATTATTGTTTTTATACTTACTTTCTTCTCAACTATTCTTGCAGCTACTTGGTTAGATTTTTCTTCAACTGTTAGCAATCGAGTTATAAACATCATTAGCGAAGATAGTCAAGCACACCAAGTTATTGACGCAAATGCTGGAAAGCCTGTAACATTCCTAGTTCTTGGTCAAGATTCACGAGATGGAAATAATCAGAGTTTTACGCACGATGGAGAAACAGGCGATCATCAATCTGACACAACAATGGTAGTTCAGATTAGTGCAGATAGATCCTATATGAATATTGTTTCTATTCCGCGCGATTCTATGGTAAACGCCCCTGCTTGCGATACCACTAACGGAAAAATTCCTGCACGCAAGCACGTAATGTTCAACTCCATTTTTGCTATCGGATACGCGCAGGGAGGAGATTTAGCTTCGGCAGCATCCTGCTCACTAAAAGCAGTAAATTCTTTAACTGGCTTGAATATTCATCACTTTATTGTTGCTGACTTTAGCGGATTAAGTAATATGATTGACGCTATTGGCGGTGTTTCATTGTGCATTCCAAGCGACACTCGTGACGCTTATACGGGAGTGAACTTTAAGCAGGGTATGCAGCATTTAAACGGCAGGCTTGCTACACAATATGCTCGAATGAGGCACGATACTGCAAGCGACGGTTCGGATATTATGCGCACAACAAGGCAGCAGTATTTAATCAAACAGCTTATGCATCAAGCTTTATCTAAGAATCTATTAACTCAAAGTGGCGAATTGTATCAGCTAGCTAAATCCGCTTTAAGTGCATTAAATATTAGCGAAGGATTATCTAATCCAAGTACGCTTGTTGGTCTTGCTTTAAGTATGCGCAAATTAGATACTTCTCATATTTATGCTCGAACTATTCCTGTTGTTCCTGATTCTTACGACCCGAATAGAGTTGTGTGGTCTGACGAGGCGGATGACATTTGGGAAAAGATGCGAGAAAATAAACCTTTGACACTAAAACAGCAGTACGTAAAAAATGATAAAAAGCGTACTAAAAATTCGTCAAAGGATTCTACTAGCAACGAAGATATAAGCGAAAACGATAAGTTAAATAACTCTCCTGAACATAAGAAGCCTGCTGGAAAAATTAATCCAAAAACTGGATTAGTAAAGAACGAGCAAGGACAGCTTATAGATCCAAATACTGGAGGAATAGTAAATCCTGAAAATGGTACTATTCACGATGCTCAAACTGGACAGTATGTTGGTATTGCAGACAAGTATGTTAATAACGTTTTATGTGCTGTTCCTCGTGGAAAATAGTTAAGTTTTTAGAAAATAAATATTTCTGAAAGCACATGTTGGCTTCACAATATGGTTTTAATAAAATAGATTAAAGCATTTGGAGGATGCATGGATTCGCAACTGCACAGGGATTATTCAGAAAGCGGAGATAATCCGCCTAGCTTCACCCCTTCGCACAATAACGACTCATCACATGCGAATATTCCACCAAGTTTTACACCAAAACGAGGAAGAAAAGCAAAAAAATCTCCTGATGCAACAATATCTAAATCTAAGCCATCTGCAAAATCCTTTGCACCATCTTTTACCCCAGAATCTGCTCCATCATTTGCACCATCTTTTACTCCGGCAGGTTCTAGGAAGCGCATAGCACAAGCTTCAACTAGGCAAGCAAACAGAACAGCTACATATGCACAATCTAAAAACGAAATTCGCCCGCAGAAAATAAGACAATCTTTATATCAACGTGCAAAAGTTGAGTCTGCGCAAAACGTTAACGAAAATATTTCTGCAGCAATAAAGGACCGAGAACACAAACCACACCTCTTTTTGAAAACATTTATTGCGCTTATTGCTATTATTGCAATATCTTGCGTCGGTTTAGGAGCATACTCATGGAATTGGGTTGATTCTCACATAAATCGCACTACTTGGCTTACCAATACTCCAAGCACTCAAGGAACTTCATGGCTTATACTTGGTTCTGATCAGCGAGAAGGCGAAGAAGCTAAAGAAATAACCGGTTTTAGAACCGACACTATTCTTGTATTAACTAAACCATCTAATGGAAACAGCTCACTAATTTCTATTCCTAGAGATTCATTAGTGTCTGTTAATGGAGAAAAAGTTAAGATCAATAGCGTTGCACAGTTTGCTGGAAACAAAGCGCTTACTTCGATTGTTGAAAAGATTACAGGACACCGTATTGACCATGTTGCAGAAGTACGTTTTGGAGGCTTAACTAATGTTGTTGATGCCATTGACGGCATTGACTTATGCTACAACAGAACTGTAAACGATAGATTTAGCGGATTAAATTGGACTGCTGGGTGTCATCATGCTGATGGAAAAACAGCTCTTGCTTTTTCGCGTATGCGATACGCTGACCCTGAGTCTGATTTTGGTCGCGCCGCCCGACAGCGCATGGTTATTGCCGCTATCATGAAAAAAGCTTTAGACAAAAAGACCATCACTAATTTTGGTAAGGTAAAAAAGCTTGCCGAAACTGGCCTTTCATCCGTTCTTTTTGACGAAAAATCAAACCCTGGTAGCCTATGGCAGATGGCTCAAGCTTTTAAGGAAGCCACAAGTGCAAAAGGCATAACCGGCACAGTTTATTGGACTAATCCTGATTATCAAGTTCCAGGAGTCGGATCTTGCGTTCTGCTAGATGATGCTAAAAATCTTGAATTATTTAATCAGCTTGCAGAAGGCACGCATAAACCTGGAGCTGTTGGACCTCTTGCAGAATTACAGCAGTAAAATTTGCATAATTTAGTTACAAAGCTTTTAACCACAATCTTAAACAAGTCTTGAAAGTTGTTACTAAACGCTGACATCATACTTTTATGATTAGCGAAACTAACACAACAATGACTACAAGCAAAGTTCTGCTATACGTGCAAATGGCAGCAAGCATAGTACCAATATTCGCTCATATTGCATTACTAATAATGGCTTGGATTCAGAATAATTGGATGATGCTAGCGATGATTATACCTAGCATCATGATGTATATTGCAAGCCTAGTTCCGCAAATATTGCAATACATAAATCAGAAACAATACGAGCAGAAAATTCAGAATACTCAACAATCTAATAGCGAATCACAACTTTCGAACATTCATGAAAGTAATGTTATTTACGGGCAAAAATATGTAGAAAACTTGCCAGATACGCTTACTCCAGTTAGTTTGGAAACGCTTCTTATGACGAGATCAGATAGCTCAAGCACGCAACTGCCATGGAAAACTGTTTTGCATGAATGGTTAAAACATTCAGATACTGATTTATTAAATTTTGATTATAAATCAAACTCTTATGTGCGAAAACTTACACAAACTAAATCAACAAAAAACCAGCTTATTGCTCCATTAGGAATTGGCTACAACGGCTACTGCTACATAGATTTAATAAGTAACGGTCCGCATGCTTTAGTAGCAGGAACTACAGGATCTGGAAAATCCGTATTGCTAACAACATGGTGTTTAGCTTTAGCGTTTCAATATTCTCCACAACAATTACGTTTCGTTTTCCTAGATTTCAAAGGAGGAGCAACTTTCGACATACTCTCTAAACTTCCTCACTCTATGGGAAATGTTGGTGACTTAAATTTGCGCCACGCAACAAGAGCTTTACGAGGTCTTGAGTTGGAATTAGACCGTCGAGAGCGTCTTGTGTCCATGCAAGGATGCCATAATATTTCGCAAGTTACTCCGTCTGAACCTTCACTACTTATTGTTATTGACGAATTTCACGCATTAAAAGATCAGCTTCCAGACTACATGCCACGACTTATTCGCATAGCATCGGTAGGCAGGTCTCTTGGGATGCATATTATTGCCGGAACTCAAAATCCTCTTGGACAAGTAAGCGCAGATATGAAAGCTAATATTTCTATTAATATTTGTTTAAGAGTTAGAGACTCGCTTCAATCTCAAGAATTATTAGGAACTTCTCATGCTGCAAAAATTAGCCCGAATACTCCTGGAAGCGCATATTACAATATTGGAGAAGGAGTAGAAGCTTTACGATGCGCACAAAGTCGTAACGCAAAACGTTTAGTTAAAGCAATACAATTTGCCGGTAAATTCTGCTATTTAGAACACTCTAAAACATTATTCAGCGCTCCTCTACCGTCAATACTTTCTTCAAAACAACTTGAAAACTACAAGTATGAAAATTACGAAAATAAATATTTTGCTAAAAAAATTAATCAAGAAGGTGTAGATTCTTCAGCAAGCGACGAATCAGTTGTTATTGGATTGCAGGATGACAGTATTAACCTATTTGAAGCAAAAATACCTTTGAACCTTGGAAATATTGCTATTATTGGCGGCAGACAGCAGGGCAAAAGCACAATATTGCGCATAATATCGCAAAAATTACAAACGCAAGTATATTCAGCAAACGAAATAACAGCTCAAGAAGCTGATTATATTCGAGACACTACTAAGCCTGTGCTAATAGATGATGCAGATGAACTACTTGATCCGCTTAATACTAAAGTAGCGGCTATTTCATTGCAAAACAGATTGCACAGCTTAGGTGCGCCTGTAATTCTAAGCGCTCAAAGCGCACGCTATTTGCGATTGCCAGAACAGGCTCCAGTTAGAATAATTTTCCCAACTGGAGATATTGGTACGGATGCATTGCTTGGCATACCTTCTGCATTGTCTAAAACCTTTAGCATTGAAGATTATCAGCTTCCAGGAAGATGCGTTCTTGTTACTCCAGGAACCGCAAATTTGACCCAAATAGCACTCCCCAACTAAAAGAAAAAATAAAAATTTTTAATAAAGATGCAAAATACCTTGAAAAAACTTCTTATTCATGATTTCCTTACATTCAGGGGTACTTCTAAGACTCACCGCTTTGGTTAAGAAATGAGGATTAGTCATGAGCAATGTGTTTGATTGGCGTTTGGCAGCTGCATGCCGTGATAAAGATCCTGAACTGTTCTTCCCTCTTGGCAATGCTGGCATGGCATTACAGCAGCTCGAAGAAGCAAAAGCTGTATGCCGTTCGTGCAATGTTGCAACAGAATGCTTAAAATGCGCGTTGGAAACGAACCAAGATTACGGCGTTTGGGGCGGCTTAAGCGAAGACGAGCGCAGAACGCTAAAACGTCGCGCTTTGAGAGCACGCAGGCATCAAGACTCAGAGTTGTAGTCTTTCTACTCAATACCAGATACGCGCAATTTAATATCCAACACTACGCGAGTGCCGCCTTCTCTTCTAGCAGACCAGCGCACAGTACCGCCAAAATCATTGGTAACAAAAGTATTTATAAGCTGAGTTCCCAATCCAGATCCTGAAGGTTTCGCCATTCCGTGAGATGCTTCACTGTCAATACCGTCACCATCATCTTCAACAACAATATTAAGATTGTCTCCTCCGCGTCCAACAGCAATACGAATATGACCATTTTCGCGGCCTTCAAAACCGTGTTCAACAGCATTCGTCACAAGCTCAGTAAGCACAAGAGATAATGGAGTTGCATCCTGTGCTGCAAGACGCCCAAACTTACCAACAAAATCAATATCAATATTTTGATTCTGCGATGCAAGTTCAATAGACATCTTTAGCAAGCTTGAAATAACTTTATCAAAGTCAACAATTTCGTCAGCAGTCTGACTTAAGCCTTCATGCACCAAAGCTATAGTCTGAACTCGTCTTTGAGCTTCCTCAAGCTCTTTTCTTACTTCAGCAGATTTTGTTTTACGAGCTTGCAAACGAAGCAAAGCAGAAACAGCCTGCAAATTATTTTTCACACGATGATGAATTTCCGAAATAGTAGCATTTTTAGTACGCAACTCTTGTTCACGGCGCAAAACTTCCGTAACATCGCGGCACAAAACAACCGCACCCACGCGATTATTCGGCCCAAATAAAGGCAAAGAGCGCATAGAAACTATAGAACGGTTAGCTTCAAGCTCACAATCAACATCTGCTTTACCACTTAAAACAAGAGGCAAGCTTTCAGGAACATTATCGTTTGTGTGCAGCAGACGCGTGCCAAATTCGCTCAAAAACTCGCCTTGCATTGTATCTAAGCCACCAAGCCTACGGAAGCAGCTAATAGCATTAGGAGAAGCGTAACGGACCACACCATCGGCCTCTAAAACAATAAAGCCGTCAGAAACACGAGCATTATGACGTTGATTTAGAACAGATTCATGATATGGGAATTGTTCGCGTGCAATCATATCGAATAAAGTTTTACCAGCATTAATACTTTCCATTTCGTAGCGACCATTAGATTCTCTAGTTGCTAAATTAGTTTCGCGCATAACTAATCCAAGAGTTTTTCCACGGTGACGAACAGGAGCATAAACGTAGCATACTGTTGCTCGACCAATTGAGCGCAAGGTTGACGAATGGAAGCTTGTTTCTGATTTCATTGCTTCATCAAGTTCCGGAACAAGCGAATCGTCCATTTTTTTGCCAAGTAAATCATCCGTTCGCAATGTAATAGCTGTTGAAGGGCGGCATTGCTCGGCAACAACATATTCTCCGTCTCCATTTTGAATAATAAGCAGTAAATCAGCAAAACTTAAGTCAGCTATAACTTGCCAATCAGCAACTAAATGATGTAACCATTCGCGATCACTGTCGTTAAAATCAGGACGAGTAGCGAGAATATGAGAAAAATCAGCCATGAGATAATCATATATCGTACTCACAGAAAATATTGCTCGGTATGTTGATAGAAGCAATACAAAAACCGCTTCTTCACAGTTTAAGCAAAGAAGCGGTTTATTTATTAAATATTAGTTTTAAGATTCTAAAAACTAGAAGCCAAACTTAGCAGCTGTTTCGCGCAAAGTCTCTGCAGAACGCTTCAACGCAGCCAACTCACGATCAGAAACTGGAGTGTTTAGACGAGAGTTTACACCATTGCGATTAAGCAAGGTTGGCACAGACATGCACACGTCGGAAATGCCGTGGAAGTCATCAAGCAAAGAAGATACTGGCAAAATGCGGTTGGTGTCACGAAGAACAGCCTCAACAATATCTACGCCAGACATTGCAATAGCGTAGTTTGTAGCACCCTTACCGTTGATAATCTTGTAAGCAGCGTTAACAACTTCCTGGTGAATCTCCTCGCGCTTAGCAGCATCCAATGGCTCGTGGCCTGGAAGAGCGTTCCAATCGCACATTGGAACACCACCAATGGTTGCAGAAGCCCACAGTGGAACTTCAGAATCACCGTGCTCGCCAGCAATATAAGCGTGAACATTCTTAACGTTTACGCCAGTGTGCTGAGCGATAAGGAAGCGAAGACGAGCAGAATCAAGGTTGGTTCCAGAACCGAACATTTGGTTTGCTGGAAGACCAGAAAGCTTCATAGAAACGTGGGTTACAACATCAACAGGGTTGGTGATTAACATGTAGATTGCGTTAGGAGCAACCTTGACCACGTTTGGAATGATTGACTTCATGATGTTGATAGTTGCGCCTGCAAGCTCCAAACGAGTTTGACCTGGCTTCTGGCGAGCGCCAGCGGTAATAACAACCATGTCAGCGTCACGGCAAATCTCAACATCATCAGAACCGGCGATAGAAACTGCAGGATAGAAGCTAGAACCATGCTGCATATCCAAAACTTCAGCTTCAACACGTTCCTTAGCAATATCTTCAAGCACAATCTCACGAGCAACACCGCGCTGCGCAGCAGCGAAAGCGAGAGTAGAACCGACTGCACCAGCACCAATAATTGCAAGCTTCGTTGGCTTAACCTGCGAACTCACCATGAGCAAAAACCTCTTTTCGGCAACCTATTAAACCCTACTCGCATAAAAATACTTAATTTATGCATCATTAAGGGCTGCTCTCACATTAAGAGCTTATTGGTATGAACACCTTTACTCTAATCGCACCACCGGAATTTTTTATTGCAATGCGACTTGCTTTAGTTTTGCAGCTAAAGAAGGACCAACTAAAGCTGTAATACTAATACCGGTATCTAAGTAATCAACCTTTTCAACTATGCCATTTTCGCGAATTTTTGAAAGAAGCGAACCTTCACTATACGGAATAATCGCATCTATATGAACGCGTGGAGATGGCAACAATTCTTCTATAGAATCGCGAAGTATTTGCACATTTTCGCCACTTGCTGCCGAAACAATAATTGCATTCGAGTAAATAGCGTTAAAATGTTCTCGCGTAGCATCACTCATCATATCTGACTTATTAAATGCAATAATTTGTGGAATATCTTCTACGCCATCAATTTTTGAAAGAACTTCGTTTACTGCATCAATTTGCGAAATAGGATCCGGGTGCGAACCGTCAACTACGTGCAAAATAACATCAGCTTGGCTAACTTCTTCCAAAGTAGATTTAAAAGCTTCCACAAGTTGAGTTGGTAGCCTGCGCACAAAACCAACAGTGTCAACTAAAGTATAGTTTCTGCCGTCTTGAGTTTGCGCTCGACGAACTGCTGTATCAAGAGTTGCGAATAACGCATTTTCTACTAATTCTTGCGAACCAGTTAAGCAATTAATAATAGAAGATTTACCAGCGTTCGTATAGCCAACTACTGCAACTGTTGGAATATCTTTACGTCTGCGAGATTCACGTTTTACGTCACGTGCAGGTGCCATATGTGCAATATCGTGGCGAAGTTTAGAAATACGATTGCGAATAGCTCGACGATCCATTTCTATTTTTGTTTCGCCAGGCCCTCTAGAACCAATACCAGCTTCTCCTGCAGCTCGTCCGCCAGCCTGCCTAGAAAGAGCCGCACCCCAGCCTCTAAGTCTAGGAAGCATGTATTGCAATTGTGCAAGCTCCACTTGAGCTTTACCTTCGCGGCTCGTAGCATGCTGAGCGAAAATGTCTAGAATCACAGCAGTTCGATCAACAACCTTAACTTTAGTTACATCTTCTAAAGCGCGTCTTTGGCTTGGAGGTAAATCGTCGTCAACAATAATCGTGTCTGCATCATGTTGCGCAACAACTGCTGCAATCTCACGAGCTTTTCCAGAACCAACATAAGTTGCAGCATCTGGTCTATAACGCTGTTGCAATATTCCGTCGCACACAACAGCGCCAGCTGTTTGAGCTAATGCTGCAAGCTCTCGCAAAGATTCTTCCGCTTGTGCAAGAGTTCCTTTTGCACTCGACCATACGCCTACTAAAACAACGCGTTCAAGGCGAAGCTTTCTGTATTCAACTTCAGTAACATCTTGTAATTCGCCAAGACCTGCAACACGCTTTAAAGCGTTTCGTGATTCGCGCTCCTGCCAAGTCTCATCGTGCTGTTCTCTTGATGACGTGTTGTCAAGAAGCACGTCGGAATGACTCAAAAGCACATCATGAGTAGCAGTCCCCTCGCTATCTACCATTATGTCCTCCTGTATTCCATTGTGAATGACGTTTTACAACGTTTGTTTTATTATGGTGAATTGAGCCGACAATACAAAACGATGCGAAAGCAAATAAATAGCGAATTATGAGTAAGCAGCAATCGAAAAAAGCAAAGCAGTTACAAGAATCAAACCAATATAAAAAAGCACAACCACAAAATACGCAAAAGCAAAAAAATAAACAAAAACAACAAAAAATAAGTGGTGAACAATACTTTTCAGCCGAGCCTTCATCGATTGACGAGCGTCGCACTTTACACGTAACTTTGAGAAACAATGACGTAACCGTGCAAGTTTCTAACGGAGTTTTTAGCACTTCAAGACTTGATTTAGGCACATCTGTACTTTTAAAACATGCTCCAAAACTCCCGGAGTTAGGAAAATTCCTCGATATTGGTTGCGGATGGGGCCCTATTAGCATCGCTTTAGGATTGGAGTCTCCAAATGCGGAGATTTTTGCTGTGGATGTTAATGAGAGAGCGCTGAAACTTACTGAATTAAACGCAAAAAACGTTGGCTTAAAGCATATTCACACTTCTTTAGTAGATGACGCTTTAAAAGAAAACAATACTTTAGAATTTAATAATTTTGATATTATATGGTCTAATCCCCCAATTCGCGTTGGAAAAGAAATATTGCACAATATTTTGCTAACTTGGATTCCGCGTTTGAAAGTAGGAGGAGCAGCATACTTGGTTGTGCAAAAAAATCTTGGATCAGATTCACTTATTACTTGGCTTGCTGAGAATCTGGGTGAAAGTTATAGCGTTGAAAAATACGCTAGTTCCAAAGGGTACCGTGTTATTGAAGTACTAAAAAAGTAAATATCTACGAAAAGAAATAAACATATTATGAAATTTGACTACCCTGCTGAACTTCCTATTTGCGCGGCACACGACGAAATTGTAGAAGCAATTAAGTCTTCACAAGTTGTGATTGTTTCCGGACAAACCGGCTCTGGTAAGACTACGCAAATACCAAAAATGGCGCTTGAACTTGGAAGAGGCGGCAGAGGTAAGCAAATCGTACACACTCAGCCTCGCCGTTTAGCTGCACGAACTGTAGCCGAGCGTATTGCCAGCGAAATGGGAGTAAAACTGGGCGAAGAAATCGGCTACCAGGTGCGTTTTACAGACGAAAGCTCAACTAAGACAAAGCTTCGAATTGTTACTGACGGTATTCTACTTGCGCAAATTCAGCGCGATCCTCTTCTTACTAGATACGACACGATTATTATTGACGAAGCTCACGAACGCAGTCTTAATATTGATTTTCTTCTAGGATACTTAACGACCTTGCTCCCAAAGCGTCAAGATTTAAAACTGATTATTACGTCTGCAACTATTGATTCAGCTAAATTCCGCGATCATTTTGAAGAAGCTCTACATATAAAAGTTCCTGTTATTGAAGTTTCGGGACGCACGTATCCTGTGAAAGTACTTTACGAACCTCTTGGATCTGCTCCTTCACTTATGAAACATGTTCCTGGCTTTGCAGATATAACAATGGATGAGGAAACTGTTGCAGAAAGTCAATCCAGCGAAAGCAATCGTGATGATATTGCGGATGAAGATATGACTTCTGCAGTAACTCGCGCATGCGCACAGTTGGTAATTCATTCAAGTCACGATCGAGGCGCGCGTGACATTATGGTTTTTGCTTCCGGCGAGCGCGATATTCGAGAGTTTGAAGATGGCTTACGTTCATATTTTGGCACGCGAGCAAGTGATATGAAGCGAGCGGATGCTATTGAAATTGTTCCTCTTTTTGCCCGTCTTTCTTCAAAAGATCAGCACAGAGTTTTTGAATCACACTCTCATCAGCGCATTGTTATTGCTACGAATGTTGCTGAAACTTCTCTTACTGTGCCTGGTATTCGATACGTTGTTGACCCCGGTTTTGCGAGAATTTCCAGGTATTCTAAGTCTGCTAAAGTGCAACGTCTTCCAATAGAACCGATTTCTCAAGCGAGCGCAGATCAGCGTTCTGGACGATGCGGACGAATCGCAGACGGCATTGCTATTAGACTTTATTCGCGCGAAGATTATGAAACTCGCCCACGTTTTACAGATCCTGAAATTTTGCGCACTTCTCTTGGTGCAGTAGTTTTGCATATGCTTTCGGTTGGTGTTGCTAAAACTGGCGAAGATATTACTAATTTTGGTTTTATTGATCCGCCAGACATAAAAGCTGTAAGCGATGGCTTTAACGAACTTACCGAGCTTGGAGCAATAAGCAGAAAATCTGGTGTAATTACTCTAACTAAAGTTGGACGCGAGCTTTCTAAGCTGCCGATTGATATTCGACTAGGACGAATGATTGTTGAAGCAGCGCGAAAAACTACTCCAGATACTCTTGCTGCAGTGCTTGTAATTGTTGCATTCTTAAGTTTGCAAGATCCTCGCGAACGTCCTGAGGAACAGCGCGAGGAAGCAGATAGGCTTCATAATCGTTATGCAGACGAAACAAGTGATTTTTTGACTGCTCTTAACATGTGGGATCGCCTATTCCAAGCGGATGGAGATATGAGCAACAATGCGCTTCGCAGAATTTGCAAAGCGGAATTTTTCCACTTTTTGCGTTTAAAACAGTGGAAAGATTTAGTTAATCAACTTCAAGACTTGTGTAAAGAGTTGCATTATAAAGTTGGCGACCCTACCCCAGTTAGAAGACCGTCTTTGGAAATTCGTCAACTTCCTAATAACCAGCAGGCTTCTCACAGCTTGTGCTGTTCTTGGGATTCGCAAGGAATACACTCGTCAATGCTTGCAGGATTGCTTTCTATGATGGGAATGCAAGTAGTGCGTGAACCTAAAGCTTCTGATTTTGCGGGATTAAGTGGAACTGCAAAAATTCGAGCTATGAAACGCGCTCAAAAAATGTCTAAAAACGATTATCAAGGCTCTCGAGGCACAAGATTTGCAATCTTTCCAGCTTCTGCAGTTTCTAAAACAACTCCTTCGTGGATTATTTGCACCGAATTAGTTGAAACTTCAAGACTTTGGGCAAGATACTGCGCACAAATTGATCCTGCTTGGGCTGAGCCTCTTGCTAAAAATCTTACGAGAGTCACATATTCTGACGCCCATTGGAGCGCTTCTAAAGGCGCTGCCATAGCAAAATCTAAAGTATTGCTATACGGATTGCCTATTGTTAAAGATCGCACGGTTCAATGGGCTAGAGTTAATCCTTACGAAGCTCGTATGATTATGATTCGTCAAGGATTAGTTGAAGGCGATATTCAGCAGCGTTTCCAGCACGATGAGTTTATTTTAAATAATCGCAATGTGCTTGACGATGCAGATAATCAAGCAAATCGCACTCGTCAAATAAGCGAAACTGTAAACGACGAAGATTTATTTACTTTTTACGACACTCGCATTCCTCAAGAAGCTACCACTATTGCAGCTCTTGCAAAATGGTGGAAGGATAATTGGGAAGAAAATCCTAATATGCTCAACTTTGATCCTGATGAAGTTGAACGTTTGCAAACTACACAAAGCACTGATTTAGCGGATTATCCTGACCATTGGAATACTGTTGGAACTGACGGTGAACCTATAAGACTTCGCTTAAGCTATATTTATGATCCTAGCAATCCCTTGGATGGCGTAACGGTGCATGTACCGCTTTACGCGCTTTCCAGGTTAACGTCTGAAGAGTTTACTTGGAATGTTCCAGGTTTGTTGGACGAGCTTATTATTGGAATGATTAAGTCTTTGCCAAAATCTTTACGAGTGCAATTTGTTCCAGCACCTAATACTGCGCAAAAAATTCGTTCTTGGATTGACGAGCATTACGATACTCTTCCTGGAATTGAAGAAACTAATAAAGATATAAATGCTCCTTCTTGGCCTGATTTTCGCGAAGTTTTTACCAAAGCTGCTATTGCTGTTATTGGCGCGCAGATTCATCCGGAAGTGTTTAACGATGAGCAAATAGAAAGGCTTTCACCATATTTGCGCGTAACTTTTAGCGTTGAAGAAAGAAAAACTAACTCAAATCGCAATAAAACTGCCGTAAAAAACAATTATGCTAATCGCGTAAAACCTACAATTCTTGGAACAGATAAGTCATTAATTGCATTGCAAAAACGCTTTGCAAAAGAAGCTCAAGAATCTGCTAGAGCGGTTGTAAATCGTAAAGCAAGTAAAGCAGCTCAAGCTGGAAACGTTGTAGAAAGAGCTGATTTATTGCACAAATCAGGCGCTACTAATATTTCTCGCTCGCAAATGGTATGGCAGGGTGCGCTAAACATGTTGCATTTAGACAACAAGCGTATTACTTCCAGATGGCTTGGTTCAGAAGCTTTACTTCTTGCAGCCGCACCTTACTCAACTTCTAAAGATTTAGCAGAAGACTTGCAAATGGCAGCAGTAAAACGACTGATTCCAAACACAGACAATATTACTGATGACAATTTATTGCGCGAAACTGTTGCCAATATTTCCGAAATATACGAGGATACGGTATACGATGTAGCTCACGATGTGATTGCTATATTAAAGCGTGATGCGGAAGTTAGTAAAGCTGTTTCTGGAAAAGCAGATTTGCCGATGCTATCAGTTTTGCAGTCCATTCGAGAGCATGTTGCAAGCCTAGTTTATGAAGGTTTTATTGCTAAAGCCCCATCGGATTCACTTCCTAGAATAGAAAAATATTTGCATGCTGACGTGATTCGTCTTAATAAAGCTAAGTCAGATAAAAACCGTGATGTTCGTTGGGCTTGGGAAGCTGAAGAAGCACACAAGATTGTTGAAAAAGCTAAAGATAAAGCAAAATCTTTACCTGCAGGACCATCGCATGATGAAGCAGAAAATATTGCGGAAAGATTGCGCTGGATGTGTGAAGAGTTTTATGTGTCACTTTGGGCGCAAGAGCTTGGTACAGCCTACCCAATTAGCATACAGCGAATGCGAAAACTGGAAGCATAAAATAATTAACATAAAGGTAGGCGGCCGCACGTATTTTGCACGACCGCCTACTTTTATTTTTGCTTAGTTATTAGCCTATTTAGACTATTCTTCAGCAATTTCCTTCTTTTCAGAAATAAAGCAGCTGCGAACCAAGTAAACCACTAAACCAATGACGGCTACTGCTGCACCCATCATAAGCAAATTGGAATAACCTGCATACTTTCCGCTAAGACCACTGAAGGAGAATCCCTTGAATAAATCTCCACCAAAGAAACCACTAAAGAGAGAAATACCAATGGAAGCAGTAACATTCATAATTAAATCATTCATGCCACAGCCACGGCCAGATTCTTCAACTGGAAGAGCAGAAAGAACTGTTGAAACAATTGGAGAATACATCAAGCCGCATCCTGCATAGTAAATGCATGCGCAAATAGTAAGCGACATAAAATCAGTGTTGATAAGCAAAGCTGCACCAACCCAGCCAACAATCATCAAGAATGCTGCTGTAATAATACCTGTTTTACGGCCAATATGACTAATAATCGTACCGGAGAACACACCAAATACTGCTGCACACACAAAAGCCCACACAAGGTAGGAAGAAACCTGTGAAGTGTTCATGTGATACAAAGCGCTGCCAATCACATTGTAAATAGGAGGCATGCAATAGTTGGTGAAGTAGAAGATGAAGATTAATACGATGCCAGAAAGCCAACGCTTATTCTTAAAGAATGCTGGCGTTACGAATGGGTTCTTCGCCTTCATAATGTAGAAAGCAAACAGAACAAAAAGCACTATAGAACCAAGCAACAGTCCCCAAGCTTTATAAGAGAAGAAGAGCGTAAGAAGCGTTACAGCAATACCAAATACTGTAAAGCCAAGCTTATCAATCTTCCCTCCAATACCATTCTTAGTAGGCAAGCACTTAACAAGAACCGGCAAGAACAAAATAGTAATTGCAGGAATCAAGAACAAATACTGCCAAGCAATAGAGCTAAGAGCGCCAGCAGCAAATACGCCAATAGAAGCAGAAAGCTGATAGGCAGCAGTAAAGAGTCCGAAGAAAATAACTTTCAAATCATTGCGCAAATACTTAGTTGCAATAACCAGGAAGGAAGATCCTGCAACCTGCTCACCAGCTGTTTGCAAAATACGTGCAATAATAACGGTCCACAAGTTTGGAGTGAAATAGAAGTTTGCAATAAAACCAAATAAAGATCCAACAAACAGTGTTACGAGACCGATTGTTATAAGCCTACGAAGCGACACAAAGTCACCTAAAGATCCATAAATAAAGCAAACTATACCTAACACAATAATCGGTAAGCTTGTAATAAGAGATGCCTGATCAGGCGCTCCAACAGCTTTACCAATCTGATTAAATACCAAGTTGAAGCCTTGCAAACACAAAGTGCCAAGAATAAACGTAATAAGCAGCAAAATAAGAGAATAAATTGCCACTTTATCGCGGGTTTTTGGATCCTCGTATGGGTCTGCTGCAATAGCAGCTGCATTTTCATTCATAATAATCCAATCATTTATTACGTATAAATTTTGTTATTAAGTTTTAATCAGCCAGCAATTTTTGCCAAGTTAGAAATTCGCGTCATGAATTCGTTCAAGAAACGCTTAACATCTACACCCAAAGCTACTTGCATTGTTTTAACAGGGTCGTTCAAACGTGTTACATCACCAATAGTGCGTCCACGAGTTGGGCCTTCAACATCTACCTGCATGTTGATTGGTAGAGTTGTAACAAGCGTTGGGTCAACAGCAACTGCAACAGCCAACGGATCATGCAAACCGCAGCCACCAAGGTGAGGAGCAGTAGTCTCGTAAGCCTTAATGTAGAAGTCGGTCATATCCGCAAGGAACTTACCAGCTTTTGTGCCAAGATCGCGCCACTTTTGCGTTTCCTTATAGGTAAGCAAGGTTTGCAAAGTAACATCCAAACCGACCATTGTTACGGGGGCGCCAGAACGGAATAGGACGTCTGCTGCATCTGGATCTTGGGAAATATTTGCTTCCATCCAAGGAGTTACATTTCCATGAATTGTAAGAGCGCCGCCCATAAGAACAATCTTGCCAATTTCATCTTTGATTTCTGGAGCCTTATGCAATGCAGCAGCAATATTTGTCATAGGACCAGTCGGAACATAAATAAGATCCTTGCCATAAGTCTTAACTGCATCAATTATAAAATCAACAGCTGGCTCAGACTCAGCTTCACGCTTTGAATCTGGAATAACAACATCGCCAATACCATTGTCACCGTGAATGAATGCAGAAATAGGCAGAACTTCAAACGAATCTTTCTTGCTCGCATGCGGCAAACCACGATACACTTTAACTTCTGGATGTCCAAATAAATCTGTTATAGCAAGAGCATTACGAACGCCCTGCTCCATTAAAACGTTGCCATACGTACCAGTAATACCAATCAGCTCAACCTCAGGACTACCAAGAGCATAAGAAATTGCTAAGGTATCATCAACACCAGTATCCAAATCAAGAATAAGCTTCTTCATGTGAACTACCTTTCTGATCACAAACTCGCTACATCAACAGTGATGCAGTAAGCCATTCTGTTTATTTTTAAGTTGCAACAAACTCGTAGGCGTCAACCTCATCGTTTTATGCTTCACAACTCAAAAATTCTATCTCTTTATAATTCAAAATCAACCCTTATAAACATATGTTTAGATTATATTTTTGCGGCAAAATAAAACGCAATTATTCGCTAAGCTTTTAGCTTGTTTTAATTTAGATTACAACACGAAATAAATCAGTGGTTTATGCCTCGAGATATACTTAAATGCCTAAAAATTGGCTTTGATTTGGCTGCAGATTTTACGAAGAATGGAAGCGTATGTCTACCTATTCCTCACAACTTAGCGAAGAACAGCAGGCTGTTGACAGTGCTTATAGTCGACTTGATGACTTGCGTAACACTATTCGTACACGCTTGGATGCTGTACGCGCAGCAGGTTCGCACGGATCTCCTACTCAACGCACAGAGCGTGATTCTTTCGCAACCATGTACGAGGATCGCTTAACACAGTTGCGCGCTGTTGAAGATAGGCTTGTTTTTGGGCGACTTGATAACACAGAAGGTATTAGACGATACATTGGCCGAATTGGTTTGCTCAGCGAAAACCACGATCCTATTCTTACAGATTGGCGAGCCGAAGCAGCACGACCATTCTATGAAGCGACTCCTTCGCATCACGGCGACATTGTTATGCGTCGTCACATTACACTTCGTTTTAGAGACGTTGTTGGCGTTGAGGATGAAATTTTAGATATTCATTCTGAAGAAGTAGGAAAAGCTTCTGAACAAGGAACTTTAACAGGCGAAGGTGCACTGTTAGCTTCATTGGGTTCTCGCAGAACCGGAAAAATGACTGATATTGTTGCAACTATTCAGGCTGAACAAGACAGGATTATTCGAGCTCCTCTGGATCGCACGATTGTTGTTCAAGGAGGGCCTGGTACAGGAAAAACAGCTGTTGCTTTGCACCGAGCAGCGTACTTGTTGTACACTCACAGACGCAAACTTGAGCGTTCTGGAGTTCTTATTGTTGGACCAAGCTCCGCATTTTTGCGCTATATTGATCAAGTTCTTCCATCTCTTGGCGAAACTGGCGTAGTAAGCCGTACTATTGCGGATTTAATTCCTGGAATTCACGCAACTTGTGAGGATTCTGCGTATGCTGCAAAATTAAAAGGCATGTACCGTATGCGAACGGTTATTGCAAACGCTATTGCAGCTCGTATTCGAGTACCTAAAAATCTTCCAACATTACATATTGGAGGATTAAGCGTACCTCTTCTAAAAGAAGATATTGAAATTGCTCAAGCAGACGCACAACATACTCATCAGCCGCACAATCAAGCGAGAACTACGTTTGTTAAAACAGTACTTAGCATACTGAAGAACCGTTATCTGCAGCAGCTAGACTACACTCCTGATCAAACGGAATTAAACGATATAACTTCTCAACTTCGTTTGGACGATAAGCTTCGAATTACGCTAAATCTTGCTTGGCTTCCAATGACAGGACAATGGCTTATTGATCAGCTTTTTTCAAAACCTGATCAATTGCGCAAGTATGCTCCATGGCTTAGCGAGGAAGATATTAATGCTCTTACTCGTAAAAAAGGCAGCCCTCTTACTAAATCTGATATTCCACTTTTGGATGAAGCAATGGAATTGCTTGGAGCAGATCCAAAACTTGATGCTCAGCGAGCAGCTTTACAGGCTAAGAAGCTTGAGGAACAGCAGTTCGCTGCAGATACTTTGGCTCAGGCAGGAATAGGAAATGGCATTGTAACTGCAGATATGCTTCTTGATAATTTGCAAGGCGACGACGCTGGTATGCTTGCGCGTAAAGCCGCATCCGACCGCGAGTGGACTTATGGTCACATAGTTGTAGATGAAGCTCAAGAGCTTACAGCAATGGACTGGCGTATGCTTATACGACGCTGCCCTTCGCGCTCATTTACTATTGTTGGAGATGTTGCACAAACTTCTGCTTTAGGTGGCACACACCGTTGGCAGAAAAATATGAATCCAATGTTTGGCGAATCAAATTGGGATCTTTATGAACTTACGATTAATTATCGTAATCCTCGCGAAGTTTCCGAAGCTGCAAGCAAAATTGCGACCAATTCTGGATTATATATTTCCACAGTTAATGCTGTAAGATCCGTGCCAGATTCTCTAATGTCAGATATTGTTGAATCTAACGATGAGCTTGATACAACTCTTGCTAATTCATGCGTTCAATTGTTCAAAAAGTTTATATCTGAAGATGGTAGCGGTCGCATAGCTATTATTGCTCCTTGTGACATGGTGAAACATACTCAGGAAATAGTAAATCAAGCATTAAAGAATGCTTTACCTGAAAAAATTTGGAATAACATTAGTCAACAGAGTGCCGACGATTGCCAATGCAGTGTTTCTACTGCAGAAGAGGTAAAAGGTCTTGAATATGATGCTGTGATTGTTCTACAGCCTTCTAAAATTGAGCAAGAAGCGGCTTCCAGATTGGCGGCAGCAGCAAACCTGTATGTGGCTATGACGAGACCAACTCAAAGATTGCATATTATTCGCACCAGAAATGATGCAAATTTTGAATAATAAAATCTAAAACGCAGAAAACTTAAAAAATTATCCTGTTATTAATTTAATAACAGGATAATTTACTAAATAGACGAACAGTTAGGTAGTTAATTAATTAAGCTCTTAGTAAAAGTACTACTCTTCTTCTTTACTGCGCTTCAAATCTTCAATCGCACGCTCAAAATCTTCAAGACCAGTAAAGTTCTGATATACACTTGCGAAACGAAGATACGCAACCTCATCTAATTCACGCAATGGCTTAAGAATAGCTTTACCAACTTCTTCAGAAGTTACTTGAGCTAAACCACGTGCACGCAAATCAGCTTCTACTCGCATACCCAATGTCTTTAACTCTTCTGCATTAATAGGACGGCCCTGGCATGCTTTACCAACACCAGCCACAACTTTTGCACGATCAAAAGGCTCAACAGATCCTGAACGCTTCATTACAAGTAATTGCGTCGTTTCTACTGTTGTAAAACGATTTCCGCACACCTGACATTCACGTCTACGGCGAATAGAATAACCATCTTCACTAATACGAGTATCAATAACTTTCGTATCTGAATTTTTACAAAAAGGACAATGCATATATTCAGCATACTAGAAATTAAGGAAACACGACATAATAATGTTCACTTTATTTTCTAATATCACTGATTTGAACTAACAATTGGCACATTAATAGACTGTCCAACTTCCAAATCGGCAGATGAAAGATGATTTAAGGAAATAAGTCGTTCTACATTATCTGCAATATCGCCATTTTTTGGAGTAATTGTTGAAGCGTAACTCCACAATGTGTCACCTGGACGCACAGTATATGTAATAAACTTTTCAGGAACAGCCGAAACAGCAGTTTTTGGCATGAACACAGCACAGAATACAACTATTGCTATAGGAAGAACAATAATTCTTAACAGCCTATTCCTTCTAAGACGCATTGCAGAAGCTCGTTTACTACCTAAAACAGCTTTAGTTGCGATTCTTTTTGAACGAGTACTAATGCGATTATTGTTCCTCAATGCCGTATTCATAACTATCCTTTCCTTCGTAATCAATCAATCAATCAATTGAACATTTGTTCTATCGAACAGGTGTATCAATAATGACACATTTGTTCGACAGTTACAACGGCGTGTCGAACAGATGTTTGATTTTTTTGAAGAAGTGAGTTATTATTAATACATCGAAAGGAGCACCATGAATAACGAGAAAACAAACAGGAATGCCGTCAACAATAATGACAGCATTGACCTCAGCAATGTTGACGAATTATCACTTACAGAACGTCAACGTGCAATTGTTAACGCTATTCAAAACAGTCTCAAAATTCATGGTTTTCCACCTTCCTTTAGAGAAATAGGCGAAGCAGTTGGACTTAGAAGCCCATCTTCCGTAAAACACCAGCTACGCGCTCTAGAAGAAAAAGGAGTTTTGCGAATTAGCGCAAATAAAGGGCGTGCAATTGAAATTCTTGACGATTCTGTATCTGATAGCAAAATAAATACCACCATCAATAAAAGTTATTCAAAATCCGTTGATATTGCTGCTTATGATTCAGATTCTGTAATTAATTCTAGAGATGTACCTTTAGTTGGACGCATTGCTGCTGGAATACCAATTACAGCAGAGCAACATGTTGAAGATGTTATGCGATTACCAGAACGATTAACTGGTACAGGAAATCTTTTTATGCTTGAAGTTCATGGCGACTCTATGATTGATGCCGCCATTTGCGACGGAGACTATGTTGTTGTGCGCGAACAACACGAGGCAGTAAATGGAGATATTGTTGCCGCTTTACTTGACAATGAGGCAACAGTTAAAACTTTCAGAAATGACAATGGCCACGTTTGGCTTATTCCTCATAATCCTGCATACTCTCCTATAGACGGCTCACATGCAACCATTATGGGCAAAGTTGTTACAGTGCTAAGAAAAATTTAATTAATCCTAAAACCCAAACCCCCAAAAAAATCTCCCCATCTGACATATAAACAACCAGATGGGGAGAATTATTTTATTAAAACAACCTACTTATGCAAGAGGATTAGATTCCTTAATGGTCACAGAAATCTCACGGCCATTAGGAGCAGCATAGCTAACAGTATCTCCCGCATGAGCACCCATAATAGCCGCACCGATAGGAGATTCAGGGCTAATAACGTCGTAATCTGTAGCTACAGCAATATCTCGAGATCCAAGAACATAAGTCATTTCACGACCAGCAAGTTCCAAAACAACCAATGAACCATTTCCAACGGTTCCAGCTTTTGGAGCTTCAAGAATCTTAGCATTACGAAGCTTTACAATAAGCTCGTTAATACGGCCCTCATTCTTACCCTGCTCTTCTCGAGCAGCCTGATAACCACCGTTTTCCGACAAGTCACCTTCAGCTCGAGCTGCAGCAATACGCTCAGTGATTTCTTCACGATATTCACCTTCGCGATGCGCTAACTCCTCTTTTAGCTTGTCGTACGCTTCCTGCGTAAGCAAAATAGTTTTTTCCTCAGCCATTGCTACCTCCCTATCAGACAATCTCTTACAGAGTCAAAGACGTTGTGTGCTTAAATAAAACAGCGCACACGCTTTTAACTCAACGAGTTGAAATAATATCAACAACAAATACTAAAGTTGCTCCACCGTCAATACCAGCTTGTGGAACACCGCGAGAACCGTAACCATACTCAGGTGGAATCGAAATCAGCAAACGAGATCCAACATTGTGTCCAGGAACTGTGCGATCCCAACCCTGAATTACTTGACCAACGCCAATACCGAAGCTAGCTGGAGTGTGACGAGCAAAGCTGGAATCAAACGGCTTTTCACCACCCCAAACAACACCATGATAATTCACAGTTACAGTATCACCAGCGCGAACAACTGGTCCATTACCTTCAACCAATTCAACAACTTTAAGACCAGCTGGCGGTTCAGATTCAGGGAACGTCACCGTTGGCGTAGTACCAAATTCTGCAGTTACTTCCGGCATATCCTGTGCCATAATGCCTCCTTTTTAAAAACTCCAATTAGTGCAATCTGCAATAGTATAACATCTGCATAGACTGATTTTACAGCCTTATAGAATTACTAAACGCTTTTAGATTAACTCTTATTAACTTGTCCTAGATTAGCACTCAACAACGTTTACAGCTAGTCCACCTTTTGAAGTTTCTCGATATTTAGACATCATGTCATGACCAGTTTCTTTCATAGTCTTAATTGCCTGATCAAGGCTTACCATATGCGAACCATCTCCAAGCATTGCCATTCGAACAGCATTAATTGCAGTATTTGCAGCCATAGCATTGCGCTCAATACAAGGAATCTGCACTAATCCGCCAACCGGATCGCAAGTCAATCCTAAATGATGCTCTATGCCGATTTCTGCAGCATTTTCAACCTGTTCCGGCGTTCCTCCCAACACTTCACACAATCCTGCAGCAGCCATTGAACAGGCAGAACCAACCTCCCCTTGGCAACCAACTTCAGCACCAGAAATTGAAGCATTTCGCTTAAATAAGTAACCAACTGCACCTGCAGCAAGCAAAAATCGCACAACTCCATCTTCATTAGCAGAATCAACAAATCGCCAATAATACTGCAATACTGCAGGAATAATTCCAGCAGATCCATTCGTTGGAGCAGTAACAATACGTCCGCCGCCAGCGTTTTCTTCGCTAACAGCGAGCGCAAAAAGATTGACCCACGCAGAGTCTGAACTTTCTAAAGCAGCATCTGAACGACGACGATTATTGCGAAGCATGTCTGAATTTGCAGCTAAACGCTCATACATTCGAGGCGCTCTGCGAGGAACATCAAGACCGCCTGGCAAAATCGGTTGCTTTGAGTTGCAGCCATTTTCTACACATTTGCTCATAACTTTCCAAACATGCAGCAAATAGTTGCGCACGTATTCAGCATCGCCTTCATGCAAAGCTAATTCGTTCTGCCAAACAACATCGCTGATTGACATATGCTTTTCTAGGCAAATATTTATAAGCTCGTCGCATGAAGTAAAAGGATACGGAACAGTGGAATCTTTTGTTTGATTTGAAACTTTTTCCGTATTGTCATTACTATTTTCGCTATTATTTTCGCTACTATTTTCGCTACTATCACTATTACTTACGTTATTATTATCATCCTGCTCAGTAACGCGCTCATGCAAGCCAACCATTGCATCATCAGCATGACCTTGACGCACAAATCCGCCGCCAATTGAGTACCATACTTGCTCATCTATATTGTTTCCATTAGCATCTTCTGCCACAAAACGCATTCCGTTAGGATGAACAACCATTCGCATCCATTTTTCAAAAATTACGTCCTTGTCGTAGTCAAAAGAAATAGTATGCTCCCCTGCAAGCGTTAAAGTTCCAGTCTTTTTACATTCCTGACGAATGGTAAGCATGTGATCAGTGTCTACATTATCTGGAAGATTTCCTTCAAGACCTGCAACACAAGCGCGATCAGTTCCATGACCAAGACCAGTTAGAGACAACGAGCCATAAAGCGTAACCTTTACGTGCGCAACGTTTTTAAGATTGCCGCTTTTTTTAAGCGACGTAACAAACGCACAAGCTGCACGCATAGGACCTACCGTATGCGAAGAACTAGGGCCAACGCCTACTGAAAACATCTCTAAAATACTAAACACGTATCTATTGTAAGCATCCTTAAGCTAGCTTCGACACACTAATTGCGTTGAAATATGTTAGATTATTCACTTCTTACTTTGTTTAGGTAACAAGTTTGCTAAACTCACGCACGCAAACCATAGTATTACAGCTAAAACAACAGCTATAAGCATTACAGTAAACGCGCTCCCTGAAGTTGGCACGTGAAGTTCAAAGAACTTTGCAGTAAACGGTATAAAAGCTCCAACAACTCCAGCTGCAGCAAATAGCGCAACCATAATCCCTCTCCACGAGCGCAAAGGTTTAGCAACGCTTGCGAGCACTAGTATGCCGAGAACAAATACTATTACGGAACAAATGCTACGAGTAGTTGCAAGAGCTTGCACGTTTGAAACAATAAAACGGGAAGCTTTCAAACTATTTTCTACATCTTTGTCAAGATTCAACCCTAAAACGCGAGGAGCTATAACAGCAGTAGCGAGCACAGAAAGCGCTATAGCAAATCCGCTAGGAACAGCAAAACGCACAACGCGCTTCAAGAAACCTGGAATGTATCGACGAGTATTAGGCGCAAGAGCGAGCAAAAATGCTGGAATGCCAATAGTTAAAGAACCAATATAAGTAATATGACGAGGCAAATACGGGAAGTGCAGGGCTAGAAGCACAACTCCTGCAGAAATAAGTGCAGAATAAACAGTTTTTACAAGGAACAAGCCAGCAACACGTTCCATATTTGCCATCACTTGCCTACCGCGAGCCACAACATCCGGCAAATGCGAGAATCGTGAATCAACAAGAACCACTTGAGCTACAGCTTTTGCAGCAGGAGCAGCGTTGCCCATAGCAACGCCCAAATCAGCTTCTTTAAGAGCTAAAGTATCATTCACGCCGTCACCAGTCATAGCAACCACATGACCTTGAGCGTGAAGCGCTTGAACAATCGCCTTCTTTTGATGAGGAAGCACACGCCCAAGAACATCCACATTTTCAAGCACTTTAGCCAATTCGTTAATATCTTCCGGTAATTTTCTAGCATCCATTGCAACAGGCTTACTATCCCCTGTTAAACCAACTTTTGCAGCAACAGCAGCAACAGTTGTAGGATTATCTCCCGAAATTACGCGGCAGCGCACGCCCTGCTTACGGAACCATTCAAGCGTTTTACGCGCATCTTCACGAATACGCTCAGAGCAGCGAACTAAAGCAACAGGCTGAGCATTTGCGCAAATAGTAGGAGAATCACCAAAAGTTTTATCTGTTTCCGTTACTCCACTTACGATGCTACTATCGCTACTTACTTTCGCAAGAAGAAGTACGCGCTCACCAAGCTCCGCATAAGAATTAACTTTCGCTAAAAGTTCATTAGAATTTGCATAATTAATCGCGCTTAGCAATACTTCCGGAGCACCCATATACCAAGTTTCATATTCTCCACTGCTTTTCGCATATTGCACCGCACTCCACTTTCTAGCAGAAGAGAACGGAAGACGATTAGATACATGCGCGCTAGCTGCAACTCCTTGAGAGGCAAGCCCTTGCATAATTGCAACACCTGTTGCGTTTGGATTTTCTTCGTTTGATAAGTCAAATAAAGCTTGATTGGTCTGTAAGTTAGTTTGTAAGTTGGTTTGTAAAGATATTTCGGAACTAGTATTATCTATATTTTCTACGCCAACGAATGCAATACCACCGTCGGTTATAGTGCCAGTTTTGTCTAGATTCAAGCAGTCTACGCGCGCTAAAGTTTCTACAGATTCCAACTCCTGAACTAACGTTTGCTTACGAGCAAGTCGCATAGCAGCCACCGCAAAATTAAGCGAAGTAAGTAACACCAACCCTTCTGGAATCATGCCAACAACGCCTGCAACAGCAGAAACAACAGCTCCCCTCCAAGCACCAGTCTGCCAAGCTTCAACAAATCCGCCAACCTTGTGCATTTGCGACCACACAAGCAGCACGCACAAAGGCACCACAACCATCGTCATATACTTCAAAATCGTGTTAATTCCACGGCTTAAGTCAGAAATTGTTTTGGTATAAACCTTCGCTTGCGCCGCCAATTTTGCCGCGTAACTGTGCTCTCCCACGGCAGTAACACGCGTTAAAGCCATTCCAGAAACTGCAGTAGATCCGGAATAAACGTCGTCACCTTTTGTCTTTCGAACTGTAGCAGACTCGCCCGTAAGCATGGACTCGTCCATTTCCAAGCCCCACGATTCCAGCACTTCTACGTCTGCAGGAACTTGCTCGCCAGCTCTAAGCCACAAAATATCCCCAAGCACAATATCTTTGTGCGCAATATCAATATTTTCTCCGCCTCTACGCACCATTGCGCGAGCGGCAATCAATATAGAAAGCCTATCCAAAGTGCGCTTTGCTTTTAATTCAGTCACAATACCAATTCCAGTATTCACCAGAATAACCGCACCAAAAACAGCATCTTTCCATGAACCTGTGGCAAGAACAACTATCATTGCCGTGAAAATAATCGCGTTAAACAATGTAAACACGTTCGCGCGCACAATATCCATTAAAGAGCGCGAAGTCTGCTTAGAAGTAATATTTACATCTCCGCGAGAGACTGCCTCTACAACCTCCTCGGTGCTCAATCCAGAAACTTCTACTTTAGGAAGCGCCGCAATAGCGTTATTATTAGCGTTTTCTGCAGACTCTATTGCGTTTTGTTTATTACTTGTCATTTATAATCACTTCCCTACCGTGTGGCGTATTGTCAATTATTGCGCGAACAATGCTTAGCAAAGACGACCGCTCAGGCGCTAAATTATGCGAAATATCCCCAACTCTAAATATTGCAGCATATAAAGTTTCGTCTTTTGGTGCGTTTACAGGATTTACTAATGCAACTGGCACTCCAGCGTAACGCGCGTATTGCAACGCAGAAATCCATTCTTTGCTTTCAGATTGTTTATTGCTCGCAATCTTATTGAGCTGTTTGTTCTCTTTTTTATTTAGTTGATCATTAGCATTATGCGAATCGTCAACGCTTGTTACGTCTAGCGCGTTAATAAGTATTAGTGAAACAGGCTGCTCGCTTGCAGCGCGAATAGCTTGTTGAGCTGCATCGTTCGCATTATTTATATTTGACACAGAAACGTAAGAAGCACTTAAATTTGCCATTTTGCACTTCTGCATAATATCAGCATCGAGAACTGCTAATTTAGAACCAATTACAAGTAAATGAATATCGTTAATATCCACACCGTCGTGAATTATGTCCCCAGCGCGACCAGTAGCTCCCACAGCTTTACCCTGCGGTTCGCAAGCACTCAACGCACCCAGCGCTAAAGCAGTTACAACAGCAGTCGCAAAAATAGTAGTAGCGCGTTTAGAAAACATAAGACTTTTATACCACACCTTCAACATAAGTGGATGTTTTGAGTTATTTTATGCAATTTGACAAATTAAAGATTTGCTGGCGATTTATCTGCAATCACTTGCAGTCATCCGCAATTACTTGCAGCGCAACTTCAATACCTCGAAGCATATCAGCTAAACTCATAGAACTCGTAGTCGGCTTATCAAGAATCTGCTCAGGCAAATATGGAACGTGAATAAAACCACTCTTAATCGTCAATTTTTTAGTCTGGCAATAATAACAAACATTGTAAAGCACATCATTACACACGTACGCGCCAGCAGAAAAAGACACAGACGCCGGCAATTTTGCTTTATTTAAAGCATCAACTATGTTCACAACTGGCAAAGTCGCTTTATACGCCACATCGCCATCTTGCACAACAGGCTCATACCAAGGCTTATACCCACTATTATCCGGTATACGCGCAGCTCTACAGTTAATTCCAACATACTCAACGTTAAAACAAGCAGAACCACCAAATTGCCCTAATGAAAGCACAGCATTAGGGTGAACTTCCTCTATTTTCTCAATAACTTTTTGCGCGCCCTTGCTAAATTCCGTAGGAATCTGCAAACGAACAAGTTCCACACCCTCAGGCGCATGCACTGATTGCGCAATCTCCCACGACGGATTTATAGACTCATTATTAAACGGCGTAAAACCAGTAATCAAAATACGCATCACAATACCCCTTCATACGAATATCACTTTATTAAAACATTAAAACGCACCACAAAAAAACTGTACATATGTGAATGTCACTGTATATAAACTGTATACAAACTTCAGGATTCTACTACGTAATTCATGTTCGCAAAAAGATTAGTGATAGTCAGATTGTGAAATAACCACACAACTCCCCACACAACTCCACCACAACACGCACAAAATCAAAATTGGTAAGACTCGCATTCGTGTAATAGTATTGTGCATTGGATGTGCATTCGCGCAGCAGCGTGAATTAAACAAAGCAGTTGAAGCACATACAATAATTTCAACAGAATTCAACGACGAAAAGAGATTACCGATGACGAAGATCATTCAGATTGGCGCAAATCATGCCGGCACTGCCTGCGCTAACACAATTTTGAGCTACCCAGGAAACGAGCTTACAATTTACGATCAGAATAGCAATATTTCCTTCCTTGGCTGTGGCATGGCTTTGTGGATTGGCAAGCAGATTCAAAGCAGCGACGGACTGTTCTACCAGAAGCCAGAAGATTTTGTTAAAAAAGGCGCTAAGGTAAATCTTGAAAGTAAAGTTTTAGACATTGATTACGCAAAGAAAGAAGTAACAGTCGAACTTAAAGACGGCACTGTTATTCACGATTCTTACGACAAGCTGGTTCTTGCTACCGGCAGCCTTCCAAACAAGCCGCGTATTAAAGGCATCGACTTGGAAAACGTGCAAATGGTAAAGCTTTTCCAGAATGCGCAAACTGTTATTGCCAAGCTCCAAGAGCGTGATTTCCGTAATGTTGTGGTTCTTGGCGGCGGCTACATTGGTGTGGAACTTGCTGAAGCCTTCGAGCGTCTTGGTAAAAACGTGACCCTTATTGACATGGAAGACCATATTCTTAACGGCTACTTTGACCCAGAGTTTTCCGATAATTTGAAGCAAATTATGGAGAATAAAGGCATTAAGTTTGAACTTGGTCAAACTGTTGAAGAAATTGTTGGAGACACTGAAGTCAAGGCTGTTAAAACAAGCAAAGGTACTTACGAAGCCGACATGGTGATTTGCGCTATTGGCTTCCACCCAAACGTTGCGCTTGGCAAGGATCATTTAAAGCAGTATGCTAACGGCGCTTTCCTTGTTGACAAGAAGCAGCAAACTTCCGATCCAGACGTGTACGCAATCGGCGACTGCGCTACGATTTACGACAATGCCCGAGACCGCGTGAACTACATTGCGCTCGCTACTAACGCTGTTCGAAGCGGCTTGATTGCAGGTCACAACGTTTGCGGAACTCCTGTAGAAACTGAGGGCGTGCAAGGCTCTAGTGCAATGATGATCTACGATTACAAGCTTGTCTGCACTGGCTTGAGCTTGACTGCCGCTCAAAAAGAGGACATGGACGTTGATTACGTTGATTTTGAGGATACTCAAAAGCCTGCGTTTATGGAAGTTGAGAATCCAAAGGTGAAGATTCGCATCGTTTACAAGAAGGATACGAAGGTTATTGTTGGCTGCCAGTTGGCTTCTAACTACGATATGTCTGCCGCAATTCACCTGTTCTCGCTGGCTATTCAGAAGAAGGTCACGATTAAAGAGCTTGCTCTGTGCGACATCTTCTTCATGCCTCACTTCAACCAGCCGTACAACTACATTACGATGGCTGCTTACACGGCTTTGTTGAAGGGATGATTAGACTTTGCTGATTAGCTTAGGCTGAATCACTTTTTCTGATTAGCTTAAATCACATTTATTAAACCAAGCAATCTGTTCTATAATGGAGCAGTTGCTTGGTTTTTTAATCATCCGCGCACAAAAGCGCGCGCAAAACGCGCATATTAGCGTAAGACATGCAGATTAAAACAAAGGAGTCTAGGATGAAGCAGCTTTCTATTAAACCAACTATTCATAAGTTCGAGAACGCTCGCGATTTTGCGCAAGAATTCAAGCTCGGCAAAGGTGATTTGGTTATTACAAACCAGTATATTTGGGAGCCTTATTTTGGCGATTTGAATCTTGATTGCAACGTGATTTTCCAAGAAAAATACGGCAAAGGCGAGCCGAGCGATGCAATGGTTGACGCAATTGTTAGCGACATTCACACTACTCCAAAGCGCGTGATTGGAATTGGTGGCGGCACTGTTTTGGATATTTCGAAGGTTTGTGCGTTGAAGCAAACAAGCCCGCTTGAAGACTTGGTTGACGGCAAGATTCCTGCACAAAAAGGCGCGGATCTTATTCTTGTTCCAACTACTTGCGGCACAGGCTCCGAAGTTACGAACGTTGCGGTGTTCTCGCTTACTAAGCGCAATACCAAGAAGGGTTTGGCGAACGATGCTTGCTATGCTACGGACGCTGTTCTTATTCCAGAATTGTTAAAGAGCCTGCCGGATTACGTTTTTGCAACCAGCTCTATTGACGCTCTTACACACTCGATTGAGTCCGCACTTTCTCCTATTGCAACCGAGCTTACAAAAATGTTTAGTTACAAGGCTTGCGGACTTATTTTGCAAAGTTATATGCGAGTTGTTAAAGAAGGCAGCAGCGCAAAAAGCCAAGTTGTAAGCGACTTGGTTTCGGCAAGTCTTTACGCTGGTATTGCGTTTGGTAACGCTGGCTGCGGTTGCGTTCACGCGATGGCTTATCCGCTTGGTGGAACTTTCCACGTGGCTCACGGCGAAACGAATGCAGCTCTTCTTACAAGCGTTTTGCGATACTATGCGAAGCACGACGAAAATAGCGCAGAAAACACTGAACTTTCTGAGCTTTTTGACTTTATGGCAAATATTCTTGAATGCCAGAAAGAAGACGTACTAGACAAGCTTGACGAAGTTCTTAACACGATTCTTCCTAAGCATAAGCTTCACGAGTATGGCATGAGCGAGGATATGATTCAAAGCTGGGCTGCAAGCGTTGTTAAAGAGCAGCAGCGACTTTTGAAGAATTCTTACATGCATATGGACGAATCTGCAATTGCCGAAGTCTACGCGTCTACTTTCTAAAATCGAATCTAACTAAAAAACAGATTCCACTAAAATCAGATTCCCCTAAAAGACGAATCTCACTAAAAAATAATCCCCGCAACCAACAAAAGCTGCGGGGATTTTAATTATCGCGCCTACATTAACGCTTATGCTTCAAGCGTTATTACAGGATGCAAATCAAACATTGTTACAGTGCGCTTCATGCGGCAGGCAATGCTTGTTATAGCAATCGCAATAACGCCGAAAAGAACAAGCATTCCAATGCCAGAGACTATTTCACCACTGTTCTTTCCAGACATTGCTTGACGCAACCCCATAATTGAGTACGTCATTGGCAAGTAAGGGTGAACAGCTCTAAAGAATGCCGGCGTCATTTGTACTGGGAACGTTCCTGCAGAGCTTGTGATTTGCAACATAAGTAGCACAATCGCAACTATTCGCCCTGGTATGCGGAACACCACCATAATCATTTGCATTATAGCCATAAAGACTATTGACGCTATAATCCCCAGCGCGTAGAATGCACCAACATTATCGATTTGCAACTTCAACGCTCCTTGAACAACGCCCATAAGAATAATCGCTTGCACAACGCCCATAAGCACAAACGGCGTCAAGCTAATAAGCGCGCTTTTAAGCGGATTCATGCCGTTTAGTATCGCTCGCCTATCCATAACTCTCAAAACGAATGTTGCCATAAGAGCACCAACCCAAAGGGCGATGGAAATAAAGTAAGGAGCAAAACCAGTTCCATAGTTTTCAACGTGCGAATACTCGTGCTCCTCCAAGGAAACTGGTGCGCTCATCATCTTACTTTTTTGAACAATACCGTTTACTTTTCCAGACTTTTGAGCATCTTTAAGCCCGTCATGCAATTTCTTAGCACCATCAACAAGCTTTGGAGTGTTATCAGATAGCTTCTTAACACCGGAATTAAGCTGATTAGAACCGTTCACTATTTTTGAAGAACCTTGTGCAGCTTCATTCACGCCACTATTTAGCTTCTCACTACCGTTACTTACTTGAGCCAAACCGTCAGCAAGCTTGTTTGTGCCAGCAACTAACTTATTCGAACCAACATTAACTTTCTCCATGCCTTGCATAAGAGCGTCAGCACCGCCCTTTATTTGCAAGCTTCCTGCAGAAAGCTTGTCTGCTCCAGCGCTTAAAGCAGAAAGATTTGTTTCTAGAAGATTAGAATTTTCACCTAATCCTTCTGCCAAACTTTGCAAATTAGCAAGCACGTCTTCCTTTGTTACTGCTGGGTTTTGCGCTTGCATAAGAAGACCAGTAATTTGTGCTTTTGTTTCAGCGTTTCCAGCTTTAACATGTTCTTCTAATTCGTTGCTAGAAGCTGCAAGCTTTTGAGCTCCTTCATAGAATTCGTCTGTTGCAGCCGATAGCCTTTGCGTTCCTTCGCTTAACTGTTGGGCTCCGTTTGCTAAATCTTGCGTTTTTTGTGCAAGATATTGAGCTCCTTCTTTGCTACGAGCATTGGCTTCAGTTAGCGTATTCGCGCCTTTTTGAAGCTCCCCTAATCCGCCTTGAAGTTTTTGCAAAGATTGCGAAAGTTTATTCGACCCATCTGCAAGCTTATTGATTCCGCCTTGCAAAGACTTTGAACCTTCATGCAATGCTCCAGCACCGTTTGCAGCAGCACCAAGAGAATCCGAAGCCGAGTTGACTTTTGCAAACATGTGCTCCCAATACTCTTGAGCAATCGCCTCGCTAATCTCAGTACGCATAGTGCGGAAAGCAGTTTTACCAATTTGCGAAGCCAGCATATTGCTTGCTTGATCATACTTTACGTGAAGCTTTGCTTTAGTAGGAGTATCGTATTGCGCGGAAGCAATGCACTTACTGAAAGAAGCTGGAATAGTTGCCACCATAAAATAATTGCCATTTTTAAGACCCTTATTCGCTTCGGCACTATTTACAAAATTCCATTGGAAACCTTCACTACCGTCTTTTTGATTCTTTAAACGAGTTTTGATTTCGTTTCCAATGTTTCGCATTTTGCCGTTAATCATAGCGCCATTGTCTTCAACAACAACAGCCACAGGCACAGTATCCAAAGTCTTATAAGGATTTGTAAATGCCCATAAGTAAAGCGATCCGTATAAAAGTGGAATCAAAGCTACGGCTCCAATAACAAGCTTTCGAGCTTTTCCTTTCATCATGTTGTTAAGCTCACGAAATGCAAGAGCAATAGTATTAACGCGCATTATTTTCACCACCATTTGCTTCACGTTCACCAAGCTGAGAATCAGTATGAGAATTTTCTGTTTTCTCATTATTTGGCATAAGTCTTAATACTTGATCCGCTTGCTTTTCTAACTCACTTTGCAAAACTCCAACAAGGCAGGAGCAGTAGTTTTTGCTAACGTATTCGCGAATATCGGAAAGTAAGCATTCGCTTTGCTCACTAGTAAGCTCCGTTTCAATTCCATCAACAAATAGCAACCACGGCTTTTTTAGCAAAGCCAACGCAATTGCCAAGCGCATGCGCTCGCACGGAGTCAACTCTCCTATTGCTGTTTTGTGAGGAGAAAATACTTTCCACTGCGCAAGAAGATTGTACGCGTATTGGCGCAATGCTTCGCGATTTTTTACATCATTTTTATACTGTTCGCGAAATAGTGGCGAAGATGATGCGAGTTTTAGCTCACTCATCAAAACTTCTTCTATTGTTTGCGTTTTGTAGAATTCGTTAATTCCGTTGAATAATCCCAATCCCACGTATTGACGAGATTCTTTAAAATCGCTAGGAAGAGTTGCGTCCGCAATAGTAAGAGTTCCGTTCGTAAATTTCATATAACCAGACAGTGCAAGTAGCAAAGCTGATTTTCCAGAGCCGTGTTCGCCTGATATTGCAACGATTTGATGAGCTTCTACTTTTAATGACACATCCCAAAATGGTGTTCTTCTAAATCTTTGTAAACCTAATTCTTTAGCTTCTAAAAGCGTTTTACTATCTTTCATAATTTGTATGTTTGACGCTTGCAATTAAGATATGGCGTAGTATCTTTTTTGCTTAGAGCGCCAGGCATTCCTCCTTACTCTAAATACTCTAAATAACTTATTTGCAGTTTTCAGTTTTCAGTTTTCAGTTTTTAGTTTTCAGTTTTTTGTTTATTGTTTATTTTTGGATTTTCGCAATTAGCAAAACAATTTTTAATTTTCACATTGCTTTATCGCTATTTTTCAGCGGTAAACTCACGTTGCAATGCTGCAATAAAACGGTGCAAAACCGAACATTTGGTGATTTATCAATTCTTCACCACTAATCACTTAGAATACTCTTTTGTGCAAACAATTGTTGAGTTACACTAATTTTTTTATTTAATTGTTTATACTTTATATTTATTTAAGAAACAAGTTGTAAACACTTCCATGCTATATTGTCTTTAATTACTAAATGTAAGAAATACATATGTAAGAATACGTATGCAAAAATACAGACGTAGGCAATACGAAATAAAACGTATTGCTTCAAACAATATATTAAATTCAAGCATTTAAAGGGGTGAACGGCATGCTAAGTTTGCAAATTTTAAATATTATATTTAATCCGGTTATTGTGTCGGTTGTAGTGCTATGCGCACTTAGTCTTGCAAAACTTAATGTTTTGCTATCAATGATAGTAGCTTGCGTTGCAGGTGGCATTGCCGGTCATCTTCCGCTTTTTGGAGATGGAAATCACACGATTATGGCGTTGCTTTGCGACGGTTTCTCCACCAATGCGCAAACTGCGCTCGCCTACATTTTGCTTGGTACTTTTGCGGAAGCAATTACAGCAACCGGTTTGGCTCAAATTATTTCTAAAAAAATTAGCAAAATTATTGGCATGAAAAAGTACGCTCTACTTGCAGTACTAACTCTAATTGCGTGCATGTCTCAAAATATTGTGCCAGTTCACATTGCTTACATTCCTATTCTTATTCCGCCGATTTTACGAATTATGAACGAACTTAAGATTGACCGCCGAGCAGCTGCATGCTGTACTGCTTTTGGTCTTGAAGTTCCGTACATTGCCATTCCGTTTGGATTTGGCTTAATTTTCCAAACTGTTATTGCTACGAATCTTTCTAAAAACGGTATGAAGGTTAGCGTTGCAGACGTTAGCGCCGTGAACTGGTATTTAGGCGCTGCAATGCTCGCAGCACTACTGTTTGCAGTTTTTGTTCTATACAGAAAGCCTCGCGAATATGAAACTACTGAGGCAGATACTAAAGCCGCAGACGCTGTTGTTAGACCTCTTAACAAACGCCACTACGTAACCATTCTTGCAATTATTGTTGTTGTAGTAGTGCAAGTTATTAGTAAGGATCTTTCGCTTTCTTCTCTTGCAGGTCTTGCAACTATGATTATTTTTGGAGCAGTTGCATGGAAGGATATTGATAAGCAGCTTGCCGGCGGTGTAAAACTCATGGGTCTTATTGCTTTCGTTATGCTTATTGCTGGCGGCTACGCTAACGTTATTCAAGCAACAGGCGGAGTTGAGGAGCTTGTGCACTTGGGTGTTGCAGCTATGGGACAGAACAAAATTATTGCCGCGTTTGTGATTACGATTATTGGTTTGCTTGTTACTATGGGCATTGGCACTTCCTTTGGCACAGTTCCTATTCTTGCGGTTTTGTTCGTGCCTCTTTGCCAGAGCATTGGTTTTAGCACTCCTGCAACGATTCTTCTTATGTCTTCTGCTGCAGCTCTTGGAGACGCAGGCTCCCCTGCTTCCGACACCACGCTCGGGCCTACTGCCGGCTTAAACGCGGACGGTCAACACAGTCATATTTGGGATACTTGCGTTCCAACATTCCTTATTTTCAATATTCCGCTTATGGCTGCCGGCATTGTAATATCACAGTTTATTTAGCAGATTATTTCCGAGAACACGGCAAGTAAAAACGCAACTAGCAAATAATTGCAACTAGCGAATAACGCAAGTAACCAATAAACGCCAGTAGAGTTGAAATAAACTCCCTGGCGTTTGTTTTTAACCAATCAACCAATCAACCCAAAGTGGTCGATTGCAAAGTGGCCAATCGCTGCAAATTTACAACGATTGGCCACTTGAGCCACACATAGACACTCGCGCAGTACGCAATCTGCATAAGTGCCCCAAAAATAGGCAAAATCAGATACTCGCGCAGAAACCATACTGCACCAATGTCCCAAAATAGCCAAACAGAGACCCTAACGCAGAAACACGCAAATCTACCGGACATTTGTCAATCGAAACGAAAGCATACCTCACTTGCGTTGAAAGCACAAAGAACAACGCTTAGGCACGCAACAAAAATCACACGACATCGGTAATTCTCTAGACAGAAGGTACTACTTAATTTTAAAGTTCTTGACTATTTCGTCTATCTCGCTACTATCCTGGCCTTTCGCAACAGCAAACGGGCGTTCAACATTGTGCGCTACAATTCTGAATGGCATCAAATGTTTGTTTTTATTACGCAAAATATTAACTTGCTCAATTGGCGATTCACCTATCATCCTATTGCCCTTTTCCTCATTAAAATCTCCATCACCACCAAAATACTTACGGCCATTGGGCATATAAATAGCATCTATATATAAATCAAACTTATTGGGATCAGTCTTCGACGGAACAACTACCTCGGTAAATGTATCATAATCTTGCAGTTCAGTGCTATGAAAACCGGCGCCTATACCAACCACACCGCCCGGAGTAACTTGAACTCTAGCAAATCCTTGCTTATACAGCATATACCACGCAACACTGATTAAACTATCGCGATGTGCCGATTCGCTCAAAGTCACCGGATTACCATCTTTATCAACATAAACTGAACTGCCATCCTGTCGCAGTACATTCTGGCGAGTACCAATTAACACTAATCCTGAATTTCTTGGATTCTTTTCATCATCACACAAAGCATCGTAACCCATAAAGTTACTATCCTGGACCTGTTTCAAAAATATTAGTTGGCTATTAGAAACTAACATATTTTTACTATCGTCAAAAAAGTTTTCCCCTCTATCATAGCTCAAGTCAGGATCAACTACTTTACAATAGCTTTTATATAACTTATCCATACTATCTTCATCGATGTCGTTATTTACCACATCATTTTTCAAGATTGGGCCAAGCTGACCCTTCTCAGCGCTAGATTCTACTACAATTTGACTGGCACTCAGATAGTCTTCCGACATATTAAGATCACGTTCAAAACCATTCTCATCGAACTTATCTTTATCGGTTACAGGATTGTAAGCGTGCAACCCATTACCTTCTAGCTCTTTGCGAGACCATACGGCATAATCCCCCAAAACACCGTCTTTATCGCGCCCCTGAAATAACCAACTAACTCTAGTCGCCACACCACCGATAAACTCGCGCGGCCCCTTAAACACAGTAAATACAACTAATAGCACAGCACACACAACACCAGCTGCAATCAAGCCATTAATCAATTCCTGCCGTTTTTGCAATTGCTTCTTGTTTTGCGGATTGTTCTGCACAAAATTGTAACTGTTCGCGTTAATTGCATTATATGGAACGTACTGTTTTACATTATTATCGGAATATGCCCCTGCACCATTCGAATTTACATTAGTGTTGTTTTGGGTTGGCTGATTCTGACTACTAGAGTAATAGTTATTTTGATTATTTGAATCATAGTTACTCTGGTCGTTCGAGCCATTCTGATTAAACTGTTCCATCTCTACCTTTTCTCTAAATCTATACAATCTAAATTACACATAATCATTAAATAAAAACAGATTATGCATAAAATTTATTCTGCAAAATTTTAAAGCAAAGAAAACACTGCAAGTAACAACGCAATTCCTTAAAATGTAGCGAAAAAGCAGGTCGCATTGCAGAAAAGTGGCCAATCGCTGCAAATTTACAACGATTGGGAACTATCGCACGTCTCCCAATGATTTAGAAAAGCCAGCAATCACTTCAAGTATTTCAATGCAAAATTCTATTCAACCAATTTCAACAACACATCCAAACTTAGTAACACACTGCTAAAATCAATGTCTTTAGCATAAGAATATTTACGCTGATATGACAACCACAATAAAGAAAGTCTTTCATCACAAGCAATACTTTCATAAATAGATTTAAGATTATCTATAATATTTTCAGTTTTACGATTTTCACAAGTTGCATGAAAAGCACGCTTAAGAATCTCCCTATCAACCTCTTTCTTATGTGAAACAAGCAGCACGTGAACATCATAAAAATCTCTCATACGCGTATTAAGAATTCCGCGCGATAAAATGGTTTGTAGCTTTTCCGCAAACACTGTTTCAATATTGTAAGAAAGAATAGAAATAGAACGGTCTTCCAACATCAGCTTATAGTCATACTCAATTGCGCGTGGTGTAATAGTAGCTCCAGTAGAAACATCAATTTTTATTGGCGTTATCATTCTTCCAATACGCGAATCAAGCGCAAAACGAATACCTGGATATTCCATATCATCCATAATCTTCATTACGCTTTTAATAGTAAAATCAACTCCATCGTCTATGTCTATACGAGATATATCCTCAATCATTTTTTTCGTATTCTCAAGAGACAAATCATAATTTTGAATAGTCGTATCTATATCCATAGTGGATCGCATAGAAATACCAAGCAAAGACGTTACTAGAACACCGCCTTTTACAATAAAATTGTTGCGATATTTTGAAACTGACACACGCTCTAAGTAGCGTTCCATCATGTAAAGACGCATTAGCACGCGAGGATCTGCGCTATTTTGTTCTGCGAGGTTTTTGATTCTACCTCTTATTTGTGCATCCGTTAAACCCACTTATAGTAACACCTCAAAATACTTGCGAACAACATTGTTTACTCTAAAAAGTTTCGCATATTCCATCAACAAATTGAGATCTTTGTCTGGTCTAGCAATATAAGATTTTAAGATTGTATTAAATTCTTGAATCTCAATTAAATTTCTGCTTCTAAACGCGTCACAAACAGTTCTTTCAAGATTATACATTGGCACTTTATTACCGAGATTATCCGTGACTAAAATCTTTCCAACTTCAAGCAATTCCTTTTTTACGCTATAAACTTTCACATTGCACGACGCTTTCAGTCGGTGAGCATTAAAACCACTGTAAACAGTAATAGTGTGAGTAATTGGCTCCATATCAACCAATCCATGATAAAAGAAAGCTTCGTCGTGAGAAAAAACAGCGGACGGCGAACGCTTATGAATAAGAAGCAACTCATCTACCCAGGAGTATTTAGACGCGTATATTCCACCGCTTAACTGTTCTAGTTCATTATCTTTAACGAATTTATAAAACTTATATTTTGACAGTCCGCAAGATTTTGCTTCTTTTAAAGTAAGCATATTGCTGCTATTAGCATTTAATAATGTAGCGATAACACTCACCGTCCTTTCGTGCATATATTGTAACTTATATTAGCACGATTGGATGAATTATATAAATTTCATTATCCCATTACCATCACGATTACTATCACGATTACTATCAAGATTTACGCTAATAGAATTCTGTGATTACCACACAGCAATACTTTATGACATGTTTACGCTGATTTCATATGTAGCATCAGCATAAACGTATCAAATACGCAAACAAATCTCAAAGTAACTAAACACAAATCAGCCAATAGAAGACTTCAAAGTTCCCAAACTCCAAAGTACCCAAACCCCAAAAACTATACAATCGCTGCAAATTTGCACTTAATGGCTACTAGAATTACAAAAATCGAAACTATAAAGGCAATAATCTAAAGAAATAATCATATAATATCTTTAGATTACATTAGACTGATTTAATAATTTATTTATGCACATAAAACAAAACTAGATAAGATAATTCAAAAAAAAAATAATAAAAATAGACAACCCCACCAAAGCAATAAAATAACAATCATCTCAAAGGACACGCACTATGCCAACTATTAAATCAAGCACAGATTTACGCAATAACTACAACGAAATATCAACATTCTGCCACGAAACAAAAGAACCAGTTTTCATTACAAAAAACGGTCGCGGAGACTTAGCCGTAATGAGCATCGACTTATTCAACAAGTTCATAAGCAAATATGAACTATACAGGTCACTATCTCAAAGCGAGGCTGATTTTAACAACAATCGCACATTATCTTTTGAAGAATCAATGCGAAACTTAAGAGAAGAACTCAACAATGGCGCAAAATAACCAAAAATCAGACAATCGCTGCAAATGCCTAAACCAACAAAGTAGCCAACTACTGCAAATTCGCACTTAATGGCTACTAACACTGGCTCAGAATCTATTGCACTAAATTGCACAGCGCATTGCAACAATCCACACCACAGCCTCACATAGACACAGTGTAAAGCGAGTAGAAGTAAGCTTTCTGATTCATAAGATCCTCAAAGCTTCCGCGCTCAATAAGCTCGCCGCTTTTCATCACAAGAATCTCATCATATTGCTTAAGCGAATTAGCATCCAAGCGGTGAGTTACCACGAGTCGAAGAATTCCTTGCAAATCCAAGATAGATTGCGTTACATTCGCGCTCGTCTCGTTATCTAACGCGCTCGTTGCCTCATCAACCAGCAGAATCTCGGACTTTTTTAGCAAGCTTCGCGCAATAGCAATACGCTGCTTTTCGCCGCCAGAAAGATGACCGCCGTTCTCGCCGCACTGATAATCCTTGCCTTTAGCAGCAATCAAATCATCCAAACCAGCCAGGTGAATCACGCAATCCACTTCCGCATTCGGGAACGGCTTAAAAAGCGTAATATTATCTAAAATCGAAGCATCAAACATAAACACAGACTGCTGCATAAGAGTAGTCTTATCGTAAAGAGAACTCTTGCTCACATTGCTAAGCTCGTGATTATCCAACTTCACACTACCTTCATAATCCTTGTAGTAGCCCATAAGCAGATTGATTAAACTACTCTTACCAGCTCCAGAAGGTCCTACTATTGCATAAGATTTTCCAGCTTGCAAAGTTAGATTTACATTTTTCAATACTTTATGATCCGCGTCATAAGCGTACGAAACATCGCGCAAAACAACGCTTTTAATAGAATCGTCAATGATCTCGCCAGAATCTTCCTTAGCGTTACTCATATAATCAGCCATCTTGCTAATAAGCTTCTTAGCGCCCTTCATCTCGCCAAGCATTTGCGGAAGAGTTGCAATAGGCTGAAGCACGCCATTCATCAAATTAGTGAAAGCTAACACCATTCCAGCAGTAATAACACCAATATGAGCGTTAACCATCCAAGCACCAATAAGCATCACGCCAAGCTGAGTTCCAAGACTTGAAATAGTACCAAGAGCAGAAACAGTAGTCATCGTTTTTTCGCGAAGATTCTTCGTATGCTCAAGCTCCATCGACTGATTCTGATAACGGTTAATAACCTCCTGCTCCGCCTTAAAACTCTTAATAACCGAAACGCCGTTCAAAACATCCTTCGTTAAGGCTGTATAAGACTCGTTAGACTTAGAAACCTGCTCCTCGCGAGTGGCAATTCCGTTAGCTGTAAGAATCGAGCACGCCATTGGAAGCACAGAAATAATAAGAGCAATAACAGTGAGCAATGGACTATAATAAATCATAAGAGCCAGCGAACTTACAAGCATAAGAACGTCTTGAACAAAGTCAAAAATCTTCTTCAAATACTTTTCTTGAATACGCTCGCAATCATTAGTAAGAACAGAAAGATACGTGCCGGAATTCGCAAGCGAAAAATCACTATAACTCTTTTTTAAAAGCTTCTTAATAACAGACTCTTTATACTGATTCATTGCTTTTTCAAGAAAGCGAGGATACGCACTGCGCTTCAACGCGAAAATCAGGGAGATTGAAAGCATAAATGAAACGACAAGCAGCAAAATAGTAGTTAAAGAGAAGGATCCTTTGCCTGCCATATAGTCGAAAATAATTTGCAAAATCCAAGAAATAGCAGTGTAAATCATAGACAAGGCAATAAAAACTATCATCGAAAGAAAAGCTACAAGTTTGTTTTCCTTGAAAAATAGTTTTACGTAATTTTTTACGTCTGGATGTAGTTTGGATGATTGCTGATTCGCGGGCGATTGCTGATTTGCTGTATTGTCAGTTTTGTTCATTCTCGCTACCTCTCACTTCCTTTATATCTATTTGCTATTCTTGCTATTTTTACTATTTTTCGCTAATAGCATTTTCGCAGCTAGCATTTTCGTTTCCATTTTGCCGATTCGCTCGCTACAAAGCATTGAAAGCTACACTATCATACTTATCCTGATTGGTCATGCTTATCTGCTTGATAACACCTATAAATGCTTAAACACACTTATACGTAATGCTTGCTAGAAATAATAAGCATAGAGTTAAAAAAAAAATCAAATCAAATACGCAACACCGCTTCAATACAAAGCTCAAGCGCATACGCTTTAGAATCCCCGCCCCAATTGCGCTCATCATAATTTTCAACATCGTGCAAAGTATCTGCAGTGTAAAGGATCTCACCCCAAACAATCTCACGCATTTGTGCACACGCCGCTAAAGCAGAACACTCCATTTCAACAACCGCGCATCCCTCCTGCTTACGACTGGAAACTTTCCCCTTAGTTTCACGGAAGAACCCATCCGTAGTCCACGTTTTAACTTCATGATAAGGCAAATTATGCGCTTGCAAAGTTTGCAAAATAGCACGTCTCGAGCGCTCTGAAACATCAACATAACGACTTGGAGGCAAATAATGATAAGAAGTCCCCTCATCCCTTAAAGCTTTATACGGAACCAGAAAAACATTTTCCGCATAATCAACTAGCGACCCACAAGAACCAGCACTAACAACTTCCCTAACGCCGTAAGAAATCAACCAATCTAAGATCTGAACAGCAGCAGGAGCGCCAACTGGAGCCTGTACTAAGCAGATTTTTTGCGTTTCTTCTTCTACTTCACTGCTTGCATCTTCCTTTACTTTTTTCTCTACTTTCTCTTCCAAAACATATATTGGATATACTTTAGTTGCAGATTCAAAATTTGCTACAATCGTAGCTTTCCTGCTTAAAGCATACTGATCGATTTCATCGCCTAAGAAAGCAAAAACCGCTTTAGATGGAAGCTTAACAGAAATATTATCGTGATTTGGCATAATAACCGCACTTTTATCGGAATCATACTCTAAAATCGGCAAATCATATTCTGCCATACAATCAGCTCCTTCATAAGATCAGCTCCATCCTACAAGTAACTCAATCCTATACACAAATACACGCATTAGTACACGAAAATCACAAAGTAGCCAATCGAAATGAAGATTTTTGCTGTTTGCGGCAATTTTCTTCACTGGGCACATATGCAAACCAACAGACAGCCAATCACAAAGTGGCCAATCGATGCAAATTTACAACGATTGGCCACTTCATACACTACCCAGCTCAATATTCCATCTAACTCAATATGCTGTCAATATTCTTCTTATCGTTTAAATCATCCTCGCTAAGAAAATCCATCTGCTTTATTCCGCTTAAGTTTGCAATAAGCGAAACTGGGAATGTAACAATATTTTGATTAAGCGTGCTGATATTACTATTGACGATTCTTTTTGCCGCCGCAAGCTGCTCATTTTCGTCGTTTATTTCTTCCTGCAAGTTCAAAAATTGTTCAGAAGACTTTAATTCCGGATAAGCTTCCGCCAAAGCAAAAATCTTCCCTATTGCATGATTCTGATTTTTGATTACCGAACTAGAATCCGCTGAACCCAATCCCTCTCTTAAACTAACCAAATCCACTAATGTTGTTTTTTCATACTTTGCAAACGACTGCGCAACTTTAAGCATTTGGCAAATCGTATCGTATCTTTTGGCGAGCGCAATATCAACGTTTTTCTGCGACTCTTCTATAATCACCCTATATTTTCTTAGCCTATTTAACGTGCCAATAAACCAGGCAATAAGCACTACAAGCACTATTGCAACACAAATTAGCACAGTGTTCTTATCCATAAAGTCACCCATAATGTCTCCTTTAGTTCTAGTATTTTCTAATTTTTCAATTCGCTAGTATTGCAATTTACTAGTTTCTACTTTTGTAATTTCTACTTTTGCAATTTTTACTTTTGTAATTTCTCTCTAATTAAGTTAATTATTTCGTAATACTCAGCCAAAACATCTCTAAATCTTTCATATTCTCTTATTAAAGATAAGTTTTCTACTCCAGATTCTCCTGGAGCACCGAATAAATACCAACCAGAGTCAAAAGCCGCAATAATATGCTCACCATCTAGGTATAAGCAAACTCGCATTCTTTTTTGCAAATTATTCAATATTTCTATAAAACTTGGATCTAATACCAGTTTTGTATAAAAATCGTCTGTAGAGAAGATTGAATACGAGTTATTAAAGTCAATGGATTCTGTTTGAACTTCGCTCTCCTCTTTTGTTTTTCTACCATAGTATCCATTTAGTTTTTGCCCCATAAAGCTCTTTCCAGTAACGGGGACGATTCTAATGTGGCCATTTATGTTGGTTTTTGAGTTTATTAATAAGACTTGCCCAATAAAATCCGTTTTTTTAACACTTTTTCCACTTTCGCTTCTAGAAAAGTGGATTGCTTGCATATTTGAAAATTCAGTTTTAAATTCATCGCCAAAAATTATGTGTTTACTTGAATAATACCTACTAGATATTGGCAGAAGATTATTAAAAATACTACTGTCCATTCCTTCGGAATTGTTTAATACTGTTCCAGGCAGAATCGCATTCAAAATCGGCGTTAAAACATTATCCGAATATAGGGCATCTACATCAACCTTATTATTTACAAAAAACTTACCTGCAAAGCAAACAACAAAAACAACTACTATTAGCAAATAATATTTGTAACGAGAGTAATCAATATTTGGAAAATAGTTATACAAAGCGCCTAAAACCATTACTACCGGTATTAATGGAATTAGACGAACTGGATCAAAAGAATTATTTTTTACGCCTTCTTTTAAAGCGCTTAATTTTCCTTGTATTTGGGGAGATTGTTCTATTCGCGCGAGTCTGTTTAAAACTTCTGGATTTGTAAATACGCTACCATATTTTACATTCATGTCATCTCCCTTTTATAAAACCGCAGCAATCAATTTCTGAAAACTCAATAAAACCAGCTGACTTATAAAAAGCAATAGTTTTTTCAGTGCAATCCGTAGTCAACTGAATTTGACGAACGTTAGGATAATAATCCACAATCGCTTTTAACAAAGCAGACCCTATCCCCTGCCTTTGGTACTCAGGCAAAACGAGAATATCCTGAATAAAAAACAACCGTGTACCCGTCACCAACAGCCCTAATAATGCCAACTAGCTCATCATTTTTATAAGCAGCTAAAACCTTGAGCGAATTATTAAAACCATTTTCCAAAGCAACTAAATCATCTGTGTACGCAGACCAACCAACGGAATCATACAGCCTTGGAATATCTTTGCTATTATACTTTTTGTACTCTTTTATTTGCACGTCTGTTAAATTCATTTACAACAACGCCTCCGAATACTGTGAAATCAACGTTGAAACCCTAAATTTTCTAGCGTAATAACTCAGTATATCAAGTCTCCTATCTCTTTAACATAGGACTTTAATGCGCCAACTGCACCAGTGTCCAAAAACAGGCAAAATCAGACACTCGCGCAGAAAAAGGAGTACATATCAAAGTTTGACAAACACAAATCAAGTTTGACAAACACAAATCCATTCGCTATAGTCTTCACTTATCACCATTTCGACGAGTAAAGGAGTGCACATGTATCATACAAATATGATGACAAATTGTTGTTGTAACGTATGCTGTTGCGCATTTCTTAATCGAAATGATGTTTGCAAACACTAAGTATGCATCATCTAGCCTGTGTTAAAAGCATTTACATTAAAACACAGCAAATTACGATTCAAGAAACAGCGCGCTGTTTCTTTTTTTATGCCAAAATTCGAATATAAAATCTTAAAAAGATAACAATCTAATACGGATTAGATATTAAACAGATAAATGGCATCTTCAGAAACAACTAATAAAACGGTAGTCGCTTTACTAATAAAAATTGTTTTTAAAAATTAAAAACAAATCAAATTAAACAAAACAAAAAAACAAGTAAAACAAACAAGTAAGGGGAAATATTATGTCTAACATCTACAAGTCCGTGCAAGAACTCGTAGGCCACACTCCACTTCTGGAGCTTACTCACATTGAAAAAGAGTACAATCTAGCAGCAAAAATACTTGTAAAACTCGAATACTTCAACCCAGCAGGCTCCGTAAAAGACCGCATTGCAAAACAGATGATCGAAGAAGCAGAAAACGCAGGCACGCTTAAACCAGGCTCAGTAATTGTTGAGCCAACTTCTGGAAATACTGGCATCGGTCTTTCAATGATTGCTCAAACAAAAGGATACAAAAGCATTATTGTTATGCCAGAAAGCATGTCTATTGAACGCCGAAAACTTATGAAAGCATACGGCTCCGAACTCGTGCTCACACCAGCTAAAGATGGAATGAAAGGCGCAATTGCCAAAGCAAAGGAAATCGTTGAAAACACGCCAAACGCGTGGACTCCAGGACAGTTTACTAATCAAGCAAACGTGCACGCGCACTACAAAACAACCGGTCCAGAAATTTGGCAAGACACTGACGGAAACGTGGATATTCTCATTGCTGGCGTTGGAACAGGCGGCACAATCACCGGTACTGGCACTTATTTAAAGGAACAAAATCCGCATCTGGAAGTAATCGCAGTAGAACCAGCCGACTCCCCTGTGCTCGCAGGCGGCAAGCCAGGAGCACACAAGATTCAAGGAATCGGCGCAGGATTCGTGCCGGACGTCCTCAACCAAAACATTTATGATCGCATTGTTCACGTAACGAATGAAGACGCAATCGAAAACGGCAAGCTTATAAGCAAAAAAGAAGGCGTCCTCGTAGGTATTTCTTCCGGAGCAGCAGTTTGGACAGCAATTCAAGAAGCAAAAAGAGAAGAAAACGCTGGCAAAACCATCGTTGCAATACTTCCAGATTCCGGAGATCGCTACTTGTCAACGCCTTTGTTTGCAGAATAATGCTATGCAATAATGATAATAATAAATGATGTTTTGAAAGTGCGTTTTTAGTAGATTTACAAGCGCACTTTCGAACACTCGAATAAAACAAGCAAGAGAATAATAGGAGAAATGTATGAGTGATCGCCTTGACCTTATAAATCAACTCAACTCAATTCACGATTCAGACATAAGGCAAGCTACATTCATACCTAATTACCGCAATATTATTGCACTCATACATGCGACTCAGTCTCTACTTTTGCCTGAGTTGCATGTGCGCAATTTAAGCAACGATACTACGCAACTCAATATTAGTTTGAATACTGTTACTTCAAACGCTTTGGACACTATAGAACGCATTATATTCCACGAACTTCAATCCTACACAAACGACGCAGTTAAAATTCGAGAAACTTGCAATCAATTTATAAATACTCTTCCTACAATTAAAAAGTTACTTTTAACAGATATTCAAGCCATGTATGAAGGCGATCCTGCTTGCACAAGCAAAGTAGAAGTCACACTCGCATACCCAGGTTTTTATGCAATGCTTATTCACCGCACAGCTCACGCACTCTACGAACTTAACGTACCGCTAATTCCTAGACTTATGAGCGAATATGCACACAGAAAAACTGGAATTGACATTCATCCAGGAGCAAAAATTGGCGCATATTTTTGCATTGATCACGGAACTGGCATTGTAATCGGCGAAACAACTGTAATCGGCGAGCATGTTAAGCTTTACCAAGGCGTAACGCTGGGTGCAAAAAGTTTTGCGCTAGACGAGGATGGGAATCCTGTAAAAGGCGGAAAGCGGCATCCAAATATTGGAAATAATGTTGTAATTTACGCGAACGCAACAATCTTAGGCGGAGAAACCACAATAGGAAGCGGAAGTATAATCGCAGCAAACGCGTGGATAAACCGCAGCATTCCTGCAAACACAACCTACCACTTCCCTAAAGCATAATACGCTATAATGCTCTGTCTTTTATAAAACCGCAGCACTCGATTTCTGATAACTCAATAAAACCAGCAGATTTATAAAAAGCAATAGTTTTTTCAGTACAATCCGTGGTTAATTGAATTTGACGAACATTAGGATAACAATCCACAATCGCCTTTAACAAAGCAGAGCCTATTCCCTGCCTTTGATACTCTGGCAAAACAAGAATATCCTGAATAAGAACAACAGTGTATCCATCGCCAACAGCTCTAGCAATTCCAACCAGCTCGTCATTTTTATACGCAGCTAAAACCTTGAGCGAATTGTTAAAGCCATTTTCTAAAGCAACTAAATCATCTGTATACGAAGACCAACCAACAGAATCATATAGTCTTAAAATATCTTCGCCATTATATTTTTCGTACTCTTTTATTTGAACATCTGCTAGATTCATTTACAATAACACCTCGCAAAACATAGCAAAAGTGCGCGATCTAAAACGTAAGAACGTAAGAACGCGCACTAATAATAATACTTAATAACAGATGCAACCGCTACAACAGCTACAACAGCTACTTTTTAAGTTGCACTGGTTCGTGGTCTTTGCCCATCTTAAACTTAAGACCCGCACGCTGCCACATGCGATATTCGCCAACTGCCGTAAAGAGAACATCTGTGGAAGAGTTAAGTGCAGTTTCGAAAGAATCCTGCAAAACGCCAATAATAAGGCCAATAGCAACTACTTGCATAGCAATATCATTTGAAATACCAAACGACGAGCATGCAAGAGGTATGAGCAAAAGCGAACCACCTGCTACACCAGATGCGCCTGCAGCGGAAACTGCAGAAAGCGCAGACAAAATCACAGCTGTTGGAATATCAACGTAAATCCCAAGAGTGTGAGCAGCACATAAAGCCATAATCGAAATCGTTATAGCAGCACCACTCATATTAATGGTTGATCCAAGTGGTATAGAAACAGAGTAATTGTCTTTATTAAAACCGAGTTTTTCGCACAAATTCATATTTACAGGAATATTTGCAGCAGAAGAACGCATAAAGAACGCTGTAACTCCAGAATCGCGCAATGTTCTCAATACAAGAGGATACGGATTCTTGCCAGTAAGCACAAAAACAAAAATAGGATTTACAATCAAAGCAACAACAGCCATAGTGCCTACTAACAAGGCAATAACGGAACCGTATTCACTAAAAATACGAAGACCATTGCTTGCCACTGTTGTATAAACAAGACCCATAATGCCAAAAGGTGCTGCGTTAATAATCCAGTGAACAATTTTTCCAATAGCAGACGAAACGTTGTCAAAGAATGCTTTAGTAGAAGGCTCAGCCAAGCGAAGTGCTACACCAAACGCGATTGCCCAGAATAAAATACCAATAAAGTTTCCCTTAGCAAGAGCATCTACAGGGTTTACAACAATATTTAGCACAAGAGAATTAAGAACTTCGCCGATTCCTTGAGGAGACGGCGAAGACGCTGCTGCAACATGAGCAAAAGTGAAGTCAACAGGGAAAATCATGGCTGCACATACAGCTATAAGGCTTGCAATAAACGTAGAAAGTGCATACAACACGATTACAAGCTTCATGTTTCCAACACTTTTTGCTTTTGCAAGCGCACCAATCACAAGGCAAAATACCAAGATAGGCGCAACGGATTTAAGTGCGCTCACAAACAGCTTTCCCATAAGATCTAGCACATAAACGTGAGCTGGCACAAAAATGCCAAGTGCAGCGCCTAGAAAAAGACCAATAACAATACGCAGAATAAGGTCAATGTTATTCCACTTTTGAATAATCTTGTGCATGAGAGTCTCCTGTAATTTGGTTTGTGCAGAATATTTTATACTCTTTTATTTGTATTCATACTCGCAAGATTTTTTATTTTTATTTTTTACAGATTATACATAAGTGTGCATATATATGCAAATCATCTAATCTGCGTAGCTCATGTTTGGCAACTGCGGCAAAACAACAAGCAATCCTGCTGTGAAAATCAGCGCAAGTATAGGCAAAAGCTGCCATTGGAACGTAGACGAGAATGCAAATCCAATCCAAGATCCGCTAGTAGCACCAATCGCAAACGCGAGACGCGCCAAACCAGAAAACTTAGCGAGCGCACTTCCTTTAAACAGAATCTGACGCGCAACAATAATCGGCTCTACCAATAACATTCCACCAATCGCTTCAAGTAAGAATGCAAAGCACATCATTGGCAAAAGATTAATAAACATAAGGCAATAAGCAAGCAAGCTCACAATAATACCCAAAATCGCAACTTTTCTTAAACCGAGTTTTTGAGACGAGTGCGCATATAAAACGGACGCGAGCACGCTTCCTACGCCAGTGAAAATATACAGCATTGTTAAAGATTGAGAGCCATATTGCTTACCGATACCGAGCAGGATATAGGAAACGGAGCATGCAGGAATAAAAGCAACCAAAAGAGATCCAGCAAGAAGCATGATTTTACTCTTGAGCGATGGATTCGCAGATTGCTTAGCTGCAGATTTATTGGATGTAGATTTGGAATCAACGTCATTTTCTTGCGATACTTGCGATACTTCTCCTTCTTCACTAATCGCTTGCGATTCATTCTCTACATCTTGCTGCACTTCCTCTTCTTCGCAAGATGCTCGCGATATATCTTGCTTCATAATAAATCGCGTAGCGCAAGCCGCAAAAGAAGTCACGGACGAGAAAACCAAAACCGCAGGAATCGACCAGCTTGCAATCCAAGATCCAAGCGGAGAGCCGAGCAAGGTTCCTGTAACACTCGCCAAAACGCTTACAATGCCACTGTAGTTTACAATCATGCCGTCATCGCCGCCGGCAGCATCAACCTCGAAAACTTCGCTAGCAATATCAATCACTTGACCTGTAATCAACAATGCGCAAGAAAGAGCTACAAGCGACCACTTCCACGCAGAAGAGCCAAACATAAGAAGCGGTAGCAAACTGAGCACGCCTTCTACGCCTTCAGTCATAGCAAGAGCGCGAAAACCGCCAAGCTTATCAACAATCCAACCAGAGCATGGCGAAAGAAAATCGGCAACCGTCATAAAAGTCTTACGAAAACCAATCACCCAAGCCGGCAAGCCCACAATAATAATCGAAGGCAAAACCGATCCTTCATACGCTTGATTGCCGAGCATAGAAAAACAGAAGCCAACCAGCGCCCATCGCAATGCAGGACTAATAGATCTCATACGAATAAAAATATTATTCTTGCTAAAAATTGACTTCACAGCAACCATCTCTCCCACAAAACTCTTGCAAAATAACGCAAACTTGCATAGCTGCTTACATGCAAACTCGCATAACTACCTTCAAATCGATATCCAACTTAAATAATTCATTACAAACTACACAAATCAAATAGCTTATTTGACAAATTTGACAACACTATACTCTTGTTTAAAAAAAGCAAAAATTGCATCTAAAAACCGCAAGAGACCAGTCTAAAATTACTACGAGTCTCTTCACTAGCCATCAAATAAGAGATTTGGTAATACTCAGTCTCACCTTGCCAGTAAGCGTCCAAGACAGTTGTAAACAGAGAGTTGCTAATTTTTTTGTTTGCTAATTTTTTGTTCAATAATTTTATCGGTAAATGCCTTTAAAAATTCTCTAGAATTACTCCATCCTGCACCATTATTTAATCCCGAGAAATCAAAACCAGATATTTCATCTAACGCTTTACTACAAACCCATTCATACATTCCAGCCTGTTTGCTTTTATATATTATTAGGAACAATGGTTTCATTGCTTTTTTACCCAACGACACAACACTCTTGTATTGCTTAGAATATACTACATCGTTATACCATCCTGTCAGCCGATAGTATTTATCTTTGACCCCCTTTTCACCAATCTCGTCGCATAGATTTTGTAACTGTTTAGCCACATATGTGAGAACCTTTTCATCTATGTTTTTTATGAGCAAAGTTTCATCAACACCATTTTTACTTACCTCTTTCCAGTCAACATCTTCATTATTTTCTGAGTGCTTTTCATTCCTTGCAGAATTTTCTGAGTGTCTTTTATTCCTTTCAGACTTTTGATTTTCTGTTTTTACTTCTCTATTATTATCGCTAAAATTATTCTGATTCTTACAACCTGAAATAAGTGACATAAGGCAAACTACCACAGTCAAAAAAGCATAATGCTTAATATGCTTCATTTTACGCCTCCTCTACAACTTAATCTTTACCTAATTGCGGCTACGATTCTCATGCTCAATCTTCACTCTGTTCTTCACCATCATGCTTCACTATCATCCGCCAAATATTTATTCATCTCGGAGTACAAATCATCTTTGAGTTTAATAAAACTGACGGGATGTAAATTATGGACAAGAATGCAGATATGCAGACTATAAAATGATTGTAACTAAAAATCATCCGATAATCTACAGGATTTTATTCCATACATAAACAGATGTGTGGCAAAATGAGTGCACGCTTTAACGATAGAAAAAGGTAATAGTTAAAAGGTTTAAAACCTGCTTAATAGCTTGATTTTGAATCCGAAAACACAACTACGGAAAGTTATAATTTTAATAGTGATTAAACTTTTGCTTTCAACTGCTTGCATATGCTTGCAAGCATTTTGTAAAATAAGGTCAGAAAGGACGCGAACACAATGACAAATACGAATGCTGTATATGCAAGAATCGATACAAATCTTAAAGAAGACGCTGAAAGCATCTTGAACCAACTTGGGATTTCACCATCTTCAGCAATACAAATGCTGTATAGCCAAATCGTTTTACAAAATGGCTTACCTTTTGAACTCCGCCTGCCAACTAATAAGCAAGAAAAACCGCTTGCTTTAGGTAATTTAACTCGAACTGAACTAGATGCAGAATTGCAAAAAGGCATCGATTCACTTTCGACAGGAAAATCGTATAGTGCTAACGATGTTGATAAGTTATTCGTATCTTCTACTCAGGCAGAAATATAGAAAACATTGTTAACAACTCAAACAACTAATGCGCGATTCATTTGAGACTGGCTGTATTAGTGTTTGGCTGTTTCTACGCGCAATTACATTGCTATGTTGTTGCGTTGCTATGTTGCTGTGTTTGCAACAATTCTGCGGTTATTCTGTTATATTTTGCGTTATGTCTTAACGTATCACATTATTATATATGTTTTGTTGTATTTAATCACATTATTATACGTATTTTGGTGTTTTTAATCACATAATTATACGTATTTGAATGATGCTCAGCATAAAAACGGTAAAATCGCACCCAAAAACCGCACCGAACCAGCCTAAAGCTGCCACTAATTAAACCTTTTAACGTTAGACCCTGTAAAGCCCTGCTGTACAAGGGCAAAAAAACACCCACCTATTAAGCCCTCGACATCAAGCAAACACTCTCTACATGGATTGAGAGAACTCCTAGTATAGCTACACTTTTTTCAAGTGCACACTATGGATATTGGATGCACTTTTTAACGATAGAAATATCAAAAAGGCTGTAACGTGTTTTATATCGCTTCACATTGTGAGCGAAATATAATTTGTTACTTATTGCCTTTAGTTCTATTATGCGTTTTGCAAAGCATTTGGAAATTTGACTCGTCCGTTGCACCACCTTTGCTTCAAGCTGTTACATGATCTGCGTCCATTTCGCTCAATTTATAGATACGTTTGGAATTGTTGTCACTACCCAAAGCATAAAGCGGACAATTTGATATATCTTTTTTCTTTAGCAGCTTACGTTTGGCGAGCATACACTTGCTTTTTTATTTTCTCGTCAAATACTCGTATGTTAAGAAGAGTTTTGTCAGATTATCCACCAAGTACATACTCAATAACACAACGTTTATTTTGAACTTGAGAATCTTCCAAAAGTGCATATACTCGTTCTGCAATCTGAGCCTTACTATAGGCATTTTTATGATACGTATAGTACAGCCTTCCCCATTCTTGGCCGCACATTTCACTTACAGTATAGTCAAATATTGAATCTGTCCAATCTATTACAGTATCGAAGTGGTTTTTCAACTGTTTAATATCTGTATCGTTTCTATGTTGAGCCATATAATCGTCAATTTTCCCATCACTCACACAGTCGAGAGCTGTTTCAAGAATTGCTTGACTTTTAGGATCGCCTTTCACATAGGTTTGCCACATATTCATCTTAGAATTAGAAGTATTTGAAAATTCTTCCTTAGCAAGCGTTACAAAACTACCATGATAAGCCGCATTTCTTAGTTCTTGTTTCACTAGTGGAACGCCGGCAATATTAATAGTTTCAAACCATACTTCAATTTCCGAAAGCGTTCCTTCACACACATAAATTGTAAGCTTTGTATTACTAATTAAATCTTGCTCATCTTTGGCAAGGCTGTTGAAATATTTTGGTTTGCCATCACGTTCAACAGCAAAGGCCACGATTGATTAACAAAACGTGCGAATGATGTAATACGCTGTTGCACATCAACGATATGGCAAGGCTTGTAGCCATTCTCAACCAGACACAAGTCCTCTCCCAGCTGACAGTTTCCTTACTTTTCAGCGGCTTCAGTGACAGGAGACCGGTGTAGTGAAAGCGGTCAGGCTGGAGGTTTATCAAATCCTCCCAGAAGTCCACTAACTGCCGCTGCAGTCACGCATAACCGCGCTGATAGTCCGGTATCCCAAATATTCTATTTTGAAAAAGCAGCGACAACGTCTGCAGCTCGTTTGCCATATCTTAAACCTCCAGAAAATTGACCTTTTGAAATCACTCCTCTTTTTTCTTTGCACGGGATTTCTTAGGTTCAACGGGGATTGCGAAATCAAGAATATACTCGAAAAAGTTGTGCCCATAGTTATGTAGCTACTCGGCCATCCAAATATACCTATTTTATTAACAAGGTTTCTTCTATCCCAGATGATAGTGTTTCTAAACTCATAGCCCGCTGCGCGCAATGCATTTACAACATTAATGTGAATAGGAACACGTTTCCTATCAATCCATGCATCTGTTATGTTTATAAGAATATGAGCCTTTTCATCAAATACCGGCATCATCTGTTTGAAAATCTCTGACATGGCCGCTTCAAAAGCGTCTACCTCAAGTGTTCCTAAATTTCTTGGATCTTGACTATATTGTTCAACTTTGCAAAATTGCTTGTTCTTTCTGAGGTCACCCCGACGGCTTTTGTTTTTCCGTTCTCTATTAAGAATATTAGCGTAGGGAGGCGAGGTAAATGCCAATTTCACTGTTCCGCGCACAATCCGATTAACTATATTCCTTGCATCATCACAAACTGCAATTTGTTTGCAATGACGGTCAGCTGGCGGCTCTTCTACACGCGAATTAGATAAATCTACATATTCCTGCTTTAAGTCAAAGCCCACTGCATTTCTATCTAAATCCTGAGCAGCAAGCAGCGTTGTTCCTGAACCGACAAATGGATCTAATACAAGTTCTCCTTTATGTGTGAATTGCTCAATAACACGCTTAGCCATCGCGATAGGAAATACAGCTGGGTGTACATTTCTGTCTCGAATATCTCGTGGTTCGTACATAAACTGCCATACACCTATTTGATTTTTCATCCAGTCTCTTGCTTCAATACAAGATAAAAAGCCCTTTTTGCAGTCGCATAAACGCGTATTATCGATTTTTATGAAATCGGCATCTGGCATTGTTCATATTCCCTCTCTTTCTTAAATCTGGTCTGCGCAAAATCGTAGAATTCTTGATTGATTTCAAACCCAATACAATTACGCTCAAGTCGATCACTCACTATCCATGTTGTCCCTGTTCCTAAAAATGGATCAAATACCGTCCCACCTTTAGGACTGCCGCATAATACGATTTGTTCAACGAGCTGTTCTGGAAATGTTGCCGTGTGACTCCCATTTAACGGCTGCGTATTAATTGCCCATACATCGCCCGGATTTTTCATACGGCCGTTTGCTCCAAGAACTTTTATTGCGTCCAAATCAAAGAAGTATTTCTTATTCAGCACGAAGTGAAATACATGCTCATAAGTATTGTTTAGTCTATCTGTCACACTCGCGGGTATTCTATTCGGTTTTTGCCAGATAATATCATCCCTCAGAAGCCATCCACGTTCCTGCATTTCTATTGCAAAGCGAGACGGTATCAATAGAAGTTGCTTATTCTGGTACAGCTTCCCATTTTGTTTGATCTTAGGCTGTAAAGGCTTTGTAGTGAAATATTTTTCTTTGCGATCTTTTTGCGCTTGAGTAATATTGCCGTCGGCATCCAAATACTTGCTCCAAGCTCCTGCTCCTGAGCCAAAATATGTATCGCCGACATTAATAAAAATATTTGCCGCAGGTTTCAAATATGGGCGAAGGTCGTCAAAAAAATCCGCAAGACGTGACACATATGCTTCAGGTGTTGCTTCAGATCCAATTTCTCCCTCTCCGTTGTATACTCGCTTAGCCCAATATGGAGGCGATGTTACCAAGAGATCAATCGAGGCTGGCTCAACTTTCTTTATCAATTCAAGTGTGTCTCCACACTCAATTACATGATTCATTTCTTTTCTTCCTCATTATTGTCTGCAATCCGCAAAATCAATTCCTTCTTATCTTGATCTAAAAAGATCGAAAACTTTGTTACTCCCTTTTCGACCGACAGATTATTTAAAATTGATTTAGGTAAACGTATACGCATGTCCTGCTGTAAAGTGTAAGTATCAAGATAGATGGGTTTCTTGTTCATGTTAGTCTCCTTTCGTCCTAAATTCAGGACTATTATAGCACATTTTTAGTCTTATTTTATTTCACCCTATGCAATAAAGATCACACGCCAAAATATATGCGCCGTCTATTACACGTTTTGCGCGAATTAGTAGCGGTGTAGCAGGCGGCGCTTCTTTAACTTAACCGATTATATGCTGTTGATAAAGATCTGTTTTACCGAAGGTCTTATTCTAAATTTTGTCCCATGATTATGTCCAGTTCTCGCATCGAAGTCAACGTATATGTACCCTCCCTCAACAAGAGAAAGGAATCTCTCAAGAGTCGGATCAACATATGCTTCAATCTCGTTGTACTTAAAAAACTCTTCCCCATTGATCCTCTTTGTTTCTGCTTTTACATACATGAGGTTATTTAATTTTATGCTGAGCTTCTTGGAAATATCCGAAAACGTCCAATACGGATGAGGATCTATGTCCCCTATTCCAACACCCCGTCTTATAAAATCGCGCCATTCAGAATATCTACTGTCGATCATTGAAAAATCAAAAGAGACAAAAATGCGTTCCTTTCCCCAATCTATATTGACTTTAAACCCACGATCACTCACCGCAGTGGCATTAATTGTCTGCCTGAAGCTTCGCTCATTAGCAGGATATATTGTCCCTGCTTCTTGATGTGGCCAACCATACAAAGGAAGAAGCACTCGAGGAACAATTTGTGCATTTCTCGGTAACGGCTCACTGTGAAACAAGGTTAATAATGAGCCTGTTTCAGCTCGCTGACTTTTTAATTCCCAATCGCCGAAATCTGGAAGTTGCAGATTATTTTCGGCGACATCCAAAAGATCCTCAAGCGTGTTACCCACACCACCCGCATTGCCGGGACGCTGGTTTTTGATCCAACCCATTGATTTTATTTCTGCTAACTTTTCTCTAAGCAGCTCCAAATCATGTTCTCTCATGTTTTCCCTCCTAAATAATTTTTTCGACGCTTTCAAATAAGCTGTTCAATCTTCTTACAGGGATTCGTATGTGCGGGCCTCTATCATGTGGAGCCTTTTGCCTGAAATCCGCCGCAGGCTGATCAATGCACAAATCCATTACTACATCACCAGAGGTAATCGCGTCATAAATGTTCCTTGGAGAGCTTAATATATAGGCCTCAACAAAATGGAATTCCTCATTCTGGGAATTAGCCGCCCCTCTGGTTTCAGCCAACGCTAATAACACTTGCTTGATTTTACCATTCCCACTTGTAAGATCCCAAGTTGCTAAATATTCATCCCTATAATACAAATCGACATTTGCTTCACCGTTTCCACGCAAAATGAATTCAAGACTATTTCTTTTATCCCCACGAATGGTAGTGAACAGTTTTCGCTTAGGAGTACCATCACGTTGAGAAGGCCTCTCATAACTAAATCTATCAAATATTTCATTAGGAGATAACCCACTGGTAGAGGTTTTATGGAATAGCGTTAGTGTACTTGCTTTGTTCTTCTTTCGCATGCCTTTAAGTTCGTATGTGCCTAAATCGGCAAGATGTAGATTGTTTTCAGCAACGCCAAATTCACGCTCTAATATTTGTCCGACAATTCCATCGTCTTTTCTGTACATATCATCCGGTATGCGAATGAATCCCTTATCCCTGATTTCCGCCATCTTTTTAATGACGCTTTCCTTAGTCCACACCATAAAAATTCCTCCTGTAAGAGAGATACAGCCTGCTCATTTGAAGGCAGGAGATAAACTCTCAGATCTGTATCTTTATTCCGTTTCCTCCATCATGTGCCTGAAGTGCTGTCCTTGATTCATCACCTCAAAGATGGAATAGAAAACATCTCTGTACTGCTCACGGTCGATGCTCTCGTCTACGAAGTGAAGACCATCGTTAAAGGCATCCGATCTGTTTATGTAAGAGAGCATGACCTGTGCCAGATGATATTTCATATAATCTAGAACTCCTCTGGCAGGATCATCCATGATCTGTTTCTTTATCATATCAAGCACTGTGGTACTGAGAACCGTGCTCTCGAAATCACACAGTTGCAGGAAGTAGTATTCAAGGATTCTCCGTATCACATTCATGAGCGAGATCGGAGCATCCAGCGTTTCACATTCCCACCAAAGGGCTGCATAGGAGTTCTGAACCGGATTGAAGTTTTTCTATCCTTCTCAGAAACCTTTGTGGCCTCAATGACGCATTTCTCTACGGTCTAAACGTTGTTCTTCTTGTTCACTTTGAAGAAGTACACATACAGATAATGCTTCACCTGATTGTATGTGATCTCACTGTGGAAGAACACATTATGTGTCAGGATGAATATCTGCTGTATATACTTTCCTTTATATTCGTAGTCTTCCAACCGGACATTGTTTCTGCAAACGCCAAGCATCTCGCGCACCAAAGCGATCACGATAAAGAACGCACTGGAGTCCATGCTGGAAACCGGATAATCGATAACCACGATTTTGTCCTTGCCAGAATCTATCTCAGTTTGGCTGCCGCGTAGCGATGATATAAGTACAGGAACGCGATAAAATTCCGTTCTCCTTCGCTGAGATTTTCAGCAACCTTATCATTTCCCGGATTACTTCATAAGTGCCTTTAACTCCTTCTTTTTTCGCGGAGCTGTAAGCCGAAAAGTGTCTTATTTTCAAGTGCTTTCGAGCCTATTTCACTTCGACCCGTGTCATCAATGCGACACTCTCCACGTGAGATTTTTAAGCTATTTTCAATAAGCTCATATAAATTCTTTACTTTTCTCCTATTTGCAAGCATTATCTATAGTTAGCTTACACCTGTTATTTCTTATCTCGGTTAGGAAATTTTATTTTTATAAAATGTCACAACATTCACGACATAATGAAACAAAATTATTTTTTCTTCATTATGTGTTGTCTAATCAGTATATTGTACAAACTCAGTTTTAGTTTCTAATCAATGAAATATACTATTCGACATCACGCCATACACAAGTACAACTTTATGCTCAAGCTCATCTAACATCGCAATCGAGCCTTCTCTAACAGTGGACGCAGTTCGTCCCGATAAGCGCAGAGACCATTGCATTTACTGTTCTTCACCTTACACGCGAAGCAGGAGACGCAGCCCTTGAACGGCTTGTCATAAATGTTGGTGATCTCTGTCTCTGCACTTGCTGCTGCCGCGCCCTCCATGGCCTTTCAAGTAGTTTTGTTGTATTCTAGCCCTTTCGCGGGCTTCCGTTAATAAGAACTACTTTCAAGAAGCTCCCTCCTAATCCTTCACAAGCATCATCAACACTGTTCTTAAAGTTCTGCTTTTCCATCCATTCCTGTTCCTCGTTAGTCTCTGGAATATCGATCCACTCGATTTTGAAAATCACAGGCCGAGTGCCGTCCTTACAGCAGGGAATCATCATGCGCTCATCATTTGTCCACCCATGCATGATGGAGCCTCCCTGTAGCGACGTATAGACATAGCGACTGATGACATCCAACACCTCTCCACAGAACTTGCCGTTCATCAGGTGATAGAAATCATCCTACTCCGGCGTTCTCTTCAAAATAGACTCATCGCCCGTCTTGAAACACAGACAAGTGCCTGACTTGGGATCAGCCAGATATTTTTTTCCTGCAGCTGTGCATTACCATCGAAAGATGAATATAAAAAGCTCCTCGCACCCGTCTCTTTCCGGAGAGAGGAGCTTCTTCCATCACTTATTAAAGTCCCATTATTTCTTTTTTCTTAACGTTAAATTCGTCCTGTGTAAGAATACCAGCATCAAGGAGTTCTTTTAACTTCTTGAGATTCGCTATCTGATCATCAAATGAAGACCCAGCAGCAGGTTTTTGTTCAGCTGTATTTGTAAGCCCCTGAACCATATTCATGCCAAATACCATGCCACCCATATTCCCAAGTCCATTATCCTGTATTCCTTGAGCAATTTTTTGCTGTGCAGCGACATTAGATGCTCTCTGTGACACATCATCATAGGCCTTTAGATTCATCTTGTTAGAGGAATACTGTTTTACAAGTTCTCTCGAATCCTCAGTAAATTCAATGTTTTCAATGGCTACTTGAACAATCTTGAAGCCGAATCTATCCTCCCATGTTCCTGCATTATAAGCATCGTTTGCAACTATCTGTGCAATCGCTGTCGACTGAGAAGGAAGTTGGGAAATACGGTATTTATTTGAAAGCGAGTTCAGCGCAACCGTGAACGACTGCAAAAACTCGGCAAGAATTTGAGAGCGTACCTTCTTATCATCAAAAGTATAGAATGTGACATTAGCAGGTACATAGTTTCTAATAAATTTAACCGGGTCGATGATTTTAATTGTAAATGAGCCACATGCAAAAATCTCCAAGTCCGTCCCGTAAAAAATATCGTTATAAACCTGAGCACCCTTTGTGCCGAATTTTATATCTCTTATCTCTCGCAGATTGACAAATGCTATCTGTTTATAGTCGGCGGAAATGCCGCCATATCCTACTCGGTTTTTGATTTGTCCAAATATTGCTTTCTTTATCCCGTCTCCATTAAAAACGCTCTCTTGACCGTTCTGATATTCATATCCACCGGCTTTTGTTATGATTTCTTCAATGCCTGACTGACTAAAGATAAAAGCAGCTGTATTCTCTGGTACATATATTTTTGAACCATTAGAAATAATTCCGTCTGATCCATAGAAATTTGTGCCTCTTCCGTTGTTCGAAGATTTTAACACGCCGGGAGAAACAACAACATGTTCATCAAACGCACCAGCCGTAATAATATCTTTCCATTGGTCTGCGAATGTTCCACCTATCGCACCTGTAAACGCTCTGACAATTCCCATGTAAATGTCCTCCAATCCTGCTTATAGTGCCTGCTCTGTATCACAGTATTTGCATTTAACTACCTGTCCTCTATTTCCAATGAGTGAAGCAGAACAGGAAACACATTTTTTGCCCACCCTCTCGACACCTTGAGAAGTTGAAGCACTTTTCTTTTTCCCTGGCTTAAATCCAAAGGCTCCAAAAAGTTCAGCAGCAGCATCTTTAAACTGATCACCCGCTTCTTTAAATGCCCCGATAAAAGTATCCTCATCATCATCCTCCTCATCATCATCTTCATCAGAGGAAAAATCTTGATCAACGGTGCCGCCACCGACCAATTTGTTTATGGCATCAATCCATTGATTAATCTTCTTTTTATTACCTAACTGAAAATTAAAAGATTCTACTTCACCGTTGACAAAATACACCTCAAGCGATGGAGTCCCATTTGATAGTTTACCCATGATAGCCTGAGGTTTACCGTTGTATTTCTTGATTTGGCTCAAGGGGTACTGAAAGATGTTTTTTACATTTCCGAAAGTTCCCTTGTTCATGCAAACGATATTCAGATTTGTAAGCATCAGCTCATCTGTATATATTGCCCATACTCCACCATGTGCCACGCTAACTTCTTTAAGTATAATTGCTTCATTTGGCATGAGCCTATACTGTTTTGTCATTTCATCCTCCCGACCTTATGATATCTCTTCCTATCTTTTACCGATGTTAAATGCACTCTTTAAATCATCAGAAAAAGCACCAATCCTATCTATAATGGGTACCGCATTCTCGTTGTTTGAGTAAAACATAATCAAAGACAAAAACACATTCCATGACATTTTTTCTTCTCTTCGTTTCAATTGAACTGTAGGTTTATCTGCTAATCCCCACTGCACCACATAAGTCGTCCTACGTAAAACCAATCCTTGCCCTTAATGGCGGAAAACTCTTCCGTCAAAATATCAATCAACTGTTCTTTTTTGCATCGAATATAGCCTCTTTCATATTAAATTTCCTTTAAGTTCATAAGCCAAAAATCACTGTTTACAATACTTCTAATATTTTACATTTTGTGCCGTTATTTGTCAGCATAAATGATAGCGTCGTCCTCAATGAATTATTCTAACTTCAGATTTTGGTACAGAACCTGCTGCAAATTGTCCTCAAGATACCAATGCACATTCTCCCTCGTTGTTGATCCATATGATATCGCGCTGTGGATCAGAAGGACTATATTTGTGAGGATATCTCTTTTTTGTCGAGTTTAGTCCGGTTCCAATTGCATGAAAAGTGTCAGCAATTCTTTGACTAGTACGATTCTTGCGTGCTTTAGAAATCCATGTTCGATTTAGCTGTGGATCATCTATGCAGTTTCTTACGATAACTGCTTCGGCAACTTTCCCAAGTAATCGCATAGCTTCTATCTTTGAATTACTTTGTAGTATTTCTGCAAAGACTACACGATTGTTATCAAAACGAATAGATCCTGTTTCTTCAACCAGAATCGAGAGAAGCTTTCCCGCTGGATTAAGTCAAAGCGTCGTTCTTTTGTTCGGGATATATAGTTGATCACCTATATGAGCATCCCCGTTCCCATAGGAGCATTTTCGCAGCTATCATCGATTTCGATCTCATCTGCGCTAAGAAAAAATCTCTGTTACACCGCAGGCAACGTATTGGGATATCTTTTTTATTTGAAGTCCATAGTCTTCAAAACCATGGGACGACATATTCATCTTCCTCCACCTGAAGCTTTCTCACGTGTATTTACACACGTTTTGGGAGTAATAATCGAAATCTATCCAGCCAACCAGCAAAAGCGACATACTATCCAAAAAACGACATACCTTTCTCAAAAAACGACATGCTTTTTTGACCGACATATCAGGCGGCTGTCCTTCGTAGCAAATACAGTGTCTTGATTTCTAACTCCGCTTCTTTTTCTTCCGTCACATTACCAGGGTTAGGATCATTACCATTCCTTACCTTGTAACGATCAGTATCAATAGCAAGGTTAGTAAATTTGTTTTCAAGATAACTTATTTCCGTTGCCCCCAAGAATTGTCACTCGTCGTAAACATAACCGCTTCACTAAAGTAAAAATCGTCTTTTAGGTGTTCATTAACTCTAAAAAGAACACCTTCACCATTTTTTCTGTTACTAGCCTGCCCGATGTATACTTCATCCTCGTCATTATCATTCTTGCCGAACAAAAAATAAACGCCGCACTGCTTGAGTTGCAGTCTTTTCTTACATTTATCTAGATAGGTTCTAGGAACTTTATAAGCTAAACCACTCCAACTAGGAAGCGTGCATTTAATACGCCCTGTCACGTCCCACCTTAAAAATGGGCATGAAAAAAGACATCTACTTTTTCGTAAATGTCTTAGTAATATATTTTATTCAGTTCGACAAGCTGGGATTTATGATCCTTGTTCTTAAAAATTCTTACCTCTTTTTGTAAGATAAATACAAAAATAAGTTCTGTGACTGCTACTATTCCCGCCACAACAACCCCACTAAATAAATTACCTATAACAAGTGCCAATATGGGAATTATAATAGCAAATAACTTATAGGATTTTGACTTATATAACCATGAATATGGTAATAAATGGGCGCCAAAAACCATCGCATAGACCATAACCATTTTGCTTGGTAGTGCATTAAAAACCCACATTACAATTAACAAATATAAAATCTGATTCATTGTGAATAAAAATCCTAAATGGCTTAGCTCATTTTCTTTTGAAAATATATCTACACCCATTTTCTTTCCTATCATCCATGACAATGGGAGTAAAGGTGTTGAGCAGCAAAAAGCCAAAATATTTTTGAACTCAATGCTAATATTTAGTGTATAAACGAAGAAAATCATTGTCCAAATTAAAACTGAAACAATAATAAATGGCAGCCCCTTTTTTTGTTTGATAATAATATCATTTCTTAATTCTTCTAAATTCATAATCACCTCAACAAATTCAAATTTATGTTTTACATTAACCTTATTATGCCAAGAATACTCAAGTCTTTAAATTAGAACTTATCAAACTCTGCTTGGATTGCGAGAACTCCGAGTATATCTACACTTTTTTGAGTGCACACTATGAATAGTGGGTGCAACTTTTAACGATAGAAAAAGGTAATCGCAAAAAGGTTTAAGGCCTGCTTGATAGCGCTTTACGTTACAATTCTTCCAGTTGTCTAGCTTGATCTCTTCTAACGTAAATAACCGCGAGTATTTGAACTTCTTTTCTATTCTCATCAACCAAAAAGTAAATGTAATAGTTTTTTACGCGTATTTTCCTAAACCCAAGCTTACCCCACGGTTGCTCATCAGTGTTCAAGCTCCTCAAAAACATCATCTATCGGATAACTATCACCTTGAACCGCCTGATCATAGCCTTTAGCCATCAAAGCATTAAACGTTTTCTCATCCATATCATCTTGTACTGGAAGCGACTTTGGAATAGTAAGCAAAAACGGAATACCATTATTAAGAATGATTTGACGGTAAAACATGTCAATAGCAGTAGCCCTAGGAACTACAATCGTTTCCAAAATCTGCTCAGTCTTCTGCTTAATATTTACTACTTATTACGAAGCAAACCAACTTTCATAAATTCTTTATCTCCAATACGGAACTTTTTACTATTAAACGCCACTCCCATAATTCTGCTAATAATATACTCATCGTTTATAAGCACGAAATACTGCTTATCTTTTTTATCCACCAAATAATACTGATCAACCCCAAGAGTGGAGACAGCTTTACTGAAATCATATATGCCAAACAATGGCAATCCTCCAAGGAGAGTAGAAAACCATCCAACAAAATTATCCACTATCTTCTCAGATGAACTGTTATAAGTTTTAACAACAGTTAGCATATTGATTTCTGAGTCAGGATATTCATCTAGAACAACCTGCTCTTTAATTTTCGACTTCTTAAAACTGCTCAACCTACCGTCTAAACCATATTTATTGAGATTAATAGGCTTCTTAGTAATAGAAAAATCAACGCTATTGTTCTCATCTAAAAGATAATCAACACTCACGCTTAAAGCAGATGCAATAAATTTCAGATTCTCGATATCCGGCAAACCCCGATTCGTTTCCCATTTTGCTACAGCAGCACGAGATACCATCAATAATTCCGAAAGCTCCTCCTGCGTCAACCCGGCTTCCAGACGAGCCTTTCTAATTTTTTCTCCCAAAGATATAACACTACTCATGACAAAACTCCTTTCAAATCACTTATTACACATCATGAAATTACTTGACGGAAACCAAATTAGTATTGAAACATTTGATTTAGATACCGCCTAATTACAAACTAACAAATAATTTACAACGGAAAAAGAAACAAGGTGAAACACTATAGTTACCAACCGTAACAGCATAAGAATGCAAATAATGTAGGGAACTTTTCTACGATTATTGCGACGGTTTGTTCCCCAAAACATACACAATCGAATTAATATCACTCGAGTGAAAACAGCCAAAACACGCTCAAAAACCGCACCAAGCCAGCCTACAGTCACCAATAATTAAACCTTTTAACGATATACCCTGTAAACCCCTGCTACACAAGGGCAAAAATGCACTCGGCTACTCAAAAGCCTTTGACATCAAGCAAACGCTCTCCACGTAGCTTGAGTGGTCATTATTCCGAAGCAAATAAAAAAAACAGCCCATAAAAGAGCTGTTTGAGTCATGCACTGACCTCCAAAAGTTGAACCAAGAAATCCAACTTTTGAAGGTAAGTGCAAAGTGGTCAAATCTTAAGGCCTTTTTAATGCAAATTAGTTGTTGTTTAGCCAGTTGACAACGGCTGTAAGCATTAGCCCCAGCCCAATTGGCATCATATTCTCGTCAAAATTCACTCCAGGATTGTGGTGGCTAAAGTTGTTGTCCGGCAATTTGCAATTTACACTGAAATAGGCGGTTGGAACTTTTTCAGCCACAAGAGCCATATCTTCGCTTGCCATTATTTTTGTGTCAGGAATAAGTTCGCCATCAAAATCACTATTTTTTATATAGCCCACAATTTCTCTTGTGAATTCCGGATCTGAATAAAGGCTTGGAACTCCGGTGAAGAAGTCAAGATCGATTTCAGCTTTGGTTGAGATCTTTAATCCTTCAATAATTTCCAGCATTCTTGATTTTAATTTATTTCTAACCTCCGGATTGTATGCGCGAAGTGTTCCTTGCATTTCTGCAAAAGCCGGAATAACATTTGAGTTTGAACCGGCACTTAGCATTCCAAAGGTCAATGTACTCGTTTCTTGAGGTGGACATTCGCGGGCGATTAGCTCTAAGAAATTTGTGTAAATATTGACAGCTACATGTATCGGATCAATCGTAGTGTGAGGATATGCGCCATGGCCGCCTTTACCCTTAATTGTAATTTTGAAGTTATCTGAGCTTGTAGCAAAATAGCCTTCATTGTAACAAATTGAACCTGTTTCTCCGTCAAGACCTGTGTGAAGTGCAAGGGCCCTATCCACCTGAGGATTTTCTAATACTCCGTTCTCAATCATCATTTTAGCTCCTGCAAAAATTTCTTCAGCAGGTTGGAACATAAATTTTACTGCGCCTTTGAAATGTGCCTTTTCTTTTAATAGAGCTTTTGCAGCAGTTAAGGCAATAGAAGAATGGAGATCGTGGCCACAGGCGTGGGCAGTATTTCCGGTTGATGCAAAGGGCAAACCACTTTCTTCATTCATTGGAAGGGCATCCATGTCTGCCCTAATCATAATGCATTTTCCTTCACCTTTTTCACCTTGAATAAGGGTAGATAAACCGGATGTACCATATTCTTTTACTTCAAGACCAAGTTCTTCGAGCTCACCCTTTACATATGCCTTTGTTTTTGGTAAATCCAGTCCAACTTCAGGAATTTGATGCAAGGCTCTTCTTTTTTCAATTAGCTCACCTTTGTATTCTAAAGCTTCTTTAAAATAATCAGTCATAATTCATTCCGCCTTTTTCCCATCGCCTCGACTCGACCTGCACGGATATCTGCGTTTTTCGTAGTGCGATCCGGTGATGCTGCATTTTCTTATATGTCTTGCCGTACACCTCTATCGTGCGAGCTTCCATCACAGGTTTTCTTTTTCCTAATAATGCCTGTAATCAATATACCAATTGATATTCCATATAATATACCAATTGCTAAATCACTTATGTTAGATATTACATTTAAAACTATTGCCAAAACTAGAAATAACATTCCTATCAGTACATAATTATTTTTATTTAATTTCATCTTTTTAGCCTCACTCAAGTTCTAATTTGTTTTTAATATATAACCCTATTATGCCAAGAATACTCAAGTCTTTAAATTAGAACTTATCAAACTCAGCTTGACTTGCGAGAACTCCTAGTATAGCTACACTTTTTTGAGTGCACACTATGGATATTTGGTGCACTTTTTAACGATAGGAAAAACTATCGTTAAAAGGTTTAAGATTGGCTTAATAGTTTGCTGAGCAATCTTACGCAATAATCAACATGCCACTAGTCTTACACCCACTCTCCATACGCGAATTTAATCTTTATATAATTAACTAAATCCCATATTTATCAGCTAAAACCCTATATTTGTTAAAGTACCTTTATGCTGTTGAACCGCCACACCAACATTCCATATGATCACACCAACAATTGCCCACAACGCACCAACAACAAGAATCACAAGTATCGATACACCAACATTTACAGAACCATCAACTATACTACGAGATGCTTGAGTAACATGAGTTACTGGAATCACATATAACACGTATTGCATCATCTTAGGAAATACGCTAATTGGAGCAATCACACCACAAACAATAGGAAGTATTGCACTAAGCGCGTTAGAAATAGTATAAACATCATTCATCATCATGCTTATAGCAGCTATAGCGATACCAAATCCCGTAGAAACAACAGGAACAATAAGGAACAACAGCATCAACGCACTCATATTAATCACAAAGAAAGCACTTGGGCTTACTACAAGCATTGTTATGAACAAAGTCACAGCATCACTCACTAAAGAAATAGTCACGAGCGCAATAATACGACCGAACCATAATGGTAATGCAACTTTCGCGCTTGTAAGCACGAATGGTGTCGTGCCTTCAAAACGATCCCATGCTAGTGCTTCTGACACAGTCATACTTGTGGAAATAGAACACGCACCCATCACAGCAGCAAGAGTTGAAGCAATCAAACTATGATTAAAACCAGCGCTAGTCGCTACACTAGCTGCTCCATTGAATCCTCCGCTTACAGCTCCAGCTAGAAAAACGTATAAGAACGTGGATAAAAGAGGCTCAATAATCATACGAATAACAGCAGTATTCCAACTATTTAAGCTAGGTATACTCTGTATACTCACTCTTGCACCAGTTCGTATACTAGATAACACGCTCACGTGACCATACTGTGAATATTGATTATATTGATGCAATCTAGCGCACTTACTATTTTGAATAATTTTATTTCGCATAGTTTCAACCTGATTATTATTTCGTATCATATTATGTTCAAACTTCCATTAAGCGTTGCAAGTCGAATAGCATGACGTAACATAAAACCTGCAATAACAAGCAGAACGCTGGATAATACAACACATAACACAATTGCTAACACAGTAGTAGCATTAAACGCTTGCGCATGAGACACCCACACTGCAGACGTAAGCGGATGAATAAACGCAATAATGCGAGCAGGCAATGGCATTGATTCTACAGGGATCACTATTCCACAAAGCATCCATACAGGAATTAAAATCAAACCTTCATAAACTGTAGCTTTACGGCATAATACAAAAATTCCAGATAATAATGCAGCAGAAGCTACGCAAGCAAGCATAGAAAGTAAGTATCCAACTAGCTGCGTGAATGTTATCATAAAGAACCCATGGCAGAAAACAGCCACTGTAATAATCGCAAGCGGCATACCAATGCACCCAAGTAAAGCTGCGGATCCTACAATAGGAAGAAACACTGCAGAAGGTGAGATAACACTTAAAGTTAAATATTGTAATGTTCCTAAATAACGCTGGTATCCAATAATTCCAACAGCAGTAGTTGTAGCAGACCATAATCCAGCTATAGAAGAATCAACCCAAATATTATTAAGACAATTAGCACAATTATGAGAAAAACCATAGTAGGCAACAATTTTCATCAACGCAAAACATACTGGAGCAAGTATCGCATTTTGCAAGAAAAACGTTGTTTTCGCTAAGCTTTTAAGCTGAAACCACATGCCACGAATCACAGAAGCGTATGAATGAGTAGAAGTATTCATATTAAGCCTCCTACTTACTTAATGGGAGTGAGGACGGCGAAGAAGACAGCGTAACAGCAGAAGTAGAAGTAGAAGTATTTGACGCAGAAATATTATCATTTTGCACAATAGCAAGATACGTTTCTTCCAAACTTGCAGCACGATCACCTAAACGCGTAATCCCATCAACAGAAATTTTAATATTTCGTTCTTGAGATAATGTTTTACTCCACGCGATAGTAATATTTAACACTCCGTGTGATTCAAAAACATCACACCACAACACTCCATCAAGTTTTTGCAATTCTTCCTTAACACTAGGAGTTCCGCTTGATGCTTCACCGTCATACGCGTACATTGTTACATGATCAATATGCTGCAAAGAAGCCAACTGCTGCACACTTCCCTGAGCGATAATATTACCGTGATTTATTACAGCAACAGTATCAGCTAATTTTTCAGCCTCACTCATCTCATGCGTAGTTAGCAAAATCGCTATTCCTTGATCTCGTAAAGCATGAATAATTTCACGTACTTTCCTAGCATTTTCAGGATCCAAACCAGTGGTAGGCTCATCTAAAAGCATAAGATCCGTTCTAGCAACCAGCGATCGAGCAATATGTAATCGCTGCCACATTCCCCTTGAAAAAGTTTGAACAGCATCATGAGCTTTATCAAGTAAATCAACTTGCTCAAGAGCATCGTGAATACGCTTTCCTTGCTCCCTATATGGAACAGCGGAAAGATCCGCAAAATAACGAAGATTATCTAATGCACTTAACTTTTGATAAAATCCTCGCTCACCTCCAAGAAGTAACGACACGTGCTTACGTGCTTCTCGAGGATTACTCACAGCATCAATACTGGCAATACGAACACTACCACTATCAGGAGCTAACAACGTGCCAACAATTTTCACGGTAGTTGTTTTACCTGCACCATTAGGGCCAAGCAAGCAAAATATTTCACCAGAATGAATATCAAAAGATACGTTATGTAAAACTTGGCGAGTTGTTTTCTTACGACCGAATCCACGAGAATAAGATCTTGTTATATTATCAATACGCAATATTAAGTTGCTAGATGACTGCTTATTATTGTTATCGCGACTATTAGTTGCATTTTCTATATTATTATTCATTATTATTGCTTCGTTCTTACGTGTTATTAAAGCTTAATTCTTACTTTTATTAAACCTTAATTCTTACTGTTATTGAATAAATTTCAACAATGAAAATCAGTTAGTCAGATAAGAAAAGATAACGCTTGCTTACAAGAACGATAAGAACACGCAAAAACATGCAAAAAACGTGCAAAAACCACAGAAAAACCAGCGCGCATGTGCAAACATAATGACAAAACATCATGTGCAATGCGTGTTTAATACTGCTAAAGAATATGTATCTTAAGCTGTTTTATGTGCTTTTATATGCCTTTCAAACCGTTCTTAAGACTAGCTATCATTTGGGCAGTCATAGCGCAACACCTCATAAACTTAAATGTGCTTTACGTGGAAAATTATATGAGCATTCCGCAAAAAACTCAAATATAAGCAATCACAAAACATTTGTTTAACATTTGCAAAATATTACTATTTCTTCTTATAACCTATAGCAACATTACCTGTTTTATTAATCCCTGGTATTTTAAGAACACAAGAGCTTGACTTACAAGAGCCTGGCTTGTCTTTTAAATCAAATTTCCCAACTAAAAATAAAGCTTTAAGTCCTGAACTAGGCAAATTAAACTGTGAGTCAACTAATTTGATGGGCTTATCTCCAAGAGTGACTTTAGACAAATCATAATGAGAATCCAGAATATCTCGTGACACAAAGAGATACAACTCATCTTTGTTCATATAGTTTTCTGGTATACGAAACTCTTCCCGAGACACCGCTACTGTTTCCCAATGATACGACGCAAGCTCCGCCTTCTCATCATCGTCGGAACATCCAGCAAGAGAAAAGAGAGAACCTAGCAGCAGAAGCATAACAAGACAACTTTGAAAAATGTTTTTACAAAAAATAGTTTTACTTCTCATAACACTACTAGCCTCCTTTTCGTTAACACCACTTTGTATCAAATGATTATAAAACAGATTATTAAGTAAACAAGATCTCCTATTCGCTCTGATTACTGTAATAATCTTAATAAATATCCTATTTTTTTATTAATTTGTCTAGACTATCGACACTAATTTCTTCATTTACTAGCAAACTATAATTTTCATAAACAGCAAGATTCGAAGAAACAGAAGAACCAACATAATCACGCGGTTTAATGCCTCCAACAATATTCCCTCATAAACGAAGCAATCACCTGCAAATCTTCACCCTCATAATACTCAACAAGCAACTTCTTAAACTCAGGAACCTTATTTTCTGGAATAACCAACAAGCCTTTACCGTGAGAAATCAAATAATGATTCGCAAAAATCACAGAAGCCCTCTTATTCCCATCTAAAAATATCTGCGACTTCATACAATAAACGCATAATTCAATCGCAATATCAATAGGCTCTTTCCTTCCAACTCTACCTTCAACATTCTCACTATCTTCCTCACTTTCAACAATATTCCTTATTTTTTCTTTAACATCTATTTCATTAGGAATAGGCGGAATATAAGTAGATCCACCAATCGCAACAGGAACACCCCTAATACGACCGCCGTCTAAGAAAAAACCCTCATTAACAAGCTTCGCTATATGACTGAGCATGTAATAATCAGACCTGCTTAATACAACATCCTCGTCTAAAATAAACTCCCAAGCATGCTTCAAATTCAAGATTTTTTGAACGTCACTCGCAGAAACACCAAACACTTTCCCGTTATCTATAATCTCTTCAGTTTGAGGAAAAGTAGTAGCAACACCTTCCAAAACCGCCTGATCGTAAATATTCGCCTTTAAGTTAGCCCTTGCAAAAGCAATATTGTTCACCAAATCAGCAGATAACTCACTATTAGAATATCCGGCATTCGCAAGCTGCCTTACTACAGCGCGAAGTTCCTTACGCAATTGCCTAGATTCACTTGCATTGCGAAGAAGAAGATTATACAAATCGTCCGAATACACACCAACATACGTGGACGTCAACTTTCCCGAAACACGCTTTCTGGTGTATAAATATTTACCATCTCCACGATTTTTGATTTCAGGAGTACCATCATACGCAAGCAAACTCAAGCGAGCATTAATATCAGCCTTTTTTCTAAGCAATTCTTGCACATCATCATATTTTGCAGCCATCTTCACACTCCTTTTTCACATAAATTGGGGAACATTTACTTAAATAAAATACCGTTTTGTTCCCCAATAATCAATAATGTAGGGAACTTTTTTACAATTTTTACACCGTTTTGTTCCCCAAAATATAAGCAACTAGAGCACACAATTATGGATGCTACTATCTAGTAATCTTCCGATAGTCTTATATTCCTACATATAACCAATCAACCCTACTACCAATATGACCTACTGCTCTTTGCAATTAGCCCAGTGCTATATTCATAAGTATAGGTGTTCTGCATACAAGCATCACTCGGCGACCAGCTTCCATCTGAAGATTTTGAAGCCTTAAACAGAATATAAAGACCACATTTTCCATCCTGAGAGTCCCTGTTATACTGCAGATAGGTAATGTCCGAACGGCTTTCACTCAGAACAAAATACATATCCCCCTTGGCGGTATAGTTCTCCTTGAACGCAAAGCCTTTCGCCGCAAAATACTTATCAAATATCTTAATCGCTGCATTTCTTTCCCTCTTTGATTCTAAATCACGCTCAGCGGCATCATGCAAATCGTAATTTTTATCTGGCTCTTCAGCCTTTAATCTTGCATCTTTTAATCTTGTATCTTTCCTGTTATTACGATCAATTCTACTACACCACTCAGATTCACTTATTTTTGGATCAGTATCACTTGAATCTTTCATTGGCCGAAGATACTTAAGGAAAAATGGGCCTTCAGACTTATAAAGATAATACTCAAAAGGAGCATACATATCATCCACGTGCTCTGTGTACGTACCATTATCATTTTGTTTCACAGAATATCTGCCAACAATAAACAAAACGTCAAAAAATCCAAGACCTAAGATAATCAGCACACAAAGCAGAACATGTAGACAACGAAGTACAATTCTTATACCTATCTTCCGTACGAGTGAGATAAGATAAAGATTATAGAAGACACATACAAGAGAAATCGTAATCATCCAAACAACTGGCATTGCCGCGCATATAACATACGCCCAAGTCTGCAAAAGCCACTGATTTGGAAGACGTACCGCAGTTATTCCAAAGAATGCAGTTAGAATACCACTTAACACAAAAAAGCAACAAAGAATCAGCGAGATTCTACCCTTCCACCGTTGCTTGCCATAGCTAAGAAAAGATTTATTACGCTCTACATTTGCACTCCTAAAACGACTATGTATATTGCGCTGCCAAATAACACAAATAACCCAAATAAGAGAAACTACAACAAGAAGCAGAATTGCAAAACAATAAGTGATCCATCCAAAAAGCTGTAGCTTATTGAACGCCATAAAAACAGTTCCAATAATCATTAAGATGGAAAAGATTTCCGCACTCGGCTGCAAAACCTTATACTTGGATGATCCCTTATTTGCACTGCGAAGGTTTTCACATATTTGCTCATGTGATTCACAATATAGAGGATTTTTCTCATCTGTAGGAGTATGTTCCTGCTTTTCTTTCTCTTTCGTCGACGAATCTAACATTTTTCTATCCCTACATTCTGTTTCCTATATTGCGCTTACGATTTACAATTGTTCTAATTATTCCAGTTGCTTAGCCTGGTCTCTTCTAGCGTAAATAATCGCGAGTATTTGAACTTCTTTTCTACTCTCATCAAAGCATTAAACGTTTTCTCATCCATATAAGCAAGCATATTCGATACGCAATATTAAATATATTAAAGACGCTACTTCTATACGAACCAATACTTATGACACATCAAATCGTCAAAATTTCTCTGAACTTTATGTCATGCTCATAAAAGCAAACAAAATCTCGCTTATCACACCTACGCTGCCTTAGTGAAAACGGTACAGTATTTACCCAAGCTCCTTAAACCCCGTCTGCCAATGACCGCTAGATTTTAATCGGATATGATTATCCCAACTTTCCAAGTAAGATAAATTAACGTAAAATGAGTGAAAAATAGTCTGTCTATGACAGTAGGCATCCACTTGACTATATAAATTTAAGGAGGTTAGTTATGAAGAAATCTGTATATCAAGCTATACGATTATTCCTTTTTTCATTATTACTCCCTCTTTTAGGACTTATTATCAATTCTCTTAAATCACTCGATTGGGAAATTGTTTATGACTCACCCTTTTTACTCATTGTTATAGCTCATGCACTTGGTTTAACAAAAATTCTTCTTTACTCGATTGTTGTCAATCAAAAAACACTCGAAAACTTAGGAGTTTGTAAAACCATCGCTATCGCGCTTATCGCCCCTGCTATTGATTTATTGATATTACAAGAGTCTCCTCGGCAATTGGGTAGTAGCTGGACTTGCACGTACATTACATTTTTTATTACTCTTGAATGTATCCCAACTATAATTCCAATCATTGTTAAAGAGTTTTTACGAAGAAGAAACCAAAAGCACAAAGCCTAAAATACACCCACCTAATCAGACCTTAACATCAACACAACGCTTTCGACGTACGTAGAGCCCTTTGCTCAAAGAAGAAGAAAACAGTTTTATAAAATCTTATGCGGCTACTGCGGTTCTTCTCCATGGATGATGCTTTATAACGAGAACAATATTGGTAAGCACAATACCAACGACTACGCTTACCCACACCAAGCTCGGTGTAAGCAGCCAAGCGAGAACACCAAAGATCAGCAGTCGAAGCAGTACAACAATAACCAAGAAAGGCCAATTTTTTGTTAGGCATTTCTGTTGATCAGCCTTCAATGCGCCCATCAGAACCATAACCGCAGACGCCGCGCAAGAAAATAGCATATTGCCCAAGAATATGACGAGTAGCGTTCGCCAGCCAGCGATACTACCCAGCATCCACCATTGCAGCATCAATGCAAGCAAAAATGTAACAACAGCATATACTGCTTCCATCAGCATATTCGCAACAATTAACGAGGAGAATGTTAAAGACGTACCTCCAGGAGTGCCTGTTTTACCTGCACTCGCATGCTGTAATGCAATCTTGTTTCTCACCTCGGCGCGCTTTACGCGTTCTTCTTCAAGCATTTGAACGCCAAGCTCAACCGATTTCTTTGAAGCTTCCTGTAATTGCACATCCGTCATACCTGGCTGCCAAGGCTTTTCAAAAACAAACAGCAACACACTAGTAATCGCTGCACCAATAATAATGCTTAGCAGCGTAGTATTTGAAACAAGCAATAAAGCAATACCAGAAGTCACCAGAAGCCTGAGCACAAAATCGATGATTCCAATAAGCAAATACCCGTCATCTGGTCTGCGATGCCTATACCACTGCAGATACGCTGCACTTAGCAGCGAAAACACCACAACACTCAACGCGAGTATGACCACAGTTTCCCAACCTAGTACGCGGTGGCCTACGAACTGCTGTACAAGCAGCGCAATAATAAGAGTGCAAACGCCAGCAATAGTTTCTATAATCACATTATCCCAAAAAGCATGCTTGAAAAGAACTGGCCTCACATTCATCTCACTCATCATCTTTCTCCAGAAAATGCAATCACGGAATATAGTGCTTTGATTATACAAAATGTCTAAAAATTGTCCTAATCCACGATTGAGTGGTCAGTATAGATAAAATTTAATATTTTTCCTATATATTAATCCAATACCTTCTTGTTGTAACGTTTCCTCTTGATAAGCTATTTTTCACTTTATTTTCTAAAATTCCACCATTATTTTCTATAACTCGTATCGAGCCAATATTGTCATCATCGCACGTAATCAAAATTTTATGCAGATTCAAAGTCTCTTTACAATATGTAAGTGCCATAGAAAGCATTTTTGTTCCATAGCCCTTCATACATTCAGACTGTCTAATCTCGTACCCTATGTGACCACCATAGTTAATTAAAAAAGAATTTAATTCATGCCTAATATTAATTTCACCAATAAATTTTTCATTATCTATCAGCCAAAATGTAGTAGCTTTAACATAATTTTCAGGCAAATTTATACCATGCTCATAGTTATAAGAACTCTCTATAATCGTCTCAGGGTGTATAAAACGTCTTTCTGCATTCGGCCTAAAAATTTCATCTTCTTCATTAGCTTCTATATAACCTTGGATATATTTACTATCTGGTCTAATTAGTCGCATACGTGCTCCTTATTTTTAATATGCAATTCTAATAAGATTGCAATTCTAATAAGAATGCAATTCTATTAAAATTAGAATCCATAATAGTCTGTTTAGCTTTAATAGTATTACTATTAAAAAAAAACCATACATACAAACTTTATTAAAGAAAAATTTTTTATTTTTCCAATAAGTGCAAGCTTTTCGCATACATAAAATTTTTCTTTTCCATAAATCACAGCTTCTACTAGAAAAATAATGTATGATACAACCAAATATACAAACAAAAAAGTGGGTGCACTTTTTAACGATAGGAAAAGCTATCGTTAAAAGGTTTAAGATTGGCTTGATAACAACGTTTACATTACAATTGTTCCAGTTGATTAGCCTGATCTCTTCTCACGTAAATAACCGCGAGTATTTGAACTTCTTTTCTACTCTCATCAATACAAAAATAAACGTAATAATTTTTTACGCGTATTCTTCTAAAACCAAGCTCACACCACGGCTGCTAATCAACGTTCAAGCTCTTCAAAAACATCATCTATCGGATAACTATCACCGCGAACCGCCTGATCATAGCCTTTAGCCATCAACGCGTTAAACGTTTTCTCATCCATATCATCTTGCGCCGGAAGCGACTTCGGAATAGTAAGCGAAAACGGAATACCCTTATTAAGAATGATTTGACGATAAAACATGTCAATAGCAGTAGCCCTAGGAACTCCAATAGTTTCCAAAATCTTCTCCGCCTGCTGCTTAATATTTTCCTGTATTCTCACATTCACATTCGCTGTTTTAGTAACTGCCATATCAATCAACCTCCATACACACATCATAAAATACTGTGTCGCATATTGCAACACAATTTACATGAATAGGATTCCTCGACTGATATAAACACTTTCAACATTCACACTAAGCATTTAGTGCAAAATACTACTATTTCTTCTTATAACCTACAGCAACATTACCTGTTTTATTAATCCCTGGTACTTTAAGAACATTAGAGCTTGGCTTGTCTTTTAAATCAAATTTACCAACTAAAAATAAAGCTTTATACCCTGAACTAGGCAAATTAAACTGTGAGTCAACTAATTTGATTGGCTTATCTCCAAGAGTAACTTTAGACAAATCATAATGAGAATCCAGAATATCTCGTGACACAAAGAGATACAACTCATCCTTATTCATATAGTTATCTGGTATACGAAACTCTTCTTGAGACACCGCCACTGTTTCCCAATGATACGACGCAAGCGCCGCCTTCTCATCATCGTCGGAACATCCAGCAAGAGAAAAGAGAGAACCTAGCAGCAAAAGCATAACAAGACAACTTTGAAAAATGGTTTTACAAAAAATAGTTTTCCTTCTCATAACACTACTAGCCTCCTTTTCGTTAACACCACTTTGTATCAAATGCTCATAAAACAGACTATTAAGTAAACAAGATCTACCATTCGCTCTGATTACTGTAATAATCTTAATAAATATCCTATTTTTTTTATTAATTTGTCTAGACTATCGACACTAATTTCTTCATTTACTAGCAAACTATAATTTTCATAAACAGCAAGATTCGAAGAAACAGAAGAACCAACATAATCACGCGGTTTAATGCCTCCAACAACATTCCCTCATAAACGAAGCAATCACCTGCAAATCTTCACCCTCATAATACTCAACAAGCAACTTCTTAAACTCAGGAACCTTATTTTCTGGAATAACCAACAAGCCCCTACCGTGAGAAATCAAATAATGTAGGGAACTTTTTACAATTTTTATACCATTTTGTTCCCCAAAACATAAACAACTAAATCGCATATAGACTATATGTCATTTATAAAATGACTCTCAAAATACTTAGGATTTATTTATCCTAAAATATATGCTATAATTCTCCTAAAAATGGAGGTTATACATATGAATGTAAATACAGACACACTTGTTTCTATTTCCGAAGCAAATCAAAACTTTTCTAAAGTTGCGCGACTTGTTGACACGTACGGATCAGCTGTTATTTTGAAAAACAACGCTCCTCGCTATGTAATTTTAGAATTCCCAAAAGCCAAAACTGAAAAAGTTACTGTTCCAGCAGACGATGAAGTTATGGCGTTATCCAACATGTTCATCAAAAAGAATAAAAAAGTCTATGAGGAACTTGCCAAATGAAGTATTTAACACGAGAACAGGTGATTAAACTTCACCAGGCTCTGATTGAAACAAGCGGCGGTTCTTCAGGTATCCGAGATGTAGGAATGCTTGATTCTGCATTAAAGACTCCACTGCAAACATTTGACGAGAATGAACTTTTCCCATCTGTATTAGATAAGGCAGCACGTCTAGCTTTTGGTCTTATAAAAAACCACCCTTTTATAGATGGAAACAAGCGTATCGGCACACATGTCATGCTAATCTTTCTGGCACTCAACAACATTATGTTGTCTTATAAAGATGAAGAACTGATCGATATTATTCTCAAAGTTGCATCAAGCAAAGCAAATGAAAATGACCTTTACACTTGGATTAAAAACCACCAAGCCTAATACTCCAACATTCCGAAGCATTTTTAGAATATGCCAAACTCTATTTCGTGCGACTAGTCACAGTGACGGACACAAAACACCAAAACAGTATTACTTCACTACAGCTTTCCCATTCGAGCAATGCACAACGTAGTGAGCACATGCATCTGTTTTGCGCCCAAGATTATTACAACTAAGGTTAGCTTTATGCTTATCAGAAACCTCGCTAATACCATTCTCACAAACTACTTCAAGACATGCATCCTTAGGTATTTCTCCTTCTAAAACACTCGTACCATTTAACGTATCCACCATGCAAGAAGCAACAGCCTTAACATTATTCGCCACAGCAGAACCATTAAGACACTTTAGAAAAACATCATTCGCCTGAACATTTCTTGCTTCCACCCTGCCGTTATGAACTTCCGCATAAATCTTGTCAGCTTTAATATCTGTTACTAGTACTTGATTCGACTCAGCTTCAATCTCACAAAAATCAACACTCTCTGGCAACGAAACAATTACCTCAGGACTGCCTTTAGCAAGCCAATGCAACCAGTAAAAAGCCGATACTTTCTCTGTTTGAACGAGCTTTATACCATCTTGATTTTCATCAATCCCAAACACGTCTTTTTCACAATTAACATAACTAATACTAAAAGAATCAGCCCTTCTAACCGTTAAGCTAACATCTTTCGTTTTTGCTACAAACTTCCTACTATTCACCACTTGAACAACTCCCTTGTTAAATATCTTGGTTATAGGCCAAAATCAAAAGACCCGACTTGGTCCGCATTGTTAAGAGGCGCATCGGGTACTGTTAATTACATACGCTACACCAATGAGAGTATTTTATTAAATCTTTCAAACTAACACAAATTTTTTCTTTCTAACAAGATTATTTAGTCTTACACTCACCTTCATGAACACAAACAAACGTCAGAACGAAAACGCAAACTATCACAGCGCACTAAATATCTTGCCCTTTATGACTTGATGACATGTATTTCACGCACCGCGCTTTCCAATCATCCTCACTGATGCCGCCAAACATCGGAACAGAATTTCGCCAATCATCGGAATGAAATCCCGACAATCGTCGTAACAAAAACTCGCCAATCGTCGGAAAATAATGATAGAATTCATAGTTATTATTAGAAAATACGAGCATACTTAATTGAAATACGGTGACACAGTTGAAAAAATACAGGAAAAGAATTGCTGACGATATTTTAAAAAGAAAACTAGAAGGCAAAGGCGCGGTACTGATTGAAGGTCCGAAGTGGTGTGGGAAAACCACTACTGCAGAACAATTTGCAGCAAGCGTTTTATATATGGACGACCCGGAAAAGAAAGAACAGAATATCGCTATGTCGGAGCTACGCCCAAAGCGATTACTGAAGGGAGTTACCCCAAGATTAATTGACGAATGGCAGCTTGCTCCAAAACTTTGGGATGCAATACGATTTGAAGTTGATCACCGCAGTGACCTTGGGCAATTTATACTAACCGGCTCCGCCGTTCCTGCAAACACTACAGAAATTACCCACTCTGGTACTGGACGCTTCACATGGCTAACAATGAGGCCAATGAGTTTGTATGAATCCGGTGATTCAACGGGCGAAGTTAGCTTGAAAAACCTTTTTGCAGGAATTAAGAGTATTGAAGGCGATTCAAACTTGAGTATTGACCGCCTATCTTTTCTTACATGCCGTGGAGGATGGCCACAATCAGTGGACATGCGCGATGAAATTGCTTTAGATCAAGCTGTTGATTACTATGATGCTGTTGTACACTCCGACATTAATCGTGCAGATGACGTACAAAAAGATGCTGAAAAAGTTAAGCGTCTTATGCGCTCATATGCAAGGAATCAAGGGGCACAAGTACCAAATACTGTGCTTTCGCGGGATATTTCTGCTAATGAAGATAAGCCAATTAGCGAGGAAACCGTTGCGTCGTATGTTAATGCGCTTCGCAAAATATTTGTTGTAGAAGATATGCCTGCTTGGAATCCAAATCTAAGATCAAAAACTGCCATTCGTTCATCCAATACGCGTTATTATATCGACCCATCTATTGCTGCAGCTGCTTTGGGAATTGGACCAAAAGACTTGATAAACGACTTAAATACTTTCGGTTTTCTATTCGAAACACTTTGCATCAGAGATCTGCGAATTTTTGCAGATTCTCTAGGTGGCGAGGTTTACCACTACAGAGATAAAGGCGGACAGGAATGCGATGCAGTTATTCATTTAAGAAACGGTAAATACGGTCTTATTGAAATTAAACTCGGAGGGGAAAAGCTCATTGAAGAAGGTGCAAAAAGCCTTAAAGCAATGAAAGAAAAAATCGACACCGATAAGATGAACGCACCGTCCTTCCTTATGGTTTTAACTGGAACAGGCGATTTTGCGTATTGTCGCAAAGACGGTGTTTGCGTAGTTCCTATCGGTTGCTTAAAAAACTAATACGAAGTCTTGCATAACTACAAACACTAAAAACCTTTTAACGTTTAGCCTCGCTAAGACTTACTACAAAATGTACAAAAACACTACAACAGGATGCAAGCACAGTGAAATCAGCAAAATGCCATTGCAGTTTAGTGCGATTTGCAAAGAAGCGCCACTGATTCTGTATGGATTGAGAGAACTCCAAGTATATTTACACTTTTTTGAGTGCACACTATTGATAGTGGGTGCACTTTTTAACGATAGGAAAAGCTATCGTTAAAAGGTTTAAGATTGGCTTAATAGCTTGGTTTTTGAGCATAAAAACAGCCTAGAGGAACTCCCCTAGGCTAGATTTGGTAACGTTTCAAACGCTAACAGTCTTTTGACTTTTATGATGCTCTTTCAACGTTCACGCTAATCTCTGATTTAAAAGTTATACTGAACCTGTCCTCGTAAACTTTTATTTTCTTGATGTACTTTCTTACCAGCTTCTCGTCATACTCACTAATATCGCGACGCTCACTTTTCAGAAAATCTTCCATTTCTCTGATTCGTCTTTTAGCATCTTCTTGACCTGCTTTTTCTATAAGAAGCTGCTGTTTCTTAACTTTAAGCTCATCAATCTCGTTGGCAGTTTTCGTGTAGTCTTTTTTAGCTTTAAGCAAGGTTAATAGTATCGCTTGTTGGTCTGCAATTCTTTTATCAACCGTTTCAATCTCGTTTAAGTTGTTGCCTGCGATAATTTCTCTAATATTGTTATTCAACGTATCCAATACTTCATCCGATATACTAAACACCTTGTTTATGGCTTTCACTATGGCAGATTGTAGTTCGTTCTCTTGTACTGTCGGAGCATCGCAAGCACTAGGACCGTTTTCCACTCTGGTGCAACAACGCCAGACAACAGAATGCACTCCTCGGTTGTTCCAAGCAATTCTTCTGTAAACATCCCCGCATTTAGAGCAAACACATAGGCTGGATAGAGCGTACTTACTGGAATAAACTCTCCTTTTTTTGTTCTCCTCACCGCTAAACATGTTGGCTCGTCTTAACATTTCTTCTTGAACTTTAAAGAAAATATCTCTTGGAATAATAGGCGTGTGGCTATCTTTTACATAATATTGTGGTTCTGTTCCATCATTTTTTATACGAACATGGTTGATAAAATCTGTCGTATTTTTAGTTTAAGAAATTATAAAAAAGCAAAGTACGCTTGACAAAAAAAGCAAAGCGAGCTATACATTATATGTAAAGTGAGCTTGCTGTTGGAGGAGGAAAATGAAAAATGCAATTTCTCAATTAAGAAAACAGCATAAAATAACTCAAGAAGAATTGGCAAATGAAGTTGGAGTTACAAGACAGACCATAACTTCCATTGAAACTGGGAAGTATATAGCGTCACTGCCGTTGGCTTTTAAAATTGCTAAGTTTTTTGATACAAGTATTGAAGAAATATTTAGCATAGAGGAGGACGATTAATATGAACAAATTAGAAAAATATAAAAAAGAAATAGGATTTAGAATTACTATTTTAGTCTTATTATGTATGGTTGCCTTACTCGCAGTTATTATTGGAAATTTTTACTTAAAATATAAATTTCCATTAAAAGAAGATGTGACAGATTATGTAGTAGTATTTTTTATTGGACTTGAACTTGTATCTGTATTCTACATGTCAATGCTTGGTAGAGCATATAGAAATAGAGATATATTGGAGAAGATGCATACTAAAGAAACAGATGAGAGAATGATATTAATAAGGATGAAGTCAGGATCAAATATAATACCTATATTTTCAATGGTTATTGTAATAGTTTCTTTATTTGTAGCATATGTAAGTTATGAAGCCTTTTTAGCGTTAATAATAGTTGCATTTGTACAAATAATATTTTCTAAATTATTAAAAGTATATTGGTCAAAAAAGATTTAAAAATATCGTAGTAAAGGTATTAGACGATAGACAGTTAAAACTCTATCGTCTTTTTAGGGTTATAGGTCAAACGGGGCTTAGGACAATTTTTAGACATTTTGTGCAATCATAGCACGATGTTCCATAATTGTCTTTCCACTAAGACTTATTTTAATTCTGTGATTGTTGTAAAAATCAATATAAGACATGCATTGATGGATATCCTAATACTCTTAATGTTTTACTATAGGATTTATATTTCTTGTAGGTTTGTATAGCATGTTTCTTTTGAGCTTCTGTATAGATAACTTTCATTGTGACTTTCAGACTCCTTCCATTTTGTACAGAATTTTGTCCTAAGCCCCTTTTGGCCTATAACCCGATTACCCTAACTAATCACCGGCTAAACAGGACGGACATTGAGCCTGACTTTAAGATTCATAAAAAGAAGTGACTATTACTGACAGAGATCAGTAACAGTCACCCAACGTGAGATATTCAACTATTGACTTGAACCAAACAAAATTCAATCAGTCTTTCGAAGGACAGTCTTAAGCGAGATCACTGTGACACCAATAGCAAAAGAGGTAAAACCAATTCTAATAGCAAGTGTGCCATCCCATATTAAGGCAAGCAGCATCGCGATTAAGGCAACCGTCAAGCCGAATGTCGCTACTTCACGGCAAAAACGAACTAGCTTGTCCATTCCAAAACCTCCTCGTGCACATACTAATAATCAGATTTCATTTTACAATTTGAGCTATATTTTACCACTTCACAAGGTGGGTGCAAGGTGGGTGCAAAGTGGCGAATCGACTTGCATGAGCGATTAAATATAATTCGCGAATGCACTTCGATTCGCTGAGCTTGCTCAAAGTTGAAAGCACAGTGTGCTTTCAACGCAAGCGAAGTACGTTAACATCCTGTGCACTCGACCCTACACCGTTGATATCTTCCCTCAAACAGCCAAACTGCGCTCAAAAACCGCGAGAACCCAGCTTAAAGCCACTTCGCATTAAACCTTTTAACGATAGACCCTGCAAACCCCTGCTGCACAAGGGCAAAAATGCACCCACCTAATCAGCCTACTGCATCTTATAGCACGGTGAAGCGCCGTGACGGTGGGAAGCACCACTTATTTTCTCGTTTGAGTTTGAACATAAAAATAGCAGATAAAGGGAAGGAAATGAATTTACACCACTTTTAGGACTTGACCTATGAAATAATTAATAGTTCCATTTTCAATCAATATATAAAGACCGAGTCCAATAAACACGACAGGTACAATTATTTTTTCGTACTTTTCCACAGTCTCTCCGATAGCAGAAATTGAGGCGAGATTTTGAGATAATTTGCATAGAACCAAAATCCCTAAGGCAAATATTACTAAACTTATACCAATCTCAATCAAACTCTTTCCTGTAAAATAAGGGATATAAATTCCTAAATTATCTCCACCCATTGCCACTGTTAAACTTGTAAATGCTAAGATTTTTGATCCATTTCCGGTAATTTTCCCCTCGATATCTTCTTCATCAATATCTTCATCCACAAAAATTGCTCTTATACCAAGACCTAGCGGAATTAGACCAAGGAGTCCGATAATCCAATCTTGTGGAATAAAATTTAAAAAGTAAGCGGCAATAAGACTAGCCAGTACAAGCAGTCCTGTACCTAAATACTGCCCTACATAAATTGATTTCAAACCTTTCTTTCCTTGACTAGCGAATAAAATAGTCAAAACAACTAAGTAGTCAATGGATGTAGAAACAAAAACTAATAAAGCGGATACTATTGTTTCCATTATTCCTCCTTTCAAAATGTTAAATTTTTTAGACAAGGGGGTGCAAAGTGTGTGCACTTTTTAATGTTAACATCCTGTGCACTCGACCCCAGAGCGTAGACATGTTCCCTCAAACAGCCAAACTGCGCTCAAAAACCGCAAGAACCCAGCTTAAAGCCGCAGTGCGCTAAACCTTTTAACGATAACCCTCGCTAAACCCTGCTACACAAGGACTAAAACGCAGCAACTAGACTGCACGCATAGTAGATGTCATCAAAACGATATCTTGATTAAGTGCGATTTGTAAAGGAGCGCCACTGATTCTGTATGGATTGAGAGAACGGGTAGTATAGCTACACTTTTTTGAGTGCACACTATGGATACTTGGTGCACTTTTTAACGATAGGAAAAGCTATCGTTAAAAGGTTTAAGATTGGCTTAATAGCTTGATTCTTGAGTGCAAAATATTACTATTTCTTCTTATAACCTACAGCAACATTACCTGTTTTATTAATCCCTGGTACTTTAAGAATATCAGAACTTGACTTGTCTTTTAAATCAAATTTCCCAACTAAAAATAAAGCTTTAAGTCCTGAACTAGACAAATTAAACTGTGAGTCAACTAACTTGATACGCTTATCTCCAAGAGTGACTTTAGACAAATCATAATGAGAATCCAGAATATCGCGCGACACAAAGAGATACAATTCATCTTTATCCATATAGTTTTCCGGTATACGAAACTCTTCCCGAGACATCGCTACTGTTTCCCAATGATACGACGCAGCTTATTGCAATTTTTTAATTGATTCACTTTCAGATAGTATCCTCATTTGTTCAATAGCTATTGCATTTAATTTCTCCAATCTTTCAGATTGACTCATACCTTCATTTATAAATACAGCATTAAGATTCTCAAGATTAGAAAGGCAAACAAGCTGAGATATATCCGCATAATCTCTAATATTGCCTTTTAAATCCGGATTTTCATCACGCCACTCTTTAGCTGTTATTCCAAATAAAGAAACATTAAGAATATCCGCTTCATTTGCATAAATAAAATTGATTTTTTCTTTTGAAAGTTTATCTGGTACAAGTTTGTTCTTAATGGCATTTGTGTGAATTCTATAATTTATTTTTGCCAAATTTCTTTTAATATCCCATCCTAACTTCTTCTGTTCTTCTTCCTTTAAACGTTCAAATTCTTTGATTAAATATAATTTAAAGTATGGCGATACCCAAGAAGCAAACTCAAACGCTATATCTTTATGAGCATAAGTTCCACCATATCTTCCCGCTCTAGCAACGATACCGATAGAATTGGTTTTCTCCACCCATTGCTTAACAGATAATATAAAACGGTTAAGTCCTGCTTCATTTTTAATTCCCTCGAATTCGGTGGAATTAAAATTCGTGTTATACATTTCTTCCCAAATACCTAAAAACTCTATCGTATTCTTATTCCTAAGCCACTTTTCAATCAAAGCAGAACCGTTATCAATATTTCTAACCATATCCGTTAAAGAAATATAATCTCTATTGTCAATGGCAATAATGCTAATTTCTGAACCTTCAACATTTATTTTAGACACGTAATCACCTCTCAATCATCCAATTTCACTCATTTAACAAATCATAGAAAGTACGCTCATCAATAATTTCTATATCTTGCCCCTCAAGCTTGAGCTTTTCTGCTTTCTTATGCTTTGATGACTTCTCACCTTTAAGAATTGCATTGTAATCATTATCCCCAAGTATCAGATAGTTTGTTTGCTTAGTCACACTATTATCTAAGACACCGCCGAGATTCGCTACAATCTGCTGAGCATCCTTGCGAAGCATTTTCTCAAGCTTACCAGTGAAAACAACATGCCGATTATAGAAAAACCCATCTTTATCAACAACCACTTCATCAGGCTTAATTGCTTTGATATCTATCCCTTTACCACTGTGACTTCCACTGGCAGGCCATAAGTCTTCAATGACTAGATTCTTCTCAGCCATGCGTGTTTTAACAGCATCATATAATTCTTTCGTTGATGTGCAGTCTGATAAAGCACGGTGTTCATTATTGTGTAATCCTAAGTAGTCAGTTAAATCGGAGAGTCTGTGATGTTTCAGCTCAGGATACAGTTTTCTTGCAAATTGCATCGTATCCATATACCGGTTAGTCAGTTGTTCCTTAAAGCCTTCATTCAAAAAGCGCATATCAAAAGAAGTCCTATGACCAAGGATAATGTCATCACCTATGAACGAAAGCACAGACGTTTTCACACTGTCTATAGATGGCATACCTTCCAGCATGTCATTAGTTATTCCTGTTAATGCTGTAATAAAACCGTCTACTTCTATACTCGGTTTAATCAGCTGATCATAACGGTCTACTATCTCATTATTTCTAACTTTTAAGATACCAATCTCAATAATCTCATTATAATACGCAGAAAAGCCGGTCGTTTCGGTATCTAGCACACAGTAATCATCAATGAGTTGCTTAGTGTAATTTGAGTTTGAATTGGACATGAAAGCACCTCCTTCATCTATTGAAATGAGCTTTTACAAATTTATCTTCTAATACTCATTATATCTTGAAAGCTAAGTGCCTTAAACATAAAAACAGGTCGATTTTAATCCTCGACCTGCTGTTTTAACTATTATCCCACCCTCATATAAAAGTAACTCTCATTTAAATCTCATCATATTTCTTTTTTAATTTATCCATATTATCAAGGTCAATCCACTCCTCGCTAAAACCACAGGCAGTGCAAATATACCTATCAATAGGTACTGCCGACATAATTGTATGGCCAGTCATAATATTATTTCCAGTCCCATAAACCCCAGCAGATCCAGGCACAAATATAATTTCACTTCCCCCACACTTTGGGCATTTTTTCGTATTTTTCATAAATCCTCCTTTTTAATCTAATAATGTTCTTTTATTGTTTTGAAAAATTTCATAAAGATAGGAAGGAACGCATACCTATACATCAGGTATATATTTCTGCCAATTAAAAATTCTACGTGAAAAGAGACAGAACTACGCTGTCTGTCTGTCAAGGATTTTGTCAGTTTTTTCATGGCTTGCCAACCTTTTATGCTAACTTTTCTTGAGTTAATCATACAAGAAAAAATCTATATTGACTTGCCTTCATATATTGTATATTTGTTATTTACTCGTCTACTTTCATTACACTCCCATCAAGGAAGATAATATCAACCTTTCCATCTTGATGCACGATTAGATAGTAAACCATGCTAAGCCAGACGTTTTCATCGAACACTGTTAACAAGTCCTGTTTTTTCAAGTCCTCGATAAAATATTCAACTTCATCATGCCTCATTTGCTTGTCAACAATGCGAGCTTTTACTTCCTTAAGCCTTGATTCTACAGTATTAAACCTGTTCACTAGACTCGTATATTTTTTCTCATACTCATCCTGGTTCTGCAATTTCCGTGCATTTTCATTGATACAGTTGTTAATCTTTTAACGATTACCCTAACTAATCACCGGCTAAACAGGACGGACATTGAGCCTGACTTTAAGATTCATAAAAAGAAGTGACTATTACTGACAGAGATCAGTAATAGTCACCCAACGTGAGATATTCAACTATTGACTTGAACCAAACAAAATTCAATCAGTCTTTCGAAGGACAGTCTTAAGCGAGATCACTGTGACACCAATAGCAAAAGAGGTAAAACCAATTCTAATAGCAAGTGTGCCATCCCATATTAAGGCAACCAGCATCGCGATTAAGGCAACCGTCAAGCCGAATGTCGCTACTTCACGGCAAAAACGAACGAGCTTGTCCATTCCTTAAATACCTCCTCGTTCACATACTAATAATCAGGTTTCATTTTAACTTTTGAGCTATATTTTACCACTCAACAAAGTGGGTGCAGGGTGGGTGCAAAGTGGGTGCACCTTTTAACGTTAACATCCTGTGCACTCGACCCTAGAGCGTCGATATCTTACCTCATACAGAAAAATAGCACTAAAAAATCACGCCAAGCCAGCCTAAAGCAGCCACACGCTAAACCTTTTAACAATAGCCCTCACTAAGCCTTGCTGCACAAGGGCAAAAATGCACCCACCTATTAAGCCCTTGACATCAATACGACAGTCTCACGTGTATCAAGACTACCCTTATGATAACCATGCATCAATAAAAGAGCCTTAACGTTCATTGCAGGAGAGAAACTGGCAAGGGGAATGTCGTATGATGATAAAAGTCTAAGGCACTACAAACTGGGATTTGGATTTTACTTAAAATTGTATTATTTTATTAGCGATATCTTCTACAAATCGCTTATCGTGTTCCACAAATATGAGTGTAGGCTTTGCTTCTTTTATAATTTCCTCAATCTGTATTCTTGATATTACATCTATATAATTCAGTGGTTCGTCCCAAACAAATATATGAGCTGGCTTTGAGAAACTTACAGCAATTAAAACTTTCTTTTTTTGTCCATCACTATAATTCTTCATATCCATTTCAAATAATTCTCTTGAAAAATCTAATTTTCTTAGAATTGTTTTACACAATGTTTCATCAACATCTTGCTTGTGAATATATTCATTTAGGCTACCTGTTAAATTAGATGTGTCTTGAGGAATATACGAGATTTTTAAATTACCTGCTAATTTTATCTCACCTGTATACTCGTGATTTATACCTAATAAAATTTTAATCAAGGTTGATTTTCCGCTACCATTACCCCCATATATAGCCACTATGTCGCCTTGCTTTATCTCGAAACTTACATTATTTAGGATCTGTCTCTCTCCATAGCATGATGATAAATTGCTAACCGATATTAGAGGATTTTTATGATGATGTAATGGATGCAATAATAGACTTTCCTTTGTTTCGATATCTTTTAGTAAACTCTGTTTTTCTTCTATTGCCTTGTTTTGTCTATTCTCCAAATTCTTAGATTTTTTCATCATCTTGGCTGATTGATGACCTATATGTCCTTTGTCTGGTTTTACACCTGATACTTTTACACCATTTTTAGTATTTTCAATTTTATCAGACCAAATTTGACTTTGTCTTGCAGACTCTTTTAATCGTTTAATATCTTTTCTTAATCTCTCATTTTGACTAATTTCAAATTGGTCTTTCATCACTTTGTTTTCATACCATGATGTAAAATTTCCCGATTGGACATCAATAGAATTCCTGTTAATAGAAATAACATGATTGATACAACCATCTAAAAAATCTCTATCATGAGATATAAGCAAAAATCCTTTTTTACTTTTCAGATATTCACTTACAATTTTTCTTCCGTCCATATCTAAATGGTTTGTTGGTTCATCAATAAGTAAAAAGCCATCTTCTCTTGTAAACAAAATAGCTAAAAGGATTTTTGTTTGTTCCCCTTTAGAAAGCGTTTCAAACTCTCTGTAAACAAGGTTCTCATCTACATTTAGCAAACTGAGTTCTCTAAATAACTTCCATTCTTCATCATCTGATATTAGTTCTTTATATAACTCAATTCCTAATTTTGAAGTATCGCTTATATTTGGTGGAAATTTAATAAATTCAACATCCTTGCTTATTTTACCTTGATAAGTTTCTTGATTTAAAAGTAACTTAAATAGAGTTGATTTACCGATTCCATTTCTTCCTATCAATCCCGTTTTCCAGTTTGTATCAAAGGAAAACGATACATTTTTAAATATGGGTTTTACATATCCATAATATGAGAAAGTGAGGTTTTCAATTTTAATTACTGACATAAAACGCCTCCCTAAATTATCATTTACCGCCCGGGTGCAAAGTGTGTGCACCTTTTAACGTTTAGTTTTTCATGTATTACTACGGTTATCACTGCTTTGCTTTTCAGTCATTTCAATTCTCGATTAGGTAATTTTCCAGTTCTCAAAGCGACAGTAACAAACTCAACCTCTTGCAAGCACTTCTCGCAAAGTTCATAACCTTCATTGAAGTTCACTCTTGACCTAAATGTGCTAGCAATGAATTCGCATGGTGAGGTGATCCTTTCAACTACACCGCACCGTTCGCACTCAGCATACACATTCCCATCCTTAATCGGAATAAACATTCCATGATCTTTCTCATTTCCCATGACGCTAACATCTTCGAAATCATCAAATTTTACATAGAGCATATACGGCTTCCTCCTTTATCGGTATGTCTATATACGCTCTAATTCCAACTTATATCAAGTTTTATTGCTTCTTTTTTGATCTATATGTCTGCTACTTCGCAATAGCTTTCCCATTAAGACAGTGCACCATGTAATGCGCAAATCCATCGTTTTTACAATTTACCTTCTTCTTATCTGAAACCTCGGTGACACCATTCTCACAATCTACTTCAAGGCTTGCATCCTTGGTGATTGTTCCTTCTAAAATACTCATGCCATTTAACGTATCAAGCGTACAAACATGAGTTACTTCTACGTTTGTTGCTGAAGCCAACCCATTATAACATTTAAGAAAGACATCATCCGCCTTCAAATTAACAACTTCTACCTTGCCATTGTTCACTTCTACATAAAGCTTACCAATCTCAATATCCGTGATGAGCACTTGATTAGAATCAGATTCAACCTCACAAACTTCCACATCATGTGGCAAACTCACAACAATTTCAGGCATACCCTGAGTAAACCACCTCAGCCAATTCGAAGCTGAAACTTTTTTAGTTTGAATAAGCCTTATAACATTTTGCGCTTCCTCAACCCTCAATATATCTTGTTCACAGTTAAAAGCTCACACCAAAGGTATCAGCACGTTTCACCGTTAAACGAACATCTTTCGTCTCTGCGATAAACTTCTTATTATCCATTACTTACGTTAATTAGATAAATAAATACATAAATTACAATTGAACTAGTATAGAAATATTCTATTTTTCACATAACATAGTAAAAGTAGTGAATAAAGTACGAGGAGGTAATTTGTGAAGAAAAGATATATGTTGAAAAATATTTTTAAAACCAAATATAATTTCCATAATATTGTTTTAATCGTTTTCATTGGACTATTAGCAGGTTTTTTATCAGGATTGTTCGCTGTAGGTGGGGGAATTGTGATAGTTCCTGCATTAACTGTTTTTATGAAATTTGATCAGCGTCATGCTACTGCTACTTCTCTTGTTGCCATAATTATAACGTCGCTTTGTGGAAGCATTGTTTACGGTTTAGACGGCAAAGTGTCATTTTTATCAGCATTTTTTCTAATAATAGGTTCAGTTTTCGGATCACAAATTGGGGTATATTTTTCACATATTTTGCCTAAAAAAATATTTCCTTGGTGTTTTACACTTTTTGTATTACTAGTTATATGTTCTAGTCAAGTTTGGATTCCGTTAAGAAATGTAGATTTTAATGTTAATTTTTTAAAAGCTATATGTCTTATATTTATAGGCGTTTTTTCTGGTATTTTTTCAGGTATTTTAGGCGTTGGTGGCGGAGGAATTATAGTGCCATGCGTGCAACTTTTGCTCGGCATGGGAGACCTTATGGCAAGAGGAACTGCTTTGCTTGTCACGCTTCCTACAGCTATAAGTGGTAGTATTGCTAATGCTCGTTACCATTATACTCATTTTACTGAAGGAATTATTATCGGTATTTTTGCGACATTTACTGTAAACTTAGGCGCAATAACTGCGCGCAGTATTTCACCTTTTATATGCAATATATTGTTTTGTATTTTTTTGTTCAGTGCATGCTTACGAATGATATTAAAAACAGGTATTTTAGCTAAGAATAAGCGTTAAATATGTAAAGTCTTTGACTTTTATTTATTTGAAAAAATAGTTTTGAATATAAAAAGTGGGGCTTAGATTTAAGCCCCACGATATAGGAGAATGTTATAAAGTAACTTTTTACAATTATGCCATTTGAGTAACATCTCTTTTTGCTTGTATAAATTTTATTATCATGTTTTTTGCGTGATAAATAATTACGCAAACTATATAAACAATTGCAGAAAATACAGTTATCATTCCTCCGGAAGATAGACCTAAATAAATACTTGAATAGAGACCCAAAGTTCCAGCTATAATTCCAAGTATTGGAGCAAAAATTACCGTTTGCCATATTGATGAGCTAAGTTTTATAGCTGCGCTTGCAGGTCCTACTATCAGAGAGATAGATAATACTGAACCAACAGCAGGCATCACTATAACGACTGTAACTGTAATCATTATTAGTATGATAAAGTCAGTTTTACGCAAATTATATCCGCTTGCTTGCATACACGTTTCATCGAGGCATGCAAAAATAATTTGTTTACCATATGCAAGTAATGTGATTATGCATGCTATTAATGCTATTGAAGTTACTTGTATATCCAATGAGTTAGCTGTTAATATATTGCCAGAAATAAAACTATTTACTTTTAAAGGTATTGGTTGGAAAAGTTTCAATAGTAAAAAGCCTAGGGCGAATCCTACAGTTAAAAGCACTCCAGACGCTGTATTTGGACCTTGTCCTTTTACTTTGGAGATTACATCTAGCTTCATTACGTGTTGTATACAATGAAGCTTTGCTTTTGAACTCTGAAACTATTGCTCTGTACTCTGAAACTATTACTCTGTACTCTGAAACTTTAGAGCTTGGAGCATCATATTATTTCTTATTGAGAATAAAAAAGCTTACATCTCAAATAACACTTAAAAAATAACACTCAAAAAAGATGGCTCTAACATATCGCTAGAGCCATCTTCTAATAAACAATGCTAGTTACTTAAAACAAGCGTGCTTACTTATTGTTTTCTTCCGTCATTTTCTTCTTAAGAAGAATTGCAAGTCCGGCAATCGAGAAACCAAGTGCTGCAAGCAAGCCTGCAAACGACGCCGATTCACCCGTCTTAGGAATCATGCCAATACGCTTTTCAGGCTGCGGCTTATGAGCTGGCGTCGGAGTTGGAGCCGGAGTTGGAGCCGGTGTCGGAGTCGGAGTTGGAGCCGGTGTCGGAGTTGGAGTCGGTGTCGGAGTTGGTGTCGATGTCGGAGTTGGAGCAGAATCTTTCGCGTAAATGGCATACACAGTCATATCACCATTAACTACGCTTTCTCCCGTAAACGTCTCACCCTTACCATTTTCCTTCGTATTCCACTCCTTGAAGGTATAACCGTCCTTCGTTGGATTCTTCGGCATGTACTCATTAGTCAACGCATCAGTATTAATAGCCTTACCAGTTTCCACTTTCACTTTTGCATGAGTCTTATTGCCATCCTTGAAAGTAACTGTTCTTTGAATCCGCTTCCACTGAGCGACGTATGTTACGTCACGAGTTACCTTATTCGCAACGGTAGGAGTCCAGCCTGTAAAAACATAATCTGTTCTGCTTGGAGCGGTTCCCTTAAAAGCAGGAGTATCGGAACCCGAAGCAGCTTTGTAAACCTGATCGGTAAAAATTGCTTCGTTGTCAACGCCATCAGTATAAGTTATCGTGTATTCTCTTACAAAGCTTACTTCTATAGTGTGAGGCGATTTTACAGCCTTGAATTCATATGAACCCGAAGCTGTATGTTCGACGGTCTGTTCTACTCCGTCTATCTTCAGCGAAGCTATTATGTATCCTTTGTTGGCTGTAAAATTGTATTTCTGATTTTCTCCGTATGTGACTTCTGTCTTTCCGGCAGGAGTTATCGATCCGCCTTCACCGGCAGTTGCCGTGATAGTAGGATTAAGGTTTGCATAGACCTTATAAATTCGCTTAATTAATGTTGATTCTCCTATAGTCCCCGTTCTGTTTACGGAAATCACATTTCCCGATGTATAAGGAATGCTCTTGTTGTTGTGATCTTTCGAAAATGAATAGAAAACACCTTTGTAGTTTCCGTAGTCCTTGTCTTTAAAAAACTGCTCGTACGTCCAATTCTTAAAAACCCAACCTTCTTTTGCAGCGGCAGTGTACTCCCTTACGCCTGTAAGCTGAGGGTCAACTCCACCCGAATTTTTGTGAGTGATAGTTATCGCGGCTGCAGGCGAGCCGTTATCGTCTTTTACAGAATAAACATGCAGCTCTGCGTCTTTTATATACGGTTCCTGCATGTCTATTTCCGTATATTTGTTGGCTTGCTTAGATGCTACCGCATCGCCACCAGCAAATGCCTGCGTAGTTCCAGCTACTACGCCAAATGCTACTAATGTTGCCAGCAGTAGCCCCATTGTCTTTTTTGCTAACAATTTCATCTTATTCACATTTCCTTATTAATCTAAAAATGTTCTTTTTATTACTTTGAAAAAACTGCATAAAAATAGGCAGAAACACATACCTATCCATCAGGTATATAATTCTGCAAATTAAAAAATTCTACGTGAAAATAGACAGAGTTATGCTGTCTGTCTGTTTATCTGTCAAGGATTTTGTCAGTCTTTTCATGGCTTGCCAACCTTTTATGCTAAGACGTTATTCACAATCCTTCATTTTTTTGTAAAGTACTCCAAGACCAGCTAAAGATAGCCCCAACGCAGAAAGAAATGCGCCAAGAGAGCTGGATTCACCAGTCTTAGGTAATGTTGATGG
>NZ_ADES01000013.1 GCF_000263595.1 Gardnerella vaginalis 1500E
TGTTGACGCATCCAAAGCTAAGGATGTGGTGACTGAGCCGATGAATTTAGGAGACGAAACGGCTTATCTTGTAACTCGAGCAGGCTCTTTCGTTGGCAAATGGTGCACGAAGAGTGGCGATTGCATCAATCTTATTCCGTGTCTTTATGAGAGTGAGAAAAAGTGGGAAAAAGACGAAAAAAGTATTACAGAACTTATACCGGCAGATATTGCAGATAAAAACGGCAAAATACCTGATAAAAATAGCGAAGGCTATATGAATTATAATGGCGTTCTCTATTTGAGTTCATTAGGCCAAGATCCTACGGATTACGCTGTATTTGATAAGAATCTTCCAAATAGTTCAATGATGAGAAATCATCTTATTTCTGGTGATACTGGTGCTGTTGAACTGTATGCTGGAGGTTTTATTGCGCAATGCGGCAATCAAGATGCTCCTATTTATGGCGGTGGATTTACATGTCTGAATGGAAAATACGTCCAATTTCCAGATAATGATCCAGAAGAATATGAAAGAATTCATGACGATCCAGGCTACGGCATTGGTTACTACTACACAATGCAGGATTTTATGGTTGTTGTACCTGTTGGTGCGAAGTTCGATAAGCTTGTAAATAGTGGATATTTCGTTGGAAAAGTTGAAAATAAGCCGGATTTGACACGACCATTTATTTTGCGCAGGAATCCTAAGCTTTACAAAGAAACACGCAAGGATTTGCCTGCCGGCGGAGGCGATTGGATTAATCCCTTTGTACCTACAGAGCGTAGCCGCGCAGTTCCGTTCGCACCCGCCCCGGATGATTCGAACGCGTACTATCTTGTGGAAGAACCTTTCGACTGGTCTTCGATTCCTGGCGAATCGCTGTAAAACGCGCTAAATACGTAGCGCGACGACCTGCCTGAGCGCTGCTATTTAGCGCGCGAAGGCAACCCTGAGCAAGCGAGGTCTGTCTTCGTCTCGATTGACGAAGGCAGGGCAGATTAGTGTGGCTGTGCTTTAGAAACTAGGTTGTAGTTGGTGTGCGCTGACGACCTGCTTAAGCATGTGCACAAGAAACGCTACAAGTGTGATTAATTCATATGCGAATAAATTACTATAAAATGATAAAATTTTAGATAATTTTAAATAATCTGTCGTTATGACAATATTTTATACATAGAACACCCCCCCCCCGACAGAAAATTTTAAAGTTGTTAGATATTTAACAATAAAAAATTTATATAAACTTTAATAAAATACTGTATAATATTATGAATTGTGTGTATGCGCATAAATATTTATGCCACTATTCGTTATGAAAAAATAACGAATAAGCATAGAAAAATGGACATAAGTTTAAAATAAAACGCACTCATAAACGTGAAATTAAAACCAAAACGGGGGAACACTATGGCAGATACCACTCACAAAAAGCTCTCTAGCAAAAAAGCTACGAGCGCATTTGAAAACACATGCGCATCTTACGCAGCAAAAATGAATGCAACTTCCGTGTCTGCTACTATGCGCAAGGTGTCATTGAGCACACTTGCCACAGTTCTTACTGCAGCCACGTGCTTGGGAGGCCAGCCAATACTCGCATCCTCTAATATTCTTCTTCCTCCAACTACAGCGGCTTTTGCATCTCAAGTGAGTAGCGCAAGCGATGATCCTAATCCTTGGCTGCATAAGCCGAATATTCTTGAGTTTCAGCGCTGGCGTTATCAAAACAGCAACGGCGACGCAGGATACGTAGACACTAAAGACAATCTTGGCGATTATCACAGCTTAAAGAACAAGACGGATATGTATGCGTATCTCGAAAAGATCGGGAACGACCAATACCTAGTATTCGACGTGTTCTTTAACAATGACGGCAAGTCCATGCTTACATCGTCTAAAAAACAGCAATATGTGTGGCTAGTGCCTTATGCTGTTGCAGACCTAGACAATGGCAGATATAAAGGCGATACCGTAACTGATTTACGATTTGACTTCTACAAGCGCAATGACAGATCACCTCAAACGTATGCAAATCTTTCGCACGATATTACCTTGTTTAATCATGAGGCAAGCAAATCGTTCGATCAGAATTTATTTAACAACGACCGTGATTATAATGGCTCTACTTATAAGTATTCATTGAATGTTCGTAACGGAGGAAGTAGAGGACGAGATATATCCGATAACTTCCACGTTAACGAAAGAGATTTAGATGACGCTATTAAGAAGGCTATAGCTCCTGGACCAAGCCCTTATAGCGGATACAATTACGGCATTGGTATAACAACTGTTAATGTTGATTACGCTGTACGCATGCATTGCAAGGTAAAGCTGCGCCAAGGCGTAACAACAGACGACATTCAAAACGCTTTTACTTACGCAAACACAAGCTCTTACGGAAGAAATACACATTCTGCTTACACCTTCATTTCCGGACGAACTCACGACGAAAACTTCCCTCGCACAAAAAGCGATAATTTGCCTCCAAAGCTGTATTTTAATGGCAAGGAGCTTACAGACGACTCCAGTAGCATTACCGTATATCAAGGTGATAAGCAAAAGATTACTTTCGGCACGTCCGATAATAGCGAAAAAGTAACTAATTTCTCTGTAAAAGGATTCCCGGATAGCATAAAGAATGCAAACTTTGATGAGAATAATAAGGACGGTTATGACGCAACTGAAAAGAATCCTTACAAACACGAAATTAATGGCGTTAAGTTTGAGCACAAGGATGAAAAAAATAATCCAGTAAACTCCGACTACACGATTACAGTTTCTGCAACCGACGCTTCCGGCAACAAAGCAGAAAAGAATATTACAGTACATCTTAAGAACCTGAACGAGAAGTACAAGACTCCAACCGCTACCCCACTTACTGTTGGTTGGGGGCATACGCTTACTAAAGAAGAACTAGAGAAGCAGATTCAGGACAATGATGGAAAAGGCAAGATAACTTTCGAAAAGAAGCTACCAAGTACAAAACTATCCGAAAGCCGTTTCAAACATTCTAAAAATGAACTAAAAGTCAAAGCAAAGATTACATATGCAGATGGATCCAGCCATACAGTAGACATTCCTGTAATAGTTAAAAAACCACTCGCTTTTGATCACTTACCAAAAGGTAGCGAGAACACTGTAACCGTTGGAGATAAACTTAAACAACCAAGCGATTACATAACACTCGAAAATAATTCTGGCAATAAAGTCAAGCCGAAAAAAGTAGAATGGTACGGTGGAAAACCTAATTCCAGCACAATTGGCAACTTTAATAACACTGTCAGAGTGCATTACACAGACGGTAGCCACAAAGATACTACTGTAACATTTAACATTAAGCCGAAAACACCTGTTATTGAAACAGATTTAACCGGTCGCGCAAAAATTAAAAACCAGAAAGTAGTAGTAAACGTCGGCACTGGGTTTATACCAGGTGCCACAAACAAAGTTACATTATACGATGCCAACAATAACGCAATTGGCTCTACTACCGAAATCAAAGACGGTAAGGCAACTATTACTGTAGCTAATGGCATACCTGCAGGAAATGTGTATGCGATTACAAGCAGTTCATACAACAATCATCAGGATAAACATACAAATACCTTCAATTTATCTTCCGATAAAAGTGAAAATCATCAAGCTACAGAAGATAAACAAAATCCAACACTTACAGCAAACGACGCAACTGCAAAAGTTGGAGAAAACTTAATCTTTAATCTTGAAGCAAAAGATGATATTAAAATTGACGACTTCAATATTGCAACTCCATTATTACAACTTGTAAATAATGATTTTTCACGTTTGCAGATTGATTACCAAGGAACACAAGATAATCCAAAAGATCGCAAAGTAAAAATTACGATACTCGGCATGAAGGCAAGCGAAGTTGGCGAACACAAACTCAAGTTCTCAGTTACTGATGCAGCTGGAAACAAAACTGAGAAGGAAGTTAAGCTAACAGTTAAGCAACCTTACGAGCTAAAAGCAAATCCTATTACCGTTGACTTAGGTCATAATCTTACTGAGGATGATGCTAAGAAAATATTTGAAAACAGCAAGAATGTTCCTTCTGGAACAACATACACTTGGGTTAATAAACCTGAAACCAACTCAACCGGACAAGAAAAGCAAGGCACAGTAAAAGTCAGCATTCCTGGAGGAGAAACTAAGGATATTGCTGTAGCTGTAACAGTTCAAGATAAAGTAAAACCAGTAATAAAGGTGTACAAGAAAGGCCCTGGTAACACTTGGACTGAAGTAACTGAAAAGATTACTGAAGGCAAAGTAAGCTACACAAAGATTGACACATACCACGGTGACAAGTGCGAACTGAAAATAACAGCAACCGACAACAGTGGCAAAGTTACAGATTTGAAGATTAATAATTTAGTAGCAGGCATGTCTTCATCTGATTTTGCAACAAAGAAAGGTGTTGGTTCTGAACAAGATCCTCGAGCAATAAAGATTGCAGGAACTGTGCCGAATGGCGCGGCTGCCGTATCATACTCTAGTAATCTTATAGCAGTTGATAATTCTGGAAATCAAACAAACCTTCCAATTCGCTTTATTGTGCACACTCAAGCAGATAAATTTAACAAGATTACTCCAAAGGATATAACTCACAACATTCCTGCTGATGGAAACAATAATAATCATCCAAAGGCTGAGGATGGTATATCGGAAACCAGCAAGAAAGACTTCCCAACCGGCACTACTTATTCTTGGGTTAAGGAACCAGATTGGAATAAACCTGGCGAACAGAGCGAAGTTAAGATTCGCATAACATTCCCAGATGGTTCAACTCAGGAAATCAAATCAAAGCTTACTGTTACGGATACTATTAAGCCTGTTATTGAAAAGCCTGCTTTAGGAACAGCGAAGCACGGCAATATTGATCATTACTTGCTGAAAGTTCATCGTGGACAGAAGTTTGATCTTACACTGAAAGTTCATGACAACACTGGCAAAATAGTCGGCGCAAACTTGAATGGCAAAGTAACTGAATGTGGAATTACTAGTACTGCCCTAACAGTTGACAATGCAAACAACCACAGTGTTAAAAACCCTGCTATTGTACATATAACTGGCACAGCACCAGCCGACGAAGCAACAGACCAATATTGGAGCCGTACTGTTACTGTAACAGACGAGGCTGGTAATAAATCTGAACTCCCTATTCAGATTGCTGTGTATACAAGCGCAGAGGAACACACTGCAACTGCTACCCGTATTACGAAACAAAACGGTAAAAGAGTAACAGAAGATGATATAAAGAAAGCAGTAACAACTAACTATAAGGTTAAAGACCCAAATAAGAAACCAGTAGTTTCTGTAAAAACTGGTCAGACTTTACCAGATGGCAACACTCCTGGAAACTCCACAATAACAGCTATTGTGACTTATCCAGATGGTTCTACAACAGAAGTCGAAGTACCTATTACCATTAAAGAGCCAATGAGCAAGACTAATAAGCCTAATACAAAAGAGGTTGAAAAGCCTTATGGCTCTAAGAAAGACGATATAGAAAAATCTATAACAAGTACTTCTAATGGCGGCGGAATATCTTGGCCTAATGGCAAAGTCCCTGCAGGAAATACAACAATTGAGATTTCCGACAGAACCAAGATTCCTAGCGGGACTGAACCTGGCACATACGAAGTTCCAGTAAAGATAACATATAGCGATAACTCTGTTGGATACGCAACAGTAAAAGTTAAAATTGGCGAACCACAGAGCAAGAGCTATAACCCACAAGGCAATACGATTACATTTGATTACAACTCGAAGCCAAATACAGACATATCCGGCAAAATTATTGGCGTTGGAAATGATCAAGGCATTAGCTTTGGTAAAGATATAGCCCGTCCAAAAGGCGCGAAAATTGCTATTGACAACCAGAATAATATTCCAAACGGAACTAAAGCTGGCGATTTTACTGTTCCTGTAACAATTACATACGAGGACGGTTCAGAAGATCATACAGTTGTTAAGGTAAAAATTAACAAGCCACAAAGCGAAACAAATAAGCCAACTGTTACTAATATAACGAAGGAATATGGTAAAACAACTAACGAAGCTGAAGTAAAGAAGCACGTTACTTTTGACGGTAGTAAACCTAATCCAACTTCAGTAACTGTTGAAAACGCTAGCGATATTCCAAATGGTAAGACTCCTGGCGACGTAAATATTAACGTTAGTATCGAGTATTCTGATGGTTCTAAGTCTCACGTTACAGTAAAGGTTACTACTGGAGATCCTGATACTAAGACTTACGCACCAAGCGCAAGCGAAGTTAAGAAGAACCGTGGTGATAAAATCACCGCTGAGGACATTCAGAAAGCTGTAAAGACTTCTACAGTTAATGGCAAGACCGCTCCAAAGGGAACAAAGGTAAAGCTTGTAAATGAAAACAACTTGCCTGATATGACTAAGACTGGTACAACTAACGTACCTGTTAAGGTCACATACCCAGATGGGTCAGAAGTTGTTCTTGAAGTTCCAGTGGTAGTTAGGGATACTGACAAGGATATTTACACACCAACGTCTTCTACACTAGAAAAGTCTTACGGCTCAACTATTAGCGAGAAAGAAATTACTGATAAAGTAACGGTTCCACACTTTGTTGGAGATACAACTAAAATCTCTTACAAAGTCAAGGATAAAAAGAAGATTCCAGGGATAAACTCGGAACCTGGAGCTTACAACGTACCTGTAACAGTAACTTATCCAGACGGCACAAGCGAAGATGTGGACGTAAACGTTACAATCTTGAATAAGGATTCCGACTCTTACGAACCAACCGCTACAACTCTTACGAAGAAGCACGGCGAAACGATTAGCGATGACGATATTACTAATCAAGTACGTGTGCCTAACTATCCAAGTGGTGCAGGAAAACGGCAGCCAACCAAAACCATTAAAGCTGGAACAAAGCTTCCAAATACGAATACTCCAAGTGAAAGCTATGTGCCGGTTACTGTTACATACCCAGATGGAACTACTGACACTGTAAAAGTTCATGTGGTTGTTAAGGATACGGATGCTAATACGCATACTCCACAAGCTGCACCACTTGAAAAGAATATCGACAACGGAAAGCCTACTGAAGACGAAATTACAAGTAAGGTTACGATTCCTACCTGGCCAAAGGACGAAACACGTAATCCAACTTACTCTATTGCTAATGGCGATAAGTCTAAGATTCCTGCTGGAGATAAGGCTGGCAAGTTTGAGGTGCCTGTAACAGTTACGTATCCGGATGGATCGTCAACCGTGATCAACGTGCCTGTAACTATTAAGGCTCCAACTGCTACAACTAAAGTTGTGACTGTGCCAAAGGGCGTGGAACCTAAGCCAGAAGACATGATTTCCAATAAGGATAAGTTCCCTGATGGCACGCAATTCGAGTGGGATAACAACGAAAAACCAGACACAAACACTGAAGGTAACGGCAAGCCAGGCAAAGTTGTTGTAACAGTTCCAGGTCAATCCCCTGTGAAAGTGTCAGTTACTGTAAACGTTGTTAACCCAAGTGCATCTGAAGTAAACGTGCCACAGGGCAAGCAATTGCCAGAAGCCAAGGATGTTATTAAGGATTCTGATAAAACGGATAAGTATCCTAGCGAAACTACCTTCACATGGAAGCCTGAAGATAAACCGGACACAAATAATCCTGGCTCAAAGAACGGCGTTATTATTGTCACCCTCCCAGGCCAATCCCCTGTGGAAGTGCCTGTAAAAGTGAACGTTTTACCAAAGCCAGAAGCGAAAGTTGTGAACGTCCCACAAGATGGCACACTGCCAAACGCTAAGGATGTTATTAAGGATTCTGACGATACGAGTAAATTCCCTAATGGCACTAAGTTCGATTGGGAAGATAGTGACAAACCAACTACAGATACCGTTGGAAAAAAGACAGGCGGTAAAGTAAAAGTCACTATTCCAGGCGTAAATGGCAAGTCTGGTTATACGATTGATGTTCCTGTAACTGTGAACGTAACTCCTAAGCCTACAGCGAAGGTAACCACTGTTGCTCAGAACAGCGATCCTGATCCTAAGAACAGCATTGAAAATAAGGACAAACTCCCTAAGGGAACCACCTTCGAGTGGAAGAAAGATGCTGCTCCAAAGACCGACAAGCCAGGCACTGTTAACGGCACTGTTGTTGTAAAGATTCCAGGACAAGAACCTCAAGATGTGCCAGTAACAATTACTGTGACACCAACACCTGTTGCAAACGACGTAACCGTGTTGCAAAAGAAGGATGGCAGCACAACTGATACCACTCCTAAGCCAGATGACTTAATCTCCAATAAAGATAAATTAACTGGAGCAACTTTCGAGTGGAAGAAGAAGCCTGATACGTCACACGTTGGCAACCAGCCAGGCGTTGTGACTGTTAAAGTTCAAGGCGAGCCAAATGTTGACATTCCAGTCAACGTGCTCGTTGTGCCAAATCCAGAAGGCAAGACTGTGAACGTGCATGTTGGTGATTCTCCAAGCGCAGAAAACAGCATCTCCAACCAAGGTGATTTACCTCAGGGAACCACCTTCGAGTGGAAGAAAGATGCTGCTCCAAAGACCGACAAACCAGACACCACTAACGGCACCGTGCTTGTCAAGATTCCAGGCGTAAAGGATCCAGTAGAAGTCAAAGTAACAGTAAACGTTGTGGCACAGAACAAGCCATTTATCAACGATGGCAAAGCCGAAAATACGCCAGATAAGTCTGGTAAGACAATTATTACTGGTAAAACTCAGCCAGGAAACACAGTAACTGTCAAAGAAGGCGAAAGCACTGTTGGTACTCCAGTAACAGCAGATGACAAAGGCAACTTCACTATCGAAATCGATAAGAAGAATCCTGATACAGCTCTCAAGCTTGTTCCAAGCAAGGGTGGGGTTGATGGTGACGCAACTACTGTAACCGTCACTGCCAAGCCGCAAAAGCCAACGATTACGGTACCAACCGACGGCAACACGAGCAGCGGAAGCGTAACTGTAACTCCGCCAACTGGCGACACGACGGTTGTGAAGATTGAAATCAACGCTAAGCCAAATCATATTAACGGTCCAGAGCAGCCAGTTCGCACAATTGTTGTTAAGAAAGGTGATACCGACGGCAAGTGGAAGATTGACGGAGACGCTCCAGAACGCGTAAGTGTTGATCCGCAAACTGGTGTTGTTACTATTCCAGCAAAGGATTTGGAGGATGGCAGCACTATCACCGCAGTAGCGAAGAATGATAAGGACAAACCGTCTGATCCTGCTACTGCTGTAACTGGCTTTAAGACTCCGCAGATTAGCGGGCAAACACTAAAAGATAATCCAGATGATTCTACTAAACAAATCATCACTGGAAAGACTCTTCCAGGCGCAACTGTAACTGCTACCGACAAAGATAATAAGCAAATCGGAACCGGTAAAGCAGATAACGATGGCAACTTCACTATTACTATCAACAAGCAAAATCCTGGATCCATCATCATCCTCACGCCAACCAAAGGCACGGGTGACGGCGCAAAAACAGGCGATAGCGTAAATATTACTGTCGGCGGAAATATTACTAAGCCAAAGATTGACACTCCAACCGAGGGTGGCACTAGCGTAACACCTGACGAGTCTGATACTCGCGTGAACAAGGTTGTGATTACTTACACCCCAGAAGGTAGTGAAACAACCACAACGATTACTGTTGTTGCTGAAGGCGATAATCATGAGTGGAAGATTGACGGCTCTGCACCTAACGGCGTAACTGTTGATCCGCAAACCGGAAAAGTTACGATTCCAGCAGACAAGATTAAGCGCGGTAGCACTATTACTGCGCAATCAGAAGACAGTAGCGATACGACCGGCAATAGCAAGTCAGAAGTGGTAACTGCTAAAGTTAGCGAAAAGGAGAAGCCAACTCCGGAACCAGAACCAACGCCAGAGCCAGAACCAACTCCGACACCATCAGATAGGCCAGTTGTAATAACACCACAAAATGGTGATGAGCAAGGTTCTGCAATTGTTACCCCACCAGCAGACGCTGATACTCTAGAAATCACGTATATTCCAGAAGTCGATACAACGACTCCTGCAACAATTACCGTGGAGAAAGATAATAATGGTAACTGGACTATTAACGGTAACACTCCAACCGGCGTGACTGTTGATCCAACTACTGGTAAAGTAACGATTCCAGCAAATAAGATAAAAGACAATACTGAAGTTACTGCGAAATCGACGAAGGGTACGTCTACTTCTCCGACTGTAACAGGCACAGCTGGAGCGAACCCAACAGTAGCTCCATCGCCTTTGCCAGCTCCAGTGCCTGAGCCAACTCCTTCACCGCTTCCTGATGTTCTTCCTGAGCAACTCCCAGAAGAACCTATTGAGCAAGATTCTAATGACAATAAGCAGCAAACCCAAACTGCTAAAACTCAAGAATCTAATGAGAACAAGTCTGGTTCAGACTCTGTAAAGCAAAATGCAAGCAACGCGAAGAACGTAGCAAATAATGCTCCGGCACGACACTCATCCGGTAAGGTTACTACTTCAAATCTGAGTAACACTGGAGCTGCTGTTGCTGCAGCAGGCGCTGTTGCTGCACTCGCAGCTGCAATAGGTACTGCACTCGCAGTCATTATTCGCAAGAAGAAGCACGAGTAAACGTTGGCGTTGCAACAAATATTAAAATTGAATAAATAATATATATGCTCCGTGATGAAAGAGTTCGCAAAATTTACGACAATTCTTCAGCCACGGAGCATTGTTATATCTGTAGTAAATCTGTAGAGCTGTAGGCTATAGAGGCATAAACTACAGAGGTATAGGTGCGATACATAGATGCCATTAAATGATCTGTGTACTGGTAGCGAGATAGCACACCACTGCGATAATGACAGCATACTTGACATTAGGTAATATCAGGCGACATACGCAATGTTACACGTACTAAATATGGCATACTGAACTACAGAACTACTTACGTGATTGTTAACGCAACTCCAATCGCCTTACATTTTTCCTGCAAATGTGGTCAAATAAAGCCAGAGCGAAAACAAATGCCGTGGAATAACACAGCAAATGTTTCCACATAACACCAAAACGACTACAAACGCCGGAGAAAATTCTACGACGTTTGTTGTCAAAACAATCTAAAGCAGCAACTCAGCAGTAGTAGCCGTCTGCGTTAAGGCGCGCATCAGGATTAAGCAGCATCGCCTTTTCTGCCTCGTGACCGTCGTAGCGAGTGCCGTCCGGAAGGCGCGTGCCATCCTTAAGCAAGTGGCGATTTTCCACTGGCTCAAATAGCGGAGCGTGACCCATCATGCCTTCCTCAAGCCTTCTCTGACCGGCCGCCAAGCGCGCATTCGCACGCTTGCGCCACTCCTCCAGCGTCTCAGTGCCATCGGCAGCAGCCACAGCAGCTTCGAAAGCACCAGGGTGAACCAACGCCACAAATCCGCTAACATGACCGAAGCCGAGCGAAGTTGCGAGCGCTGCCTTCACTGCACAAGAACCGGCACAAGAACCGGCACAAGAACCAGCACCGTCACCAATGCGCATCGGCTCGCGCAACCAAACCATGTGGTCGTCGCGCGCCAACTTAGGATCCACGCAATCAAGCGACGCATTTGCCGGAATTACGCCAGTTCTAAACAGTTGCGTCAAACCGTTAATTTGGAAGATGCACGCACCGCCCTTTGCGTGGCCGGTAAGTGTCTTTTGGCTGATTACGAACAGTGGATTTCCGTCCGTGCGTCCGATTGCGTGCGCAAGAGTATTGTGCAGCTCGGATTCGTTCGGATCGTTTGCATTCGTAGACGTATCGTGCTTAGAAACAACAGCAATATCGTCCGGAGTCACGCCAAGAGCCGCCAAATCGCGCACGAGCTTAGACTTAGCACCGCCCATGCCTGCAGCCAAAGCACCCAAGCCCGGAGCAGGAATAGAAGTGTGAATGCCGTCAGCGTAGGAGTGAATGAAACCAACCACACCAGCAACAGGCAAACCAAGCTTCAAAGCAATATCGCCGCGCGTAACCAAAATCGTACCGCCGCCTTGAGCTTCGAGGAAGCCGCCGCGTCTGCGATCGTTCGCACGAGAGAAGAATCGTGGGCTTATGCCCTTCGCGTACATTTCTTCACTATTGGCAGTTGCGTTCATATTGCCGAAGCCAACTACGGATTCCACACCAATATCGTCAATTGCGCCAGTTACTACGAAGTCCGCTTTGCCGAGCGCAATCTTATCGACGCCTTCTTCGAGCGAAACCGCTGCAGTTGCGCAAGCAGACACCGGCTGAACCATGTTTCCGTATCCGCCGATATATGTTTGCATTACGTGCGCTGCCACAACGTTTGGTAGCGCTTCTTGCAGCACGTCGGTTGGAATTTCGTGGTTAAGGAAGCGATCCAAGTACAATTTTCGCATTGAGCTCATGCCGCCAAAACCGGTGCCTTGCGTAGAAGCAACCAGCGACGGATGCACAGATTGCAGGATCTCCGAAGGCGTGAAACCGGCGGAAATGTAAGCATCCACGGTTGTGACGATATTCCACAACGCAATCGTGTCAACGCTTCCAACCATTGAAGCTGGAATACCCCACTTCAGCGGGTCGAAGCCCTTAGGGAATTGTCCACCAACGGTTCTGGTCATCGCAGCCCTGCGTGGCACGCGAATCATAGAACCTGCCTTGCGCGTAACTGTCCATTCGCCAGATTCTGCATCGCGAGCAATTGCAGTGTGTGCTTCGTCGAGCGCCACGTATTCGCGCGCAATCGTTTCTGTTGGCACGCTGAAAGTTACGTCGTGATCGAGGAAGATTTCTGCTTCTTCTTCGTTCGCGCCTTCCTTGTAGTCGCCGCCCATTCCGGTTTCGAATGGTCGAATACCAGAACGTGCTACTACTTCATCGCGATATTTCTCTGCAATATCTTCTTCTGGAACAAGCGTGCCTTCCGCATCATACCAGCCTGGCTTTGGCGAGTCTTGCCAAGTGAGCAAGCCCATATTCCAAGCCAATTCCAGTACTGCCCCTGCAGAAAGTTTTACGGAACCGTCTTCCTTAATTCCAAGCTCTGCTTCGAAACGAGTACGTCCAGAACCCCATGGTCCAAGCTCTCCGACTGATACGATTACGATTTCGTCTTCTGGACGAGCTGTTACGTTCTTCCAATCAGACAAGTTGACTTGCGGCTGAGTTGGCACGTAAGGAGTTGGAAGCGCTTTGTTGGTTGATTTAGCAGTTGATTTTGCAGAAGATTTAGCAGAAGATTCTGCAGCTTCCGCCGCATTTTCAACAGCTTCTTCAGCAGCTTCAGCACGCTTTTGATCTTCCAACGCTTCTGCTCGAAGCGCGTTCAAATCAAGAGGCTCCTTGCCTAATCCGCCCGTAAAGTCTACGTCCAAAGGCGCAATTGCAGCCTGTTCGCGCGCCTCGCGAGTGCACAAATCAAGCAAACGATCTGCCATTTCTTGCGTTGAGTAGGTAGTTAAGCCATGACGCTCAACTACAGCAACAAGCGGATCATTACCGCCCATTAAGCCAGTTCCACGCACCCATCCAATCTTTGGATGAGCGAAAGTCACGCGATCCGACCACACGCTTTCCGCATGAGCACGATTCACAATCGCATCAAACGCACTCTTGACTTCGCCGTAAGCGCCGTCGCCGCCAAACATGCCGCGGTTTGGAGAGCCAGGTAACACAACGTGCATACGATGTTGCACATCAGTATCTGCTCCAATTTGCGCAAATCCGGCGATTGCACGCTCCACGCCCCAAAGCATTAAGCGCGATTGCGATTCAAAAAGCGAACCGGAATCAGCCAAAGTGCCGTGAACTGGAGGCGCTGCGAACGGGAAGAACATGCTCGGCTCATAAGCAGGCTTCAAAATTGTGGTAGTTGCGCCGCTTACTTTCTTTGAAACCGTGCCAACCCACTTTACAAGCGCATCAACATCGCGGTAGCTAGACAAGTTTGCTGGAACAAGCCACAACTTTGCGCCCATCGAAGCATTTTCGCGATAGGCTTTCTTTGCCCAAGATTTAACTCTCGGCTTGAAGCTGTGCGAAGTTGCAATAACAGTGGCACCGCCCTTCAGCAAGCCTGTTACTACGCGAGCAGCGATTGAGTTTGGTGCAACTCCAGTAACAACCGCAACTTCTCCCGCGAAACGAGTTGCTTGAGCAGTATCAGCGTTGTTTTGCGCAAGTTTAGTGCGAGAATCGCGAGCAATACCGCTAAATATTGTTGCAAGATTGTTGAGTTCGCGCGATTTTGCGAGACCAGCGAACCATTCAGCTTCCGAAGCTACAGCCTCCCCTGCACCAAGGAAACTACCAAAATCATTTAAGATTTCGGAAACTTCATTTACCTGAATATCAACATTCTTTACAGCATGCTCGTAGTACAAGCGAGCAACGTCCTCGCGAGCCGAAGCCCAACGATCGTCGAAAAGAATCGCCTTTCGCTCATCGAATCGAGGCTCCACTTGCTTTGGCCAATCAGCACCTAATTCTGCTTCAACAGCAGCAACAACAGCCGCGTTTTCGTCAGCTTCACTTTCTGCTTGAGGCGCTTCAATTCCAAGCTTTGAAAGCACAAACTTAGCTGTTGCAGCAAGCACGCCATCAGCGCCAACAACTTGCTGAGCGAAAGCGTCAAGAGCTGCAAAATCAACAACAGCACCGCCTGCACCACCAGCAGCACCAGGCTGAGAAACGCTAACGCCGTGAGCTTGTGCAACCTGCTGAATTGCTGCGTCGATTAAAGCGTCAGCTGCAGCAGTATTCTTTGCAGGATCCGTAGAAAGTTGCGCAAGATTTTCGCCGCGCACGCTTGCACCTTCGCGAGTTTGCAAAACCAAAGCTGCAAGCACGTGCGCACGCCAGCCTTCACCAAGCTGCCAGACTTCCGAAATACGCTTGTCGATTTGAGCTGGCTTCACGCCTGCAGCACCGAAAAGCGCACGCAAACGTTCTCGCACAATATCGGAAAGCACGGCACCAAAAGCCTTATAGCGTGGAGCAACCGAGTCTACAAGCTTTCGCAATGCACTCATTGGAGCCTCTGCAGCACCATCCACGCTTGCCACGCCAAGCTCGGAACTAATATCCATAAGAAGCTGGTTTCTGCGTGAAGATACGCCGTTTGTTAGCGTGTCGGTTGTGTCTGCATCGCCAATTTGGTCGAGGCGAATTTTTGCACTATACGCAATAAGCATTGAGATTGCGTCGGATGCTTTGAACGGCAAGTCTGCTACAGGTCCGCTTGCTGCTGCAGGAGCTGCAGGAGCAGAAGCCGCAGGAGCAGGAGCAGAAGGTGCAGAAGTTGCAGCGGAAGTTGCAGCAGGTGCAGCTTCAGTCGCGCTATCCTCCTCATCAAACACTTCCGGCACAAGCGAATCCGTATCCGTCATATAAACGCGACCTTCATCTCGACCAACGTTATAAACAGTTACCTTTTCGCCACTAAATTCCGGCAAAGCAAGAGTTTTAGCACCAAGATTTGCCAAAGTTGGCGCGTTTCCTAAACCAACTTCCACGTACTCTTCAACGCCAAGACCTCCGCGAGCGCAATCGGCAAACATAAGAGCCTGCGTTTCAATCCAGCGAACTGGAGATGCGAACTGCCACGAAAGCAGCTCCGTAAGAAGCAATCTACCAAGCTTCTGCTCGTCGTCAGCATAAGACTTCCAGGTTGCTTCATCTTCCAAAGCTGCTTCAATACGCTCGGATGGCACAACGTCCAAAATCTTTTGCGTAAATTCTCGCGTAAGCTCAAACGGGCACGCCACAAGGTTTGGAATGTAGCGATCCACAAGCACAGAGTAGTCAATATACTTTGGCAGAAGCGAATCGAGCTTATCGCGGAATTCTGGCACGCCTTTACGAAGAATGCGAGAGTGGAACGGCACGTCAATTCCTGGAACGAGCATGAACGGCGGCTTTCCACCGTATTCTTTCGCACGCTTAGAAGCGTCTGCTTGCAAAGCTTTCAAGCCTTTAATAGTTCCAGCAATTGCGTACTGCTGGCCGGCCAAATTGTAGTTTACAATCTGCAAGAATTCGCCTGTAGCTTTAGAAATTCCTTCAACGTAAGCGTTTACGCCTTCGTCACCAACTCCAAACTGGTTTGGTCGAAGCGCACCCATGCGATAGTTCGAGCGGCCTTTTTCGTCGCGCTCAATCAAATGGTGCATAGTAGACCCGCGGTGGAACACCAATTCCAGCACAGTTTCGAGAGGAATAATTTGCGCAAAAGAGCTTAAAGCGTTGTATTCGCCAAGCGAGTGGCCGGCAAAGTAGGCTGGCCAAATATCGCATCCTGCTTCACGCAAACGCGCGGTTTGCGCAAACGCTACTGTTGCGAGTGCAACTTGCGTAAATTGCGTCAAATTAAGCAGTCCTTCAGGGTGACGATATGTTACTCCGTGAGCTGTAAGTTCCTTTGGATTATCGCGCACGACTGCGAGGATTGAGAATCCAAGCTTTTCGCGAGTAAGCTTGTCTGCTCGCTCCCAAGTATCGCGTACTGCAGGCGACTTTGCGCGCTCATCCAGCGACATTCCTTGCTTTTGGATACCCTGACCTGGGTATACGAATGCTGCGCGTGGAGCGCGAGTAAGTGCGCTTGCTTTAGACACGATTTGCCCGTCAACTCTGCACGTAACTTCCAAAGCGAGTCCGCCGCGACGAACTTTTCCAACGCGTTCAACTGTGATTTCTACTTCGTCGTCCAGCTGAACCATGCCGTACATGTTGTAAGACCAGCCGATTAACTCGTAGCGAGCGCCCTTTTCGTCCAAAGCTTGAGCCACGTGCTGAGCTGTTGCAGAAAGCCACATTCCGTGCACGAGTGGTGCGGAAAGTCCGGAAATTGCAGCACCTCGCTTAGAAGTGTGAATTGGGTTGAAATCTCCAGAAGTGCGCGCGAAAGCGGTCATATCGTGAGGCGCGCGAACTACTACTCTGCGCAAAGCTCTGCGAGGAGTGTCTTCAATTTCGTAACCGTGCAAGCCTTCTGCGTCGCCATATTCAGCAGCAGGCTCCGGAAGAGCGTTGCTAAAGCTGCGTCCGCGAATAGCGAAACGCTCGGTTTCGTGCGCAAGTCGAGTTCCGTCAGCTGCAGTGTGCACAACGTGAATTGTTACAACGCGTCCGGAAGCAGATTCTGCGTAAGGTTCTGCCCAGCCGAGCAAATTAATTCGCTTATCAACATACTTGCGGAAATCTTCAGCATCAACATCAAGCTCAACTAAGTGATCCAAGTGAACCGCATTAAGCAAGCCTTCAATAATCGGGTATCCGTCAACCATCACAGAGCCTAAAGCCGAGTAAATTGTTGGCCAAGCAGGACCGACTAACGCGTCTGGCACAATGCGAGAAGCGAGAAGTCCGTCTGGCAATCGGCCAGCAGTAGCCGACTCGTGATCAATTCCAAGATTACGAGAGAAAGTATAAGAAGAATGAACCAAGCCGAATGGGAAATCTCTATACCCTTCTTCCAGCAAATCTTCCGGCAATTTCGCTTGAGCACCACTTTGATCAACCTTTGGCATAGCGTCGAGCACATCGCCTGTAATCGCAGTATTTCCAATGCCTGCGGTTGCTGCAAGCATTTCGTACACGTGCTTTGGCAGGCGCTCGCGGTCAACTACTGGAATACTTCCAGCGCGACTTGCATCAACAGTAAGCGGGATTACAATATCTCGAACCGCATGCTTGCGTTTTGCTGAATTTGCAGCATTTTTAGCAACATTCTGCGCTTCTTGATTTTCTTGATTATCCCAGAAAGTATCTAGCTTAATATCTAAATCGAGAGAAATTACGTCGTTATTTGTAGAAGTTACAGTAATTACGTAATTTTCGTCACCCATAGCGCTTGCATAAGCAGGATTTGCAGTTACGTGACCAACCCAAGAAATATTCGGGCATGCGCGCACGTAAGCTTCCACGTTTGCAGCTGCTGCAATTTGGCTGAATGCAGTCTGATTTGCGCTATTTTCCGCGCGATTATTAGCACGATTATTAGCACCTTCTGCACGATTAAGCATTGCTGCTTCAAATCGACCAAGAATATCCGCAATCGGCTCATCCATAGTCGTAATTCCAGCCACAGAAATAGGACCTGGAATTACGCGCACAGCATCTGCTGAGTAGCGCGAATCTTCCGACTGCCAAAGCTGATCTTGACCCCACCAGCGAAGCAAATCGTTGTCAATAACCGGCACGAAAGGCATTGGCTTCGGGTATTCTCGCACCAAAGTTGGGAACCATGCGGCATCCATTGGCACGACGTTCATCTCGAGAGCTTGAGGTAACGCTTGCAAAAGTGCGTCTAAAGCAGCTTGCGGCTTTTCGCTAACTTGTGCACGAGAAGGCAAAATCGACGTAAACTCGCCGGAATCTTGGCTTACTAATCGCGCTTCAATTCGCTGCAACAAGTGCAGATAGCGGTCTGCGTAAGTAGGATCCACCCACGGGTATGCCAAATCAAGGAAACGCTGAGCAAACTGAGCGTAAGTCATGCTTTCAACGTCACCAAAATATGGTTTTGCAGTTGAGTTAAGAGCCGCAATTACTTCGTCACGGCGAGTTTCAAGCTCTTCCGGATGCTTCATCATGTGAACAAGCAAGCGTCCGCAGCGTGCAGAAGCGTTTTCAAGCTCGTAAATATCCGCGTGCAAATGGCTTAAGCCACTCGTAACGCCGCCAACAACTTTTCCAGAAGGAACCCAACGCTCGCCCATTGGTGCGAACGGATCCTCGTCAAAACCTTCAACGCTTGAAGCTTTTGGCATTACAATTCCAGGCGTTTCAACAAGCATGCGCTTTACTTCAGGACTTGTATGCGCCTCTTTTGCTGTCATTGCAGCTGTGCCAATCATTACGGCATCAACTGGCATATTTGGCAAACCGTATTCATTTGCCCACTCGCCAGAAATGTAGTCTGCAGCACGCTCAGGAGTGCCAATACCGCCGCCTGCAACAAGCACCAAATTCTCACACTCGCGCACTTGTGCGTAAGTTGTCATAAGCAAATCGTCCAAAGACTCCCACGAATGGTGGCCGCCTGCAGCACCGCCTTCAACCTGCACAATAATCGTGGCTGGAGCAACAGCTTTAGCAATTCGCACAACTTGACGAATTTGGTCAACTGTTCCAGGCTTAAACGTTACGTAAGGGAATCCGTCTTTTTGCAAAGACGCTACTAATTCCTTAGCTTCGTCAAGTTCTGGAATGCCAGCAGAAATAACTACACCGTCAATTGGAGCACCAGATTGCCTCTTTTTTGCTACGATTCGTTTCGAACCAAACTGCAAATTCCACAGGTAGCGATCCATAAACATGGCGTTAAATTCAACAGTTGCGCCTTCACGAAGCTGATTTTCAAGCGACTTCATATGGCGATCGAAAACTTCCGCAGTTACCTGACCGCCGCCAGCAAGCTCAGCCCAATAGCCTGCATTTGCTGCAGCCGCAACGATTTCCGGCTCTACTGTCGTTGGTGTCATTCCTGCAAGAAGCACAGGAGCTTTGCCGGTAAGCTTGCTAAATTTAGTAAGAACTTTGCGTCCGGAAGGAGTGTTGATTACTCGAGGCGCAAAATCAGCCCAGCAGCCGGTGCGTTGAAGCTCAGAAGCAGAGTCAGCAGTTGAAAGCTCGGCGCGAGAACGCATTGTAGCAGCTTCCACAACTCCAGCGCCAGTTCCTTGCACAAGCACTCCCGTAAGCTTTCCAAGCACTTCGCTAGGGCCCATATCTAAAATCCAAAGCGAACGCGCATCGTTCTGCTCCAAAACTTCGCCAATTTGCGCAGCCCAATCAACAGGAGTTACAAGCACAGCATCAGCCAATTCGCGCGCAACTGTAGTGTTCAAACCAGCCTCACTAGCCCACTCTACTACCTGCTCAACAGCGGATTGAAGCATTGGCGAATGGAATGGCACAGTAACATCCAAATATTCGGCAACCGGCGCAAACACGGCTCCGCCGCGAACTTTCATTTCGCGCAATTTTTGCGAACGCTTTGTTTCTTTTTGCGCTTCGTTTGCCACAGCTTCCATATCTTCCGGATATCCTGCAATAACCACGTGATTGTAAGCATTTTTAACAGCAATTGACACTTCTCCGCACGTGCGCTCTACGCGGGAAATCAAGGCTTCTGCCTGCTTTTTGGTAACTCCTTTAAGAGACAGCATTGGAGTGCGCTCACCATCTCCAGTAATTTCAAGCATGCGCGATTCGCGATCCCCGGCTGCGCCAATTAAGTATGCGATTGCAAGAAGTTCTTCGATTTGAGCGCGAGCCTTCTGCCAAGATTTTGCTTTCAGTCGCGCTTTTACAATTTCTGCTGCGATTACGCCTTGAGAATGACCCAAAACTGCGCACGGCTTGTTTACTTCAAAGTTGTATCCAAGATTTGTTAAGTCGCGCACTGCACCGAACTGTGCAAGCGTAATTCCAGGCACACTAAGAAGCGCGTTTGCAGCGTTAATATGCTTATTTTCAAGAGCATCGAAAACATTTATGTCTCCGCCGGCGTTTGCCAAAAGCTCGGCGTAAATTGGTGCGAGCAAAGCTTTTGCCCCAGCCTCATACTCGTGAAGCTCAGCGTTCAACTCCTCGTCTTTGCCGAGTTCTTTAAGGGAATCAACCCACGGAGTTGATTGGCCCGCAAAAGTTAAAGCGTGTGGATTATTAGCGAGTTGGTCGAAAAAGTAGGTTGTCATAGTGTTTCCTTCTCGTCGATTTGAATAAATTTTATAAGTTTTGTAAGTTCTATAGTTTTTTAGTTATAAGTTTGATAATTTCTATAGTTTTATAAATCTGCTTACATCGGCTGATTTCCGTGATGCTTTCCAGTTCTAGAAACGCGCTTTTTACTGCGCAAAAGTTTCAACGAGCCGGCAATCATATCGCGAGTCTGCTCCGGGTCAATCATCGCATCAATCTGACCAGTTTCCAGCGAAAGATTTGCGTTCACAGTAGTCGCTTCATATTCGTCAACCAGCTGTTTTCGAAGAGCCGAAACATCTTGCCCACGCTCTTTAGCTTTCTGCAAATCTTTACGATGAATAATATTCACAGCTCCTTGAGCACCCAAAACTGCAATCTGGCTGGTTGGCCACGCGTAATTTACGTCCGCACCCATCGACTTCGAGCCCATCACAATGTAAGCTCCGCCGAAAGCTTTGCGCAAAATCACCGTAACCAGCGGAACTTGCGCATTTGCGTACGCATAAATCACCTTCGCTCCCCTTCGAATAATTCCAGCATGCTCCTGATCAGAACCAGGTTTGTAACCTGGAGTATCAACCAAAGTCACAACAGGCAAGTTAAATGCGTCGCACAAACGCACGAATCGCGCAACTTTTTCGGAAGAATTTACGTCCAAAATACCAGCGTTCACCTTAGGCTGATTTGCCACGATTCCAACAGGATGCCCCTCAATGCAAGCAAAACCAACCACTGCAGACGCAGCGTATAATTCCTGCACTTGCACAAACTCACCGTAGTCAACTATTCTGCGAATCACGTCGAGCACGTCGTAAGGCTGACGGTCGTTATCCGGAACAATACTTGCCAACTCTCGCGCAGTTTCACGATCCGCGCGCGTTGCAGCATAAGCAAAAGTAGGAGGCTCTACTTCGCAACTAGATGGCAAATAAGCCAAAACTGTGCGCGCGTAGTCAATTGCGTCCGCTTCATCTTCACCCAAATAGTGAGCAACGCCGGAAGTTGCGTTATGCACAAGGCCGCCGCCCAAATCGTCCATACTAATAGCCTCACCGGTTGCAGCTTTAACAACATCCGGGCCAGTTACGAACATGTTTGAGTGCTCGCGAGTCATAATAATCAAATCTGTCAACGCAGGGCAATACACGGCTCCGCCAGCACAAGGTCCAAGAATAATGGAGATTTGCGGAATTAAGCCGCTCGCTTCGCAAGTTTTTTTGAAGATGCGACCGTATTGCATAAGCGCGCTAACACCTTCCTGAATGCGAGCGCCACCGGAATCAATTACGGCAACAACTGGCACGCGAAGCTCAACAGCCATGTCTAAAAGATGGCAGATTTTCTCGCCTTCCGCTTTGCCAAGAGTTCCACCGCGAACAGAAAAGTCTTGTGCGTAAACTGCAACTTTTCTGCCATAAACTTCGCCAAAACCGGTGATTACAGCGCATCCGGCAACATCGTTATTAATATCACCGCCGTTAAAGCGGCCGATTTCCACGAATGAGCCTGTGTCAAAAAGCAGGTCAAGACGCTCGCGAGCAGTGCTTTTGCCTTTTGCGTGCTGACGCTCTAAAGCTTTTTGTTCTGCGTCACGCGCAAGTTGCGCTGCGTGCTGAACAGCAGCCTTGCCGCGACGAGGCTGCAAGTTTGCTGCGTCAGAATTATTCACACTTTTCTCCGAAATTTCAGAAGTTTCAGCAGTTTTATAAGTTTCAGACTTTTCTTTTGCTAAAGTGCTCATTTCTGCTCTCCTTCCGGCTTTTCAGCGCTTTTTTCGGAAGATTTTTCGGAAGATTTATCTGCGCTTTTATCTGCGCTTTTTTCTGCACTTTTATCTCCAGCAAGATCAATCGTCACAAGTTTTGCGCCAGATTCAACGCCGTCACCAGGCCCCACAAAAATGCCAGTAACAGTGCCTGCAGCCGGCGCGTAAACGTAATTTTCCATCTTCATAGACTCAAGCACCACAAGCAAATCACCCTTAGCAACCTGCTGGCCTTCAGCAACATTCACGCGCGTAATAACAGCTTGCATAGGCGCTGCAATTACGCCAGGAATCTGCTTTTGTTCTTCAGATTTGTGAGTACTTCCGCGAAGCGAACGTCCGCGAAGAGGCTGCGAAGCTCTAGAAACGCTACGAACTCTAGCCGAACCGGTCAAATTATCAACAATATCTTGCGGAATTGTAAGCTTTACGCGCTTATTGTCAACCTCAATAATGAAGGATTCCATTGCGGGCTGCTTGTTTTCGGAATCATCCGCAGACTTTCCAGAAACAAGCGAAGCCGGCTGACCGCCCAAGGATGCTGCAGGAACGCGGTTCAAATACTTTCGTTCCATCCACTTAGTAGACACATCAAAACTGTGATTTTCAGCCGTAAACTCAGGGTCGTTAAAAATCTGCTCAAAAAGTTTCGCAGGAGTTGGCACGCCCTCAATGCAAAGTTCCTTCAAAGCGCGACGCACGCGAGCAACAGCAGTTTCGCGACTTTGCGCAGTAATAATAAGCTTGCCCATCATGGAATCGAATTTTGGCGAAATATTGTCGCCAACTTCAACACCAAAATCGACGCGAATACCAGGGCCGGAAGGCCACTTAATCTTCGTCAAAGTGCCGGAACTTGGAGTCAAATTCGTAGCAGGATCTTCCGAAGTAATGCGAAGCTCGAAGCTGTGCCCGCGAGGCTCTGGATCCTTAATCAACTCGCCGCCGTCAGCAATATTGAGCTGTTCTCGCACTAAATCAAGTCCACTAACTTCCTCACTAACCGTATGCTCAACTTGCAATCGCGGATTAACTTCCAAGAAGTAGACTTTATGCTGAGAAGTCACCATATATTCGCACGTGCCAAGACCAACGTAATCAACAGCTTCAAATAGGTTACGAGAATATCTGTAAAGCTGATCTTTTTCATCGTCAGTCAAGAACGGTGCAGGAGCTTCCTCAACCAGCTTTTGGTTTCGGCGCTGCACCGAGCAATCGCGCGTGGAATATACGGTGAAATTTCCGTGAGCGTCGCGGCCGCACTGCGTTTCAACGTGGCGAGCTTTGTCAATAAAACGCTCAATAAAATATTCGTCTAAGTCGCCGCCCTGCAAAGCGTCGTGATTCATGTAAAAACCGCGCAACTCGTCGTCGTTACGAACGACTGTAATTCCGCGTCCGCCGCCGCCATCCGTGCGCTTCATCATCACCGGATAGCCGTGCGTTTGCGCAAAAGTTAAAAGTTCTCGAATATCTTTTACCGGCTCCGAAATGCCTGGAACTGGCGGCACTTTCGCGCGAACTGCCACGCGACGAGCCGTAATCTTATCTCCCAAATCAATAAGCGCTTCCGGGCGCGGGCCAATCCAAATAACTCCAGCATCGTTGACTTTCTTCGCAAAAGACGCAACTTCCGAAAGGAAACCATACCCCGGGTGCACAGCATCCGTGCCACTTCTTTTAATAATGTCAAGAATTGCGTCCTCGTTTAAATAAGTGTCGCGATACGTGTCTCCAGAAAGTGCGTACGCTTCGTCTGCCATTTCTACAAACTGCGCGTTACGATCAGTCGGCGCATAAATTGCAACAGTAGAAATGCCCATTTCGTGAGCCGTGCGAATAACTCGCAAAGCGATTTCACCGCGGTTTGCGATGAGAATTTTTTTGATATTCGTAACCATACGTTACAAGATATTAGAAAAGTTGCGTTTACGTATGAGCCGACATACACAAAAGCTAGAGCAAAATTTTGTACACTTCTCCAATGCACATGATTTTTGTGGCACGTATTGTGATTAGCGAAACGGAAAACAGCCGGCAAAAACTTAAGTTAGCACAACTTTAAGTTACGGATAATCTATCAGCAAGCCGGCAATAACCAAAAGAAGGTTTTCATGACTAGCATGAATCAGAATAATGCAACTACAGCAACCGCAACATCTAACACAACCGTTAGTAATGTAAAGGCAGCCGCAACTTGGCTCGCTAAGCCGGTTCTTCTAACCGCGCTTTTAGCTCTTTCTACTATGGCTGGAGCTATTTATCTGCCTATTACTCCTGTGCCAATTACGTTGCAGACTCTTGTTTTGTGCATTATTGGTTTGACTTTGAGCTGGCAAAAGGGCGTTGCTTCCGTTGTAATGTATTTGGCTTTGGGCGCTGCAGGTTTGCCTGTGTTCGCTGGATTTAAGGGCGGCTGGACCGTATTCGTAGGTCCTACTGCTGGCTTCCTCGTTGGTTTTATTTTTGGCGTGGCTGCAACTGCCGCTTTGAAGCGCGTATTCGACGTTGCTCTTGACGCAATGATGCCGGAACGCTCGTTTAAGAAGACTTTCGCACGCTTCTGCACTTACTCAGTTGCTTCCATAATCGGCACGATTGTGATTTACGCATTCGGCATTTTTGGTCAGAGCTTACTTACCGGCATGCCGCTTTCTACTGCTGCAGCAACCTTGATTATCTTCATGATTGGCGATTTAATTAAGGCTTTTGTTGCGAGCGCGGCTTGCTCCGGCTTGTACAACGCACTTAACAAAAAGCGCGCGTAGCGGAAACGTTATATTGCAGAAAAACGGCATTTCCTTTACACGACTGTAAAGGGAATGCCGTTTTGTATAAGATTGCCACGCACTTGCTCTTTGACTGAGATAACTAGCAAACAGCTGACGCTTGCGCTTTAAGCGCTCGCTGTTGAGCTTGCACGGAAAGTCCACTGGACTTTCCGTCTGAGCAAGCTCACGCTCCGAATTGCTTTCGCGCGCGCAATGCTGCGCTCAAGCAGGTCGTCAGCGCACGCCAATCACAGCCGAATTCCTAATGAACTACCACGCGAATCTGCCCTGCCTTCGTCTTTATTGACGAAGGCAGACCTCGCTTGCGTTGAAAGCACACCGTGCTTTCAACTCTGAGCAAGCTCGGCGCTCCGAGTTGCCTTCGCGCACGCTGTGCTGCGCTCAAGCATGTCTTCGCGCTTCATACGCAACTGCGTGCACATCGCCGCTTTTTACCACAATCTCCTCGCCAGATGCCTCACGAATCGTAAGCGACGCATCTTCTCCAAGCCGCACAGCAGTTCCTGTCACCACGCTTCCGTCAACTGGATGCACGTTCACTTTGCGACCAAGCGTCCAGCACACATCGCTTAATCCTTTAAGCAAACCGGCGCAATTACTTGGATAATCACGAATAAAATCGCATAATCTCACTCGCAATCCAGTAACGATTTTTGCAGCAATCGCATCGCGCAATTCCGTAGCTTCCGGCAGCCCGCTCATGTGCATTTGCAACGAAGTTGCCATCTTAATCGGCAATACTTCTTGCGGCACGTGCAAATTCAATCCGATTCCAAAAACTACTCCAACAACATCATCCTTGCTTGGATCAGCCACAATTTCTGTTAAGATTCCGCCTTCTTTGCAGTCGTGCAAAAATACGTCGTTTGGCCATTTAAGTTTAAGCGCACATGCATCCGCATGAATCGGTGAACTCTTATATTCTCGGAACGTTTCCAGCAGAGCATCTCGTGCCGAAAGCCCTGCAATTATTGGCAACCAGCCGTTTCTACTTTCGTCCATAACTATAGTTTTTGGCAGCAAAGTTACGAAAGATACCAAAAAACTTTCCCCAGGTCTACTCACCCACGCGCGTCCAAGCCTGCCGCGACCAGCTGTTTGCTCGTCTGCAACAATCGCAAATATTGTTGGTTTTCCGTCATCTCGCGAAATTATTTCGCCTTTTTGTATGATTTCGCGCGCAATATTTTGCGTAGAATCCGTAATTGCGAAATATTTTACTAAATCTGCTACATTTGACGTGCGCGGCATCAATGCCACACTTTGCGAAGAAAAAGTAGTCATAGGTATAATTTACATCAGATTACGTGCTTTAGCGTGTTTATTTTCACGAATTTAAGCAGAATAAGTAGCAGCAGTTAGTATGCGTAAAAATTAGCAGGTGTAACAGATGAAGCAAATACGTTGCAAAATGCAATCTGAGCAGATGCGCGCAAGAATAGAGCTCGCATCTCGCATATTTTGTTACGTACTTTCCACAATACTTTGCTTTATTCTTGCACTTTGCACAAGCCTCGGCCCAATCTTTCGCGACCAAGACATTAAGGTTCATTTAGGTTCGATTACTGATTTTTCTTGGATTAATGCGCTGATTTTTATTGCCGCTTTCGCAGTATACGCGACTATTTTGTGGACGATTATTTATTACGGCAAACATGCGTCTTTCCCTAAGCAATATAGCCGTTTTGGGGCGTGGATTAAGTCGATTTTTAGAAAAAAGCACAAGACTAACACGGAGAAAACAGATAAAACTGTCGAAAAAGCTGACAAGAAAACAAACGAAATCAAAAGCGAAAACACAGCTACTCGCAAAATCAAAAAGCACCACACATCCGCAATCTGCCGCTTAATTCGCAACATTTCGAAGCGTTTTTATAACGCCGCGCTCTGGTTTATTAAGCATTCCACACGAAACCGCCGCAATCTTTTCCTCACTTTCTTCCTAGGCTGGATTTGGGCTCCGGTCACTTTGCTTGCTGCGTACGGCGCCGATATCTGCTCGCAAATTCGCGAGTACAGTTGGGCTTGGAATCAGGTTACAGGCTTAAAGCAGCCCTATATTGGCTTCTTTAGCTTCGTCCCAATGGACATTTACCCCACAGCTCACTACCTTTGGCCTTCGAAGCCAACCTATTTAACCGATCAGCACAACATTGTGCTAACCGTTATTTACGGTGCTACAACCGCAGTTTCTCGATATTTCACCGATTCTAACGATGCTGGAATTATACTTTTAGCTTTTATACAGTTTGTATTTGCCGCTTGGTGCGTTGCCGCGAGCGCAAATCGCTTCTTAAATAGACCTTGGTTAAAAATTGCGCAATCGCCGCAAACGCAACAATTCCAGCGAACCCAGCAAACGCAGCAAACCCCAATGTTCGCAAGATTTGCCGTCTTGCTAATGTTCTTGCTAAGCCCGCTTGTTGTGTGCTCCACAATTGCGCTCACAAAATCGCCACTTTTCGCCTTCGCGTTCCTGTGGTGGTTCGGCATAAATTATGAACTCAGCAACGCATATTCAAACACAAGCAACACATATTCAACCTCCAGCAAAACTAAGCAAAACTGCACAAAAACCAACTGGCACACCGTTTTAGAGCTTCTTATTTCTGTATGCGTTATGCTTATTGCCGCAAAATATGCATGGTATATTCTACTTATACAATGCGTGCTTCTGTTTATATTCATGCGCAAACGCTGGCGTCTGTGGCTCTGCACTATTCTGCTTCCAACGATTATTATTCACGGCGCTCTGCTGCTTCTTATTTCTAGTGGCGCAATTATTAATGGCGACCCTATTGAAAGCCGCGGCGTGCAATTGCAGCAAATCGCGCGCATTGCAAAACTCGACCCACACAGCATTCCTAAAAGCGCAAAACGTATTATTGCACCTATTTTTAATCTCGATCAAACCGCCGAAGCATACAAGCCTTACGATGCCGATCCTGTGAAATCTTCCGGATTGCAGTCAAAGAAAGTAAGTTACCGCTGGCGCTACGTTAGTCGCGAAAATATTAGCAAATTAAATATTGCATGGTGGCAAATGGTAACGCATAGTCCGCTTGTTGCAACGGATGCTTTTCTTGCGAAATCTTACGGCTATTTCGATATTTTTGACCGCCCATACGTTGGTCCAGAATACTATATTGACACGGATAATATTCGCAATTCCGATTGGATTCGCTACTGGAATCCTCAGTTCCGCACAGACTTTGCAGATTCCATAAGCACTTGGAGCGATATTCCAGTTATCGGCTGGCCTATTCACGGAAATACTTTTGTTATTGCAACGCTGCTGATTGGGGTTGCGGAAATTATTCTTCGCCGCTGGCGCACGGTTTTGTGGCATATGCCTTTGGCTTTGCTTATTGGAGTAATGATTTTGGCACCTGCGAATAATTTTGAGCGTCACATGCTGCCTATTGCTTTTGCTTTCTGCTTTGTTGCTCTTACTTTTTGGAGAGATACTTCTACTCGCACGCGCTATAATGGTAAAGAATGTTTAGAGTTAAAGGCACAAGATGGAAGAGAAGCATACACAGCAGTTTGCGCAAAATAGCAGCGAGCGCGCTTCACTCGTACCTTCTGAAGATCTTGATTTTCTCTCGCTTCTAGCCAGCGTGCAATCTTACGAAACTAATCAACCTAAAACTAGCCAGCCTGAAACAAATAACCCTGAAACAAATCAGACTGAAAATGCTATTGCAGAAACCAAATCTAATGAAGAAAAGCATCGTCACCACTTGTGGCATAGGCTTTCTGCAAATCAGAACAAAGATAATAAAAGCAAAGACGCTAAAGTCAAAGATACTCAATCTTCCGCAAACTCCGCCCCGCATTTTACTCCCCTACCTAGCGCTCCTAAATCCACCGACTTTGGCATTTTTGACACTCGCGACGGCCAAATTTTCGACTCAGCTATGCGCCTTCGTCTGCACACTTTAATTGCAACTTGCTTAATGAACGGCATTTGCGATTCTAGAATTAACGCTTTTATGCATTTGCTTCAGTGGCCCGACTCTCCAAAAATAGTTATTATTGCAGGAACTTTTGGCAAGGAAATCACTCCGGATGACGGCCCAAATCGAAAACCAGCTCCTGTAGCTCCTGCCGACAATACGGATGCTTTACGTCGCAATATTTGGCCGCAACTCGGAAGCTGCAACGCCTACGACGCTATTGTTGAGCGCGTGCAAAGTAGCGCATTGCAACGCATTTCTAAAGCATGGCAGGCAACTAAGTCTTTTGCTAAAAATATTAACGATTCCGCTGCCTTTGCTACGCCTTCGCATATTATTCTGCTTGCCGTTCGTGAAGAACCTAGCGAACAAGCTTTAGAGAAGATTTGCAGCGTGTTTGTTCCTTCTAAAAAGCCTATTTGCGTAAGTAGTTTAGTTGAAGGAGTTAGTGAGATTTCTTCCGAACTTACCGCAATACTTGCGTCGATTGCTGTTGCACCGGCGATTAAACATTTGCCACAGGTTATTCATACTGATGACGTGCTTCCAGAACGCGCGCTTATTGGCGATTCCACTGCTTTTAATACTTTGTATAACAAGGTGTATCAAAGTTTAGCACCATACAGTAGTGATGATCCAACTCTTGAAACGATTGATATGTTCTTGCGTTTTGGCGGCGCGTTAGATCAGACTGCGCACGAGCTGAATGTGCATCCAAATACCGTGAGATATCGTTTGCGTAAGGTTGCGCAAACTACAGGTTGGGATGCTACGGATCCGCGCGCAGCTTACGTTCTGCAAACGGCAATAACAATTGGTCGTATTCGCGATTCGCACTAAAACGAAGTGCACGACAATAAAAGCGCGCAAAAACAAAGGCGCGCAGAAACAAAGCATGCAAAAAATAAAGTCGCGCGAAAATAAAACATAAAGAAAGGGCTTGGAGCCTGATGCCCCTAGTAGCACCAAACCCAAGCCCTTTAACAAAACCGACTCGTTTCCCTAACAAACAAGCCAGCCAAACACTCAACAGTCACGCCCCCGAAAACCAGCGCACAACACTACCGTGAAGAAAGAGATTTGGCAAAACAGTAGAATCATGCAAAAGCCCGAAAGCAAACCCGCCGCAAAAACATAAAGCCCTTGCAGCACGTTGAGTGAAAGATTTAACAAGTGAGCGCACCATACTCACATACAGTGCGCTCACAAACAAATCATTAAACAATCAACACACTTAATGTGCTAACAGCTTAGTGACGGATCTTGCGAAGAGCAGCACCCATGCCAGCAAGCACGGAAGCAGCAACAGCAGCCAAAGCTACAGCAGCACCGGTCTTAGCCAATGGAGCAGACTTCTTATCGGCCTTCTTATCAGACTTCTTATCAGCCTTGTCGCCCTTAAGAGCCTTCAAGATATCCTTAGCGCCAGTATCGCAGCTCAAATCACGAGCGTGATCATTAGCGGAATCCAAGATAGCTTCAGCGCGAGTACGGTTGTGATGAGCAACCTCAAGCAAGCCCTTAGCCTGAGCAAGCTTGCCCTTGATTACCTTAGCTGCATCCCAATCCTCGTTAGCCTTAGCATCCTTGTAATCCTCGTTAAGCTCTGCAATAATATCCTTCACAGCAGCCTCAACGTGGCCGTAGTGCTTTACAGCCTTCTGGAGCTGACGACGAAGCTTACCCAAGTAAGCGCAGTTGTCGCCACCGAAGTTCTTAATGATGTTAGCCCAACCTGACTGCTTCAAACCGAACTCGAGCTTGTCGAGAAGAGCATCGTAAGCAGCAACGTTGGTGATACCCTTCTTGATAAGTTCAGCGGTCAAACCCTTGTAGTTGGTGTAAAGAGTGCTGGTACCAAGTGGGGAAACCATGGTAGCGCCAGATGGTTCATCGCCACCATTCAAAAGATTAATAAGATCAATCTTCTTATCATTCTTTGGGGTGGTTGGAGTGGTTGGGGTGGTGCTAGATGGCTTACCAGCATTAATCACTTCATTATCAGAATCAACCTTATTCTGAGCATTGGTGACAGCCTTCTTAGCTTCTTCAACAGCAGTCTGCTTTGTCTTAGTTACACCCTGAGCAGCCTCGTAAGCAGCCTTAGCAGCAGCCTTACCAGCCTCATCAGCGTTATCAAAAGCAACCTTCTTAGCCTGCTCATCAGCCTGAGCAGTCTTTAATTCCTTCTCAGCCTTCTCGAGAGCTTCCTTCTTCTCAGTCAGAGTCTTCTGATCAGCCTTGAGAGCTTCCTTAGCCTGCTCAACCTTAGCAGCATTAGCATTAGGAGTGAGCATATCATCCAAATTGTCAGCCATTGCTGGGGCGGCGAATGCCAAGCCGGAAACGAGGGTGGCGCCAGCAGCGAGTGCGGCGATAGCCTTCTTGTTAAACATAATATTTTCCTTTCTTCTTCTCCACCACGCTTGAAACACATGGTGAAAAAACATAAACCCACAAAATCAATCTCTTGTGGATAACTTTCAGATAGAGCATCTAGCTGAAAGCTGTTATTAACATACCCCCCCCCCGTTCGAAAAAGTCAAGAGCAAAAATACGCATCCAACACAGAAAACATCAACAAAACTACGAAAATATTCCAGTAAAAGCTCGTAAAACCACAAAAAATACGCTAAACAGCACTGTTTAATCGTAAAAAATACTATTTCACGATTTTCAAAGATTTTTCTCAGAAAACTCTCAGGAAACTCGCGGCCGCCACCCAACGCCACCCGCAAACCCTTGAAAAACCGCCATTTCTAAACGACACGCCGTGCGCTACACGCGGAGACCCGCCTTCACTCACGACCAAAACTACTCAAGCCTGCGCTGTTTAGGTCGGAATCTTCCGCAAAAGCGACCTAAACTACTCACCACTGAGTCGTTTTGGTCGAAATCTTACAAAAAAGCAACCTAAACTACTCACAGCTGAGCAGTTTAGGTTGATTAGATACAGCATAAGTAGAAGCGTGTTACATATAGAAAATGCAGCGCTTACTACACAGCTCTTACTGCACATCTCCTAATACACAGCGCTTACCGCAAAAAATTATGAGTTGAATAGTAATCTTTCAAAGAATCTTTAGTAATTTTTTGAACGCATATTGCCGAACCATTAGCACCATCATAAGCATTCTTCCATGGATCTTCACTATGCGTCATAGCGCTCAAATCACTACCAGAATATCCAGCAAACTTTTCGCATACCTTTTCCACAAGAATCTTTTGGTCATCCGTTAAAGAATTATCCTGAAGTTTCTCAGTATTTGGAAGTACAAGCTCACCTTTACGAATCAAAAACTTACCACGATGCAATGCAAATAATTCCGGGCAAACAGGACCATTCCTCCATGCCTGAAAATCCTCGTTAAATAACGGACATCCTTTAATCGCCAAAGAATACGCTTGCGAATAGTAAGCTAGCTTCTGCAGCTTCATAGTGGTAATAGTTCCAGTAATATCAAGGATGTACGATGCCACATTAAAGATTGTTGTCATACGCACCTCCCTTTTATAAAACATACAAGTTATATATTATATTCGTATGACGATAATTAGCCGAAAGCAAGCTAATGCAGCTGGCGAAATACTTAAGGAATTGAGAGATCAGCAAAACTCAGAAGAGTATGGCAAACAGATATCCATCCTCAACGCATGGCGCCATCAGCATGAAGAACCAGCACAAATCTTTTTCAAAAAACTTGTTGGAATCATAAATAAGTATCCAGACGCAATGGCTACGTATCGTCTTAAACGCAAAGAATCAATACTTAAAAAGTTATACCGCAGCAATGGAAATTTTGAGCTTGGTGCAATAGATGACATTGCAGGGTGTAGGGCGATTGTAAATTCTGTGAGTGAAGTTTACGAAGTTTATGATGAAATTCTTAATCTTAAAGAAGCTGGGGGAATCGATATTAAGAAAACGAAAGACTATATAAAAAATCCAGAAGAGTCCGGATACAGGTCACTGCACGTAATCGTAAAACAAACATTAAACCAAGAAAAAATAGATAGACAATATAGGATTGAACTACAAATACGAACCAAGCTTCAACACTATTGGTCAACAGCAGTAGAAGCTATGAGTGAGATAGATAACGTAGAATACAAAGATCCTACTTTGGTAAGTAAAGGTAATACTCGAATACAATCTTGCGTACAATTCTTCAAAGTAATCTCTAAGTTATTTGCTTACAACGAAAGCAACGATGACACTTGCAGTGAGTATAAGAAAAAACTCGCAAATTCAATGCGAACAAACAATGATTTTAAAGGAATTATTGAAGATCTTGAAGCTGCACGAAACAGCGTAACTATTAACATGCAAAAAAATAGTACACAAGGCGGCGAAGGGCTTTACCTACTGGAGTTATCGCGAGAAACGCAAGAATTAACCATACATTCATACACTATGGATTGCGTAGAAAAAGCTATAACAAACTATAACAGCAAAGAAAATAGCATCATAAACGGTGAAGATAACAAAATTCAGCATGCAGAAATCGACAACAGTAGCGTAAATAAAAACTTAACAGTTAATAAGTCAGGTGCTCAAACATCAGATATAACTGACTTTAACAGCGTACTTATTTATGCACAAAACGAAAAACAGCTAAACGATACTTACCCTAATTACTTATATAACATAGAAAAATTCATTGAAAAAGTAGAAGAAGTAATTAATTAATAAGCCTTAGAGCAATAATCATGAATTCTTCTTAATCTGTGCGTTATCTTCGCAGTCGAATATATTTTTTATGCATGTTGAGATGGCATTCTGCTTACTTTCAAAAAGATTACATACAATAATGAAAATAATAGCTAAAATAATAAACCTGTAAAATCCTAACCACATATGTTCTGTAATAATTTCATTATTTAACAATCTCGTACCACCACTAACACTAACGCAATCGTAAAGCCAATTTAATAATTCTGATAAATACTCAGAAAGTTTCAGAGATAAATACAACATTGCTTCAAAAACTACTGTCATAATATTGATAATAATTAATTTATATTTATTACTATCTGAATCTTCTATTTTTATATCAAATATCCCTTTACATAGAATCTGTAAATTTTCCAATTTAAGCAAAAATACAATGCACGTTATTATCAAAGCAACTATTGTCCAATTAGACTCATTTAAAAACCCTAAAAGTGTAAACAATACTGACGAAACAGAAATCAAGAACTTTGAACTTTTCAAGAAAGCTTTAACGCTTCTGCGCACTAAAAAGCAGAACGGTATAAACCATAGAATGAACATTGCTAGCGATTTATAACATTCTGGCAAACCTTTAGTTGTATCATAATAAATATATGCCGAAATGCAAAAGGATAAATACAACTGAATAAAAGGTATTAAAAATAGAATTTCATTGTTCTTAAACTTTAAATAAATAAGGAACAATAAAAATAGTATTAAGTACACTACACAAGCATTAACAATAGAATATATTCGCTTTGAGTATTCAATATTACCGTAAAAAATTATGGCTATGGTAAAATACAGTAAAAGCACAGATAATACTATTAAAAGCATGCGTGCCACTAGTATACAATTCCTACGACTGTTAAAAAAGGAATATAATTTATCTTTTAAATTAAGCATTTCAAACCCGCTTTTAGTAAGTGCAATATCTGCGTACTACAATGACAACGCAATTAACTTTGTCATAATTGATTTATTCATTAATGGAAACTTTGTTATTAATTCTCACAAATTGTATATCTTCTATTTCAAAATAATATTTAACCTTTTTCTTCATTTGACTTATAAGACACAAAATTTTTTCTTTATCAATCGACTCCGACTTGTAGTCCAGCAAATATTAACGCACCCCCTGCAAAAATACCACTAACCAATTCAGGAGTAATCAAAAAAATCGGGCGACGCATAAATGCATCGCCCGCAAAACTTTCGTTTTCAAATCGTATTTAAAAAATTACTATGCTTACTGTACATTCTGTACAATCTCTTTACGCATAAAAAGAAAGGGCCTGGAGTCTGATGCCCCTAGTAGCACCAAACCCAAGCCCTTTAACAAAACCGACTCGTTTCCCTAACAAACAAGCCAGCCAAACACTCAACAGTCACACCATCGAAAACCAGCGCACAACACTACCGTGAAGAAAGAGATTTGGCAAAACAGTAGAATCATGCAAAAGCCCGAAAGCAAACCCGCTGCAAAACACTAAACAGCATTCGCAGCACGTTGAGTGAAAGATTTAACAAGTGAGCGCACCATACTCACATACAGTGCGCTCACAAACAAATCATTAAACAATCAACACACTTAATGTGCTAACAGCTTAGTGACGGATCTTGCGAAGAGCAGCACCCATGCCAGCAAGCACGGAAGCAGCAACAGCAGCCAAAGCTACAGCAGCACCGGTCTTAGCCAATGGAGCAGAAGCGCACTTCTTAGCTTCAGCCTTAGCAGCAGCCTTAGCTGGAGCAGCGGCAGCAGCTGGAGCGGCAGCCTTAGCTGGAGCCTTATCTCCATCGATTGGACGATGAGACTTCATTACGGTGCGGTTCTTGGAATCGCGTGGGCCGTAAACATCCTCAGTAGAAAGGCTTGGGAGACGGTTGTTAACGAAGTTCTCCTTCTCCTTCTCCATCTCAGCAACGCACTTAGCCTTAGGCTCGACAAGCGCATCTGCAGTGCCGCATGCGTAAATCTTTTCAATCTTCTTGTTGTACAAGCGAACAAGCTCATTGTTCTTAGCTTCTACAGCACCAGCATGCTTGGAATACTCAGGATTGTAACCCTCGTTGTAAACTGGGTTCTCATATGCTGGATAATCTGTAGCCTTAATGCCCTTTTCATCGAACTTGGAAGCTTCACCAAAACGCATGTCGCTAGCCTTCTTAGGAACGGCTGGAGAATCAGTCTGAGTAGTATCACCGAGCTGTTCAGTAGTGCCGTGCTTAGTAACGTCACCATTAGTGCCGCTACCATAGCCAGAAAAACCTGCAGCGAAAGCTGGGGCGGCGAAAGCCAAGCCAGAAACGAGGGTGGCGCCAGCAGCAAGTGCGGCGATAGCCTTCTTGTTAAACATAATATTTTCCTTTCTTCTTCTCCACCACGCTTAAAACGCAGTGAAAAACATAAACCCACAAAATCAATATCTTGTGGATAACTTTCAGATAGAGCATCTAGCTGAAAGCTGTTATTAACATACCCCCCCCCCGTTCGAAAAAGTCAAGAGCAAAAACAAACATCCAACACAGAAACCATCAACAAAATTACAAAAATATTCCAGTAAAAGCACGTAAAACCATAAAAAATACGCTAAACAACACTGTTTAATCGTAAAAAATACTATTTCACGATTTTCAAAGATTTTTCTCAGAAAACTCTCAGGAAACTCGCCGCCGCTCCCCCGAGTCGCCCTCAAACCCTTGAAAAACCGCCACTCACAGCGCGACACGCCGTGCGCTACACGCGGAGACCACACGCGCCGCGAACCACATCGTCACCTATTCGTTACTAATGCAGTCTTCGTACTGCGCCAGTAACGATAAATCGCATTTATTCGCTATTAACGCAGTCTGCGTACTGCACTATCAACACTAAATCGCAATTATTCGTTACTAACGCAGAAACGCAGCGACGCAAGTAACAAAAAACGCTGAAAACGTAACTCAAAAAGAGCACATTCTCAGCGTTTAAGCCTTAGCGCTTAATTATATTGCGCGCAAAATTACGAAGGCAATAACTTAAGCAATAAAATCAGGCAGCGATGCTTGCAATATCCACTGGAACACCAGGAGCCATTGTGGAAGTCACAGTTACCTTAGTAATGTAACGACCCTTAATGGTGGTTGGCTTCAAACGGCGGACTTCGTCTGCAACAGCCTTGAAGTTTTCTTCAAGAGCCTTGGCATCGAAGGAGAGCTTGCCGAAGAGGAAGGACAGGTTGCCCTGGCGATCCACGCGGAACTCAATCTTACCGCCCTTAATGTCTGCAACAGCCTTGGCAACATCCATGGTCACGGTGCCAGTCTTTGGATTTGGCATCAAGCTACGAGGACCGAGAACACGACCCAAGCGGCCAACCTTACCCATCATGTCTGGGGTTGCAACGACTGCATCGAAGTCAAGGAAGCCGCCGGCAACCTTTTCGATCAATTCGTCATCACCAACGATGTCGGCGCCAGCTTCCTGAGCCTCAGTAGCCTTTGGGCCACGAGCAAACACCAAAACCTTAGCGGTTTTACCGGTGCCGTTTGGCAAGTTCACAACGCCACGAACCAACTGATCAGCCTTGCGAGGATCTACATTAAGGCGCATAACAGCCTCAACGGACTCGTCGAAAGCGTGCTTTGGCATGCTCTGCAACAAAGCAATAGCTTCAGCTGGGGTGTACAGGTTATTGCGGTCGATCTTCTCAGCCGCTTCACGATACTTCTTAGAACGCTTAGCCATTTCTACACTCCCTTTCAGTCGGTAACGGTAATACCCATCGAGCGAGCGGTGCCCGCGATGATCTTCATACCGGCCTCGACGTCACGTGCGGAGAGGTCAGGCATCTTAATTTCGGCGATTTCGCGCACCTGAGCCTTGGTCACAGAACCAACCTTGTGAGTCAATGGATTCTCGGTGCCCTTCTGAATGCCAGCAGCCTTAAGCAACAAAGCAGCGGCTGGTGGGGTCTTCAAAATGAAGGTGAAGGAACGATCTTCGTAAACGGTGATCTCTACTGGGACGATCTGACCCATCTTGTCCTTCGTCTGGTCGTTATAGGCCTTGCAGAAGTCCATGATGTTCACGCCGTGGGAGCCTAATGCTGGACCCAGTGGTGGGGCTGGATTTGCTTTACCAGCCTGAATCTCGAGCTTAATAAGCGCGGAGACTTTCTTTTTCGGAGCCATAATATGGTTCTTCTTTCTTGTACAAGCGGTTCAAACGGTTGCTACAAACGCTGATATAAAGCCGTTTTGCAGCTTCCTCCCGCATCTTGTATTGCTGTGCTGTGCTAGCGGATTACTCCTCCAGTCACAAGCCTTCCTATTATGCCACATCTTCGCGACACGCTGCATTACGACAGCTGCAATTCTTAACATTTAGCAGCAACATATTTTCACATACATGCTTAATATGAGGCTACCTATAAATATTCACAAAATATGCCATGGCTCGGTAAATAAACAAAACCGGAGCGCAAATTAACGCGCCCCGGTTTGTAAAAGTTATAAAAACTTAAGATTTCTGCTTAAGATTTCGGCTCAGGATTTCAGCTCAAACAATCGGCTCAACCTGGTTGAAACCAAGCTCCACAGGAGTTTCACGACCAAAGATGGAAACCAACACTGTAAGCTTCTGAGTTGTAGGCTCCACGTCCGAAACCACAGCAGCCATAGTAGAGAATGGACCGTCTGTAACAGTAACCTGATCGCCAACCTTGTAAGCAACTTCAACCTTGCGCTTACGTGCAGCTGCAGGCTTATCTCCAGCGTTCTTCAAAGCTTCGGAAGCAATCATAGGAGCCATCATTGCCACAACTTCCTTGCGGCTCAATGGAGCTGGCTCTCTAGAAGGTCCAACGAAACCAGTCACGCCCTCAGTTTCGCGCACAATGCGACGAGCGTTTTCATCCGGCCACATGCGAATGAGCACATAACCTGGCACACGCACGCGGGTAATAACTTTCTTACCCTTTTCCGTATGCTTCTCAACTTCTTCCATTGGAACTTCAATCTGGAAAATCTTATCTTCCAAACCAAAGTTCTGCACACGAGATTCAACGTTAGTCTTTACACGCTTCTCATAGCCAGAGTAGGTGTGAAGCACATACCACTTGCCTTCCAAAGTGCGCAGCTTCTTAGAAAACTCAGCTACAGCAATTGCGCCGGCATCAGTTGGGTCGTCTTCAGTAGATTCAGAATCAGTTGATTCGGCATCAGTTGCGCCAGTTTCAGCTTCCGCGTTATCTGCGTCAAGAGACGCAACAGCAGCTTCAGCGGCGGCATCGTCAGAAGAATCAGCAGCAGCATCAGAAGCATCGTTAACTGGAGCTGCATCTACGGCTTCAACATCTTCTACAGCATCTGCAACTTCTACAGCTTCTGCTTCTTCGGGATTGAACTCATCAGTCATATTTTATACACCTTCAAAATTTCAACTCAGCCGAACAACCACATTACGAACTTGCCTAAGCCAAGATCCATGCAGGTTACGAAAGCCATTAAGAACACAACGAATATGAACACAGCTATAGACCAAGCGAACAACTCTTTGCCGTGAGGAGCAACAACCTTGCGCGTTTCGTCGATAGTTTGCTTGACGAACATGCCAATACGCATGAACAAGTTCGGCTTTACTGCTTTCTTAGTGCTGCGTGCCTGTGCCATGCCTTATTCCTTCGTGTAGAATTTGTGAACTAAAAACTGGCAGGGACGGCGGGACTCGAACCCACAACCTACGGTTTTGGAGACCGTTGCGCTACCAATTGCGCCACATCCCTATGGTGAACTTGCTTATCATACCCCAAAAGGTGCGACATAGCAAAACCGCCAGATAGCTATGTTATCTCATGGGCATGATTTCGCGATTAATAGCATTTAGCGAGTGTCGTATAAAGCTAAGCCTCAACCCACTAAAGTTGAGATTCAACCAACTAAAAACTAAGCCTCAACCCACTTTTTCATGCGACGCATACCTTCTGCAAGCTGATCGTCCGCGAGCGCGCAAGAAAATCGCAAATAACCTGGAGCGCCAAAAGCCTCGCCAGGAACGGCAGCTACATGCGCTTCATCAAGCAACATTTCCGCGAATCGCGAAGAAGTATGCGGAACTTCACTTTTTTCTCCAAGAGGACGCTCAAGAAGCGCCTCAACGTTAGCAAAAGCGTAAAAAGCGCCGTGAGGAAGCGGGCAGGTAACGCCGTCAATATTATTCAGCGCTTCCACAATTGCCTTGCGACGAGCGTCAAAAGACTCTCGCATTGTGGAAACCACGTCTAAAGATCCGCCAACTGCAGCAATTGCAGCTCGTTGCGAAATATTAGAAACGTTAGAAGTCATGTGACTTTGCAGCTTTACAGCAGCTTTTGCAACATCCTCAGGCGCAACCATCCAACCAACTCGCCATCCTGGCATTGCGTAAGTCTTTGCAACACCGTTTAAAATCAACAGCTGATTTCTAACTTCCGGAACCTCAACGCCAATGTAAGAAGTTGAAATTCCGTCGTAATGAAGATGCTCGTAGATTTCGTCGGAAAGAACCCAAATATGGTGTTTTACGGCCCACTGGCCGATTGCGCGAATAGTTTGCGCGCTCCAAATAGCGCCCGTAGGATTTGACGGCGAAGTTACAATAATTGCGCAAGTGCGTGGAGTGCGTGCTGCTTCAAGCGCATCAATATCTGGCTCAAAACCGCGTTCTGCACCTGCCAAAACCGGCACAGGCACGCCGCCTGCAAGCTTTACGGCCTCCGGGTAGCTAGTCCAATATGGGGCTGGAATAATAACTTCATCGCCATCATTTAAAAGGATTTGGCATGCTTCGTAAACGGCTTGCTTTCCGCCGTTTGTTACTACGACTTGATTTGGGGAGACTTCGTAGCCAGAATCGCGCTTAACTTTGCGGGCGATCGCCTCTCTAAGCTCCGGCAGACCAGCAGTAGCGGTGTATCGGTAGTTGCGAGGGTCTTTGCAGGCAGCAGCTGCGGCTTCAACAATGTAGGAAGGAGTAGGGAAATCTGGCTCGCCTGCGCCGAAACTTACTACGTCAACGCCGGAAGCTTTCATAGCTTTTGCTTTGCCGTCGACTGCAAGCGTTGCGCTTGGGGCGACTTTGTTAATGCGATTGCTTAATACGCGCCAATCTTCTTGTGCGGAAGTATCTACCATATTCTCTGCCATGGTTTCTAGTGTAACCGCAAGCCGCGAAACGGTAAATTTGCCGCAAATCTCCGGAGTTTGTTGCCGTTTCGGAAGCATTTGACCACATTTGCCGGAAAATTCCCGGCAAATGTAGCTGCAGCTAATTACACAAGCACAAGATTGTCGCGATGCACCACCGGATGCGCATACTGCCTGCCAAGCGACTCCTCAAGCTCGTCGCTTGTGCGCCCCATAATCTCCGGAATCTCCTCAGCATCAAAAGCCACTAAACCTTTTGCCAAGTGATTTCCCTGCTCGTCGTCAATCCACACCGGATCCGTTGCCGAAAACTCTCCGCAAACACGCACAATACCAGCCGCAAGAAGGCTCGCACGTCCGCCGCGCACAGCCTTAGCAGCACCCTCATCAACCACCAGCGTTCCGTGAGGATGTGACGCAAACCCAATCCAAAGTCGCCTAGCAGAATCGCGCGTATGAACCGGAGCAAACGCAGTTCCAACAACATCTCCAGCAAGAGCCGGCCCTGCGTTTCCAGCACAAGTAAGCACGGTTGGAATACCTGAAACTGCCGCCACATGCGCGGCTTCCAGCTTCGTCACCATACCCCCAGTGCCTACTCCCGAAACACTTGCACCAACCTTCACTTCTTCTAAAGCGCGCGTCACATCCGGCACAAAGCTCACTCGTTTTGCACCAGGCTCGCTAGGCGGCGCAGTATAAAGCGAATCCACATCTGTAAGCAGCACAAGCGCTTCTGCACGCACAATATTTGCCACAATAGCTGCAAGTCTATCGTTGTCACCGAAGCGAATTTCGTTGCTAGAAAGCGCATCGTTTTCGTTTACGATTGGGATTACGCCAAGTTCCAGCAAACGCGTCATTGTGCGCTGCGCGTTACGGTAGCGAGATGGCGAAATAGTAACGTCTGCCGTCAGTAACATCTGCCCTACTCTGAAACCAAATTGCGAAAATGCTGCTTCATATTGTGCCATAAGCAAGCCTTGACCAACCGAAGCCGTGGCCTGCTGAGTTGGCACATCTTTTGGACGCTCCGCAAAACCAAGTAGTCCAAAGCCCGCGGCAATTGCGCCAGAAGACACAAGAACAATTCGAGCACCTTGCATTTGCGCGTGACTAATTGCAGAAACAAGAGCACGCAACTTTTGCACATCCAGCCACCCAGATGCGTCTGTAAGAGAGCTTGAGCCTACTTTCACAACAATTGTGCGCGCCTCGCGGATTGAACACCGAACCCCGTCTTCGGTAAGTTCAATTTCCGGATTACTCATAAAATTCCCCCTTGATTCCGCTAGTTTTCCTGCTCTTCGCCGCGCCCAAATAAGCTATTTTCGTCATGACGATCGTCGTCCACAGAAGGATCCGCCCAATGTCCCGACTTTCGCTCAGCCATCATCGCTTCTCGAACCGCAGATTTAGCGTCCATCATGCTGTGATAATCGCGTCGACGCTCTGCATTCGTGCGTCTTGCGCCGCGAGGATCGTTCGCTTCAAGTCGCAAATCTTTACCGCGCGCACCCAAGTTAGCGCCGTCCAATCCTTCCGCACCGGCTGCAATGCTTGGATCCCAGTCGAAGCAAACCATGTGATTGCCAGTGCCAATGCGAATTTCATCTCCCGGACGCGCGCCCTTTTTACGAAGCTCATCCTCAACACCAAGCTTTGCCAAACGATCCGCCAAGTAGCCTACGGCTTCGTCGTTGTCAAAATTCGTTTGCACAACCCAGCGCTCCGGCTTGGTACCGGTTACAGTGAACCAAAAATCACCATTTCTGTCTTCTTCGCGCTTAATTTCAAAGTCCGAACTGTTTCCGCGACCATCATCGCGACGTCTGCGCAAAGTCGAAGCCGGCTGCTCAAGAGGCTGAATAACAACGCGCTCTTCTTCGCGAGCCGCTTCCTCGGCAGCGAGCTTCTCACGCATCTTTTCAACAAGTCGACCAAGCGCAAAACCAAGCTCTTTCAAGCCTTCGTGAGATGCTGTAGAAATCTCAAATACAGTCAATCCCATTTTCTCAAACTCGCCGCGCACAAAATCAGCCAATTCTTTAGCTTCAGGAACATCGACTTTGTTAAGAATAATAATGCGCGGACGCTCCGGAATTGGGATTGCGCCCAACGGAAGTTCAAGTTTGTTAGCGTATTGCGCAAGCTCATGTTCAAGAGCGTTATAGTCGCTAATTGGATCGCGATTTGGCTCAAGAGTTGCGCAATCAATTACGTGCGCAATAATTTCCGTACGCTCAATATGACGCAAAAACTCAAGACCTAAGCCTTTGCCTTCAGAAGCTCCCGGAATTAAACCTGGAACGTCCGCAATTGTGTAACGATAGTTTCCGAAACTTACTACGCCAAGATTTGGCACCAAAGTAGTAAACGGATAGTCTGCAATTTTTGGTTTGGCTGCACTAATTGATGCGACTAAGCTTGATTTTCCTGCAGATGGGAAGCCGACTAAAGCTACGTCTGCAATAGATTTGAGTTCCAAAATTACGTCGCGCTCTTCGCCAGGCTCGCCCAAAAGAGCAAAACCTGGAGCACGTCGTACTTTATTTGCCAAAGCTGCGTTACCAAGACCGCCGGCACCGCCTTGAGCTACAACGAATTTATCCCCAACATGACGCAAATCCGCCAAAACTTCGCCCGGACGCTTTTGAGAGCCTGCAGCACCGCGCGCTGTAAAAACAACAGTTCCAACAGGCACAGGAAGCACCAAATCCGCGCCTTTTGAACCGTCTTTAGTATCACCCAAGCCCATCGTGCCATTCTCTGCTGTGCGATGAGGCATAAAACGATAGTCGAGTAAGCTGTTTGCATTGCGGTCTGCTACAAAAATAACTGAACCGCCGTCACCACCATTGCCGCCATTAGGTCCAGCCAATGGCTTGTACTTTTCGCGACGGACTCCAGCGGAACCATTGCCGCCGTCGCCACCCTTCACGTGCACTGTTACGCGATCTACAAAATCACTCATACTGCTACCTTACTCGAAGCTAAACACTTAATTTCGAAGCTACGAAAACATTTGACGGAAATTTATACGGCGTTTGGAGTGCCAGACACGCCTCAACACTCCAAACGCGAGATGGATTCCCCACGTTTGGAGCGCCACACCAACCAAAACCCTCCAAACGCGAGACAACTTCCCCACGTTTGGAGCACAAACGCTAGTAAATATGCGAGAACAAAAAAGCCGCACCGAATTGGGTGCGGCTAGAAGACTAATCTGTCACTCAGGCGGTAACAACGTCAACAACCTTGCGGTCGCGACGAATGCCGAACTTCACATTGCCGTCCGTCAAAGCGTACAGCGTGTGATCCTTGCCCAAAGCAACATTCTGACCGGCGTGGAACTTAGTGCCGCGCTGACGAACGATAATGTTGCCAGCCACAACAGCTTCACCGCCG
>NZ_ADES01000014.1 GCF_000263595.1 Gardnerella vaginalis 1500E
CCTAGATTTATTTACAAATTTTTTCAATTTTTCTTGCATGTAGCCACTTAGAAAAGGTAGTATGCGAAACAGAAAGCATTTCTGCACCCTCACGCAAATTTACCTGTCCACGCTGCCACCTAGTCGCCACAGCATAAAAATCATCAGGAAGCTCAATCTTTGCCCTACCAAACACCACACCTCTTTGTCTGGCAACACGAATCCCTTCCATCTGTCTTTGATGAATATTTTCTCGCTCAACTTGAGCAACATACGATAAAATCTGCAATACAAGATCGGCAATAAACTTACCTGTTACACCATTTACATGTTTTCTCGTATCCAGCAAAGGACAATCCAACACTACAATATTTGCTTCTTTTTCTTTCGTGATTTTGTTCCACTGCTCAATAATCTCATCATAGTTTCTACCTAAACGGTCAATCGACTTCACAAACAACTCATCACCAGATCTCAAACGTCTAAACAATCTCAAATAATTTCTACGGTTGAAATCCTTCCCTGATGCCTTGTCAACATAAATACAGCCTTTTCTAATGCCATTGTCTTCCAAGGCCTTAAACTGTCTGTCTACACACTGATCCTTTGTAGACACCCTCGCATACCCATAGCGCATACTTATTATCTACTCCTTTTTTGAACACCATTATTTCAAAAAAGAAAAGAATAATTCAGCATGAAGAATTATAAAACCCCACTTCATCAGCTGGGTGCAAAGTGGCGAATCGACTTGCATGAGCGATTAAATATAATTCGCGAATGCACTTCGATTCGCTGAGCTTGCTCAAAGTTGAAAGCACAGTGTGCTTTCAACGCAAGCGAAGTACGTTAACATCCTGTGCACTCAACCCTAGAGCGTAGACATGTTCCCTCATACAGCCAAACTGCGCTCAAAAATCACGAGAACCCAGCTTGAAGCCGCCACACGCTAAACCTTTTAACGATAGACTCTTAAGCCCATACACACAAAGCCTAAAATGCAGGAACTAGAATGCACGCAAGTAGGTGTCATCAAAACGATATCTCGAAACAGTCACGATTTGCAAAGGAACGCCACTGATTCTGTATGATGAGTGTTGGGATATATGTCGAACGCGCGCAAAGACTGAACGCTGTAGCCAAGCTCCTTAAACGTACCAACATCGCGAGCAAGACTAGTCGGATCGCAAGCAACATACACAACAGCTCTTGCTCCAGACTTCGCAATCTGCTTACAAACTTGAGCTTTAGCACCAGCGCGAGGAGGATCCAACACAACAACATCTGGATGCGCAAATCGGCGCACAATCTTAGACGACTTACTCGCCTTAAACACCTGCGATTCAAGCGTTTGTGCAACATCACCTTGCAAAGCTTCAACAACATCCCTGCTAAGCCCTGCGCGCCCAATGTTTCGCCTTGCGTTCTTTACAGCAATCGGCGCACCCTCAATGCTAAGCACGCGAGCTGGCTCTGCAGCGCCAGCGAAACCTGCAGCACCAGCAGCATCTCCGCCAACATTAGCCAAAGTCGCAAGCGGAATCGTAAACAAACCCGAACCAGAATACAAATCCCACAAAACCGTATTCTTAGTGCGACCACCAAGCGCAGAACGGACTAATCCCAAAACGTAGTTCACTAAATGCTCTGGAGCTGCGCGATGAATCTGCCAAAAACCGCGCGCGTCAACATCGTAGTCAAAAGTGCGCATACGCGATGAATCGCAAGCAGCCGCAACACGCACGCGCTCGCGCAACAAAGCCGAACCTGCAACCAACTCATCATTTACTATAAGCGCATAATTTTCGCCAATCGCACTAAGAAGCGCAGCCTTGTCATTAAAATCCAAACCATCAACCCTAGGCTCTGGAACAGCAAGGCGAATTTGCGCATTTGGCGAGAAAGAACGATTCCACAAGTCCAAAGAATCCGCAACTGCTAAAACCGCGCGCGACGCAAGTGGCATAGTATCAATCGCAATGCGATCATGCGACTCGCGCTTACGCATAGACAATCGGCCTTCATCATCCGCAACCAACTCCATGCGCGTACGCCAATTAAATCCGTTAAGCTCCTCGTCCCCTGGAATGCGCTCAACGTTAACATCACTATCCAAAACATCTATATGCGCTAAGCGCTGGAATTGATTGGCAATTACGGAAGCCTTCCAACGAATCTGACCAGGCAAAGAAACGTGAATTAAATCCGCGCCGCCAACTCCGCCGCCCTGAGCCAAAGGACCAGCGAGCTTCCATTGCGGCTCCACACGATCCGCACTAGGCTCCAAAACTTCTACAACTTCGCCGGTAAAAAAGTGCGCTTTTGCACGCATCGGCTCATCCATGCGCACAACAACCAGCTCACCAGGGAGCGCAAATCGCACGAATACAACGCGTCCGTCAAGATGACCTACACATCTTCCTTGATCCGCATATCTCTCGATTCGCATCGTCACTTGCATGTACTACCCCTTAGTTCTGCGTTTTGTTAAGCTGCTTTTCGTCACGCTAATCCTCTAACGCTGATTTTAGTTAATCTGACTTTCTCCGATTGGATTTACACCACTCTGCTTTTCGTCAATCTGCTTTTCGTTGCGATTTTTATGATGAAGTCGCATAAATGGAGTTGCAATAATCAAGTAAGAAACCCAAATCGCGAGCGCCCAGAACGGCAATCCCATAATCAAACGTACTGTGCCAAGCCACACAACGTGATTCGTCAAATATAGTGGCACTTGCAAAACAAGCCTCAGCGCAAAAACAGCAATCCACAATCCAGTAACATACATGTATGCTCGCTTAAGCGGCTTATAATCAAGCCATTCGTGCAGCCACTTGCCAAAATTTTCCGTAGGCATTTTGCGAATCGACTCAATCACAAGCCCAAGCGCTGGCACGCGCACAATCAGCGAAATCGCAAGAAGCACACCATACACAGCGTTTGTAATGAAGCCCATCATATAGTAGTCGCGCGCTTGATGGCTCGTCCACACCCAAATAAGGCAGATTCCAACGGAAACAAGTCCACTAATTGCTCCCATAAGCGACTGCTTCTGAATAAGACGAATCACAACTTGCAAAACAGCAAGAACAGCGGATGCAATAACAGTTGTATGCAAATTGTTTGTTACAACAAAGCAAATAACAAACAGCAAGCCTGGCAGCATGGATTCAATTACGCCTCGAACGCCACCTATGGAATCAATTACAGAAAAGTTTCTTCCATCAGAACCGATAGAGGCAAGGGAAGCAAGCCCAGAACTTTTTTTGCCATAAGCGTTATTTTTCTTCAAGACGATATCCTTATGCTACTTAACTTACTGCTATCTAACCTCAGAAAACATTGGTCCGCGAGAAAGCGTAGTTTTTACATCAACTTGCTGATCGTATCCTAAAGGCTTATCTTCTTTTTTTAAAGCGTCATCAGCATTTTCTTCAGATGAACTATTACTTTCATCATTATTTTCTTCTAATCTATGCGCTGATTCTTTTTCTTCACGAGTTAATGGCTCATGCATAGGAATAAGATCACGAGGCGCTAATGGTTCTTCACCGCGATTTACAACAATCCCCTTAAACCATTCGTCTAATTGCTTAGTTTCATTATTATTTTCTGCCAACTCTGTTGCTGCAGGCCCAGAAAATACTCCACGAAGCATCCAGCGAGGACCATCAACTCCAACGATACGAGTTGTAATACTCTTTTCTCCAACTTTTACAGGCAGCAAAAGTTCAGTTCCAAATTCGCCTTGTGCGGTGCAAGCTTGGCTATTCCCGTCAAGTAAGTCTTTGCATACTTCATTCCAAATACCAGTAGATTTCGGAGCAGCAAAAGCTTCAACTTCAACACTTGACGATCCGTAAGTTACTGTTGCGCCAATTACTTGATCATTTTCACGCTGCTTTTTTACGCGTAATTCTATACCTTGGAAATATGGAATATAAATTGAGCCAAAATCAAGATAATCACTGAAATCAGGAGCATCTTCATCGTTGAAATCCCATGGACCAGTTTTTAACTTTACAGCTTCATCTATATCTTTTGAAGATTCTACTTCTTTATTTCGGCCAAATAACCAGCCCATTATTCCTCATTTCTTAAAACAACAAGCACAACAATAAGCATAATGCTAATCGTCGTAAATTGCTCAACTTCACCAGATTATCACAAACAAAGCACTGAAAATATGCATATGAGCAAATGCTATTACTTTATTTATTTCAGTTATGTGATTAATAATCACACACCGTATTTTATGGTTAAAGGCGCGTGATCCGACCATCTTGCCTCATAACTTTCAGCCCGATCAATCACAAAGCCACAAGCGCTTTCTGCAATTTCTGGCGTTGCAAACTGATAGTCTAATCTCCAACCAACGTTATTGTCGAAAGCTTTGCCGCGCTGACTCCACCAAGTGTATGGTCCTTGAATATCTCCCGCAAGCATGCGCATAACGTCCACAAATTCATACTCGTTAATCCAGCGGTCAATATACGCGCGTTCCTCCGGCAAAAATCCTGCACTTTTTTCATTTGCTTTAGCGTTTTTAATATCTAACGGCGTATGCGCAATATTAAAATCACCGCACAAAATCGCTTGATTTCCGCCACTTGCAGCAATATCTCTAAGCTCCCCCAAGCGAATAAGCATTGTGTCTAAGAAGCGGAATTTTTGCTGCATTTTTTGCGGATCATCCACGTTTCCAGCGTGAACATACACTGAAGCAATAGTAATTTCATACCCTTCAGGAGTACGAACGTCAGTTTCAACCCATCGCCCAGAATCAACATCATCACTTAAGCCGGGCAAACCGTATCGTTTTTCAATTACAGGAAGTGATGTTACTAGCGCTACCCCAGCTCGACCTTTTATGCGGCAAACTTCGTTTGCATAAGTAAAATTATCGTTTTCTACAGGATTTGAGATATTTTCAGACGCGCGATATCCCATTTCAATTTTTGTCATAATTGGGTCGATTGCATCCTGCGGAGCGCGCACTTCTTGCATACACCACACGTCAGGAGTGTGAGAATCGGACCAGTCAAGCATCCCCTTACGCTCGGCCGCACGAATACCATTTAAGTTTGAAGTAGTAATTGTGATCATAAATCTAACTCTAATATGCGCGTTACACAAATATGCACGCTACGTAAAACAAAAAATAAGGTGCAGAAATTTATAAACCTAGTTATTAACCAAGTTATAAACTCTGCACCTTTTATTATTAGCTTGTATTATTTAATTTAATCTAATCCAAGCTCCAAGTTTCCACCAGGAATTGCGTCGAGAAGATCACGAGTATATTCCTTTTGAGGATGATCAAACACTTCGTCGGTTGTAGCGTGCTCAACAAGCTTGCCGTGCTGCATAACAACAACCTCGTCCGCAATCTGACGAACCACTGCCAAATCGTGAGTGATGAACAAGTAGCTCAATCCGCGCTCCGCTTGCAAATCGTTAAGCAAATGCAAAACCTGATCTTGCACAAGCACATCCAAAGCCGACACAGCTTCGTCGCAAACGATAACGTCCGGATCCAATGCCATTGCGCGCGCGATTGCAATGCGCTGACGCTGACCGCCTGAAAGCTCGTTCGGGAAGCGAGTCATAACAGAAGCAGGCATACGAACCATGTCCAAGAGTTCACGCACACGATTCTGGCGGCTCTTTTTATCACCAATCTTATGAATTCGCAAAGGCTCTTCAATAGAACGATAAATCGAATACATTGGGTCAAGCGAACCATAAGGATTCTGAAACACTGGCTGAACATGACGGCGGAAATCAAGCAAATCCGCACCCTTTAAGTCAGCAATATTCTTGCCTTCGTAAGTAACAGTTCCGCTTGTTGGATTAAGAAGTCGCAAAACCATGTTTGCAACAGTAGACTTACCAGAACCGGATTCACCCACAATTGCCAACGTTGTTCCGCGTTTAATAGAGAACGAAACATCGTCAACAGCTTTGAAAAGCTCCTTCTTGCGAGGAAGCTTAAACTCTCGGGTTAAGTGATCGACTGTAATAATATGCTCACTCTTTTCAAGAGTTTGCTCACCTACTACGTGATGCTCAAGCAAATTATCCGCGTTACCACCATGCTCCTTAACGGAAATGATTCGTTGAGAAGCAAGACTTGGAGCGGCAGCAACAAGTCGCTTAGTATAAGGATGCTGTGGATGCTGCAAAACGTCCAAAGATGGACCAGATTCAACAACACGACCCTTATACATAACAACAACGTGCTGTGCGCGAGCTGCGGCCAAACCTAAATCGTGAGTAATGAACAGAACGGAAGTTCCGAGCGAATCAGTAAGCGTATGCAAATGGTCAAGAATGCGCTTTTGCACGGTAACGTCGAGTGCGGAAGTTGGCTCATCTGCAATCAGCAAATCTGGACGGCAAGCCAAGCCAATGGCAATTAACGCACGCTGACGCATGCCACCAGAGAACTCGTGCGGGAACTGACGTGCTCGAGTTGCAGCATCAGGCAAACCAGCCTCATCAAGTAAACCTGCAATACGGTCGTCAACATTAGCGCCAACAACATACTTTTTGGCAATTTCCCAAGCTTTGTCGTCGTTCACACCGTACTTGATTAAATCGTCTGCAACGCGCCAACGAGTTTCAGAACCTGGAACCCACTCTTTTTTGTAGTAGCCCATGGCTTCATTCATCTTGAATTCATCAAGTCCGATTTCTGCCAAAGACTTGCGTGCAACTTCCATCAATTCTGGTAATTCTTTAGAACCGAGGAACGTTTCGTCCTCATTGCTTTTAACTTCTACAGCATCACCTGCAAGAGCTTCCGCAAGAGCAGAACGCTTCTCATGGCTTACGTCAACACCATTTGCAAGAAGAGCTTCTTTAACCTGTGTACCAATACGCCAAACAGGGTTCAAGTTACTCATAGGATCCTGAGGTACCAAGCCCATTGCAGTACCGCGCAAAGAAGCAAACTCTTTTGGCTTTAATTTGCTAATTTCTTGGCCATTAAGCTTAATAGAGCCGCCCGTAACATGACCTGTTCCTGGAAGCAAACCCAAAACTGCCATTGCAGAAGTGGACTTTCCAGAACCAGACTCACCTACGATTGCAACCCACTGGCCGGGATATACGCTAAAGCTTGCATCTCGAACAGCGTGAACAGCTTTCTTAGAATCAGTAGTGAAATCAACCTGAAGATTTTTCACTTCAAGCAATGGACCTTGCTCACGCTGCATAGCGAGAGCGTCTACATTTTTATGCGTTGAAATGCTCATAAGTTTTATTCCTCCACGCTAACTTCACGCCTTACGGCTCTTTGGATCCAACGCATCCTTTACAGCGTCACCCATCATAATGAAGGTAAGAACTGTAATAGCAAGCGCAAATGACGGATAGAACAATACTTCTGGACTATTATTGAAGTACCTGCTGTAAGTAGCAATATCTCCACCCCAGCTCACTGTAGTAGTTGGCAAACCAATACCGAGGAAGCTAAGTGTTGCTTCCAACACGATGTAGGAGCCGAGAGAAGTTGTGCCAACAACAATGATTGGAGCCAAAGAGTTTGGAATAATATGCCTAAAGAGATTTCGTATAGGCCTAGATCCTAAAGCTGTAGAAGCTGTGTTAAATTCTAGATTCTTTGATTCCATAACAGCACTTCTAGCTATTCGAGCAACACTAACCCAACCGAATAGAACCATAACTAGAATTATCTTCCACATTGATTTTGTGGTTCTAAACATTTGGAGAACAACTATAGCGCCAAGAAGCATAGGCAAAGCCAAGAAGATGTCGGTAATGCGGCTAAGAACAGCATCAACCCAACCTCCGAAGAAGCCTGCAATAGCGCCAATTAAAGAACCAACTAAAACAACCAAAGCTGTAGCAATTATGCCGATTGTTACAGAAGTACGAGTTCCGTATACTACACGAGCGTAAATATCGCATCCCTGCTTATCAAATCCAAGAGGATGACCATGAGAACTTGGCATCAAAGAGTTATTAAGTACGCAATACATAGGATCTTGCTTAACAAGCAATCCTGGGAATAATGCAATAAATAAAATTGCAATAATCAATATTGCGGAAATAATAAACAAAGGATTTCGTCTCAAAGTACGCCAAGCATCAGCCCACATGCTCGTAGCAGGAGCAGACTCGTCAACGGAATCAACTTCTTGTAACGGAGTTTCATCCAAGGAAGCAACATAACGTTCCTGTCCTGGAAGAGCAATATCTGCAGCAGTCAAATTTTCCTCAACTTTTTCTTGCATAATTATGCTTCTCCTTACGCGTAACGAATTCGCGGATCAAGAGCCGCGTACAAGATATCAACAAGTAAATTACTGACTACGAAAATCAGCATAAGCAAGGTAACTACAGAAACTACCAGGTTGCTTTCACCCTTCAAAATACCTTGATAAGTAAGGAAGCCAATACCGTGAATATTAAATATTGTTTCTGTAATCATTGCGCCGCCCATAAGAGCGCCTAAATCCTGGCCTAGGAACGTTACAACTGGGATTAAAGAGTTTCGAAGAATGTGTCGAATAATAACAGCGCCTTCTTTTAAGCCTTTAGCGCGAGCTGTGCGAACATAGTCGAGCGCAATATTTGACGAAACTTCAGACCTTGTAAGTCGAATTACATATGCCATAGATACAGATCCAAGAACCATTGCAGGAGTGAGCATATCTAAGAATCCAGGATCATTACTTACATTAGGAGGGAGAATATGCCACTTAATACCAAGCAAATACTGCATAGCATAACCAGTTACGAAGGTTGGTACAGAAATAAGAAGCAGAGAAACAATAAGAATTACGCTATCGTACCATTTGCCTTTTTTAAGACCAGAAATAATACCGAAAGTTACACCGAACAGCGCTTCAAATGCAAACGCCATAACAGCAAGCTGAATGGTTACCGGGAATGCACGACCAATTTCATCAATAACAGGCTGACCTGCAAAGGTTTGGCCAAAGTCAAGAGTAAGCGCATTCTTTAAGAACAGTAAATATTGAATAATAAATGGTTTATCTAAATTATAATTAGCTCGAATTTGTGCTGCGACAGCAGGATTAACTGGTTTATCGCCAAACATTGCATTTACCGGATCACCCGGCAAAGCAAATACTAAAGCATAAACCAATAATGTTGTGCCGAGAACAACAGGAATCATCTGCAAAATTCGACGCAGAATGTACTTACCCATCGGCTTCTCCTTGAATTGTTAACAATTACTCGCAAAAACAACAAAGTGCCACTCCAGTTAAAGAAATTTTTGGATTAATTCCTTCATTCCTTCAACTGGAGTAGCAATTTCGCTATACGCGATATTAAATTATTGAGAGGTGATATCAGAATTAAGTATTTTTCTGAATATCATGAAATTAATTTATATAAACTCCATATGAAGATTTAAATCTTACTTATGAAGCTGGTAGTACAGTGGCATGTTCTGCCAATCCATTACGAATCCCTTCAAATTGTGATTCATAACAGCCTTAGCATTCATGTAAAGCAGTGGTACAGATGGAAGATCCTCAAGAAGAGTTTCGCCAGCCTGATGATAAAGCTTAGTTGCTTCGCTTGCATCGGAAGATGCAGTAGCCTTAGTAAGCAATTCATCAAACTTTGGATTCTTGTAATCGCCATCATTAGAACCATTGCCATCAGCTGCAACAGAAGCAAACTGCTGAGTCAAGTATTTTTCTGGGCTTGGATAATCTGGCATCCAGCCTGCACGCCATGCGCCCTTAACCTTACGCTTGGTGCATGCATCGCGGAACTCCTGGAAGGTTGGGATTGGCGTAGTTTCTGCCTTAACACCCAAATTGTTCTTCACATAGTTCACAACTGCATCGAACACAGACTTAGCAACAGCGTTATCAGCATTGTAGGTGAAGGTAAGAGGACCATCATACTTGGAAATAGCATCTGCCTTAGCCCACAATTCCTTAGCCTTCTTTGCATCGAACTTCAAATGCTCGCTACCCTTCAACTTAGGATCATAGCCTGGGGTCTTTGGAGAAGTGAAGTCGTTAGCAGGAGCAGCAGTCTTGTTCAGCACCTTTTCAGCAATTGCCTTACGATCGATAGACATGGAAACTGCTTGACGACGCAAGCGGCCTTCCTCAGTCTTAACATCGAAGTGTGGGAGGCTGGAAGCAATAGTGAATTGAAGAATTACAGAACCAGGCTTGTTGTAAGCAGTGATTGTGCTATCGCTCTGGAAGTTGCTGGTTTCAGTATCTGGAATGTTATCGGTCATATCGAGGTTGCCGGACTGTACGTCACGGTAAGCAGCATTACCATCGGTGTAAATCTTGAAGGTAACGCCATCATTCTGAGCCTTGCGAGGGCCTTCGTAAGCTGGGTTCTTCACAACTTCAATCTGCCTGTTGTGATCCCAAGACTTGAACAAGTATGGACCGGAGGAAACAGGCTTTTCACCATAAGCCTTTGGATCCTTGTAGAAGGATTCTGGAAGTGGAGCGAATGCCAAGTAGCCAACCTTAATTGGGAACACGGAATCTGGCTGCTTCAAATCAACGGTAAAGGTGTTCTTATCTACAACCTTCAAACCGGAAAGCTGTTCGTCGCCCTTTAAGCCATCCTTCTGCAATTCGTCATAACCCTTAATGGTCTGGAAGAAGGAAGCGCACTTCTGTGCATTCTTAGCGTTAGCAACAAAGCTCCAAGCCTTGGTGAAGCTTTCAGCGGTAACAGGAGTACCATCGCTGAACTTCTTGCCTTCCTTAAGCTTAACAGTGTACTGAGTTGCGTCTGCGTTTGGAGTCACGCTTTCAGCATCCTCGTTTACCGGATTGCCCTTTTCATCAAAAGTGATCAACGTTGAGTTGACCAACATAGCAGGACGTGCACCAGCGTTTTCGTTAATGTTGCCAGGCACCAATTCATTCTGTGGCTCAGTGTTATTTACGGTAATAATAACTTTTCCACCGTTTGTTTGCGCAGTCTTCGAAGCAGATGAGCCGCAACCACCAAGCAACATGGCCAGCGAGCAGGCCGCAGCAGCAAAAGCTAAAGCCTTATTCTTCATATTTATTCTCCTAACGTCTGGTAGGCAGGATGCTATATCAATACAAAAAGCCAAGTCATGAATAAAATAAATCCATCTAGTTTTATTGCCAGATGGATTTTTTTAGCCAATGACAAGGCCTCTTCGTTGATTAAAATTCAATAATACGTATTTTTGCAAACAATGCAAGAGAATAAGTAAATTGTAAAATTTATTGTTTATATATAAAAATTACTGATTAAAACACCATTTTTTCGCGTAAAAACCAAAAAAATTACTATTTTATCAATAAATTTTACTGTTTTTTACTAATTTAGATATATTACATATATGTAAATTATGTAATATATTATGTAAAGGCTTTGTTAATTAGCGAAAAGTTATGTATTTATTATACAGATAATTAAGCACGCGGAAAAGCTTGTAAATAGCGCTGTTTCAACGCTTCTATAGATACATGCGTATAGCGTTGAGTAGTGTTAAGCGAAGAATGACCCAACAATTCTTGCACTTCGCGCAAATCTGCTCCACCGTTAAGCATGTGTGTAGCCGCACTGTGGCGCAAAGAGTGCGGAGAAATATCCGGCACATGCGCACTTTTAGCCGCATCATGAACTACTTGTCTTACTAATCGCTGATCAATGCGCTTCCCACGAGCGCCAAGAAATATTGCAGTTTGTGCAGAATCTTTCAATAAAATTTTTCGCCCGCTCTCTGAAAGCCATTCAGACAAAGCTTTTGCGGCCGGAATCCCAAAAGGAACAACGCGCTGCTTATTTCCCTTACCTGTAACTTTTATAGTATGCGATGAAAAATTAATATCTTGAATGTTCAAGCCAGTAAGCTCACCAACGCGAATGCCGGTGGCATATAAAAGCTCAATAATTGCAGCATTGCGAAGTTCAACAGCTTTCTGATTTTTATTACACGAAGATGAATCATTAGCTTTAGAATCAATATTATTCATTAGCGCTTCTGCCTGAGACTCATCTAAAACAGATGGAAGAACATTCTTAATTTTTGGAGTCATCAAAATTTCTGCAGGATCACTATTTATAAACCCAACATGCTGGCACCATGCGAAAAATCCGCGCACCGCAACAACTTTTCTAGCCAAGCTTGAACGAGCATGATTTCTAGAAGCGTCTGCCATCCAAGAGCGCAAATCATCCGTAGTAAGATCTGAAATATTTTTAAAACCATGACGATTACACCATGATAAGCACTGTTTAATATCAATTGTGTAAGCTCGATTCGTGCGCTCCCCCAAGCCCTTATTCGCGCTCACATACGTAATGTAATCATCTACTAAACTCGCATATTGGGCAGGAAAATTTACGAAACTATTGGAAGCCACTCGCTTATTTTCCATGCTTAATCACCCTTGCGTAACTTTATAAACGTTTGCCATACGCGTCAGCCACATGCATAATACAACAAGGAGCATGTTATGGAAACACGTATAAAAAACTTGACTACACTACCACAGCGAATACCTGCAGGCACGCGCATAGTAGTAAGAACATACAAAATTATAGAAGAAAATAACGATGGAGTGCAAAAAATCGAGTATCATGATGCGATTGGGCACGTACTCGAGTGGGATGGAGAAACGCTTCACTTACTTCGAGATCCTGCAGCAAACGGCACTAGAGCTGCCGAAGAAATGTTCATTGATGCCAGAACAATTGCACGCTTAAAGCCAATTCCGGAACGCAAATTCCAAAAGCCGCTTAAAATATAGACATTAAAACTCGCGCAACAGCAAGCAAGGAACTCACATTATAAGTTGTTTAGCGAACTATCTGCACGCAATAGTAGTTGCGAAGATTCGTTGGTATTAAATCCGCAGATTTCAACAATAGATTCACCTAAGCGCGCTGAATCCAGCAAATCTTTCTGCCAATTGCTGCTGGAAACATACTTCCACAATCTAATATTTGCATCATCTATTTGATTCGTATCATCGCTTTGATTCGTATCATCGCTTTGATTCGTATTAGTTTTAGACGATTTGCGCTGCTGATATTTATATTCTCGCCACGATTGAGCTTTAGCAAAAAACTCTTGCTCATCATCGTCAGCAAGTTGCTCATCTTTATCCAACATATTTGCAGCAAAAGTTAGCTCAGAAATTACAGAACGCAATAATTTCGCAGTATTATGACGATTTTCGCTTACCATTGCGCGCGTGCGTTGAGGATCCGTAAGAGCAACGCGCGTCATATCTCGCCAAGAGCCTGCAGATAATTGCAAAGCAATAGCGCGGTTAGACTGTTCACATAATACGTTTGCAAGAGCTGTTGCAACAACGTGAGGCATGTGAGAAATAAGAGCTGCAGACTTATCGTGCGTTTCATCGTCTAAAACTATTGCACGATTCTTGCATAGCGAAACAATCATTCGTAAAACATTGCTAACTCGCCAAAACTCAGTGTTGTTATCAACAGTTAAAGCCCACAAAGCACCATTTAAAAGCTCAGCACTAGAAGCTTTCCAACCAGTAAATTCACTACCCGCCATAGGATGCGCACCAACGTAACAATCCTGCAAACCTGCCGCAGCAACTTGCTCACGAACTAAAGCTTTTACACTACCAACATCGCTAATAGTTGTACGAGATTTGTCAACATAAGGTGCGATTTCCTGCAAAATACTTGGCATAGAAGATAGAGAATTGCACAAAATTAGGACGTTTGGGCGAAGCTTAGCTAAATCTTGCACATTTTCTACGCAGTCAATTCCTAAATTTTCAGCTTCTTCGTATGGATTATGATGACGATTCCACGCATAAACGCTACATTCAGGCAATTTTGCAAGTCTTTTTGCAAGAGATCCACCAATAAGACCAAGACCTACAATACCAACAGAAAAATTTTGAGAAAATTCAGCGTTCTCTACCATAATAATTCTCTTTCTGCCTGCATTACGTTCAAATTGCGCAAAGAATCAACCGAAGGATCAACACACACTCCGCCATTAGGAAGCATCCAATCGTTCATCACGGGATTATTGCGCTTCTCAGAAGGATACACTGCTAAGACTCGAACCCAATCTCCATGCTCAAGAACCTCTTGAATCATATCTTTACACATAGAATCCCAAGGGGCAGAATCAACTGTTGCAATAAAACTGTATAAACCATCCTGCCCTTTAATCGGTCTAGACATAAAAGAAGTCATATTAAGACCATGATCACGAACAACGTCAAGCAAATTTGCTAGCACGCCAGCGCCTGTGCAACGCGGAATAAAAGCAATAATTGATGAAAATGATGAAAAGTTTTCACGCTGAATATTAACAAAATCTAAAACCTCATCTCGAGGAGCTAATACTAAAAACTCAGTGCGCGCACCGGAAAAATCTTCAACACCTTCGCTCACAATCCGCCTATTGTATAAATCTGCACAAATTCTAGGGCATAAAGCAACTTCGCCAGGAACTAAATCTCTACAGGCAGCAGCGTTTGAAGACGCAGTTTTTTCTTGCAACCCGCGCTCTTGAACAAACTTACGGCATTGCGCCAGCGCGTGAGGGTGAGCAACAATAGTCGAACAGTTATCAATTGAATCTGACTTGCAAATAACAGCATCAAAACTAATATCAACGCCTACGCGAGCAATGCCAACCATATTTTTTGCATCGATTAGTAAATCTAAATTAGGTATTACAACGCCTTCAATATTGTTTTCCCACGCAATAACACCCCAATGGTTATGCTCTTCAATTTCACTAGCAATGCTAAGAACATTTTCGCAAGCAGTTGGAATAAGTTGCAAATTATCAAATGATTGTAACTGCTGTTGAACTTTTAAAGCAGCTTGATGAGTAAAAGAACCTTCCGGCCCTAAATAACATAATTTACGAGCACTATTACTGTTCTTATTACTATCCATGACTATTTCCTTAAAGACCACTGTAAAAAATACTGTCAAAACTATTGTAAAGACTACTGTAAATTCTTTACTTATTTAACACTATTCAACAACAAACCAACGCTGAGGCATACAAAGCAAAATTGCGTGAGCAATAAGAATGCCATAAAGCCAAAAATACCCAACGTATTTCACACACCAAGGCATAGGAATAGTAAATCCTACAGGAACAAGAATTGCACTACCAATAAAACCAAGCGCTAGAATCCATACAACAGAAGAAAAAACTACTGCGTGAATAAATAATCCCCACCATCCACTACGAGCTCTGGAACACCAAGCAGAAAGCGCAAGTAATATTATGGCAACAACAAAACCATATGGCAAATTATCCATTGCTCCAGCACGATGCACAAAAGTTCCAATTAGCGCACATATTGCAGAAGAAACACACGTGGTCGCATACCTACCCCATAAAGGTAAGCGATGCGACCACGGTTTTGCTGTCATAATAAATCAGCCTTAATTTACAAATAGTATTTTCGAGAATGCATCACGCAGCATTATTATTTTGACGACGCTGCTTAGCACGCCACTTATACCATTCGTCACGGCTCAAAATAATCTTGCGAACACGAATTGCTTCAGGTGTAACTTCCACACACTCGTCTTCGTTAGCAAAATCAAGAGACTCTTCCAAACTCATCTTAATTGGCGGAGTTAAAGTTTCGAGAACATCAGCGGTTGAAGAACGCATGTTAGTCATATGCTTAGCAAGCGTAATGTTTACATCCAACTCGTCTGGCTTGTTGTTAATACCAACGATTTGACCTTCGTAAACTGGGCTTTGCGGATCCACAAAGAAGATGCCGCGAGCTTGCAAACGCTGCATAGCATAAGGAGTTGCAACACCCTTACGATCGCAAACCATTGAACCGTTCTGGCGAGTAACAATCTGACCAGCCCATGGAGCATAACCGGCGGAAATAGAGCTTGCAATACCAGTTCCGCGAGTAGCAGAAAGAAGAGCCGTGCGGAAACCAATAAGACCACGAGAAGGAACAGTAAACTGCAAACGAACCCAACCAGAACCGTGGTTGCTCATAGAATCCATGCGGCCTTTACGATCAGCCATAAGCTGTGTAACAGTACCCATGTATTCTTCTGGAACGTCAATAGTTGTACTTTCCATAGGCTCGTTAATTTGACCATCAATAGTCTTAGTAACAACCTGAGGACGGCCAACCGTAAGCTCGTAGCCTTCGCGACGCATCTGCTCAGCCAACACAGCCAACGCAAGCTCGCCACGACCCTGAACTTCCCAAGCATCTGGACGCTCAGTTGGAATAACCTTAATAGAAACGTTACCAATAAGCTCGCGGTCCAAACGATCCTTAATCATACGAGCAGTAAGCTTATGATCTTTTCCTTCAGTACCAGCAAGAGGAGAATCATTTACGCCGAAAGTCATAGAAATCGCAGGATCGTCAACATGAATTAACGGAAGAGGCTTTGGATTGTTCTGATCAACAATCGTTTCGCCAATCATAATGTCGTTAACGCCAGCAACAGCCACAATATCGCCAGGACCTGCAGAAGCTACAGGAGTACGCTCCAAACCTTGAGTACGAAGAAGCTCAGAAACACGGAAGTTTTCAATAGAGCCGTCGACTCGAGAAAGACCGTAAGTTTTGCCCTTTTCCAAAACGCCGTTATAAATACGAACCAAGCCTAAGCGTCCAAGGAAGTCGGAGGAATCAATGTTTGCAACATGAGCTTGAAGAGGAGCACCCTCTTCGTATTGCGGAGCTGGAATGTTGGAAATAATAGAATCAAACAGTGGTTCCAAATTGTCATTATCTGGCAAACCACCATTTTCTGGCTGATTTGCAGAAGCGTAACCGGCTTTAGCAGCGCAATAAATTACCGGCAAATCAAGCAAAGCGTCGAGATCAAGATCAATACCTTCCTCAACAACGTCCTGAGCCAAACCAAGAAGCAAATCTGTTGATTCGCCAACAACTTCTTCAATGCGAGCATCCGGACGATCCACCTTATTCACGCACAAAATCACAGGAAGCTTAGCTTCCAAAGCTTTGCGAAGCACAAAACGAGTCTGCGGAAGTGGACCTTCAGAAGCATCAACAAGCAGAACAACACCGTCAACCATAGAAATACCGCGCTCAACCTCACCACCAAAATCAGCGTGGCCAGGGGTATCAATCACGTTAATAGTAATGCCTTCTGGGTGACCATATTTTTCAGCCAACGGGCCGGTGTACTGCACAGCAGTGTTCTTAGCAAGAATAGTAATGCCCTTTTCGCGTTCCAAATCATTGGAATCCATAACGCGATCTGGAACTTCTTCACGCTCAGAAAATACGTGAGACTGTTGAAGCATGGCGTTTACCAGAGTGGTCTTACCGTGGTCGACGTGCGCCACAATTGCCACATTTCGAATATCACCGCGAACAGTCATCACAAACCTCTTCCATTCTTAGCGTTTAAGTAATTATTTACGAGCAGCTATCTTAAGCATGAAGCTAATTAAATAGCCGCAATACGTTATTGGCAAAACCAAAATCGGCAGACTGCCAAACCTCGCCGATTTTACTCGCGAGCTAAGACAGTCTTACAAAAAGCGCGAGAAGTAAAAACAACTCGCGCAAATCAAGCCGTAAAAAACTTAAGCAACAACACCTTTAGCAATAAGCTCGCGCGCAACCTCACGATACTCTTTTGCAGTCTTGTGCTCAGGAGCAAAAATAGTGATAGGAACTGCAGCAACAGTAGAATCCGGCAATTTAATAGAGCGGGAAATCACGGAATGCAAAACTCGATCTTGGAAAGCTTCGTAAATGCGCTGTAAGACTTCTTCGCTATGCAAAGTGCGTGTATACATAGTAACTAGAACACCAAATACTTTAAGATCTGGATTAATTCGAGACTGCACTTTTTCAATAGATTGCATAAGGAGAGCAACACCTCGAAGTGCAAAGAACTCTGCAGCAAGCGGAATAATTACACCATCTGCTGCTGTTAGCGCGTTTACTGTAAGCAAACCTAGAGAAGGCTGGCAGTCTACGATAATAACGTCATACTCGTCTCTAACTTTACGCAATACGCCTGCGAGAATCTGTTCACGGCCAACTTCTGTAACCAACTGAACTTCTGCAGCAGATAAATCAATATTAGCCGGCATAATATCAATATTTTCGGTTTCAGTATGACGAATTACGTCGTGAACGTCTACTGACGAATCGAATAATGCTGTATAAACCGTGTTATCAAGCGCGTTAGCGTTAATTCCAAGACCAACAGTTGCAGCACCTTGCGGATCGAAATCAACAATTAAAACGCGACGACCATACTGGCTTAAAGCTCCAGCAATATTAATAGAGCTGGTTGTTTTACCGACTCCACCTTTTTGATTGCACATAGCAATAATTCGCGCAGGACCGTGAGAAGTAAGCGGTTGCGGCGCATGAAAAGTCTCGTATTCGCGTCCAAGTAAATCAGTAGGCATGTTCCCCACTTTATCAACAGGTATACTCACGAAACTCTGAGAATGAAATTATCTAGCACGAGGATGACTCATTACATACGCTTCAAATAAAGCATCTGGGCTAATATGCGTGTAAATTTGCGTAGTTGTTACAGAAGCGTGACCAAGAAGCTCTTGAACTGTGCGAACATCCGCACCACCTGCTATTAAATGCGTAGCAAGAGAATGACGTAAAGTATGTGGATGCAAGGGGCGTCCAAGTTTTGCGCGCTCCCCTGCATCAACAACCACAAACCATGCTGACTGTCGAGATAAAGCATTGCCGCGTTTATTTAAGAAAATAGTGTGCAATTCGCGCTTTCCTTTTGAAGATAATATTGGGCGAGATTTTTCAATATACTTGCAAATAGCTCTAACAGCGCAACCACCAATTGGAACTAGACGCTGTTTTGCGCCTTTTCCAGTAAGTTTTACAACGGAGTCTTCTAAATCAAGATCTTCAAATTTTACGCCTACTGCTTCTGAAATTCGCGCTCCTGTAGCGTACAAAAATTCGAGTAATGCTGCGTCTCTAAGAGAAATCGCGTCCTCGCTACCAAAATTTCCAGCAGCTTCAATAACACGATTTACTTCATCAACGCTTAGCACATCCGGCAAGTAATCCGCCTGCTTTGGCGCTTTTACTTGCGCTGAGGCGTCAGAGCTAATATCTCCATGAGCAAGCATAAAACGATGCCATTCGTGAATACTTGCAAGTCTTCTAGCAACAGTGCGAGATCCCAAACCTAATTTATGCAAAGTTCTAATATATGATTCAATATCTAACTGCGAAATAGCGGTAATATCTTTAATTTTTCGTTCACTATAAAGCCAAGATGCGTAATCTTGCAAATCTGAAGCGTATGCTGATACTGTTTTTTTAGAAAGACCACGCTCAATATCAATATGCGCAATAAAACGTTGAATATAAGATGCAAATTCTTCAGGAATATTATTTTTTCTATTGTCAGAATCAAGATTTGAGCGCATAAAAATAATTATAGCTAATAAGTAAATTTGTTGTTTTAAAAGAAAAAGCCCGCCTTAAAATGGACGGGCTTAAAATCAAACTCTATTAAAGCGAAATCAGGCTTCAACTGGAGCATTTACGTCAGCTGGCAATGCAGCCTTAGCAGCTTCGACAACAGCCTTGAATGCTTCAATATCGGAAACAGCGAGCTCAGCAAGAGCGCGACGATCCAATTCAATCCCTGCCAAGTGCAAGCCCTGAATGAAGCGATTGTAGGTGATGCCTTCAGCGCGAACTGCAGCGTTGATGCGCTGAATCCACAACTTGCGGAAATCACCCTTGCGAGCCTTGCGGTCGCGGAAGTTATAAGTAAATGAGTGGAGCAGCTGTTCCTTTGCCTTGCGGTAAAGACGGGAGCGCTGACCGCGGTAGCCAGAAGCCCTCTCAAGAACAACGCGACGCTTCTTGTGAGCGTTTACTGCGCGCTTTACTCGTGCCATAAGTATTCCTCAGCTTTCTTAAAAATTTATGATTGCGTATTCGTTTACAAGCAATTCTTACTTGTTACTTACTTAACGAGCAAGCCCTTAAGCTTCTTGCTCTGCGCAGTAGCCAATACTTTATCTTCGGAAAGAGCACGACGTTTACGAGCCGACTTGTGCTCCAAGTTGTGGCGCATGGCGCTACCATCGTGCATCACCTTACCGGTACCGGTAAGACGAACGCGCTTGGACGCTGCGGAATTAGTTTTCATCTTCGGCATTGCTGCCCTCCTTGTGATGTTGATCGGATTGCATAGCATTTACTGCAGCTGCAGCCTGTGCCTGCACTTCCTGCTTTGCCGCAAGACGTGCAGCCTGGCGAGCTTGACGCTCTGCACGAGATTCAGCGCCTCGACGACGCTGCTCAGACTGTGTATGAATCTTCTTGCCCTTTGGAGCGAGAGTCATAATAATATTGCGACCCTCTTGCTTCGGCGCAAACTCAACGGTGCCACTTTCAGAGACCTCATCCGCAAGTCGGCGTAACAGTTCAACGCCGCCAATTGGACGAGACTGTTCGCGGCCACGCAGCATAATAGTGACCTTTACCTTATCTCCACCGTTCAAGAAACGAAGTACATGACCCTTTTTAACGTCAAAATCATGATCATCAATCTTGAGGCGGAAACGAATTTCCTTAACCTCAGCAGTGGTCTGATTACGGCGCGCTTCACGAGCCTTCATCTTTTCGTTGTACTTGTACTTACCATAGTCAATAAGCTTGGCTACTGGAGGTTTAGCAGTAGGCGCTACCTCGACGAGATCGAGGTTAGCTTCCCTTGCAAGGTTTAACGCGACAGAGGTTGCGATAACTCCCACCTGCTCGCCTTTTGGACCAATAAGGCGCACCTGAGGGACTCGAATCTCCTCGTTAATGCGTGGTTCGTCGCTAATGATGACTCCAATCCTTCTAAATACTGGTAGAATGCAATACACCAAGAAGTCCATTAGTTTAAGGATTCAACACTTCATATCAATAAAACGCTGTATAACAGCGCAGCAAGCAGCACAAGAGACTAACTTGCGTGACCGAAGTCATGAACCCGAAACCACAGTAGGCTTCCAGGTGGGGACATCCCACTTTCTTGATTACTCAAGCCAAATGTTTAGTATACTACATGCCTTGACAAATAATCATTACGCAAATCGCTAATAGACTTACTTACGCAACTTGCACAGGATCAGGCTTCAATCCATCGTGATTAAAGTACACGTCATACCAGGTCAAGAAAGTGTAAACTGTCCAAATCTTGCGACGATCGTCAGTACGCTTAGCATAGTTGTTATCTATCATTTGAAGTAAAGCGTCACGATCGAAGAACTTTGCCGCATCGTCACTTTCAAAAGTTTTGCGCACAATCTTATAAAAGCGTTCTTCGCGCAACCAATCTTTAACTGGCACTGGGAAACCAAGCTTTTCACGGTCGTACCAGGCCTTAGGTAAATGACGTGCAGCCGCCTGGCGGAAAGCAAACTTCGTATTTTCATCAGTAATCAAATACTTAGTAGGAACCTGCTCTGCAACATCCATAAGCATACGGTCAAGTAAAGGCACACGAAGCTCCAAAGAGTGAGCCATTGTCATTTTATCTGCCTTAAGCAAAATATCTCCCGGCATCCACTGATGCATATCGAGATACTGCTTCTTCTTAACTTCCGAAAGACCCTTACCTAAAATTCTGTTATAAATAGCACCAACAATATCCATAACATGCGGACCTTTACGGTATTCAGGCTTCAAAAGTTTTACAGCATCTTCCTCATTGAAAACCTTTGACTGGCCAATAAAATGCTCCTCAGCTGGAGCCAAATTAGCGTACAAATGCCATGCTCCATGGAAATGCTTTCCTTTTGCTGCTCTACCAATTGCATAACGCAACTTTTTCGGCAACTTTGCGAGCATACGCGTCACAACTTTAATAAGCTTGGAACGCGTGTGAACACCATAATCAATGTATCCTGCAAATAATTCATCTGCGCCTTCGCCGCTTAACACAACACGCAAATCCTGAGAAGCTAGCTTCGCCAGGAAGAACAATGGAACGCAAGAGAAGTTAGAATCAGGCTCATCTAAATACCATTGAATCTGCGGGAAATAGCGGAATGCATCTTCAGCATCAATAATTTCAGATTTATTATTTAAGCCAATAATTTTCGCCAATTCTCCAGCCTGCTTGGACTCGTTATAACGTCCGCCAGCAAAACCAATTGAATACGTGTGCTCTGGGCGAGCAACAGCGGCAACATAGCTAGAATCTACACCTGAAGAAAGGAAGGAACCAACTTCAACATCTGCAATCTGATGAGCTTTAACAGAATCGCAAACAGTTTTATCGATTAAATCCACAAGCTCGTTCAAATGCTGCTTGCTTTCACGGAAATTAGGATCGTAATACTGTTCGATTTTCATCTCACCATTTTTATAAGTGAAACAATGTCCTTCAGGAAGCTTAAACACACCCTTAAAGAAAGTCTCACTAATTGCAGGATATTGGAAAGTCATAAAAGGCTTAAGAGCATTCTCGTTTAATTCCTTCTTAAAATCCGGATGACGAAGAAGAGATTTAATTTCGGAACCATACATAAAAGTGCCGTTCATATGCGCATAATAGAAAGGCTTAATACCAAAATGGTCGCGAGCGCCGAACAATTCTTGAGTTTGCTTATTCCAAATAACAAACGCAAACATTCCGCGCAAACGCTTAAGTAAATCCTTACCCCACTGTTCATAACCGTGTACTAATACTTCTGTATCGCAATCAGTGTGGAAAATGTGACCATCTTTAATAAGTTCTTCACGAAGTGGCTTGTAGTTATAAATCTCACCGTTGAATGTAACTGCAAGATTTCCGTCTTCGTTATACATTGGCTGAGAACCACCGTGAAGGTCAATAATGCTTAAACGACGAAATCCCAATGCTGCATGATTATCAATCATTGTGCCATACTCGTCAGGCCCACGGTGAGCAATTACATCCGTCATATCTTTAACAATTTGTTTTTTGACGTTAATTGGGGTGTCATTAATGAACCCAGCAATTCCGCACATTTATTTCTCCTCGTAAAGTGCACAACACAAGTCATATTATTTTCCGACAAATTATTTTCCTGCTACTAATGCAGAAAATCTATAATGTCTTAGAAAATCTAGTCTGATATGCAATGTTACATCAAGCGCTTTATGTTATTGAAGAATATCAAGCAAAAACATAACAAAATACTACTCAATACAGCGTTTGTAAACTATTGTTTGGAAGCATTAAATAGATACTAATAGAGCGTTATTATGATGATATGGAACCTTTGCAACGCTGCGTAGTACTAGCAGCAGGAGATTATTACGACAATACACGTGAGCATGTGCCGGATCGCGCACTAACCATTGCTGCAGATGGTGGATGGGATCATGCATGCGAATTAGGTTTGCATGTAGATGCCCTTATTGGAGATTTTGATTCTGTTCGCCTTAAGCTTCCTACCGACGCCATTATTACACGTTTGCCATCCGAAAAGGATGATCCAGATTTACTTTCCGCATTAAAAGTTGGATGGTCTAAAGGAGCTAGAGAATTCCATATTTTTGGCGGCTTAGGTGGACGCGTTGACCATACAATTTCCAATATTCAACTTATGGTTCGCTTAGCTCGTCGCGGCGGAATTGGCTTCTTATATGGCGACGGTCAAATAGTTACTGCTATTCACGATGGTTCACTTGATTTTCCAGCATCAAACGGAAGCAAATCTCGCATAGTTTCAGTGTTTTCGCACACTCCTGTTTCAAATGATGTAAACGAGACTGGTTTAAAATATCAGCTTGAGCATGCTGTTATGCACGGCGACGCTGTTCAAGGTTTAAGCAACGAATTATTAAACAACACACCGGCTCATATTGATGTTCATGAAGGAACGCTTATTGTAACCTTCCCAATTAACGCTCCTTTGCCGCAAGTTAGCTGGTTCAAAAGGCCTGTTGGAGATTTAGGCAAAGTTGACACTTCTATTTCTGAAGCATTAGCTGTTCCTCTGGAAAGTGAAGCAACTCCAACTGACTCAACTACTGCAGCTGCAGAGTCTATGACTTACAACGATTAGACCTTGAACTCTTTACACATTACGTGCACTGTTCTGCAACTTTTCGTACAGACCGCACACTAAAATGAACACCGTTAATTCAAATAACGATGACCACAATGCGTGAGTTTTCATCGCGAAAATAGCGCGACTTAAACGTTGCGCACGAGGTCTCACTCAAGGGAGAACCACATGACAGTCAAGATTGGTATTAACGGTTTCGGTCGCATCGGTCGTCTTGCATTCCGTCGTATTTTTGAGCTTCAAGCTCGCGGCGGTCAAGCCGGTGATATCGAAGTCGCAGCCATCAACGATCTGACCACTCCTTCTATGCTCGCCTACTTGCTTAAGTACGACAGCACCCACGGCACATTCCGCCACGATGACGGCACCCCAGTTGAGGTGACTTCTACCGAAGACGCAATCGTCGTAGATGGTAAGACTTATAAGGTATACGCCGAGAAGGATGCCAATAACATTCCATGGGTTAAGAATGATGGCGTTGAATTTGTTCTTGAATGCACCGGTTTCTATACTTCTGCAGAAAAGTCCCAGGCTCACTTGAACGCTGGCGCTAAGAAGGTTCTTATCTCCGCTCCTGCTAAGGATGAAACCACCCCAACAGTCGTATTCGGCGTAAACCATCAGATTTTGAAGGCCTCCGACAACATTGTTTCCGCTGGTTCTTGCACCACCAACTCCATGGCTGCCATGGTTAAGCTCTTGCAAGATAACTGGGGAATTAAGTCCGGCTTCATGACCACAATCCACGCTTACACCGGAACTCAGATGATTCTTGACGGCCCACGCGGCTCCAAGCCACGCAACAACCGTTCTGCAGCTTGCAACACCATTGAGCACTCCACCGGCGCTGCTAAGGCAATCGGCAAGGTTGTGCCAGAAGTTAACGGCAAGCTCCAGGGTCACGCACAGCGTATTCAGGTTCCAGATGGTTCCGTTACCGAGTTGACCACCGTTCTTGAAAAGCCAGCAACTGTTGAAGAAATCAACGAAGCCTTCAAGAAGGCTTTTGAGAACTGCGAGTACTTCGGTTACAATGCCGACAGCATCGTGTCTTCTGACATCATCGGCGACACCCACGGTGGCGTTTTCGATCCAACTCAGACCGATGTGAACACTGTTGACGGTGTAACTTTGGCTCGTACCGTTACCTTCTACGATAACGAGTGCGGCTTCACCGCTAACATGATTCGCACCCTTCTTTACTTCGCTGAAATCTCCGAGTGATTTCACTCAAGTAAAAATCAGAAATAATCTGATTTTGTAAGGTTTATTAAACCCCTTGTGCTGCTTTCTAGGCCCACAAGGGGTTTATTGTTTAAATTTACATTAAGTCAATAGTTGGTATAGCATATCATGTAACACAAAATTGCTACTAAGTCACGCAACATAAGGGGAAACGCAATGAGTAAAAAACATGCAGAAACAGGAAAAGCAACTCCTGCTATTGCGCAACTCGAAAACGCAGGAATCACCTTCCGCATAGCGCAATACGAGCATGATGCCGATCACATGGATGACGGCTATGGAATTGAAGCTGCTGAAAAACTCGGCGTAAGTGCCGCTCAAGTTTGTAAAACACTTATGGTTGACACTGGTGAAAAGCGAGTAGTTGGAATTGTTCCAGTAAATGGACGACTAAATATGAAAGCAATTGCTGCAGCGGTCGGCGCAAAGAAAGCTAGTATGACAAGCCCAGAAGTTGCACAACGTGAAAGCGGATACGTGGTTGGCGGAATCTCGCCATTTGGTCAGAAAACACATCATGAAACAGTTCTTGACACTAGCGTAATGCAGTTTGATGAGATTCTTGTTTCTGGAGGAAAGCGCGGACTTGACGTGGTGCTTAATCCTCAAGACATCGTAACATTGTTAAATGCAACCGTTGCAGATATTGCAGCATAAGTTTGCTGCAACTAGATTTAAGCATAAGCTAAGCGTGAGCTAGTATAACGTCTTGGCAACGTGCGATAATCCCTAAGGTTGTTAATTAATCGTTAAGGAGTACCATTATGGGTATGCGTGGCCGCAAGCGCAAGGCGCGTCGTAAAAAAGCAGCAAATCACGGCAAAAGGCCAAATGCTTAAGCTGTAATTTTTGCTTATAAATACTATAAAAGCCCGCTTCTACGCGGGCTTTTGTTTTGATTATCTGCATAAATCTGCAAGCTCGTGCTTTAACTGAGTTCTAGCACGATTAAGTCTGCTCATAACAGTACCAATTTTTATGCCTTCTTCTTTGGCAATCTGCTTATAAGATTTCCCATTAATAGCAGCCTCAACAAAAACTTTTCTGCGATCAGGAGGAAGAGTTCCTAAAGCTGCAATAATCTCCTTAGGAGCGAATCCTTCAAAATACTCTTGTTCCGCAGAAACCAGTCCATTTGGAGTATGATTAGAAGCTTCGTAAATATCCCAATCGTTATAATCGCCAGTTTTATCGTTTGCTCGCTTAGGCGCACGCTTTTCTTTTGCGTATTGGTTAAAATACAAATTGCGCTCAATCCTGTTAATCCAAGCTGAAAAATTTGTGCCAGGATGAAAAGTCGAGAAAGATTTTAGCGCACGCTCAAAAGTATCTTGTACTAAATCTTGAGCATCCTGCACATTATTGGTTAATCGCATAGCTTGATTGTATAAAGAATCAACACAAGTAGTAATAAGCTGCTCAAATTGCTCATATTTACGCTTAACAAGCGCGCACTTATTAGACTTACTCATAACTTAATAATACTTTTTACTTTGCACATAGATTTGCAAATATCTTTACGAATCGTTTGACGAATCGCTTTGTAGATTGTCCGCGCGCCATAACGAGCCATTGCGGTAATATTGTGACTATGCCAACAAATATTAAAGAATTGTTAGATGCTTTAAATGCAGCTCCATTTCAAGAGGAAAACACTCCACTTTCAAAATCGTGGCTGCTTGGTTTCGATACTGAAACAACCGGAGCAAATATTGGTAAAGACGCAATAGCTTCCGCAACCTTGGTTTTAAGAAATCCTTCTTTAGGTCACGAAGGCGATGCTGTTTCTACATGGTTAATTAACCCTCATCAGCCTATGAATCCTAAAGCAAGCGAAGTAAATGGTTTCACAGACGAATACCTTCAAGAACACGGCGGAGAACCTGTAGAAGAGCTTGAAGCACTGGCACAAGCAGTTAGCTTGGCTCAAGCAAAGAATATTCCATTGCTGGCTTATAACGCACCGTTTGATGTTGCTATGCTTCGTCATGATTTGAACCGTTGGCAGCTAAAATCTTTAAATCAGCGACCATCTTGCAGCATAAGCACTCTTACAGAAAACGATGTTCTTACCGTAGATCCGCTTGTTATTGATCGCGCTGTTTCTATAAGACCTGGAAAACGCACCTTAACTCTTACTTCCCAATTCTATGGCGTTGAACCAATTGGTGACTTCCACGATGCAACTGCAGATACTGTGGCAGCTCTTGATTTAGTTGCTCCTATGTGCAATGCGTATGAGCAAATTGGAAGCATGACATTAAGCAATCTAATGAGTTGGCAGAGAGAAGCATATATTCGTTGGAGAGATAGTTTTAACAAGTGGCTTGAATCTCACGGTCGCGAGCCAATTCGTGGAACTTGGCTTTAAACTTGTTGAAATAAACAATTTATAATCCAATTGCATTATTGCTTAAAAATATTTACTTATGTTTAGCGAAAAGAAAAATATGACTATGCACAACACGTTGTCACTAACAAGCGCAAGTAAACTTTTGCAACAATATGGATTGTTGCGCGAAATGATTCAGCATCACGAGTCACAAGATTCAGCTTCCAATAGAGAACAAGCCACAGACTCTACGCATTCTCGTAATGAAATATGGTCTTTAAATCCGTATTATTTTGCCAATTTTGATGCGGATGAGTGTTTTGCTCACGCAACTTACGATACTCGCGATATTAAGCCTGGAACTTTGCTTTTTATTAAAGGCAATTTTAAGCCTGAATATCTTTTAGACGCAGACAGCAAAGGTCTTAGCGCATACGTTGCTGAACAAAGTTACGCTGAGTACACAAATGCTGTTGGCTTAATTGTTACAGACGCGCGCAAAGCAATGAGCATACTTTCTGCAGAATTCTTTGGAAATCCTCAAGAAAAACTCACAGTTGTTGGAATTACTGGAACTAAAGGTAAAACAACTACCGCATACTTTACTCACGCTATTCTAAACGCACATTCTGGCTCAAAAGCAGCATTGTTCTCCTCCGTAGATAACTGCTTAGACGGTGTTAATTATGTTGAGTCAGATTTAACAACTCCTGAAAGTTTTGACGCTTTTAAAATGATGCGCGAAGCTGTAGATAACGGCATGAAATACCTTGTTATGGAAGTTTCTTCCCAAGCCTATAAGGTAAATCGCGTGTACGGGCTTAAGTTTGACGTTGCAGCTTTCTTAAATATTAGTCCGGATCATATTAGCCCTATTGAGCACCCAACTTTTGAAGATTACTTGTATTGCAAGCGTCAAATTATTGCAAATACTAAGCATCTGGTATTAAATGCGGATGCAGATCACGCAGATCTTTTAATGCAAGACGCTGAACGTAACAACGTGCATGTAACAACTTTTGCAAGAATCCAAAAAGATGAAATAGACAATAGCTCTTGCGAAATTAAAAATAGTGACGATTTAGAAGATAATCTCGTAGACTCTTGCACATCTGTTAACGACGACTATGCCGAGCTACTTACGCCTGATTACATTGCAATGCCTACAGGAAACAGTGAGTCGCATTGCATTGCTATTAGAGACACTGACGAAGATGGCAACTACGAAAATAGTGACTACGAAGAAGACGTGCACTACTGCCCTATATCCGAATTCGCATTGTCTATTGCAGGAGATTTTAATTACGAAAACGCTTTAGCAGCAATTGCTATTGCTGGAGAACTTTCAATTAATCAGGATACTGATTTAGCAGCACTGAAATCTATTGAAAATATTAAGATTCCTGGACGCATGGAAGTATTCAAAGACGCACAGTCTAACACAATTGCTGTTGTTGATTACGCGCATAATTATATTTCCACTAAAGCACTTCTTGATTTTGTTGATGAACGTTACGGTAAGGAAAACCCTAGAATTACACTAGTAACAGGATCTGCAGGTAATAAAGCTTACGATCGTCGTAAGGAAATCGTTCAAGCTGCTCAAAATCGTATTTACCAGTTTATTTTTACAACTGAAGACACAAATACAGAAGACGAAATGGATATTTGCAAAGATATGCGAGGCTACATAACTAACGAAAACGTTAAGTCGCATATTATTATAGACCGTCCAGATGCAGTGGAATACAGTGTTGACGACGCTCGAAAAAGCTTTAATCGCGAAGAAAAATTCAACGTTATTCTTTTGATTGGCAAAGGCGATGAGCGTTGGATTAAACACGAAAACAAGCATGTGCCTTACGAGGGTGATTCAGAAATCATAAAACGTCTTTTTACGCTTTAACATTAAGTATTGCAAAAACGTAAAAGTAAACGCTACGAATACATGCTACAAATAAACGAACCAATAAACCATAAAGAAGATATTAATGACTAATCAAAAATTCCAACCAGTGCTGCTCGGCAGCGATATTAACGCTTACGGAATGGCTAGAGCATTCCATGAAGCATACGGTATTACTTCTATAGCTTTTGCATATTTCCAACTTTCTCCTACAAAATTTAGCAAGATTATTGATGTGAGAATCGTTCCAAATTTTGGCGAGCTTAAAACATTTTTAAGCACAATGCTTTCGTTTGGAGAATCATGGAAGAAAGAGAATCCAAATACTAAGCTTCTACTTATTCCTTGCGGAGATGTTTACGCAAATTTGTTAAGCCAGTGTGGAGAAAAATTGCGCGACTATTTTGCTTTCCACACTTTGCCAAACGAATTAAACCGACAGCTTAGCCTTAAAAGCTCGTTCTATAAAACTTGCGAAAAGTACAATCTTCCTCACCCAAAAACTAAGGTAGTAAACGCTGAGGAAGTAGCTTCTTGCGCATACAAAGATCTTCCATTCGACTTCCCGATTGCTATGAAGCCTGCAGATAGCGCCAAATGGCTTAAAGTTGATTTTGAGGGGCGTAAGAAGGCTTTTATTATCGACACACCTGAGGAGCTTGATACTCTTATTCAACGTTCTTATAAAGCCGGTTACGATGGCGAAATGATTTTGCAAGACTTTATTCCGGGCGACGATAGCCGTATGCGCGTTCTAAACGCATACGTAGATAGCGAGCACCACGTGCGCATGATGTTCCTTGGACACCCGCTTCTTGAAGACCCAACTCCAGAAGCGGTCGGCAATTACGCTGCTATTATTCCTGACTACAATGAGGAAGTTTTCCGCAACATTAAAGCGTTCTTAGAAGATATTAAATACGTTGGCGTAGCTAATTTTGATATGAAATACGATGAGCGCGACAGAGAGTATAAACTTTTTGAAATAAACTTACGTCAAGGCCGCTCAAGCTACTTTGTGACTTTAAACGGCTTTAATATTGCGAAATATTTTGTTGAAGATTTAATTGACCATAAGCCTTTTGACGGAAATACTGTGTTCGGCCGTGGAGAAAAATTGTGGATGGAAATTCCACGCTCTATTTTCTTAAATTATGTAGCAGAAGGCGAAGAAAAGAAGCGTGGTACTAGTATGATTCGTCGCGGCGATTGGGGCACTACGCTAGAATATAAGAAGGATATGAACCTACTACGCTGGCTTATGATTCGTCATATGTTTTCAATTTACAAGAAGCGCTATGCTGAATTTTTCCGCAATAAGGCGTGAAATACTCCGGCACAATATGGGTTCCGAAAGGAAAATTACACGATGAAACGGCCGTTTTTTGCTGTGCTTGGCGGCATGGGCACGCTTGCAACAGAAAGCTATATTCGTTTACTGAATAAAGAAACACATGCGCATAATGATCAAGAGTTTTTGGATTATGTGGTGTTTAACGACGCTTCTGTGCCAGATAGAACGGCTTATATTGTTGGCAATTCCGAAGAAAACCCATTCCCTGTTCTTGCGGACGATATTCAAAAAGCAACGCAAATGGGAGCTTCTTTTATTGTATTAACATGCAATACGGCACATTATTTTTACGATAAGTTCCAAGCTCTTACAAACGTGCCTATTATGCATATGCCTCGCGGAGCTGTGGCCGAAATTGCTCGACGCTACCCTACTGCTCGTTGCAAGCGCATTGGATTTTTAGGCACTGCAGGATCTCGTAAAGCGGGAGTGTATCAGCGCGCTATTGAAGAAGCGGGATACACGTTTGTAGCTCCAGACGACGATTTGCAGAAACGTATTACTTCGCTTATTTACGATGACGTAAAAGGCACAGGAGACCTTGATTTTCACCGTTACGAATCAGTTTTAAGCGATATGCTAGACCCTTCTGGAGCATGCCGTTGCGACGCACTTATTTTAGGATGCACAGAGCTTAGCGTGCTAAATGAAGCTTTCCCTCTTCCGCAAATTCCTTTAGTTGACGCTCAAGCAGTACTCGTAAAAGATACTGTAGAAAAAGCTAAAGCTTTGCGAAATTAGCAAATTAAGCAGCTAAATAAGAAGCTTGATTCTCAAGACTCGTCAATATTCGGGTGAATTGCAACGCGCTGATCTTTTGGCTTTTTTAAGTCCGGATTCACATGCTCAACAAGCATTGTGCGAGCATCCCCTGCCGTAACAAAGCTTCCGCAAATAAGCACGCCGTGACCGTAGCCAACGCCAAGCTCATCGTCTTCATCAACAAGATTCACAGCCGTTTGAATAGCATCCGGAAGCTCGTCAACACGAATCACGCGATCCCTGCCAAACACGCCTACAGCAATCTTTTCGAGCTCTTCCGGATCCATTACGCGGTCGCGCCAAGAATTACGAGTCACAATAATCTTCGTCAAAATAGGCTCAAGAACACCCAAGTATTCTTCAACCTGCTTATCTGCCATCATTGCAACAACACCAATAAGCTGCTCAAAATGATAGTTTTCTTCAATAGTTTCACGAAGAGACTCAGCAGCATTCACATTATGACCACCGTCAACAATAATCGTCGGCGAAGTACGAACCTGCTCAATACGACCCGGAACCTTAACCTGGCTTAAAGCTTCAGCAACCAAATCGCCATCTAAAGCTCCATTTACCGGTAGCACAACTTCAGCCGCAGCGAGCGCCGCCAAAGCATTATGCGCCTGATGCTTACCAAACTTATCTATTGGAACATCCTCATAAGTGCCAAGAGGCGTGCGCAAGGTAACAAGCTGGCCGCCAACTGCAGGAGTACGAGAAACAACTTCAAGCTCGCCGTCACCATAAGAAGAATCGCGCAATAATTTAGCATTATTACTCTCAGCAACTTCCTTAATAATTGGCAAAACCTTATCCTCATGCGGCTGAGGACCTAAAATTACAGTGCAATTTGGCTTAATAATGCCAGCTTTTGTGCGCGCAATCTCTTCAACAGTGTTTCCAAGCCACTGCATGTGATCCATATCCACAGGGCCAATAATTGCAGCATCCGCGTCCATAACATTCGTAGCATCCCATTCGCCACCCATGCCAACTTCCATTACAGCAACATCAACAGGAGCATCCGCAAAAGCCCAAATTGCCATGGCTGTAAGCACTTCAAAAAAGCTCATTTTTGGCTTACCGTCAGCCTCCATGCGAGCATCAACCATGTCGATAATATCTTTCATTTGATCCCAAACATCAATAAAATCGTCGTCGCTGATTTCTTGACCATCAATCATAATGCGCTCGTTTATGCGCTCTAAATGTGGAGAAGTGTAAAGACCAGTGCGCAAACCGTATGCTCGGCACAACGACTCAGCCATGCGAGCAGTAGAACCCTTGCCATTCGTGCCAGTAATATGAATAACGTGCATAGACTTTTCTGGATGCCCAAGAATATCGAGAATTAAGCGCATTCTGTCTAAATCAAGATTAGTTTTATTATGCTCAGGAGCGCGGCTCATAATATTGCGCTCAATATCAACAATTCGCTCATTATTGCAATTTGGATGTTCCATAGACATAACTGCACTCCCCTAATTTTGTGCTCACTTACTCATTTTCCAAATATATAGATTAGTTTATGCCAACAACACTTACAAAAAATAATTTTTAAGAAGAAAGCTAATACTTATACTCGCATATGATTGTTTTGTAAATTACATATAAAATCTGATCTTTTTAATCCAAAAAACTCGCGCAAAACAGTAAATAAGACTATGTTAGTTATTGTCTAGTTTAATTCCTAGTTTATTTTTATTTACACACAAAAAGAAGTGTTAAGGAGTCGCATAATGGCAGAAAATACGCCAACAGAGCACGGTGAAGAATTAAAATCTGACGGTACGCAAAAGGCGGAAGACCGCGTTAACAATCGTTCTCTTCGACCAAATAGCGATTCTTTTAAAGATTTTATGACAAGCAGCTGGGATAATCAGGAGCCGGAAGTTAAGCCTCTTGAATCCAGCAAGTACATTCCAGCACGTTTAGAAGCACTTTCAGAGCGCTTCCCAGGAGAACGCTTAGTTATTCCTGCAGGACAACCAAAAGTGCGCAATAACGATTGCGATTACGCTTTCCGCCCAGACACAACTTTTGCCTACTACACTGGCTTGGGTCAAGATTATGAGGCTGGAGCCGTACTTGTTATGGAACCGGTAAGCGAAGACAGCAAGGAAGCTAAAGCCTGCAAAAATCATATTCCAGAGCTTTTTGTAGCCCCACGCGCAGATAACAGCACTTCAGCATTTTACAGGGATCCACACTACGGAGAATACTGGGTTGGCCCACGCGCAGGCTTGAAAGAGCTCAAAGCCATGACAGGAATTGAAACGCGTGACATTGCTGAACTTGACGACGCTATTGCAAAGAATGTAAGCGACGACGCAAATGGCGAAGGCGTTCGCGTTCGAATTATTCGAGAAACCGATCCGGAGCTTACCGCAAAAGTTGAGACAATGCGCGAAGCAAGCGGGTTTACGGACGAAGACGCTAATAGTTCCGCTGACGACAAACTGCACGAATTTGCTGCAGAAGCTCGCATGCTTAAAGACGATTACGAAATTCGAGAAATGCGCAAAGCTGTTGCTGCAACAAAGCTTGGTTTTGACCGCATGCTTACTAGATTGCCTCAAGCTCTTGGCAAAGAACATTCCGAACGCATGATTGAAGGCGCTTTTAATTCTGTTGCACGCGAGGAAGGAAACGAAGTAGGCTACGACACTATTGTTGCTTCCGGCAAGCATGCTCCAATTTTGCACTGGATGCGAAATACTGGCGTAGTTTCTAACGGAGAACTGCTTCTTATTGATGCAGGCGTTGAAGTAAACAGCCTCTACACCGCCGACATTACGCGCACGTTCCCAACAAACGGCAAGTTTACCGACTTGCAAAAGAAGCTTTACCAGTGCGTTCTTGACGCTCAACAAGCCGGTTTTGAAGCGGCTAAGCCAGGTGCTACTTACTCCGATATTCACCACGCTTGCATGCGAGTATTAGCAGAACACTTGCACGAATGGGGAATTTTGAAGGTTAGCGTTGAAGAGTCACTATCTCCAGAAGGCCAGCAGCATCGACGCTGGCATGCGTGCGGAGTAGCTCACCATCTTGGCTTGGACGTACACGACTGCGCTCAAGCACGCTACGAGTCTTATCAAGGCGCAAAAATTACTCCAGGCATGATCTTTACGATTGAACCAGGATTGTATTTTGCAGCTAACGATTTAATGCTACCGGAAGAAATGCGCGGTATTGGCATTCGCATTGAAGACGATGTGTTAATGACAGAAAACGGGCCGGAATGGCTTTCTATTGACATTCCAAAGCAGATTGACGATGTAGAAGCCTGGATGGCCGACCGTGCAGGAAAGGAAATATATGACTAAGCCAATTGTTCTTTCGCTAGGCGAACTTTTATGGGACTTACTTCCGCACGGAAAGCGCGTAGGTGGAGCGCCAGCCAATTTTGCATACCATGCACAATGCCACGGCGCTCAAAGCTGCATGATTAGCGCAGTTGGCCAAGATCAGCTTGGAGACGAGCTAATTGACAAAGTCAACAAAGCTGGAATCACCTCAATTATTCAACGAAATGCTTGGCCAACAAGCACAGTAGAAATAGCGCTTAAAAACGGAATACCAGAATACACAATTTTGAGAAATATTGCGTGGGATCATATTCTTTACACTCGAGAGCTTATTGACCTCGTAGAGAGAGCAGACGCGGTATGCTTCGGCACTCTTAGCCTGCGCTCGCAAGAAACTCACGACACTATTCTTCAATTATTGAAGCATACTAAGCCTGGAGCGATGAAGTTCTTCGACATAAACATTCGAAGCGACCACTACTCTAAGGATCTCATTGATACTCTTCTTCAGCAAGCCACCGTTTTTAAGCTTAACGATTCCGAACTGTTCCTACTTCGAGACATGTTCAATATTCGCGACACTTCCGACGAAGAAGCTTGCCGCTGGTTCCAAGCACGCTACGCATTAGACTACGTGATTCTTACAGGCGGAGCTACATTTAGCACGATTATTACAAGCACCGGCGAAAGCTCCACTATTCCAACGCCTCACGTAAACATTATTGATACGGTTGGCGCAGGAGACGCATTTTCTGGAGTGTTTGCAACGCATATTCTTAAAGGCGAAAGTCTTGAAGAAGCGCATCGAGCAGCCGTTAATACTGCTGCGTTCGTATGCACTCAGGAAGGCGCATGGCCAAAGTATCCTAAACAAATACCGGATTATTTAGCAAAAGCCGGAAGATAAAGTAAAAAATAAAATAAAATAAAAATAAAATTTAACTCATAAAAATCAATAACGCCACTTCATAAACTTGATGAAGTGGCGTTATTTAGTTCGTGGGGCCTCAGGGGCTTGAACCCTGGACCGACGGATTATGAGTCCGTTGCTCTAACCGACTGAGCTAAAGCCCCACGCTAACAAAGTTAGCAACGACTAGATTAGCACATACCCATAAACGTAGCCAAACCTAGTGCGTCGAACTCAAATAAAAAGCATCACACGCGCTCAGTTCGTCCGGAAGCAAAGTTATCAAGAGCACCGGTTGCGCGCAAAGCCAAGTAAACAAACCACACAAGCACACCGGAAAGCAAAAGACCACTTACAAGCTCCGTAATCATATGAATCGTAATATAAGTAGGAGCTTTAGCCTGATACTTAGTGAAGCTTAAGAACACACCATACTCAAAAGCCACAAGCAAACCAGAAAGAGCACTCAAAGTCAAATTAAACTTTCGATACTTAGCAATCAAGAATGGCAATTCTGCAAAAACACCCTGCAGCAAAGCAGAAATAACAGTATCCCTAATATTAAAAGGAGAACCAAGCAAAACCTGCACAAAAGCTGCAACAACATTCACATACACTGCAGAACCAGGCTTACGAATTAAAAGAAGAGCAAGAGTGCCAGATAAATACCACACGCCATGCGTAATACTAGCAAAACCAGGAAGAATAGCAGCATTAAGCGTGCGAATTATTGGAATAAAAACCAATCCATAGCCAAAAAGAATTACGCCAAAAACAGCAGATAAAGCAGCTCCCAAAGCAATATCCGCCACACGCCAACGCAAATTAGCAACAATTGAAGGCTCCGGATTAGCTTTATCATTCGCACTATCCGTTACAGGAGTTGCAGAAGCTACAGAAGCAGATGATTTCGCTTCATCACTATCAATACTATTATCAATATTCGTGTTAAAAATATTGCTCATAAGAAATCCTTTATCTTAAAAATGCTGCGCATTGTAAATACTTAATTGAGCACTTCCTGACCTACGCAACCCGGGCAGAAGCACCAACGAGTAAGTCTATCACCTTAAACAAAAGAAACACACGCTATAACAAATTTGCGTTATCAAAGTAAGTTATAACGCAATATAAAACCGCAGAAATATAGGAACAAGTAGCAGAAAACAGATAACTGAAGGAAAAACCTAGGTTATAAGGGTTATATGCCAAAAACTTGGGCAAGATGCAATCAAAAACAAAAAGCACCGCTAGGATTTTAAGCGGTGCTATAATTTGTACCCCCTAAGAGAGTCGAACTCTTGTTGTCAGATTGAAAGTCTGGTGTCCTAACCGTTAGACGAAGGGGGCTTCGAACCAAACCATATGATATTAACACTCGGAAAAGAAGCTCGCAACTTACGGCGTGTTGAGATTAAGTACGGCTTAATTGCGTGTGTGTTTGTAGGATTAGTTTTATTTTTTCTTTCGATATTCTTTAGTATCGTCTATGAGTTTTGACTGGTGTTCTTGTTCTTAGGTTCTTGACGAGGCTGGAAAATTTGTGTTTGCGCAAGTCCCGTCCTTCGTTGCTTTAACTGTTAAAGTATTTTGCTGTGTTCGCCTATCTTTTAACAATGTTGCTTCCTCAGTCCTCTTTTATTGCTGAACACAATTTTTCCAGCCTCTCAACACACTAAACGACAACACAAAACTCATAACTCGTTAAATTTGTTACGCAAAGTACGTGGTTTACTAAGTGCAACTAAAGTCACGCAATTAAGCTGCGGGTAGGTGCGTGGTAGGTAGGAGTGTTCGGTGTGGTGTGTGCAGCAGCGCGAATGCTAGTATTCGCTAATCAACAGGACTAGCGTATTGAGAGCATTATTTCGCTAGGTAGGTGAAGTCGTGAATCCTGCGACCAGCCTCCAAGCCTTTACGCTCAAAATTTGTAAGAACGCGACCAGCAAAACGCTCAGATTCACTAAAATCTGCGTGAGGAAGAGCTGCTGCAGTGTCGACCGTACCTTTTCCAACGTGCTCAGTTGGGAGACTTACTTTTAATTCGCCAATATTTGTGAAATCTTCGCGAGAATCCATAATCTCATGCACGTGCAAAGCATAATCCTCAATATCTGTAGCAATGCGCCACGCACCCTCTTTGCGCAATGCCTGGTGAATTGTAGAAGCAAGCTCTGGCTGCACTATACGACGCTTATGGTGGCGCATTTTAGGCCATGGATCAGGGAAGAAAGTCCAAACTTCTTCTAAAACACCTAAATCGCAAGCTGCGAAAAAATCAGGAGCATTGATTTGCGCAATACGAAGATTAGTTAAACCTTGCTTTCCAGCTAAAAGCATTGTGTGAGCAACGCCTGGATCATAAACTTCAAGCGCCAAAAAGTTAGTTTCCGGCAAACGTTCTGCTGCAGCAACAACGTTTTCGCCCTGACCGGAACCGATTTCAACAATAAGCGGATTATTATTGCCCCACTTATCTTTAATCCAATCATGCGTAATGTGCAAATTTTCGCGCAATCTAAAAGAGCCAGGAGCTTCAGTAACATCTAATAAGTACTGACTTGCATAACGCTCCTGAGCGTGCTGTAAACGCGCATCTAAGCGTCCAGAACGACGCACAAACGACAATACAGTGCGTTGCTTGGCTTGCATAGTGTTTTCGTTTTCATTTTCACTGCTCATTAGATTACTTTCGTTATTCGGCTATACGCTTTTAGTTAAATTATTTAGTTAAATTCGCATGATTTTAGTTATGCTCGAACTCTTGTTTATGCTACCAAAAAGTATAAAAAAGCAGCGAGAGTGTTAAACAAACGCTGCTTAATTAAGATTTTTATTGCGTAATACGCTTTAAGAGAACAAGTCTCGAGCAGTATTGCCGTTTGGAGCATCCTCTACTTTAATATTCACTTGCGCAGGACTGAGCAAGAACACGCGAGGAGTTACACGCTCAATAGAACCGCGCACGCCGAATACTACGCCAGCAGAGAAATCAACAATTCGATACGCCACAGACTCAGTTACGCCAGTTAAATTAAGCACCACTGGAACGCCATCTCTTAAAGCACGACCAACCATTTGCGCATCGTCATAAGACTTTGGATGAATGGTAGTAATACGGCTCATGCGATTAAGACTTGCGCGAGCAGAAGTGCCACTAGGGCGAGAATCGTCTCCGCGCTGCGACGCAACAGGTGTTACCGATCGATCGTTGTCAAAGGAAGTTTCTGGAACATCAGCTTCAACATAATCATCATCTTCTTGAACATCTGCCATACCAACGTACGACATTACGTTCTTCATAAAGCTAGCCATGAAGCCACCCTCCTCTCGTTACGCCTAACGCAGAAAATCAGGAATATCTAGTTCATCCGGTTCAGAAGGCTGCGGTTGAGCAGGTTCTGGATTAGATACATACTGCTGATTTGCTGCAGTATCAAACATAGAAGGCACAGAAGCAGGCTGCTCTGCTTGTTTAGCAGCAGATTCTTCCCTCATAGCAGAAGTAGACTTTGCTGGAGCAACAGACTTTACATCTGCCTGCATATCAACAAACTGACCGGCTGTTGCTGAAGATTCTTCCGACTTAGAGTGAGCGTCAAAACCTGCAGCAATAACAGTCACACGCACTTCGTCACCGTAGGAATCATCCAAGGAAAGACCCCAAATAATTTGTGCTTCTGGATGAATAGCCTTACGAACAAGCTCAGTTGCAGCAGACGCTTCTTGAAGCTTCAAATCGCTTGGACCTGCAATGTTAATCAAAGCACCGTGAGCACCTTCAATGCTTTCCTCAAGAAGAGGCGAGCTGATAGCGATTTCAGCAGCCTGAGTTGCACGATCTTCACCCTTTGCAGAACCGATGCCAAAGAGTGCTGTACCTGCTCCACGCAAAATAGCGGTAACATCGGAGAAGTCCACATGAATGTACGAATTTGTGGTAATCAAATCAGTAATACCTTGAACACCAGCAAGCAATGCAGTATCTGCCGTCTTAAATGCTTCAATAATACCGATTGTGCGATCCGAAATTTCCAAAAGACGATCGTTTGGAATTACGATTAACGCATCAACTTCTTTGCGAAGATTTTCGATACCAAGTTTTGCAGATGCAGCTCGCTGCGGCCCTTCAAAACCGAATGGACGCGTAACAACTGCAATAGTTAAAGCACCCTGCTGATGCGCAGCACGAGCAACTATTGGGCTAGCACCAGTGCCTGTACCGCCGCCTTCGCCGCAGGTAACGAACACCATATCAGCACCCTTAAGTGCTTCTTCAATATCTGATTGATGATCCTGTGCAGCTTTTGCACCCTTCTCAGGATCAGCACCAGCACCAAGACCTCGGCTTGAAGCGTCCGATAATGAAATCTTTACATCAGCATCAGAACGCAGTAAATCTTTAGCGTCAGTATTAATGGCTACAAATTCTACATTCTGTAGACCCTCGCTGATCATCCGATTGACGGCGTTACCGCCGGCACCACCGACGCCGACTACCTTGATGATGGTTTTGTCGTTGAAATTGTCAGTCTGGGCAATCTCGCTCACCGTTTTCTCCTGTCACTCACGCACGTTTACACAATATTTTAGCGCAAAACGCTCGATACTGACGACGTTTTAACAATAAACTGAAAAAATGTCACTGATTTGATAATACACCGTGCTATATGCAAATATACATAGCCGGTAATTTTCTTTGAATAATCACAAGATAATCGCAGAATAATCAGTATATAAAAATGGCCAAAAGCCTAGAAAACTCTAGTAACTAGCATCCATCGGGTCGTCGCCAAACAAGGCTTCGCGCTCCTCATGGCTTGTAGTACGAGAATCCAACCAGCCGTATGGCAAATGAACTTTTTTAGCAAAACGCACACGACCACGCGGCGTGTCTAACACTTGTTCCGGCAGACGAAGAGAGCCGTCGAGCATATTAAGATTGCGATTAACATCCTCAATAGACTCGCATTCCATAAAGTTTTTGCGAGTTCCTCCACCAACCGGAAAACCCTTTAAATACCAAGCAATATGCTTACGCAAGTCGTGAACAGCCATACGCTCGTCACCATCATAAAACTCAACCAAAAGATTTAAGTGGCGCAAAATCACTGAGCCAACTTCCGCCAAAGTAGGATTAACACGATTATCGCTACCCTCGCAAGCGTTACGAATATCTGCAAAAATCCAAGGCCTACCCTGGCATCCGCGACCAATGGCAACTCCCGCGCAACCAGTTTCTTTAAACATTGCGAGCGCATCTTGCGCACCCCAAATATCACCGTTTCCAAAAACAGGAATATTAAGCGCATCAACAAGCTCACCAATACGCTGCCAGTCTGAATGACCACCGTAATATTCTGAAGTTGTGCGAGCATGCAAAGTTACAGCAGCACATCCTTCTTCCTGAGCAATATGGCCGGCTTGCATAAAAGTTTCATGACTCTCGTCAATACCAACGCGGAATTTAGCTGTAACTGGGATTCCTGCAGGATTACAAACAGAAACTACGCGATGCAAAATTTCTTGCAGCAAATCAGTTTTCCAAGGAAGAGCAGACCCACCGCCGCGTCTTGTAACTTTAGGAACAGGACATCCAAAGTTTAAGTCAACATGGTCGGCCATGTTTTCATCGACAACAATTCGAGCAGCAAGCTCCACAATAGAAGGATTAACACCATAAAGCTGCAAAGATCGCACTTTTTCACTAGGCGCAAAACGACAAAGTCTAAGCGCTTTTGGATTTCTTGCAACTAATGCTCTAGCTGTAATCATTTCTGCTACGTAAAGCCCGTCTGGACCAAATTCTCGGCAGATTACGCGAAATGGCCAGTTAGTGATTCCAGCCATTGGAGACAAAACAACAGGAGTTGCAATATGAACTTTCCCTAAATCCACTGGTTTGATAGAAAAATTCATATTGCTTTAACTCCATTCACTTTAATAATATTTTTGCTTATTAATACTTAAGATATTCTTAAGCGATACTCAAACGCGTATTAGTACAAGCCGCCAGCAGTCGCGATTTTAACAGGCTTAGACTCGTCTTCGCCTGCTTCTTTAGCAATATCTACAGCACCATCAGCTGAGCGAGTGCCAACAATCTCAACAGGACCCTGCGGATACTTAACGCGCTTTTCGTTAATGCGGCTAGCAACGTAATCTGCAACCTTGCCCAAAGAAACGCGCTCTTGCTGCATAGTGTCGCGCTCGCGGATAGTAACAGCGTGATCTTCCAAAGTATCAAAGTCAACTGTTACGCACAAAGGAGTACCGATTTCGTCTTCGCGACGGTAGCGGCGGCCAATAGCGCCTGCTTCATCGTAATCAATAACCCAATCATGCTGGCGAAGATCTGCAGCCAAATCTTGAGCAACAGCTTGCAATTCCGGCTTCTTGCTCAACGGCAAAACTGCAGCCTTAACAGGAGCCAAACGAGGATCGAGTCTAAGAACAGTGCGCTTGTCAACGCCGCCCTTAGTGTTTGGAGCTTCGTCAACGTCGTAAGCGTCAACCAAGAATGCCATAAGAGAGCGCGTAAGACCAGCAGCAGGCTCAATAACGTAAGGCACGTACTTTTCGCCAGTAGCCTGGTTAAAGTAGCTCAAATCCTCGCCGGAATGCTTAGCATGAGCAGACAAATCGTAGTCAGTACGGTTTGCAATACCCTCAAGCTCTCCCCAGTCAGAACCTTGGAAGCCGAATTTGTACTCAATATCGACAGTGCGCTTGGAATAGTGGCTGAGCTTCTCCTTAGGATGCTCGTACATGCGCAAGTTTTCTGGCTTCACACCCAAATCCACATACCAGCGAACGCGAGTGTCAATCCAATACTGATGCCAAGCTTCGTCTGTTCCAGGCTCTACGAAGAACTCCATTTCCATCTGCTCAAACTCACGAGTGCGGAAAATAAAGTTTCCAGGCGTAATCTCGTTACGGAAAGACTTACCAATATTTGCAATGCCGAATGGCGGCTTTTGACGAGTAGAAGTCATGACGTTCTTAAAGTCCACAAAAATACCCTGAGCTGTTTCTGGACGCAAATAGTGCAAGCTGTTTTCGTCTTCAACAGGGCCTAAATGCGTGCGAAGCATCATGTTGAAGTCACGTGGCTCAGTCCAGTTTCCGCGAGTACCACAATCTGGGCAAGCAATATCTTTTAAGCCGTTTTCTGGCATTTTATCGCCATGCTTTTCGGCATAAGACTCTTCCAACTTGTCTGCACGATGACGCTTATGGCAGTTCAAGCACTCAATCAAAGGATCGTTAAACACGGAAACGTGACCGGAAGCAACCCAAACTTGCGAAGGCAGAATAACGGAAGTATCCACGCCAACAACATCGCCGCGCGTGGTTACCATGTAGCGCCACCATTCGCGCTTGATATTATCCTTTAACGCAACGCCCAACGGACCATAATCCCACGCGGAGCGCGTGCCACCGTAAATTTCGCCAGCTGGGAACACAAAACCTCGACGCTTAGCCAAGGACACGACTTCATCAAGCTTTGAAACAGCCACAATACACCTTTTCGTAAAACTAGAAAATTCGGGTGAAACGGTGTTAATTATAGAAAAACCCTGTGACGCTTGTAGAATTATTAAAGTCACGCAAATTTATGAGTTTGTTGCGCATTATTTGGCGTTATATTTTGCTAAATTTGCGTAAGATTACGAATTTAAGGGATTGTGCTATGAGTGAAATCAATAAAGATAACGAAGATAAAAACGCAAACATTTGCGAAAATAGCTGCGCAAACGCTCACAAAACTAACACGGTTGCGGCGTTGTGCATTGCTCCAAGCGGAGTCGGCGACGAGTTAAGCGAGTACGTGGCGGATGCCGTGAAAGTTATTCGCGACTCTGGATTAAAAAACGAAACGAACGCAATGTTTACGAATATTGAGGGCGAATTTGACGACGTTATGCGCGTTGTTCGTGACGCAACTATGACGCTAGTTAATAAAGGATACAGAACTGGCGTAATTCTAAAGCTAGACATTCGCCCTGGTTTTAGCAATCAAATTGACGCAAAAGCAGCGCTCGTAGATAAGATTCTCGACGAACGCAAAAACAACGAAAACTAAGCGCGTTTAAGCGTCTAAACATCTAAGCGTTTAAGCGTTTTTTACGCCGCCAAACCTGCGGTCGCGATGCGCATAACGGTCAATCGACCTCCACAGCGCTTCGCGGCCGTAATCCGGAAATAGTTCCGGCACAAAATCAAGCTCCGCGTAGGATGCTTGCCAAGGCAAAAAGTTACTTGTGCGCTGCTCGCCGGAAGTGCGAATAACCAAATCGCAATCTGGAATATCTGGATTATACAAGTGCTCAGCAATCATTTTTTCAGTGATACGATCGCCTTTAATCTTGCCATTTTGAATTTCTTTAGCAATTTGCGCACACGCATCCGCAATTTCCGCTCGCCCACCATAATTTATGCAAAAAACAACGTCAATAGTTTTGTTGTTCTTGGTGATTTCTTGAGCTTTTTCCAGCTCGTCAATAACAGACTTCCACAAACGAGGACGACGCCCAGCCCAGCGCACGCGCACACCCCACTCGTTCATTTGCGCAACTCTGCGATGAATAATATCCCTAGAAAATCCCATTAAAAAGCGCACTTCTTGCGGAGAACGCTTCCAATTTTCCGTAGAAAAAGTATACAAGCTTAAGTAGCGCACTCCCGCTTCAATAGCGCCAGCAATAGTGTCAAAAACAACAGGCTCCGCGGCTTTGTGACCTTCGGTTCGAATCATTCCGCGCTCTTTAGCCCAACGACCATTACCGTCCATAATCACACCAACATGGCGAGGAACCTTTCCCTTAGGAAAATCTGGTATGCGAGAAAGGTCACTAAAAGGAGCCGCCGGAATATTAAGCGACGTATAATCCACGTTTTCAAAAGCCATACTTAAGAATGTAACAACCCCATTGAACGAATTGGACGCTCAAGATAATATTCCGCCCAAATCTTTGCGCAAGAAAGAGTAGAAGAATCGATTGGCACGCCGTCAATAGAATGCCAATCGCCTTGCAAAAGTGCGAATAGTTGAAGACGTGTTTCGTCAGAACAAATAATAGATTCGGGCGTATGATCGCCAGCACACATAACGCCGCCGGCAGATGGAGAAAAGTAGCACAAATTTTCTTCTTTTCCGCAAACAACGCAAGTTTTTAAACGCGGCGACCAGCCAGCCAAAGACATTGCGCGCAAAAGGTATGAAATTCCAATAGCATTCGGCGCATGCTTTCTGTTAGATAGCGACGACAAAGCAGCAGTAAGTAGACGATACTGTCCGGAAGTATCTTGATATTCACGCATATACTCATCCGTATATTCGTTGGAAACCAGAGCATCTGCAACTTCCAACATAACGCTTGCATACTCATAGGACGTATAATCGGCACAAATCGGGCCGGCGTAGGCAGATATGGAAACAGCCTGTGATACAACATCCAAAGACTTTCCTTGCGCCAAAAGCACATCAACGCGCATAAGAGGCTCAAGTCGGCCGCCAAAGCGCGATTTAAGACGACGAACTCCTTTTGCAACAGCACGAACTTTTCCATGCTGCTTTGTGAGCAAAACTACAATTCTATCTGCTTCACCCAAAGGAAAAGCACGAAGCACAACGGCTTCATCGCGATACAACGGCATAAATCAAACTGCCAGTCTAAAATTATTGCAAATCTTAGCAAATAAAAGCGGTTACGCTATGCCGTCACTGGTATCGTCACTATTATCGTCGTCATTATCTGAATCATTATTGAAAGAAGTCGATTCATCAATATGACCGATTATTGGGAATGAAAGATCTGGAATATCCAAACTCAATGGCTTGCTAGGCTCTAAATGCGTAACTGGGATTTGCATAGAATCAGATGCGCGCTTTGCAGGAGCTGCAGGCGGGAAAGATGGTATAGCAGATGCAGCAGACTCAGGTGCAGACTCAGGTGCAGACTCAGCAGCTTCGTGCGTACGATGTGAAACCGGAGGGAAAGCAGGAGGCACAGTCGGCGGCACAGAAGTATTCGCAACTGGCTTTGCAGCTGGCTTCACAGCTGGAGGCACAGTCGGCGGCACAGTAGCAGAAGCAGAAGAATTATGCATTACTGTGGCACTTTGCAAAAGCTCATCGTTACTATCTTCATCGTCAAGATTTGCAGACTTACTTTCTGCAGAATGAGCCGTAAAGATTGCGCGCTCAGACTGATGTAACGCTTCAAACGAATCGCTAGAAGATTGATTATTGTAATCAACCGGAGCAAAAATGCTTTGCTTTTCGTGATCAGGAACATTAGGCACCAATTGAGAGCGAGTAATCTTTGGCAAAACGTTTGAGACTTCGCCCTTTTCTGCAGAAGAAGTTGCGGAAGATACTGCAGAAGATACGCCAGACACTTTTGTTGCAGGAGCAAAAGATGGAGCCACAGAAGCAGTTGCAGAAGCAGCAGACGCAGCAGCCACGTCCGTCGCTGTTCCAACAGCCGCAGCCGCAGACGCAGCCTCAGCGGACGCGCGCTTATCTTCAGCAGCAGACGCAGCAGCAATAGCCTCAACAAGAGTATGTCCTGAATAATCAGAATTAACATACTTGTCTAAACGCTTAAGAGATTCCAAGCTACTTAACAAACGCACGCAAGCATTCAAGTAGTAATCAACCTGACGCTCATCATAGCCATGTTTGCCAGTTTTTTGAGTGAAAATAACATTAGAAACATATGTGGAGTTAATGTCGTTCAAAGTATTTTCGTCAGTTTCCCACTCAAGCTCGTGACCAAGCATAAGCGCAATCTTATCTAAAGCTTGATCAACCATAATATCTACTTGCTTACGAGCATAAGATGGTCGACGAGAAGCTCCGTTATCAAAACGTTCACGATAATCACGCTGAGCATGTTTCAAAAGCTTACGATACAACTCTTCAGCGCGAGCTTTCCAAGCCACCCTACCACACTCGGAAATCTCCTGCTCGGTGCATTTGTCAACAACTGCGCGCTCCAAACGAGACAGTGCAGCATCAACCTGCCCAATAACATAACCATTTCGCTCTAAGTCAAAAGAAACTTCTTGAATGTCTTGCTGAGTAAGTCGAGCCTCATCGCTTTCATACAAAGTGTGCGCACGCTCCAGAAAAGCATCTACCTGTGCGACGTTATATCCTAACTTACGCTTACCCACACGCTCCATTCCTGAAGCATTACGAGCGGTATCAGGTTTATTAGTCATCTACTATCGACCTCCTGAGCACATGTTTCCATTGAGTATACTCTACGCGATTGTTGAGACGCGCGCCACGCTTAAGTACATTCGTACAGACCCTCATGTATGTTTTTACTTTGTTGCAATCGGGCGATTAGCTCAGCTGGCTAGAGCGCCACCTTTACACGGTGGATGTCGGGGGTTCGAGTCCCTCATCGCCCACTTTCTGTTCGATTCAAATTACCTTATTTAATTAGATTATTTAATTCGCTTATTTTGTATTCATTTTGTATTCATTTTGTATTTACATCTTTTGCACTACAGCTTGGCAATTTATCTGCTCCACGGCTGGAACCTATAGATTTCAACGCTTTATAAGCTTCATCAATAGTACTAACTCGAACAACTCGCAAACCTTGTGGAACATGACCAACTACTTCGTCGCAATTATCTTTAGGAGCTAAAAACCAGGTAGCACCATCTCGCTTAGCTGCAATCATTTTTAGGCGAATACCACCAATAGCGCCAATTTTCTTCGATTTTTCAATAGTTCCAGTGCCGGCTATAGTTTTACCGCCAGTTTCACTTTCAGGCGTAAGCTTATCTAAAATTCCAAGCGTATACATCATTCCTGCAGAAGGTCCCCCAACATCTTCAATATGTAAACGCAACTTCACACCCTTAGTATTAATTCCAAGATGCTTAGAGGCGTATTGTAAAGCAACATTTTGCGCAACATCCTGCGAATTGTTCATTTCGTGTTCGGATTCCTTATCGTAATCATCCGCATTCTGACCAACAGGCACAATTGCTTCGCGAGGAATTATCGCTTTTTGAGGATTCAGCCACGAAATAAGCGCTTCAAATGTTGAAACTTCATGCCCTGGAACTCCAGAAGTATCAACAGTGAGCATTAATAATTTCCCGCTATCTTTATACTTTGCATGCTTTGAAAGTATTTGAATTACAGGAAGCTTTGAATCTCCAGAAACACCAAGCACATCCTGAGTAGTACCAGGCTCTTCTACAACATACGCACTTGGTAGCATCAGCGCAATTAACGCAACTAATACGGCAAAAAATCCCGCAAAATAGCGCAAAGAATGTGAATCAATATACAAAATTAACTGCTTCGCAAATGTTAGCAATCTACCTGATAACCTGCTAAATATGCGCAAACGTTTAGAAAAGCCAAGCATGTTTGTATCATTACACAAGCCCTATATAGATTAATTTGATTTTGAATTTGACTTATAATGCAAATAATGCAAAATATAATGCAAAATATAATGTATAAAACATAATAAAAACATATTTGCTTTAAACCGCAGCAAAAGGATGAACTCATGAACGATGATGCAATTCACCAGTGGCTTATTGAATGCTTTGGGCCAATACAAGGCGAAGAAGCATGGAAACAACTTGAACAACTTCCTTTTGAGCTGCGCGAACAACTCTTAAATCAAAACCCAGATAAGCTTCCTAAACCGGACGAAGTTCGTAGCATGATGCAAGCTTTCAGCGCAGGAGGACTAAATAATCCTAATGAAATGGAAGCAACACTTGAAGAAGGGCCAATTAACCAAAAACTTGCGCAATCAATTGCATTACAGCGCGCAACCGGAGATCAAGGTAACGTAAATGCAGAAGTTGCTGACTCGGCTAGGCGTGCGCTAAGTCAAGCAAATTTGTGGCTAGATATTACGTGCAATTTCAATCCTGCTCCAGGAACACCAGCGGTACTTTCAAGAGCGGATTGGGTTGAAGGAACACTCGGAGCATGGGTAAAATTCGCAAACCCTGTTGCAAAATCCGTGAACGAAGCGCTTACTTCTGTTATTGAGGAGCGATTTAGCGGTGTGGACGACGCTGAAGTAAAAGGACTTTTTGCAGGAGTTGTGCCGATTCCGCTGCCTGAAGGAATGAATAATCCAGCGCAACTAATGAAACTACTCGGAAACACTTCCTTTGCTATGCAATTAGGGCAAGCTGCGGGCGCACTTTCGCACGAAGTACACGGAAGTTTTGATCAAGGACTTGCGTTATTGCAAAATCCTGCTGGAGGCTTAATTCCATACAACTGCATTGAATACGCAAAAGTGTGGGAGTTAGATATTACAGAAGTCATGAATTATTTGGCTTTGCGAGAAGCAGCTCACGCAAGACTATTTGCATCCGTGCCATGGCTTATGCCGCGATTTGAGGCGCTGATTATTAAGTATGCAAACGGAATAAACATTGATTTAGAGGCGATGGAAGAACAACTTCGCGACGTAGAAACTATGAATCCGGAAGCAATTTCGGGTGCTGTAAATTTGCAGAATATTGGTAGCAATGATTCAGAGGAGCAGCGTCAAGCATTGCACAGTTTAGAAACACTGCTTGCGCTTGTTGAAGGATGGGTTGATTGCGTTACTTGGCAGGCTGGAATGGCTCATATTGTGCATATTGAACAGTTGCGCGAAATGATGCGTCGCGAGCGCGCTGCAGGAGGACCGGCAGAAGTGACATTCGAATCGCTTTTGGGATTGAAACTTAGACCTCGCCGAATGAGAGAAGCAACTAAGTTGTGGGAAAAGATTACGCAAGAGCACGGAATTGATAAGCGAGATAGTTTGTGGGGTCACCCAGATTTGCTACCAACTTTGCAGGAAACTAGCGAAAACGCGAAGGAAGATGGTAGTGAATCTAATCATGAAAATAGTAGCAAAAGCGTAAACGCAAATAGCAGCGAAGTCTTAGATACTAGCTTAGGTACTAGCAGTAGCGAAAATTGGGATGCTGACTTTAGCAAGCTACTTGAGGAAGAAGAGCACAAAAAGAATCAAGGCGGCGAAACTGGTAACGGATCTGGCGACGGATCTGACAATACCGACGGCGCCGAAAATCAGGCTGAATAATCAATCACGCTATTAAAGCGATGTAAAGGAATAATCGAAATCCCCTCAAACATTCTGTAGCTTTGCAGTAATGCTTCTGGAACGGTAATTACTTGTTGATTAGTGAACTTTAACATTAATGCTCTGCAGACGCTGATTACTTATTACTTATAGAACACTAGCATCATTGCTGCTGCGCACTCCACACCAGACACTCCTACCACACAGCAGAACACTAGCGGTTTTAGTGGTAGTGAGGGTGGGTGTTGCTTGGTCGAGCAATATAAAAGCGGAGCGATAGTAATATCTTTTTGACGAATAACTATTTTTGCAAAAAAGTAAGTAAAAAAAACTAAACTTAACTATCTAGCCACTAAGTCCAAATAAGGTATAAGAGCGGAGCGCTGCGAGACAAGTAACACCCACCCTCACAGCCACACCATAAACCGACAGCCAAAAATCGAAATCAAGCCAAGAAGCGGCTAGGAGCGCGATTCATCCCCGCGCTTCCCTCTTTTCGGCAAGCGTAAGACAGGTGAAGCGTTTTTTCAGCACGAGTCACAGCAACATACATAAGTCTGCGCTCCTCTTCTATATCTTCATCTGTAGAAGCAGAACCGAATGGTATTAAGCCTTCCGAGCAACCAACCACATAAACGTGCGCAAACTCCAAACCCTTAACTGCGTGAATAGTAGAAACCGTAACTGTTGAAATATCAAGCGTTTTAGAAGCATCACCAGCATCTAAAGAAGCCGAGGTTTGCGCATCTTCCAAAACATTTCGCTGCCAGCCAACGTCTCTTCTCACTCGATACGGCATTTTGGCAAATTTCAAAGCCTTGCAAATAACCTGCTGCTGAGCGTTAGTGCGCGTTAGTATTGCGCAATCTCCCGGATTGGCAACTTCGCTTTTTACAAACTTTACAATTTGATTGACCACACCCAAAGCTTCATCAACATCAGTCGCAAAAACCTGCTGCGAAACACGAGTACCGCCTTTAGTAAGAGACTTAACTTTTACGTAGTCACGCTTATACGGCGATGAAGCAAGTACGCGATTAGCAATACCAACTATGCGCTCTGTTGAACGATAATCCGTATTCAAACTAATATCGGCACTTATTGGAGCAAATTCTTGCGGAAAAGCTAACAAATCGTAGCTACTTGCGCCCGCAAACGAGTAGATAGTCTGAGCAGGGTCGCCAACTACGCAAATATCACGATTCTGCCCCATCCATAATCGCAATAATTCGTGCTGTAAAGGAGACACATCCTGATATTCGTCGACTGTAATCCAACCAATTGATTGACGAATACGCCTAGAAGATTCCGGAAAATTTCGCAAAATATGACATGCAAGCAAAAGAATATCGTTAAAATCAATACAATTATGCGAATTTTTTTCTGTTTCGTAAGCTTCGTAAACGTCAACGAATTGCTGCGGTTCTAATCCTGCAGGAGGCAGGCGATGAGTTGCAGCACAAGCGCGAATGTAATCATCTGGCGCGATAAGCGAAACTTTAGACCAGTTGATTTCCGCCAAAATATCTCGAGCTTGCAGCAAAGTTAAGCCATCAAAATCTGGGTAACGCTTAAGAGCTGCAGATATTATTTGCTTAGGATCTTCCATAATAGACGGAAAAGGCGCTGAACAAACTTCACTCCACACGCTACGAATCTGCTGCAATGCAGCCGAGTGAAAAGTTGCAACACAACCAATATTTTTAACGCCAAGAGCCTCTATTCTAGAGCGCATTTCCGCAGCAGCTTTTACAGAAAAAGTAACTGCCAAAACTCTTTCAGCATCCCACTTACCGCTAGCGCAAGCATACGCAATTCGACGCGTAATAGTGCGCGTTTTACCAGCTCCAGCGCAAGCAATAATGCGCACCGGACCTTCTACTGCCGTGGCAGCTAAACGCTGCGAATCATCCAAACCATCTAAAAGAGCTTCTGGAGAAGGCGCTTTAGAAGCGTCTGAAGAAGCCGCTTTCGAAGTCACTTGCGAGGTTTCTGGCGAATAATTCATACCTACTATTGTGGCAGCAATAACGACGCTTGTGCAAGCTGAATAAAAACATGTGTATAACTTACGAAAAATTGGTAAAATCTCGGTGCTTTGTATTACTGTGGGAGTGTGACACAACTCAGTAGATTCAAGTTGGCAGCACTGGCATCTGCAGCCATGCCCGAAGTACAGTTTGCAGGAACGCGCCAAAGTGAGCAAGTTAATGCCACTGATACCGCGGCTGGAATTTCTCACGCCGTTGTGCAAGATGTTTCAGGTAAGCTTTATGACATTTTTATTAGTGCAGACAACAAGGGTCGCAAGCGCTTGCGCGACCGAGCTCGTGCAGCATGGACGCTTGAGCACAGCAAAGATTTAGCAGCTTTGGGATTTGCGTACGACACTATGCTTACGTTTATTCCAGGAAAACGCGAAGGCGAAGAAAACAATACTGCAACCGCGAATGCTACAAATAATGCAGATAGAGCAAATCTTAAGCAGACTATGCAAATGTCTAGCATTATTTCCGACGAAAATGACAATGACACTGTGCTTATTTGCGAGCATCTTGAAGGAAGCGCGCGCGACTTGCGTCTTCTTACAACGGATGATTGCGCAAATGTTGGAACTGCAATCGGCGCAATTCACAGACTTCGTCCTAGCTTCGTAACTCGCGGAAAATATCCTGCTTTTACTACTGGCCAAATTCGAGCACAGTTAACCGGTTGGATTAAAAGGCTTCGTCAAGCAGGTCACATTCCAACAGAAATTACGGACAGCTGGTCCAGAGTGTTGGAAACTGAAGGATTGTGGTCATTTGAAACATGCCCAGTACACGGCGGTTTTGTTGACGGAGATATTCTGTTTTCAGGATCTACTATTACTGCCGTAACAAATTGGCAGGGAATGCAAATTAACGATCCTGCTCGAGATTTGGCTTGGATTTTTGCAAAACTCAACGAACAGCGCAGAAACGCAGTACTTTCTGCATACGGCAGGATGATGGGATCTCGTCTCGATAGTTTGATTATGCTTCGAGCGAATTTGTGGTTGCAAATGGAGCAAGTTGGAGATTTTATTCAGGCTTTGCAGCGTGCAGACACAACAAGTATTATGCGTTTTAAGGCGCAGGTGGAACGTTTAGCGCACGAGCTTAGCCGTATTAACAATGCTCAAGCCGCTAAAACTCACTCTGCTGGAAGCCCTGCTTCTACTATTACTGTTGGCACGCTTCTTGAAAACGACAACACAAAAAGTCGCCAAATTTTGCAAAATAATTCTTCTGAAAATGCTGCAAATACCGCAAATTCCGCAAATGGAGACGAAACCAATGAGCGCGATATTACGGTTGAAGGAAATGTTTCTAAAGATAGCGATCAGAACACAAAAGTCGCGCGCGAAGCTGCCGAAAACGACGATACTCACGAGCGCACAGTTCAGTACGCTGTAACTAATTCTTCTAGCAACGAGGAAGCTGAAAAGGCAGCGCATATTGCAGACGATACGGCAACTCAAGTAATTACGCATGTTGAAGCTAAGTCTTCAAATGATAATGCTGACGCTGCAGAAGCTGAAGCAGAATCAGAAGCAGAATTAGAAGATGACGTTGTGAATGTTGAAGCAGCAGTTGCTGAGACAGAGACAGTTGCTAAATCAGAGACAGTTGCTGAGCCAGATGCAAACACTGAAGCAGAGGCAGATTCTGAAGAAACTTCCGCACAAGAAGAAGATGATAAGCCAGAAACGGTTATTATTCCTCTTCGCGAGCGCGAAGAGCGAGCAAAGCGCGACGCTGAAGAAGAAAACTGAAGAAGAAAGTAGTTTATAGCACTTATAGGAGGACAGCATGCGAGTAGTGCTGGGATTAAAAAACGTTTCCGATTCAATTGATTTTGAAACAAACCAGAGCGCGGACGAAGTGCGCACAATTATTAGCGACGCAAAAGATATGCTTGAGTTTACTGATGTAAACGGTCGAACGATTATGATTTCAGCATCGTCATTGTCTTACGCACTAATCGGCGACACTCCAAAGCATTCAGTAGGATTCAGCGCCCTCAATTAATATAACAAACTATAACCAAACATTATGAAGCTTTACAGTATTGCTCTGCAGAAGCTGATTACTTATTGCTTAGTGAACACTATCATTCATGCTGTTACACACGCCACGCCAGAAACTTCAATCTATGCACACACCGCAGCTTAATTGCGCGGCTCTAGTTGCACTTAGTAAACCGTGCAGTTTCGTAACAAACTTAACGAGTCTATGAGTTTTGTGTTTGTGTTTGGTGTGTTGAGAGGCTGGAAAAATTGTGTTCAGTGCTAAAAGAGGACTGAGAAGCTACATTCTTTAAGAAAGGCGAACACAATAAGCGTCTTTATCAGCCAGAGCGCACGAAGGACGGGACGCACGCAAACACAAATTTTCCAGCCTCGTCAAAACCAAAAAACTAAATCAGTTACAAAACTCATAGACGATACTCAAGAACATCGAAAATAAAGAGTTTAAAGCCTATAGCCGCGCAAGAGTATTTCTGATACCACTTCGCGGCTTGTTGTTTCTTCGCCCAAACGATTCGGCTTGCCTGATCCATGCCAATCCGATCCGCCTGTTACAAGCAAATCGCACTTTTGCGCCAAATCAAGCAAACGCTGACGCTGATCTTTAGAATTTCCGCGATGATACACTTCCAAACCGTCAAGACCGGCTTTTGCAAACGATATAATCTGATCGTCTGAAAGAAGCACACGATTACGCGCAGGATCCGCCGGATGCGCAATCACAACAACTCCCCCAGCATTCTTAACCGCATCAATAACCTCACGCACATTCGGCGAAGACGTTGGAATATAGTACTTGCTTTGCGGAGAAACAGGGCCAGCAAAAGCTTCGGAGCGCGTGCGAAAAACGCCGGCTTTAACCAAAGCATCCGCAATATGCGGTCTGCCTATTGTGGTCAAATCACCGAGCTTAGCTTGAGCTAAAACATCATCCCAAGTAATTGGAAAATCTTGCGATATGCGCTCAACCATGTGCTTTGTACGCTCAAAGCGATGCTTACGAGTAAGCTCAAACATGCTTACAATCTGCTCGTTTTTAGGATTGTACTGGTATGCAAGCATGTGCACATAAACTCCAGCATCTTGAGCAGTAATTTCCGAACCAAACAACACGGGCATATTCGAAACCTTAGCCGCAGCGCGAAAATCATCCCAACCTGCAGTAGTGTCATGATCGGTAATAGCAACTCCATGCAAACCAGCGAGCTTAGCTTGCATAATCAAATCTTCTGGAATGGCAGTGCCGTCAGAATAAACGGTGTGACAGTGCAAATCCCAGCGTTCGCGCGCAGCCAGCGTAAGATGCGTGCTACTAGCATTCGCATAATCAAATGCGTCGCATTGTTCGTTGCTATTTTCGGTCATATAATCATCGTAAACTGTGCTATGTAAAGAGAAATAAATACGCACTCATAATCATTCGCTATTATTTGCTATTATTCCCATTGTTAATAATTCGTTATCGGTAAATTTTAGGAGCGCAAATGGAGCAGACCAGCACGGCGCAAGAAGAATACGAAACAACACTGCGCGGATGGAGACACTCCTCTTTTTGGACTTACGGCGTAATGCTGTTCTTTTCCGTAGTGGCGCTTATAACATCGCTTATTCTTTCCGCAGAAACGCTTGCTTTGGCGCGCGCACCGAAAAAACTGCTCAGCTGCGACTTTAACACCGTTGTCTCCTGCTCTCGCGTTTCACAAGCTTGGCAGGCAGAAATTGTGAAATTCGGCGAATTAAGCTTCCCAAACGCATTCTTTGGAATTGCTGCAGAAAGCGTGTTCGTAACACTTGCTGTTATTGGAATGATTCGCGTTTGCGTGCCGCGCTGGTTCGCAATCTGCACTTGGATTGGCGGATTATGCGCGCTCGCCTACTCTTACTGGCTGTTCTCACAATCTATGTTCGTGATTCACGCGTTATGCCCATGGTGCATTGTGCTCATGTTCTCCACAACAATGCAATTTATGTCGTTGACGCACGCAAGCGTAAGCTCGCAAAAGCTACTTGTTAAGCGTTTTACGTGGGTTGAAAGCTACTACCGTTTGCGATACGACCTACTAGTTGACGTGCTGTGGATTGCGGCATTAGTTACGCTGATTTTAAGCCAGTATGCAAAAGTAATTTTTTAGTAAAATACTAAAGCTCGAATATAAGACTACTTACACAAGCTTTCTGCAAGTTGCTGCATACGCTCGCTAGTATCCGAATTAGTAAGCGTAATTGAGCCTTCCTGAGATTCACTTGCAAGCTCGCCTAAATCTTCCAGAATTTTTTGAAGATGATTGATCGTGCCTTCGTTACCGTCAACAATATTCGTGCGCGCAGGCAAAAATTCGCGGAAATAATCGCGGTAGAACACAAAATGAGTGCAGCCAAGCACAACCGAATCAATACTTTCTAAATCATACTCATCGAAATACTTGTGAAGAGCTGCAAAAACAATATTGCGATTATTAAGCTCCCCACACTCAACAATACGCACTAAATCAGGGCAAGCTTGAGAAAAAATCGTATGATTTTTAGAAAAACGCTGCAGCAAATCCGCGAACTTGTGCTCGCGCAAAGTAAGCTCAGTTGCGGCCACAATTACGCGCTGAGACTCGCCTTTGCCTAAATCGCAAGCTAATTTAAGCGCCGGCTCCATACCTATGATAGGTATGCTGTAGTTCGCGCGCAAATCGTTCACAGATGCGGAAGTGGCGGTGTTGCAAGCAATTACGATGGCTTTTACATTTAAGCTAACGAATCTCTCAACAATTTCGAAGCTTAGCTTTTTAACTTCCTCGGGAGTTTTAATGCCGTATGGAGCGTTGGCAGAGTCGCCAAAATAGATGATTCGCTCATGCGGAAGAGCAGCATGCAACTGACGAGCTACGGAAATGCCTCCAAGCCCCGAATCAAAAACGCCAATTGCTGCCGACGATGCCATAGACTACCTCCTAAAAACGCTTACTATCGTAATGGCGAGCCTCAACATATACAAGCGAATCAAAAACAAAAATACAAGCGGAGCAATAACAACAAAACGTGCCGAGTATGAAGAATACACCGGCACGTTTTTGTTTAGTTAATTAGCTGTTAGTTGTGTTTTACGCACGCTTAAGACTTACGCTAAGCTCAGTTGCGCTAGAATCAGCCTCAACAACCTCGAAGCTCGTAGCCAAAGTTTCTTCCGCAATCAAATCACGGAACTGATTAACTTTAGCAACGTCCACAGCTGGCACGCTCAAAGTCAAAGCGATTCGGTCAGTAACATCCAAACCGTTCTCCTTGCGCGCATCCTGAACAGCGCGAATAGCGTCACGAGCATAACCTTCAGCAAGCAAATCGTCTGTCAAAGCAGTGTCGAGCATAACGAAACCGCCAGTTGGCATTGCAGCAGAAGCGGTGTTTTGAGCCGCTTGAGCGTCAGAAGACTCAACGCGATTTACAAGCTCATACTCGCCCTCAACAAGCGCAACTTCGCCGTTTGGAGTCTGAACAACAGGAGCACCAGACTCGTCAACATGCCAATCGCCACTCTTAGAAGACTTAATAGCAAACTGCACTTGCTTACCCAAACGAGGACCAGCCGCGCGCGCATTCACCTTAAGCTCGTGAACAATCTTCAAACCGTGAGAGCTTGCATCCTGCAAAGTGCAGAATGTAACATTCTTCACGTTAAGCTCACGCTCAAGCACCTGCTCGTAAGGCTCAACAGCAGCAGTATTTTCTGCAACAACAGTCAAGTTTGCCAACGGCTGACGCACGCGCAACTGTTCCGCCTTACGCAACGAAAGCGTAGAAGACACAACCTCGCGAACCTTATCCATAGCAGCAACCAAAGCATCGTCGTGCGCAAGAACAGCACCAAGCTCGGTGACTTCTCCGGCCTTAGGGTTCTTCTCGCCATCCGAAAGAGTCTCAGGCTCAACCAAATAAGGCCAATCAGCCAAATGCACGGATTCGCCGCCAGTAAGGCCACGCCACACAGCCTCCGCTTCCATTGGAGCAAGAGGAGCAATCGTGCGCATGAACACTTCCAGAACAGTGTAAAGCGTGTTGAAAGCAGCTTCATCCTCATTCCAGAAGCGGTCACGGCTGCCGCGAATATACCAATTTGTAAGCACGTCAATAAAGTCGCTAACTGCAGCGCAAGCATCGCTAATCACAAACTCGTTCAAGCACTTTTCTACGCGCTCAACAAGCAAACGCGTGCGAGCAAGCAAGTAACGATCCATATTGCAAAGACCCGCAACCTCGTCCGCGCGAAGGCGACGAGCATCGTAGCCCTTACCACCGTTTGCAGCGTTAGCATACAAAGTGAAGAAGTAGTAAGAGCTCCAAACTGGAAGCATAACCTGACGAACAGTATCCCTAATGCCGTCTGCAGTAACAATCAAATTGCCACCGCGCAAAATTGGCGAAGACATGAGGAACCAGCGCATTGCGTCCGAACCGTACTCGTTGAAAACGCCATTAACATCTGGGTAGTTGCGCAAATGCTTACTCATCTTCTGACCGTCGGAACCAAGCACAATGCCGTGGCAAATCACGTTCTTATAAGCCGGACGGTCGAATAGAGCCGTAGCCATAATGTGAAGCGTGTAGAACCAACCGCGAGTCTGACCAATATACTCAACGATGTAATCGCATGGGAAGTGCTCTTCGAAGAATTCCTTATTTTCAAACGGATAATGGAACTGCGCGAAAGGCATAGAACCAGACTCAAACCAGCAGTCGAGAACATCCGTAATACGGTGCATTTGCGACTTTCCAGTAGGATCATCCGGATTTGGACGAGTAAGGCGATCGATATACGGGCGGTGCATATTCACATTGCCGTCGTCGTCGCGCGGATAGTCGCCAAAATCAGCCTTAAGTTCTTCCAACGAACCGTATACGTCTACGCGAGGATACTTTGGATCGTCACTCACCCACACTGGAATTGGCGAACCCCAGAAGCGGTTACGGCTAATCGACCAATCGCGAGCGTTAGAAAGCCACTTACCAAACTGGCCGTCCTTAACGTTTCCAGGAATCCAATTAATCTCCTGATTAAGCTCAAGCAAACGCTTCTTAATCTTCGTAACAGACACAAACCAGCTAGAAACAGGCTTGTAAATAAGCGGAGTTGCGCAACGCCAGCAGTGAGGATAGCTGTGCACGTAGCTTTTTTCTTGGAATAGCAGCGCGCGCTGATCTTCCGGCATTTGAGCAAGCGGGCCGTCTCCTGCACGCAAGTTACGCAAAATAGGCAAGTTGGCGTCGAAAACGTACAAGCCTTCGTAATCTGGGCAGTCGCTTGTAAACTTGCAGCCTGCGTCGAGCACGTCAACGCTGCGAATTTCGTGCGCGTTAAGCGTGTTCATATCGTCCTCGCCGTAAGGAGCCTGGTGAACAAGGCCAGTACCTTCAGCGGTGTCAACATAATCTGCAGTGAAAATCGTAAAAGCGTTAGGACCAGGAGTGCCACCCTCTGCGAGCGCAGATTCGCTTGCAAAGTATGGGAACACTGGGTAGTAGCGCCAACCAGCCATCTGCGCACCCTTAAGTTCGCGCACGACCTCGTAGTTTTCGCCAAGTTCCTTAGTGTAGGAGCCGAGCAAAGGCTTGCCAATGTAGAACTTTTTGCCAGCAAACTTGCCTTCGGTTGGGCGAACTTCCACGTAGTCGATGTCTGCGCCGACTACGATTGCGAAGTTGGTTGGCACAGTCCAAGGAGTAGTGGTCCAGAAGACTGCGTAAGCGTCGGCTTCGTCGCGAAGCTTAACGGCCACGGAAACGGTAGTGTCCTGACGATTCTGGTAAACGTCCGCATCCATGCGAAGCTCGTGGGCGGAAAGTGGAGTCTGATCCTTCGGGCAGTACGGAAGCACGCGGTAACCCTTGTAAGCCAAGCCCTTATCGTAAAGCTGCTTAAAAGCCCACATTACGGATTCCATGTATGGAATGTTCAGCGTTTTGTAGCCGCGCTCGAAATCAACCCAGCGAGCCTGACGATGCACGTAGTTTTGCCACTCGTTCGTGTACTTCAAAACGCTGGCACGGCAAGCATCGTTGAACTTTGCTATGCCCATTTTTTCGATTTGCTCAACCGACTCGATGCCGAGCTCCTTCTGCGCTTCCAACTCTGCAGGAAGACCGTGAGTATCCCAACCAAAAACGCGGTTTACTTTGCGGCCGCGCATAGTCTGATAGCGCGGAACCACGTCTTTTGCGTAGCCTGTGAGCAGGTGGCCGTAGTGAGGAAGACCGTTTGCGAATGGAGGGCCGTCGAAGAACACGAACTCGTTTTGGCTACCCTTGCCAGACGGGCGGTATTCGATTGACTTGCGGAAAGTGTTGTTTGCATCCCAGTATTGAAGAACGGATTCTTCAAGCTTTGGGAAGGAAGGATTTGGGGCAACTTGCGCGCCGGCGGCTTCTTGTGCAGATGCAGAAACACTTACCTTTGGGTATACGTTATTTGCGCACGACTTTTCGGCTGGATTAGTGGATTCGCTCACTGTGCTCTCCTCGCTCAACAGGGTGAATATTTCCCTGCGAGGACGACAGTTACTGCCGCGGTACCACCTCGCTTGCTATAAGACGATTACGTAACGAAAGTTACGTAGGTTACGTGCGTAACGCAAGTGCGTAGTGCAAATACGAAACGTAATCGAACTATTCTTATAGCCTCTCGTGTTTGGCTGTGCGGGCCAACCCCGTCGGTTCTAATAAGCGAGAACCTTACGAATCCTCGCCGTTCTTCCGAAAACTCCCCGCCGATAACGGATCATCGCTTAAGTTAGAAATAATCTAACACTATCCCCTAACATTAGGAATAATTTCGCGACTCGCGAATAATTTTCATGACATATTCATGACATATTATCCAAAAATGCTTTAGCTTCCTTAGCATTGCTAAAAACAATACCGTCTTCAGAAATTTTGCCATTCATAATTTGATTAGCGTGATTCATAGACTTAAGCGTTGCTTCATTCGGAACAGGCAAGTTACTATTCTCTTTAATTTTATTTTTCCAATCATAAAATTCATAAATACTAGACATTCCAATGCATTCAATAACATTTTTAGAGCAATTTGGCACTTCAACACAAAGCGCACTTAATAATTTCTCAATCTTCTCTAAAAACTCTAGATAATAGCTAGTTTCTAATAATATGTCGAAATCTTTAATAAGTTGAAAGACTGTTGCATTATCACTATGCGGTCTAGCACAATACAAACGTTCATCGTGCGCACAAATATTTCTGAACTCTTTAATTCTTCTATAAGTAGAATCAATTTTTATTGACGTAATATCTTTTTGAGAACAGTGTGAAGAATTATAAAGTTCAGTATATTTTTTAGCAACCAAACCTCTCACGCATTTAGTTTGAGCTTTGTAAAACCAGAACATCTGTCCGAAAGTCAAATCATTAGATAAAACCCATAATGGAACTTGCCCATCGTGATTATTGATACAATGTCGTATGTATTCTTTTCCTATATTTAATTTTTGATTATTTGACTTATTATTTTCTATAATTCGATTAAATGCTTTAATTAAACCACGTGATTCCTTTGGGTCTTCATAGTTATTTTCATTAAGGTAAGCATTAACTTCATTACCGTGCATTTGGCTAAAGCAATATGAACATGATGACCTTAACAATGCTTCTGCTCTAGTTGTAGCCGCAAAGATAATACTGCGAAGTTCACGATCAAATTTAAAAAGATAATAAATTTGTTCAAACTTTGTTCCTTGAACATATTTATTCGAATTGTTTGATTCGAGAAATGGATTTTTATATCCATTTACAACGCTATAGTAACCTTCTCTTTCAAGTATTTCCATAGCTTTAAACTCATCAGGAAACACTACTCCTCTAGACTTAAGCAATTCTATTTGTTGCCTGATAGTAGTAAAAGGTTTATAAATCACCATCATCCCCAACAATCCCCCCACTATTAGATGCACAAAGAGCCAATCAATCGCTTGATTGGCTCTTTGCGAACCAGACACTGCCTGGCTTCACCACTGCTTAATTATACAAAAGAAACTAATGCTTGTCAACAAAAATAAGCAAACTATATACAGCACACAACACCGTTGCACAAATATAAACTGCACAACGTCCACACATAAAAGTGCCCCGGATCAGAATCGAACTGACGACACCCACTTTAGGAGAGTGGTGCTCTATCCACTGAGCTACCGAGGCAACAAATGGCAATTATACACTATGGCGTGTCACTGCGTCGAGCTCTAATCCTCAAGATTCGACTGCGTGCCAGCCGTAGCTGCCGTCGCTGACTGCTCCGCCTGCGCCGCATCCAACTTGGCGCGAACAGTGGCAAGCAAACCCTGCGCGCGCTTTGCCAACGCCTCACCAATCTCCCACTGACGCATGGACTGGTCGAGCGTCAAACCGCCAGCCTCCAACGCCTGAACCGCCTGAACCAGCTTTTCGCGAGCCTCTTCGTACGGCATCGCCTCAATCGCAGCACGCTCTTCTTTCGTAAGAGTGCTTGCAAATTGCGCGCTTTCTGCACTATTCGCACTATTTGCCGCTGATTCTTCCGCTTTTTTCGTTACTTTCTCGCTCATATCTAACCTTTCGCTATATCTAAAATATTTAAAATATCTAAAAATCTACTTACTTGACTTTGCTGCAGCCGGCTTAGTTGCAGCCGACTTAGTGCCAGTCACCTTGCCAAGCACCACGCCGCTTTTAAGAGTAACAGTCATATCGTCGCCAACGCTCGCTAAAGCCGCGTCGTCAAGCACTCTCCCACCGCTGAGCTGCACAACAGCGTACCCGCGATTCAAAGTCGATTGCGGACTTAACGCGGTCAAGCTTGCGTGTGCCTTCTCAACAGTCAGGCTTGCGTCGTCCAGAAGTCGCACCAAACCGTGCCGCATTCGTTCGACAGCTTGCTCAACCAAACGCTCGTGCGGCTCAAGCATAGTGCTCGGGCGAGTAAGGCTCGGACGATTCGCGTAACCCTCAACAAGTCGAATCTCATTGTCAACGCGCGCAGAAATTCGCATGCGCATAGTTTGCAACGCGTTATCAATAAGCTGCCACTGCTCGCGAACGTCAGGAACCACGCGCTTTGCAGCATCTGTAGGAGTCGACGCGCGCATATCTGCAGCCAAATCAATAAGAGTCCAATCGTCCTCGTGGCCGATTGCAGACACAATCGGCGTCACGCACGCAGCCGTAGCACGAACCACACCCTCGTCCGAAAAACCAATCAAATCCTCAAAGCTGCCGCCGCCGCGAGCAACAATAATAACGTCAACCTCTGGATCCGCATCAAGCTGCTTAATTGCGGCAATAATATCCGCCGGACACTGCACGCCCTGCACATGCGCGTGAACAACCTTGAAGCGCGTAACAGGCCAGCGCAAATTCACGTTCGTAATAACATCGCCCTCCGCGCGAGCTTGAGGCGCACAAACTAGTCCAATGCACTTAGGAAACTCCGGCAGAGGCACCTTATTTTCCGCGTCAAACAAGCCCTCGCCCTTAAGTTTTTTGCGCAACTCGTCAATTTGCGCTTTTAAGTCGCCGGCACCGACGCGACGAATCTCGTCCGCAACGAAGCTCAAGCGCGTGGCTTTTACCCAAATATCCGCCTTGCCGTGAACGACTACGCGGTCGCCTTGGCGAAGATCGCGCGCCTGCTGCACGAAATTACTGAAGCCCATTACGGAAATCGAGACTTCTTCGTTGCTGTCGCGAAGGGTGATGTAGCCGGAAGAGGCGCGGCGCATGTTGATTTCGACGATTTGACCCTCGATCCACGCGGCTGGCCAGCGTTCGACGGCGCTGTGGAACTTTTGGCTTAAGATTGCGACAGGCCACGGGTTTTCGGCAGTCGTGTCGGCAGCTTTTAGAGGAAGCGGGCGCGGATGAGCTAGATTTTGCTGCGGCTGTTGCGGCTGTTGCAGTGGATTTTGCGAAACATCATCCTGAAATAATTGCGGCATCATATTTGACGAGGTCATGTTTCCAGCTTGACTGCAAAGAGGGACAAACGATGGATTCGTTGCGTGCGGTGATTGGATACGAAAAAACCCAAGCGCAAAGCTTGGGTTTTGTTTGTGCCCCCTCAGGGATTCGAACCCTGGACACGCTGATTAAGAGTCAGCTGCTCTAACCAACTGAGCTAAAGGGGCATTGGTTATCTCGGCCCGCTTTGCGAACCGAGTAACTACTATACTCAGAATGAGCTTGCGCGCAAGTGGGCGTGTCGCATTGCTCTTGCTTGAAGCTGCATTGCGCGCTTCAAGCAAGCTCAATGCGGTAGCGACGACTCAATACCTGAAAGCACAGTGTGCTTTACGTGCGCGACGACCTGCTTGAGCGCAGCACAGCGCGCGCGAAAGCAATTCGGAGCGGAAACTCGCTTAGGTTGGAAGTCCAGTGGACTTCCAACGCGAGTTTCGTAGCGAGCGCTTATAGCGCGAGCGTTATCTCGCATTTGGAGGGTTACGGAGAGTTAAGCGCTCCAAACACGAGAGAATCATCTCACCTTTGGAGGGTTTGAGGCTGCGTAGCGCTCCAAACGCGGGGAAAGTTTACGGCATTTGTTGTAGGTTTGGCTATTTATGGAAACATTTGCCGTGGATTTTACCTCGCGTTTGTTTCTCTGCGTGAGTAACGATAAACAGCCAACATCCGTTACTAACACAGATTGGCTACTGCGCGAGTAACACACAGCACACCGCATCACGCACTACCTGCGCCGCAACTTACGCAGCACAGCGCGCGAAACCGCCAGCAAATGCCGTCCGCGCAAACCCATCGCACTGCGCCTCTTGCCCAATGCAATCGCAAGCATCATAAACAGCAGCAGCGCAGACATCACCATCGACACTATAAACAACGTCATCCAAAGCGGCCACTGCAAATGGTCATCAGGCGCTTTCACCGGATCCGGCATCACGCGGTATCCCGTCACCAACAACCTGTGCGTGTTAATTCCGTACGGCGTGCACGTGATTAGCGTCGCCAAGTCGCGCCCCTTCTCGCGCCGCAGCAAACGAATATCGTTCGGCTGCACAACATTTATGCGAAACACTTTGTAGCGAAGAGTTTTGCCTTGCACGTCGAAATAGAAGTAATCGCCTTTTTTAAGCGTGTTTAAGTCGTCGAACATCGTGGCATCCGGCATACCCGTATGCGCCGTCACAACCGTGTGTCTGCTTTTGCCACCCACCGGCAAATCCGTACCGTACAAATGCCCAGCACCCATTGCCAGAATAGTTTGAGTAGTTCCGTGGTAAATAGGCAGTTTCACACCAATCTTCGGAATCTTCACAATACCCATAATTCCCATTGGCTCGCTAAGCATTTTTTCGTACTCTTTATACTCTGGAGTGTCCATGTAGTCGCTACTGCCGTTGTAAGGGTCCGCGCTAATAATTGCTTTGTGACGAGCATTGTATTCACGCGCTTTTCGCAAAATTTGCGCGCGATTTTCTTTAGGCTCATACTTATTTAATTTGTCGTATTCGATTGAGAGTTCCTTGGCAGCGTAATTGTTGACCAAAGTAGAAACCACAGGATAGCTGAAGCACAAAATGCCAATAAGAACAAGCACAACAGGCTCAGCCAGCTTGCGAAGTGTAGACATTGGTTTTGGGGATGATTGCTCTGGCGTCTGAGGCTGCGTGGATTGCTCTTGCGGATTTTGCTGAATTTGCGAAGATTGCGGAGACTGCAAAGATTGCATAGACTGCGAGCTTGCGGAATCTTGCGCACTTTTGGAGGACTTGTTAGCGCGCATACGAGCCAGCCGCTTAAATAGCGCGCGAACAGACTCTGCAAAATCAGCTAGCTTCATAATTCCTCCAATAAATGTTTTTGCAAAATAAACAGGGAGTCGGGAAGCGTTAATTAACGCGCACCCGACTCCCCCATTTTCGTTAATGCTTAAAGAAGCAGGGACTGAACTTAAGCGCGGAGCTTAGCCTGCTCTTCTTCCTTCTTGCGACGGTGAATATACACCACGAAGCCGGCGCCAACGAAGCACACGCCCGCGAGCGCGAAGAGAATCACGCCAGCAGCACCGGTCTTTGGAAGGTTGAACCAGAAACCTTTATCCTTGGTAGGAAGATTCTGGAATGTGTATGTTTTGTTATCATCAGTTACCTTAATTGTAACAACATCAGGATTGCGGATGTATCCGTCTGGCGCAGCAGTTTCTACGATGTAGAAATCTTCATCACGCTTTACAGAATATTCTTCAGTTAAACCAGTATCTTTTGCTGATGTTTTTTCGCCAAAAGCTGAGCGCGGACTATTCGCACCACACTTAGACTCTACATCAGTGTTTGTCTTAACTGCTGTGGCACAAGCTTGTGCATCGGTTGAATTAGCAAATAACACAAACTTTCCACCCTCAAGAGCACTTTGATCTTTAGAAGAAACCTTCTTAATCTTGAACTTCGAGAACTTCACCTCCTTGTACTCTTTACCAGTAACAACGTCTGGAGTACCAGTTTCATGCGAAGGAATTAAGCCGCCCTTGTTAGTAACAGTGCTGTTGCCAAGAGTTTTAGAATCAGCAAGAGTGAACTCTAAAGTAACAAATACCTTTACAACCTTGCCAGCATTGTCGTTTGCAGCTTTAGCAAGTTTCTTCCTACCACCTTCAGTGAAAGTAATAGGAATCTTCTTGCAAGCAACATCGCCAGCTGCAGCAGCTACATCTTCTGCAGTACCAACAGTGTAGTCAGTAGCAGCAAGCACAGTATCGCCATCTGCGGGCTTATCGCCAGTTCCAAGTTGTACCTTTGTAACTACGCTAGCAATGTCAGTAGGATAAGTAAAAGCCTTAGCTGGAGCGAGATCGACTACAGAATAGCCGTTAAAATCAGCGTCAGTAAGATCTGCAGTAGTTTGTCCAGTTTCAGCCTTTTCCTTCATCTTATCAAGCTCAGCGCTAATGGTGTAGGAAATCTTATCGCCAGCGCCAACAGTCTTAGAAGTATCTGCAGTCTTCTTAACGCTCTTGCTCAAATCCTTGTTCTTTGGATCCGCGTATGGAGCATAGTTGTAGACTACTTTGCCATCAGCATCCTTTTCAATCCTTGGGATTGTCATATAGAATGGCTTAGATTCGGCAGCAGAGAAGCCCGTTGGAACTGTTGTTTCTTGAACTTGATACAAGCCAATTTTAAGACTATCAAACTTTGCAACACCTTTTTCTTTAGTTTTTACTTTAGTTCCAGCACCAGTTTCAAGAGTTATTCCAGTAGTATTGCCTTTATTAAGATTGTCGATTTTATTCGCGACTTTAACCCAATCTGCGTACTTAGTTAAGTCGATATCCTTACTGTCGATTTGCGTCACCTTTTTTACAGTGAACTCAGCGCCGGCAACAGGAGTTGACTTCTTCTGCTTTTTGGTGGTTGAGTCAACCTCGTCTTGCCACTTGTAAATGGTGAGGGAATAATTAGCAGCCTTGTCGTTGTCACCAAGCTCCCACGGAGCATTCTTGTAAACAGCAGCCTGCGAGTTCTTATCTACACCTGTTATACCAGCAGTCGCAGTATCTTCTTCACCCCACGCAACGCTGGACACTGTCACAGCCCCCGCCGCGCACAGAGTTCCAGCCATTGCTAGCGAAGCAAACGCAGCAACGCATCGTTTTGTGAAATTATTCATTTTTTCTCCTTATTTGTTAGCGCTCTTTCGAGCAGAATTTCGGTACACAAAATTTTTCATAAATGCGCGCCCCCACTTTGTTTGGTCGAGAGCAAACGCAAGAACCATTAAGCACGTTGAAACAGTTGCAAAACCGCAGAGCAGAATATTCCAACCTGCGAATCCTGTTTTTGGAAGTTTAAAAGGCTCAACAATGTGGATTGGGAAGGCGGTTAGCGTGTAATCCTTGCCTTCTGTTAGCTCAGCTTCGTCATCAAGAAGAGTATCGCCGTTTTGCACGGAAGTTTCGTTAGCCACCTTAGTTGTATAAGCAGCAAGCGCATTCGGCTTCAACGCATACACAACGCACTGATAATCGCCCGTTTCTTTAGGCGCGCCTGCAATGATCGAATCCGTGCGCTCGACTGCATCGAACGGATTATCCGTATCCCAACCATCCGCTTTAACATCTCGCCTAAATAGAGTGCGCTTTGCATCGCACGAAGCTGAGTTACGCTCGCAATCTTTAAGCTCAGCAACAGTTTTAATATGATCCCATTTATGAATTTGGCTCTCCGTAGGAGCACTCAAGCCATTAACGCTACTAGACCATTTTGCACCATCATCCACTTCGCCATCTTTATTCAGCTTAGTGCACAAAACTTTTATAGAAATCTTCTTATCAACGTCACGCAATGACCACGCATCAATATACGGATTCAAAAATCGCATTCCGCGCATCATTGTGATTCCCTGATCTGGATCCACATCTCCATAATCGTCACTTTGCAAACCCGATTTGCCTTCAGCTGAAGCTTTTTCAGTTGTAACTCGCAGCTTTAAATCATCATTAGCAATCCATGGAGAATTGTTGACAGAGACTTTCAAATAGATAGGCTTACCTTCGTTACTGGAATCTGAATCAGCAGAAGAAGATCCGTCAGGAAAATGCGCAACAACTGGCACATAGTAGTCACCTGTTTTAATCCAAGTGCTCATTTTTACAGTGATCTTTCCGTATTTTTTGCCAGAGCCTGCAGAAAAATCTCTGCCAGCCTTACTAGCATCATCAGGCTTGTTACTTTGATCGCTGTTATTTTTATGGTCAATAAATGAAGCCCAATCAGGAACTTTGTGATCAGAATCGCCATCATATTGCCTTATTTCAAACCACGTTCCGTCAGGAAGATCATACGTGCGCGCTAGCTTACTATTGCACTTATCCCCTACGCCGCACTTGTTAACAGGCACAATAGAAGTCGAAACTTCACCTGGAAGAGTATTAATGCCGTCACCATAATTAGGCTGATAATAGTAAGACATTTTGCGAACAGTAATGTTCAAAGTCTTAGCTTCCCAAGTAATACCTTTACTGGAATTAAATAAAGCATCTTTACTTAGCTCGGTATCAATATCAGCAATATTGTTAGACTTAGCTGTAGCTATTTGATCAAACTTATTTACTACAGCTTCATCTTGCTGGTCTTGCGAACCGTCATTTTTAACAGAGTTCCTTAAAGCATAAACTTTGCACGCAAAATTACCGGTTTTTTCTACAGTGCCAGTAAGTTTGCCAACTGTACGCTCGTTTACGCTCTTAGGCTTAAAATCCGGATGTGTTGTAACATACTTGTTGTACACGTAATCGTCATAAAGTAAATCTTTTACACTGCAGCCACTGTCAGGATTGTCAAAGCACTTCTTTTGCTGCTCATAACTGGCGTGCTCCCAAACTTTTACGTCTTTTTTATCTAATGTAAGCCCATTAATTTCGCCAAGTTTGTAACTTCCAGCAACAGGCTTGCCATCGGAATCCTTTTCATAGCAAATCATGCGCTGATTAATCTTGCCTATGCCAAGATACGCAGAAGCATCAAAAGTGGTTTTTTCAACCTTTTGACCAAGCATCAAAACCAAATCAGAATCACCAGAATCCGAATACTTAAAATCTTCCGTATCATTGCTACTTATTGAAAGCTTCAAATCGCCAGGTTGTGGATTAAATCGCGTAAAAACTACATTCGCATAAACTGGAGAAGACTTACCATCTTTACTATTTCCAGCATTTGTATCATCGGAAGTAGTGTTATCCGGATAGTGCACAATTACGTGAACTTTGTAATGACCTGCTTTAGTCCACCTATCTGGTCGGAAAGTTATAACACCATATTTTGAAGAATTAGCACTATCAGGAATGGATTTTGTTTTTTTGCATTCGGAAGAATTATCGCACTGTTCGCCTTCAAAATTAGCCCACTTAGAAGCATCTTCTTTATCAGCTGCATCTTGCTTAATTTCAAACCACGTGCCAGCAGGAAGAAGCCCACGCTTAATTTTCTTATTGCCGCGAATCGGCTTACTCTTAGGAGTACCAGAATTCTTACTTCCACTTGTAGAGAGATTTCCAGCAACAATATTCGGAGTACTTTGATACTGAGGATTATAATATTCGGCGCTGTTATTAGTGCCGTCGGGTGCGCTGCGATCTGTGGAGGATCCGCTGTTAGTGTCGGTTGTTTTATTAGCAGCTTTTTTGTTATCGGCTTTATTTACGTTGACATTATTTGCGTTGGCTTTATTCGCGTTTTGACTGTCATTAGCAACCGCTGCAGAAGAAGGTTTAGTAGGCTCAGGTTTAATAGACGCAGTATTAGTATCAGCAGCCTTAAGCTCAGACGCAGGCGCAGGATTTGTTAAAGTATTTGAATTAGACTTTTTGCCGACCTCAGTCTCAGCCTTATTCTCTGTTTTAGTTGAAATTTTATTTGAAATTTCGGAAGATGCGTTCGACGGCGCAATAGGAGCAATCGCGAAGGTTGCAAGAACAGTTGCAGAGGCAACGAAAAACGCAAAAAGAGCACGTCGCGTGCACTTACGAAAATCGCGCTTGCGTTGTTGCATAGACATTCGCAGTATCTCCTTCTAATCTTAATGACTCTTAAAACTCGCACAACAATTTACGCAATAAGTACGGCACAGGCATAAGCTAACTTATATGAAATATTCGCATCAAATTAAGCGCCAGCCATCAAATTCATGCAGTCACTAGGCTGTAACACGAATTGCAATCTGCCGAGTCCCTCTTGTAAATTGCAACAATAGCTTTTGCAACTATACCCCCCCCCCCTAGGCATTTTGCAACACCCACTTAAAATTTAAAAGATTTTACGGAAAATATCTAAAATTATGTTATTTTAGCCTTAAATTTATGGATTTGTTAGAATATTCGCAATATATTGCATACAACAAAATATGGGTTATTCCCCAAAATATATTACATACAAAAAGAGCACCCCACCTTACTAGAAGATGAAAAGTGCTCTTTTGTTTGTTTATGTTATTTACTTTTGTTTACTTATTTATTTATTTTTGTTTACTTACTTGCGTTTACTTACTTGCTTGCGTGCATATGACGGCTGCGAGTTTTAAACGTTACAACACCACTTGCAAGCAGCACCATAAACGTCACAACCATGCCAATCACACTGCTACCAGTCATCGCCAAATCAGAAGTCATCTTCTTGGCGGCAGCCTTAGCGGCAGACTTCTCCTTTTCAGCAGACTTCTGCTTTTCAGCAGCGTTGCCATTGGCAGCAGCATCGCCGGATGCAGCGGATGCATTTCCGTCTGTACCAACATAAGTAATACCAGTAAACGTACCGAATCCAGAACCGGTACCTAATCCGTTACCGAATCTAGTACCAAGTCCGTTACCAAATCCAGTACCAGAATGAAGCTCTGAATACTTCAGGTTAATCTCTGCAACTGTTTCATCGAACGCTGTAGCATTTTCAGGAATAACCCACACGTTAGCCCAAGCAACCTGCTCGCCCTTATCGTTAAGCAAAACAATCGTATGCTTACCGAAGTAGCCAGCTGGAATCACAATATTAAACTGAGGTTGACCATTCTTATCCAAAGTTACTTTCACATACTTAGATCCATCTTCACCATGCAATAACACAGGCGAAGAATACATGTAAGCATAAGCGTAAGAAACCTTGTTTTCCTGAAGTTCCTTTATGAACTTGCTCGTAGTTGAAGAGACTTTAGTCTTGTGAGACTTAGAGCCAGACTTTGCATCGCCCTTAGCATGATCAATGCCAGAGAAATACAACTTCACAGGATTGCTCTTACCAGCGCGAACAACATCATTCATATGTTCACCAGCAACAAGGATTCCCTTAAGCGACTGATCTAGCTTTGCAGTAGACTCAGGAGACCTAGGGGCTGGAATTGAAGCGGAAGGAGGATTGACAGTTACAGAAGAGGAACCATGATCATTCTCATGACCATCATTTGACTTCTTTTCAACGAAGAATTCTGCGGAAGTATTCTTCGTTGCAACGTTACCAGCATAATCAACAGCTTCAACTTTAATTAAGTGCTTTCCGGCAGAAAGTGAATTGAAATCGACATCTACCTTCAGCTGTTTCTTCAGATCTTTCAGATCGGCAAAAGTAGCATCGTAAGGATTGTTCTTACTCAGCTTAATATCCGTTTCTTTAAGATTATTACTTGCATGATTTACTTCTTTACCATCAATCATCACTTGCAATAACTTCAAATGATCATCTTTAGCTGTTACAGAAATCTTACTATTTGCTTCAACACGATCATTGTCCTTTATTCCAAGTGTCACAGAAGGAGCATTCTTATCAACAACAACAGGAACACGACCATACAGTGCGCTAGACATCTGATCAATGGCTTGAATTAACACAAACTCTCCATTTTTAACTTCAACATCTCTATCGAAGCTCTGAGCATTAGTTTCTTTGCCTTTAGAATCAGTACTGAAGTTGTCTGAAGCAATAAGATTATTAATCTTAAGAGTATAGCCAGCAAAATCATCACTAATAACACCCTTGAATTTCACAGTGTCTTTATTAGTGAATATTCTGTCGCCATACAACTTTGGAGTACTAAACATTACTTCTGGAGCCTGTCTGTCGAAATAGAAAGCAACCGGAGTATCTAATACCACATCATCCGTCTCTTTGACAATCATCCTAAAGTCATTTATTCCAGGATGCATTGGCAGAGTTACCGTGAATGTAGAATCAGCATTTGCATTAGTGGACTTAGTGATTGTTGCAGCTATAGGATCAAAATCCTCATATCCCGAGCCATCATATTTAACTCGATTAGCTTTTGTAAATAGTATTTCTGTAGCTTTGTTACTTACTTTGCCGTTTGCGGTAAATGAATCGAGCGAAGTACCATCAGGAACATTCCAGTTATATGATCCTAAGCTGTTAGCATTACTCAGTGAAATATTATAAAGCTTTTGGCTTTGTCTTTGTGGCATAACGCGATTAGCAAAGCCTACATCCTGAGTAGATGCGTTAACTCCATCACTAGCAACCAAAGTAAGTGAATATGTATTAGCAGATGGAATAACTTTTACCGTAAATGAGCCATCAGGACCAACAGTTACAGGCTCTTCCACTTGTTTAGTCTGAATTTCACCATTAACAACATCATCTTTACTATACTTGACAGTAAGCGTGAGATTCTGCTTTGGAGTAGTATCGTCCTTAACTTCACCTTTAACTTCTACTGCACCAGTTTGGTCAATTGTTACATTCCCATTACTATCTGCATTAGTTAGTTTAATTGTTGGTGCCTTTTCGTCAAAATTAGTTGCAAGAGTTTCAACTACTTCTTTACCATCAGAATCTTTTGCCTTAACTGTTATTTTGTTAGCACCTTGTTTAATAGGAGCAGTAAAGCTAAATTCAGAATTATCTGTCTTAACAGTTAATTCTTTTTCTGCTTCAGTTCCTGATTGAGCATAAGCTTTCACATCCTTGCAGCCATCAGCAACACGTCCAGAGATTTCGATGCTGTATTTATTCACACCGTTATCTTTTTTAGTAGTGACATCCTTAATGCCAATATTATTAAGATTAACCTTATTATTTATGAGAATCTTTTTATTAGCAAATTCCTTAAACACTTTGGATGTATTGGTTTCATTGAAACCGCCATCATGCAAACTGACATTGACGTAATAAGCATTCTTACCTACATTAACTTTGCAAGTGCGAGTATAGCCATTTGCGTCATGAGTTTCACTGCAATCATTCTCATTAACCTTGACATAATCACTGTTACCATTAACTTTTACCCCTGGATCACTCAACGTTTCACTTAACTCATCATGAGCTGTAATGGTGATTGTACCATCGTTGTCAGGTTCGCTAATTGTAACGGTTGGAGCTTTAGTATCAAGGTTAAAATGCATATCAGTCGTCTGGCACATACCCTTAGTCAAGCAAGCTTTTACTCGATAAATATATTTGCCATCAGGAAGTTTCTTATTCCAATGCGCAATATCAGTAGATGTCTTATCATAAATAGTTCCATCAAAAGCAATAGAACTATTTAATGCTCTTGGATCACTTAATAATTCTGAGAAATTAGAACGCGAAACGTCATGTTCCTCTCCTACTTCTGCAACAGTCTTACCAGAATTATCCAAAACAGAATACTGTATTAAACTTGCATTACGGAATAATGCTAATGATGGTCGTATCTTATCGAATAACTCATCACCATTTGGCGAAAATTCTAAATGACCAGGAGCTTCATCATTAACTTGCACATCACCAAAATAACTTTCTGCAATAAGCGAAGTAGTCATATCAATTGTATTGTTAAGATACTCTTCACCAGGCTTTACAAGAATTGGCTCCTTATCCCAATCACCAACAAAACCAAGATATGGAACAGCCAAATTTGGTTCCCCGTCAGTTTTTGAAGCGAAACGCGCCCAACCTTCAACGTAATGATCGCGAGTCACGTCTGGAGTTAATGTAAACTCTACTTCTTTTTCTGACTTAGGATCTACTGTAACTTTATCAGTCGAAGAAGCTAATGTTTCTGAGCTAATAGAAGTAGTAGTTTTTTCACCAGCATTATTAGATTCATTAACAACATTTTGTTTAGGAACTTCATAAGTTACAGCCTTATCTCCATAATTGTGCAATTTAACAGTGAACTTACGATCTCCATTAACCTGACGTAAAGCCACATACGAATTGCCATCAACTGTTGCAATCACGTTAGTAGCAACGGCATTATCGACATGAGCTAAGCCAGCACCGATTTGACGAGGCGCGAATGGCACATTGCTTGAATTATTGAGAATCTCAGCCGTATTCATCAAGGCTTGTTCAACACGAGTAGCACGATCTTTTGGAGAAAGCTTAGGGAAGCGCTTCTTATAGCTTTCCATCACCAAAGCTGAAATACCGGAAACGTTTGGAGCAGCCATAGAAGTACCAGACATATTAGTGTACTTGTTGTTGTTCTGAGTGGACCACACGTTACCGCCGATGCCAGCGATATGAGGCTTAAAATCAAGTTCTGGAGTTGGGCCCCAAGAAGTAAAGCTAGAAGGATGCAACTTATCAGGATTTGGAATGCCCATTGTCTTATCAGAGAAGGAAACCTTAACTGTACCACTTGCATTAGCCTTGAGTGCAGCAACAATCTTCAAAGCATCTTCACGACGAATTGATGCTCCAAAGCATGTGAACTTATCAACTCCAGCCATGCCAAGGAACTGTGCTGAATCACCATCTTTGTTATAAACAATTACACCATCAGCACCCTTATCAATAGCATTCTGGAATTTTTCAGTAAATGCTATTTTGCCACGCTCAACTAAAGCGTACTTTCCGTTAAGATTCAAATTCTCAACGTCACTTTTTTGTCCAAGACCGATGTTCACAATCTCATGTTCTTTACCATCAGCTTTACCTGAGGCTATAGAGTAAGGAATCTCAGTTGCCTTACCAGCTTTATCTTTATATGAACCAGCGGTTTGAATAATATAAGAATTTTCTACAGAAGCAACGCTAAAAGCAGAAGGATAAGAAGATGGCGAACCAAGAGTTGCATCATCCCACTTTCCTAACGCATCATCAGTTCCTCCAGATGTAGAGAAACTCAAACCGGAGTTTCCTGCAGAAACAACTGGAAGCACACCAGCTTCACGAGCCTTCTTTAAAGCGAGAGATGTAGCATTAGAAGTTCCACTGAAACCGTTATCTGAGCCAAGAGACATGTTAATAACGTCTGCACCGAGCTTTACAGAATCCTCGATTGCAGCAACTATATCAGCATCACGAGCTCCGTGTGCTCCTGGCTTATTCGAAAACACTTTCATAGCGAGAAGCTGAGCGTTTGGAGCAATGCCGTTGATATGACCATTTTTATCAGCTGGCTTATTATCATCATCGCCGTTAGCTGCCACAATACCAGCTACGTGCATGCCATGCTGCTCTGCACCACTATCTGTAATAGTGTAGTCTTCATCAGCATAGTTGAAGCCAGCAGGAACTTTATTAGTGAACTTTACACCTCTAGACGGGAATGTCTCCTTAATCTTACGAGCTTTTTCAGCTTTGAAATCAAGTTTCATATCATGGTGACTTGGATCTATGCCCGTATCAATAATAGCCACAAGCATTCCAGTTCCATCAAGTCCACGTTTCTTAAATTCTTCATTCACACCCTGCAAACCGCGAGCATAATTTTCAAGAGGGTAATACAAACGTTCTTGCGCAACAGAAGCTACCTCATGTTCATGACGTAAAGCCGCAACTTTGTTAGCTGGAAGCGTTGCCTCAAAACCATTCATAAGGTAACCAAATTGGCGGCGGACTGTCATGCCATATTTTGAAGACCATTTTACAATAAGACGATTCTGGCCAGCTTTATTACTACTTTCAGATTGTTTCGAAGGAAGTTTTGGCTGTTTCTTCAAAGTAACAATAACAGTTACAGGCTTATTAGAAGAACCAGTCCTATTAAATGGATTATTAACTATTCTGCCAACAATCTTAGGATCAAGATATTTAGTAGTTTTATTCTTCTTATTTTTTTGGTTTACAACTTGCGTGAGATTATTTTTCTCAGCACTATTGTCTTTAACATTTTCCGCATAAGCCGCAGTTGATCCAGCAAGCGGTACCATAAGCGTCACCGCAGCTACGCCTAATGCTGCTAAACGAGTCAGATATGACGTTCGTTTGAACTTCATAAACATACTCTCCTTCAAAATGGTGGTTTTTATACAGGAAAAATTTCGGTTCGAGCTATCACAAACTCATGCCAGCTGCCAAAATCTTTCATACTGGCTGTCAAAATTTTTCATGCGGGTGTAAATATTTTTGTTACGCTGGCTTGAATCATTTCCGCTAAATATCGCACAAGAGGCATACCCCCCCCCCTATGCAAACAGCAAGAAATGGCGCATTTTTGCAAGTGCAACAAAATATTTTCCATATACTCTAGCACTTGTTTAAAGAGAAAAAATTTTTTTAACTTGTTAATTTCGCAAATAAAATTTGAAAAATTTATATCTCGGATAGAGAAATGGCTAAATTACGCCATTCTCTCGCAAACACTTTTCCACAAATAACATGCAAAAAAAAATTGTAGTTAACATATAATTTACAAAATTTTTCAAAAACCTTGCATTGTGGCAATATTTTTTAAAAAAATATTGTTGATTTACCAACTAATGTTGGCACACCTCGCAAGTTAAACCGTAAATTTTTCAGCCGCCCGATGAAGACACAAACGACGAAAAAATTTACACCGTGAGAGCGTTACCTAGCATTTGAAGCATAACACCCACAAAAACCCTCCAAACGCGGGAAAATCATCTCACATTTGGAGAGAATCACCCGCGCCGCAACTTACTCAGCACACTGCGCGACACCGCCAGCAAATGCCGTCCGCGCACATAAATCTCATCGCGCTTCTTACGCCACAAAGTCGCAACCATCGTCGCCAACACTGCAAACGTCAGAATCATAGCGAGCACAAACAGCGTCATCCAAAGCGGCCACTGCACACGATCCTCCGGCGCCTTCACCGGATCCGGCAGCACGCGGTATCCAGTCACCAGCAACCTATGCGAGTTAACGCCATACGGGGTACACGTAAGCAGCGTCGCAAGGTCACGCCCCTTCTCACGCTGCAGCAAACTAATATCGTGCGGATCAACCACACTAATACGAAACACCTTGTATCGCAGCGTCTCCCCCTGCACATCAAAGTAAAAATAGTCGCCCTTCTTCAAATTCACCAAATCGTCGAACATCGTGGCATCCGGCAAACCCGTATGCGCCGTCACCACCGCGTGACGATTCTTACCGCCCACCGGCAAATCCGTGCCATACAAGTGGCCCGCACCATGCGCCAAAACCTCCTGCGAACTACCATGGTAAATCGGCAGCTTCACACCAATCTTCGGAATCTTCACAATACCCATAATGCCCATAGGCTCATCAAGCTGCTTCGCATACTCCTTATACTCCGGCTTATTCATGTAATCCGTGGTACCATCGTACGGATCGGAGCTAATAATCGCCTTATGACGCGCATTATAGCGGCGAGCCGCACGCAAATGAGCACGACGCACATCCCCAGCCTGATCGTGATTATACTTATCGTACGCGGAAGAAATTTCCTTAGAAACGCGATTATTCCAAAGCGTAGAACACACCGGATACGCAAAACACAACAATCCCGCAAGCACAAACGCAATAGGCTCAATAATGCGGCGAAGCTTAGATTTTTGCTTAGACTTGTGAGCAGCGTGGGGTTTTGAGGCGGAAGCTTGGGGTGGTTGGGTTGATTCGGGTGCGGGTGGTTGGGTTGCGGGTGATTCGGTTTGGTTAGTTTGGTTAGTTGCGGTCAGTGAAGTTGCGTTAGTTTGGTTAGTTTGATTTTTGAAAAGCTTATTTTGGGAGATTTTGTTGAGGAAAGCATATACTTTTGCAACAGCGCTGTTTAATTTCACGCTTCCTCCGTTTCTAAGTTTATGTACGTAATTTTGTTTGTGTGGCGCGAGTTTTGGGGGATTTCTCTCCTCGCACGTCCCGTCCTTCGGGCGCTCTGGCTGTTAAAGGCGTTTATTGTGTTCGCCTTTCTTTAAAGAATGTAGCTTCTCAGTCCTCTTTTAGTGCTCGTAGAGAAATCCCCCAAACTCTGCGTGCTAACCATTAATAACCTCGTTTTATCGCAGAGATTTTTCGATTTTTCTTCTTCGCTTGGCGAATCAGCAGCCTGCGGATCTGACGTTCGCCGCGCTCAGTGCGAAAAATCTCAAATCTCTACCACACGAATATTTGCTCGACAAGCAATTCCTATCTCCCACCTGCAGAGCATTAATGTTAAAGTTCACTAAGCAACAAGTAATCGCCGTTTGCAGAAGCACAACTGCGAAGCTTCAGGAACATTTGCAGGAGATTCTCTGGCGTTTGTAGCTGGATTGGCTGGTTTGTGGGACATTTGCCGGAGATTTTCTGGCGTTTGTAGTCACATCAGCCAATTTATGGAACATTTGCCGGAAAATCCCCCGTGTTTGTGTACTTAGGCTGGGTGCAAGTCCACAAACACGCGCACCCTTCCCCGCGTTTGTGTACTTAAGCCGTTAGCAAAGCATTACTGCAAAGCTTCAGAAACACCGTTAGCAGAGCACAACTGCAAAGATACAGAAACAAGCGCAGCCGAAATTTACAGCGTTTGCAGCCAAAGCAATGTTTTCAAAAAAGAAAGATAAGACAGCAGACTGCGCTGTGCGAAGAAGAGGGATGCTCGCGCAAAGCGCGAACACAGCGCAGCCTGCTGAGTATTTAATTATAGCCAGGCGATTAAAGTTCCTCCGCGCAACACGCTCAAAAGCCTAAACCCAACCGCCCAGCGGATTGCAATTCCTTAAGAATCGCGCAGAATCAGGCAGCCTGCTGCTCTTCATCCTTCTTGCGGTTACGCATGAACACGAAGATGCCGAAGCACACCAAGCACACGCCAGCCAACGCGAAAATAATCACGCCAGCAGCACCGGTCTTTGGAAGGTTGAACAGCCAGCTCTTGCCGCCTTCAAGACCAGGGCCAGGAACGTTCTCTACAGGGAGAGTATATTCTGTCTTAGCTGCTTCAACTGTTACAGAATGAACATCAGGGTTACGAATGTAACCTGCTGGCGCCTCGGTTTCCACAACGTAGAATGCTGTACCGCGCTTAACGGAGTAAGCTTCGGTTTCACCAAGAGTGCTAACGTTTTCCTTTGTTTCAGTAGCAGTAGTTTTCTCACCAAAGCCAACGGAAGACTTATTCTTGCAGACTTTGTCAAGATCTTCGCCAGTTGTACCTGCTTTAATCGCATTGGTGCAAGCTGTAGCGTCGGCCTGAACCGCAAACAACCTAAACTTTGCGCCACCCAAGGCAGTCTGATCCTTAGACGAAACCTTCTTAATCTTGAACGTAGCAAAATCGGTGCTTGGCGGAGTATCAGCAGGAATCTCTGGAACATTTGTTCCAGGCACGTGAGAAGGAATTACGCTAGCCTTGTTTGTAACCTTGTCAGTCTTAAGCGTTGCAGAGTCTTTAAGCGTGAACTTAAAACGAACAGTCACATACACAGCCTTACCGACGTTGGCGTCTTTGTTTACTTCCTCAGCAAGCTTTGCGCGGCCATCGGCAGTGAACTCGATTTTGATCTTCTTACGAGCAACATCAGACTTGTCAGCAGGAGCAGCTACATCTTCAGCAGCGCCAACAGTGTAATAAGTTTTGTCTTGCGTAGCCTTCAAGTCAGTCTCGCCGACCTTAACTTCCGCAACTACAGAACTGTCATACTTATCAAAGTATTCACTTGGCGCAAGATCGAAGATGGTGTAACCCTGGAAATCATCTTCCTTAAAATCTGGGGAATTTTTAGCGGCCTTTGACTTATCAAGCTTTGCCTTGATGGTGTACTCAATCGTATCGCCAGCACCAACCGTATGAGTAAGGTTCTGCGTCTTAGTCACACTACCAGACTGGTCAGTGTTCTTAGGGTCAACGAATGGAGCGTAGTTGTACTTGGTCTCGGTCTTGACTGCACCGACATTGTTAGTTGTCACTTTCTCGATCGCTGGCAAAGTCATGTAGAATGCCTTGCCGCCATCCGCAGCAGAGTAACCGCTAGGAACAGTGGTTTCCTGAACCTGGTACAAGCCGAGCGGAAGATCCTTGAACTGCACAACACCGTTCTTGTTTGTTTTGCCTTCGCCGAGTGTGAAAGTATCATCATACGCGACCTTAACCTTACCGGTTTCATCGGTGGTGCTGATTGCACCTGCGTTGAGCTTCTCAACATTCTTAGTGATTGTTGACCAAGAAGTGTATTCGTTCAATTTAAGCTCAGTACCGCCAATTGACTTAATCTTCTTGAGGGTAAAGCCAGCGCCGGCAACAGGAGTTGCCTTCTTCTGATTGCCAGTCTTATCGGTTTCATTCTTCCACTTGTAGATGGTGATGGAGCCGGACGTTGGAGCACCAGTATTCCATGGAGCTGTTTTGTAATTAGCAGTACCGGAATCAACAGCTACGCCAATTTGACCTTTAGCTAACGTGGTGTCATCACCACCTACAACACTTGGGGTCGCCCAAGCGGAGCTGCCAGCCACCACGGCGCCGGCGACGCACAGCGTGCCAGCCATTGCGAGCGAGGCCACCGCGGCCACGCATTGTTTAGTGAATTTATTCACTTTCTTCTCCTTTGTTTAGTGCCCTTTTGGGCAGGTTTTGAGGAAAATACGATTGTTTTTAATTTTGTGTTGCGCTTAGCAAGCCACGTTTTGTGAAGCCACTTTCGTGAAGCCACGTTTCGCGGGCGCTTTTGGTGCGCAACAAGTTTTAGCGCGAATCGCACTGCAAGCTTGCAAGCCAGTTGCGTATTTGGACCAGCCGGCGCGCAGGTTTGCGTGCAAATTTTTTCATCAGCATCGCCACCTTTCGGTAGCCCACCTTCCGACGCGCCTAAATGCGGCGCGCAACCATCCGGTGACTTTGCAGACAAAATCTTTTACAGGCGCGCAATATTCGTCAAATCGCCTAATATTCTTAACTTTTTTGACTAAACCGCGCCAAACTTCGGAAATTTTACTGTTTTGAGTAGTGGATCGCAAGCCGCGCATTATGCCAGCCGCCGCGCCAGCAACTCCAGCAACAACACCAGACGCACTAGCCGCCGCGCCAGCGAGCATCGCATGACCCCACTTCGTCTGATCAACGAAGAACGCACCGCACATAACGCACATAGCAATCATCGCCACCACCAGCAGCGCCATGCTCATCCCCTCGCCGCCGGTCTTTGGCAGCGCGAATTTGTTAACCACGTTAACTTTGAACGATATGCGATCCCAGTCCTTAGATTTCACTAACGAGCTATCTGTAGCACTAAGATTTACATTCCACATATCAGTTGACGTGTAAGAAGCATTGCCCACAACTTGATTGAAAGCAGTAAGCGCCTTATCTTTCAGCGCAAAAACAGAGCAAGAATACGTTCCAGTCTCTTTTGGATCGCCCTCGATTTCTTCTTCTCTGCGCGCAACAGCACTTTCTACGCTTCCAGCCTGAGCATTATCCGTATTCATCAAGCCGTAAAGCACATGCTCAGCATAGCAGATTCCGTTTTCTCTACAATTTTTCTGCTGCTCTTCGGTAGCAAAATTCCATTCAGGAGTGTTTTCGCCGTAATTATTGCCCAAGTGCATGTTCAGAGTATCTTCAAGCCCGCGGCTCCACTTATCCTCACTATCCTTAGTGCACATCATACGCAGATTAATCTTGCCTTTATCTTTTACACTCCACGCTTGCACAAACGGGTTTTTAAGAAGCCCAATGCCCTTCATAACTGTAAGAGCGCTTCTACTATCTAGCGAACTGTCCGTATCTTTAGATTTAGTTAAAGTCATTCGCAGATCAGTACCCCTATAGCCTAAATCAGTCACCTGCACTTTTGCAAACACCGGATTCATGGTACTGGTTGCACTCGCTGAAGCCTTAAATTGGTTATTTCCAGCATCAGGATCGTCCGAATTTGAACCGTCCGGATAGTGCACAATCACATGCGTTTGGTAGTAGTCTTTAGGCGAAATCGTTACGTCCGGATGGAATGTAACGTTGCCATACTTAGAGCCTGAGCCTAAACTACTATCTTTACCCTTGTGATTGAGTGGATTAGTCTGATCATTAGGCGCATTACTATCGTTCTGACCTTTCAGACCCTTCTTCCAGAATGACCAATCGTATGCGTTATCGTATGTTGCAGGCGATGACGCTTCCTTCTTCAGCTCAAACCAAGTGCCATCTGGGAACGCTTCACCATCAGCAATCGCCTTATACGCAAGCGAGCCCTTATTTACATGATCGCCAGTTGGCTTCTTGTTCTTTGGCAAACCAGACTGCATTTGCTTACCAGCTTGCACAGTCACTTTATCGTACACTGGATTGTAGTTGTGAGCTTGCGTGTGAATTTGGATTGGTATTGGGCGCTTCGCATAGTCAACGCCTTCAACCGCGTCTTTCTTGCCGTTATCACCATCAAGCTTCCACTTGAAGTCTTTCAACGGATCAGTGTTATTCTTACTTGCATCTTTGTTGAGTTTTGCTACAGCTTTATCGAAGCTATTAAGCAAATAGTTATCTTTAGTAAACTGAGTTGCCTTAATTGCATACACTACGCACTCGTAGTCACCAGTCTCATTAGCTGTGCCTTTAATCCATCCACGCGTACGCTCAGTTGTGTCGCGTGAGTCACCATTTGTAATGTAATCATCATACAGCTGCGTATCAGGGTGGCACTTGCTCCTATCCTTCTCGCAAGCTTTCTGAGCTGGTGCATCCTCAGTATGATTCCAAATTTTAGGGTTCTGCATCGTAATGCCAGCAATACCGCCCGACTGGTAGTGAGACTGAGTGCCGTCTGAATTGATCTTATAGCAGATTGTGCGCAAATTGATTTTTCCAGGCTTATACACGGACCAAGAATCAAGCCAACGAGTCGTCTTCGTAGAAGTCTTTAGCTCCTCGCCCTTAGTGAGTCTGATTGTAGTATCAGACCAATCGCCGCTGCCTTCTTTATCACCAACATTCAAGTGCAAATTACCAGGAGTCTCATCATGCGATCGAGTAACATTCACACTCGCATAAATAGGCTTGCCGTTGTTTCCGGAATCTGAATCTGTTGATTTAGAACCGTCCGGATAATGAACTATAACCTGCGTTTTGTCAGGAGCAGCAGGGAACCACCTGTGCGGTCGGAACGTAACCTTGCCAAACTTGCCCGTAGGATTCTTAGCTGAATCACTAGAGTCAGCTTTATTGTCTTGATCATCCTCAAAGAATGCGTAACTTAAAGAACCCTTTAGTTCAAACCAAGTTCCGTCCGGCAGATCACCTTCGCGCACATCGTCTTGCAACTTATCCGCACCATTAGCCGTCTTCTTGCTTTGAGGCAAAGCAGTGTCTTGTTTGGTGCCGGCCTCCATTGTAAGGGTGGTATATTGAGGGTTGTAGTAGTGAGCATCTCTATGCACATGAATTGGGAAGGTTACCGAATCCCAGTCAACGTGCCTTTGAGTGGCATCAATAGGATTGTTTTTACTGCCCTTCTGATCCTTTAAAACTGACTTACTGATAACATCTTCAAACTTTTTGTCACCAGGGTTCTCTACAAACTTCTTTAGCTCTGTATCAAACTTAGTTTGCAAATTACCATGCTTACCATCTTTATTTTCAAGGTCTTTAATAGCGTACACAGTGCACACATAGTCGCCATTATTGTTTACCTTGCCACGCAACCAACCCCAAGTGCGCTCTGTGGTATCATACTCATCACCATATAAGTAAAGGTTATGGTTGCATTTGCTACCATCGGCTTTACACTCATTCCTCTGCTCATTATTAGCTCTCGTCCATTGAGAAGGCTTACTAGTAAACTTACCGTCTAAAGTATTGCCTTCTCGACCAGCAAGTGTTAAACCATTAACACCATCAATCGTGTAATCTGATCGCTTATTATCTGCGCCTAACTTATAGCAAAGCATGCGCTGATAAATTTTTCCTGGCTTAGCACTTGACCACGAATCAAAGAACATTGGCTTAGTGTTGCCATTATCATCGCCTAACACTTCACCTGGGCGGAAACGAATACCAGTTCGATCATTGTCCCCAATTTGTCTTCCGCCATATTGTGAATAAACCCTAAGCTTTAAATCATCGTCTTGAATATCTTGATCGGTCACAGACACAGGTGCATACACAGGCTTGCCAAGGTTACCAGAGTCAGGATCTTCAGAAGTGGAACCATCTGGATAGTGCACAATTACAGGAGTACTATACTCTCCGACCAAGGTACCATTCGGTGGCACAAAAGTAACTTTACCATACTTCTCTTCAGAAGAAGTATCGTCAGGCTCATCCTTACCTGATTTCTTGTTACTTTGCTTACCCTCAAACTTAGACCATGAAAGAACTGTCTTAGAATCTTTATACTTCTTTAACTCAAACCATGTGCCTTTTGGCAACCTTGTACCATTCGGTACAAGATCATTTTGACTCTTATCGTCACCTTTCACGCCATTAGAACCACTCTGGCTTACTGGAGCAGCCGAGGTAACTCCTCCCTTATGACCAACCTTCACATTCACCTTTATGTATTGAGGGTTATATTTGTGAGCCAGTGAATGAACAACAAAGTTTACTGTTTTAGACTGCCAGTCGTATTTTTGGCTATTAGTAGGCAAAGAGACGTTATAGTTTTTTGTTTCTACAGCCTTATCAAAATCAGTTTTTGCCTGGCTTCCATCTCTCAAAGCAAACACGCGGCAAACGTACTTACCGCCCTTCTTAGGCGTGCCAGAAATCTCACCACGCGAACGTTCAATAGTAAAAGCGTCCTTATCAAACAACTTTTTGCCACTGCACGTTCCGTTAGCAAAGCAAGTTTCCTGTTCCTTATCACTAGCGTGAGGCCATTTTTCAGTCTGCTTAAAAGTCAAACCGTTAATAGTATTATCGTTATTCGTTTTAGACAGGTCGCTAAAGGTATAGTTCTCCTTCTTGACACTATTACCTTCCTTTGTTTCCTTCCAACAAAGTGACTTCAACGATATTTGACCAATTTGATACTGAGCCCACGAATCAATCCAAATACTTGGTTTAAGCGGATCGTTAACATCAATAGTTACAGAGCCATTATCTCCTAAATTATTACGGCCGTAACCCTTATGAATATTCAGCTTCAGCTCAGAATCATTAGGATTTGGACGCTTAAGATTAACCGAAGCATACACTACGCTCTTGCTAAAATCTCCTCTTGCGTCAACATTAGCTGCATCGTCATCAGTAGAACTAGAACCATCCGCATAATGAACTACTACAGGAGTACGGTACTTCCCGACAGGCTCCCTCCATTTGTTTGAATAAAAACGGACTTTTCCATTATTTTTATCTTGATTTTCTATGCGCGACCAATCAAGCAGAGGATCACTCTTTAGAGCGTTCCTACCAGACTGTTTTGTGTACTGCTTCAACTCAAAAGTAGCATCTTTAGGAAGATCACCATCCTGAATACTATCCGCATGCTTCTTGCTTGAATCCTTAACGCTTCGTGGTTTAGCAGTGTAAACAATCGGTATAACATCTCTCTGATTTTCACCAGTTTTTTCTGTCAAATCAACTGGAGTGTAAACAGGGTTGTATATCCACGACTGAGGTATAACCTTAACCTTCATATCGTGAGTGTATTCAAGAGTCTTAGAATTGTTGCAATTGTACAATTCAGGATTAGGATACGTAATCTTTGTACCAAAAGTAAAAGTCTTATATTTATCAGTCTTACGCGGATTATATGTTATGTATCCTGACTTAGGATTAATATAAACAGATCCTTCAGGCATATTGTTAGGAGAATTTACTGTTTGAATACTATTATCAGACTTGCTTACAAGTGAGTATTTTATACCAATATCGTCAGGTAAAGCAGAGGAAGTTCCTCCATCATACACGAATTTACCTTTAGAACTGTCACCCTCCCATTTACCTGTTTTAATAATAGGCTTTACTGTTACTGGACGGCCATAAGTAGTAAGTGGAACGTTATCCTTACCATAATCCTTCAAAATAGAATCCTTATACTGCGGATATTCAATGTCATCCACACCTTTAGGGTTCATGTTATGCAAGTGTTCTACATAATCAGGTATGCCGTCACCATCAGTATCAAATGGACCAAAAACCGCATACTTATTTCTACGCCAGCTACTCCTAAAGCCAGCAGCAACAGGCATCCTGGTATACACATCTTTTTCAGTGTATCCATCTGCTAAGTAGGCACTTACAATCCACGTAAAGCGCTTATCACCAGTATCCCATTCAAGACTTGCAAATAACGTTTCAAAAAGATCTTTATTATTCCACTTATATATTTCGCACATGCCATATTGACAATTTTCAGGACTACCCTCCAATCGAGAGTATTTGTAAGGATTTGGAAGGCCGCCACCAACACCATTGTCTCCACTAGAAGCTCCAAGATTATCATTCCAACTATCGTTGAAACCTTTAAACTGCTTAGAATCACTAGGATCTTTAGTATACGTCCAAGCTGTCCACGACCCGCCAAATTTTTTCAAAGTTCCAATACGCATATCAGTTTGATCTTCGCGAACAAGTTGTGCAGAAGTATCACCTATCTGAATTTTACCGCTTGAACCTTCCCAATAACGTTTTACAAGTATTGTACTTTTATCTAGACCTTTAGGCAAAAACACTGACAAAGTAGGTTTACCAAGATAAGCAGCGCCGTCTTTAGGTTTATTTCCTTTAGGCTGCATCTCACCTGAATCAAGCTGCCTAGCAAACATAGCATTCCTGTTGAAAATTATTTTATAAGTTACTTTCGTTCTTCCATTTTCTTTTTCAACAACAGGATCTTCAATCCTCATATCTCTAAATGCATCAGAAGCATCATAAGTATGCGGTTCATCTTTCCTACCTCTACTATCTTCAGTTGTAGCAGCAATATAACCGTTACCTGCGTAATCCCACCAAACACTTGCCGCATTAGCCTGCTTGACCGGCGGAACTATGAGCATGGTTACTATGGTGGCGGCGGCTACGAGCATTGCGAAAAGCGCGCGGCGAAGAGTGTGGGATGGGCGTGCAGTGCGGGAAGTGCGTGCGCTGACGGAAGTTACTGCGGTGTTGGAAGAAGTAGAGTTAGAAGAAGATTCAGAAGAGTTAGAGTCAGAGTCAGAGTCGGCGAAGTTAAAGACAGAGTTAGAAGCAGAAGAGTTAGAAGCAGCACAGTTAGAGGTTGCGCTAGATACGGTAGCGCTTGAGGTAGCGTTGAGCGCGCCGTCACACTCGCTGATCTTATGCCAAGCAAAAGCGCGAGATGCAAGACGCCCCACGCGTGATGCGAATCCACGGAACTTTGCTGGTAACATTTTCTCGCCTTCCTAATCCTCCACTGCCGCAAAAGCAGCAGCATATCCCAAATTCCAACTCTAATCTTTAAGACTTCACGTACCCAACCTGCATGCAATGCCAATGCTCGGTGCACCAAAACTTGGAGCACACTACTGCAAATGCCATCTAACAGAACCAACCACAGGTAGTTCAGTATAACATACCTGTACGCCCTATATGCAAGTATAGTAGGTGAAATCTTCTAATATTTGTACCCCCCCCCCATGAAGAATTTCAAGCAAAATAGGGCATGAATCGTGTGTTTAATCTCACATGCGGAAAAATTCCTGCAATCTACTAATATCGCTAAAAAATCTACTATAAATCGCATTTATAACGAATAATTTTCGGCGCTAAAACGACGAAAGTGCGTGTTCGGCGTGTCTAAAACCGACCACTTCTACGACCCAAGATACTACATGTAGGTATGCTACGCGCGATTTGGCGCTATATACTGTGGTCGCCTGCGCGCGAGGTGCAGGCGCGAAGCGCGGGCGCGAAAATCCGACCAAAACGACTCAGCCGTGAGCAGTTTATGCCGCTTTACCAGCAGATTCCGACCAAAACTACTCAGCCGCGAGTAGTTTATGCCGCCTACGCGCGAAAATCCGACCACAACAGCACGCGCGTGAGTAGTTTATGCCGCTTGAGCAGCGTTCTCCCCACATTTGGAGCGACGCACAATCTCAATTAGCACCAACCTGATTCCCATACTCTCTAACCATCGCACTACGAGTAACAACCCACTGCTTGCCGTACTTTTGAGCATCAACGCCCTTAACAAGCTTCTTATACGACACAGCTTTCCTAAGAGTCGACTCGCTTAAATTCCACAAATCGCTCGCATCTGCAAAAGACATTAAATTGTCAAATGGCGTTTTAATCTGCTCGCCGTTATTCCACAACTCGTCGCACGAAATATCTAAATCATCATTCCAAACAATGCCGTATCCGCCAGTATCTACAACGACTTTATTAAACAACTCTTCGTCTTCCAATGCTTTGAACGCTGGAAACTTGTGCAGCAGATTAAGCACATTGTATTCCTTAAAAGTTCCGTTTACAAAATGCACAAGGAGCCTCATATTTGCACACGCTTTTACATCTTTAATCTTGTGGAAGTTCATAACCTCTCCTTTGTCACTATACTAAACTCACTATTGCTAAACGCTCCGTCTTTGCCGCCATATTAAACGCGCTAATGCACTAATTCTTCTGATCAATCTGCTTAAAACGCTTAAAGAACTTAAAAACTTAAAGCGTACCAGCGTATTAATTCAGCGGTTCTATTTTCTTAAATTCTTGAGTATTCCAAATAGTAATCAATTCATCTTTGTGAACTGCAATCCACTCAATCACCATGCACTCTGCGCGCTTGGGCAAATACCCGTCAATGACTTTACATAACTGAATATCTAGAGCAGCAACATAGTTGCCATATATAGCATGAATATGCGGCGGATTATGCTCTGCACTTGCAAAATACATTCGTATAACAATCCCATAAAACCTTGAAATTACAGGCACATTCACACCTCTTTCTTTTTTCTAAACGTTCAATAATATCAATATATTATATCACGATACAGTGATATTTGATGTATGCTAACCAAGACAGCGAACGCGCGAGCAGTTTATGCCGCTTGCGTGTGAAAATCCGACCAAAAAGGCTCAGCTGTGAGTAGTTTATGTCGCCTACGTGCGAAATATTGAAAGTAGAAGTAAGAGAAATCTGCGAGAATAGAAAATCAAAAGTGGGCTTAATGGGGTTCGAACCCACGACCTTCTGCTCCGGAGGCAGACGCTCTATCCACTGAGCTACAAGCCCGCAACTCGAGAAAGTATACACGCTAGTCGGGATGCGAAGCGGGAAGCGACATAAACTCTACAGCGGTGAGTAGTTTATGCCGCCTACGCGCGCACAAACCGCTAAAACCCCAACTCAGGATTCTTTAACAACTCATCAAACATCGCATGATACAAGCGCAAATTCAAAGACTCTATCCGCGTAATAGTCGAGATTTTGCCGCCAGTATCTTTCGACGAAGCACCACAAACGTAAACAGCCTCATCGACCATACCATAATCTATAACCACATACCTATCGCGATACTTTCTGCCAGAAGTCTTAAACTTCAAATCAACACTAGGATAATCACTTACAAAATCGCTCAGCATACTTTCCGTAAGCATATCCTTGCTCCTAGCATTATCACTAAAAACCACGATTTCAACCCCTTCCCCAGCAAACCGCAAAAGTTCCAACGTTTTAAGAGCAACATAATTATCTACAACATAAAATGCTTTTCTTAGCTGACTTATATATTTTGCAATACGCAAGATCCGCTTCTATTTTATTGCCGTCCATAAGAAGAAAATGTTTATACGTATCTGGATTAATAAAATTATCCATTACTTTATTAAAATCTTCCTTCGTTGCCATTTGAGATTTTATTTCCGCTATATCTTTAGTATTCTGGTTTGTTTGAATCGCAAGCTTAGCTAATTCATTCTCGCCAATAAAATCCCTATTTTCAACAATATAATCCTTCATCTGCTTAAAGGTTCTAATAAGCGCTTTCGACTGCATTGTGGCAAGATCACCTCTTAGCACAGTCATGAGCATATAAATACCCTGCTCCGTAAAAGCATAAGGCAGCTTTCTGCGACCACCCCAACTTGATGTAGAATTTTTCGACATCAAGTTTTTGAACTCGTCAGCAGTTAGCTGAAACATAAAGTCGTTATCAAATTTTTCTATGTTATTTTTTACTTGCTGATTGAACGCTCTTGTACTGTATCCATATATATTTCAGCTAAATCCACATCAAGCATGACTTTTTGATTGCGAATGTTATATATCTTTTCTTTTATAGTTTTAGCGTCTATAAGCGCTTTAGCGGACTCGCCTTTAGAATCCGCGATAATTAAATTTTTATTCTGCTCTACCATAAGACTCCTCCAAAAAAATGTACGTAAAACCTAGCGCCGCGCAACAAAAGAATCAGCATCACTTCTAGCGCAAGATGACAAAATCACAGAAACAACAAATCACAGAAGCAATCACAGAAGCAACAAATCACGGTAAAAACAAATCACGATTACTAAATCACGATTACTAAATCAAGCAAGTCATATATAAATGCGTCGTCTTAAATGCGCCAGCGCATATGCAACTATTTTACAACACTACAGGAAGAGCAAGGAATAGGCGGGCACGACTAAAATAGCGCAAGGGTGAGTAGTTTATGCCGCTTTACCGGCAGATTCCGACCAAAACGACTCAGCCGCGAGCAGTTTATGTCGCCTTAGAGCCAAAAAGCGACAGAAACTCTACGGAGTCGTAAAGGAAAGGCCGCTACGATACCCCAGCCGGTATCACGCACCGCCAAGGAAGGCGAAAGTACCGAAGTAAAGCGCAGACGCAACCGAAACCAGCGGCACAATCACGCAAACCGCAAAAATCCACCAATCGCGCGCATGCACACTACTCACGCGAGCGTGCGAACGCGCCCCAACTCCCCCAAAACCGCGCGCTTCCATAGCCGTGGCGAGCGTCGTCGAACGTCGAATCGAAAGCACAAGCAGCGCAAACGACTGCGGGAAGAACGCCCTCACGCGATGCTCATCGCCAAGCCCGCGCGAACGCCTCGACGCCGTCAGCGCCGCCCAATCATCCTGCAGCACGCCAAAAAGCCTAATTCCCGCCAAACCGCCGTACACGAATCGGTCCGGCAAATGCAACACCTGGCTAAACGCATCCGCCAAATCGGTTGCGTCCATGCCAATCACCATCACAATCGACGGAATACCAATCGCCAAAATCCTAAGCGAAGTTGCAACGGCCAGCATCGCCGATCGGTCCGTAGCATGCATAAGCCACCACTGGAACCAAGTATTTCCGCCACTTTTGCCGTATAGCAGCACAGTGAGCGCGGAAGTCGGCGCACCCACCCACACAGGCCAGGAAAGGCGAATCACACGCCACGGAGTAAGTTTGATGCATGCGAAAATCGCAAATTCCAGCACCAGCGCCACAGAAGCCGACACGCAATCAAGCGTAAAAATCAGCGGAATCGAAGCCGCGAACGCTCCAAAAATACGAAATACCGGATTCATCGACGCAATAAGCGGCGAACGGCTTGAAAGTTTCGGCTTTTCGCCGCGATTGTTGACGGCACTCACTTTGATTCGCGAAATGTCGGTTGCGCCGGTGGTGGCGGAAAGAGCTTCAGAAGCTTCAGTTTTCGAATCCGGCACAAGCTCCACCAAGCGCGCGCCTAACGCCTCAACCAGCTCACGATCATGCGTCACCACAATAATGCTCACACCCTCGCTACGAAGGCTTGCAATCAGGCGAATAATTTGCAGCCAAGTTTTGCGATCCTGACCAAAAGTAGGCTCGTCCAAAATCAGCACGCGCGGAGCTGCAGCAAGCGACGCAGCAACAGTCAGTCGCCGCTTTTCACCTCCCGAAAGCGTGTACGGATTCGCCTTCGCATAGCGCGCCAAACGGAATCGCTTCAGCAACTCCTGAGCCTTCGCGCGCGCCTCATCCGCCGGCACGCCCGTGCGAAGCGGGCCAAGCATAACCTCGTCCAGCACCGAACCACACGCGAACTGATGCTCCGGATTCTGAAAAACGTACGAAATTCGCTTCGCCAAATCCGGCGACTTCCACTTCATTGGATTCGTGCCGTTCGCGCCTTTCGCAAGAGCCTCGCTCGCCACAACATCGCCACTTACAGCCGGCAAAAGACCCGCCAAAGTTAGCGAAAGCGTTGATTTTCCAGTGCCGTTCGCGCCAACCAAAGCCGTAATCTGCCCAGATCTAAACTCAAGATTGATATGACGCGCAATCGGCTCGCTGCTATGGCTGATTGCGAGATCCTTCGTAGAAAGCAGGACTTCTCCGTAAGATTGTGTAGTATTTTGTGCAGGATTTTGTGCGAAATCTTCTATATTTTCGGAAGATTTACTTACGGAAGAAGTATCTACAGAAGATTTTACGTTTTTCTTGTAGCGCTCTGGAATCCAAATACCAAGATCTTCAAAGTCCAAATCAGTGCGATTAAACACCTCGTCCGGCGTGCCGTCCGCCACAATCACCGTGCGCGATGAAGCAGCGCGCGCAATATCGTCGTCGTGAACGGTTTCGTCGTGAACAGTTTCGTCGTTCGCATCTTTTCCGTTCGCAGCTTCATCATTCTCAAGCCCAAGCACAACCACGCGGTCGATCATGTCAATCCAAGGCTCTGCGTGATGCTCCACAAGCACCATAGTGGCGTGCGTCGAATCCAAAACCGCGCGCACCGCACCCACAATCTGCTGCGTACCGTCCGGATCCAAATTCGCAGTTGGCTCGTCCAAAAGCAGCACGCTCGGCTGCATCGCAAGAGCACCCGCAAGAGCCAAACGCTGCATCTGACCGCCGCTTAAATGCGAAGTTGAACGGTGCAACTGCAAGCCATCCAACCCAACTTTTTTAAGACTTTCGCGCACACGATCCCAAATCTCTTCGCGCGGAACGTTCATATTTTCCGGACCAAAAGCAACGTTATCTCCCAAACGCTGGAAAATCGCTTGCGCATCCGGATCTTGCAAAACAAGCCCAACCTTGCCTCGCGCGCGGCGAACTGGCACGCCGTCAACCAAAACGCAACCCTCGCTCACACCACCATCGGCATCTTCGACGAGAGTGGTTTGATGGGATTTTGCGGAAGTATCAGAAGTATTTGCGGAGGATTTAGTAGCGCTATCTTTCGCGCTACTTTTCGCCACAAAATCATTGCCAATAAGACCTGCCGCACCACTTAAAATCGTGGATTTACCAATGCCTGACGCACCCAGCAGCAACACACGCTGACCCGCCTTAATCGTGAGGTCCAACCCGCGCACAGCAAAAGCGCGACGGGAAGCATGACGATAACCCCAATGATCAAAACGAAGCTCAGCGTTATTAGCTTTGCTAGCTCTATTAGCGTTATTAGCGCTGCTGTCACTATTGCAATCGCTTGAAGCTGATGGAAGGAAAGTTTCAGATTCTTGCGATTTAACAGCATCAGGCATAGTAAATCCTTTATGGCAATGATAGATTTTAATTTTGCGAATACGCTATTTACTACTCGCTATTTACTATTTTTCGCGGATTTCACGACCGGAAGCAAACTGATCCAGAGCGCCGGTCTTAGCGATTCCCACATACAAGAACCACATCAAAATGCCTGCAATCACAATGCCGGAAACCACTGTGCTTACGAAGTATGGAAGACCATACTTGCCGAATACGCTAACAGCCTGCAACTTACCGAGGAAGGTGTAACCCCAGCAACCAATGCCAGTCAATGCGCCGGAAAGAATCATTGTGTTCAAATTCCACTTCTTGTAAGCGAAAATAATGAACGCAATTTCAGCAAACAGACCCTGAACCACTGCAATAGCGAAGGTTTCAGCACCGCCCCACTGATTGCCCATCAAAGCTTCGAGCACACCAGCTACGACTTCAGCGTAAATAGCAGCACCCGGCTTACGCACGATTACTGCGGCCAAAGGAGCAGCGAAGAGCCAAAGACCGTTAATAAGACCTGCAAAACCTGGAAGAATGCTGTTTAGCGCAGTCCATGGAACCTCACTAAAAATGGCAACAACCCAATAAATAAAAGCAGAAACAACGCCAATTACAGAAGCAACTGCGATGTCTGCAACACGCCACTGCATGTTGACCTGATAATTTTCTTCTGACATAAAATGTGCCTTTCTTATTATGCGTTGCAATGCGTTACATTGTGCGCAATGCAATACCTTGCGTTACAACGAAACCTTGCAACACCTCTCAGGCACGGGAAAAACTGACCTCCGTGCGCCGGCATTAACCGGATTCACGTTCAAGCGGTTTTCTCTCAGCTCTGCTGCGCGCAATAACGCACCAACACAAAGCACCCGTGTCGATTGACGATTGTACGGCAGCGCGTAGACGCACGCCTCCAAGCTTGGTCGCGACGACTGCGCGAGGGGCCGAAGAATGTGGTTGATAGACCATAACGCAGTACATAATCTGCGCCAGTAACGAAAAAACACTGTTATACGTTATTAACGCAATATGCCGACTGCGCCAGTAACGAAAAAACGCAAATATCCGTTACGCATGCAGAAAAACAAACACCGTATAATTTCCCAACGTTTGGAGCAATACGCAACAATAAAAAACGTGCGTAAGCACCTAACAAACAGCACTTACGCACGCTTATCATCCTATATTAAAATTTACTTACCGCGCATTGCACGACGGCTTATGCGCTGCGGACGCGTTGGATCAATACCTTTAGGAATACCGAATCCGCTCTTGCTTTGCAAAGTGCGCAAACGCTCGTTCAAAATCGCCAGCTCCGTTTTGGTAAGGAAGAATCGGCGGTTTGGATGAATCTTATTAAGCAGCGCAAACTTGTGATTCGAAGGCTGCAAAGTCTTGGCGCGCAACACTTTTCCGCGCAATTCCTTAAGCTTCACCTGGTTTTCGCCATTACCAACAGCCATACGGTATACAGGTATATTCGATCCCGCCGTAACGCTTCTAATAGCGTGCTCTTGGCGGTCCATCGCGTGCATTAAGCGCTCGTAATTGCCCTCGCCAACAAGGAAGATTCCGTTAAAACCAGTGCCGCGCCAAATCGCGTCCTTTGTACGAGGATCAACCCACACCGGCTGCTGCGGGAAGGTGAATCCGCCCTTGTTAATCGCCGAAACGATGCCAGCCGCTGCCCCTGGGCGACCTTCCAACTTCGCGTAACCAACCTTATCCGCGCGCTTCGTAAGCACAACCGTAAACAGCAGCAAACCAGCCATCACCGCCGTAACAATCATCATAACCCACGCAAAAATCGACCAGCGCAGCAACAAACCAAAAACAATAGCCACGACTATTGGCGCTGCAAACGCCACGGACAGCCACAGCGGAAGCTGCTTATCGTCAGGATACGTGTACTTATAAATGCGGATAATCTGCGAAAACATGCCCTGCATGCCCATTTTATTTGTGGACTTATTTGCGGACTTATTTCCCGACTGATTCGTGCTATGCGATTTGTCTTGTGATTTACCTTGTGCCATGCGTTTACCCCATGATATTCGCGTTATTTTGAGTACTCAAAACAATAATAGTAGGTTGTGCAAATATTAATAAGTTTGCGATTACTATATTGCTTAACTTGGCTTAATATTGCTTAATTTCGCTTAACTGCAGCTTACTTCGGCCAATTTCCGCGCTTTGGCGAACTTGGTTTCGGCAAACGCCAGTGTCGCATCTGCATCGCGCGGCTCCAGGCATACATTCCGGAACGCGACTGCTTTGACACCGCAACATCGCCATAACGACGCACAAGCTCCTTACGCAACTTTCGCCACATAATAAACATGTCAATCACGGAAGCAAAAAGATACGCGTACAGAAGCACAGCGAGCGCAATGTACACAATCACAAACCGCGAAAGCACAAACAGGCATACCATAATCACAATTGCAAACGGCACAAAAAACTCGCCGATGTTAAAGCGCGCGTCCACGTAATCGCGAATATAAACGCGCCACGGAAGCTGCTCAACCTTTGGCATATGCGCTAAATCACCTGTACGCATTGCTTCGTATTGGATATTTTCGCGCTGCCTAATTCTGGCGCGAGCCTGCTTTGCGCTAGCCTTGCGATCGGCTGGAACAAGCGGACGAAGATTTTGCGCTTGAGCCGCGTTGCGCTTAGGAGTTGGCGCGTTTTTTTCGCGGGATTTCACGGCTGATTTTTCGTCTGATTTTTCAGCTGCTTTTTCGTCTGATTTCTGCTGAGCAGACGCGCCGACGCTAGCTTCGTTAGCAGCTGTTTTCTTTGCAAATGGATTCCATGTCATGTTTGCAGATTACTCAACAGACTAGACGCATAAGCGCAACGTAGAAACGAAATTACTCAGCCAATCGATCCAAAAGCAGCGCTTCCGTCACAATATTTCCGCGCAATCCAGAAAGAGAAATCGACTCGTTAGGGCTGTGCGCATTAGACTTAGGGTCTTCCGGACCAGTCACAAGCACTTGCGCTTTCGGGAATATGCGCTGAAGCTCTGGAATAAACGGAATCGAGCCGCCCTCGCCCTTATTTACCGGCTCCACGCCAAAAGCATCGCGCATAGAAGCGAGCGCATCCTTTGTTGCAACAGCATCCGGATCCATTGCCCAACCCATGCCGTTATCAATCGGCTCTACAGTAACTTCCGCACCAAAAGGAGCGTGAGATACCAAGAAGTCACACAACGCTTTTTGCGCTTCTTCTGGACGCTGCGAAGGCGCGGTACGAAGCGAAAGACGCAACTTAGTTTCGTGCGCAATCACATTAAAACTGCCCTCAACTGGGTGCGCGTCCATGCCGATTACCGTCAGGCTCGGCTTAGTCCACATGCGCGCGGCGAGAGAACCGGTGCCTGCAAGCTTATAAGAATCAACCACGGAAGCGTCGGCACGCACTTGCGCTTCGTCCAAATCGCGCTGCAAACCGCCGACTGGCTCCTGGGCTTTAATTCCAGGCACTGCCAAATCGCCATCCTTGTTATAAAGCGAGGCAATAAGCATGGAAGCGAGAGTGTAAGCGTCCAAAATCGGGCCGCCAAACTGGCCGGAATGTACTTGATGACCAAGAACTTTAACCTTTACGTCCACGTCGGTATTTCCGCGCAAACTCGTTGTGAGGCTTGGGATTTCTGCGGACCAGTTGCCGGAGTCTGCCACGATGATTACGTCTGATTCGAATTCGTTCTTATGCGACTCGATGAACGGAATGAAGCTTGGCGAACCCATTTCTTCTTCGCCTTCGATGAAAACTTTAATATTTACGCGCAAATCGTCGCTTAGCGCGCGCAAAGCTCCGTAGTGAATTGCGATTCCGCCGCCATCGTCGGCAGATCCGCGGCCGTAAAGACGACCGTCAATCTCCTTGCCTTCAAATGGGTTCGTGTTCCACTCGGATGGGTCCGGAACAGGCTGCACATCGTGATGCGCGTACAGCAAAACCGTTGGCGCGCTTGGGTTTACGATGCGCGAGCCGACCACTTCAAAAGCCCCCGGAGTGCCGTCCGGATTCGTGGACTGCTCAACGCGCGCGTCAATACCAACCTCACGCAATACCCCAGCCACGTATTGCGCGGACTTTTGCATATGCTCGCCGGCAATACCCTTAGCCGAAACCGCAGCAAGCGAAATCTTCTTATTCAACACGGAAACTACATCATTCCAAGCGTCTTGCACGCGAGCGCGCACGTCTTCAACAGCCAAACCTGCCATAAATCCTCCCAAGTAAAAGTAGCAGAGCAGTAATTTATACTTACAAAACTATATCTAAATTATACATAAACTATATTCGCAAATCATGCGCTAAGCGCGCGCGATTCTACTTTCAACCCAATCGACAATATAAGGCGCGCACTGTTCAATCTGATCCATCGCAACCTCAAACTCGTGCGGGCCGCCGTACCATGGATCTGCCAAATCGAGCAGCATTTCGCGACCCGACTGCGGCTTAGGAAGCGCAGGATCAAACGTGCGATACATGTGCACAAGTTCGCGCTTTTGTGCAGGAAGAAGGCGCAAAAGTGAGTGCATGTGCGAAGCTGTCATTGGCAAAAACAGGTTCGTTTCCGCAATCTCATCCGCATCAATTCGATGCGCAAAATGCGACGCAGGAATCCTATACCCGCGTTTCGTAAGCTCACGCTGTGCGCGACGGTCAATCGGATTTCCGTACTCTTCGTCGCTAACTCCGCAAGATTGCACTGCAACAACGTCGCCCAATCCCCTCAATTGAAACTCGTTGCGCAATACAATTTCCGCCATTGGCGAGCGGCAAATATTGCCGGTGCAAACCGTCATAACAGTGTATGGGTGACGCGCGTCAACCTTGATTTTGCTTGATTCTTCAGTCATATTTCCTCGTTTATTTTTGGGTTTATAAATTACTTCTTGATTTATATATTCTTCGCATTCTGCAGATTGCTTCGTGATTTATTGTTTACTGCGCAGGCTCATATACCATAAACCGGTATTGTGCAGGATTGCTTTCGTCACCAACTTTAAGCGGCGCTTCATGCCACTCACCTTCGCGCGCAACATGCCATTTTCCGGAATCAACAAGCTCTTGGATGTTCGGAGCAAATGTGTCAGCTTCAACTTTCGCGTCGATTTGCGTAACGTAAGCTGCGTTCGCGTGATAATTCGCAAGCATTTCGCGCAAAATCGCAGCACCGCCAATAACCCAAATTGCATGGCCGTCTTGAGGAGAGTCTTGAGATGCGTCTTGAGATGCGCTTTCCTTACTTTCGAGCTTTTCCTTATTTTCCAGCCATTCGCGCGCGTAATCCAATGCCGCATCAATGCTAGTAAAACTACGCGCTCCATCTGCCACAAAATCAGGATTATGCGTAACCACAATATTTTCGCGGCCTGGCAGCGGACGGAATTTCGGCGGCATTGCATCCCACGTACCGCGGCCCATAATCACAGGGCAGCCGATTGTCATCGCCTTAAAATAGCGCAAATCTGGAGAAAGTCGCCACGGCATTCCGCCGTTCACGCCCATAGCGCCAGGCTTACCGTCCAAACCGAAAGCCTCACCCCAAATAAGTCGCACCGGAAAATTATTCACCGCACTTACGCTACTTTCCATTTTTCGCACCTCACAAGCAAAATCAAGCTCAATCACGCTCAATCAACCAAAATCACGCAAAATATTTCGCAATTATCACACAGCAACCGGCGCTTTAATCGTCGGATGATGCTTGTAATCAACAACCTTAAAATCGCTGTAATCGTAGTCAAAAATCGAATCTGCCTTACGAATTTCAAGTTGCGGATACGGGTATGGCTCGCGCGAAAGCTGCTCAAGCACCTGCTCAACGTGATTGTCGTAAATATGGCAATCGCCGCCCGTCCACACGAACTCACCAGGCTCCAAACCTGCCTGCTGAGCCATCATCATCGTCAAAAGCGAGTAAGACGCAATGTTAAACGGCACGCCGAGGAACATATCGCAAGAGCGCTGGTAAAGCTGACACGAAAGCTTGCCGTCAGCAACGTAGAACTGGAAAAGCGAGTGGCAAGGCGGCAACGCCATATGCTCAACTTCCGCAGGATTCCAAGCGCTAACAATCATGCGGCGAGAATCCGGATGATTTTTCATAAGATCTAGCACGTTCGCGATTTGGTCGATTGTGCGGTTCGGATTTTCCGCCGTAGGCGCCGGCCAACTCCTCCACTGAACGCCATAAACAGGACCCAAATCGCCGTTTTCATCCGCCCACTCGTCCCAAATATGAACGCCATTTTCTTGCAACCAGCGCACGTTACTCGAACCCTTAAGGAACCAAAGTAACTCGTACGCAAGTCCTTTGAAAAACACGGTTTTTGTAGTAATAAGCGGGAAGTATTTACTAATATCAAAGCGGATTTGTTGGCCAAAAAGTGAGATTGTGCCAGTGCCGGTGCGATCTGATTTTAGAGTGCCTTCCGTAAGGATTTTTCGCACTAAATCCTCGTAAGGAGTAGGGATGCTGGAAAGCGGTTTTTGTGGGATGCGCGCGCGAATTGCGGCAAGTTCTTCTTCTGTTAAAGCCATGATTCAATGGTAACAATTCACGGTAACAATTCACGGTAAGAATTGGACTGTCGTGGCGGTAACAATATGACGTAAAATAGTTAGATAATCAGTAGCAAAGGAGCAAAAATGTCTAGAAGATTATGGGTAGAGCGCGCAGAAGACGGCACTTGGGAAGCACACAGCGATGACGGTGCGAGCTTGAAGTTTGGGCACGGCGACGGCATGTTTAATCCAGTTGAGCTGATGCAGATTGCTTTGGCCGGTTGCACCGCTCTTAGTAGCCAGTATGCGGCTGAGCAGGCTGTTGGCGAGTCTGCCGGCGCGCGAGTTGTGGTAAACGGCACGTACGACGCAGAAGAAGGAGCGTACTTGCGTTTTCAAGAAGACGTTACACTTGACGCAACTTCGGCAAAACCTGCATTAAGCCAGGAAGATGCGGCCGCACTTAAAGAGCGCATGGAACGTCATATTTCCAGGGGTTGCACGGTTAAGCATACGCTCGAAAATGAGGCTAAAGTAAGCGTAAATGTTACTGTTCGCCGCTAAGATAAGGCAAAAAATCGCACCAAAATTCACACCAAAAATCGTAGAAAAAATCGTAGCAGAAATCGTAGCAAATTCACCACAAAATCGTAGCAAAAATCACGCAAAATTCACCACTTGTGGCACAATTGAATACACGAACTGAGTACACGAATTTAGTACACAGAATACTTGCGCAATAACGATGCTACGCATGCATGTATGCAACCGGAGGAAACTTTGAAAATCGCTATTTTTACCGAAACGTATCCACCGTACATAAATGGCGTTGCAACACAGTCATACATGCTCAAAAAAATGTATGAAGAGCTTGGTCACGAGGTGCTTGTGGTCACGGTTGGCTCCGAAAAACAGCGCAAAACCAAGCTTGAAGACGGCGTCGTCTATGTGCCTGGAATCTTACTTAAAAAGCTTTACAAATACCGCGTGGCGCTTCCGATTGGCCACATGCGAAAGCAGCTGCCACTTAAATTCAAGCCGGATGTTATTCATATTCAGAACGAATTTGGAATTGGCGAAATAGGCTTGGAAGTTGCGAAAAAAGAGCATATTCCTGTTATTTACACACTTCACACGGAATACGATAAATTCCTGTTTTACATTGGTTTGAAGCATTTTACTGAGTTTTCGCGCAACCTTTCGGCGAAATATTTTATGCGATTTTCGAAAAATGCCACAATTATTACGAGCATGTCTGCTAAAGCGCAGGCTTATATTGACCGTCAGAAGGTAGATAAAAAAGTTGTTGTGCTAAACAATGCCGTTGAATACAAGCAGTTTTTGCCTACTCCAGAGCGTCTTGCCTTCCGTAAAGCTTTCCGCGAAAAATACGGCGTTTCGGACTCGACTAAGCTTTTCGTTTTCGTAGGAAGAATTGGTGCAGAAAAAAATATTGCTGAGCTGATTGACAACTTTATGTATTGCGATTTTCCTCGCGAAAAAGCGCGATTATTTGTGATTGGCGGCGGACCGGATTTGGAAGACTTGCGAAATCGCGTGGCAGACAACGGTTTTGACGATAGGATCTGCCTGCTTGGACCGATTTCACACACGGAAATTCCGAAGTATTTGCACGCGATGGACTACTACACCACCGCCTCACTTTCCGAAATGCACTCGCTTTCTATGCTCGAAGCAATGGCTTCCGGACTGTTTGCGCTTGTGAAGCACGATGCGCCTAACGAAGACCAGATTATTAGCGGTCAAAACGGGTATCAGTGGGATACTCGCGAAGATTTTAAGGCAGTTTTTAGCAAAGTTTTGAATATGAGCGAGGCTGAGCAGGCTCAGCTTAAGGCGAATGTGCTCGAGTATTCGAAGAATAACGATTTTAAGAGCCAAGCGCTTGAGCTGCTCAAAATTTATGAGCGCGCAATTGAGATGAATAAGAAAGATCTCGCCGAAAAGAAAGCTAAGCAAGATGCAAGGCGTGCGCGTTTTATGCTAAAGAAGCACGAAAATACTGAGCAAAATCCGCAAGATTAGACGCTTTAACGCTCCAAACGCGTGAAAAATACCCCACGTTTGGAGCAAAACACAACCCAAAACCCTCCAAACGCGGGAGAAGTTACCCAGGTTTGGAGCATTTACGCACACATTACCCTCCAAACGCGAGACAACTACCCCACGTTTGGAGCAATATAGCACAAACAACGCTCCAAACACGAGCGTTATCTCGCTCGGGTTAAGCGCTAACGCAAAGGATCAATCGTCTGCTCAATCTCCTTGGCCGCTTCTGCCCCAGCCTTTGGAACATCAACCTCATGCACGCCAGAAATATCGTCAATAGACGCATTCTCGCTCTGCTTTTGAGCCTCGGCAACCTGAGCCGCGCTAAATTCCACATACTTTCTAGGCACAACGTACACAGGCCTCGAAGAATGCTGCAGCAAGCCCTGGCTAATCGAACCAAGCAAAAGTCCAGTAAAACCGCCGCGTCCGCGCGAACCAACAACCACAAGATCATGATTCAAGCTCGCCTGGGTTAGCGCATCAACAGCGGAACCAGGCACAACAGTGCGGTGAATCTTCAAATCTGGCAAACCTTGCAAAATAGGCTTCACACGCTCCTCAAGATCTTCCATATAAGATCCCATAACTGCAGTGTCTCCCTCAGCGCCCTGCACGCTTGGAACCGCGGAAATAACATCCAACTCAGCATTCCAGCTATCCGCCAAATTAGCGGCAATTTCCAGCGCTTTAAGACCCCACTTAGATTCGTCCGAACCCACAGCCACGCGCGAAATCGTGTTATTTAAGTGTATTCGCTGACCATCGTCGTCTGTGTAAGGCACAACCACGATCGGGCAATACGCGTACGCCGGCAACGAAGAGCTGGTTGTTCCAAGCAAACGCTCCGCCAAGCCGCCTTTACCACGGTTACCGATCACAATAAGCTGATAATTGCGCGAAAGCTCCACGAAAACCGACGAAGGGTCGCCTGTAACAATCAGAGTAGTTGCGTCAACGCCCTGCTCAAGCGCCACAGCTTTAGCTTTTGAAAGAATTTCTTGCGCATCGTGATGAGCCGCGTTATCGTCACCAATCGCAGTATAAGTAGCATCAAACGAAACCGCCGCATAACTCGGCAAAGAATACGCGCAAACAATTTGCAACTGTAAGCCTGCATGTTTTGCGTAATTTGCAGCCCACCAAACTGCCTTATAACTCGCGTGAGAGCCATCAACTCCAACTAAAACAGCTTTTTCGGGAATCATCGCCAACCTCCTCATACGGGCACTTGCGGCAGCAGCGTCACTCGTGCGCAAACGTATTTACTATTGTAGCGTAATTTTAGATTGATTGCTCGCAAGTTTTGCGATATATAACTACAAGACGCTATATACTCGCAAAACGCAATACAATTACAAGACGAGATATATAACTACAAGACGCGACGAATAGAATATCCACCAGGGAAAACGTAGCGGATTGGATCGTACTTAGTGCCGGCAAGCTGGGAATTAATTACCATACCGTTACCAACATAAATAGAAGCATGCTGACCGTTGGCAATAATATCGCCCGGCTGTGCTTGATCAAGACTTGGGATTGGAGTTCCAACAGTTGCCTGCGCGCCAGAAGTACGAGGCAAAGAAACACCAACAGCCGCAAAAACGTACTGCACGAAGCCGGAGCAATCCCAGCCAGCAGGAGTTGTACCGCCACTGCGATACGGCACCTTACCTAAGAATTGCGTAGCGAAATTAAGCAAAGCCTCAACAGACTTACCGTTTGGCGGCACAATATTAGCCTGCTGAACAGGCTGAACGGAACCACGGTACTCAGAACGGCTTGCTGCAGCTTCATAAGTGTTTCGCGCAGCAGCAGCGGCAAGTTCGCTAGGAGTCTTAGTTTGAGGAACGTTTAAGCTTTCAATTCCACCCCAATTGGAGTTGGAATCTACATCAGTAGAGGTAGATTCAGTCAAAAGATCTCGACGCACACTCGACATCTTTGGGAATGAGCGCGTTGAAGTAACAGCCGCCTGCTCTGACGCATGCGAAGACTCTGCCATGGCAACTGGAGCCATAACAGCAAGCATTGAAGCCGCAGTGACCGCTGATGCAATAACTGAAAAAATCTTACTGTGATTTAACATACTTCTGAAAGTTTAACACTATGCTGCTACATGCTCGTTTGGCGCAGATTGCGTTCTACACCAGTACACATGACTGTTACTTTCTCAGTTCGCTGACTGAATTAGTAACGGTGTTTGGATTGTGACTATGCCACTTAGTAATGCTTTAGTAGTGAATGAATTGATATTGAGAAAGCTGCTTTGCATCAAACTTACGAGAGAATGTTTTTCCGTGCAAAGAAGCGCCAGATTCCGAAGTTTCAATCGAACCGTCTGAATTAATCTTCTCAACAATTGCAACATGTCCGTAGAACGGATCCGAACCAGCCTGACCAGCGCGGAAAACCATAACATCTCCAACGTGGCGAGGTGTGCGATCAACCCAATACCCGAGTCCGCGCGCAGAATCAGCCCACATGTTTCCGTTGCCAAAATGCGAACCAACAGGCAAACCAAGTTGAGATCTACGCACATACACCCACCAAGTGCACTGGCTGAACTCATACGCGTTACCGGTATCCCCAGTTGCATGATTTGGATTAAAGCCCTTTGGCAATACGTCAAAGTCTTTATCCATAAGCAAAGCGACTTTAGGATTATCTGCAGCAGAACGCGACATTTCCGCAATATTAAAACCTGAATCCGCGCCCAGCTTCCAAGAATCCGACTTAGAAGACGTTACAGAAGCGGTTCCAGGATGCGAACTTGCAGCGCTTCTTGCAGTCGAAATACCCAAAAGGCCGGAAATTCCCGAAGAAGCATAAGCGCCGGAATTATTAGTATTTGCATCATAATCAGCGCGTGCAGCGTGTGCAGCATGAGCGGCATGAGCTGCATGTGAAGCATCACCGGAGTCTGAGCCACTAGCGTTTTCAATAGAGTCAACAGCGTTATTGATTGCATCCATAGAATCTGGCGAATCAATCGAAGTTCGCTGACTAGAGCGAGATACGTTCAAAGCCGAAGAATCATCAACGCTAGTTATGCCATGCTCAAGCTCTGATGCGCGAGAATCAAAAGTATTAATTTTTGTAAGCGACATTGTTGCCGCAACAGCGCCAATCATAGCAATCATAGAAGTTGAAACAAGCAGGCGACGACGACGCTCATTAGCAAGCCTAGACAACCTGATTTCGCGACGGCTTTGCGGCATAATCTCTTGCAAACGCTCGGCAACAGCATCCGAAACCTCAACAACAGCACCATTGCTTGCTGAAAGTGCAGCTAAACGCTCACTATTGCGATTAGTTTGGTAAGAACGCGCGCCATGAAGGCCGTGAGCTCCGCGCGAAGTGCGAGAGCTATGCGAAGAAGTACGCTCACTGTGCGAACCGTGCGCACCATGCTCACCATGCTGTGCTACAAAAAGCGAAAGCGGCGAATAACTACGCCCCTTTGCCTTCGGAGCACCATGTGCAGCACGCTTCATACGAATCACTTTCTTACGTAAACTTTGCCTGTAAATGCTGTGAATATTGTGGATTTAGCGACACCCAACGCACGCCTTCCACAGACACATCTATTTAAGATTACAACGTGGCGCGGATGTAGGAAACACTTATTGGAATCGCGCTGCGCAATCCTGTGCGCAATAACATACGAAATCGAGTGCGCAATAACGTGCATAATAACGTGCGCAATAACGTGCATAATCGCCCTGCATAATCTCGTGCGTAATTTTTAGACTCGACTCAGTTGTATGGTTAGAGTATGAAATTAGCACCTATAGTTAATCCAGATGCACGAAAGTCTACACCAAAGCCACTGCGCGTAGATTTGCGTAAGGTTTTTTCGATAGGTACAATAGCTTGGCTTATTGCAACAGTAGTTACGGTTATTATTGCGTTTTTGCATATTACTACTTGGTTTCCCGCGCTAGTTTGCGCAAGCGGCATGATTATTGGCGTTCTGCTTTTAATTTGGGAGCACTTTGACCGCTGGGATTATCGCCGGCTCGGAAAATAACTTATATTCGCGAAACTTAATTATTCGCAATCGGCACAGCAAAACTAACTGTAGTCCCCTGGCCCGGCCTGCTCCACAATGTAATACTTCCGTGATGCGTAAGTGCCACATGCTTAGCAATCGCAAGACCCAAGCCAACACCATCCTGACTTTTATTACTCTGATTGTGCGCACGATAAAAACGCTCAAAAATGCGCGACTGATCTTCTAAATCAATACCAACACCCCTGTCAACCACGCGAATTACAGCGTAACAACCGTCCGAAGAAGACGCGGCAGATATTGAAACGGTAGCGTTTTGAGGCGAATACGTAATCGCGTTTTCAATTAACTTACGAATCGCAGCTTTAATCTGATCGCCGTCACCGCGCACGCGCAAAGAAGAATCAGCTTTTATCTTAAGCAAAACGCCGCAATTTTGAGCAAAAGAGTCAGTCTGATTTTTAACAGACTCAAGCAAATCTGCAACCGACAACAATTTAGACGCATTTACGTCAATAGGATTTTGCGCACGAACAAGCCACAGTAAATCTTCAAGCATATGCTCAAGTTTTGTGGAAGATTTATTTGCGATTTTCGCTATTTCCTTAACTTTTTGCGTAGAAACGTTAGCTTCCTGCAAAACTTTAGTAAGCTGAGTTAAGCTGCGCGTGGAATTTATTAGCTGATCAGAAACGTTTGCAATAAAGTCGTCTCGAGTTTGCGCAAAACGGTGAGCCGCACTCGTGTCCTCAATAATCAACACAACCACACCGCCACCAACGCTACCTGCCGTAATATTCAGCCAATTTGGGCGCGAAATCGTAGTCGATTCTTCGGAATCATCCGCAATTTTATAACGCTCTGGAGTTGAAGTCACCAAAGAAAGACGCTCAAATCCCCCGGAATTGCGAACGGAATTAACAGCTTGAAGCACGCGCGACTGGCAGAGCGAATCGTCAATAACAACGCCCAGCAAATAAGCTTCGGAGCTTGCGCGAATTACGTCATTTTCGGAGTCGATTACAACAGTCGGCATGTCGAGCATTGCCAAAACTTGAGACGCATCCGAACTTAGGTCGTCTAAATCGGAAAGATTTTCGGATTCGCGGCCTGAGTTGAGATCTGAATCGTAAGAATCGTAAGCATGATTAGAAGTTAAGCCGCGTGAAATATTAACTCTTTTAAACGCGCGCAGCAAAAAACGCCACAACGGCGAAAACCAATCCGACGCAAAAACGCATAACGCAAGCACAACGCAAAGCGAGAGCACGCCAAACGCAATAAATACTACGGCTGAAGAATCAGGCATACTATTATAATCTCATATTTTGCGCACTTTGGTAACTCTGCAAATAAAAAGCGGCATAGACTACTCGCAGCTGAGCAGTTTCGGCCGCTTCGTTACTAGCGTCGTCTATAATTAGAAAGGATGCGCACATAAAGCTTATTGCAACAACGAAAGGATGCACCATGCGAGTGATTTTCAACGAAGAAATGAAGGCCGTATCTGCAAACCTCGAACGCATGGCGGAACTTGTGTCGAAAGCTATGAACGACGCGGGAAACGCACTTGTGAACGCGGATTTGGAATCTGCGCAAACCGTTATTGACAAAGACGCGGATTTGGACGCTTTGGAAGCCAGCACTATTGATCAGTGCTTAACTCTTCTCGCGCGCCAAAACCCGGTTGCAACGGACTTGCGCGAAGTTGTTGCCACTATGCGTTTGGCGGCAACTTTCGAGCGCATGGGCGACTTAACTAGTCATATTGCGCAAATCACTAGGCGAACTTGGCCAGAGTCCGCTATTGTGCAAGAAGCGCGCGAAACAATTGTTGCGATGATTGACTTTTTGCACGAGCTTGCAGGGCGATTAACTACCATGGTTGCTAATCGCGACGTAAAAATGGCGGAAACCATTATTGCTGGAGATGACTCGCTAGACAAGCTGCATGAGGAGATTTTTGCGCTTGTTGAAGGTGAAAATTGGCACGGCACGCGCAGGCAGCTGATTGACATTGTGCTGCTGAGCCGCTTTATTGAGCGCATTGGCGACCACAGCGTTGCTGTTGCAAGGCAGATTGTGTTTATTGTTTCGGGATTTGATCCAACAAAGAAGCCTGAGCCAGATAAAGACACTGTGATTGCGTAGCGCTTGTGGTTGCGTAGCGCTGATATTTTAGAGCGTTGAGTGACATATATTAAGCAGCGTATAAGCGGCACATAAACAGTGCATATTTGTTATGCAAGATTAATATTTATACAATGCTATACCACTATATTTAGTAGCGCCCCCAATCCCCCACATCTAAAAACTAAATTATTATTCATTCAATACTTATTAGGGGGGGGGGGCGTATAAAAATTCCTAGAATATTGCAGATGCGCTCAATCGTAAATAAAAAAGAAACGGGTGAATTTGCAATACGCAACAAATTCACCCGATAGAGAAATTAGAAAGAAGATATTTATAAGTATACGATGCTAGTTAATATTACGCAAGTACTTTTATAATATTTTCTTAAATTTTCTTTTTAATTTTTCGCTAAGTATTAGCTAAGCCTTAAATAAGTCTTCTTAAGCCTTCTTAAGCCTTCTTAAGCTCGACTTAAGCTCACTTCTGACCCTGAGCTGCAACAGCGGCAGCGCCGGCAGCAGCAGCTTCTGGATCCAAATACTCACCGCGAGGCTTGATTGGCTTGAAGTTCTCATCCAACTCGTAAAGCAGCGGAATAGCGGTAGGAATATTGACCTTAGAAATCTCTTCCTCGCTCAAACCGTCAAGCATCTTCACAATTGCACGCAAGCTGTTGCCATGAGCTGCAATCATCACGGTCTTTCCAGACTTAAGCTCAGGAATAATATCGGACTCCCAGTAAGGCGTTACGCGAGTCACAACATTTGCCAAAGCTTCAGTTTCTGGAACTGGATCGCCTGCGTAACGAGGATCGTTAGTCTGAGAATACTCATCGTTTGGATCAATCTCAGGAGGTGGAGTTGCGTAAGAACGACGCCAAATCATGAACTTCTCATCGCCATATTCCTGACGAATCTCAGACTTGTTCTTACCTTGCAAAGCGCCATAGTGACGCTCGTTCAAACGCCAGCTGCGGCGAACTGGAATCCACAAGCGGTCGGCTGCATCAAGCGCGTAATTCGCGGTGTTGATAGCACGACGAAGCAAAGAAGTGAACACGATGTCTGGAAGAACGTTCTTCTCTTTAAGAAGCTCGCCACCATGCTTAGCTTCCTCAACACCCTGCTCAGTCAGCGGTACATCAACCCAACCAGTGAACTGATTGGTCTTATTCCATGCGCTCTGACCATGTCGGAGCAATACTAATTTATATGTCATAATTACCTAGTCTATTCGTTTCGTACGACTACATGAATTAAATTTTACTTTGCGTCAATTAGCGTCAACTAGCGAAGAGGCTTCACAAGTGGGAACGTAATCGTCTCGCGAATAGTTGCGCCCGTAAGAGCAATCAGCAAGCGATCAATACCCATGCCCATACCGCCGGCAGGAGGCATACCAACGCCGAGAGCCTCAATGAAGTCCTCGTCAATATCCATTGCCTCAACATCGCCAGCCAAAGCATCCTTAGCCTGAGCCACAAAGCGCTCGCGCTGCACAACAGGATCGTTAAGCTCAGAATAGCCGGTTGCAAGCTCAAAGCCGCGCACGTACAAATCCCACTTTTCAACCATTCCAGGCTTCGTGCGGTGACCCTTAACAAGCGGGCTGGTCTCCACTGGGAAGTCGCGCACAAACGTTGGCTCGTAAAGCTTATCCTCGTAGAAGTGCTCCCACAAGTGCTCAACCAACTTGCCGTGATTCTCAACGTCGTCGCGCTCAACGCCAAGCTTGTCTGCAATCGCACCCAAATGCTCAACGGAAGTTTCCGGCGTAATCTCCTCGCCCAAAGCCTCAGAAAGCGAGCCGTACATTGTAATCTGCTTCCATTCGCCACCAAAATCGTACTCTTCGCCGTTAAGCAAAGTCACCTTGGTAGAGCCGAAAGCGTCGATAGCAGCCTTCTGAATCAGCTCCTTAGTAAGAGCGCCAATCGTATCGTAAGTGCCGTAAGCTTGGTAAGCTTCGAGCATTGTAAACTCTGGGGCGTGAGTTGCGTCCACGCCTTCGTTTCTAAAATCGCGGTTGATTTCAAACACGCGGTCAATGCCACCAACCAAGCAGCGCTTCAAGAAAAGCTCTGGAGCGATGCGCAAATAAAGATCAATGTCAAAAGCGTTCATGTGAGTTGTGAACGGACGAGCAGCAGCACCGCCGTGAACAGTTTGCAACATTGGGGTTTCGACTTCCAAGAAGTCGTGACTGTCGAAAGTGCGGCGAAGAGAAGCCACAGCATGCGAACGCCTGCGAACCATATCGCGAATCTTCTCGTCCGCAATCATACCAATATATGGCTTGCGCGTACGAGTATCGTCGCTTAATTCCTTGTGCAAAGCCGGAAGAGGCTGCAAAGCCTTAGCTGCAATCGCCCACTCGGTTGCAAAAACGGAAAGCTCGCCGGTCTTAGACGAAATCACGCGACCGCGAACGTAAAGGTGGTCGCCCAAATCAACCATCTGCTTAAAGCTTTTAATGGACTCCTCACCAATTTCCTTCTTGGAAACCATGGCCTGAATCGTCGTGCCATCACCGGCAGAAAGCTTAACGAAGCACAAGCCGCCAGCGTTACGCAAGAAAAGCACGCGACCTGCAATACCAACCTCGGTATCGGTTTCTTCGCCTGCTTCAAGCTTGCCGTCGAACTGCTTACGAACCTGCTCGATAGTATCCGTAACGTTAAGATGCACAGGGTAAGGCTGCACGCCTTCCTTAAGAAGCATCGCACGCTTAGCAACGCGCATCTGCACCTGCTCTGGGTGCGCAAGAGGGCCAAACTCTTTATTGCTTGGGTCGATTGCTTCGTCCAGAGTTGCGCCTTCGTTTACACGCTTGGCGATTGCCTCGTCTTGAGCGAGTAACATTTCGGCATGTTCAACAGTGTCGATTTCGTTGGCGATATCTGTGGTAGTATCTGTTGCTTCGTTTTCTGCGGCGTTTTGCGCGGCAGACATTGCAGTATTGGTGTCAGTCATAAACGCTAATTGTAGCTACTAGGTAATACAGATAAGAACACAAGCTAAGCAAGCGCAACAAAATATTTGTATGCGCCAGCCTGTAACATTACGGACGTTGTTAGAACTTTGTACGCAAGTACTTTGTGCAAGTATTTTGCGCAAGTCTTTTGCGCAAGTCTAACATCGGGCTGTAGCGCAGTTTGGTAGCGCGCTTCGTTCGGGACGAAGAGGCCGCGGGTTCAAATCCCGCCAGCCCGACTTTTGATTTTTGAAACATCTGCCGGAAATTATCCGGCATTTGTAGTCTTCTCGGCCGTTTTATGAAATATTTGCCGGAAATTCGTTACCAACGCAGCACGCAGGAGCGAGCGCGCGACATAAACTACTCACGCGTGCGCTGTTTTGGTCGGAATCTGGCTGAAAAGCGACATAAACTACTCACAGCTGAGCAGTTTCGGTCGGAATCTTCCGTAAAAACGACATAAACTACTCACAGCTGAGCAGTTTCGGTCGGATTTTCGCACGCAAGCACACTATAAGCACGCTATAAGCACGCTGACAATCTGCTACTCTTCAACAATCTGCTTCTCGTCGCGCTTCTTCCTCATCTTGTATCCCAAGGCAAAGCCGATAATCAGCATAATCAGCCACGACACAATCAATCCAGCAATCAGACCAGCAACCAATCCGCCATTTTCTAACCACGAATACTTATTACCGTTTTGATAAGACGCAGCGTTATTTTCCGACTTTTTTGCCGAGCCGGCGGAATTGCGCGAATTTGCGTCAGATGGCGAAGTTGGGCACACACATTTGCAAGTCCCGTCGTTGCCATTTAACTGCTTTTGCGCGCCGGAATTGGCGTTATTAGTGCGATTAGCGAGATTATTGCGATTACGATTGGCCACCCCACGACGAAGCGCGTTATTTTCTGCATCAGCGTTTTGAATTGATTGAAGCGGATTCTGCGGCGCGTTCTGAGGCACATTATCAGGCTCGTTATCAAGCGGATTAAATGGATTTGAATCCGGGTTCGAATCCGGAGTAAAATCCGGATTAATATTCAAATCTGGATTCGGCGTCGGAGTCGGTGTTGGCGAAGGTTGCGGGCCAGGCTGCGGCTGCGGTTGCGGTTGCGGTTCTGGCTGCGGTGGCGTTGGCGGCGTTGGTGGAACAGGCGGCTTTGGCTTTGGCTTGTGCTTTACATCAGCCGTAAAAGTGATGTCAAAAAGCGAATGTATAACCGCATCTTTAATATCTTTATCTTGGATATATGAAGGATTTTTCTGATTTTTGAGCAAATTACTTGTTGGTACGTTCCCATCTACAGCAGAACCAGTGTTCTTCATAAATATTGGATTTTTATTAATAATTTTATAATCAATATTGGTGAATATTGGATTCAGCAATCTCTGCCACTTAACTGTATCCCCATCAACAATTCCAAGAGACTTTCTAATCTCATCAAAAGTCATGGTTGATTTATAGCGAGAATTATCAGCTTCTTTAAGAAGATTCTCCAACACATCAATCTTACTATTCTTAGATTCGCGAATAAGTTTAGCAGTGTAAGTTAAACCAAGATCTTCCGCCTGCAAGGCTAGTTTTTCTTTATCAGCATCTTTGTTAGCAGGGTTACCGCTTAGTTGAAGATCTTTACTAGGAGTGTATTTATGCGTGCAATTCACAAACTCTGTATTCTTACCTAACGTATTATTCCTACCTAACGTATGATTTTGACCTTGCAATGCGTCAGTAATACAGGTAATTGTGTTATTAGGATTTTCAGCGTTCCCAACTTTGCTGTTAAATGTAACTTTAATATAATCGCGAACCCAACGAATGTAGCCAGTCTTCGACTCATAATCATTAGCTACCAAATCAATATTTTCCCCAGGTTTAACAGCAGATTTACCCTTGGATTTACGCCATATGCCATCAGGAAAAATGGAAGTATTTTTATTATTAGCATCCGTAGGCAACGTAAGATCTCTTAGTCCAGAATTTTTAAACATGTCGGAAGTTGCAGAACAAGGATCTTCCTTTCCATGTTTAACTGACCCTTGTGGGAACTTCCACTTACTTAAATCTAAAGACTTAACTCCGCTTCGCAAAAACATTGCAGACATATCTATAACGCTACTCGTATTCCACTTGTCAATGCCCGCAATAGTTTTCAAACTTTGAGTATTGTAAAACATGCCGTACATAGTCTTAACGCTGCTAGTATTCCATTTTTCAACACCCGCAACAGCTTCCAAACTTTGATTGTTTGCAAACACTAAAGACATATCTCTAACGCTTTTAGTATCCCAGTTATCTAAACCTGTTACACTAGTGAGGTTAATATCGTTTTGGAATAATTGACTGATATCTGCTAAAGTACCAGAATTTGCTTTAAACAACTTGGCACTAGTTAAACTATTGCACTCATAGAACATCGCCCAAGCATTTTTAATCTTAACGTTTTGCCAACCACTTAAATCAATGTTTTTAAGTTTTTTATCATTCGCAAACATAAAACTGGTATTAGTAATGCTGCTCATATCCCAATTCGTAATTCCATCAACAGTTTCAAGGTTTGTGCATTCTGCGAACATTGATTGTAATGAGTTGTCTTTGATATCATCCGCAAATTTTATATGGTCCAAACCAACTACTTTTTGAAGACCAGCGTATCCTTGGAACATACTTTCTGCACCATCTAATGTCATATCTTCATCTATGACAATAGTTTTTATTTGATTCTTAAGAGCATCAAAGCCAGGTCCACTATAATTTCCATCCGAAGTTCCGAAAATACTATCGAACTTACCTGAACCCGTACCATATCCAGTATTCCCACCATAAACAGGCTTCTTTGGATCAATAGGTCTCAGATGTATCGTATCCCACGTACCAGCAATAATAAGCCACTTAAGATTACGACCAGGTAGTTTAATCCATTCTTTGTCATCTGCATCATCAGCAGACCGAGTCGAAGTAGCAGTACTTGAAGCCGAAGCCCTCCCCGAACCCGCACCCGCCGAACGCGCGGCATTTTTTGAGGATTTGGGAGCAGTAGCGCCGGAAATCGCGGAAGAAGTGCGCGATGTGCCAATCATACCGACTGCGCTTGTGATTGTTGGCAACGTCATTGTTACTGACGAAATCACAGACGCGCAGATGGCCACAATTTTATAAATCCCGCTTTTATTCTTCACACTCTTATTGCTCATTTATCTTCCTGTTCAATCAGCAAAATACACACTCTCAATATTTATGCTAGCCAGTAAAAAAAAAACGAAAGAGCAGCGCAAAAAATAAGTTAGCGCGCGCAAAGTTTTTGTCGCTTCTCGAGAAGATTACGGCAGTTTCTTTACGTGGCTGTAAAGTTGAAGTCGATTGATTGAAGAGCGCAATAGCAAGGGGGCTTTGATGCAGAACGCTGCGCAATTTTATAGCGAGCTTGACGAAATGTTCGCGAATCACGCGGGCGCGGAAGCAATTGAATCGTACCTTTTGCGAAAACTTGCCGAAACACAGGTGAATTCCGAAGTCGCGGCAGATGCAAAGGCGCAACAAGAAACCGCGGAAAATGCAGCAACCGAAGAAACCGCATCAACCACAAAAACCGCGCAAACCAATTCCCTGCAGCTTTCAATTCTCAACGAAATCATGGGATTTTACCGTTCGCGCGGCGAACACGCAAAAAATCAGTCAATCATAAATCGCGCTCTAAATCTGGCCGATTCCATGCGCATAGCTGGCACCGAAGCCGGCACGACCACGCTAATCAACGCCGCCACAAGCCTTCGCGCGGCTGGCAGCTACGAGCGCGCAGCAGAAATATATTCTCAAGCTATTAAAGAATCATCGAAAACACTAAAACCAAACGATAGAAAACTCGCTGCCCTTCACAACAATCTTTCAATGCTTTATAGCGAAACAGGTAACACGAGTGAAGCAATTGATGAGCTTAATCAGGCGCTTGAGATTTTGCAAAATACGAGCACAGATCCTGATCACGACATCGATATTGCCGCTACGCACACGAATATTGCGCTTGCTATGTTGCAGGAGTGCTCACATCCCAACACCAGCACAAACAGCAAATCCGCAACTCTTGAATCCGCTTTTAATCACGCCTCGACCAGCGTTCGCATGTACGTCGCTGGAAATAACGAAAATCAACCGCACTACGCTTCTGCTTTGGCAGGTTTTGCGCAAGTTCAGTGCGCGCGCGGCGAGTACGCTCAGGCGGCGGAAAGTTACAGTAAAGCGCTTGATTTGATTGCGAAATGTTACGGAAAAGATAGCGAATCTTACGCGATTACAGCGGAAAATTTGCAGCAGACACGCAAGTTAGCAGAAAAAGTTACGGCGAGTGGCGCGGCGAATGTGATTCAATACGATTCGGAAAAGTCGCAAGCAACCGATGAGCAACAGCCAGAGTCAAATAAAACCATAAAATCAATCAAAACTGTAAAAACAGAAAATAATCCAAAAATAACAACCGGCATGCAACTATCGCAATCATACTGGCAAACTTACGGAAAGTCGTTACTCGATCAGCCAAAATTTGCGATGTACAAAAATCGCATAGCTGCAGGATTAGTTGGTCACGGTTCGGAATGTTACGGTTTTGACGACGAGATTTCGCGCGACCACGATTTTGGTCCCGGCTTCTGCTTGTGGCTCACCGACGAAGATTACGCGAAAATCGGCGCGGATTTGCAAAACGCTTACAACGCACTTCCGAAGAAATACGCCGATTTTGAATCTCGCAGCGAAACGCCGCGCGCCAAATCTTGCGAAAGCAGCAAGCGCGTCGGAGTATTTCGCATAAGCGAATTTTTCGAAAATCTAACCGGCTTCCCCACTGCCCCAAGCGAAAACGAGCCGCATTTATGGCTGTCCTTAGATGAGTCAACGCTTGCAGCAGCTACGAACGGAAAAATTTTCGCGGACCCACTTGGAGAGTTCTCAAAAGCTCGGCAAAGCTTCAAACTCATGCCGGACGACGTGCGAATCTCACTAATCTCCAGAAGACTTGGCATGATTTCACAAGCCGGCCAATACAATTTCCAACGCATGATAGCTCGCAAAGATGCATCCGCCGCGTGGCTTTCTATAAACGAATTCGTGCGCGCAACCGCTTCCCTCGTTTTTCTGCTCAACAATCCCGTAACCGCAGGCTACTTGCCTTACTACAAGTGGCAGTTTGAGGCATTGCGAAAGCTAAGCAATCGCATGGCTTCCAGGCTTCCGGAAGTGTGCGGCAAACTTGAGTCAGTAATGCGACTTTCTTCCGCTGCTTGCTTTGGTGGCGACGGCTCCGGCGGCGACGGTTTTGGAGAAGGTGGCAAAGGAGCGGGAATTGCGCAAAAGCAAGTTACGCAAATAATTGACAGTATTTGCGAGGATATTGTGCGCGAGTTGCAATACGAGGGCTTAAGCGATTGCGGCGAAACTTTTTTGGAATGGCAGCGGCCGTATGTTGAAGCGCATATTAATTCGCGCGCTGTGTGCTTAAGGAGCTTATGATGTGTGATTTATTGGCAACGAAAGCGCAAAATCAGAAAGCGCAAAATCCAAGATCAGAAAAGCTTGCGGAAGAAATTACAAAACTCGAGTGGGATCAGTTTCAGCTTACGCAAAACGAAGGCGGACGCGCGAATTGTCAAGGAAACTGGCCGACTTTTCACATTATGCGCGTGAGTCAGTTTTTGGCGTGGCCGCTCAATTTGCAAGAGTCTTATAAGCAGGATCTTGAGCGTGCGAATAGCGGTGGCCGCAATTTGATTACGGAAAAGTATGCGCGAATGATGGAGTCTACTGCGCCGGAAATTTTTGAGCGCACGATTAAGCCTTATATTAAGCCGATTTTAGAGCCTAGAAAAAGTTCGCAGGAGCAGATTATTTTAACGCAAGTTGAGTGGGCTGCGGATTTTCGCGAGCGCTACCCGCATTTAGGTCTTGCGATGCGCGTGCTTAAAACTAGCGAAGATACGGCAGAAAATACGTCTTTTGAAACGTATTTGCGAGGCGAATTAAGCACGTATTCTGACGCAACTTTCGCAAAATACCAGCGTTTTGTGAATAACTTGCGCGCGGAAAATCTAAATCTTACGCAAATGATAATCGCGAATACTGTGCGCATGTATGGCTACGATTCACTCGAAGCGGCTGAGATAGAACAACGACCCGCCTAAGCACATTGCCTGAGCCTAATAATTGCATAACACATTTCAAGCTCCTTCAAAATGCCAGACAGTTACAGCAACACAAACTACAGTATGTTGCTAACGTTATTTTAATTTGATACAATTTTAGGTAGTCCCTCGAATAGTCACCCGCTGGTGTGCGTTTCTTTACATAACGTAATGAATAGAGGGACTATAATTTTTTATCTGTTCTTTTCGAAATCAGTACAGAAGTTATCTGTTATTTGCGGCAAAAAATTTTGCAGATTAGCAAAATTTTATTTGTCATCTGTAAACACCCAATAAGTTCCAAATGGCTTATTAGTCCTATAAGCAAAAGTATTAAAATGCGCTAATGCTTTTTGGTTACCAGTTTCTAATTTTGCGCGAACAGCTCCAGCGGTCATATCCGCCAATTGAATCATTGGATTGGTTTTTGAATCAACAAAATCAACCTTACTTAATGTTCCTGGACATACTTTATTAACTATATTCATTAGATAATCTGCATCAGGAATAGAAAAAGCGCGAGTATCCTGCCCATCAATATACAAAATACATTCCTTGACCGCCCCAAATGTGTGCGTAAAAAGCTGACGTATCATATAACTTTTTAGTAGCCTAGGATTACTTAATAAATTTTTACTACGAATTTTAGTTTTGTCTGCAATAATTACTCGTACGTGATAATTGGCTAATTTCATGCAATCAAAAAACACATCTTTAAGCTTAGGATGCGTTTTATTATATTTAAATTCTCGATCATACTTATGAAAGAATTCACCATTTTGTTCCTCACACCTTGCTGTTTCCATCAACTTCCAAGCATGAGTAATGTCTTCAATAGTATCGAAAATACACGCTGCTATCACGACATATCTCGTCGAACCTCTGTCGTATTTAAACCCAGAGTCACCAGAATCGTCTATATAAGCAAACATAAATTAAACTATACAAAATGTACATGAATTGTAGATTATGAATTTATGAATTTAAAATACCATGCGTAGTTTTGATCGAATTATCGCACACTTTCGTGCTGGTTTTACCCTCACGAACAATGCTTTTGTGTATTACGCAAACGCTGCGTAACACTATCTCTAATTGCAGTACTTTTATTACTACTGTTATTCATCGAGAATCTCCAAAATATCGTCAACTTGCCGAAGAATACCAAATTGTTTGGCATATTCGCGCAATCTATGTACGTTTTTATTAGGATTCCTCACATACGCACGCAAAGCCTTACCAAATATCTCTGAATCCTGACACCTACGATTTCTAACCAAATCGCAGATAGTGCGCTCCATATCACAAGACATCACATAATTACCAATAATTGTGCGCACCCTTGTAACGCCAATTTTATACCATTCTTTCCTAATTTGATGCACTTCAACATCATTTTTTATACGCCATGTGTTATAACCCTGACATACCGTAACTTCGTTTATAAACGGCATGCGATCTGTAAGATTATGCAAATACAAAGCAGTTTGGTAAGAGTATATGCAAGCTTTATTGCGAAGTTGGAAAAAATAAAGTTCATCGTAATTATTTGAATTGCTATCAAAATACACACCGCGCGCAACTCTTTCCAAATCATTATTTTTGACCATGCTAGTTAGATACCAAGAGTCAATTCCTGCGGAAGAAACTTCTTTTGCTGTGATGATACCGTTATTTTTCTTAACAATTTCTTTAATCGCACTAATATTTGTTATCTTTTGATTTGCTGTTACTTTTACCATCACATACCAACCTGCTCGAACCATTTTACGAATAACAAAAGCTTATTAAAAACTTGCTTTTGTGCTTTATTATTATATAAATAACGCACGAATACAAGTAAAAGTTAACTATAGACTCATAGCGATAACTTTGATTCAGCCGAGCGCGCGCAGATTAGAATGCCGATTAAGGATGCTGATTAAGAATAGATCAGCGAGGCTGCAGAAGCGGCGCGAAAGTCGCCTTCGAGAAAAAGCGTGGAGGAAGCGGAAAGACCGGCTTGTTGCAAAAACGCGCGGTAAAGCATTACGTCGGGTTTGCGCAAATGCGATTCGTAAGATGCACAAACGCCGTTAAGCTCGCCAAGTATTGGGCAAGTTTTGCGCGCGCAGCAAAGCCAATCGCAAGAAGCATTACCCAACGCCCACACGCGCACGCCGTTCGCAATCAACTCGCGCGCCACGGCAGAAGCATCCGCGCGCTCGCCTGCAAAACCGCGCTCGAAACGCTCAAAATACAAGCGATACAGCCACGTAACCGCAGGGCCGTGATGCTCATCAAACGAATTCAACGCCTGATCGCAGCTCCACCCAGCCTCGCGCAAAGACTCGTGAAACTCAAATCCCCATTCCGGCTCGAAACTAAAAAGCACTTCCCCAATAAAATCCGGATAATCCGCGGCCAGAGTGCGGCGCGCATCCCAATCCACCAGCATATGCAAGTCAAAAACAACGTCGGAAATTCCGCGCGAAGCATACTTGCGAATACTATTTTCGCGCACATCACTTATTTCGCGCACACTATTTATATCGCGAATATCACAGACTCCGTTTGCACTAACTGCTTTTATTTCAGCGCCCATAATTCCCACTTGTTTAGTACGTTGCTATCAAAACAAAACGGCAAGTTAACCAAATACTCACGCGGTTGGCGGAATACCAGCGCCCCCAACTACCCCAGAACCATACATTCCAGCCGCAAAGTTCGCCTGCAAACTGTTGAGATTGTAGCCAAGCGCCTCAAGCTGCGCGCGACCGTCTTCATTAATGTTTTCAACGCTCCAGCGCGGCTTCCACGTCCAATCAATGCGAAACTCTTCCACCAAACCTGCGAGCGCATTCGCACACTCGTCCTCAATCAAATCAGTAAGCGGGCAAGCCGGAGTTGTAAGCGTCATTGTAAGAATCGCGCGACCCAGCTCGTCAATTTCAATGCCATAAACTAGGCCTAAATCAACAACATCAATGCCCAATTCCGGATCGACAACATCGTGAAGCGCTTCCTTAATATCTTCTTCGGTAACCCTGCCAATATCGTTCGCGCTTAAAGGTGTCGACGCCGCCACCTCAACAGCCGATTTATTTTCTTCCATAATATTCCTTGCTTTGCTTGTACCAAATTTCGATTTTACAAGCTGCCAAGAATTTGCGGATTCAAGTTTTGTGAAGCTTTTGCGATGCTGTCTTTTAAGCCTTCCCACGCCAAAAGCGCGCACTTAATTCGCATTGGGTATCGCGATACACCTTGCAAAACCATTGCGTCTTCCAGCGCATCTTCCTCATCTTCGTTTTTAAGACCTTCGCCGCGAGATTCCATAAGTTTGTGGAAAAGCGCGTCTAATCGCAAGGCTTCGTCAACCGACTTTCCTTCGACCAAATCAACCATCATCGAAAGGCTTGCTTGCGAAATTGAGCAGCCGTGACCATCCCACTTAACGCTTGAAATTACTGGGGTTTCGTTATTATTTGCGATATTTGAAAGCTCCACGCGCATTGTTACTTCGTCGCCGCAAGTTGGGTTGAATTGGTGCGATTGACCTAAAGCTGAGTTTTCTGCAAAGATTGCCACAGCGCAACTTTCGTGCGCATTGTTTAGGGTGATTTCAGCAGATTTTTTATTTTCAGAAGAGTTGGCAGATTCTGTATTTTCGGCAGATTCTTGAGATTCTTGAGTTTCTTGAGATTCTTGAGATTCTTCCTGCAGTTCCGCTTTTGCGAGCGCATCCGTGCTTTCAAAATGAGTTTTGCCATGCGGATTTCGCGCAGCATCCAAAATCACTTCTTGATACATGCTTTCCAAGCCGTCACCAGCCGCATCTGAAAAACCAGCACCTGCACCAAAACCAGCGCCCGCACCAAAACCCATATCAAACATACGCACTCCTTACCTACTTCCTAACTCGCTAACTATCCAACTCGCTCGCTAACAATATTTAATCACTTATTTTTTAATAAACGATTCATCATTAGAAAACTCAACAACTTTTTTCAATAACATATCAACTTCATCAAGTTTATGCTTTATATTTTCAAATTCAATTATTTCAAATATTATTTTTAAACAATCGTAGTAATAGCCGCAAGAAAATAAGTATTTAATAGTGTCGTATATGTGATACAATTATAAGAGGTCTTTTGTAAAGGCTTCCAAGTGCCGGGGACGTTTTCCCCGGCTTTTGTTTTACTTACTTATCAGTGTAGTTGGGTTATAAGTCAAAAAGTTGGGGAAAGCATGAGAGAACTTAGCATATTCATAGACGAATCAGGCAGCGATAATTTATCAGACTATTATTACATACTAACTATCGTACTTCATGACCAATCAAATAATTTAGATTATTCAATAAAACTTTACGAAAACTCACTCGAACAAAGACTACTTCCTAATATACCCTTTCATGCCTCACCTCTTATGAACAAAAAAGATAATTATAAATGTTTAGATATGTCTACAAGAAAAAAATTATTGCAATCATTTAGAATATTCTTCAGGCACGTTGAAATTCATTACCATACTTTTGTATACACAAACAGAAAATACGAATCAACAAGTCAATTGTCTGCAGCAATGCGCAAAGATTTAATTAATTTTTTATTCGACAATATGGAATATATGCAACAATATGAAAAAATAAAAATATACTATGACAATGGTCAGCAATCAATAGTTAATGCAATACACAAAGCAATGGAATATAGTTTGTCAAAAAATGCGACCATATACAGATACGCAAAACAATCACAGTATCGTCTAGCACAAATAGCAGATTACATTTGCATGGTAGAACTTACAAAACTCAAATACGAAAATAAACACATAACAAAGACAGATGAAAAATTTTTTGGTTCGTGGTCTGACTTTAAAAAAGGCATATTAAAAGAAACAAGGCATAAAGCTATTGAATAAAACAATGCATACTGACTCGCCAATTTGCTTGACTAACTCGCTAACTATCCAACTCGCTCACTAATAACATTATGCGCCAAAGTAGGCGCGAACGTGGGAAACGGCTTCAACAAGCGCGCGAGCTTCGTCAATTGTGTTGTAAACGCCAACGGAAGCGCGGTTTGAAGCGTACACGCCAAAATGACGGTGAATCGGCTGAGCGCAATGATGCCCAACACGAATCGCAATACCCTGCGCGTCCAAAAACTGTCCAACATCATGCGGATGCACGCCTTCAACTTCAAAAGCAACTGTGCCAATTCGCTGACTCAAATCAGTCGGCCCCAAAATGCGAACGCCAGGAATCTCACTCAATTTTAGCAATTCTGCAGCAATTTCCTGCTCGTGCTCTGCTACTCGGCTCATGCCAATTTCACGCAACCAATCCGCAGCAACTCCGGCCGCAACCATTTGCGCAACAGGCTGAGTTCCAGCCTCAAAACGGTAAGGCGCATCCATGTATTGCGCAGGCTTGTTAAGCCACGCAAGCTCCACCATTGAGCCGCCGAAATTGGCAGGCGGAAGCGCATCCAAAAGCTCACGGCGACCATACAGGAATCCAACTCCCGTAGGGCCGTACATTTTATGCGCACTAAAGGCTGCAAAATCAACGTTTAACGCGTGGAAATCAACCGGAATATGCGGCACTGACTGGCATGCGTCGAGCACAAAAATCGCGCCGACTTCGTGAGCGCGCTTGCAAATCGACGAAACATCCGTAATAGCACCAGTAACGTTGCTAATATGCGTAACTGCAACGATTTTCGTGCGCTCGTCAATAATCGTGCGCAAATAATCCGCGTCCGTGCGCACGCGGCCGTCTTCTGTTACGTCAATCCAACGAAGCTCCGCGCCTGTGCGAATCGCAAGCTCTTGGAATGGTAACAAAACAGAATGGTGATCCGCGCGAGATACGACTATTACATCACCTTTTTGAAGAGCGAAATTTTTGCGAAAATCACTCTTAGAATCAGCCAGATCACTACTGTCTTTTTTGCAGATTTTTGCCTTAGCACTAGCGTTACCAATAGCAGTTGCGAGAAGATTAAGCGCGCCTGTAGCTCCCGTAGTAACAACAATTTCCTCACGCCCAGCATCAGCACACGCTCCAACAAGACGCGCAACTTTAGCACGCGCTTGTTCAAACGCAACAGTCGAAAGCGCAGCCAACTCGTGCGCCCCCCTGTGAACTCCTGCATTAATTGTTTCGTAAAACTCTTTTTCGGCGTCGATTACAACTTGCGGCTTTTGCGAAGTTGCTGCAGAATCCAAGTAAATCAAGGGTTTTCCGTGCACAGTATCGTAAAGCGAAGCGCCGTGAACTGTGCGACGCAAAATCGGAAATTGTTCGCGCAAATCGCTAAATTCTCGCATAATATTTTCTTCAGTCATATTAAACCGCTATTTTTTACGCTTTTACGTAATTTTTTACGAATACATAAACAGGTTAAGCTATCACCTAAGCTGCGCTTAAGCCAGTGCCGACTCGGTTGCGCCTTCCGGCAAGTACTTGTCGTATCCTTCTTCTTCCAGCTCGTCCGCAAGCTCCGGACCAGCCGTCTTCACAAAGTGACCTTGCGCAAAAACGTGCACAATATCCGGCTTAATATATTTGAGGATTCGCGTGTAATGCGTAACCATCATAATTCCCAAACCGGTGTTTTCTTTAGCACGATTCACGCCTTCCGATACGATTCTAAGCGCGTCAACGTCAAGTCCGGAATCAGTTTCGTCCAAAATCGCAAACTTTGGCTTCAAAAGCTCTAATTGCAAAACTTCCGCACGCTTCTTTTCGCCGCCGGAGAAGCCTTCGTTTACTGAACGCGACGCAAATTTTGGATCCATTCGAAGCTTTTTCATAGCCTCGCTAAGTTCTTTCACCCAGCTTCTTAAAAATGGAGCTTTTCCGTCGACCTCAGTTTTTGCAGTGCGAAGGAAGTTCGTCATAGATACGCCAGGTACCTCTACTGGGTACTGCATTGCGAGGAAAAGTCCGGCTTTTGCACGCTCGTCAGGAGTCATTTTCAAAATATCTTCGCCATCGAGAAGCACCTGACCGGAATCAACTTCATACTTTGGGTGCCCTGCCAAAGTGTAAGCAAGAGTAGACTTTCCAGATCCGTTAGGACCCATAATTGCGTGCGTTTCGCCAGAATTAACTGTAAGATTTACGCCTTTTAAGATTTGCTTGCGTCCTTCTTTTGTTTCTACAGAAGCGTACAAATCTTTAATTTCCAAAGTTGACATGATTTTCTCCTATTCTTCCGTTCTTGCAAGACGGCGCTCAATAGCCTTCATTAAGTGATCAACAATTTCCGGAACGCCAATTTCTTCAATCAGCTCGTTAAAGAATCCGCGCACAACAAGCTTTCTTGCCTCAATCTCACTAATTCCGCGAGACTGCAAGTAGAAAAGCTCTTCGTCGTCAAATCTTCCGACTGAACTTGCGTGACCGGCACCAATAATATTTCCGTTTTCAATTTCCAAATTCGGCTCAGAATCAGCGATTGCGCCAGGAGTGAGCACTAGATTACGGTTCAATTCGTACGAATCCGTGCCAGGAGCTTCCGGCTTAATAAGCGCGTTTCCAACCCAAGTCGAATGCGCGTCCTTTCCTTCCAAAGCGCCCTTGTACACGACTCTGGACTTGCATTCCGGATAATTATGCACAACCATCGTGCGGTGCTCCACGTGCTCGCCTGGATCCACAAAATACATGCCGAGCATGTTCAAATCGCCCTGCTCGCCGCCAAAATCCTGATCCATGCGAATGCGCACAACATCTCCGCCAAGAGTAACCATAGCGTGGCGAAGCGAAGCTCCCTCACCAACGTGAATACGCTGATTTCCAACATGCTTGCTGCCTGAATCCCACTCTTGAATAAAGGTAGTAGAAACGTGCGCATGCTTTCCGAGTATGATTTCCACGCCTTCAGCAAGTTTTGCGCAGCCGGTGTGTTCGATAATAATATCTGCGTTTGTGCGAGAATCTGCTTCGATTACTAAGTGCAGTGCGTCAAGTGATTGCACAGCGTTTTCATTTGCGCTATTCGCGAGATTACCCTGAATTTTTAGCACGATTGGCTTTTTGATTTCGCCAGATACGTGAAGTACGTGCGCTTGCTTCGCCGCGTTCCATGCGACTGCAGCCGCGCGATCAGACGGCTTCATATCGGTGTGAGGCGCATCGTTTTGCGGCTTTACTTGCAAACTTACGGAACCGTCGCTTCCAACGTAAGAATCATCTAAAGCGGCTCCGCCAACGCCTTCAAGCGTTACTTGGATACTATTAGAAGGCTCGAAACGCTCGAAAAATTCGGAAATTCGCTCAACTGGAGTATATCGCCAATCTTCCTGCTTACGCGTTGGAATCGCAAAATCTTCAACGTTAAACGAGCGCACGGATTTGTCTGCGCTAGAAGGCATTGCTGCAGGAACCGCATAAGGATCATTAGGATCTGCTACAGGAATAGTAATTTCTTTTCCCGTCATTTTATTGCCTAAATTCTCTTTTAAATCTTCGCTCATCAGCCTACGGATCCTTCCATTTGCAACTCAACTAAGCGATTAAGCTCAAGCGCGTACTCCATCGGCAGCTCGCGGCTAATCGGCTCCACGAAGCCGCGCACAATCATGCCCATGGCCTCTTTTTCTTCAAGTCCGCGACTCATCAAATAGAAAAGCTGATCTTCAGAAACCTTGGAAACAGTGGCTTCGTGAGCCATTGAAACGTCGTCTTCACGCACATCAACATGCGGATAAGTATCCGACCTCGAAAAATCGTCAACAAGCAAAGCATCGCACACAACCGACGAACTCGAGCCTTTAGCACCTTTAATAATCTTCACAAGACCGCGGTAAGCAGAACGCCCGCCGCCGCGCGAAATAGACTTAGCAACAATCGTAGAACTCGTGTGCGGAGCCAAATGAATCATCTTCGCACCAGTATCCTGATACTGTCCGCGTCCAGCAAAGCTCAAAGACATGGTTTCTGCTTTTGCGTACGGCTCGGCAAGAATACAAGCAGGATACTTCATAGTAGCCTTAGAGCCAATGTTTCCATCAACCCACTCCATTGTGCCACCTTCGCGCACGTAAGCTCGTTGAGTTACCAAGTTGTACACGTTATTTGACCAGTTTTGCACTGTTGTGTAGCGCACGCGCGCATGCTTTTCTACAACAATTTCAACGTTTGCAGCATGAAGCGAATCCGTGGAATAAATCGGAGCTGTGCAACCTTCAACATAATGCACGTACGAGCCTTCGTCTGCAATAATCAACGTGCGCTCAAACTGACCCATGTTCGGCGTATTAATGCGGAAGTAAGCCTGAAGCGGAATATCCACATGCACGCCTTTTGGCACGTACACGAACGAACCGCCGCTCCAAGCCGCAGTGTTAAGAGCCGCAAACTTATTGTCGTCAACCGGAATCACAGTTGCGAAATACTTTTTTACAAGCTCCGGATACTTTTGCACTGCTGTATCTGTATCAACAAAAATCACGCCTTGAGCAGCCAAGTCTTCACGAATCGAATTGTAAATAACTTCCGACTCATACTGTGCTGCAACGCCCGAAACTAAGCGCTTTTTCTCCGCTTCCGGAATGCCGAGTCGATCGTAAGTTTTGCGAATATCTTCCGGCAAATCATCCCAAGTTTTCGCTTGATCGTGAACCGGACGCACATAATACTTAAAATCGTCGGCGTCAAAACCGCTTAAATCAACACCCCAATCCGGCATCGGCTTTTGCAAAAACGCACGGTAGCCTTGCAAACGAAGATTTAGCATCCACTCCGGCTCGTTTTTGTCTGCGGAAATTGCGCGCACAACCGACTCGTCAATACCCTTTTTTGCAGCCTCGCCTGCAGCATCCGAATCGTGCCAGCCGTAATTGTAATCGCCAAATTCAGCAACAATCTGCTCGTCTTGACGTATTTTCTCTTCGTTTACGCGAGCGCGATCTGCCACATACTGGCTCATTTCAACGTCTGCAGCTTTATTTTTTGCTGGATTATTAGCATCATTTGCTGTAACGCTTGTATGACTAATATTGCTAGTATCGCTCATACGCTTATAGCACCTCCATGCATAACGCATTGCTACGCTCTTACCTTAGAGCGCAATCGCAAAAGCTATTCCCCAACGTTACTTTTGCATTCTGTCTAGTCTATTTCTTACCTATTCAAGGTTACCGCGTAATGCGATTTCTTGGTATAGCTGTGTTACGAACAAAACGTAATGTTTGTCACAATCTAATAAAACAAAAAGCGGCAAAACTTAAGAATCCTAAGTTTTACCGCTTGTTTTTACTTGGCTTAATACTACTTATCTGCTTTGCTATTTTGTGCAGACGACTGATGTTCCAGTGCCGCCGCCACTAATCCAGCAAACAGTGGATGAGGCTTAGTTGGGCGAGACTTAAACTCTGGATGAGCCTGAGTTGCCACGTAGAATGGGTGAACTTCCTTTGGAAGCTCCACAAACTCAGTCAAATTACCGTCCGGACTTTGACCGCTAATACGCAAACCAGCTTCACGCAGGCGATCCTTATAAGCCACGTTCACTTCGTAACGGTGACGATGACGCTCGGTAACATGCGTAGTACCGTAAAGCTCGGCAACAATAGAGCCTTCCTCAAGTGTTGCAGGGTAAGAGCCGAGTCTCATTGTGTGACCCATATCTCCCTTACCAGCCACAATATCTTTCTGCTCTTCCATAGTTGCGATTACTGGATCTCCGCAATCCTTTTCGAACTCTGTGGAATTAGCATCCTCAAGACCGAGAACGTGGCGAGCGTACTCAATAACCATAGATTGCAAGCCAAGGCAAAGGCCAAGCGTTGGCAAACCGTGCTCGCGAGCGTAACGGAGCGCGCCAATCTTACCTTCAATACCGCGAATGCCGAAGCCGCCTGGAATTACCATTCCGTCCATTTGGTCAAGAGCCGCAGCAGCACCTTCCTGAGTTTCGCACTTGTCGGCAGCAACCCAGCGCACGTTTACCTTAGCCCAGTTTGCAAAACCGCCAGCCTTAATGGCCTCCGTAACGGAAAGGTACGCGTCTGGCAAATCAATATACTTGCCAACGATTGCAATGTTTAGCTCATGCTTTGGATGATGCACGCGCTCAAGCAAATCTTCCCACTCGTTCCAATCAACATCGTGGAATGGAAGCTCAAGCTCACGAACAACGTAAGCGTCCAAGCCCTCGTTGAACAAAATCTTTGGAACGTCGTAAATGCTTGGAGCATCCACGCAGTTTACAACGCCTTCGGCGTCAACGTCGCACATAAGCGAAATCTTGTCTTTAATAGCCTGATTAAGCGGACGATCCGAACGCAAAACAAGCGCGTCTGGAGAAATACCAAGCTGGCGAAGCATCATTACAGAATGCTGAGTTGGCTTAGTTTTCAACTCGTGCGCGGCTGCAATATAAGGAACCAAAGAAACGTGCACAAACATGCAGTTTTCTGGACCTAAATCGCGGCGAACTTCGCGAGCGGCTTCCAAGAATGGCTGGGATTCAATATCTCCAACTGTGCCGCCGATTTCCGTAATAATAACGTCTACGTCATCGGAAGCCTGCGCGCGCATACGCGACTTAATTTCACCAGTAATATGCGGAATAACCTGCACGCACTGACCCAAATATTCACCAGCGCGCTCCTTACGAAGTACAGACTGATAAATCTGACCCGTAGTAACATTCGCCTTTTGACTTAAGAAAACATCAAGGAATCGCTCGTAATGACCAATATCAAGATCTGTTTCTGCGCCATCTTCCGTAACATAGACTTCACCATGCTGGAATGGGTTCATTGTACCCGGGTCAACATTGATATAAGGATCGAGTTTTTGTTGCAAAACGTGAAGGCCGCGGCTTCGCAAAAGTCGTCCTAAAGACGATGCAGTAAGGCCTTTTCCGAGGGACGAAACAACGCCACCAGTGACAAAAATATGCTTTGTAATATGCTCCTGAGAGTTACCATGTTTTCTTCTAACCATGGAACTCCATAGTATCTTCGAGCCTCGACTCGGGTGTTGTATTAAAAGCGACTTAAAAAGTTATATTAAGTGCGCAACAGCCTCAATCGCAAGCTTGTAACCGTACAATCCCATGCCAGTAATAGTGCCGGTTGCAACAGGACTAATCACGCTTATTTTGCGGAAAGAATCGCGTGCGGAAGGATTAGAAATATGCACTTCCATCAGCGGCACTCCAGCGTCTAAAACCATGTGAGCCGCATCCGCCAGCGCATAACTGTAGTGCGTAAAAGCAGCAGGATTCATAACAACAGGAGTATGCGTGTCGGCAGCTTCGTGCATCCAATGAACCATTTGCGCTTCATCATCACTTTGGCGAACTTCTACTTTTAGTCCAAGCTCCGCTCCCCACTTTTCGCAAAGCGAGCGCAAAGTTTCAAAATCTTGACTGCCATAAACGTCTGGCTGACGCACACCAAGACGGCCTAAGTTCGGACCGTTTACAACAAGAACTTTTTTCGGTTGCTGATTTTCCATTATTGCCTCGCAAAGTTAATTATTTTTTATACACGCGCTTAAAAGCTTCTTTAACTGCTTCAATAGGCGGATTGTCTAAATGAATAGGATTAGAAATACCATCCAAAATTACGAAACGTAGCATGTTGCCGCGCGCTTTTTTGTCACGATGCATAAGATTAAGCACGCGCTCAAACGCAGCGTCAGAATCTTCTCTACTCTGCCACGAAGTTGGTAATCCAAGCGAATCTAAAAGCGAACGATGGTATGAAACGTCTTCAGCATCCAAATATCCTAAAATTTGCGCAAGCTCGGCCGCAAAAACCATGCCAACAGCAACAGCGTTTCCGTGACGCCAACGGAAGTGTTCAATCTGCTCAATCGCATGGCCTAAAGTATGCCCGTAGTTCAAAAACTCGCGCAAACCCTGCTCTTTTAAGTCACTCGAAACGTGATACGCTTTTACTCTAACAGTGCGTTCAATAAGATTCACAATAAGCTCGTGAAGTTCGCTATTATTTTCAATCTGATCCCCATTAAATTCACGCAAAAGCTTAGCATTATTCGAGTCGCTAAGAATCTTCAAAATTTCGCCGTCTAGAATAAAACCAGATTTTGCAACCTCACCCAAGCCTTCAATAAGAATATCGTTTGGCAAAGTTGAAAGCGTAGAAGTATCTGCCAAAACGCCAGCTGGAGTGTAAAAACTTCCAACCAGATTCTTGCCAGCATCCGTATTTATACCAGTTTTTCCGCCTGTTGAAGCGTCAACCATTGCAAGAAGCGAAGTTGGGCAGTTTACGTAACGAATTCCACGCATCCAAGTTGCAGCAACAAAGCCGGCAACATCCGTAGCAGCGCCGCCTCCTAAGCCAACAATCGCGTCGGAACGCGTAAAACCAGCTTCACCCAGTCTAGCCCAAATTCCGCTCGCAACTTGAATAGTTTTTCCAGCTTCAGCATCCGGCACAAGTATGTCTAAAACTTCGTAGCCTGCTTGACGCAAAATTGCGCGAGCTCTGTCACTGTGGCGCTGAACCAGCTGCGTGTGAACTAACGCCACTTTAACCGGCTTAGTTCCAAGCATTTGCGGCAAAAGTTGCATGGCTCCGTCGCCAATTCGCACATCGTACGGCTCAATCGCTTCGCCTGTAACATGCACTATGCGTTGCATAATCATGCTCCTTAACTTTTCTGCAGCCATATACGGATTTGAACCTTTTGTTGGCATGTGAATATTTGATACTGCCCTAAAAATTGGGTCTCGCTGCTCAAATAATTCCATCCAACGCTTTTTAGCGTCTTGGCCGATTAGCATAGGACGATTATTGCTCCAACCTGCGCGCTCAATAGCATCGTCTGCGCTGGTTTGCAAATACACTACGCGACCGCCAAGATTCACGTATTCTTTTAGCACTTCCTGCGTTTCTTTGCGAACAGGAGCGCCGCCGCCAAGAGAAACAATGCCGGAATCAGTCTGATTTTCTAAAATTACGTTTCTAACTATTCTGGCTTCTATATCTCGGAAGGATTCCTGACCAAACTGCTCAAAATATTGAGTAATTGGCATATTAATTTCGCGCTCAATCATGTCGTCTGTATCGCAAAAAGGCAGATTCATAAGATGCGCAACTTCGCGACCAACGCGCGTTTTTCCGGCGGCAGGCATGCCGATAATAACAACTAGCGGAATTTTAGTATTGCTCATTTCATATTCTCCGGCCAGGAAGTTAGGTAAGACTCTACATTCCGGCGCGTTTCTTGCAAAGAATCTCCACCAAACTTTTCCAAAGCATACTTTGCCAAAGTAAGTCTTACCATTGCTTCTGCTACTACGGAAGCCGCTGGAACAGCAGTAAAATCGGAGCGCTGGTTAATAGCTTGAGCCGGCTCTCCAGTTAGCACGTCTACAGTTTGCAAAGCGCGCGGAATAGAAGGAATTGGCTTCATTGCGGCACGCACGCGAATAATTTCGCCGTTTGACATACCGCCTTCAATACCTCCAGCACGATTAGTTAGGCGGGTGATTTTTCCATTTTCGTCTGTTACGATTTCGTCGTGCGCGGCCGAGCCTGGGAGATCTGCTTCTGCAAAACCGTCGCCAATTTCCACGCCTTTAATTGCCTGAATTCCCATAAGCGCAGCCGCTAAAGCAGCATCCAAACGGCGATCCGACTCAACGTATGTTCCAACTCCAGCAGGCATACCGTATGCGAGTACTTCTACTACTCCGCCTAAAGTATCCGCATTCGCTTTTGCTTCGTCAATGCGAGCCATCATGCGAGATTCGGCGTCTTTATCGAGAGTGCGAACTGGAGAAGCGTCCAAAGCCGCAACATCGTCAGGTGTTGGTAATGCTAAACTTTTGTTAGCGTAAACGCCTCCGATTCCAACAACATGCGCAACAGTGCGCACACCCAAAGCCTGCTGTAAAAACGCATCAGCAATAGCGCCCAAAGCAACGCGTGAAGCCGTTTCCCTAGCGCTCGAACGCTCCAAAACTTCGCGAGCATCATTAAAACCATACTTGCGCATGCCAGTTAAATCCGCATGGCCCGGGCGCGGCCTAGAAAGCGGCGCATTTCGGCCAACTTTCTCAATCTCATGATCCAAAGGATCTGCGCTCATTACTTCCGTCCACTTTGGCCACTCTGTATTCGCAATTTCTACAGCAATCGGAGAGCCAAGAGTCACTCCGTGGCGAACGCCGGTTAAAAGACGCACTTTGTCTTGTTCGAACTTCATGCGAGCGCCGCGGCCGTATCCAAGACGACGGCGCGCAAGAGCCGAAACCACATCGCTGCTAGTAATGCGCACGCCCGCAGGCAAACCTTCAATCATGGCAACTAATGCTTCACCATGCGACTCCCCTGCAGTTTGCCATCTAAGCATGCCATTCTCCATTCTCAACTAATTTACGTGTCTAAATACTTACTCTACTAACCACCAAGTATTGAGTGGGTTGTTATTGACAGCAATGCTGCGATTATGGCTGATATTGCTTCTACTGGCACGAATGGTATTGATGCGTTGGTTGGCATGCGGATTTTGCAGTAAATTTTCCATGCTAAAAGACAAAGTAGGCCAACTACTCCAACTAAAGCAAACCAGTAAATTAAGCAGTCAAAACCGAATAATACCAATGCTTGTGCGATCATTGACGCACTAGTAACATCTCCGAAGCCAACGGAATTTGTTGGAGCGAGTTTTCGCATAATCCAATAAATTACAAAAACAAATACGCAAGAAATACAGCCGAAAATAAGCACGCTAATATTTCTAAACAAAATAATCGAATATATAAGATTCGCAAAAGATTGAAAAAATCCTGCAATAACAATCCAAAGTCTTGGCACTATGCGACTTTTTATGTCGGTTACGCAAACTGAAATTAAACATGTAAGCGTTGGTAGCGCCGATATTATCGTAATAATTAATTGCCTCATTAAAGCAAATTACGAAAACTTATACAACTTTTGCAACCTAAACGCATCCATGTGGTTAAAAGCTATATTTTTAGTTGCCTTCGGGATTGTTGCGCTTGTACTCGTCGCGGAATTTCAAAAAGTCGTCTTTGTTATCCGCAAACTTCGTCTCACCAGTCTTCAAATTCGTGGTGACGAAGTAAAGCCACGGACCATCTTGAGGCTTAATAGTGGCAATAAGAGCGTTGTCTCCAGCAATACCAATAGGCGTAGGAGTCAAGCCCTTGTGAATGCGAGTATTGTAAGGATTATTTGGATTGTCTAGCATTGATTGCGTAAGCTTTATAGGCTTTACTCCCGCTCCGTAACCAATTGTAGAGTCCATTCCAAGAGGCATATCTTTTGCCAAACGGTTTAGTATTACGCGCACAACTTTGCCGTAATATTCGCGATTATTCACTTCAGCTTCGGCAATTGAGGCCATAATTAAAGCTTTTTCGCGATCTTCGCCTTTAGGAATACCGAGAGAGTCGAGCTTAGCAATACGCTTTTTTACCATTGCGGAAAGAATATCTTCCGCGCTTTTCATAGATTTTACGTTATAAACTCCAGGCTCTAGCCAGCCTTCGATGCTTCCTTTAGCTTCTGGAGGCAAAATTCCAGCTCCCCCATCTGCTAAAGCTGCTTTAAACTTATCCATGCTTATTCCAGATAAGCTTGAAGCGCGCTGCAAAACTTCAGTAGCGTGGTCTCCTGCACGAACGTCAAGGAATCCGCCGGCTTTTGTTTGATCGGAAAGAATATTAACCACGTCAATAGCAGCCATATGCTTTTTAAGCGAGTAAACTCCCGGGTACAAGATTTTATTATTTGCAGCAACTGCGGAAGTAAAAGCTGATTGAGATTTAACAACATTTGCTTTAACTAATTTGTTGGCAACGCTAATAGCACCCTCGCCGGTGTCAATAGTAAACTCAACCGTTCCAAAGCCTGGGCCTGGCCAGTCTGCAACCGACTCGCTATTTTGAGATAATTTCCACGCGCGAACCGCGCTGTATCCAAAATATCCAACAACAGCTAATACGAATACGAGCAGAATAGCTAAAACTACTTTTGCTCTACGCCTGCGTTTTTTTGCTTCAAGACGAGCTTTAGCGCGTTTTCTGGAGCTAACAGTCGAAGATTCGTCTTTAGAATTAGATGATTTTGACGACGGCTCGCCATCATGCTCAGTCCACTTTGCATGTTTGTCAAAAAATTCGTCAAAATTGTCAGACACGCTATGCTCCTCTTCGCTATTTCTACTTTTTACACGATTTTCAAAACTACTCTGCATTATTTGCGTCAAGCGCAGACTGCAAAATCAATACTGCCGACTGCTGATCTACCATAGGGCGATGCTTGCGAGTAGAAAAATCAGCTTGTAGCAACTGCCGGTGAGCACTAACTGTTGTTAAACGCTCATCCTTCCAAACAATATCAGGTATGTAAGAAAGCGTCCAATCTCCAACATTTTTCGCTAATTCAATGCGTTTAGCTAAATTTTTGCCCCACCGACGCGCTTTTTTCGCAGATTTTCCTTCAGAACCGTCTAATTGAAGAGGCAAGCCAATTACAACACGTTTAACTTGATTTTCTTCTATTAGATTCATGACTTCGTCAATAGCTCTAAAAGAATCTCCAAAAACTTGCACGTTTCCGATTGGATGCGCAAAAGTGAGCTCAGGGTCGGAAAGCGCAAGCCCGACCCTGGCATCACCTAAATCAATACCTAACCACACCATGATTCGTGTTGCTTTCGGTAAAGATTTTAAATTTTAAGCAGGAAGCTACGAGACTCAGGCGAGCTCAGCCACTTGCGCTTTTACAGCTTCCAACGCTTCGTCGATCTTAGAAGCGTCTGTGCCGCCGCCTTGAGCGAAGTCTGGCTTGCCGCCGCCACCGCCGCCAAGAACCTTGGAAGCAGTTCGAACCAAGTCACCAGCCTTAGCACCAAGGCCACGAGCAGCCTCGTTAGTTGCAACTGCAACCATTGGCTTGTCGTCCTCGTTTACGCCGCTCAAAACTACTACTGCAGGAAGGTCCTCACCTAGGCGAGAGCGCACGTCAAGAACCGTCTTACGAAGAGTTTCAAACGATCCGAAGTTTCCAACGTTCTTAACAGCCAACTTAACGCTTCCGGCGCTAGCTTTAGCGGACTCAATCAAAGCTGGAACAGAATCTGCAAGCTGAGACTCGTAAACGGCTACGAGCTTACGATCAGAATCCTTCATCTTGTTAAGCAAGGATTCCAAACGTTCAGCCAACTCATCTGGGCGAGCGTTAACCATGTCTGCAAGTTGAGCCACCAAAGTGTGCTCGCGAGCGCCATACTCGTATGCTGCCTCGCCGCAAAGAGCGTCAATACGGCGAACGCCAGAGCCAATAGAAGACTCGGAAAGAATAGTTACCATACCAATCTTTCCGGTGCTCTTAGCGTGAGTACCGCCGCAAAGCTCGCGGCTCCAACCGTCGCCGATTTCAACCACTCGCACAACGTCACCATACTTTTCGCCGAACAAGTGCATTGCTCCAAGCTTAAAAGCGTCGTCGATTGGCATTTCCTTAGGAACAACCTGCAAATCGTCGCGAATACGCTCGTTTACGCGAGCTTCCACGCGTGAAAGCGCATCCTTTTCAACAGCCTTTGGCCACTGGAAGTCGAAGCGCAAACGATCTGGATCAACCACAGAACCGCGCTGAGTTGCCTGCGGACCAAGCTCTTCACGCAAAGCCTTGTGAAGAGTGTGGGTAGCAGTGTGAGAACGTGCCAAAGCAGCCCTGCGAACCTGGTCAATATTGGTGTTTACAGGAGCGCCAACGCTAAGCGTTCCTTCAGTCAAACGGCAGCTGTGAACAATCAAATCCTTGATTGGACGCTGAACGTCGTCAACTTCCAAAATTGCGCCGTCGTCGGAAATAATCTCGCCCTGATCAGCAATCTGGCCGCCTCGCTCAGCATAGAATGGCGTGCGGTCGAGAATAATCTCAACGTTTGCAGGAGCAGTAACGCTTTTAACAGAGCCCTTGCCTGCTTCAACAATTGCCAAAACGTTAGAGCGGCTTGAGAAGTCTGTGTAACCGAGGAAGTCGATTGGCTTTTCAAGAGCCTTCTTAATATCGTCGTAAACGCTAACGTCCACATTGTGACGCTTCTTCAAAGCGTCAGCGCGAGCGCGACCTTTCTGCTCGCTCATAAGCTCGCGGAACTTAGCCTCGTCAACCTTAACACCCTGCTCGGCTGCCATCTCAAGAGTAAGCTCAATTGGGAAGCCGTAAGTATCGTGCAAAGTAAACGCGTCTGAGCCGCCAACCATAGGGTCGTCCTTTTTCTCTTTTTTAGCTTTTTCAACAGCCAAGTCGAGAATAGTTGTGCCCTTTTCAAGAGTGCGACGGAAAGCATCTTCCTCACCGTAGGCAGCTTCGCTAACCTCGTGGAAAGTATCGTTAAGCTCCGGATAGCTTGGTTCCATTGCAGACTTAGAAACTGGGAAAAGCGTTGGAAGAACTGGGTCTTGAACGCCAAGCATACGCATTGCGCGAACAGTTCTACGAAGAAGACGACGAAGCACGTAGCCGCGGCCAACGTTACTTGGACGCACGCCGTCGCTCATAATCATCAAAGCGGAACGCACGTGATCTGCTACAACGCGGAAACGCACGTCAGCATCATTATTATCGCCGTACTTTACGCCACTAAGCTTTTCTGCAGCTTCAATAACTGGGTAAACTTCGTCAGTTTCGTAAATATTTTCCTTACCTTGCATAAGGTAAGCCAAGCGCTCCAAACCAGCGCCGGTATCAATATTCTTCTGATCAAGCTCGCCAGCAATATGCAAATCAGTCTTAGACTTGACGTTATCAACCTGGTAGTTTTCAAAAACCAAATCCCAAATCTCAATAAAACGAGATTCGTCGGCAGCAGGACCGCCGTCACGACCATATTCAGGGCCACGATCAACGTAAATTTCGGAGCATGGGCCGCCAGGACCAGGGCCGCCGGTAGTCCAGAAGTTATCTTCCATGCCGAAAACTTGCATGTGTTCTGGATCAAAGCCCTCGTTCTTCCAAATTGCGCGAGCCTCGTCGTCATCAGTGTAAGTAGTAACCCAAAGCTTTTCAGGATCGAAACCGTAGCCGCCCTTATCTTGCGGACTAGTTAAAAGCTCCCAAGCGTAGTGGATTGCTTCTTCCTTAAAATAATCACCGAAGGAGAAGTTACCAACCATTTGGAAGAAGGTTCCGTGACGAGTAGTCTTACCAACTTCGTCAATATCAAGAGTGCGCACGCACTTTTGGTTCGAAGCCATACGTCGAGAAGGAGGCGTCTGCTCACCAAGCAAATAAGGAATAAACGGCACCATGCCGGCAATAGTAAAAAGCGTCGTTGGGTTCGGCGAAATTAGGGATGCCGAAGGAACGACCATATGACCATTTTTAGCAAAATAGTCAAGATAACGCTTTGCAATTTCTGCTGTGCGCATACGTACGAACTCCTTGTGTAATTTTTAGCAAGATCTTGTCATGCAAACATTCAATATAGTACTTCAACACTTAACTTAAACAAACTTTTTCGACTAGCATTTTAGTAAAAACGCAAGTCTAAGCAGCAAAAGATTAGTTAAAAATCCTCATGACGACTGTGAGCATAACGAGAATTAAGCTCATCCTCATGCTTTTTACGACTTTCATTAAAATCTTTAAACAATCCCAATATTGTGCTTAAAGTAATATTTTCCGGCTCTTTACTAAACACAAATTTGCGAGCAGAATCAGGCATTTTGGCTTTTAAGTAGGCACGCGCTTTTGTTACAGCAAGCACACCAATTACAATGCCAACACACATCCAAAATAGGCGCTTGAACATTACTCCCCCTTGCTTGCAGAGCTATTGCTTGCAGAGCTGTTAGAAGATTCTTTTGCAGCGTGACGGCCAGTAGAATGAGAATCGGTCGGAACAGTAGGCTTATTAAAGAAAGAAGCAACCGTGTCTTTTAGCGCGTAGCCGGCAGCCGCAACCTTAACAATAGGTTTTCCAAGGAAAGCACCATACAAATCAGTAAGAGCACCAATATTTGTAACAGTTGTGCGCGTAGCACCTGAAACAGCGTTCACATCGTCAAGAGTCTTATTAACTTGCTTAATCGTCGTAACAGACTCATCAATTGCAGGCATCGCATGCTCACCCGACTCTTTGACAGTTTTCGCAATCTGATCGAACAGCTTGCCCAATCTAATTAGCGGATAAATCAAAAAACCCGAAAGCACAGTAAACGCAATCGCGGCAATAAGAGCAGCTATGTCTCCAACGCTCATCGTAACCTCTTTCTGTACCATTTTTGCTTAAGACTTCACCGCGCTGAAAGCTAATACAACAGCAAATCAGACTACAGTTAAAACCATTCGCAATGACTTAAGACTAACGAACGGTAACGACGCATACGTTAAGAAAGCTGCAGCAAAAATCTACTCGTTGTAGCCTCGAATAGTAATAGCGTTATCAATAGGTTTAGTAGTGTCAAAATCTAGCCTAGTTACGCTTCCATTTTCCGGACGCTCGCTTAAATCGTAACCAGCAGGTGCAAAACGGTGCATAAGACTTAAAAGCGTATTTCCGTGCGAAATCTGCAACACGTTATCGCCATCTTTAAGCGAAGAATTTGAGGCGATAAGCTTAAAACCGTCTTCTACGCGAGTCCAATACTCAATATCCGACTCGGCATCGTGGAAAGGATCAGCCTCTTTAAGCATGTCGCGCGTGGCTGCGAGCCCAAACTTTTCAACGATTTCGTTGTAGGTGTGCGCTCCGTTCGGCGCTCCCGCAGCCCACCAAGCCATTTGCATATCTTGTCCTTCAAAATAGCCGTAGCATTGCTCGCGAAAATGCATATCGCTTACAAGCTTTGGACGCGCGTTACCAGCGGCTTCGTTTGCGTCGAGAATACGTTGAGCCGTGATTTGCGCACGCGTAGTATCCGAACAGTAAGCTGCAGCAAAAGTAATATTTTCTAGCTTTTTTGCAGCCTTGTCCGCATCCTTCAAACCTTTTTCGGTAAGCGGAGAATTTGACCAGCCTTGCAGACGATTGTAACGATTAAATAGCGTCTGACCGTGACGCACTAAATAAAGATGCAGCAACATAGCTCCATTATTGCACTACGCGATACATAATTGTCGAAAACATCAACAACACCAACAAAAACACCAAAAACACCAAAAACGCATTGACCCCTGCCACGCGAATGCGCAACAGGGGTCAAGCGGTATGTCCTTAAGAATTAAATCGGCGAATTAACGAGCGTAGTATTCGACGACGTACTGAATGTTGACTTCAACTGGAATCTGATCGACTTCCGGCTTACGAGTCAAAGTAGCCTTCAAAGAGGCAAGATTCACATCGAGATAACCAGGAACTGCTGGCAAAACGTCGCGATGAACGCCTTCTGCAGCCATCTGGAATGGAACCATGGTCTGGCTCTTGGCACGAACCTGAATGGTCTGGCCTGGCTTGACACGGTAAGATGGGCGATCAACAAGATTGCCATCAACCAAAATATGACGATGTACAACAAACTGACGAGCCTGGGCAGTGGTGCGAGCAAAGCCTGCGCGCAAAACCAAAGCATCAAGACGAGTTTCCAAATCGGTGAGCATTGCGTCACCGGTCTGGCCTGCAGTGTGCGTACCCTTCTCGTAAGCAGCGCGAAGCTGCTTTTCGGAGATGCCGTACTGAGCGCGAAGACGCTGCTTCTCGCGAAGACGTACTGCGTAATCGGACTCGGTGCGACGACGAGTGCGGCCGTGCTCACCTGGAGCATATGGGCGCTTCTCGAAGATACGCTGAGCCTTTGGGGTCAAAGCGATGCCGAGGGCGCGGGAAAGACGCACCTGACGGCGAGAACGCTGAATATTAGTCATAACTAATCCTTTAATTCTGTCGTTATCTGAACGGAACGCGAGCCAAACTTTTAGTCAATCGTAAAATCTCCTAAAAATTACTCACGCTGAGCCGGCCTCTCCAGTGCTTCTTCGTGCTAACACACGAACGCGTAAGTATTAAAACGTTGAAATAACGCCATAACTACCGCGCGCCGACCCACTGATGGGCTAAGGCTCCAGATGATGCTTACACAAAATAGGCATCGTTTCTAATTCTACACACCAGTAAGAATAAATTAGTGAAGGGAGCCAGCATCCATTGTGTAGGTGCAATCCGCGCTTCGAGCAGCTTCAGAATCGTGCGTTACCATAAGAACCGCCGCACCAAGATTTGCAGCCTCGCGCAACATTTCCACCACTATTAGAGTGTGCTCTGGATCTAAATCTCCAGTAGGCTCGTCCAAAAGCAGAAGCTTTGGATTGTTTATTAGCGCGCGCACAATCATTACGCGACGCATCTCTCCGCCGGAAAGCTCCTTTGGATAGCACCACAGCAAATCTTCAATATGCAAGCGTTTGCAAAAATCAAGAGCGCGATTTGAGTAGTAATCTTCAACGTCTGTACTTTTGCTTTTTTGATCACTACTTTTTTGATCACTACTTTTTTGATCACTACTTTTTTGATCACTACTTTTTTGACCGCCGCTTTTAGCAATCTGCACGGGCAAAAGAATATTGTCATACACAGTAAGATTCGGCAAAAGCGTTTGCGATTGCGTAACAAAACCTATATTTTGCGCGCGCAATCTAGATACTTCCCCATCGCTAAATTCAGGCGCGGAAATCTCCTTGCCTAAAACAGTTACACTTCCATAAGTTGGCTTAAGTAATCCAGCAATCAAATTTAATAAAGTAGATTTTCCATTGCCAGATTTTCCAACAACTGCAACAAAATCGCCACTATTTATCGAAAAACTTACGTTATTTACCGCAGAGAATCTGTGCTTTCGTCGCATAAACTCTCTAGTTACGCGAGTAAGATTCAGCACTGAAACAGGCGATTTTTCGCTATTTAATACCGTTTTTTCGCACATCTAATCACTCCCCTGCTCGAAGAGTCAAATACGTTTCACGCATTGCAATACGCCATGTTGTAAGCGCCGAAGCCGCAACAACCGAAAGCAGTGAAAGAACTATACTAACAGCCATCAAAGCTATTACAGGAAGTGCCGTAACTTCCAAATACGGAAGCTGCAATTGGGAGGAAATAAGCGAACTATAAGGGAAAATTATAAGACTTGCAGACGCAACTCCAATAACTCCCCCCACAAAACCAAGTATTGCAGATTCGCGCGTAGCCACGCCCAAAAGCATTTTTCGCGTAAACCCAAGTATGCGAAGAGAAGCAAACTCTTTTTTGCGCTCATTTAGCGAAGTTGCAAAAACAACAATCAGCACAAGCAATCCAACAATCCAACATGCGGCAATTATAAAAGTAAGCGAGCGCGTAAAAACACCAAGATTAGCCTGAGTTGTTGCGGTAATTCCTCCTGGGAAAACTATGCCAATGCTAGAAAGCCCAGTTGTTTTTTTAATATTTTGCGCAACTTGTTTAGCACTATAACCTTTTCGCACCTTCACTAAAACTGCAGAAATTGCTTTTTCTGCATACTCTTTTGGAATGGCTGTGTGATGCACTTTTGTAGAATACTCAACTACTTGCGGCACGCTTTCTCGTCGAACAAACACAGAATTATCAATGCTTGTGCCAGTTTTTGCGAGCTGAGCTACAACCGGCCATTGGTGACCAAAAAGCCGAACCGTATTCTTGTAGGAAACTAGTACGTTTGCTCCAGCAATCATTTCACCTTTGTGCAAAGTCTTTTTATGCTGCGAATAAATCCAAGGGCCTATAACAAAATCAGAGTCCGGATCAAAACCGATAATCTGCAGCTTTTCCGCGCAGCATCCTGCAGAAAGTGAGGAAATGTACGTTTGAGCGCTCGCCTTTTGAACGCCAGGCGAACGTCTAACTAAATCCTCAATATTATTGGTGAAGTAAAAAGTACTTGATCCGCCGTTAGTAAGTAGCGCTTCAGCTTTAGTATGCGTGCCGTTTGGAATAACCATAATATCGGCTCCCATGCGGGCGCGCATACTGTTCAAGCCTTGCGCAAGATTCATAGAAATAAGCGAGCCGCCGAAAAATATGGCAGATAAGCACGCTGCAGCTACCAGCAATGCGGCAGTTCTAAGCGGCTTTCGTTTAAGATTTTCCAGCGGCAAACGCTTTAGCGTAATAGTGCGCATAATTTTTGCTTTATTAAGCTGTTTTACAAGCTATGCTATTAGCTATTAGTCTTCTTTGCTATCCAAATACACGGAAATAGCTGCGAACACCAATGAGAGCACAGAAAGAACAATCAGCGTTGGGCGCGTAACCGATGCGCAATGCATCATTGGGCTCTTGCAAACGCCAATAAGGAATGTTGGAACAGCAATCATAAGCAAAGAATTCACGATTACAGCAATGCTCAAACCGATGCGAACATTTTCTTTAACAAAAAGCGCAACAATTCCAAGAACTGCAATAACTAAGCCAATTCCAAGGGCAGCGCGACCAGTGTAGTAGCATGCCATATGCATTCCGCCTTCACTTTGGCAAACTTTTGCGAAAGTTAGCGGAGCAATAGCAATCAATATGCCCAAAATAATAGATGGAATTGATGCGAATAATTTGTTTTTCATAATTGATACCTCATTAAATGTATATTATTTATCTTTTAGTGCTGCATTTTCCTTAATGCAACACGCTTCTCGGCGCCCACACCTTCAAGCGCCACGTCCCTGCTAAAAAATATCTTACCTTGAACCGCATAAAACGAAATTTTACAATTTTTCTATTGGTGCAACTCGAAGCATTAAGCGCTTTACGCCGTCAGAACCAAAATCGACTGTAATGATTGAGTTTCTGCCCTTATCTTGAGTTGCAAGAACAGTTCCTAAACCGTAAGTGTCGTGCGTAATTTTGTCTCCAACTTGGAAATCTTGAATATTGAGATTGTTGTCTTTGTCTACAACTGAGGAAGATGAGCCAAGTTTTGTTGAGCTTGTTGACGACGCGGATTTTGCTGTGATTTTGCGCGTTTTTACGGAGCTTGACTTAGACCAATTCGATTTAGAATAAGACGAGCTGGATCCGTAAGAAGATCCGTAAGAAGATCCGTAAGATTTGCCGGAGCCGTAAGATTTAGATCCGTACGACCTAGATCCGTACGACCTAGATCCATAAGATTTAGATCCATAAGATTTAGATCCGTAAGCGCTTCCGCCGTAAGTTGTTTTTTCGCCAAAAGCATCGCTGTAATCGTCATCCCAGCCACCGAAATCACTGTCGAAATCACTATTGAAATCGCCACCAAAATCGCCGCCGAAATTGCCTCTGCGCTCACGCGATGCACCCCAACGATTAACATCAGCCTCTTTGCGCTTCCAATCAATTAAATCATCTGGAATCTCATCCAAAAACTGGCTTGGAAGCATATCTTGAGCCTGACCCCACTGCGCGCGAACAGCAGCGCGCGTAACATACAAACGCTGCTTAGCACGCGTAATTCCAACGTAAGCAAGACGGCGCTCCTCGCAAAGCTCGCCATCGTCTTCCAAAGCGCGCGCATGCGGAAAAGTACCCTGCTCCATGCCAGTTAAGAACACAACCGGATACTCCAAGCCCTTAGCCGTGTGAAGCGTCATCAACGTAACTTTGCCAGTGTCTTCGTTTTCATCCGGCAACTGATCCGAATCTGCCACAAGAGCCGTCGTCTCAAGGAAACCAGCCACGCTAGCATCCGGCGTATTCTGCTCATACTCGGCCGCAACCGACTGCAATTGCGACAAATTATCCACGCGCGAAGCATCCTGCGGATCTTCCGAACGCTGCAAATCTTCCAGCAAACCGCTGTCTTTCAAAATGCTGTCAATAACTTTTGAAGGCTTCGAATCGTTATCTTGCATGCACGTCATCAAATTGTGCATAAGATCTCGAAACTCTTTAAGCTTCGCTGCAGTGCGAGTTGGCATGCCTTCGATTGATTCCAAATGTTCCAAAGCTTGCCAGAAGCTAACGCCCTGAGTTTGCGCATACAAGGTAAGTAAAGATTCTGCGCGCGCACCAAGTCCGCGCTTTGGAACGTTCAAAATTCGACGCATATTCACGTCATCGTCCGGATTTGCCATGGACTGCAAGTACGCAAGAGCATCCTTTACTTCGCGACGCTCATAAAACTTCGTTCCGCCAACCAGCTGATACGGCAAACCCGCCTTAACAAGCGCATCTTCCAGCGAACGTGACTGCGCATTAGCACGGTACATAATTGCCATATCCGAATAAGCAACGCCCTCTTCACCAGCTAATCGCGCTATTTCCCCAGCAATCCAAGCCGCTTCCTGCTGAGCGTTGTCTGCAGCGTAACCGCAAATTGGAGCGCCCTTGCCTAAAGCAGTCCACAATTTTTTAGGCTTTCGACCTTGATTATGGGAAATAACAGCGTTTGCAGCGTCCAAAATAGTTTGCGTAGAGCGATAGTTTTGCTCCAACATAATAGTAGTTGCGTTCGGGAAATCTTTTTCAAAGTCTTGAATATTGCGAATATCTGCGCCGCGGAAAGCGTAAATTGACTGGTCGGAGTCGCCGACGACGGTGATTGATGCAGGAGGATCAACGGATTGTGATTGCTGCTGCTGTACCGCATTTGCGTTAGATTGTGTTGCGTTTGCGCGAGATTGCTTTACATCCACTCCCGCAAGCTCTCGAACAAGCTCATACTGCGCGTGATTAGTGTCCTGATACTCGTCAACCAAAATATAGCGGAACTTGTGACGGTAGTATTTAGCAACCTCCGGAGCTTCTCGCATAAGTTGCACAGTTCGCATAATCAAATCGTCAAAATCAACAGCATTAGCCTGAGCCAAGCGATGCTGATATTCCGCATAAATCGAAGCATACACGGCTTCAGCATTTCCAGCGTGCGCAATCTGCTGACCCAAAATGCCCGGCTTGTAATCGTTGGCATACATGTCTAGCTGTTCTCGCCAACCAATCAAACTATTCTTACAATCCGAAATCTTCGCCAAAATATTTCGCGGAGTAAAACGCTTAATGTCAACATTAAGCTCGGTTGCAATAATTTTTACTAAACGCTCGCAATCGGCAGTATCGTAAATAGAAAAGCCTGGTTTTAAGCCAATACTTTGACCCGATTTGCGAAGTATTTTCACACATGCGGAGTGGAAAGTCGAAACCCACATAGTATTTGCTTCGCTGCCAATAAGACTGCTCAAACGTTCACGCATTTCAGCAGCGGCTTTGTTGGTAAAAGTGATGGCAAGAATTTGGCTAGGCCACGCACCTTTTTGGCTTAAAATCCAAGCGATTCTGCGCGTAAGAACTCGCGTTTTACCGCTGCCTGCGCCTGCTCCAATAAGAAGAGCCGGACCGTCGTATTGCACGGCTTTAGATTGCTGCGGATTTAATCCGTCGAGTAAAGATTTTTTAATTACGCACATATTTAATCAGGTTTACCACACACTGCAGTCGTTTTTGCGTGATTTGTGTCACACGTTTGGGTATGCTTGAGCGTACTGCAATTTAATAAGCAAATGCAATCTGCAATGCAATTGCAATGTAAGTTACGCAAGAAGGGGCTCATCGTGCAAGAACTGGAAGAACGCATCCTAAAAGATGGTATTGTAAAACCTGGAAACGTTTTGAAAGTAGACGCTTTTTTGAACCATCAGTGCGATGTTGAGCTGTTTGACCACATGGGAGCCGCTTGGGCTGAACATTTCCGCAACGCTGGCATCAATAAGATTCTTACGATTGAAGCTTCCGGAATTGGAATCGCTTGCATTGCTGCGCGTCATTTTGGCAATATTCCTGTGGTTTTTGCGAAAAAAGCGCAGTCAATTAATCTTGATGGCGACCAATACGTATCCACCGTATTCTCTTTTACAAAGCAGCGCGAGTTTCCGGTAATTGTGTCGCGTAAATACTTGAGTGCGGAAGATCGCGTGCTTATTTTGGATGATTTTTTGGCTAACGGCAAAGCTTTGCAAGGTTTGATTGATATTTGCGATCACGCTGGAGCTACAGTTGCAGGAATTGGTATTGCGATTGAAAAAGGATTCCAAGGCGGTGGCGACTCGCTTCGTGAAGCCGGATACGACTTGGATTCGCTGGCGATTGTGGATGCAATGGATCCTGTTGACTGCTCAATTTCGTTCCGTAAGTAGCGAGTGTGCTAGCTTATTTGCAATATTCTTGGCTTTCGTCTATGAGTTTTGACTGGCGTTTGGCTGGTGGGTCTCTGAAGTGGCTGTGTGAGATAGGAATTACTTGTCTCGCAGCGCTACGCTCCTATACCTTATTCGGACTTAGCGGTTGCGTAGTTGAGTTTATTTTTTACTTACTTTTTCTGCGAAGATAGTATTCATCAACAAGATTATTACTATCGCTCCGCTTTTATATTGCTCGACAAGCAATTCCTATCTCGCACTAGTAAATTCACCCACCGTTATTTTTTTGTGTGGTAGGAGTGCCTGGTGGGGCTTGTGCAGCAGCACGAATGCTAGCGTTCTCTAGGCAGTAAATACTCAACGTCAGCAGAGCATTAATGTTAAAGTTCTCTAATCAACAAATACTCACCGTTAGCAAAGCATTACTGCAAAGCTACAGGAACAACATTCGCAGAAGCATTACTGCAAAGCTTCAGAAACATTTGCCGGAGATTGTTCCGACATTTCCTTTACAAGCCTGTAAAGTTTTGTCGCTACGAAGCCGGCGCAAACTCACCGAATCAAGATTAATTGTGAAAAAACCGAGAAGAATTTTTTGAGACTCTCGATTTTGCTCAGGAATACGATAAAGTAGTCCGGTTGGTATGTTGCAATTCAAATGCAACAAACAATTGATTAGGTGGCTAAACATATGACTGAAGTGGTGATTGCGAGCGCTGTACGCACGCCCATTGGCAAATTCGGCGGCAGCTTATCTTCGCTTTCCTCAGTTGATTTAGGAACGATTGCCGCAAAAGCCGCAATCGAACGCGCAGGTCTTAATGCTCACGACGTAGATCAGGCCATTTTTGGCAACGTTTTGCAAGCAGGCAGCGGTCAGAACGTAGCTCGCCAAATCGCATTGCGCGCAGGACTCGACACTTCCAGCTGCGCAATGACTATTAACGAAGTGTGCGGATCCGGCTTAAAAGCAGTGCGACTAGCACAATCTGCAATCGCAATGGGAGACGCGCAAGTCGTTGTTGCAGGCGGCACCGAAAGTATGAGCAACGTGCCATTTTATGCAACTAACTCGCGATTTAGCGGTCATCGCTATGGAAACTTTTCGCTTATTGACGGCCTGCAGCGCGACGGCTTAAACGACGCTTTTACAGGCGACGCAATGGGCGTTACTGCGGAAAACGTGGCCGCAAAATTTGGTATTACTCGCGAAGCACAAGATATTTTTGCGCTTAAATCTCACCAAAAAGCTGTTGCCGCTATTAAACGAGGCGATTTTGACTCTGAGATTGTGCCAGTAACTCTTGCAGACGGAACTGTTGTAACACGCGACGAACATCCTCGCGAAGATACGTCTTTAGAGCAGTTGTCGAAATTGCGCACGCTGTTTAAGGCGTCGGACGAAAATTCAGGCGCGGAGCGCGAAGTTAGCGAGCGCGAATCTACCGTAACTGCCGGAAACGCAAGCGGAATCAACGACGGAGCCGCAGCCCTCGTACTTATGAGCAAAGATTACGCGCAAGCGCACGGAATTGAATATCTTGCGCAAATTGTGGGATTTGCAGAAGGCGGAATCGACCCAGATTTAATGGGATACGCTCCAAAACACGTGATGGAACGCATGCTACGCGCAACCGGAAGCAGCGTTGAAAGCATTGATTTGTTTGAGATTAATGAGGCTTTTGCTGCTCAGAGCATTGCAGTTTCGGAGCAACTTCATATTGACGAGTCGAAGCTAAATGTGAGGGGCGGCGCGATTGCGCTCGGTCATCCGCTGGGTGCTAGCGGAGCGAGAATTTTGACGACGCTTATGTACGCTTTGCGAGACAGCAATAAGAAAAACGGAGTGGCTGCACTGTGCGTTGGCGGCGGAATTGGCGTTGCGATGCAGATTAGAATGCGAAGCAATTAAGTTAGAATGCGAAACAATCAAGCTAGAATGCGAAGCAATCAGTAGCATTCGTAGTCGGTAAAATCATGAGGTGATTTCGATGACTGCTTTTCGTGAATTAAGCGTGGAAAATCGCATAAAAACCTTGCAAAATGATGGCGCAATAAACGAGTCTGAAGCAACTTTTTTACTTAAGCAGCTTTCGGAAAGTTCTGATACTACGATTCCCGCGGATGTTGCAAATCATATGATTGAGCATCAGATTGGAAAGTACACGCTGCCGGTTGGCGTTGTTCGCGGGCTTATTGTGAACGGCGAGGCTCGGGACGTACTGGTTGCAACAGAGGAGCCGTCTGTGATTGCGGCCGCGTGCAATGGGGCGAGGATTGCGGCGGAGTCTGGTATCGAAGGATGTATCGTAGCGCAATCGCCACAATACGTGACTACAGCGCAAATAGCTTTTGAAGACGCAGACGGGAGCGTGGCGGCGCGTTTGCGCGAGATTGTTGAGGATTGTGCAAAGGTTGAAGATCTGCTGCGCGTTGCAAACGAGTCACACCCATCAATGAGTAAAAGGGGTGGCGGCGCGCGAAAATGCCGCGTTTCAGCTTTGCACGGCTTCGCAAAGCTCGAGATTGACGTAGACACATGCGACGCAATGGGCGCAAACACAGTGAACACTATGGGCGAAGCCGTCAAAGCCCAGCTGGAAAGCTGGCTCGGCGTTGAGGCGCTTGTGGCGATTCTTACCAACACAAGCCGCGTTGCCACCACGGCAGAAGTGCGAATACCGGTTGAAGCGCTCGCTTCCAGGCTGCTTGAAGAAGCTAAACGCGAAGATGAAGGAAAGCGCCTCGCACGCCGAATCGCGGCATTAAGCGCGCTAGCCGCCAGCGACCCTGAGCGCGCCGCCACGCACAACAAAGGAATCCTGAACGGCATTGCAGGAGCCGCGCTCGCGTCCGGAAATGATACGCGAGCGCTAGAAGCGGCAACACACGCGTGGGCGGCGCGCTCCGGTCGCTACCTACCACTGTCAACGTGGAACACCGAAAGCTTAAACAAGCAAACCATACTCCATGGCCGTATTGAAATTCCGCTACAAATCGGCATTGTTGGCGGCTCAATCTCATCTCTTCCAATGGCAAAACTCGCGCTTAAAATCGGCAAATACAAAAACGCAAACGACTTTAGAAACACGCTTGCAGCCCTCGGCTTAGTGCAAAATCTTGCGGCACTGCGCGCGTTGGCCGGCCCCGGCATTCAGGCCGGTCACATGGCATTGCAGGCCTCAAATCTTGCAATCGCAGCCGGCGCTAAAGGCGAAGAAATCGAGAAAATCGCAAAAAATCTTCTGCAACTTAATCCTGCAGAAAGAACTACGGAAAAAGTTGCACAATTACTTAAAACATTTCGCAAGTCAAGTAAAAATTGAGGAAAATTTAGGGATTTAGGGAAAATGAACACACGAGATACCAAAACCACAACCAATACCACAACCCCACTTGCTGTCGGCATCGACCGCATCTGCTTCGCCACCCCGCACTACTACTTAAATCTCACAGATCTTGCAAACGCGCGCGGAATCGACCCTAACAAATTCACAATCGGAATCGGCCAAAGCGAGCAATCCGTGCCGCCAAATCACCAAGACATCGTCACTCTAGCCGCCCAAGCCGCTCTACCACTCCTACCCCACATCGATAGCAATCGCCTCAAAATGCTAATCGTCGGCACAGAAAGCGGCGTCGACGCAAGTAAATCAAGCGCACTATACGTTCAAAATCTGCTAAAACTCACTCCGTGGGTACGCTCTATTGAAGTAAAAGAAGCTTGCTACGGCGGCACTGCAGCTTTGATGATGGCATGCGACTACGTGCGCGCGCACGCCGAAAAAGATCCGCAAGTGCTGGTAATTGCGTCCGATATTGCGCGCTACGGTCTTGCTACACCTGGCGAAGTAACGCAAGGTGCTGGTGCTGTGGCAATGCTTGTGAGCGCGAATCCGCACGTGCTTAAAATTAACGACGATAGCGTTGTAAAATCCGCGGATATTCAGGACTTTTGGCGACCAGTTTACCAGGACACTGCGCTTGCTCGCGGCAAGTTTTCAACCGAGCAGTATATAGAATTTTTCTGCGACGTGTGGCAAAAGTATTGTGCGCAAAACTATTGTAATTTCAACGATTTTGCAGGACTTTGCTTCCATTTGCCGTATACGAAAATGGGTTTGAAAGCGCTTAAAGCGGCGATGGATTCTTGCGATAATACCAACTTAAGCGAATCTTCACGAAATCTCCTACTTGCGCGCTACGAAACAAGCACACAATACAGCCGTCGCGTGGGCAATATTTATACAGGATCGCTATATTTGGGATTGTTGTCTTTGCTTGAATTAGACGGATACGCTCACGAAAATAGTGAGTTTCCTACGCTTAAAAGCGGCGATAAAATCGGCTTATTCTCATACGGATCCGGCGCTGTTGGTGAATTTTTCAGCGGCACGATTGCACCAGGATTTAGAGATGCGCTGTTTGCGCGCGAGCATGCGGATACGCTTGACTCACGCGTGCGTTTAAGCGTTGCTGATTACGAGGAGATGTTTGAAAGCGTTGCACCTTACGCTCCGGAAGATTTCGTAAGCGATACGTCTTACCGCGAAGGTGCGCACTTCTTCCTCGACGGCATCACATCGCAAGAGCGCCACTATCGCTCGAACTAAAGCGAAACACTGTATACGCGGCATAAACGACTCAGTCGCGAGTAGTTTATGTCGCTTTTACGGCAGATTCCGACCAAAACTACTCAGTCGTGAGCAGTTTATGCCGCCTACACGCCAAAAACCGACCAAAACTACTCAACCACGCGCAGTTTATGCCGAAATCTCACGCAAAACCGACCAAAACAGCGCACGCGCGAGTAGTTTATGTCGCGCGCAATTCCACTCTCGCAGTTTCAGCCTAACCACCGCCCTACTCGCTATACTCCTTTATCAAATGAATCTCACCCACAGTAGGCTGACGAGCCGGCAATTCCATCCAATTTCCACCGTCGTAACTACCTGGGCGAGCCGCAACCATAATCTTTTTGCCCGCATACTTTTCAACAAACGCAGCCTGATCTTTATCCGAATTATCAAATCGAACAGAAACAAGATCAAATATCATGTGACTTGGCATAAACCCACCATACATTCCAGTGCAAAAACCGTTACCCGAACGCTTCTGATCTAATGCAATAATGTCAAAAGTACCGTTTCCTCCGTTCCCGTAGTTAAGAGATTTCATAACTTCATCCTTAGCATTTGGATCATTTGGAGTAGTGCCAGGATAATCGTACGCTTCTTCAGCGCTCAACCTCTTAACAGTTCCAGAAAAAACTTGATACCCTTTTTCGAGCCACTCATTAATAGTTTTATTCATCTTCTTCTGCTCAGGAGTTAAATTCGGGGTATCAATCAGATTGTTTATATCAGTTAAGTCGTTAACGGACACAAATTTTGGATACACAAAATTTTGCAAACCAGCCAACGAGCCTGTAGTAAATTTGGTCTTAAATTCTATAGGCTTAGCAACGTCAACCGTAGATTTATCAAAACTCTTACCATTAATTTTGTACGTATACACATGCCAAGGAAGGCCATCAACACCATCATTTTCAGGAGTTTGATACGATCTTGCAACAACAATACCGTCATGATTACCGCTGAAGAACATAGTGCCACGCTCTTCATAAATATCATGCTTATCTATAATGTCCGGATACGAAACAATCTTCCCATTTTTGTACGAGAATACGTGAATATATTGATCTTTACCAATATTGTATTCTTCAGACGCAGTAACAACCATTTCCGGAATATTGTCGCCATCAATATCCCACAATGCGTAGTAATAGCTGTAATGCTGAGGGAAATTAGTAGAAGTATAAGATCCGCTATCAATCACATTTTTGTATGCTTTACCAGCATTTGAGATAATATCATCTTGAGTTAAAGCTTTAGGTGCGCTTGCGTTATTAAAAGTGTTGCCTGCAGCATTCAGATTAGAATTTGCGCTGCGAGTTGATGAAGAATTATTATTTGAGCGGAAATACCATACGCAAGTGCATACAACTAGCACAATTACAACAACAGAGGAAATTATGGTAATAATAAGATTCTTAGGTTGACTTAGTGCTGTAAAGAACTTGGAAAACTTCGGTTTGACTGGATTAAGCTGCTGTGTATAAGCCGACGGTTGCGATTGCTGGTATTGATTAGACGGCTGATATTGATGAGTCTGCTGGTATTGCTGAGACGGCTGATATTGCTGGTATTGCTGATATTGCTGGTATTGCTGAGTCTGCTGAGGCGCGTAAGTCTGTTGCGGCTGCTGCAATTGTTGCGATTGCTGCGATTGCTGATCCTGCGGCTGCTGATTCTGCGGCCGCTGAGAAGCTGCATCTTCTACTCTTGCACCGCATTTTGTGCAAAACTTGACTGTACCATTGATAGGATTACCACAATTAATGCAAAACATACGAAACCTTCTATCATGCAGCAAATCATAAGCTAAATCGCATAACCTGCATCAATTCTAATAGATAAACGATAAAACAAATAATAAAAAGCTCTGCGCCGGTGTTACGTGAGTCTTAAAACCCAAGTAACACAGCGCAGAGCCAATGCTTAAGTTCAATCAACGCAAGTAAACAAGCAAACAGCTAAACAACAATCTGCCTGCCACACGCGTTTCGTAAAATCTCGTAAAATCTCGTAAAATTTCACAATCTAGCAATTTCGCAAAATTTACAAAACTGCTACCGAGAGCTATCTACTACTCAGCCACAACCTTCACGGTGAAGGAAGCGGTGATTTCTGGATGCAACGCTACGGTTGCTGGGAACTCACCAGTGGTCTTAATAGCAGCAACCTTGATTGCGCGAGCTTCCACAGCGGCCTTTGGAGCCAAAGCAGCAGCAATCTTCTCGGCAGAAATGCCACCGAAGAGCTTGCCGGACTCGGAAACCTTAGCAGCGAGCTCCACAACAGTGCCTTCAATCTGAGCCTTAGCTGCAACAGCCTCTTCGCGAGTAGCAACAGCCTTAGCCAAACGAGCGCGACGCATTGCCTCAATCTGGGAAGCAGCACCCTTATTCCAAGCAAAAGCTAAACCTTGTGGAATAAGGTAGTTACGAGCATAGCCAGCCTTAACTTCAACAACGTCACCAGAGTGACCGAGGTTGGCAACAGTCTTGGTAAGAATAACCTTAGTTTCAGCCATTGTTACAACCTCTCAATCAGCGACCGGTAGTGGCGTATGGGAGCAAAGCCATTTCGCGAGCGTTCTTCACGGCCTTCGCGATCTTGCGCTGTTCCTGCACGGTTACGCCGGTAATACGACGGGAACGAATCTTGCCGCGGTCAGAAACGAACTTGCGCAGCAAAGCAACGTCTTTATAATCAATTTCAGTAATTTTGGCAGCCTTCAGAGGATTTGGCTTCTTCTTGAAAGGCTTGACCGGTGGTTGCGGCCTCTTGCGTGACATAAGATGTCCTCTCTCAAATCCGTTATGCTATTTATTCGCATAACATTTAACTGATGATGAAATTATTAGTATTAAGCAAATAATATTAAGCAATATTAAGTAAACAGCCTAAAATTCCGGCTCTTGCTCGTCGCCGCCGAAATCAGCGCCGGCACCGAAAGTAGTAAATCCGTCGTTCGTTGGTGCAGAACTCCACGGATCTGCTCCAGCATTCGCATTGGAAGCAGCTTGACTTGCAGCGTAATTCGCGCCGCCAGCATAACCGCCCTGAGCGAAGTTAGGATTACTTGCACCGTTCGCACCGTTACCAGCTCCAGCTGCACGAGATCCGCCAGCAAAACCAGCTGCGGAAGTCTGTCGATTAACCTGAGCAGTTGCGTAACGCAAAGACGGACCAATCTCATCGATAGTAAGCTCTACTACCGTGCGATTTGAACCATCTTGCGCCTGATACGAGCGCTGCGACAATCGGCCCTGCGCAATAACGCGCATACCTTTAGAAAGACTATTAGCGCAATGCTCTGCCAGATCTCGCCAAGCTGAGCAGCGCATAAACAATGCAGGACCATCCTCGAACTGATTCGTATTACGATTGAACGTACGAGGCGTAGACGCAATGGTAAAGCTTGCAACAGAAGCACCATTAGAAAGCGACCTTAATTCAGGATCTGCCGTGAGATTTCCCACAACAGTGATAATTGTTTCGCCTGCCATAGTTTGCCTTTTCTTTCTCGCTTTTGCTTGATTTTGAGATCTAACTAAATTCTTGCTAAATCTTACTAAATCTTGCAATTATTTACTTTATTACCTTATTTACTTAGCGTCCTTGCGAAGAATCTTCGTGCGGATTACAGACTCGTTAAGGTTCAAAACACGGTCAAGTTCGTCGCTTACGGCTGGCTCAGCAGTGTAGTTAACCACAACGTAGTTACCTTCGGTCTTGCCTTCAATTTCGTAAGCGAACTTGCGACGACCCCAGTAATCGGTACCGTCAACAGAACCGCCCTCGTTGGTGACGAGCTCAAGATACTGCTCGGTCAACTTCTTAAGACCGTGCTCATCCAGCTCAGGATTTGCAATGAACATCAGTTCATACTTATGTGCAGACATCACCCACCTCCTTCGGACTATCGGCTATGGACTTTCCACAGCAGGAGTGTGTTTGCAAATATGCGCGGCATTTTGCTGATTTCGCTAGTCTTTAACTGAGAAGTCGCTAATTAGGCAGCTTGCAGCGTTAAAACCGCACATAACTTAGCTATTCTACCCCGCGCTCGCGACGACATATTTAAGAGATAAAAGTGAAAGACAGAAGCGGAAAATCCGGCCAAAACGACTCAAACGTGAGAAGTTTATGTCGTCGCGCTACGCGCGCTCGTGAATATCAACCATGCGATTAGCAATCAGCTCCGGATTGAGCGACTCGTGCACAGGCTGCATCGACTCAGTATTAAGAGCCGCCGCAGCAACCGCAAAACGACCAGTCTTAGCTGAATCAAACTCGTTATATCGCGCATAAATCAACGCCGCCGTCGCAGCATCGCTCGAACCGTTATCGTTTCCAACAGCTTCAACGCCAACGTTCCCATTACCGTGCGCAAGCATCATTCGCTGCACACGCTTTACAGGCACAGGGTAAAACGCCACGCCCTCATCTGCCACACCATAAGCCACGCCCGCGCGACCAGCATTCACAAACACATTCTTCACGCCGCGCTTAAGCAACGCACCCGCGCAACGCGTCGCGGAACGCTCGTCAATCGCATTAATGCCAGTAAGCGCCTGTGACTCGGCAGTATCCAGCACAAGAGTATCAATTCTAGACAATCTAGACAGCACGCGCGGAGCCTTCGCATCCGTAATTGCGCGCACAATAATTGGACGACGATACCTATCACACAACCACTCAAACGACTTCTGTGGAATATTAGTATCAAGCACCAAAATATCTGCGTTTTCAATAATCGACATTCGTTCGCGCAGAAAATCAGGAGTCATGTGGTCGTAAATACTCATGTCATCCAAAGCGAGCAAACGCTGGCCGGAAGCGTCGCCAACATACATGTAGGAAGCGGTCATAGAATCCGGAAGCTGCTTTGCATAACCAATATCTAATCCGTTTGCAGCAGCATCAATGCGGAACAATTCGCCATTGTGGTCGCCGCCATACACAGAAACCATGCTTGTGCGCACATTAAGTCGCTCCAAAGCAACTGCAATATTTCGCCCAACTCCACCGAGCATGTAACGAACGCGCGAAGCGTTAGACGTGTAATCCATCAAATCGCCACAAGCAATTCCCAGCACGTCCATGCTAATGCCGCCAACAACGGTTACGTAGCTTGGAGGCGTAACAATATAGCCCTTGCCGCGCAAGTAGCCTTTGCGAATGAGATTAGATATGTGAGCCGCAATACCAGAACGAGTAATGCCTGCAAGATTTGCAAGTTCCTGTTGACTAATCATTGGATTTTGTTGAATCCAAGCCAAGATTTGCTGTTCACGTTCTGTCATTGTAGGCCTCATCTCTATTGCTATTACAAATGATCCTTACCTTTGCTTACTTTCTAGGATATTCACAAATCTCATAATATGCACGTAAATTTATAAAATTTTATATATTTTTGTTTATTTTTGTGATAGGAACTACCGTTTTAGGAGTTTTATTTATTAAATTTGATTAGATTTGATTAGATTTTATTAGACTTGTCTAGACTTGACTAGATTTGATTAGACTTGACAGACTTGACTACGCAAGTTTAGTTGCTTACGATTTGCGCGCGTCCACCTCTAGTAAAGTCTAAAACAGCGCCAGCAAGATTCGTAAAAGTCGTAAGATGCACGTCGTCGCGCAAAATTTCAGCAGCGTCATCTCGCGCCTGCGCAATAATCTTCGCATCTTGAACAACGCGCAAAAGCTTCAAACTCGAGCTTCCACCAGACTGCGAATCGCCCAAAACGTCGCCAACATTGCGCAATTCCAAATCTTTTTGCGCAATAACCGCTCCATCAAGGGAATTTTCAACAACCTGCAAACGCTCCTGAGCAACCGTGTCACCATCAGTTTGCGCAACCAAAAACGCCCAAGAATTTGTGCCACCGCGCCCAACTCGGCCACGCAACTGGTGCAATTGCGCAAGACCAAATCGATCCGCATCAAAAATCACAATGCAGCTTGCCTGAGTCACGTCAACGCCCACCTCAATCACAGTAGTTGCAACCAAAACCTGCACGTCTCCGCGCGCAAAACGCTCCATAGTTTCGCGCTTTGTTGCGTCATCGTCGCGGCCGGTAAGCTGAGCAAACTTAATACCTTTGAACTGCGGAAGTGCGGAAAGTCGCCTTAGAATGCCGGTAACCGTGTGCAATTTACGGGCAGGAGTTAAGTTTGCTGAATCGTCGGAAGCGGCGCGAGATAAGTCGGAATCGCTACGCGATAAATCGTAATTGCCGCGCGCTAAATCATCGTCGCTTTCTAAATCATCGTCCTCAATATGCGCGCAAACCACGTAAGCACGCTCCCCCGCGTCAATTCGCGAGCGAATATGGGCAAACATGCGCGCCATAGTAGCAGCATCTGCTTCCTGCACAACAAAAGTGCGAATCGGCTTTCTGCCGCCCGGAAGTTCCGTCAAATACGAAGCATCCAAATCGCCAAACCAGGTCATTGCGGCAGAGCGCGGAATAGGAGTTGCTGTCATTACCAAAAGATGCGGGGTGATTGAAGAACCTTCAGCACGCGAAACTTCAGAATGTGAATCTTCAGCACGCGAAACTTCGCTCATTTTGCGCATTAGCACATCTCGCTGCGCAACCCCAAAACGATGCTGCTCGTCAATTATAACCAGCGCCAAATTAGTCGGCTTAAAAGTCGCAGAAAAAGCTGCGTGCGTGGCCACAATCAGCGCCGGCTCACCACTTGCAACATTCGCGAGCGCACGGCGACGCTCGGCAAGCTTCATGCCGCCAGTAACCAAAATAACAGGAACATTTAGGTTCGCCCGCTTAATCATCTGCCGCAAATTTTCGGCGTGTTGCGACGCCAGAACCTGAGTTGGAGCAACCAAAACCGCCTGATACCCAGATCCGACCGCTTCCAACATTGCGCTCACAGCCACAACCGTTTTTCCGGAACCAACCTCGCCTTGCAAAAGTCGACGCATTGGGCGGCGCTCATGCATATCGCCAATAATTTCGTCAATAACCTCTTGCTGGCCGCTCGTAAGCGAAAACGGTAAACTTTCCGTAAATTTGCAGCGAAGACGAGAATTATTACAGGATTTTGCCTGATTATTTTTAGAATTTTCGCGAGATTGCAGCACAGCCACTTGCGAAACAAAAGCCTCTTCGTAACGCAACGTGGCAAGAGCTTTGTAAAATTCGTCGGTTGATTGAGGATTGTGAATAGCGCAAATTGCTTCCGCGCGAGGCAAAAGATTGCGCTTTTTTAGCACGGATTCCGGAAGAATATTGGGGATTTGGGCGGAAAGTGTGGACTGAGCCGGTTGCGCGGATGAAGAAAGCTCGGATTGCGCGGATGAGGATTGCGCGGATTGCGCGGATTGCGCAAGTGCAGGTTGATTAGATGCAGAAAGCGCAGAAATCACAGAAAGCACAGTTTCGTGAATATGCTCGCTGGAAATCCTAGAATTTGCGTGATAAACCGGCTGCGGGGCGCAAAGTCTAGCCAAACCTTCCTCAACACTTCCAACAGTATCGGCAGACTTATTAAAACTATCGTGATTTTGTGAATCTACTATTAAAATCTGCGGATGCGCAAACTGAAGTCGACCATTAAAAGCGCTCGACACGCCGCCAATCACAACGTTTTCACCCACACGAAACTTAGCCGAAAGCCAATTAGCGTAAGCGCGATTTTTAGAAAAATAAATAAGTTGCGCAGCTGATTGCTGATCTTGCAAAACGTTGACTTCAAGCCTAAACCCACGGCGCGCGTTCATTGGCACAAGGTTAATCGACTGAATCTGCGCATAAAACGCAATCTCTTCGCCAATTTGAACATCACGCAAACGCGCAATTTTTAGCGGATTTGTAACCCTGAACGGGTAGTAAGTTAGAGCGTCTTCGATTGTGATGATGCCAAGTGACTTCAGAGCAGAAACGCGGCGCTTGTTACTGATTATTGAGGAAAGTGCAGCGTGCGTTTTGGCTGAGTTCGTGGGCATATTTAGCATATTTCGATTATAAATCATCCGCAAAGCATTTAGTTGGCGCGCTCCAAACGCGAGGAAAATCGCAAATACAAAAAAGCCCCGAGCACTGCTCAGGGCCTTACAATTTAAACGCAATCAATACGCGATTCACGCCTCAACGCGCTGAACCTTGCCAGCCTTAATGCATTTCACGCACACGCGAAGACGAACATTTTCGCCATCAATAGTGGTGCGAACCGGCTGAAGATTCGGGCGGAAGGTGCGCTTATTGCGGATATGCGAATGTGAAACACTGAAACCGGTCTGCGGTCCCTTGCCACATAATGCGCAACGAGCTGCCATAATGGACTCCCTATTTTCTTTGACTTGCAAGTCTTGCGTCATTCAATCATGCCACTTACCGCGCAAATTACGTATTCAAATAGACTACGCAAATAGCACAAACAAATAAGCACGCTGAACGCACAACTACACAAGTATATCACTTACCAAGACAATCCGAATGCACAAACTCCGTCTTATCTCGCAAGTCCGCAACAGTCCTGCACCCAAGAAGAGCCATAATAACGCGAATCTGCTCCTGCCAATCTGAAATTTGTTGCGTAAGTGCGTCCTCGCCCTCGTGCATAAGCGTGTGCAAAAACTCGCCGGCAACTCCAACAGCAGAAGCCCCTAACGCAAGCGCGCGCACAACATCAAGCGGTGTTCTAACTCCGCCGCTAGCAAAAATTTCCACAGGATTAGCTTTAAGCGCCTCGCACTTTCGAATATCAATCAGCGACTCAACGGTTGTAAGCCCCCAATCCGCCAAATAATCGTATCCGCCGTGCGAGCGACGAGCGTTTTCAATCGTCACAAAATTCGTGCCGCCGCGCCCAGAAACATCAACCGCGCGCACGCCAACATCGCGCAGACGCAAAACATCTCGAGCCGTCATACCGCAGCCAGTTTCCTTCACAACAACCGGCACGCGCACCCTTTCACACGAGCGCACAATCTGCCCAATATTTTTAAGCCAATTTCGAAAATCGCGGTCGCCTTCCGGCATCACAAGCTCCTGAGCCGCGTTCAAATGCACCTGCAGCGCGTTTGCCTGCAGCATATCAACGGCGCGCATAGCATCGTTTGCACTCGTGCCAGCACTTACGTTCGCCATTACAAAACCGCGTGGATTTTCGCTTCGAATCACACTAAAAGTGCCGGCTAGAGCGTCGTTTTGAAGTGCGGCGCTTAGCGATCCACTTGCGATTGCCACGCCGGTTTTTGCAGCAACTCGCGCGAGTTGTGCGTTTATTTTTTGCGCGTTGGCGCTTCCGCCGGTCATTGCGTTAATATACAGCGGCGAGCGCCAAAGGAAGGCCGCGCTGATGGAGGTACTGCAGTCGCTGGCAGAGGTACTGCAGGCACTGGCGGAGGTACTGCAGGCGCAACTTGCATCTTCCGCAAAAACGCGCACGCTAGAGTCAACTTCGTCCAACGCCACCTGCGGCAAAGCATTCGGCATAAATCGCACGGAGTCAAAACCGGAATTTGCGCGAGGATCATACTGAGCATCCGCAAGGGCAAGATGTGCGTCTTTGCGATTCTGAATTGATTTAGAAGGCTGATTTTCGGTCACTTTAGCGACGCAAGCTTCCGAATTTTCGCCGTCATCAATAATTTGCGCAACTTCAATATTTAAAGGCATAATTCCGTGATTTTCCCAAGCTGACTTCATACTTTCAATCCGATTCTTTTCGTAAATTGTTGTAAGCGCAATTGCGCAATCTCCCCCACCAGCGCCGCTAGTTTTCGCTGGAATTCCAGCCAAAATGGCGTCTTCAATAAGTTGCGTAAGTTTTGGCGTTTCGATTAGTGTTCCGGTAAGTACGCTTAATTTTTGTAATAATTCGCGATTTTGTGCAAAACAAGCGGAAATATTATTTAATTCTGATTCTTCTAGAGAAGATTCTTCTAGCGATTTCGCCAATTTCTGCACGCAAACTTCGCTTTGATTGCAAAAATCTTGGTAGGTAAATGAGTGCGCAATTTCGGAAGAAACGCTACTTTCTACGCTACTTACTACGCTACTTTCTACACTACTTACTAACTGCTCGCTAGAAGCTGGCGAACCGGTCCAGCCTACCAAAAGTTTTAGCGTTTCTGGCACATTTATTCGTTTAAATTCCAGTCGCGGCCACTTTTTACGCAATAATTTATTAAAATCAGATTCGCCGGATTTTATCAAGCCAAGCTCCAACTCAAGCCACTCTCGATCGTACGCGCGGTACAAAATCCAGCCGCCGCATGAGCTCGCGGCCACATCGCCGCCGCTGCCGGACCTCTTTACCATCGAAGACGCAATCAACGAAAGTTTGCAAATCGTTGCCACATCAGGCTTCAATCCATACCATTTGCACAGCGCGCGCACGGTTGCAACAGTTATTGCAGCAGACGATCCAAGACCGTATTTTCGCCCTGATTCTGCGTCGTCAAGTTCGCTGGAAATGTGCAAATTGTAGCTTTTTCGGTCCATATTTGGCGCGAAGCACTCGCCGGCATAAGAGTCAATTACACGCATGGCGGCTAACACATACGCGTATTTTTCGTCGCCTAGCATTTCGATACTTCCGTCAGAGGCGCGCGTCCAAAAAGTCGGCTTATAATTTTCTTTTTCAGATACGATTACGCCGTAATATTTTCGACTTTCCGACGATAATGTAGGCAAATTTTCATCATCAACCGTAACGGTTACATAACGATTCACAGCAGCAACAATCGCCGCCGAACCATCAACAACCGCATACTCTCCCGCAATATAAAGCTTTCCTGGAGCACTCGCCCGCACCTTAGTCATAATTCCACCGCCTGTTTCAAACTCGCACTTACACTTACGCTTACGCCGTCTCCTGGTAAAGCAATCGTAAATTTTGCAGATTCCGCCACTCGCCCGCGCAACTCCTCAGCCGCACGCGCCGCACAACCTGCATCAGTCAGCACCTTCACATTCGGCCCCGCATCCATCGTGGCCCAAACTGGCCATCCGCACTCGCGCATAGAGCGCACAGCATTTAACACAGCGTAAGTTTTATCTGTCAAATAATTTACAGGCGGATTGGCTTTACGCATAGTTTCGTGCATTCCCAACGAATTTTGCTCCATAACCTCGCCCAGCTGCTCAATACTACCAACGCGAATCGCATCAAGAGCGAGCGCAAGATCCTTCTTCGACTGCTCAACCCAAGGAATGTACGCGGGCGAAGTTTCAACAGTTCGACGCATGGCAGTTCGGCTCGAAATAGGCTTTTTACTGCGGTCTAGCGTGACAACAATCATTGCGGGATTCAAATTTTTTGGGGCGGAAAGAGAAGCGGAAATAGAATCGGAAAGCGGCTTATCAGCAGTCTCAGCAAGCAAATCCGCAATCGGCTCCGCATAAGACGTTTCGTCATACTCGCCCTTATTCCAAAGCACGAATCCGCCAAAAATCGAGCGACACGCCGAACCAGAACCTCGGCGAGCAAGTCTAGAAAGTTCGCGCGGAGTCAAATTCAATCCGGCGGCATAAGATGCGGCAGCTGCAAGAGCAGCAGATCCGGACGCGCTAGAAGCAAGACCTGCCGCAATTGGCACGTGATTATGCGAAACAACTTTCGCTTTCGTTGAAATTCCGGCCTTTTCGCGCACCAAATTGAGCATAGCAACTACGCGAAGACGCGTGGAATCATCCGTCGGCAGCTCAACTTCGTCCAAAGTGACGCAATCAGAAGTAAGACTTTCGTCAAAATGCACACTAGTAGTTGCGTACAAATCCGAAAGAGTGAGCGAAAGCGAGGAAGTATAAGGCAAAATCAGCCGTTCATCACGCTTGCCCCAGTACTTAATCAGCGCAATATTCACATTCGCTTTGGCTACAGCAAAGTTAGGAGCAAGACTTGAGTCAAACGTTACTTTTGGCTGAATTTCAACGTTTTGCATGCGATTCCTTTGCTGCGAATTGATTGGCGCTGCCGACAAGACTGGTAAGCGGCACAACTAAGTATCTATTTTAGCAATTGCCGGCGCAAAAGCTCACACGCGCGCAAACAAACACGCAAACGAACACGCAAAAACGCGCACAAAATCTGAAAATCTTCCGAAAAATCTGAAAATCTGCCGCAAAATGTGAATGTGTTGTAAGCGTAAGGCGCGTACCGTAGTTTTTTGACTTCAACGCGACTAAATTAGAACAATTGTTAAATCGTAAAAATTACAAATTAAATTGTAAAAATTACAAATTAAATCGCAAGAATACAAAGGAGACTTAAAACCGTGCAGCAAACGCAACGCGAACCGTCAAAAGCGCTTAATATCAACGCTAAGACGACGTCAAGTTATGCTGACGCGTCGGGAAATTGTGCGCGCGCGGGTTACGGCGAAACTTGCGCAAAGGTGATTCTTTTCGGCGAGCATTCTGTGGTTTATGGGTATTCTGCGATTGCTCTGCCGCTTAAAAACTTGCGCATGCGAGCTACGGTGACTGGCTGCGATCTATCGGGTGACGAAACTTTCATCCCTCTAAATTCCGATTCGCGCATCACGCTTTCCTGCCTCGACTTTAACGGCAAACTTTCAAAAGTTCCTCCTCGTTTTAGCAGCGTTCGCACCGCAATTCACGCGGCACTCGAGTTTGCGGGGCACGTCGGCGATTCACTGCATGTTGCAACAGAGTCTAATTTTCCGCCTGAGCGCGGTCTCGGCTCGTCTGCCGCTTCGGCTGGAGCTGTAATCCGCGCAATTCTTGACTACTATAAAATTAGTGCAAGTGAAAATGAGATTTTTGAGCTGACGCAATCTGCTGAGCGCGTGGCTCACGGACGCCCGTCGGGTCTGGACGCAACTGCAACTTCGGCTTCGTGGCCTGTGCGTTTTAGCAGCGGTGAGTTTTCGCGCATGGAAATCAACATGCGAGCATGGCTTATTTTGGCAGATTCTGGGTACAAAGGTATGACGCGTGTAACGGTTGATGCGTTGCGTTCGCGAATGGATGCGCAGCCGGATGCGGTAAAAAATCAGCTGGATGAGTTGGGGGCAATTGCGAATCAGGCGGCGGAAGATTTGGCGTTGGGGCGCGCTGCAGATATGGGTGCAAGGATGACGCGAGCGCACCGGATTTTAGCGGATTTGGGCATAAGTACGCCTCAGCTTGATGAGTTGGTGCGAACTGCGCGCGACCACTGTGCGTTGGGCGCTAAGCTAACTGGCGGCGGTGGCGGCGGATGCGTGATTGCGTTGGCGGATACCGAGGATGCAGCCGAGCAAGTAAGCACGGCTTTGCGTGCGGCCGGCGCGCGCGGCACGTGGATTGTGGACTTGAGTGCGCAGGCATAAACCGACCAAAACAGCGCGTGCGCGAGTAGTTTAGGTCGCTTTTACTGCAGATTCCGACCAAAACGACTCATCCGCGAGTAGTTTATGTCATTCTTAGTCAATCCCAACACTGTCAGTAGTATCTTATTGCTACAAAACATCTTTTATTTAGTGATTTTTCTAGAAAAACTTTTGATTTGCAAAGAATTGGTGTAGGCTAATTTTGTGGCCTGAAACAGGTTTACTTCGGTTAAATTTTTGACCGTCCTATTCCAGTTTTGGGTTCTAATTATTGGTATCTGACTTCTACGCGTTAGCCCTAACTTTTGCGCAGGTATCAGATAAAAGAGATTGAAGGTCTACAAATGTTGACTAAAAAGACCATTGCCGCATTCGCTGCTGGCGTCACTTTAATTTCTGGTTTTGCTTTTGCAACCCCAGCAATGGCTGATGCTACTTCACCATTGAATACTTCTGATCCAGTGAGCTACGATTCTGCTACAAGTTCCGAAGCTTTTGCAGCTCCAGCTCCAGCTCCAGCTCCAGCTCCAGCTCAGCTTCCTGATGCTCCAGATGCTTTGGTTGCAAGTCCAAAGACTCGCACATACACGAATTCTTTGGGCACTGTAGTTTACGAGCCAGGAACTACCCCACTTTACGATGAAGCTTTGTCTGGTAAGTTCGACACTCCAGCCAAGCCAGCTCCTAAGTGCACTAATAATTGTGGTACTAAAACCAAGAAGCTTCCTAAGACTGGTGCTGCTGTAGCTTTGCTTGCTGTTGCAGCTTCTGCTATTGCAGGCTTGGGTGTTGCGATCCGCAAGTTCCGCCATTAATACATGACTGATGAATAATTAAAAAAGTTAAACGGTGTAAGTTATTTTAATTTGCACCGTTTAATTATGCTTTGACGTGTGGTGTGAAATCGTTGGTTTTGCACCACACGTCTTTGTTTTGGATTAGAACTCATAAATTGGGAATACATACAATAATTGTTATACAAAGAATGACGAGAGTACTTATACCAGCATTCTTTATTAACGCAAAATGATTTTCTTATATCTTAATATATCCACAGCGCGGGCGTGAGTAGTTTATGTCGCTTTTACAGCAGATTCCAACCAAAACAGCACGGGCGTGAGTAGTTTATGCCGCCTACGCAAGAAAATCCGACCAAAACAGCGCGGGCGCGAGTAGTTTATGTCGCTTACGCGCGCACAGGATTATGGCTGTGTTAAGTAGGTTTGACAATAAAAAATGGGGACTGACGAATCAGTCCCCGAAAGCTTAGCATACTTGCCGAAGGAAGTTATCCTCCGACAAGTTTACTTAAGTTAGTTCAACGCCGAATCAACTAATTCAGTGCTGAACCAGACTCTAGCTTAGTGGCGGATCTTGCGAAGAGCAGCACCCATGCCAGCAAGCACGGAAGCAGCAACAGCAGCCAAAGCTACAGCAGCACCGGTCTTAGCCAATGGAGCAGCAGACTTCTTAGCATCAGCCTTCTTAGCATCGTTCTTCTTGGCAGAAGTTTCCTCAAGAACCTTCTTAACTTCCTGGCCGAACTTGCCGCTCAAAGCAGCGTCGTAGAGAGCCTTAGCGCCTGGAACCTGTGGGAAGTCCTTGGACAATGGGTCAGAAGTTACAACTGGTGGAAGCAAAGCTGGGTTTACACCATTAGCAATAGCCTTGTTGTAAACAGCCTTGTACTCAGCCAAAGCCTTGTTGTAAGCGTCAACTGCAGCAAAAGCCTTGGTCAAAGCATCTTCATACTCAGCCTTAGCCTTAGCAAAAGCAGCGGTTGCACGAGCTACGTGAGCTTCTGCGCGAGCCACAGCGTCACGCAAACGAGTCTCGGTAGCAGAATCGTTTACACCAGAAGCCAAGAATGCGTTAAGACGCAAATTAGCGTTTTCAAGATCGTTGACACGAGCCTTAAGTTCTGCAGTAGCAGCAGAATAAGCAGCGGTCTTATCCTTAAGAGTTGCCTTTGCGTGAGCCAAAGCGTCATCAGCATCGTCAAGCATCATCTTAGCGAAACGAACCTGGTCGATGAGAGTGTGCTGAACATCCTTGCCACCCTGTGGATCCTTTGGATCTTTTGGATCCTTTGGATCCTTAGGATCCTTAGGGGTTTCAGCCTTGCAACCAAGATTCTTAAAATGAATCTCAGCAAGATCAAGCTTATCCTGGGCTACAGATACTGCATCCTCAGCCTTCTGAGCAGCAGTATCAGCATCCTTGGTATCTAAAGCAGTAAGCTTATCCTTGTAATCATCAGCAGTTGCAGCAGTAACTTCCTTAGCAGCACCAAGCTTCAAATCATCATTAGCTTCTGCATCCTTAGCAGCCTTATCGAAATCAACCTTTGCATGTGCCGTCTTGGCCTGAGCATCAGCTAATTCTGCATCAGCCTTACCATTTTCAGCGGCTTTAGCATCTTTGTAAGCCTGAAGAGCAGTCTTATAAGCATTTACAAGACCTGTAGCTTTGTCAAGCTTAGCATGAGCACGACGCTTAGCAGCATTAGCAGTAACAAGATCATCCTTTGCATCCTGCAAATTAGCCTTAGCTTCATCAATCTTGCCTTGAGCAGCCTTGCATTCTTCAGCAGTTGGCTTCTTAGAATCCTCAGCAGCGAAAGCTGGGGCGGCGAATGCCATACCGGAAACGAGGGTGGCGCCAGCAGCGAGTGCGGCGATAGCCTTCTTGTTCAACATAATATTTTCCTTTCTTCTTCTCCTTCGTGCTAGGAACACGAAGAAAAATTTGCCATTTGCGGTTTCCCGCTAGCACCGGTGGAACTAGGGATTTCACCGGTAGCTGAGTTATAACTTACAGCATACTCTCAGAAAACTCAACACCTGTGTTCAATTTTTATACCCCCAAATGCAGAGAATTTTTGATAAATTTTCTGTTTTTCTGTTAAAAAGGCGAAATATTTACGGTTTTAATATTGATTTTGTGTAAAAGTTACAAGACACGCCGCAACCAGAACTTTTTAATACTTTTCTCAGGTTTCTTTAAGGTTTGCATTATTGCGAAAGAATCGCGCGCTTTTACAGGCACAGCCCGCATTCACACAGACTCACGCAGTTTGCATTCGCAGCTTGCTGCATTCACACAGTTTGCTTCAAGATTCGCACGGAGTGGTTCACAGGCCCGTGGCCGCACCCATGCCCACGCACACCCCCGCGCTCGTCGCCGCCCTCACTTCCGCGACCAACATGCAACACACTTCCAGCCGCAATCGCCTCTCGAAGCCACGCCGTTGACCATTTAAGAGCGCGCATCACAGTATCGTGATCGCTCAAATTCTTTCCCTCGCGCAAAGCAAGCCCAATTTTCGTAGCAAGTGCGGAAGAAAGCGAGCAGCCAGTTCCGTGAGTTGTGCTTGTTTCAACACGCTCGCTTGTTACGTGTTGCGCGTATCCATCCGGAAAAACCGCAGTATTTCCAACGTCTTCGCCGGTTAAGTGCCCACCTTTTACAATCACAACAACGCTATTTTTTGCAGCCAACTTACGCGCCTGATCGCAAGCTTCCTCAAAGTTTTCCGCAACTGGCAACTTACACAAAGCCGCCAATTCCGGCACGTTTGGCGTTACAACATCAACGCAGCTTATAAACTTGCGCATCACTTTTTCGGCACTCTCCTCAAGCAAACGCTTACCGGAAGTCGATATCATCACAGGATCTAGCACGCTTACAGGAACCGGATTATCACGCATCCAATCGCGCATAGACTCAATATATTCAGCGCAGCCAAGCATACCTATTTTTAGCGCATCAACCGTAACATCGTCGTACACGCACGAAAGTTGAGTGCGGAAAAAGCTGACCGGCGGCGTAAACACTTCGCGCACTTCGCACGTGTTTTGCGCAACCAGATTAGTTGGTATACACATGCCGTAGCCGCCTGCAGCCATGATTGATTTGAGATCCGCTTGTATTCCGGCTCCGCCTGTTGGGTCTGTGCCGGCCACGCTTAAAACGCGCGGGATGATTGGATTTGATTGCTGCGTATGCGATTGCGGAAGCGATTGCGTATATTGCGAGTCGTGTTGTTTACCTGATACTTGCGTCATACTTTTATTATATGCGCGCATTGACTTGCCGGAGCGCTTAAAGCGTAGCGCGCGTATGCACTTCAATGCGGAAACTCGCTTAAGTTGGAAGTCCAGTGGACTTCCAACGCGAGTTTCGCAAGCGAGCGTAATAAAACGCGAGCGTATCGTTAACAACGCTTAAGAATAAAGCGACGAAGGAACGCTCGCGCGGGTAACGCGCTCGCTACTGAGCTTGCGTTGAAAGCACCCCGTGCTTTCAACCTTGAGCAAGCTCGGCGCTCCGAATTGCCTTCGCGCGCTAAATCGCAGCGCTCAGGCAAATCGTCGCGCATCACAGCCTAGGCCACTTGAACTTTGACTTGAGTTTGAAGAACAGCTTTCCGCTTCGAAGTGCCTCAGCCGAAGCATCGCAGTGCTTGCTGTCGGTAAGAGCACCGAATCCGTTGCCACTAAGCACTGAGCTGAGCCATCCGCGTCTTCCGAACGCGCCGGATGCCAAGAACAGCGCCAACAGCACTCCGAACATGAAGCTGAACCATATTGCAGCCTGACCGCCGCTGTAAGGCAGAGCAACCGGACGCACCAAGTATCCGAAGCTAAAGTATCCAACTAAGTGACCTACGTTATTGTTGTCACCAAAGCCTTCACTCTCATTACTGGACTTATCTTTTGCACGTCCGTACAAAGCGTACTCAACTCCACCACCGTCAGTTTTTAGCTTCTTGAACGCCGTAGTATCCACGGAGCCATCTTTGCCCATTATTGACGTGCAAGTGCCAAAATCAGTTGCGCCGCCAGCCTTCTTGACTTTGCATGCAACCAGGCTAAGGTTGCTGAGATCACCGAAACTATCGTAATCGTCGTGAACATCCGCAAACAGAGTCTTTCCACTCTCCTTGCTTTGAGACTTCGAAACTTTTCCGTCCGTGTATTCCACAGGATCACCCTTAACAGTGAGCTTAGAGTAGTCCTTTTCTTCCATTGTTACAACGTAAGGATTATTAGCATTCGTGTGCCCACTTAGAAGCGATCCTCCAGTTGCTGCAACGGTCGGCTTCTCATTATCTACAGGAATCAGATACACAGGCATTACGAATTCGTAATTGGCATCATTATTCCAGCCGCCTTCTTTACCTCGCGTTGTATGAGTATTACCAACCCAGCTATCGCCATATGTCATAATAACCGACAAACGATTATCTGGATTTTCGAAAATCTTATGACTAATTAAGTTAGATCCAATACTGCCAGACCTACCCCATGCGCCAACACCAGCAAAGTCGGTAAGCGAAAGACCAGTATTACTACTCTCAGACGTTACGCCAGAGCTATTAGGAATAGAATATCCACCGCCGGTACCGCCTTTTGAAATCATATCTATGACGTTTACATACCAAGTTTCTTTAGCAGCACCACCATTGTCGTTATCAGCACCGTTAGCAGAAACGTTAGCAGCTCCATTAACACCAGACCTATGGTCTTCAGACGGATTATACGTATAGAAGTGTGTACTCCCATCAAAACTGAAGCCGTTTCGACCGTGCTCGCCATCAACCTTATCGCTACCTCTTACTTCTGGCAGCAAGGATGGCTGGCAATCATCAAACGCCCATTGACTTCCATCAACATACGTTCCACACTCTTTTTCTGGATGCAAACTACTGTTACGCTTAAGTTTCAACGCAGATTGCAAATCATTAAGCGTAAAGTTGTGCTTAGTTGAAGCATTATACAGATACAGAAGAGACTTCTTATCTTTCGAAAGAACAAATCCTGGATCATACGGACGCCCAGCTACGCGCAGAGCCTTATCACCCTTAGTTTCTTCGAAGCTAGTAGGCGCATCAGCTAAGTAGTCTGCAGCACCCTTACTATCGCCACCATGTTCACTATCTACGTTTTCAGGTGCGCGCAATCGCACAAATCGCGTAATCTTATTTTCTCGCGGATTTGGCACAAGCACGCGGCTTCTCCAGCCTCTAGTCATAACAGCCACGTCTTGTATATTTCCTACTTTGCGGCTACCATAATCAGGCAGATTCAAAGGCTTATGGTCACCGTCCATAGCATTGTAGTCATACTTCCTAAAAGTCACCATCGTTTTACCAGGCTCAAGCCTTGGATCCTCATCCGTAACGATTTCACTATCGTTTTGAAGCCAAATTCCCTTCTTTGGTTCGCCTGCAAAGTTGTTTTCGCTGCGCAAATCCATTCGTATTGCGCGCTCCTCGCGACCACTTAGAAGCATTGGGTGTATTTGCACTATTTGACGCTTCATAGTAACACCGAAGTACACGCAGTCGGACGGCTTCTTCAAACCAGACCAGTTGTCTGCGCTCAAGTAATCCGGACGGCATACTTCGCTAGGCTTTTCTTTTGCGTAAGCCATTGGCAGCACGTCAAGAGTATCTTCTGAACTAGCGTCGTCTTTGTCAGCGTTTCTACCTTTTGCAGCACGCGCATTTCCAGCACTTCTGCTACTACCAGCGCTTCTTGCAGTCTTATTTCTGTCTCTATTACGCGAGTCATCGGAAAGATCTTCAGGGCTTCTAACACCAGGCATATACGTCCATGGGCCAACTTCAAGACGGCTGCGTGCTCGAACCACGCTTCCTGGAGCTAAGAAACCGCTAGGGAATGTTATAACAGCATTACCATCTTTATCTTGCTCAAATTTTACTTCATTCGGCTTGGAAGTGCCAGCACATACTTCCCACTTACCACGTCTTAGCACTCCACGTTCTACCCAGCACACGGAAATTGTTTGACCAATGCTGGTTTCCAAGTTAGTCTCATTTGAGTTTGCAGCAGAGCCAAAAAGACCATTAATAGCAACAGGTTTCTCAAGCTCTGAAGCAGGATGATAGTAAACTACCATTCTTTTAGCTCCATAGCCTGATTTAACTACAACTTTATAATCGCGGTTTTGTGAAGAACCATCTTTGCTAAGCCAGCTATCGTACTTTGCAAATTCATCGCTTTTACCATCGTACGCAACAACAGATGGTTTCACCATGTCTGTCCACATCGCCTTAAAGCATCCAACAACAGTTCTAGCACTTTGCTTTCCGGCACTATCCGTAGTTTCAGCATACATTGTAAATACAGTTTGCTTATTAACACTTGGATTTTCCAAATCCGTGCTTCTGTATTTTTCAATAAACCTTCTAATCAAATGTTTATTTGTAACGCCGTTACTAACAAACTTCACCATCGGACTAGAAGTTTTACCACTAGAATCCTGAATATTATTCGCTTGAATATACACATTCAGATTATTAAGCAGCACTTTACTGTTTATACTATTCGGATACAAAGTAACACGTAGTCCACCTTCATTATGCTGTTCACCTTTACCAGGTTCATACGCATTGAAATCATCATCCAACTTTAATGCTGAAGGCAAATTCATTGTGCCATTATCAGCTTCATACCAAGCTTTAGTGCCACGTACATAAGCTTTCTTATCCAAGATAACAAGATTATCTTTATTCACATCGCAGTGATTCACATCACCATTAACCATGCATTTTCCGTGAATATCCCATGGATTGCCATTACTATCAATACTCTTCGCACTAATAGTCGGCTTCTCATTATCAACCGGCATAAACCACACGTTTATTACGTTCGTTGTGTTATCTGGCGTCTTACCAGGCTCACGAAGCAGAAGGTCGTTCGTAACATTACCATTATTCACATAAAGTTGCGCATGCGTGAACGGCCTGTTATTTGCGTATCCCACAGGCTTTGAAGTACCTTCACCGTACGCGTCGTAGTCGTTAATAGTGTCGACATCAATATTCTTAGTTATAATGTCGCCAATATTTTCACCGTCTGCTTGACCGTTCAGATCTTCACCACCAGGCATAAGGAAGTCCTTGTGAATAGCATATTCACTAACATACTCATCTTCACCAGCATGTTGACTACTCTTATTTTTAATAAGCTTATCTGTAATATGTACTTCACTTCCGTCCTTCATATTTACAGAAGCGTCGTAAGAGAATGAAGAACGATCCATAATAAATTCATTAGGCGTGTACTTAACTAAATTAAGCTTATTTCGCCACTGGCACTTACCTTTTTGCGCAACACCATTATTAGCATTAATAGACGCAGCGCATGTACTGTCGTGCACAGCGTAACTTAAGCCACCTTTGACAACCATAGGGTATTCGCCATTCCATGCGTCAAATTGCTTATTATCCGCCGCACTCATAGGAGTTAGCGAAGGCTGCGGATTATTTTCATCTTTCGTATTGATACTAGGCGTACCTTTTACAAGCTTTAGCACATCCTGAAGGTTTAACGCCTTACCATTACCGCCCTTGCGGTATGAGTTTATGTTCCACTTGTACACAAAGTATTGCGTGCCAAACTTTTGATTTCCATGCAAGCCGTTTTGCGGTCCGTCAAATCCAGGGTCATCTCGCCCGTCAACACTTTTCTTGTTGTTATTGACTAATCCCCACGTATAGTCCTTGCGCATATCAACGAAGCGCGTCACCTTATGCTCAATCGGGTTAAGCGTAGTCTCGTCATCAGCTTCCAACTTTTTGAAAGAAAGCTTCTTTATAGCGTGCTGCATTTCTCTAAGATTCTCGCCTAGCTTGCCAATACCAGTAACGCCATCTAAGCACAGCTTCCACTGCTGATCCTTCTCAGTAGCGCATGAGTATTGATGCTTATCTTCACCATAAGCATACTTTGCTTGAGTAGTTTTTGCAGGATTAAAACCATTATCGTACTGGTCATAAGTATCGTACTTATCTTCACCTTTAACGCCAATTTCTTCCTTGCGGTAGCCAAAGATTCGCTCGTTTCGCTTATCGTGCCTCATCCAAGAAAGCATTGCAACAATTTCGTTATTATTAAGCTCAAACGGGTTCACTTGCACTAAGCCGTTTGGCCACGCGATATCGAGTGGAAGCGGGTCTGACTCTTCGCGATCCTGGAAATTGCTTGGATCCATAAGCTTCCAAAGTTTATCCTGACGCCAATCTGGATTATTTTCCGGCACAGAGTAAGCGTCTACGTAAATTCTTGAACCAATTTCCGCAAAGTATTCCGGAATCGTAATATTTCCAGTTACAGGATCAAAAGTTATTTCGCAACTATCATCGCCGTTAGCAGTGCAGCCCTTGATATGGTCTCCAAGATTTGCTGTAATAATACGCTTACTAAATTCTTCACGCCATTGATCGTTAGATTTTGTAGTAGAACGATCTTCGTCTTCAGACTCTCGATCCTGACCCTTAGAATCTTTCGACTCAGCGTCTTTAGCGTCTTTGGAGCCTTTATTATCTTTGCTATCCTTACTTGCACTACCATTTTCTTCGGTATTAGTAGCATCACTCTGCCTACCGTTACTTACTTCATTCTTATTTACTTCAGATTTTTGCGGAGTTTCTTTATTAGAAGAATCACCTTCGTTTAGCACTGCAAGCTTTACGCTTCCGCGCTTTCCAGGAACATTGCGCTTCTTAGCATTCTTCTTAGTCACTTTTGAAATCTTCAAAGAAGCAGGCTTGTTGCTAGTTTGAGGCTTATTAGTCTGCTGCTCCTGCTGCTTATTTTCTGACTTCTGCTGATTTTGCGGCTTTTGCTGATTTTGGGTAGAGTTCTCCCCAGGTTCGGCATTATCAGTTTTTTCATTATCAGCTTTAGTCTTGTTGTCAGCATTCTTGCTTTCAGATTTAGCTTTGTCACCAGCCGCCTTATCGTCAGCTTTAGCTTTGTCGTCAGCTTTATTCTTATCGTTAGCTTTAGCCTTTTCGTCAGCCGTATCTCTGTCTTCTGAAGCAAACCTATCTTCAGCAGACCTATACCCATTCGGGCTTGCAGCATCATTATTGTGGTTATACGTATTAACCTGATGCCAAAGATCAGTCTTCCTATTACCATCTCGCTGAATAACAATGCCGTAGCAACTGCCATCTTTTGGACACATACTAGAGTAATTATGATCCTTCTTAGGAGCTTCCTTACCGCGCGCCCAAATGCGTACCATAATTGAACGCACGCGCTTATCTTCATCCCAAGGATTCACTCGCCCAACATAATGTCCATTCGGATTCTTATCCCACCAAACGTTTGGCAAACCATAACCAGGAGATACAATAATCAGCTTAATTTTCTTTATTACGGAATTACCTGCAGCATCCCAACCATGGAATATCAAATCATGCACACCGTGATTTCTATTCTGATCGCCCACTAATACTGTAGGAGAACCATCATCTTTAGAATTTTTGCTGTTAGTAACCCAGCCAACTTGATCCGTCTTACTATCAAATTCACCATTTTTATGAATGAATTGATCGTAGCTTATAGTAGTAAAATCGCCGCAACCGCGATTATTGCAATCATTCTTCCTGTCACGCGCAGTAGTAATCATATCGAAATCATTGCGCACAACGACTTTTTTACTATCAAAGAATCTCTTATTTTTATCGTTAGTAAAGTAGTCTGTAGCTTCCTTCGGCTTTACGCCAAGCAAAATCCTCTTATCGTCATGACCTTTAACCCAGAACTTAATTTTGCTATTGACAGGAATCTTCAAACCATCAGCTGGAACATCAACAGGAGTTGCGTTATTCACACTCACTTTTACATCCAACGTTGGCTTCTCGTAATCAACATACGGGAATACAACCGGTATAACAGTAGTCGAATTATCCCAGAACGTAATCTTTACGTACTTTACAAACACATAATTTGGCAAAACTTTAGGGTTCTTGCCATCCTGCAGCTGAGCACTATACTTGTTGCGCATCCAAGTTCTGTAAAGACGGTTTATTTTAGCCAAGACTTTGTCCTGCAAGTCTTGCTTTACAGGATCGCCAGGCTTCAACGCCTTACCATCATCACCCGCCTTAGGAGCGTTACTTACAAACCAAACATTACGCTTAGTAGCATTTTGCGCTTTAGGCCAGCATTCAGGCATGCTGTCTTCACGATCCTCACCAAGAGCTGCACGGTCGTTGTTTACAGCAGAAGCATCGTCACTATCTACGGATCTAAACGAAACAGAAGACCTAGACTTACCGTTAATTTTATCCTTGTATTCGTCAAGAATCTTAGAATGGCCGCAAGGATTTACAACGCTGACAATAGGCACTTTAGCAGCAACGCTTAAATCAGCATCCTGAAGAGTATTCGAGCGAGGCTCATCACCCCACTTATCCGTCCACTCAGCTTTATAAACAGCAAGATTCTTAAGCGGAGTATTAGAATCTCCATCCGGATCAGTATTCAAATAGCCAGCATCAAACGGGTAAGGGTTTGTCTTGGAACCCTTCTTCTGTTTTATGGAACCATACCTATTCCTTGAACCATACTCATCCTGATTAACAGGTGGGAACAAGTTAGGGTCGAAAGCCATTACCTGCTTATACAAGTCAGAACGTTTGCCAACAAAATTCACAAACCCAGCATTATTATCACGATCATCAATAATAAGAGGATTAGGAAGCGGCTGATCGTAAGAATAATACTTAGGAGTCTTGTTATTTTCGTCATATTCCTCAGTTTGCAAAGGCTTAAACACGTCTGCTTGCGTAATAACCCTATACCACAAATCCTGAGTTTCGCTCATGTGATACGTTCTATCGTTATATCTAAGCTCAAGCTTATGTCTACCAGGCTCTGAATCCTTCGTATTATGGTCGTTTACACCAGGATTACGGAACCACTGATTACCTCGAGCATAGCCGTTATTAGGAGAATAATAATCAGGCAATAAGCGTATATCCTGATTCTCATTCATAAGAGTTGAAGATCCCAAAGGCTTATTTACTATTCCAAGCAACACACTAGAGAATGAAATATGCCTGTGTTCAAGATAATTACCGATGTCACTGTTGTACGGTCCTAAACCAGTACCCTTAAGGAAGTGGTATCTAGGAGCCTGAATATCTATGATTCGCGGCGCACCATACCACTGCTGATGCATTACAGTGTACATGTAGTAGTTAGCGTCACGACCAAAATTAGTCATGGAATATTTACTTGCTTTAGTAACACCAAACGGGTCAGTAGCACCATAAAAACCTCTGCTTTTTCTCTTACCGTAGTAAGATCCTGCAGCGTAGAAGAATGAAAAGTTTTCGCAACCCGTGCCATCACCCACGTTATTACGAGAGCAATATGAGTCGTTTTTATTCGTAGAAGTTGTAGTAGTGAAGTGAATCTTATACGTATAAGCAATCTCGCCGGACTTAATATTGTTCACAAAACTAAATACGCGTTGTGTGTCATCTTTTATAGATCTATAAAGATTTTGCACGAGAGCAATATAAGCAGGACTATATCCTCCGCTATAGCTTCCTTCAACTTTAGGAACAACTTTAAGATCGCCTTCATCCAAAGCACCATAGCTACTGGAATTAATGCAGTCCAAACCTGTGCCATCATGGCACCAACCAATAGCGTCAGTACTACTCAAATCATCAGTTGTTATAGCATCCGGAAGAATCCTAGAATAATTGCCATTCTTACCGTCGTCAGTGCCGCGCATCTTATTCCAAGCTGCAACTAAGTCGTCTCCAGAATCAAAATCGTTACCATCGGTTTTAATGCTGCATAAACCGTTAGGATTATCCCACGAGAATGAGCAGGTTTCGCGAGGAGGATTATTGTTGCCTTGCTTCTTCTTATACAAAGCAGTAGCTTCCCTGCCGCTGTAAAGAACACGCTGAATATACTGCCTTCCGCCTTCGCTACCCTTGTCCAGAATCTGACCTTTTGGAATCGTAAAGTAATCAAGAGCAGCACCAGCGCCTTGAGTACGACCGCCAGCGTTAAAAATAACATCCCACACGAAGCCGCCGCCGGAAAGCTTAGGAGTACGCTTTACAAACACGAAATCTGCAGTGTCGTCTATAGGCAAGTTCATTCTGTCAACGCCGGAACCCTTATGGTTAAAAGCCATGTTGCGTAAACGGCCCATAATAAAAGTGCCCTTAGGGTATGGAGTGAAGTAAGTTGCGCCGTAATGATCCGTGTTGGAAGGATCTTCAGGCACAGGACCGTTCTCGTAGTGGCCGCGAGGCCTCGTTGCTGCACCATCAAACTGGTCGCCAGATTCCATGTTGTAGCCAAGACTATTAACATCCAAATCGTGGCCGTTCGTAGCGCGCAAACCAGCTCCGTCGCCGTCAGTAGTAATGCATGCGCCGCGAGCATAATCCTTGTTGCACCCAGGGCGATACACTTCGTAAGAATCACGGTCATTTGCGTCGCGGTTTTGCGCTTTGGCTTGAGCTTCTTTGACTGCGCGCTCAAAAATCGACGATCTTGATTTGGAGCCGAACGGCGAAGCAGACGGCATACTTGTGCCAGAGCCTGAGTAAGAGTCAAAAGATCGAGAGAATGGATTTCTTGGATCCATAAATCCTTGTGAATTGCCAAAACTCTGTAATGCAGAAGACTGAGAGGAAGAAGAATCTTGGTAGGAAGATAAGTCTGTGCCTGTGGATTCAGATGAGTCTGGATTAGAACCTGGATTGCTGAAATCAAACTTTTGATCAGTTTTAGAATCAGACTTTGCGGAATTACTTGCGGAATTATTAGTACTATCCAAAGCAACTGCTGTTTCAGCACTCAAGCAAACAGGCAGCAACATTGCTACCGAAAGAAAACAAACAAGAACAGTTTTAAGAGCACTGGCAAAAGAACTGCTGAACGCACGATATGCAGAAACAGACTCGCGTTTAGATGAACGTTTACTTGAAAGTTCAAGCACACAATTAGCTATACGATTAGCCAAACGCTTAGTCACACTTTTAGCCACACGGCACATATGCTGAGTCGCACGTTTAGCCGCACGAGTTGCGCACTGGGTCAATTGACCTATGCGAACAAGAACGTTTAGCATAATCGTCCAAATACTCTTCATTGTTTTCACCTGTTTTGCATTGTTTTACACTGCTTTGCGTCGCCAACACGGCACCGCAAGTTTTGTTATTAAGTTTTGTTATTAAGTTTTTGTTGCCATACGCAATCGCTCATAAACCAAGAATGTCTATAAGCCAATCGGAAGTCTTTTCGCTGTTACCACTCCGCTTGCGTTTTTTGCGCGAACTAGACTTTTTGACCTTCGGTCGTTTTTTCAGGCGATTTTCAATCGCCTTAGCTTCCTCGCGCTCAAGATCTTCTCTTCGTGCAGAGCCAGTTACTGCACTATTCTCTTCCCTATCTTCCTCGCTATCTTCTTCCCTATCTTTCGCGCTATCTTTCGTGCTATCTTCTTTACTTTCCTCGCTACCTTCCTTATCTTCCTTCTTTTTCTTCTTAACAGGCAAACCAGCCCACCAAATGTAGCCACCAACAATACACAGGCTTCCAAAGCACGCAACAATCCACCACGGAAATCGCGGAACATCAGGCTTTTTACCACGAAGCGCTTTATCTGCCGCAGGCGTTGGCACCACGCGTTCGCCAGTAACCAAAATGCGCTGCGTGTTGATACCAAGCGGCGTACAAGTAATCAGCGTCACCAAATCTTTACCAGGAACGGCTGCAATCTTCTTCGTCTCATCAGGGTTTACAACGATCTTGTCAACAACCTTGTAAGTGAGAATCTCGTCGAAAACCTCAATGGTAAAAGTGTCACCTTTTCCAACTTCGTCCAGCCTGGTGAACATTTCCGCACTTGCCAAACCGCGATGTCCTGTAATCACAGATCGCGTTCCCTTACCGCCAACCGGAAGCGAAGTTCCACGCAAATGACCAAGACCTTTCAGAAGAGTGGCATCTTCTGTGCCGTGATACACAGGCAAATCAAGATCAATTTTTTTAATGCGCAAACGAGCCATCAGCCCGTCATCGTTTACTTTCAATTGATCCCAGTAATCCTGGCTCGCATCGGAAGTAGCTCCGTGAGAAGTTGGTATGTTCGTATTTGCCTCGTAAATAGCACCCGACGAAAGCTTACTGTTATACTCACGAGCGCGACGGAGCTGCTCGTGCGGAGCAGGAACCGCGTGTGTAATAAGCTTTGCATACTCGGCCGCCACTTCCGACATGTGATACTGGCTTAGCCACATGGCGGCATGCGGGTAAATAAGAGACGCAAACGACGCAAGCAACAGCAAAGCCGGAACTATGCACGATTTAGAGAATCGCCAGTTTTTTGCGTTGTTGCGCGAGTTTGAGTGGTTTTTTTGGTTATGATTTTGTTTGCGATATTCTTTTCGATATTCTTTAGTATCGTCTATGAGTTTTGTAACTGATTTAGTTTTTTGGTTTGGACGAGGCTGGAAAATTTGTGTTTGCGCAAGCTCCCGTCCTTCGTTGCTTTGGCTGTTAAAGGCTTCACTGTCTGCTTTGTTCTTAAAAGAACGTAGCTTACTCAGTCCTCTTTTATTGCTGAACACAATTTTTCCAGCCTCTCAACATACTAAACAACAACACAAAACTCATAGACTCGTGCAAAAGTTACGCAACTGCGTGGTTTACTAAGTGCAACTAGAGTCGCGAAACTAAGCTGCGGGTGGGTGCGTGGTTTGCGTGCTTGGTGTGGCGTGCGCAGCAGCACTAATGTTAGCGGTCACTAAGCAACAAATAGTCGCCGTTTGCAAAGCAATGGTGCAAAGCTTCTGGAACTTTGACGGAGAATGTCCGGCAATTGTTGTCGTTTTTGCTACTTTTGACCACAAACGCCGTGTAATTTCCCGGCAAATGTTGTCGTTTTTGCGTTGTTCGGAAACATTTGACGTAGATTTCCTGCGCTTGCGCTACACCTGACCGCGCAACTAATCTGCTCAAACCGGTTGCACAGCTTGTTTCGAAATCAAACTGTGCAACCGGCAAAGCAAATCAGCTGAACAATCATCAAAGCAACTAACCAGCCGATTGAGTTTTACTACTGCTCTTGCTCCTTGCGACGCTTCATTACAATGTAGAAGAACGTGCCGCCCAAACCAAGAACACCGCAAAGCGTCAAAATCACCAAGCCGCGAGCACCAGTCATAGGCAGCGCTTTAAGGATCTTTTCGAGAGAAGTAGACTTCTTGTTGTTGATCTTCAAAGTGTTAGCTTTATCTTCTGCACCAGCAGTAAGATTCACACAATGAAGTTTGTTATCAAGTTCAAATCCATCTGGAGCAGTAGTTTCAACTGCGCAATAAACGTGTGAAACTTTATCAGCATTACCCACGAAGAATGAATCAGAAGCATTACCTTTATCGTCAGTTGCAGCCATCGTGCGAACTTTGTCAGTAGTCGTTATTAAATCAGTACCAGCAGCTTCAACTGTCTTACCATTAAGATTGTCTACAGTCTTACCTGCAGCAGCTTCATACACATTGAAGATTGCACCCTTCAAAGGATTACCATTCTTATTAGTAATGTCATCACTCAATCCAACCTTATCAATGGTGAGCTTAGCAAAATTAGTGGTATCTCCACCTTCGTGAGGATGATCTGGGTCTTCCTTACATGGCTTATCTTTAGTTGGAACGCAGCTTGGAGTTTTATCTCCATCGCCGGTTGCTACACCATCTACATCAGTGTTTATATTGTTCTTAATATTTCCAGGAGCAATAACTGTTGTTACAACTGTTGCTGTAAGTTTGCCACCAACTTTTGCAGAAGCCTTAGCCAAACCAGTTTTAGTGAGCTTAACGCGAATCCACTTGACAGTCTTGAGTTTTTCAGCACTGGATAAATCAGTAACCTCAGTTGGATTATCACCAATTGAAGAATATGCTTTAACTTCGTAATCTGTTGCAGTTAGCGTATCAGCATTATTACCATCTTTATCAGTAACCTTCACATCTTTAACACTGTTATAGTTCAAGAAGTCTGTGTTAATCGGGTCAGTGAATGAAACATTGGTATATGTGCTGCCACCATCTTTGATAGCAGTAAGTGGAATGGAAATATCCCAGCCCATCGTTGTATTAGTTCCATCAATGAATGGCTTGTTTGGATCAGCCTGAGCTTTCTTCTCTACCTTGCTGGAGCTAACGTCGTTCTTTGGATAAATCTTTAAGTTGTAAAGCCAACTATGAGTCTGCGTATCAGGAAGAGGAACCGTTACAAGGAATGGATTAACTTGCTTAGTAACCTTAATAGGCTTTCCATCTTTCTTAGGCGCACTATTAGCCAAGTCTTCTTCTACCAGGTACAAGCCGTACGTAGTACCAAGATTGAATGTTGTAGAGCCATCTGCAGCAGTTTCTTGTTCTTTAATGTCTGCATCAGTCGTAGAAACCTTCAAACCAGCATCAGTCAAAGCCTGACTAGCAGTTTTATTTTCAGTCGTTAAATTCTTGATGGCTTCCCAACCAGATGTATTAGACAAATCAATCTTGTTGCTTTTAGAATCAAGAATTGGAGTAAGCTTGAACTTCACTCCTGAAATTGGTTTTTGTGTGGCTGGAATATTCTTATACGCTTTACCATTATTCCTATCCTTGGTCTCAGGACCTTCATATTTATAAATAGTGATAGAAGTTTTCTGCCCAGTTTTAATATTCGCGGTGTTTTCACCTTGAGCAGGAGTAGTAGTCGGCGTATTTTCAGCCCAGGCGACTGAGCCGGCGACGCAGCAGGTGCAGAGTGTGCAGGTTGCGGCAAGCATTGCCACAGCCTGTTTTAATGAAATTTTGTTTAGACGCATATTCCCTCTCTTCTTGTAGGAACGTCTTGTTTTGGTTTACATTTTGTTTTCGGCTTGCAAAAAGCTAATTATAACAATGTTATGATGTAATAACAAATTTTAAGAAAGTTACTGCAAAAACCTTGTTGTTTTTAGCAATTTGTAGCAAGTTGGACGCGAGCGCTCAACTATGAGTAAATACAAGTTTAATCGTAAACAAGACACAAAAATAGGCATATTGCGCATATAAACAAATGTTTATACTTTTAAGCACCCCCCCCCCCGCGACGAACAGAATCCCTGTATATCAATGCTTTTGATGGTGTCATCATGCAAGACGCTGCTTATTTATTTGCATTTTTTCTTTTCAAAATTTTCACAAACTTTCACAAATCAAAATTCGGCGTGTCGCATTAGAGTATCGAGAAGCAACACAGCGCGCTTCTCGATACACTAATGCGGCAGCGCTTGCTCAGCGTGGAAAGCCCAGTGGGCTTTCCACGCAAGCGCGCACACGATTACGCTTTCTTTATACTCTTAAGAAAGCGTAATCCGACGAGCAATAATCCAATAAAACACCAATATAATTGATTCGCTTTTCGCTTAAGCGTGGCGCGAAAAGCGACCCAATGCGGTAGCGACGACTCAATGCAGCGCTCAGGCAGGTCGTATGTTAATAAGGTGTGATTAATTGCGCATTATGATATAAAATTTCATATAAGACAACAGTTAACAAAACTTACGCAATATACTGCGCGCATAAGCAATACGAGGAGGAAGCAGAATGACAAATAATATTGCATCTTCTCATTCGCTTGCCACTGACACGTCCGAACTAACGCCAATTGTAGTTAAATCTGTGCGAAAAAATAGCGCGCAAATTAGGCATAGACGAGCTGTACCTTTTTGGCTCGGTCGCGCGAAACGCATCAAACCGCTATTCGGACGTTGACTTCATTTACCAAATTCACAACGATCCAAACCTGCCGTCGCCGCAATCGACTATCGAAGAAGCGAGAAAAAAGCAAGAATTGCGCTTAGCTCTGTCCGAATGTTTAGGAAGAAAAGTGGATCTTGTAAACAAAGATTACGTAACAAAACCACTTTGCAATGGCGGAGATGCAGAATTGCAAAGAAAAGCGTTCGTTACAGCAATCAACAAACAGCCAATCTACAAAATAATTTAACGAGAGAGCTAACGCAGGATTTGACGCATAAGAATAAGGTAAAAAATGAGACCCTAACGCAGCGCGCCAACTGCGCCAGTAACAAAAAAGCGACATTATCCGTTACTAACGCAGCGCGCGAAAACAGCTCTATAATTTGCTGCAATTAAAAAAAAAGACGATAGATTTTTACTTCTACCGCCTTGCTTGGAATCCATACAACTTTCTAGCCCATTCCCGTATATCAAATTTTCAAATTCTTATTGTTTAACATTCCCCCAAACATTGCATGATACATATCCTTCGATGATTCTTCTATCTTGGTAATACTCGATATTTTATTTCCAGCATCCTTTGATGATGCTCCACAAAGATAAAAGGCTTCATTTTCTGCCCCAAAGTCTATTGCAATATATCTATCGTGGTATTTTTTATCAGCTACCTTCAGATTCAAATCTACATTAGGATAATCTTTTCTAAAATCATCTAAAATATTTTTCGTAAGCATATCTTTATTTCTTACATTATCGCTAAAAACTATGATTCGCGTGTTATCTCTTGCAGCCCTTAAAAGTTCCAACGTTTTAAGCCCTATATAGTTATCTATAACATAAATGCTTTTCTTTGCTGACTTATATATTTTTGTGTAGGCAACGTCCGCTTCTATCTTATCCCCATTCAGCAAAAGAAAATGCTTGTAAGTGCTACTATCTATAAAATTATCCATCACTTTTTTCAAATCTTCTTTTGTTGCTAGGGTGATAATTTTATTATTCATATTTGCTATTTCTTTTGAATGCTGCATTATGTTATTTGTATTTTGATTTGTTTGCAATAACAGTTGCGACATTTCTTTTGAGCTAAGAAAGTCTCTATTCTCAATAATGAAGTCTTTCATCTGCTTAAACATTCGTATTAAAGCTCGACTTTGCCTAATCGCAAGTTCTCCCCTTAATACAGTCATAAGCATATAGATGCCCTGTTCCGTAAAAGCGTAGGGATTGTATTTAATGTTACTGCCTCTGCCTTGCACTTTGTTAAAGGTCGCAAAATGCGACCTTGAAAGTTCATATACTTGCCCATTGTTCAAGGTGCCAAAATGGCACCTTGAAAGTTCATATACTTCCTCATCGGTTAGCCGGAACATAAAATCATCCCCTTCAAATTTTTCAATATTCCTTTTAACCTGTTCGTTAAATCTTTTTGTAGAATATCCATAAATTTCAGCAAGTTCAAAATCAAGCATAACTTTTTGATTTCTTATATGGTAAATCTTACTTTTAAGCGTAGTTTCATCTATTATCGCAATCTCTTTATTCTCTTCTGCCATGGTGCCCTCCAAAATTATCTAAATCTCTTGCCAAAACAACCAACCAGCAACACTCACACAGAACGCCAACTGCACCAGTAACGAAAAAACGCATCTATCCGTTACGCACGCAGTACGCCGACTGCGTCAGTAACAAAAAAAACGGTAAAGCGTGCGCATTCTAAGCGCCCGCTCTCATCCAACGCGCATAATCCGCGGCACACCAGCCTCAACAAGCTTCCGCTCAAGATTCTTAACGCCAACAACATCCGCAAAATTAAAACGCACAATCTTACTCACGCCGCACTCCCTAAAAAGCACCGACTCACGCTCAGCCTGCCTATCAATATTGCGATTAATAGCGGCCTGATTGTAGGAATTACGCAACATTTGAGTATCAGCCGAAGAATTAAAGTTGATATTCGCATGCGTCGAATTAGTCGAATCAACAAAATACTTGTCATACCCATCAAGCTCGCCAACAATCAGGCCACCGCCTGAAACCCGCCACAAAAAATCACACCTATACTTAACCCTGGAATTAGACGCAACAAACTCATGCTGTAACGCAGGCACCATAAACCCAAGATCAATCATCGTGCCGCGCGCGAAAGACTCGCCACCATTCTCGCTTAAACCATTCTGAAAAAAGCAAAGGCGACGCAACCTAAAAATAGGATCCGCATTACTGCCGAAACCAGCTACACAGCTATACACAAAACCGTTGCCAACTACACCACTACCGCCAACACCAACAGCACCATCTCTTCCACCGTCTCTTCCGCCATCTCTTCTTTCGCAAATCTCAAGAACCTTGTTAAAGTTCACGTTATCGCGCGCAGCAGAATCAAAAATCGGCAAAGCAGCCCTAAAACTCAAACTGTTAGCAGCATCAAAAAGCAGAGTACTTTTGTCAACAACATGACTTCTAATCTCATAACTTACCCTGTCACTTGAATGCGGAAGCGTAATAAGCTGACCATCATATTTGCGACTCGGCTGCACAATACGCACGTCGTCGCTAGTAGCCATCCTGCTCCTTTCCAGTTGCGCCAATACGATGCAATTGCGGATTATCGTGCGTAGATTTGTTAGTTTTTGAGCGAATATAAATCTGCGTCGGAAGCGTTTGTAAATTCGTTTTCTGTAAATCATGTTTACTGCCAACAAGCAGCGTGTCATAATCTTCAACAACATCATAACCTAATAAAGCTGCCCCACTCGTAACAGTAAACTTCCAATCCGGATAAAGATCCATCAATGAAAGCGCTACGTGACGTATGCGTTCTGACGTATATAGCTTCTGCCAGTACTCAGTTCGCGCGTAAAGATTACGAAAAGTGCGCACAAAAGTGCCGCTTTTCACGCATCTATACGCATACTGTTTTTGAGCTGCGTTAATAGGTAGGATGCATCGATGCTCTATTTCGGCATCTCTTATCATGCGTATCGTTTCGTTGTTAGTTTTAGGCATACTACTGAGATTATTCGATAATACGATGAATAAACAATAAATTTACAGCATTGTGGTTAAAAGGTATTTAAGGACGATTCATGTGTTACTTGCGCAGAACGTCAACTGCACCAGTAACGAAAAAGCGACATTATACGTTACTAACGCAGAACACCAACTGCGTGAGTAACAAAAAAGCAACATTATACGTTACTAACGCAGAACACCAACTGCGCCAGTAACAAAAAAGGAGCTTCAAGCCAGAAAGCTTGAAGCCCCATTTATATCAGATTAGCGAAATCACTCAGCTTCGTCGCCGTAATCACCCTGACCACCCTGATCATCAAGGAAGTCATCTGGATTAAAGTCATCGCCGAGCTTCATATCGCCGAAATCAATGTTGGAGAAGTCAACATCCGCCATATCGCTTTCACCGAAGTTCGATGGCGTACCGTCAGCACCACCCAAACCGAAGTTAGGGTAAATGGAGTCACGCACCTGAGGATCCGGCTCCACGTTAGCGTTGCGATAACGCGCCAAACCGGTGCCAGCTGGGATGAGCTTACCGATAATAACGTTCTCCTTCAAGCCCTTAAGATCATCTTCCTTCTGGCTCAAGGCGGCCTCAGTAAGCACGCGCGTAGTCTCCTGGAAGGATGCTGCAGAAAGCCAAGAATCCGTAGCCAACGAAGCCTTGGTAATACCCATAAGCTCTGGTCGACCAGCAGCAGGCTTGCCACCGTTCTTAACAGCAGCCAAGTTTGCCTCGCGGAACTTCGCCTGATCCACAAGCTCACCAGGAAGAAGCTCAGTGTCACCAGAATCAATCACCGTAATACGGCGAAGCATCTGGTGCACAATAACCTCAATGTGCTTGTCGTGAATATCAACGCCCTGAGAACGGTAAACGTTGTGAACTTCTTCCACAATGTTCACCTGAGCCGCACGCGGACCAAGGATTCGAAGAATCTTCTTAGGATCCACAGAACCTTCAATCAGCTGCGTACCAACGTCAACATGCTCGCCATCCTTTACAAGCATTGGCGCACGACGCGTCACAGGGTAAACGATTGGGTCAACAGTTGTGTCGTCTGGAGTCAAAGTCACCTGACGGCCGTGGTCGGTATCCTCAACCTTCACAACGCCTGGGAACTCAGCGATTGGAGCCTCGCCCTTAGGAGTACGAGCCTCGAAAAGCTCCGTAACACGAGGAAGACCCTGCGTAATATCGGAAGCCGAAGCAACACCACCAGAGTGGAAGGAACGAAGCGTAAGCTGCGTACCAGGCTCACCAATGGACTGTGCTGCCACAATACCAACAGCCTCGCCAACATCCACGAGTCGGCTCGTAGCCAAGGACCAGCCGTAGCACTTTGCGCAAACGCCGCGCTTAGATTCGCAAGTAAGCACAGAACGCGCCTTAACTTCCTCAACGCCATGCGCAACCAAATCACGCAAAACGTCCATAGAAAGCGCATCTCCACACTTTGCCAAAACTGTTGTGCCGTCGGCAGGATCGAGAACATCTGCAGCAAGCAAGCGCGAGTATGGACCACCGTCAGCAGCCTTAACAAGCGTCAAATTGCCGTTTTCGTCGCGATCAGCAATTTTCATCATAAGACCGCGCTTAGTGCCGCAATCTTCTTCACGCACGATTACTTCCTGCGAAACGTCCACAAGACGACGAGTCAAGTAGCCAGATTCTGCCGTACGAAGTGCAGTATCTGCCAGACCCTTACGAGCGCCGTGCTGGGAGATGAAGTACTCCAACACGGACAGACCATCGCGGTAGTTTGACTTAACAGGTCGAGGAATAATCTCACCCTTAGGGTTTGCCACGAGGCCTCGCATACCAGCAATCTGGCGAATCTGCATCCAGTTACCACGTGCGCCTGACTGAACCATGATGTTCACGTTGTTGTCGTCGTGGAAGTTTTCGCGCATTGCGTCTGCAACCTTGTCGGTGCATTCAGTCCACAAGTTGATCAACTCTTGACGACGCTCTTCGTCAGTAAGAAGACCCATATCGTACTGGGAGTTGATTTTTGCAGCCTGATCCTCGTAATCTTGCGCAATTTGCTCGCGATTTGGAGGAAGCACAATGTCGGAGAATGCCATTGTTACGCCAGACCAAGGAGCACGAGTAAAGCCGAGATCCTTCAAAGCGTCGAGTGTTGCAGCAACTTGAGCTGTAGAATAGCGGGTTGCGATTTCGTCGACGATCTTAGAAAGTACGCCCTTCGGCACCTGCTCGTTTACGAACGGATAGTCGACTGGCAAAGTTCCGTTGAACAAAATGCGTCCGCAAGAAGTTGCAAACAGTACAGTTCCGTCCTTAAAACGCTCTTCGCGCACAACGTCTGGGCTGCCTGGCTCAGGATCAACAACCTTAAGCTCGGAAGGCTCCCAATTCTTTGGCAATACGAAGTCTGAAGGAACGCGAATCAGCACCTTAGCTTGCATGTCAATCTCATGCTTGTCGAGAGCCATTTCAGCTTCAGCAAGCGAGGAGAAGACTCGACCTTGACCCTTGGCTCCCTCAATTACGGTAGACAAGTAGTAAAGACCCAAAATCATATCCTGAGAAGGCATTGTAACGGTGTGACCGTCTGCTGGCTTCAAGATATTGTCGGAAGCCATCATCAAAGTGCGCGCTTCAGCCTGAGCTTCTGCAGAAAGCGGAAGATGCACTGCCATCTGGTCACCATCGAAGTCTGCGTTGAATGCTGCGCAGGCAAGTGGTGGCAGGTGGATTGCTTTACCTTCAACCAAAATTGGCTCGAATGCTTGAATACCCAAACGGTGAAGTGTAGGTGCGCGGTTAAGAAGCACAGGATGCTCGGAAATAACTTCCTCGAGCACGCCCCAAACTTCGGAGTCGCCGCGGTCAACCAAACGCTTTGCGCTCTTCATATTCTGAGCGAAGCCCTGATCTACCAAACGCTTAATAACGAACGGCTTGAAAAGCTCCAACGCCATTGGCTTCGGCAAACCGCACTGATGCATGCGAAGGCTTGGACCAACGACGATTACGGAACGGCCGGAATAATCAACACGCTTACCGAGCAAGTTCTGGCGGAATCGGCCTTGCTTACCCTTAAGCATGTCTGAAAGCGACTTTAATGGTCGGTTGGATGCGCCGGTTACTGGACGTCCGCGGCGACCATTGTCGAAGAGCGAGTCTACTGCTTCCTGAAGCATGCGCTTTTCGTTATTAAGCATGATTTCAGGCGCGCCAAGCTCAATAAGTCGCTTCAAACGGTTGTTACGGTTGATTACGCGACGGTACAAATCGTTCAAATCGGAAGTTGCGAAACGACCACCATCGAGCTGAACCATTGGTCGCAAATCTGGTGGGATTACTGGAATTACGTCCAAAACCATAGCTTCTGGCTTGTTTCCAGTAGTCAAGAATGCGTTTACAACCTTCAGTCGCTTCAAAGCGCGAGCCTTGCGCTGACCGGTTCCGTTGTCAATTTCTGCGCGAAGCTCTTCTGCGGCAGACTTCAAATCGAAGTCCTGCAAACGCTTCTTAATAGCTTCAGCACCCATGCAGCCTTCGAAGTAGTCGCCGTAGCGATCTTCCATCTCGCGCCACAAGTCAACGTCGCCTTCCATGTCTCCGGCACGCAAGCCCTTGAATCGGTCAAATACTGCGTTCAAACGCTGAATCTGCTCATCATAGCGAGTACGAATAGCAGACATTTCGCGCTCTGCACTGGCGCGCAACTTAGATTTTGCAGCACCCTTACCTTCGCCAGATTCTTCCAGCTCGTGCAAGTCTTCTTCAACTTTCTTAGCGCGCGCTTCGATTTCGTTATCGCGACGCTTGCGAAGATTGCCGATTTCGGTATCGAATTCGTCTTGCAAATCTGGAAGATCTTGGTGACGCTGCTCTTCGTCGACTTTCGTAACCATGTAGGCTGCGAAGTAGATTACTTTTTCAAGATCCTTAGGTGCAATGTCGAGCAAGTAGCCCAAACGGCTTGGCACACCTTTGAAGAACCAAATGTGTGTTACCGGAGCTGCAAGCTCAATATGACCCATGCGTTCGCGGCGAACGCGGCTGCGGGTAACTTCCACGCCGCATCGCTCGCACACGATTCCCTTAAAGCGCACGCGCTTATACTTGCCGCACGCGCACTCCCAGTCGCGAGTTGGACCGAAGATCTGCTCACCGAACAGACCGTCCTTCTCTGGCTTTAGGGTACGGTAATTAATGGTTTCTGGCTTCTTTACTTCGCCGTGGCTCCAGCTACGGATATCTTCGGCGGTGGCCAGTCCAATCCTCAGTTTGTCAAATGCGTTGACGTCCAGCACTCTTATCGTCCTGTCTCATGAAATTGTTTTCTAATGTTTCTTAATTTCTTAAAGTGTGTTCGTTACCGAATCGGTTACCGAATCACTGGTATTCAGGTTCAACAGCAATCTGGTCTTCCTTGGCGGACGAATCTGGTCGAGCGCCAATATTGAAGCCAAGATCGTCGGAAGATGAAACTGGGTCGTCCTCTTCATCCTTCATGTCGATTGCAACGCCTTCAGCGTTCAACACTTCAACATTAAGGGAAAGCGACTGCATTTCCTTAAGCAACACCTTGAAGGATTCAGGAATGCCTGCTGGTGGGAGGTTATCGCCCTTAACAATAGCGCCATACACTCGCACGCGACCGTCGACGTCATCAGACTTCGTGGTCATCATTTCGTGCAATGTGTAAGCAGCACCGTAAGCCTCGAGCGCCCACACTTCCATTTCGCCGAAGCGCTGGCCGCCGAACTGAGCCTTACCACCCAACGGCTGCTGGGTAATCATGGAGTAAGGACCAGTGGAACGAGCGTGAATCTTATCATCAACCAAGTGATGCAGCTTCAAAATGTACATGTAGCCCACAGAAATTGGCTTCGGGAATGGCTCGCCAGTGCGACCGTCGAACAAAGTTGCTTTGCCGTCAGAACCAACAAGCTTTTCACCATCGCGATTTGCGAGCGTTGTAGAAAGCAAGCCCTTCAAAGTTTCTGGGCGAACGCCGTCGAATACTGGGGTTGCAACTGGAGTGCATGGATCGCCATGCTCAGCGCCCTGCGGCACGTACTTCTTCCAAGCAGCCTCAAGATCTGGATCCAAGTTAATATCCCAGCCAGCGTGAGCAATCCAACCCAAGTGAAGCTCGAGCACCTGGCCCAAGTTCATTCGAGAAGGCACGCCCAACGGGTTAAGCATGATGTCAACTGGAGTACCATCAGCCAAGAATGGCATATCTTCTTCTGGCAAAATGCGGGAAATAACACCCTTGTTGCCGTGGCGGCCGGAAAGCTTATCGCCTTGCGTAATCTTACGATGCTGAGCGATGTAGACGCGAATCATTTGGTTCACGCCGTTTGGAAGCTCGTCGCCGTCGTCTTCAGCGTCTTCACGAGTGATTTCCTTAACTGCAATCACAGTACCGGTTTCGCCGTGTGGCACGCGCAAAGAAGTATCGCGCACTTCGCGGCTCTTTTCGCCGAAGATTGCACGAAGCAAACGCTCTTCTGGAGTAAGCTCGGTTTCACCCTTAGGAGTTACCTTACCAACCAAAATGTCGCCGGCTTCAACTTCAGCACCGATGCGAATAATGCCGCGCTCGTCAAGATTTGCAATCGCATCTTCGCCAACGTTTGGAAGATCGCGAGTAATCTCTTCGGAACCAAGCTTGGTTTCGCGAGCATCGATTTCGTATTCTTCAATATGAATAGAAGAAAGCGTATCGTCTTGCACAAGACGCTGGGAAATAATCACAGCATCCTCGTAGTTGTAACCATTCCAAGGCATGAATGCAACGAGCAAATTCTTACCCAATGCAAGTTCACCCTTTTCGGTTGCAGGACCATCTGCCAAAACAGTACCAGCTTCAACACGCTCGCCATCTTTAATAAGTGGCACCTGGTTGTAGCAAGTAGTCTGGTTAGAACGCTGGAACTTAGAAAGCTTGTAGCTGGACTGAGTTCCATCGTCGTTCATAACGCGAATAATATCTGCAGAAACGTAGGTTACAACACCTGGCTTTTCTGCCAAGATTACGTCGCCAGAATCAACTGCTGCACGCCATTCAGAGCCGGTACCAACAAGTGGTCGCTCGGACTTAATAAGCGGCACAGCCTGACGCTGCATGTTCGTACCCATCAAAGCACGGTGGCCTTCGTCGTGCTCCAAGAATGGAATCAAGGAAGCGCCGAGGGAAACCATCTGGCGTGGGGAAACGTCCATGTAGTCTACAGTGCTTACAGGCACATCGACTGCTTCTTCTTCGTCCACGCGGGCAAGTGCCTGAGTGCCAACGAAGTTGCCGTTTTCGTCGAGTTCCTGGTTTGCTTGAGCAATAACGTGCTCAGCTTCACGGTCTGCAGTCATGTATTCGACTTCGTTAGTTACGTGACCATTCACAACCTTGCGGTATGGGGTTTCGATGAAGCCGAATGGGTTGATGCGTCCGAAGGTTGCCAAAGAACCGATAAGACCGATGTTTGGACCTTCTGGGGATTCGATTGGGCACATACGTCCGAAGTGGGATGGGTGCACGTCTCGAACTTCCATGGAAGCGCGATCGCGAGAAAGACCACCAGGGCCGAGTGCGGAAAGACGACGCTTGTTCGTAACGCCTGCCAATGGATTGTTTTGATCCATAAACTGGCTGAGCTGGGAAGTTCCGAAGAATTCCTTAATAGTTGCGTTTACTGGGCGAATGTTAATCAAGGACTGTGGAGTAATTGCTTCCGCATCCTGAGTTGTCATACGTTCGCGCACAACGCGCTCCATGCGGCTTAAGCCGGTACGAAGCTGATTCTGCACAAGCTCGCCAACCTGACGAATACGACGGTTGCCGAAATGATCAATATCGTCAACGTCAACGCGCAACTGCACGTCTTGACCGTCGCGCTTACCTGGGAAGGTTTTTTCGCCTGCGTGTAAGGTTACCAAATACTTGATAGTGGCGATAATATCTTCGCGGTTCAAGCTGCGATCACTGTAGTCTGCTTCGAGACCAAGCTTGCGGTTGATCTTATAGCGACCAACGCGAGCCAAATCGTAACGCTTTGTGTTGAAGTAGAAGGAATCGAGAAGATTGCGGCCAGCTTCTGGAGTTGCAGTGTCAGCCGGGCGAATCTTACGATACAAGTCGGTAAGTGCATCGTCTTGCGTATCGATAGGCTCTTTTGCGAGCGCATCCAAAACAAGAGGATATCCTTGGAAAGCTTCGGCAATTTCGTCTTTCGTCATGCCGATTGCCATAAGGAATACGATTGCGGACTGCTTACGCTTGCGGTCTACGCGAACGCCTAAAACGTCGCGCTTGTCGATCTCAAATTCCAACCATGCGCCTCGGCTTGGAATAATCTTCGCACCGAAAACATCCTTGTCGGAAGTGCGATCTTGCGCACGGTCGAAGTACACGCCTGGGGAGCGCACAAGCTGAGAAACGATTACTCGCTCGGTTCCGCCAATAATGAAGGTGCCGTGAGGAGTTTGAAGTGGGAAATCACCCATGAAAACAGTCTGGCTCTTAATTTCGCCAGTTTCGCCGTTTTCAAACTCAGCGTTCACATAAAGTGGAGCAGAATAGGTGTAATCCTTTTCCTTGCACTCGAGCACAGTGTGGCGTGGCTCTTCAAAGTATGGGTCGGAGAATGTGAGGCTCATTGTCTCAGCAAAGTTCTCGATTGGGGAAATCTCCTGGAAGACTTCGTCAAGACCGGAAACATGAGGCACGGTGTGAGTTCCGTTTGCCTCGTCTTCAGCGACGCGCTTCTTCCAGCGCTCAGAGCCGATCAACCAATCAAAGCTGTCGGTTTGCACGCCGAGGAGGTATGGCACATCAATAGGCTCACAAATGGAGCCAAAATTCACACGATCTGACGCTTTGTGCAGTTTAATATCATGCTCGTCAGCACGTGCGATGACTTTCGTGGTGCTCGTCATAGCTTGTTCAGCAGCCAATGGACGTTCCTTTATCACTCGCTAGTTAATATCAATATTTGAAAACTGAAGAAAATCGCGGCAAATTTGGTGCTTATTTAAGCATATTTTGATTCGCGGGCGCCTTCTTCGGTTCCATGAGCATGCCCGCTATATGACACACCTTACACAGACTGTCTATTCTAGCGAAAGCTCCAGACTTTTCGCAGCTATCACCACGCCAATAAAAACCGACAACAAACGCCGGAAAAGTTGCGCGCGTTTGGAGCGATACGCAACCCCAAACCCTCCAAACGCGAGAAAACTACACGGCAAATGTTTCCCAAAACAATAAAACATAATGTGCAAGTTGCGAGTAAACTAAATACGTTACGATTACGAAGTTACGTAAGGAATACTTAAAAGCTAAGGAATAGAATGGATAACAGCGAGAATACGCAAGAAGCAGCGGCAAAAACCGAAGAACAAGCCGCATCGCAAATCGAATCGCACAAAGCCGCCGCAAGTCGCGTAGAGCAAATGTACGAGTACGGCTACCGCAAGTCAAACTACGGTCCGGACGAGCTTGTAACCGACGCTCATGGAAATCCGATTAGCGTTATGGACGCCATGCTCAGCGCAGACGATGCCGCGCGCGCAGAAACGCACACTCCTCATCTTTGCTTCTACTCCCCTCGTATTCCAGGCAATACTGGTTCTGCGATTCGTCTTTGCGCTGTAACTGGCACGATTTTGCACTTGGTTGAGCCGCTTGGTTTTAATTTGCACGATACTAAACTGCGTCGCGCAGGCTTGGATTATCACGATATGGCTCACGTTGTTTTGCATCCTAATTTTGAGAATTTAGTTGAGTCGATGCCTAATTCGCGAATTATTGCTTTTACAGCAAATGCTACGAAACTTTACACTGATATTGAGTACAAGCCGAACGATATTCTGCTTTTTGGACCAGAGCCTGGAGATATTCCGGATCCGATGGATGTTATGGCAGGCCCGCATGTGGCAGAGCAGGTTCGTCTTCCAATGCGACCTTCGCTTCGTAGCTTAAATCTTACGAATTGCGCTTCTATTGCAGTGTATGAAGCGTGGAGGCAGCTCGGTTTCGCCGGCGGCAAGTAAGCACATCAAACTATGCATTACAATGGATAATATGTTCACACCATCCGGAATACAGCGCAAAATAAAGCGACAGGTGCAGCGCAAAGCGAGCGCCATATTTAATCGCAGTAAATTGCGTAAATCCGGCAAAAAAATGAGCACGTCGCAGCAAAAAATGTATTTTCGCAGACGCGTTTTTGTGTGTGTAGTGCTTTTTTTGATTGTGTCGCTGGCAATATTTTGCGTTATTAGCTTAGGTAAGGGACTTGCTGCAGTTGGCGGAGCGATTACAGGGCATGAAGTTGATGTTTCTAGAAAATCCGTGCCTGATCCGCGCCCGGTTGGTCTCACTCCCCGATGCACTGCGCGCGATATTAATATTGAACTTTCTGTGAAATCTCAAAACGTTCCTATGGGCGGAAGCGTTGAGCTTACTGAGCGTTTTGTTTATGAGGGAAATACTTCGTGTCTTATTGATGCTTCCGATATGAATTCTGTGCTGTCTGTAAACAGTAGCGATGCTGTTAGTAAGGCGAATGATGATGCAAAAGATAGTAAAGATGGCAAAGATAACAAAGAAGTAAAAAGCGGCAAAAATACTAAAGATTCAAAAGACGCGAAAGACGCAAATAGCAGCAGCTACTTATCTAACGCAGTGTGGCGTTCAGACACTTGCGATACTGCTTTGAAACCGCTTCTTATGGCTAAGGGCGATCATTTTGAAAAGAAGATTACCTGGAATACCAATACGAATGCAGGAAAAGGCTGCACTGCAGACGAGGATTTGCCGAAGGTGAATCGCGGAACTTATGTTCTTAGAGTTGAGCATAAGCGCGTTGCGGGATTGCATAGCGAGCCGCTTTTTGTAAACGTGCGCTAGGCGTGAGTTAAGCAAAAAACGTATTCCAGCTTCGCGCAAAACTTCGCATCAGTTTTCGTCTGCAGAATTATGTGCTAAATCAAAATCCGCAGCATCTGCAGCAGAATTAAGAATCTCGCGATCGTCACCAACAGGCGCCAAAACCAAATCCTTAACAAGCTCGCGCGTACGAAGCTGCGAATCAGCGTCCAAACCATCGTCGGTAATAACAGTATCAACCTGATCAAAACGCGCAAATAGCGAAAGCGACGTGCAGCTCCACTTAGTGTGATCCGTCAAAATAATAGTGCGGTCAGCAATATCCATTAAAGCCATATCTGTAGCCGCTTCCAAAGAGTTCGGCATAAGGAATCCGCGAGGAAGAGACACCGAGTGCGTGCCAAGAAACACGGTATTCACGCGAAGAGAAGCCACAACTTTGTCTGCAATCGGGCCAACCAGCGAGTTGGAGCGCGTAATCACGCCGCCGGTTACAATAACCTCAACATCCTTGGACTCCAACGCCTGCACAAGCTCGGCAACAGGAATCGAATTAGTCAAAATCGTAATTCCGGAAGCCCTACGCGACTCCAGCAAATGCTGCGCAAACACGTAAGCTGTTGTGCCGCCGCCAATAGCAATAACATCTCCCGGAGAAACGTAGTCCACAGCCAAGCGCGCAATAGCATCCTTCAAACCAATGTCCATTTGCGACTTTACAGAAAACAGTGGCTCGGAAAGCAAAGTGTTGGTTGTTACAGCGCCGCCGTGAACACGCTTTAAAAGACCGCGATCGGAAAGCTCGGCAATATCCCTGCGAACTGTCATTGCAGAAACGTTCAGCTCTTTAGACAGCGCGGTAATGCGAACTGCACCGCGAGTACGAAGACGGCTTAAAATCAAATGTTGACGCTGCGAAGAAATCATACGAACATTATCGCACAAGTATACGCAAAAAACAAACGCGATTGAGCGTTTTGGGGTGTAAAAACGAAAAGAACGCACATTTACCCGCGTACAAATCTTATTTTTGTAATAAATCGCACAAAAACGAACGCGCATTCGGGTGGCAAACGCACAAATAATGCACTAGTATATAGATATGCATTACGTTTCTGAAAATTCATTGCACAATGTCGTCAATAAAGCCACGACTGATCTTTTCACTTTCTCCTACAAGCATGTAATAAAGCCTCATTTTGTGTTCAACATTCCACCTGATGAAGCTCACGAACGCATGATTGACTTCTGCAAATTCAGCGAAAACACGCCGGGACTTATGTGGCTTCTTCGCACAATGCTTAACTACACGGATCCAGTTCTTGAAACTAATGTTATGGGATTAGATTTTGCGAACCCGTTCGGCTTAAGCGCTGGATTAGATAAAAACTGCCAAATGGCAACCGTTCTAGACAATGCCGGCTTTGGTTTTGAAACAGTTGGCTCAACTACAAGCCGCCCTTGCGAAGGAAATCAGAAGCCTTGGTATCATCGTCTTCCGCAATACGACTCTATTTTGGTGCACGCAGGTTTGGCAAACGACGGCAGCGAAGCGGTTGTTGCGCGCGCAGAAAAAGCGTGGACTAAAGCTAAATCAATGAATATGTCTATTTCAATTGCTCGCACAAACGACGATTTAGTTGGCGACTTAAACGAAGGCATTGAAGATTATCACATTTCTATGGAGCGCGCGGCTGGACGCAGCTCGATTATTGAGGTGAATATTTCCTGCCCAAATACTCGCGTAGGTGAACCATTTAGTCAGCCGGAAGCGCTGGATAAGCTTTTTAGCGATCTTGATACTATTAAGCGACCGCAGCCAACTCTTGTTAAGATGCCGCTTAATTTGCCGGGAGGATGGGAGCAGTTTAAGTCACTTCTAGACGTTCTTGCAGAGCATAAGGTTGATGGCGTAAGTATTGCGAACTTGCAGAAGAACCGCTCCGGACTTGACGTTCCAGCAGATTGGCAAGGCGCACTTTCCGGAGGCCCTACCTACAGTGCAAGCAACGAACTTATTAGTCGCACGCGTAAGGCTTTTGGCAATCGTTTTGCTATTGCTGGAATTGGCGGCGTATTTACACCAAAGCAAGCATACGAGAAGATTCGCGCTGGTGCGGATTTGGTTATGTTTATTACGTCGCTTATGTACAGAGGACCGCAGCAGATTACGACGCTAAAGCGCGGACTTGCGGATCTTTTGAAGCGCGACGGATTCGAGCATGTTTCCGACGCTGTTGGAGCAGATTTAGACTAAAAGTGACATAAACTACTCAATCATGAGTAGTTTATGTCGTTTTCTTACGTAATTCCGACCAAAACAACTCAATCATGAGTAGTTTATGTCGTTTTCTTACGTAATTCCGACCAAAACAGAGCAACGTTGAGTAATTTATGCCGCCTACGCTGTTTAATCATCTAAAACTTAATACTCATCTCCTGTGGAAGTGCTGTAGTCATCACGACGAGCAGTTCCATACTGATCCTGTGTCTGCAGCTGCTTATTAGCCTCTTCCTGCTGTTCGTTAGCGGCCTGACGACGAGCGTCTTCATCTCGCTTCTCCTGCTCAGTTTGCGAAGGCTTCGTATAAAGCGAGTCTTGCTTTGAGGAAGCTCCAGCAGTGTACTTTGGATCAGGCTTTCCGTAATCGTTATCAACAGGAATATTAGCAGCCTTCAAATAGTCGTTCATAAACTGCTTCCACGCAGGCGTTGCAATATACATACCATACCAAGCTGCCATCGTGCGGCCGTTAATAGTCATGCCGTTGAAGCTTTTCTGCGATTCAGCATTGCCGACGGCAACAAACGAAGCAACCTGATACGGCACAAATCCTGCTGTTGTCATGTAGTACTGTTCGTTAGTACCAGTTTTTGCGAAGGTTTTACGTCCGCCGTCAAGCTGAGTTGTTGAAGCCTCACCACCAGGCTGAACAACACCCTGATTAAGTGCGTATGCGGCAGTTTGTGCAATACCCTTTGGAATAGCCTGATGGCAATGCGCACTAGGAACTCTTAAACGCTTACCATTCTTATCAATAACTCGCTTAATAGCAATCGGATCGCAAGCAACACCATCTGCACCCAAAGTTGCATACACATTAGCAACAGTCAAAGGCGAAGCCTGCACAGAACCAATGGTCATTGGCGGGTTCAAAGAATTGGCCGAATACACACTTTCCTGACCAAGAGGCGAGTTATGGTATCCAAGAATTTTAGCCGCGTCTGCAATAGAACACAGCTTAATTTGCTGAGCCATAGATGCCTGCGTAGTATTGTGAGAACGAACAAGACCTTGCAAAGGCGTTTCTGGGCTAACAGTGCCACCGCCGGAGTTTTGCACAAACCATGAGCCGAATCCGCGGAACTTATTGCAGTTAAAATCAGAATTATTGTATCGAATAGTCGTGCGAAGAGGCTGGTTGATTGACTTTCCAGCAAGCATCCACGCAACCATATTAATAGGCTTCCAAGTAGAACCAATCTGCCAGCCGAGACCACCGCCATCTCGCTCGTCAACAGCGTAGTTAAGAGCAGTATGAGTTGGATCAGACCTAGCAGCGTCGGACGCGTCATAAATACGATTGCTACCAAAGGCCAAAACTTCACCAGTTCCAGGCTTAATAGCAGCAATCGAAACTTCAAAACCGCTTTTATCGTTTACTGGAATCGTGTCACGAGCAGCTTTCATTGCAGCCTTACTTGCGCGCAAATCCATAGTGGTGTAAATATCGAGACCACCTTCAGTAAGAAGCTTTTCTCGCGCAGCAGCCGTCTTTCCAAATTCGCGAGAATGCAAAATTCGTTTGGTTACGTAATCGCAGAAGAATGCGGCGTCACCTGCAGCCTGGCAACCAATCTTAGACACTTCTCGCTGCACATTAAGAGTATTTTTTAGAGGGATTGCTACGGCAGAATCATGCTCCTTCTTATTTATAAAACCTTGACGAAGCATTAAATCAAGCACAATATTGCGCTGCTTTTGCGCTTCTGGCTGATTTTCTTCAATAGACGGATCGTAATGAGAAGGATTTTTTGTGATTGCGGCAATAGTTGCAGCCTGCACAAGATTAAGCTTTGCTGCGCTCGTATTAAAGTAACGGTGAGCCGCAGTTTCTACACCGTAAATATTATTGCTACCAAATTGCGCAATATTAAGATAGCCTTGCAAAATCTCAAGTTTTGAATACTTTTTTTCCATTTGAATTGCTATGAGCATTTCGCGAAGCTTACGCGCAATCGTACCTTCAGAAGCGTGATATTCCGCCAAAGGATCGTTGTTTTCGCGCGCTTTAATCATAAGCACATTTTTCACATACTGCTGGGTTAAAGAAGAGCCACCTTGCATATCTGACTTTTTAACGAATGTTTTCACAAACGCGCGCATAACGCCTTGAACATCAACGCCAGAATGCTCAAAGAATCGCCTATCTTCACGAGCAACCATTGCCTGCTGCATATATTGCGAAATACGTCTAAGCGGCACAACAGTGCGATTTTGCGCATAAAATGTTGCGATAATTGTTTTGCCATCAGCTGCATAAAGTCGCGATTTTTGTGGCAAAGCAGTTACGTCAAAATCAATGCCATCAACGCGAAGTGAAGGAACAACTGTTTTCACCACGCTATTCACACTCATAACACCAGGAACGAACATAATACTTGCAGCAACACCACCTGCAACACACAAAGTGATGTAGGTAAGAAACAGTGCTAGCACACGACGAGCAGTAAGTGAATTCTTTTTCGGCATGCGTACTATTCTAAAGGTTTGCCTCTACTTGAATAATCAGCGCTCTGCTCTTCGAATTAACATTCCCGGCTTATAAATAATAATCGAACGTCCTTTTCGCATAATCCACCCGCGATTTGCAAAATCCATAAGCGCCTTGTTCACAGTTTCCCTAGAAGAACCAACCAACTGAGCTAATTCCTCCTGAGTTAAATCATGCGGCACAAGTAAACCGTCACTCATTGGCTCACCAAATCTGGATGCCAAATTTAACAGAGTTTTTGCCAAACGAGCTGGAACATCCATAAAAACTAAATCTGAAATTCTCTCATTATTAGCTCTCATTCTCGCAGCCAAAACTTGCAGCATATCTACAGCAACTCGAGGATGATTATTTAGCCAAGCGAATAAAATATCGTTTTCCAGCCACAAAACTTTTGTTTTGCTTGTAATGGTGATTGCTGAAGCGGTACGAGGACCTCCCTTTGGATCAAAAACAGGAATTTCGCCCAAAATTTCACCAGAAGTATGAATACTAAGCAATTGCACGCGATTATCGTTAGAATGACGCACTAATTTTACGCGACCGCGCTCAAGAAGGTACATTCTATGATCAGTATCACCCTCATTAAAAATCGACTCACCTTTGTTAAAAATCGACTCCTGAAGATGCACCAAAAGTTCCTTCATTTGATCCGCAGGAACTTGCTTAAACAATGCAGTATGTTGCAGCGACAATCTATCACTATTTGTGATCACTGCACTAGTTTTGCTTATCACCATTGCTTTACCCTTCTCAAGCAAAGTAGATATATCGCCTTTGAGTTACCTACGTATACAGATGAACGTAAACGTATGCGTGTAAACGAACATCACTTCGAACTATAATATCACGGATGCTGGCACGTAGGCGACATAAACTACTCACAGCTGCGCAGTTTCGGTCGTTTTAGACTATTCGCTTATGCCCATAGCACCAAGACACCAAGCGTTTTCATACGCAAGCTCCTGCCACTGCCTATACCTGCCCGAAGTACCGCCGTGGCCGCCGTCAGTTTCAACACGCGCAATAGCATCCACCCCAGAAGCCTGCAATTTCGCAAGCCATTTCATAGGTTCAGTAACAAGTACGCGAGTATCGTGAATAGACGATGTGATTAAGATTTTCGGGAAATCAGCTAATTTTTTGCGCCCATCTTCACTACCAGCACAAGGCACGTTTTCGTAAGGAGTATACGACTTCATATAAGCGTAATCTTCAGCATTATTAAGCGGATTTCCCCACTCATCCCACTCGGTTACAGTAAGCGGCAAAGAAGAATCAAGCATAGAAGTAAGTGCGTCAACAAACGGCACATCCGCTTCAATTCCCGCATAACATTCCGGAGCCATATTTGCTATAGCACCCATAAGCAAGCCGCCTGCAGAACCGCCATTTGCAACAGTATGGCAAGCAGAAGCAAAACCAGCATTCTGCAATGCGCGCGTTGCATCAACAAAATCTTCAAAAGTGTGCTTTTTATTAACGCGCCTACCCTGCTCATACCACGCGCGACCCATTTCACCGCCGCCGCGCACATGCACTTGAGCATACAGCACTCCGCGATCTAGCAAACTCAAGCGTCCAACAGAAAAACTAGGGTCAGAACTTACTTCGTACGCGCCGTATCCTGTAATAAACATTGATTCGTTTTGCGAAATTTTATCCGGACGCCAAACAATAGACACCGGCACACGCTCGCCATCCCTAGCAGTAATCCATATGCGTTTTTCGGCGTAATTATGTTCGTCAAACTCGCCAAGAATCTTCCCGCGCTTAAGCAACACGTCTTCGCCGCTCGAAGGATCAAGCTCACGAAGCTGACCTAAAGTTGCGTAACTTCCAAAAGCGTAACGCATGCGAGGAGCTTCATAAGAAGGATTACCAGTCATAGAAATACTAAACAAGCGATTATTGTTGATTTCTTCTTTAGATATTTTGCAAAGACATTCACGAGAAGAAGATTTAGCTTGATTAGTTATACAAGATTGCAAATTATTAATACGCGAAATACTTACGTTTTGAACATTAACGCAAGTAGATTCGTGATCTAAAACAATTTGAGGCTGAACTTCGTAAAAACGCCACGGCTTTCCGCTTAAAAAGTCTTCTACAGCGCGCTTTTTGCTAACTACAGCCAGATGTGGCAATCCTTGAGCTCTATACGCCAACGCAACATAATTTTTATACATTGACAATCCGCTTATACTTAAGCCGACTGAGTTTCGCAATATTTCAGGATTTTGTTCGGAATTATAAGGCTGACAAATAGGCTTTTTTCTGGCAGAAGCTTCCCACAAATCTCCGTTTTCACAGCCGTAAGGAGAACCGGAAGCAACACAAACGCCATCGCCTAGTTTATAAGTCGCAATTTTAGATGAGACTGCGCTTGCATCTGCGTTCGCATCTGCACTTGGAAGATTTCGCATATCAATAACATCAATCTCAAAATTAGGATTTTTAGCATTGTGGCAAACAATAGCAACCGGAATATCCTCACCATTTTTACCAGCGCCTTCAAAACATGCGAAGGAAATGTCGTATTCAACGCCTTCAGACGGCTCAATCACCATGCGAAAATCACCTTCAGGCGTACTTAGCGGAAGCATAAGCACACGAGAGGTTGTTTTAGAGCTGCTACTAATCATCATGTAGCGTTCGTCAAAGCTTTCGTAAACGTCAACAAAAAAGCGCTCGTCTTTTTCTTCAAACACTTTTACGTCGCTGCTTGTTGGTGTTCCAACGCGGTGCCGCCAAACCTGGTAAGGACGCCATGCGCTGTCTATTTTTACATAAAACACCCATTTTCCATCCGGAGAAAGTGAAGCAGAAGAAAGATTCTCCCAAGACTCTTCCAAAGGCGACCAAGAACATGTGCTGGAAGAAAAATCGCGCATAAAATAGCTAAAACGTTCGTCACCTTGAGTATCAACTCCGTAAAGCATGCGGGAGCCGTCGGAGCTTAAATCCATTCCTCCAAGCCGGAAGAATTTACTTCCAGCAAGCTCTGCTTCTTTGTTTGCATCAAAAAGTATTTCTTCACCTACAGTTACGCCCGCCTCAGCGGACTCATCTATAGTAGGCGGATTCCAATTAGCTTCATCGCTAACTTTCATACGGCATTGAATAGCGTACTGTTTTCCTTCTTGCGTACGAACGTAATACCAGTAATTATTCATTCGCACAGGAACAGACATGTCTGTTTCTTGAACTCTAGAGCGCAATTCATTAAATAAGGTAGAACGCAAGTTTTCTAAATGCTTAACACGCTTAGCAGTGTACGCATTTTGAGAATTTATATATTCAAGAAGCTCGCTGCTGCTACGATTTTTCATCCAAGCGTAGTCGTCAATATAAGTATCGCCATGAAATTCGCGCTTTGAGGGTATTCGCTTAGCTTCTGCAGGTTTTTCAAAGACTGTTTGGGAAGTTGTTTTACAGCTTGTTTCACAAATCTTTTCGCTCATAAATATTTTTTACCTTACTCTGCTTTTAATAGCCTCTTTTATAAACGGAAGCATTACTTTAGACAATCCTTGACCTGTAGGCGCTGCAAAAAATGGCACTCCTTGCAATGTTCCAGCAGCACCTTTTGCTTCTACAACATTTATATTATCGTCAAGTTTTTCAAGTTCCGTTGTAGGAATTTCTGGAATACTTTCATCTGCAAAAATATAAGCGCGACGAGAAGCACTAAGAGCAACCGCAAAGTCGCGAGATAATTTACGTCGAAAATTGTCTACGGTATCTCGCTTATGAAGCTGACGAATACCAACAGCGAGCACTCGGCCAGGATTCTGACGAATAATATTCGCATAAGTGCTTGGATCTTTTTGGCCGTCGTCGCCAATAAGAACAAAACGCATACCTGGAAAATCATCCATAAGCTGGGTGGCAAACTCCAACTTATGCTGCGGACCGTTTGGAATAAAAGTCTTAGGACGCGGATCTAAATCTCGTAGCAAAAGAGGGCCTTCAGGAAACTTTTCGCGCTCAATAAAGTGACGAATTGAAGCCTCAACATTCCAAGGAGAAGTAGAAAGATAGAAAAATGGAATATCGTTACGCAAACTAGACAGCGACTGGAAAAACTCCGACATTCCAGCAACAGGCGAACGATGCGCCGGATTCATAATAAGCAGATTGTACGCGGCACGAATTGGAGAAGGCGCTTGAGTGACCATAATAGTGTCGTCAACGTCGGAAATAATTCCGATTGGCACGTTGTCATCAATAGCAAACAAGCTTGCTTTAACCGGCTCACGATTTTCAAGCGTGTAAGAAACAACATGACGACCCGGCAAAAGCGCGCGTTCTGTGATCAAATCCAAGTAGCCTGCGCGATCAGAAATACAATATTCAGCACTACCGCCACGAGCCTCTTCCGGCTTGTCATAAACTTCAGAATCACCGACTTGCGCGGTTTCTACAGGAATATTGTCTATTGATAGCGCAACACGAACACGGACGGCTGGAATCACAAGCATTGCGTAAATACCGCGCTTTAATACTGAACGGTGTCCGCGCTTTGGAGCATATACTGTGCGGCAAATTAAGCGAGCATAGCGATGTGTTCCATAGCCAATATACGGCTCTACGCTTGGATACCATCCTGACCGGCGAGCAATGCGAGATGCAAATCGCATCCATATTCCAACACAAGACGTAATAACACGTCTTACTACGCGCACAAACCAAGGTTTATTGCTGATTTTTTCGTCTTCAGACGGTGTGTCAAAAAGTGTGGCTGTAACGTGTACAGGAATTGGGGCGCTGCTAATTCGACGAGATGACGAAGGTGCTGCCGGTTTCGATTGCGCTGCCGGTTTTAACAGCGCTTCCGGTTTTTGCACAACAGCAGGCTTTGAGGGCGCTGCAGAAGTAGCTACATTCTCATCGAATGAGACAGTTTCATCCTCAGAACCTTCATCATACATGCTCATACGCTCATTTCTCGCGCACAGGACCATCCGGAGTAGTTCCTACAATCTGAACAATCGTGCCGCGCGGGCAATTCTCATAAATCCAACGCGCATCCTGCTCGTACATGTTGATACATCCGTGAGAACCGTGATTCGCAGCATCGCCAGTAGCAATACCATCATAATTCCAAGAAGCAGTGTGGAATCCTTCTCCAGCGTGATAATAGCTAACCCAGCGCACATTAGGCGAGAAGTAAGAAGAACCATCGCCATTTCGACCGCGCATATCTTGAGAAGCGTAACGCAAGTAGATGAAGAACGTGCCAGGAGTTGAATCATCCGCGCCAGTCCTACCGGTGCAAACAGGGAAAGTCTTCACAAGCTCGTCGTTTCTATAAACAGACGCAGTCTGAGTTGACTTATCAACAACAATGCGCATTTCTACAAGCTTTTTCTCAACCGTAAACTTAGTGATTTTTGCAGGAAGAGTCAGCTTAAAATCATTTCCCTTACGCAAAGCATCGACTGCTTTTTCTGCAGCAGTTTTTGCATAAGTGATTTCAACACCATTAGAACCCTTCATGGTTGTGAAAATAAACTTTCCGTCTTTATTAATTGCGTCTTCCTGATTAACCTTCTGCTGATTAAGCTCTTTAGGAAGTGCCTGAGACAAGAAATCGTCTGCTTTATCTGTATCAATAGTGTAGGAAAGCTTACGACGCGTAGTATCAGCTTTTACAGTAATCCAGGAAGCAAGAACTGTTTTAGGAACAGTAAAATCTTTTCCGTCGCCATTATTAAACGTAATTTTTTTCGACAGCAACTTATTTAATTCGTCAACAAGTTTCTGTGCAGCATCGCGCTTAATAGGAGCTTGAGTTTTGCGAGAAGTAACTGAAACTTTTAAGCTTTTACCAGGATGAGCCAGTATTTTTTTCACCGCTTCGCGCACGGACAAAGTTTCAATAGTGCGGCCAGGAATACCATCTTCTACAACGTAAGACTCGGAATTCTTGTCGAATTTTGCGCTGTAAGGAACGGCACGATCACGCTCGCGAACAAACCTAGTAAGCACATACGAATCCATTGCAGAATGATCAACCTTAGCTTGCAAACTAACAGACTGCTGAATCCAAGGCATAATGCGAGTGAATAAATTATCATGCTTAGCTTGCATAATTGCTCGCACAGTATTTGGCTGATTGATTTTTACACCAAGCTCACCCAAATCCGCAGTAATACTGTTTCCACGGTCGTCCTTAATAACCAAAGAAGAAGCATCCACGGCATCACTTACAACGCGCTTTACGGAATCCTCTTTATAACCCGTAAGATTACGCGCAACAGAAACATCGCCAAAATTAACGCCTGGAGATACGCGATCGTGGAAATACCACTGTAGCGCAAAGAATGCCACAGCTATCAAAATAACAAAAACTAGAAGAGAATAAAGCAATGCGAGCGCAGAACGATTGCCGTGATTGGCTGAGCCTGCCTTCGCTCCGTTAGCGCCACGACCGCCTCGCTTGCCATCTTTACTATTTCTGCTGCCGCCATTTTCGGGCGTAGATTTAGAATCAGGCGTTACAGCCTTAAAAGTGTCTGTTTCTGTAGAATCTGCAGAATTGTTAATAAGTATTTCTTGTACAGAAAGACCGCTGTCGAAAGAATCCTGATCTTCGTATTCGTCTGCAACTTCACCAAGATTTTCGGCAAGAGTTTTTTCATCATTATCGGCAGATTGATTATCTACCTGATTCTGCTCGACTTGCGCAAAAGCAACTGTGTCGTCGCTTGCGTCATCAGGCGTATGACCCGGCATTTGATTGAAGGAATCTTCGCCTTCAGGATTGTGCTGCATATCAGTCATATTAATAACCTCTGCTCAATAATTGTACGCAAAAACACGCTCGTACAGTTTATCACTAGCGACGCACGAAATTACAGATTGCTCTACAAACGCTGCACTGCCGACAATAAAGTCACCAAAGCAGAAGCAACCTCATACGGATGCTCAGTAGCGCTGAAATGTCCACAATCTTCAATAACCGTAAAATCAACATGCTTTGAAGAAGTCATTGCCTCGGCCATTGGTCGCATAATTTCAGGCGCACTAGAAGGATCCAAAGTGCCGCTAATAACCGCAGCCGGAGCTGTAATCAAAGGAAGCTGATCTTCCATATCTGGACGGCAAGCAGCCATGCGCTGACGCCATGCCAAACCTTCAGGCTTCTGGTCATGAATCCAATTTTCAAAAGTATGAATAAACTCAGGCGACTGTTTAACCGTAGAATCTTTTTCGGTTGCGTGAGCAAAATGCATAACAGGCTCAACCGTTTGGTCGCGCTCGCAAACATCTGCAATTTCAAGACGCTTAGCGCGTGCTTGAGGAGCGTCAACGCAGGCTCGAGTATCGCATAAAGCAATGCCGGCAACAGCTTTAGGAAGAAGACGCTGAACATCCAAAGCCACATAGCCGCCCATGGAAAGGCCAACCCACACAGCGCGATTAAAGCCCAAATCGTTAATAAGTTTTACATAAGATGCACTAAGAGCGTCGAGAGCGTGAGCGTAATCAGACTCGTTAAACTCGGAGCTTTCGGCTTTTGGAGTCTCGCTCAAGCCGGCACCAACCATATCCGGAGCAAAAATAGGAACGTCATGCTTTAACAAGCCGGATTCAAGAGCGGCATCAATTTGTGCGTTCAAAGAATCTGCACAAGCATCCCACATGCGGTGATCAACCGGAAAACCGTGGATTAAAACGATTGGAACAATATTGGAATTGTTTGAATCGTCAGAATTTTTTACATCTCTATAAACCGTATTGTGCAACTGAAAAAGTGAGCAATCCTTAAAAGAATCGCACTTATTATTTGCGTTATTAAAAGCTTCACACATAGTGCCTAATAATAGTCTTAGCCAATAACACAAATGTGTAAAAAACGTAAATATTCACAGTATTAAGCAAAATTTATCGTAGCAATAGAAATAATGTGCAAGAATAGAGAGTATGCCAATTATGCCTATTCAAGCAACCATTGCACTTATGGTGATTGTTTTTGCGCTAGTTATTGCGCCATTCGTCATCATGATTGTTACGCGCGCCATGAAACGGCATCATTTAGCGAAAAAACTCGCAAAACGACACGGCGACTCCGTGCATTACGCGTTTATTTTAAATCCTTCAAAGCCGCAGGCAGAATCTTACCGCGAAAGTATTCAAAATTATTGCAACGATCACAAGCTAACTTACGAAATAATCGACACGCAGCTAGATAAAGACGGACGCGAGTGCGCCTTAGAGGCACTTTCCAACGGAGCTAACGTTGTTGTGGCAGTTGGCGGAGACGGCACAGTTAGAACAGTTGCGAGCGCAGTAAGCGGCAAAGGGCATGCGATGGGAATTATTCCTATTGGCACCGGAAATCTTTTTGCAAGAAACATGGGCATACCTGTAAACGATGTGGAAGCTGCGTTGCGCGTGGCTACTTCGCACGGGTCCAGGCAGGTTGATGTTGGGCGAGTAACTATTCTGGACAATCCGAATGAAGACCATGGCCACGCGTTTTTGATTATTGCCGGAATTGGTTTCGATGCGCTTATGATTGACGACACAGACCCGAAGCTAAAGAAAAATATTAGTTGGCTTGCTTATTTTGTGGCCGGAGTTAAACATTTGTTTATGCCGAAGTATCGTGCAACCGTTACCTTACAAAGATCAAACGGCGACGAAAGCGTGCTAAAAGGACTCACCTTCCGAACCCTTATGGCAGGAAATTGCGGGCAAATTCCTATGTTCTCGCTAATGCCAGAAGCCGCTTACGACGACGGCGTGCTCGACTTTGAAATTATTGACACTTCAGGCGGATTAATCGGCTGGGCTAATTTATTCCGAGGAGTAGTACACCAAACCGTAACCGGTCACGCCCTGCAGCAGGAGTCGCTATCCGCAGGCTCCAGAATTGACCAAACGCAAGGATTTAGCGCGGAAGTGCAGTTAGAAAAAGCGGCTCCAGTGCAGGTGGACGGCGACATTTTGGGTTACACAAAGCATTTGCGCTTCACTGTTGACAAACAAGCCCTGTGCGTGCGCGTGCCAGCAAGCGTAAAAACTAGCGCTTCTGTGAGTGATAAGTAACTGTGGCGCGAGTTTGGGGGATTTCTCTCCTCGCACGTCCCGTCCTTCGGGCGCTCTGGCTGTTAAAGGCGTTTATTGTGTTCGCCTTTCTTTAAAGAATGTAGCTTCTCAGTCCTCTTTTAGTGCTCGTAAAGAAATCCCCCAAACTCTGCATGCTAATTCGTTAATAACCGTGCTAATCGCAGAGATTTTTCGATTTTTCTTCTTCGCTCGGCGAATCAGCAGCCTTCGGCTCTGACGTTCGCCTCGCTCAGTGCGAAAAATCTCAAATCTCACCACACGAATATCCACACGTATGTGAAACCAAAATGCGTGTGAAAATATAAAATACAAGCGCCGTGGCAAAATAAAAAATTATGGTAGCAAAAAATGCGGGAATGCCCGCCACCCCAGAAGATCTAGTCGACGTCGACGCTTTGGTTGGCGCTTACTATGATGAAGTTCCAAATTCCAACATTCCAGAACAGCGCGTGATTTTCGGCACGTCCGGTCACCGTGGTTCTGCTTTGAAAACTTCGTTTAACGAAGCTCATATTGTGGCTATTACACAAGCTATTGCTGAATATCGCAAGAAAGCTGGCGTAACTGGCCCTCTTTATATTGGTCGCGATACGCACGCTCTTTCTGAGCCTGCTCAAAAAACCGCTATTGAGGTTTTGGTTGCTAACGGCGTTCACGTTCGCGTGGATTCTCGCGGCGACTTCGTGCCAACTCCTGTTGTTTCTCAGGCTATTTTGACTCATAATCGCGCAGCCGACGGCACTCAGCGTTTTAGCGGCGACGGCTTGGCTGACGGCATCGTAGTCACCCCTTCGCACAATCCTCCAACCGACGGTGGTTTTAAGTACGATCCTGTAACCGGCGGCCCTGCACCTGCAGACGTAACTAATGCGATTGCAAACCGCGCAAACGAATTGCTCGACAACTACAAGTCCGTAAAGCGCGTGCCTTTCGAGGAAGCAATCAAGTCTGATTTGGTTGAAGGCTTCGATTACCGCGAACATTACGTAAGCGACTTGGCAAACGTAATCGACTTCGACGTGATTCGTTCCAGCGGCGTGCGTTTGGGAATTGACCCACTCGGCGGCGCAAGCGTAAACTACTGGCCACTTATGAACGAAAAGTACGGCCTGAACATTGGCGTTGTGCGCCCAGAAGTTGATCCAACTTGGCGATTCATGACTATTGACCACGATGGCAAGATTCGTATGGATCCAAGCTCCCCTTACGCAATGAAGGGCTTAGTTGATCAGCTTAACGCTGGCGCTTGGGATAAGTACGATTTGGTTGGCGGCACAGACCCTGATGCCGACCGCCACGGAATTGTGTGCCCTAACTGGGGCGTTATGAACCCGAACCACTACATTGCAGTATGCGTTGAGTACTTGTTCGGAGGCGCTCGCCCAGATTGGCCAAAGAATACTGCAATTGGCAAAACGCTTGTGTCTTCTTCCTTGATTGACCGCGTGGCTGCTTCTATTAACGCAAAGCTTGTGGAAGTACCAGTTGGCTTTAAGTGGTTCGTTGACCCACTCTTTAGCGGCGAAGTTGCTTTCGGCGGCGAAGAAAGCTCCGGCATGAGCTTCTTGCGCAAGGATGGTCGCGTTTGGACCACCGATAAGGATGGTTTGATTCCAGACTTGCTCGCGGCGGAAATCACTGCGAAGACTGGCAAGAACCCAGCTCAGCTTCACCAGGATCAGGTTGCTCGCTTTGGCGAAAGCTGGTATAAGCGCGTTGATACCCCAACCACTCTCGAGCAGAAGCAGAAGTTCGCAGCTTTGAGTGGTGACGATGTTGAAGCGACCAAGCTTGCTGGCGAGGACATTACCGCAAAGCTTACGGAAGCTCCTGGAAACGGTGCAAAGATTGGCGGCTTGAAGGTTACCACCAAGAATAATTGGTTCGCTGCTCGCCCATCTGGTACTGAAAATATTTACAAGGTTTACGCAGAATCCTTCGTTTCTCCAGAAGCACTAGACAAGGTGCTTGAAGAAGCCACTGCTGTAGTCGACAAGGCTTTAGCATAGTCAACAAGACTTTGGCTTAACGTGATAATCTTGCGTAAATAAAAAATACACTAATTGCGCTGGTTGCAATTTGCAGCCGGCGCATTTTTGAAAGGTTTGCCATGATAGTTGTTTCTACAGACGGTTCCGCATTAGGAAACCCAAACGGTTCAATGGGTTGGGCATGGGCAGATCACGGCTTCGAGGCTGGTAGCACTAGCGAGCACCATCACACTGGCAACGCGGACGCTGGAGGCGCAACTAACGGCACGAATCAAATTGGTGAATTATGCGCGGTTTTGGAAGCTTTGCGAGCGCACCCAGGAAGCGAGCCTCTTACAATCGAAACTGATTCACAATACGCAATCAACTGCTCAACTACGTGGATTCACGGCTGGAAAAAGAACGGTTGGAAAAATTCCAAAAACGAGCCTGTAAAAAACGCAGATTTGATTCGCGCTATTGATGCGGAAATTACTAAGCGCGAAGGTGCTGTAAAATTCGTGTGGGTTAAAGGGCACGCTGGAAACGCTGGAAACGAAAAAGTTGATACATTAGCGCGCACATATGCGGAAGATTGCCGAAATGGTTTGAAGGACGGTTACTTGCCTTTAGAAGGCTGGAAGTCGCTACTTTCTTCGCCATACGCAAGCGGAACTGACGTTCCTGAAGACGCAAAAGCGTTAATGGAAAATAAGATTTCTTGCGAAGAATACCATATTGGGCGCGCAGTTGGAGAAGACACAAACCCAGATTTCGTGAAAAATAGCAACACTCAAGACGCGTCTAAAATTGCCGAAAATATGCAAGATTCTACTCAAAAATCAAACGAAGCAGATGAATCAAACGAGGCGCACGAGTCAGAAATAAAGCCCGAAATAAAGCCGCAAATCACGCCCCAGCCAGTACCTGGTTTAAGTGTTTCTGGAGTGCTGCAGTTTACTCCCCCGCCAAACACAAGCCCAACTTTTAACGGCCAGGCGCGTTTTATTTCCGGCACAATTAACGTAAGCGGATACGTCGAACCCGACGGCACTTTGCGCTTATCTCCAACCGACTTCTACCTAAATCAAGCAAACAAATAAACCATAAAAATCTGCACACAGACTAATATGGAAATGTACGAAAATGAGGCACGCATAAAAGCGCAACAGCATAAAGCGTAAAAGCCTCTCCCGCAAATGCGATGGAAGTTCATCGACGAACTCGGGAATAACAAAAAACAAGAAAGCAGGAATAATGGATAAAGCACAACAAGACGCGCTTAAAAAGGCAGCAGGCATTGAGGCCGCAAAGATTGTAAAAAATGGGATGATGGTTGGCCTCGGCACCGGCTCTACAGTGCGATTCTTGGTTGACGAGCTTGGCCGCAGAGTTAAGGAAGAAGGCTTAAGCTTCACAGGAGTCACCACTTCTCGCCGCACGCAGGAGCAGGCAGAAGGCTACGGAATTAAGATTCTCGACATTAATGAAGTAGACCATATTGATGTTACGATTGATGGTTCTGACGAAGTTGATAAGAACTTCAACGGCATTAAAGGCGGCGGCGCGGCTCTGCTTTGGGAAAAGATTGTGGCCATTAACTCAGACCGCATTGTGTGGATTGTGGACGCAAGCAAGGTAGTTGACACAATTGGCAAATTCCCACTTCCAGTTGAGGTGATTCCGTTTGGCTCCGCACAGGTGATTCGTAAGTTCGAAAAGCGCGGATATAAACCAGTTTTGCGTCTTGACGCTAACGGCAAGGAAGTGCGCACCGACGAGAACAACTTCGTGGTTGATTTGCACATGGAGCGCATTGAGCATCCACAGGAGTTGGCTAAAGATTTGATTGAAACCGTCGGAGTCGTAGAACACGGCTTGTTCTTGAACATGGTTGACACAGTGATTGTTGGCGACCCAAACGGTCCTCGCACACTTACAAACCCAAATAAGTAGCCGCGAATAAATAGCGCAACTAAGCAATCGCAAATAGAGTCAGCATTTTACTGGCTCTATTTTTTATTGCAACGAGTTTTTATTTGCGATATTCTTGCGTTTCGTCTATGAGTTTTGTGACTGATTTAGTTTTTTGTTTTTGACGAGGCTAGAAAATTTGTGTTTGCGCAAGCCCCGTCCTTCGTCGCTTTAACTGTTAAAGTATTTTGCCGTGTTCGCCTATCTTTTAACAATGTCGCTTCCTCAGTCCTCTTTTATTGCTGAACACAATTTTTCCAGCCTCTCAACACACTAAACGACAACACAAAACTCATAGACTCGTGCAAAAAGTTACGCAAAGTGCGTGGTTTACTAAGTGCAACTAAAGTCGCGCAATTAAGCTGCGGGTGAGTGCAACTACCTACTTCATTGTTTTCTCAGTGCGAAAAATCTCAAATCTCACCACACGAATATTTGCAAGACAATCCGCGAAATATATAAATAAATAAAAAAGCGCCGGGAAAAACCGACGCTTTATAAAAAGTATTTACGTGCCTAAACGTTCAGACACGCATCAACGCATAAGCATAATTACTTGCGCTGGTGACGAGTCTTACGCAGCAGTTTGCGGTGCTTCTTCTTGCTCATCCGCTTGCGGCGCTTCTTGATGACAGAACCCATCTGAAGCCTCCATTCCTATGTAAAGTGTGCAACTTGCCTAATGTTACACCGTTTTGACGACTTTGGACAGTCCCGTCACAAAGAACAGTGCTTTTTGAAGAAATTTACATTGGGAAGCTGTGGTAAAAACGCTCTACAGACTGCTTCGAACCAGTTACTTCAAAAACAGCAGTGTCGTTTTGCCATAATGCGCTCGCCTGAGTTTTATCATTCTCATCAACGCGAAGCACGTAGCTGCCAACCGTTTTACCAGCAACTTGAATCTTACCGCTTGCAACGTCTGAACCCTTAAGACCGTCGAGCAATGCTTCGTATTGCTTATTTGCAGAATCACGATTCGACCATTGCGCAACAGTCAGCGAAACCTCACCATCGCTCTGACCTGTTGAATACTTTACGCTATATTCTTCCAAAGGCGACGATTCAGTCCAAGTTGCGCTAGGAATTGCGTCAACTCGCGCAAAATCAAGAACACTATCCGGCATAGACTTCAACAAAGCTGTTGAAGAAACCGGCAAAGTTTTAGCCGGTATAGATGGTGTTTTTTGCACAGCAACATGATTTTTATTTGCAGAATTATCGTGATTAAGCGCCCAACCTGGCCACACGAAAGCTGAAAGAAACGCTAAAATAACCACTACTGCTGCAGACGTAACTACAACTAATAATTTGCGATGTGTTGATCCATTAGCATTTGAAACATTCATATCCGACATACTTGCATTATCTCACAGCATGATGACGCGTAAGTCTGCAACACTGCTTTTTTGGGGCTTCATAAAGCACAGCGCGTCATTGTCTCTAAAGACATATAGCGTCTAAATATGGCTAGTAAATCTCCCCTGCACTATTTATGCTCCGAATGCGGCTGGAGCGGGTCAAAATGGTATGGACGCTGCCCAGAATGCGGAGAATGGGGCACAGTAAACGAGTTTAAAGAAGCGCGCGTTAGCGGACTTTCAAAAACTACTCGCACCTCTAGGATGACGCGCTCTGGAAATGCTAGAAATACGGCAGCAAACGCAGGATACCTGTCAGCGAACTCAGCAAAAACAGCAAACTTTGCAAACGCAACAAACGCATCAATATCAGCTCAACCTATGAGCGAAATTGAAGCCGACGATGCACTTCGTATTCACACAGGCTTTGGCGAATTTGATCGCGTTTTAGGCGGCGGTCTTGTGCCTGGTTCAGTAACTCTTATTGCAGGTGAGCCTGGAATCGGAAAATCAACTCTTCTTTTAGAAGCTGCGTCAAATATTGCAAAACAGGCGAAATTAAATGGAAATCCTCCTGTTTTATACATTTCCGGCGAAGAATCAGCCGCCCAAGTAAAGTTGCGCGCATCTAGAATTAACGCTGTAAACGACTACTTGCTTCTTGCAACAACCGGAGACTTAGACACTGTTCTTGATCTTATTGAAGCACACAGGCCAACGCTTGCTATTGTTGATTCTGCTCAAACAATTGTTGCCCGAGACGTTGAAGGCATTACCGGCGGCTCCACTCAGGTGCGCGAAGTTGCGAGCGCTCTTATTGACGTTGCTAAAACGAATAATATTCCAGTTATGCTGGTTGGTCATGTTACTAAAGACGGCTCTATTGCAGGCCCTCGCACTCTTGAGCATTTAGTTGATACAGTTTGCCAGTTTGAGGGAGATTCGCAGACGGCTTTGCGCATGCTTAGGGCTGTTAAGAATCGTTTTGGACCAACTGACGAAGTTGGCTGCTTCGATATGAGCGGCGAAGGAATTGAGGAAGTGCCAGATCCTTCCGGACTGTTTTTGTCTTCTACAGAAAACGATAATCAAGGTAAAAATTCGCAAGATGGCGCAAACGACGGCACTTGCGTTACTTTTACGCTAGAAGGACACCGAAGCTTACCGATTGAAATACAGGCGCTTGTAACGCAATCTGCACTACCAACACCTCGTCGCGCAGTTTCTGGGGTTGACGCAAACCGTATTGCAATGCTTACGGCTGTTTTGTATCGTCATGGAAGAGTTAATTTACTAGCAAAAGACCTGTATGTTTCTACGATTGCCGGCGCGCTTGCAAAAGAGCCTTCGTGCGATGTTGCAATTGTTGCTGCTTTGGCAAGCGCTGCCAGCGGAAAAGCCGTAGCTAAAAAAACGTGCGCAATTGGCGAAATAAGCTTAACTGGTCAAGTGCGTCCTGTTCCTAGAATGGAGCCACGCTTGCGCGAGGCGGCCAGAATAGGATACAAGCGCGTTGTTGTGTGCCCGCTTCGAAAGAAAATTAATATTCCAGGATTGCAGATTGTTGAAGTGCGCAACGTTCGAGATGCGTTGCAAGCGCTTGGGTTGTAAGACAGTAAGTAAATTTAGTCTTCAGCCTCAGCGTCAGTAATTGCACGCACCTCTTCAACATTGGCTTTAAGCATATTTTTTAGCTCATCAACAGAATCGAAAGCCTGCTGTGGGCGCAAGAAACTAGCAAACTCAATGCAAACGCGATGTCCGTACAAATCCTTCCAATCGTCGAACAATCCGTAAGCTTCAACTGTGCGCTCAGCTTCGTCCTCACCATCTTTATTAAACGTTGGCTTTGTGCCGATTGAAATCGCAGCTGGCCAACGCCATGGAGAATGTACGCCTAAATGAAGCTCATCTCGGCGCAAAACGCTAACATCCGGCACAGTGCTCTTTGTTGGGCGCATTTCATTCTTATTATCTGAATCTAAATCAACAACCCAACCAGCGTATACGCCGTCAACTGGAATATATCCTTCAATTTTTTCGCCAAGATTCACTGTTGGGAAACCAATCTCACGACCGCGCTCATCTCCATGAACCACTGTTCCTTCAACGCGATGCGGTTGATCCAAAATTTCGCGAGCCGCCTTAACGCGCCCAGTTGCAAGCATCCAACGAACATTCGTAGAGCTCCAAGCACGCACCTTCTTATTCGGCATACTCTTACTCCAAGCGCGATATTCCGCCTTATTCATGCCTTCAGCAGGATCTTCCGGCTCTCCAGAACCCTTAGGAACTTCGCGCACAATAGGATCCGGCACGCGAACATCCTCCGGACCTAAATCTTCTACCTCAATAAGCTCAAAAACACCCGTTGCTTTAGATAATTCGCGAATCGCTTGAATATTTCCAGCCCTACGAGCACCAAGAGCAGCGTCAGAACCAAGAACCAAAGCTCTCATACCAAGCTTTCCTACGAGCTGACCTAAGAAGAAACGGTACGATTTTGCAGCAAAAGCAAGGCTGTAACGCACAATAACAACGTGATCAACATCTAGCTCAGAAAGCACGCGCAAGCGTTGACGAACGCTGGTAAGCGCATCCGAATCTTCTGGAAGATCCGTGTTGCAATCGCCAAAATCGTCGTATAAATCAGGGTTTGCATGCACTACACTTGGGCGCGGATCGAACATAATAACAACAGAAAACGCGCCGTGACGGTGCGCAAGTTCCACAGTGCGGCGAACAACCTCACGATGCCCCTTGTGCATACCGTCGAACACACCAATTGTAACAACTGCTTTACGCTCTGCACTTAGCGTTGGCCAATTAATCATGCCGTTGGCATCTGGTCGAATGTCGATGACCTTCATGATATCCTTACTATCCGCGTTGAAGCTTTACGTACGCAATACGTCTTGCGTAATTCCTTATTTTCAATCCTTAATACAGTTTACCAGTCTTCTGGCTTGCCGGAAATACCACAATTGGTTTGATTTGATTAGTTTTGCTATTTTTTGCTTGCTCAACTACAGCAACAACGTCATTTTGCGCATTGTTTGAGGATTTAACGTAGGCTATTGCAGGATATTGTTGAGAATTTTCTTCTGATTCAAAACTAAGCCAGCGCCCAAAACGCAAGTCTCGAGCTTGAGTTTCGTCAATTTGTAGCATTGGTAAAGTATGCTCGGCTGCTTCAAACATGTTTAAGCAGGTTTTAGAAAGACAAATATCGGCGTCAAAATCTTTTTCCAGCACAGCTTTTGAACGTTTTTGTAAAACACCTTCCCTATCGGTAAATTCGCGAGTTTCCGTGCGAAGTTTAAGAACGCGAGGATCTGTTACTGAAAAATCGCCGATGCTTGTGCGTCGAAGCGAAATAAGATGCCCACCAACTCCAAGAATACGGCCTAAATCGCGCGCTAAAGCACGAATATATGTGCCACTACTGCAAGAAACAGTTGCAGTAATATCGCATACTTTTCTTCCGCTTTTGCCGCGCAAAATACAAGGATTAGCAACATAAAAATCGCTAATAGTTACTTCGCGAGACGGAATTTCTACAGTTTTTCCTTCGCGAGCTAAATCGTATGCTCGCTGACCGTTAATTTTAATTGCAGAAAAAGCGGTTGGAGCTTGCATAATTTTGCCAGTTAAGTTTTCTTTAATAACTTGCTTAATGCGCTCAAAAGCTTGGTTTATGAGCTCACTATTACAAGAATCGCTTTCAAGAAGAAGCTTCAAAAGCAAATCGTCTGCAGCTTTAGTAACAACTCCCGGACCTAATTGCAGATTGTTTTGTTGCAAAATCTCACCGTCTGCATCATCTGTAGTCGTAGACTCACCCAAGCGAATTACCGCCTCATAGGTTTTGTTGTGACCTAGCATGTAGTTAAGCAAGCGCGTTGCGTTACCAAAACCTACGATTAGCAAACCTGTTGCCATAGGATCTAGCGTTCCTGCGTGACCTACACGTTTTGTGTGCAAAAGGTGACGAGCGCAGGCTACAACGTCGTGACTTGTAACTCCCTGCGGCTTGTCTACAAGTAAAATGCCGGAAGATGGTGTGAATTGCGTCATATGCAAATTAAGATTTTTTCGCGCTATTCTGCAGATTCATAAGGTTCTGAAGATTCTGCAGGTTCGTCATCTTCAAAGTCGTCATCTTCAAAATCGTCGTCAGACTCATCATCTTCATGCGGTTTCTTATACGGATCAGATTCGCCAGCATACTTAGCGTTTTCGCGCATTTTAGCTAACTCTTCGTCACGATGACGAGCAGCAACCAAAATATCCTCAATTTCGTGCGCTTCCGTAGGCACTTCGTCGTAAACGAATTGCAATTGCGGAGTTAAACGCAAGCCAGCTTTTGCACCAACCAAGGATCGCAAACGTCCGTGAGCCTGCTGTAAAGCCTGGGCTGCACGTTGACGCTCACCCTGCTCTTTTCCAGCATGACCAAGCTGAGTCCAATAAACTTTTGCAATTTGCAAATCGTTAGTAACTCGAACTTCCGTAATAGTTACACTAGCAAGACGCTTATCGTGCAACTGCGACTCCATATTAGAGGCGATTACGCGCTGAATTAACGCTGCAATACGAGCAGCTCTAGGATTTGTTCCTGCCATATTACTTGCGCTCAATCTGCTTCATTTCAAAGGTTTCGATTACGTCGCCAAGCTCAATGTCGTTGAAGCTTCCAAGGTTAATACCTGCTTCATAACCTTCGCTAACGGACTGCACGTCATCCTTAAACCTACGCAAGCTGGAGATTTCCAGGTCGTTGACTGTAGCAACGCCGTCGCGCAAAATACGGCACTTCGTACCGCGCTTGACTTCGCCGTCTTGAACCATAACACCAGCAATATTGCCGAACTTGGAAGAACGGAAGATTTCGCGAATTTCGGAATGCGAAGTAACAACTTCTTCAAACTCCGGCTTAAGCATACCCTTCAAAGCAGCTTCAATATCTTCAATTGCCTTGTAAATAACAGAGTAGTACTTAACTTCCACGCCCTCGCGATCTGCCAAATCTGCAACCTGGCGGTTTGGACGCACGTTGAAGCCAATAATCACAGCCTTGTCAACAGTTGCCAAGTTCACATCGTTCTGAGTAATTGCACCAACACCGCGGTGAATAACCTGGATTCCAACTTCTTCAGAAACCTCAATCTTCATCAAGGAATCTTCCAAAGCCTCAACAGAACCGGAAGAATCACCCTTAATAACAATGTTCAGCATGTCAACTTCAGACTTAGCGAACTGTTCCTTAAGGCTTTCAAGAGACACAACCTTGCGGCGCTTAGCAAGCTGAGCTGCACGCTCTGTAGCTGCACGCTTCTCCGCAATCTGACGAGCAGAACGGTCGTCCGAAGTAACCAAGAACAGATCGCCTGCGGTTGGAACAGAAGTTAAACCAAGCACCTGAACAGGAGTGGAAGGAGCCGCGTCCTGCAAGTGGTTTCCGTTTTCGTCGAGCATAGCGCGAACACGGCCGTAAGAAGTGCCTGCAACAATAGAATCACCAACATGAAGAGTACCCTGCTGCACCAAAACAGTTGCAACAGCACCGCGACCTTTGTCGAGTCGAGCTTCAATAGTTGCGCCGCGAGCGTCCATATTTGGATTTGCTTTAGGATCAAGCTCTGCGTCTGCAGTAAGAAGCACAGCTTCAAGAAGCTTATTAACGTTCGTACCCTGCTTTGCGGAAATATCCACAAACATGGTGTCGCCGCCGTACTCTTCAGCAACCAAACCGTATTCTGTAAGCTGACCACGAACCTTGTCTGGGTTAGCGCCTTCAACATCAATCTTGTTCACAGCCACAACAATTGGCACGTGAGCCGCTTGAGCGTGGTTAATTGCTTCAACAGTCTGAGGCATCACGCCGTCGTCTGCTGCAACAACAAGAATAGCAACGTCTGTAAGCTCAGCACCGCGAGCACGCATAGCAGTAAACGCTTCGTGACCTGGGGTATCGAGGAATGTAATCTTGCGAGGCTTACCCTCAAGATTTACAGTTACCTGATAAGCGCCAATTCGCTGCGTAATACCGCCAGCTTCGCGATCAATAACATTCGACTTGCGTATGGTGTCGAGCAAGCGAGTTTTACCGTGATCAACGTGACCCATAACGGTAACAACAGGTGGACGAGATTGCAAATCGTCATCTTCCTGCAACTCTTCTTCATCTAAATCAATATCGAATTGCTGCAAAAGCTCTTTATCTTCTTCTTCAGCAGAAACAATATTGATATTCCAGCCGATTTCTTCACCCAAAATCTGGAATGTCGACTCATCCAAAGACTGCGTAGCAGTTGCCATTTCTCCCAAGTGGAAGAGCACAGTTACCAAAGCTGCTGGATTGACATCAATTTTTTCTGCCAAGTCAGAAAGAGTTGCACCCTGACGCAAACGAATAGTAGCGCCATTACCAGAAGGAATGCGCACGCCGCCAATAACTGGTGCTTTAAGCTCTTCGTATTCACGACGCTTCGCTAAACGGTTCTTACGAGCCTTAGAAGACTTACCTCCCTGACGGCCGAATGCGCCTGCAGCACCAGCCCTACCGCGACCGCCGCCGCGAGATGGACCACCATTAGGAGCACCAGCAGCCGCAGCCTGGAAAGTTGCAGCTTGATTAGCATTAAAACGCGATTCTGCAGAAGGCCTGCTATTTGAAGAGCCAGAACCATTACCTGCGCCACCGCGACGCTGGCCTGACCACTGAGAACGCCCAGCTCCTTGGTTAGAGCGACCGCCGCGAGAACGATTCCCGCCACGTTCACCGCGAGCACCATTTGCATTACCTGCTCCACCCTGGCCTGGACGACCACCGCGGCCATCTTGAGCGCCTGGACGAGACATTGGGTGAGGACGAGGAATATCTCCAGGGGTAGGAGAACGCATGCCCTGCTTACGGCTAAACGGATTATTCCCAGGACGAGGTGTTGCATTACCTGCTCCCTGAGCACCCTGATGCGGGCGCGGACGAGGAGGCATTTGCGCACGATTTTCGTGATTTTCTCGATTTTCACCACGACGCTCTGCATGCTTTGATTCGCCAGAAGAAGATGGACGAGGATTATGATTCGTGCGAGAGTGATTTGCTTCAGACTTTGGTGATGGCTTAGAAGCTGCAGAACGTTCGGATTGCTCCGAATTTTGATTGCCTGCAGAGTGCTTCTGAGATTCAGCCTGAGACTTAGCTTTTGGTGCAGAAGGTTTTGCAGACTGATTTACAGACTGATTTGCAGCTTGCTTTGAAGCTATAGTTGAAGCTGTAGTTGAAGCAGGATTTGCCGCAGCCTTAGCAGGCTTGCTACCTGACTTACTGCCTGCTTGATTTCCTTCAGCTGCCAGCGCCGCCTGCAAACGACGCACTACTGGAGCCTCAACTGTTGAAGAAGCGGACTTAACAAATTCGCCCATGCCTTTCAAACGCTCCAACACGGTTTTACTGTCTACACCAAATTCTTTGGCCAGTTCATACACGCGCTTTTTAACCACTCAGTGTTCTCCTCTGTCTGTGGCAGCGCTAGCGCGCGCGGCCACTTTACATTATTGCGAGCTTATTATTTATTATCGTGCGATATATCATCGTGCGACCATGATCTTGTACCTCGTCTTGTGCAGGACGATGCTACTGCCTTTTCGCCCAGATTCCAGCTTTCAGCATACTCGAAACGTTGGATTGGTGCGAGTGTCGCCACTACTAAAGATTATGCGTTTTGAGCTTGAGCTGCAGCAACTTTCTTATCATGCTCTTCTTGCGACTCAATGCCAATCTTCCAACCAGTCAGCTTTGCAGCCAAACGAGCATTCTGACCTTCCTTGCCAATAGCAAGTGAAAGCTGAGCATCATGAATAAACGCAACTGCAGTCTGACTTTTTTCGCTAACTACCTGCACCTGTGTAGCAGTTGCTGGAGAAAGCGCTGCGGCAACAAACTTTGCTGGGTCATCCGACCAATCGACAATATCAATCTTTTCTTGACCCAAGTTTTCCATTACAGCACGAACCCTAGAACCGCCAGGACCGATCAAAGCGCCCTTTGGATTAACGCCCTCAGAGTTAGCACGTACAGCAATCTTTGTGCGAGCTCCAGCCTCTCGAGCAATCGCCATAATCGAAACAGCACCAGAAACAAGTTCTGGAACCTCACGCTCAAAAAGACGACGAACAAGCTCAGGATGCGACCTAGAAACCACAATTTCTGGTCCGCGAAGACCACGCGCAACATTAACAACATACACGCGAATACGCTCGCCATGACGGTAACGTTCACCTGGAACCTGCTCGCGGCGAGGCAAAATCGCTTCAACATCCCCAACAGCAACATGAATATTAGTAGTATCTTTGGCGTCCTGCTGAATAATTCCATTAATCAGCTTGCCTTTTTGACCAGAAAAAGCACCAAATACGCGATCATCTTCAGCCTTACGGAAGATTTGGCTAATAACTTGACGGGCTGTTGCCGCAGCAAGACGGCCAAAATCGCGAGGAGTATCATCATACTCTTCACCCAGCGTTGGAGCCGGATACGGGTTATCTTCAGTAGGCTTACCAGGAATTTCATCCCTAGCCCACACAGTGAACGAACCTGCACGTTCGTCCAATTCAACTCGCACATGCTTTGCAGGATGAGCGGTTTTCATATACGCAAGACGCAAGGCCTCGGCGAGCGCCTCGTCCAGCTCCTCGGCATTAATCCCCTGCTGTGCCGCAAGCTGATGCATTCCCGCCAAATCCAATTCCATCGCGCACGTCCTCTCGTTATAACGCATTCATTTATGATTATTATTTTTTGCAACTGTTCTGCCTTCTGATATAGCTTTTATAATCAGATTTGCTTTAAGTTGCAGACAAGCCAATATCTTACTGAATTAACACAGTCGATATTGGTCACAGTCAGTGGCTATTTTAGTAGATTATGCAGACACTTTATGTTTTGTTAAAAGCCGTACGCACTAACGCAATGCGCAGCATAAAAATTGCGCTTAAGATTTTCGTTTGTGCTTTATTGACACCTACGCTAGTTTTTACTCTAGCATCTTGCGGCACATTGCAAAACATTCACGTAGATCATACTGTAAAATCTACTTCTGGCGAAAATATTTGCGCAAAAGCCTACCGTTTAGCGCAAAAAAATCAACAATTTATTGAAAACAACGCAAATAATATATCTGCTTCAGACTTGGAATCTTCTGCAAAAGAATGGGAAACTGTAGCACAGCAATGTCCAGGAAGATTAAGCGAAAGTATTGTTTATAGCGCGCAAGCAAAATGGGAAATATTATCTAAAGAATCTGAAAATAATAAGTCAAAAATTGCTGAAGAAATTGCTGAAGAAATTTCTGGCACAAGCGATGAAGAAAATACTTACAAAAGCACAGAAAACACAGCTACACCAGAAAACGCAGAATCTTCAATAACTCATCAACTAGAGCGTAACGCTTATATACAATTTACAAAAACAGTAAAGCATTACAACAATTTTCAATGGACACATCACCCTTTGGCCAGCGCAGCAGCTGCAGAAGACCAGCTAGCGTTTATACTACAAACTTTAGCCGCAAAAAAAGTTCCAGGACTGCCTTTGGAATATAGCGATATGGCATCAACAAATGCTCAAACTTTTATGAACGCATCCGGAAAAGGCGATGATTTGCGCAAAAAAATATATGAGATTCCATCCGACGCTCTTGAAAGTGGAAAAGCGCAAGATAAGGCAAGCGGAAAAGATTTGCCGATTGCAGCCATAGCTTATATGGATTGCGCGCGAGCTGAGCTTACTGCTTTTAATCAAATAATAGTTATTGAAGAAAATAAAACTAAAAGCGCGTCAAAAAACAATCGCGACGAAACAAGCTACGAATACTCTGCTGTTCAAGCGCATAAGGATTTTAAAGATGCTGTAATAAAGCTGATTACTTCCAGATTATTGCGCGCCTACGCTCTAGGCTACCCAACAGATACAAATTTGGTTTTGAAATAGTATAATTTGGTATGGTCTCCAATAGAGGTATAACTAATGTCGTTACTACATTATTTTAAACATACACTATCTAATCGCTTATCAGAGCAAGCTAAAAAACGTATTCGTAAATATATTACTGTTTTTATTGCTTCGTATATGATTTTACTTTTGTTATCATATATACTTCTTGAACATGAGGAATCAGTTTGTGAATATGCTGTAGTAAATGCAAATTCCACTGCATCTGTTGTCGAAGATATAGAAGAATCTAAATCATTGCAAAAATACGTTAAATTAGTTAGAAAGAGAAAAACACCTAATTTTGATGAAAAAAATACTTGTCCAAGAAGTATTTTTATTTGGGATGTAATTGGACGATGGCTATATCTTCGTAGATATACCAATGAATTGCAGATATCTACTATGGACGACTTAGATTGGATTAGTTCCGTATTAGAGAAAGAATCACAAGCAAATGAAAATAAAGTTTATTAAACTAAATGTCGTTATAATCTAAAAATGCAGCAACACAAACCTAACACACTACGCTAACACACTAGCCTGCCCTGCCTTCGCCAATCGAGACGAAGGCAGACCTCGCTTTCACTGAAAGTGAAGTGCACTTTCAGTTTTGAGAAAGCTCGACGAATTAAAAAAGCCTAAAGCAATTTACATGCTTTAGGCTTGGTTAATTCGCGGATGAAGCGAGATTCGAACTCGCGGAGGATTTTACCCTCACACGCTTTCGAGGCGTGCTCCTTAGACCGCTCGGACATTCATCCACTTGCAATTTGGCGCAACAAAAGCGCGCACAAACGCAACTTTTCAATTGTAAACCATGGCGCGAATATAAAATTCTGGCGAGTTGAAACGCTATAACTCAGCGGAATCACGGCGAGCACGAATCTGCTCCGCACGAGAAGCAAGCTCATCATCCGGCGGATAAGCTACATATTCCAAAGTCAACCCTTGCGGCGCAATCGGCCCAGTAGAACCTTCTCGAAGCGGCGTATTAATCTTCTCAGCAAACCAATCAAGAGAACGTTTTCCACGCCCAATCTGCACGCAAGCCTGCACAAGCGAGCGCACCATATTGTGAGCGAAAGCGTCAGCAACAATAGTAAACTCAAGCAAACCCTGCTCAACAGGCGGCACGCATCCAGTTTTAAGCTTAACGCGCACGTCATTAGCGCGCTCCCCAACACGTTCCCAACAAGCACTCTTTACATCGCGAATAGTGGTGCCGCCAGGATTAGGACGCGCAAAAGATCCAAAATCGTGAAGGCCAATCATAAGCCCAGCAGCCTGATTCATTGCATCAACATCCAAAACATCGTCAAGCTTCAAAACAAAACCACGCATACGAGGATCGTAATCACAATAATCAGAAGCGTCGCAAATACGATACACATACGTGCGCTCCAACGCAGAAAAGCGTGCATCAAAACCAAGTGGAGCAACACTTACCTTATTCAACGAAATATCTTGCGGCAAAACATGCTTAAGCCGGTACTCGAGCGCGCAAACACCGTTCAATCCGGTATGCCCTACGCATCGCAGCAAAGTTTCTTCACAAACATCAAGATGACAAACCTGATGCGACGCATGCACGCCCGTATCCGTACGACCAGCCACAGTAAGGCGCAGCGGCTCAGCAGCATCCCCTTCTGGCACACGCAATACTGTGTGCAAAGCCCCCTCAATTTCACCCTGCACAGTTCGCAAAGTAGGCTGCTTAGCCCAACCGTAAAATCCGCCACCATCGTAAGCTAAATCTAAGCGAAGTCGCATTCAAAACCTTTCCAAACAGACTTTCCACTAGCTTTTCTTATCCGAAGAGCTGCCGCCCGCAAGCGCAAAAGCACTCATAACACTACGAATAAGCTCATAAGTTTTTGAATCCATATGCATTGCAATCTTCAATAATTTAGGAACAACCTCCGACCAATGAGAAGACATTTCATCAAAAGTTGGGTAACCCAAACTGCTAAAAATGCTGTAAACGCTGTCAATTCTGCGCTTTCGCTCCTCGAATGGCAGATTCATCATCCACTCGTTTGCAGCCTTAGAAACGGCCAGAGCGCGCGGAGTTACGCAATCACAGTAGTCAAAATCACCATTTTTAATCTGCCAATACATGCCAAAATGTTGCATTAATCCAATCGAATCGGCAAATGTAACCTTATACGGCACTCCCGTATCCATAATCAATCCAATAAAGGCAGACTGCGGAACTACTTTTTCAATACGACTTGAAACATTCGCAAAAACGCTTGTATCCACTACATCAGACGCAAAACCAGGTCCGTCCATAGAATAAATTTTTGATACAAGATCACCTAGTTTTTGACTTGTAGCATCTAAGCGCATAGCCGCATAAGCAGCCATGTTCCCACCTTTTGAATGACCGACAACAATAATATTTGGATTATTATTTTGCAAGTCTACGGAAGATTTTGAAAAGCGGGCAAAAATTTTGTTCGCACAAAGTTTATTAAAGAAGTTTTTATTAAAGAAGTTTTTATTAGAATAACGCTTGCTATATCTTTGCGCTACAGAAGTCAAATATTCAGCAGCAGATTCTTGCGCTGGCACTGGGCAGCGGAAAGCCATGTTGAAATCTTCTTTCCACCCAACAAGCGTACTGTCAGTGCCGCGATACGCAACAACAAGAGTATGAGGATTATCAATCCCCTCGCAATTGCTAAGATCAAAAGTAACTCCAGCAAACTGCTGCTCTAATGATTCGTCAATATTTGATTCATCAAACCTCTCAAGATACTCCCCTACGCGAATTCCCCTATACCTAGGGCTGGAAGCGACAGCAAGAAGCAGCTTCCTGCGGAATTTATCTACTTTGGGAGATCCAGAAGAAAACATTGACGAATATTCTTCTATTCTAAGCAATTCGTTAATAGATACAGTAGAAATATTCTTTGGATTATCGCAATATTTTGGCACGTACGTTGGCATATTTATATAAGATAGCTCGCACAAAATCAGCGCATCTACGGCATTAAACTTGCGCTGAGCGAAGGTAGAGAAATCGTTGCGCAACAAATCAATAACATTCGACATAATTCAATAATAATACAAATAAAAAACGAGCCGAGGAAATCCTCGACTCGTTTTAGCAATTCTTCAAGAAGCGATTTTACGCTTAACTTTAAGATTTACTTTACCGATGCGTAAAGCTGAAATGCTGACTACTCGGCAGCTTCTTCTTTAGCTGCTACCTTAGTAGCTGCTTCAGCTTCCTTCACAACAGCCTTCTTTGGGCTTACTGGCTCAGTTACAAGCTCAATAATTGCCTGAGGAGCGGTATCGCCACGACGTGGAGCAATCTTCACGATGCGGGTGTAGCCGCCTTCACGCTGCTTCATCTGCTCAGCAATCTGAGTGAAAAGAACGTGAACCACGGACTTGTTGCGAATCACGCGCAACACGCGACGACGCGAATGCAAATCGCCACGCTTAGCGAATGAAATCAAACGCTCAGCAAGCGGACGAAGACGCTTTGCCTTTGGCAACGTCGTCACAATACGACCGTGCTGGAAGAGGCTGGTCGCCATGTTGGCCAGCATCAGGCGCTCATGAGCCGGGCTAGAAGCCAGACGAGGGCCTTGTTTCGGTGTAGGCATTATTACTCCTTATTGTCGCAATTGCCGAAAACTCAGGTGGGCATCAACCCGAACATCCGAATTTACGACGATTGCAGGTGAATTCTACTCGTCTTCAGGCGAGAAGAAAGTGCCACCTTCGAGATTATTGGCGTCGAAGCCAATCGGCGAAGCCTTCAAAGACAGACCCATGGTCTGCAACTTCTCTTTGACCTCATCGATGGATTTCATGCCGAAATTACGAATATCGAGCAAATCCTGCTCAGTGTGAACTACCAATTCGCCGACTGTATGAATACCCTCGCGCTTCAAGCAGTTGTAGCTGCGCTGGGTAAGATTCATTTCTTCAATCGGTGTAGCCAGCTGGGAATCAGATTCCTCACGCATTGGCGCTGGACCAACTTCAACACCTTCGGCTTCAAGATTAAGCTCACGGCAAAGGCCGAAAAGCTCAACCAAGGTTGAACCTGCGGACGCAACAGCATCGCGCGGTGTAATAGCTGGCTTGGTTTCCACATCCAGGATGAGCTTATCGAAGTCCGTGCGCTGTTCCACGCGGGTAGCTTCGACCTTATAGCTCACCTTCAAAACTGGCGAGTAGATCGAATCCACAGGAATGCGGCCGATTTCGCTGTTCTCCTGCTTGTTCATCTGAGCTGGTACGTAGCCGCGACCGCGTTCAACAGTAAACTCAATCTCAAGTTCACCATCTTCAGCAAGTGTAGCAATATGCAATTCAGGGTTGGCAATAGTAACGCCAGCCGGAGGAGTAATGTCTCCAGCGGTTGCTTCACCTTTACCATTCTTGCGCAGATACATCACTACAGGCTCGTCGTACTCACTAGTGAGCACGATGCCCTTGATGTTCAGCAGAATTTCAGTGACATCTTCTTCAACACCTGGCAGAGTCGTAAACTCATGCAAAGCTCCGGAAATGCGTACCGAAGTAACGGCAGCACCTGGAATGGAGCTCAACAAGGTACGACGCAGCGAATTGCCGAGAGTGTAGCCAAAACCTGGTTCCAACGGCTCAATAGTAAAGCGAGAACGCTGGGGATTCAGTGATTCCTCGGTAAGTGTCGGACGCTGTGCGATAAGCACTTTGGTATCCTTTCAGCTTCTGGTCGGTGGTGCACTCGCCGCCCATAAGCGGGTTGGATGGATGGATTCGTAAGAGTGCTCAGACGCGGCGACGCTTTGGTGGGCGTACGCCGTTATGCGCTTGCGGGGTAACGTCGGTAATAGAACCAACTTCGAGACCCGCGGACTGGAGGGAACGGATAGCGGTTTCACGACCGGAACCTGGACCCTTAACAAACACGTCGACCTTCTTAAGGCCATGCTCCATTGCCTTACGAGCGGCAGACTCAGCAGCCATACCTGCAGCGTAAGGAGTCGACTTACGGGAACCCTTAAAGCCGACGTCACCACCGGAAGCCCAGGAAAGGACTGCACCGGATGGATCGGTGATGGAGATAATCGTGTTATTGAATGTTGATTTAATATGCGCCTGCCCAACCGGCACCGACTTGCGGTCCCGGCGACGCGGCTTGCGCGAGGCTTGCTTTGCAGCTGCCATTGACCCTCGTTTCCTAATGACGAATGAGTTGGTATGTCTAGACGATGGAAATGTATCCGTGGCCTAGAGCCGACCACCGACTACTATCGGGTGGCCTTCTTCTTCCCGGCGACAGTACGCTTCGGGCCCTTACGGGTACGAGCATTAGTCTTGGTACGCTGACCACGCACAGGAAGACCCTTGCGATGACGCTGGCCTTGATAGCAGTTGATCTGAATCTTACGACGGATGTCTGCGTCAATTTCACGACGCAAATCGCCCTCGATCTTGTAATTAGCCTCGAGATAATCACGCAAGGTGATCAGCTGTTCATCCGTAAGATCCTTGACGCGAGTGTCCGGATTCACACCGGTCGCGGCAAGCGTTTCCTTAGCGCGAGTGCGGCCAACACCAAAAATGTAGGTGAGGGCAATCTCAATGCGCTTCTCATTGGGAATATCTACTCCGGCAAGACGTGCCATTGTAATTCCTTTACTGTTACGCAGGTCGTGCACCAAGTCTTCCGCATTATTAGATGCGGCCTGGGCCTGCGCACCCAGGGTTCAGCTTCTGCTGTGACTTAGCGCCTTATTCTTTGTATTCCGCGATGGAAATCTGCTCAGCCCTGACGCTGCTTATGACGTGGGTTAATGCAGATCACCATGACGCGGCCGTGACGGCGGATCACGCGGCAGTTTTCGCAGATCCTCTTCACGCTAGGGCTGACCTTCATGGTTTTCCTTTGCTTGTACCTTTACTTATAACGGTACGTAATACGTCCACGGTTCAGATCGTATGGACTCATCTCCAGCACTACACGATCCTGCGGAAGAATGCGGATATAATTCTTGCGCATTTTTCCGGAAATCGTAGCTAGAACGATGTGCTCATTCTCGAGCTGAACGCGAAACATCGCGTTCGGCAGTGCTTCGACTACCTTGCCTTCGACTTCAATCACACCGTCTTTTGCCATGAGCCTCGTTCCGATCCTTGGGCATACTACTTCGCGCATCCGAAGACACGCCAATCTTCTATATTACAGTAAATGCGCCCTATACAACACTCGGCGTGTCGCATGGGGCGCATTTCTCACACAAACCTGACTGTAATAAATCAGTCTAGTATTATTGTTCTACTGCTATTAGTTTAGCGATTCAATGATGCGATTATTAATTTCTTTAATATCGCCAACACCATCAACTTCAACTAACTGACCGCGGCTATCGTAAATATCAAGAAGCGGAGCAGTTTCTTTTTCGTATGTTTCCAAACGCTTAGCAATAACTTCTGGAGTATCGTCAGAACGACCCTGCTCTACTGCGCGCTTCTGCATGCGCTCGAGCAAAACCTCACGCTCAGCCTCTAAAGCCACGACGTGGTCGAGAGGAGTTGAAAGTTCTTCCAACATTAAATCCAAAGCCTGAACCTGGGAAGCGTTGCGAGGATAACCGTCGAGAATCCAGCCATTCTTAGCATCATCTTGTGCAAGACGATCCTTAACAATGCTGTTTGTTAGCTCATCTGGAACCAACTCGCCCTTGTCAAGATAAACCTGCACTTGCTTGCCAAGCTCAGTCTGATTTTTTAAGTTATAGCGGAAAATATCACCAGTAGAAATTGCTGGAATATTGTAATGCTCGCTTAACAAAGCAGCCTGAGTGCCCTTGCCAACGCCCTGAGGACCCATAATCAGCAATCGCATATTCATCTCCTTGATTCTTCACAAATTATTTTATTTACTTAGATACTTGCTTTTGATTTTCGTGATTGAACAAGAAACCAGCATACTGGAACTGTTCAGTCTGAGCCTTTGCCTGACGCAAAGTATCCAAACCTACGCCAGCAATAATCAGAATCGTTGTACCGCCGAATGGCAACTTTGTATTCAAGTGCAAAGCCATAATCAAAACGGTAGGAATCAAAGCAACGAAAAGCAAATAAATAGCGCCGACAGTGTTAAGCCTGTTCATAACATAGCTCAAGTAGTTGCTAGTTGCGCTACCGGCGCGGATTCCAGGAATAAATCCGCCATACTCTTTCATGTTATCTGCAGTTTCATCCGTATTAAAAGTAATCTCGGTGTAGAAGAAGCAGAAGAACACAATCATCACAGTGTATAGGGCAATATACCAAGCAGACGTGGAATTTGCCAAATTGTTCTCAATCCACTGTACCCAAGGCTTGCTCTTATCTCCGAACTGAGCAATAAGAGTAGGAACAGCAAGAATAGAAGAAGCAAAGATTGGTGGAATAACACCGCTCATATTAATCTTCAACGGCAAATAAGTGGAAGATCCGCCGTACATCTTTCGACCAATCATGCGACGAGTGTACTGCACAGGAATACGACGCTGTGCAAGTTCCACAAAGTCAACGAAAACAAGAATTACAAGAAGCACACCACCAACGATGGAGAACTTAGTCCAATCACCATCAGAACCGTTGGTGCCCCAACCAATATCCCAAAGCTTTGGCAAGAAGCCGGAGCAAATAGACATAAAGATTAAGACGGACATACCTTGGCCGATGCCCTTATCTGTAATAAGCTCTGCCATCCACATAATTAAACCAGTGCCGCCGGTCATAATCAAAACCATTACAACCAAGCTCCAGAAGCCACCATCTGGAATAACCTGACCGCACTGATAATTAAACAAAGCGCCTGAACGAGCAGTTACCAAAATTGTTGTTGACTGCAAAACAGCCAAACCAATAGTTAAGTAACGAGTGTACTGCGTAAGCTTTGTCTCGCCAGACTGACCTTCCTTATGCAACGCTTCGAAGCGAGGAATAACAACGCGAAGAAGCTGAATCACAATGGAAGCTGTAATGTAAGGCATTACACCCAAAGCAAAGATGGAAAGCTGCAGCAGCGAGCCGCCGGAGAACAAGTTGACCAACCCAATAAAGTTCTCTTTTGACGAAGCCAGCTTAGTTGTGCAATCACTAATTACTTTATAGTCAACACCTGGAATCGGAATAAACGAACCGATACGGTAGATGATAATCATAGCGAAGACGAAGAGGATCTTATTCCTCAACTCCTTCGTCCTGAAGGCCTGGATTAACGTTTTCACCTGGGTCTTCCTCCCTTTTTTCGCGCACTCCTAGGCGCAACAGTGCAAAAAACAAACTCTGAGGCAATAGTTTAACTCACGGTGCATACTGAAACAGCTTATTGGTGAGTTTTGTCGATAAAAATAGTCCCCCTAGACAACGCTAGAGGGACTATCTACAGCTTTATAACTGCATCAAGCTTAAAGTAGTTCTACCTACTCTTCGCTGATGGAGCCGCCTTGAGCTTCAACCTTTGCCTTAGCAGAAGCAGAAGCCTTCATACCCTTCAAGTTCAAAGCAACAGTCAATTCACCATCGCCCAAAACCTTAACTGGGTAACCATCGCGCACGGCGCCCTTTGCAATAAGGTCAGCTACAGTAACTTCGCCACCCTTTGGGAAGAGTTCAGCGAGAGCTGCAACGTTAACGACCTGGAACTCCTTCTTGAAAGGACTCTTGAATCCACGCAACTTAGGCAAGCGCATGTAAAGTGGAAGCTGGCCACCTTCGAAGCCAGGACGAACCTGATAACGCTTCTTTGTGCCCTTGTCACCACGACCCGAGGTCTTACCCTTGGAGCCTTCACCACGGCCTACGCGGATACGATCCTTCTTAGCTCCTGGAGCTGGACGCAATGTGTGCATATGCAGCATTGGTTCTTCGTTAGCCATAATCAGTCGACCTCCTCGACGCTCACCAGGTGGCGCACGGCCATGACCAAGCCACGATTGACGGGGGTGTCTTCACGAACTACGCTATGACCAATCTTATGAAGGCCGAGCGTATGAACATTCGCGCGCTGGCGCTCAGTGGTATGAACCAAACCGTGCACCAGAGTGATCTTCAAATTAGACATCACTCACCATCCTTTGCTTCAGCTGCCTTGGCGGCCTGAGCTTCTTCGCGAGCCTTGCGAGCTTCGGCAATGCCGGCAGCGCGCTCACGGAGCAAAGCATCAGGAGCAACTTCCTCAAGAGAAAGACCACGACGAGCAGAAATCTCTTCTGGCTCTTCGAGCTTCTTCAAAGCGTCCACAGTAGCGCGCACCACGTTTACAGCGGTCGCAGAACCCATGGACTTGGTGAGGATATCTGTAATGCCAGCGCACTCCATAACAGCACGCACAGCACCACCAGCGATTACACCAGTACCTGGAGCAGCTGGACGAAGCAACACGGTACCAGCAGCATCGTGACCGAGCACTGGATGAGTGACGGTACCACGAATACGTGGAACAGTGAACATATGCTTCTTAGCGTCAAGCTGACCCTTAGCGATAGCTGCTGGAACTTCACGAGACTTGCCGTAACCAACACCAACAGTGCCCTTACCGTCGCCCACAACAACAAGTGCTGCAAAGCTGAAGGTACGACCACCCTTGTGGGTCTTGGAAACACGGTTAATAGTAACTACGCGATCCAGAAGCTCTTCGCCGCGGTTTTCTTCACGACGATTACGACGCTCGCCGCGCTTACCCTCGCCCTTATTGCGGCGAGAACGACGATCATCGTTGCGTTGCTCAGCGGATGCCTGAGTGTTCTGAGTTTCTTCAGCCACTTGGGTTTCCTTTTCGTTGTCGCTCACAGTGCTAGACCTCCCTGACGGGCGCCTTCAGCTACTGCTGCGACGCGACCATGATATTTGTTACCGCCACGGTCGAAGACTACAGCGGTGATGCCCGCTTCCTTCGCCTTAGCCGCTACTAATTCGCCAACCTTGGTTGCAGCTTCAGTCTTCGTACCGGTGAAACCAGCGAAGTCAGCTGTCAAAGTGGAAGCACTTACCAAAGTAATGCCCTTGGTATCGTCCACAATCTGAGCAACCATGTGGCGGTTAGAACGAGAAACAACTAAACGAGGACGTTCAGATGTGCCAGCAATATGCTTACGAAGACGGGCGTGACGACGCAAACGTGCGACTTTGGTACCCTTACCGAAAATCTTAACGCTCATATCACTTACCAGCCTTTCCAGCCTTGCGCAGGATACGTTCATCGGTGTACTTAATACCCTTACCCTTGTAAGGTTCTGGAGCACGAAGCTTGCGGATGTTAGCAGCAACCTGGCCAACAGTCTGCTTATCAGTGCCCTTAACGATTACCTGGTTAGGATTTGGCAACTCGAACTCAATACCTGCAGGTGGTTGAACGGTAATAGTGTGAGAATAACCGAGCGAGAACTCAATGCCCTTGCCCTTCATTACTGCACGATAACCGGTACCAACAATATCCAAAGTCTTGGTGTAGCCTTCATGCACACCCTTAACCATGGAAGCAACAATTGCACGAGCCAAGCCGTGCTTTGCACGAGTTGGACGCAAATCGTCAACTGGAGTCAAAACAATCTGATTCTCAGCAACTTCCGCGGTAATGCCCTCTGGAATTACATAGGAGTCAGAACCCTTAGCGCCCTTGACGCTGAAGGACTGACCTTCAATCTTTACTTCCACGCCTTGAGGAATGTCGACGGGGAGCTTACCAATATGCGATGCCATCTTCAGCTCTCCTTTCTCACCATACGTAGGCGACAATTTCGCCGCCAATGCCTCGGTCGAGGCATTCCTTCTGAGTCAACAATCCCGAGCTGGTCGAGATAATAGCGATACCGAGACCACCAAGAGGCATTGGCAAAGCATCAGACTTAGCGTAACGACGCAAGCCTGGCTTAGAAATGCGCTTGATGCCCTGGATAGAACGCTGGCCATTGGAGCCATACTTCAACGTAATTTCCAACGTCTGTCCAACCTTAGCTTCCTTAGCAGCGAAGTCCTTAATGTAGCCTTCGTGCTTAAGGATCTCGGCGATATTCGCCTTGAACTTGGAGTACGGCATTTCCACGGTATCGTGCTTTGCCGCGCTCGCGTTACGCAGACGTGTCAACATGTCTGCGATTGGATCTGTCATTGTCATGTGGGCTAACGCCCTTTCTCGCCGTGGTTTCCACCGCCTCTATATAAGACCTTTGTCTTTAGGCAGTGGACCTTCAGCGTCGATATTTACCAACTGGACTTCGTAACACCCGGCAACTCACCGCGATGAGCCTTCTCACGAAGGCAGATGCGGCACAGACCGAACTTGCGATACACGGAGTGAGGACGACCACAAACCTGGCAACGCGTATAAGCGCGTACCTTGAACTTCGGCTTAGCGGCCGCCTTGTTTTTCAGAGCGGTTTTTGCCATTTCAGTTCTCCTTGAATGGGAAACCGAGGTGCTTAAGCAAAGACTTGGCCTCCACATCGTCCTTGGTGGTAGTCACCACGGTGATGTCCATACCACGCTGATGATCAATCGAGTCAGGATCAATCTCATGGAACATAGACTGTTCCGTAAGACCGAAGTTGTAATTACCCTGACCGTCAAACTGGTTGCCGTTAATACCACGGAAATCGCGGATACGAGGCAAAGCCAGAGTAAGCAAACGATCCAAGAATTCCCACATACGATCGCCACGAAGGGTTACGTAAGCACCGATAGCCTGGCCTTCGCGCAGATGGAACTGTGCGACAGACTTCTTTGCCTTAGTGACCTTTGGCTTCTGGCCGGTGATCAAAGTGAGATCCTTAATCGCACCTTCGATGAGCTTGGAATCACGTGCTGCAGCGCCGACGCCCATAGAGACGACAACCTTCTGTACACGAGCCACCTGCATAGGATTGGTGTGGCCAAATTCCTTCTCCAAGGCTGGAACGATTTCATCCTTGTATTGTTGCTTTAAGCGCGGAGTTGCCGGCAACTCAACTGTAGTATCGGTCATGCCAGCTCCTTTCCGGACTTCTTGGCGACACGCACGCGCACGGTCTTAACCTTGCCGTCACGAGCCTCTTGCTTAACAATCACGCCGACGCGAGTAGGCTGCTTGGTTTCTGGATCAATAACCATCACGTTAGAGCGATGGATTGGAGCCTCAACCGAAACAATGCCCGACTGCTGACCCTGCTGGGTGGCGCGAACGTGCTTCTTAACGACCTGAACGCCTTCTACGACTAAACGGTCGTCGGCAAGTACGCGAAGTACTTTGCCTTCCTTACCGCGATCCTTACCGCGGATAACCTTCACCTGGTCGCCGGACTTAATCTTGGCTACCATATCAGATCACCTCCGGGGCAAGGGACACAATCTTCATGAAGTGCTGATCACGCAATTCACGACCGACTGGTCCGAAGATACGAGTGCCTTTTGGTTCACGGCCAGAGCCGAGAATGACGGCGGCGTTCTCATCGAACTTAATATAGGAACCATCGACACGGCGATGTTCCTTGACAGTACGGACGACGACAGCCTTAACTACGTCGCCTTTCTTGACCGACCCGCCAGGGATCGCGTCCTTGACGGAGGCGACGATGATGTCGCCGATGCCGGCATAGCGTCGCTTCGATCCACCGAGCACGCGGATGGCAAGTAATTCCTTAGCACCCGTGTTGTCGGCGACATGAAGCCGCGTTTCCTGCTGAATCATTGATTCTCCTTAGCCGAGCTGGTTCTCCCCACTCACCTGTGCCTGCCCAAAGAACAGACACAGGTGAAGCGCGGAGCCTTGCCGAACTTGTTTACTTGGCGCGCTCGATAATCGAGTCGAGACGCCAACGCTTGGTCTTGCTCAGGGGCCGAGTTTCCATAATACTCACGAGGTCGCCAATATGTGCCTCGTTGTGTTCATCATGGGCTTTGACCTTGCGGGTGGAGCGAACGACTTTACCGTAAAGCGGGTGTGTCGAACGCTGCTCCAGCTCAACGGCAATCGTCTTGTCCATGGCCTCGGACACGACGTAGCCGCGACGAACCTTGCGGAAGTTGCGCTCTTGGTTCTCAGCCATGCTTACTTCTCCTTGACCTCAGTGGCGCCAGGCTCTTGGCTGATGCCGAGTTCACGCTCACGCAGGACAGTATACATCCTGGCTATGTCGTGCTTGACCGCCTTGAGGCGAGCGCTGTTTTCAAGTTGACCAGTTGCTGCCTGGAAGCGCAAGTTAAAAAGCTCTTCCTTGGACTTCTTCAAGAAGCCTTCAATTTCAGCATTGGTCTTCTCGTTCAAATTCTTGATGGTGTAGTCTGCAGTTCCGACTGGCATCAGATGTCACCGCCTTCACGCGCAATAACGCGGCATTTCATTGGGAGCTTATCGATAGCGCGGCGCAAAGCCTCGCGAGCGATGTCCTCAGAAACACCACCGATCTCGAACATTACGCGTCCTGGGTGGATGTTGGCAATCCAGAATTCTGGAGCACCCTTACCGGAACCCATTCGCGCACCAAGCGGGTGCTTGGTTAATGGACGATCTGGGAAGATCGTAATCCACACACGACCGCCACGCTTAATGTAGCGGGTCATTGCGATACGAGCTGCCTCGATCTGTCGGTTAGTGATGTAGGCCGGAGCCAGCGCCTGAATACCGAAATCGCCGAAAGCAATCTCGGTGCCACCCTTAGACATGCCGCTACGGGTAGGACGGTGCTGCTTACGATATTTAGTCCTCTTTGGGATAAGCATCTGCTCACTCCTTCGTTTCCGTTGCGGCAGGAGCTTCAGCAGCTGCAGCTTCAGCTGGCTTTTCAGCCTGTGCTTCAGCAGCCTTCTGCTGGTTAGCAGGACGTGCGCCACGACGTGGACGACGATCGCCACGACGACCTTCACGCTTACCCTGCTGAGCCTGCTGCTCTTCAAACTCACGCTCGGTCATATCACCCTTGTAAATCCAGACCTTAACGCCAATACGGCCGTAAGTGGTCTTGGCTTCAAAGAAGCCGTAATCAATAAGGGCACGAAGGGTCTGCAGTGGAACGCGACCCTCACGATAGAACTCAGAACGGCTCATTTCGGCGCCACCAAGACGACCGGAGAGCTTAATACGAATACCCTTGGCACCAGCGCGCATGGCATCCTGCTGTGCTTTACGCATAGCACGACGGAATGTAACGCGGTTTGTCAACTGTTCCGCAATTCCCTGAGCAACCAACTGAGCGTCAAGTGCAGCATTCTTCACCTCAAAGATGTTGAGCTGTACTTGCTTGCCTGTGAGCTTCTCCAGCTTTGCACGAACGCGCTCAGCTTCAGCACCACGACGGCCGATAATAATACCTGGACGAGCGGTGTGAATATCAACACGAACGCGATCACGAGTGCGCTCGATGACGATACGAGATACGCCAGCACGCTCGAGGTCATGGCTCATTTCCTTGCGAATCTTGTCATCCTCAAGGACGAAGTCACGATAACGCTCGCCAGCCTTGTTGGAGTCGGAGAACCACTTAGAACGATGATTCTCGGTGATGCCCAGGCGATAGCCGAAAGGATTTATCTTCTGACCCATCTTTAGCGGGCTCCTTCCTTAAGCGAGACGATAACGGTGATATGGCTTGTGCGCTTGTTAATGCGCGCAGCGCGACCCTGTGCACGAGCGCGGAAACGCTTAAGCGTTACACCCTCATCCACGTAGGTTTCCTTGATGACCAAGTCCTGCTCACGGAATGGTTCACCGGCTTTTTCAGCCTTCACGCGAGCGTTAGCGATCGCGCTTTCAAGAACCTTGCGCACCGGCAAAGATGCGTCCTGAGGAGCAAACTTCAAAATGGTAATAGCTTCGCTTGCACGCTTGCCTCGGATGAGGTCGACCATGCGGCGAGCCTTGCGCGGCGTCACGCGGACGTGACGAGCGATTGCTTTAGCTTCCATGTGTCCTAACTCTCCTTTAGCGGCGTGCCTTTTTGTCGTCCTTCACATGACCCTTGAAGGTCTTGGTTGGGGCGAACTCACCGAGCTTATGACCAACCATGGCTTCGGTAACGAATACCGGCACATGCTTGCGGCCATCGTGTACGGCAAAGGTGTGTCCAATGAAATCAGGAGTGATCATCGAACGACGCGACCACGTCTTAATGACGTTATGCGTGCCCTTGTCGTTTTGCTCGTCGACTTTCTTCTGCAAGTGGGCGTCGACGAAAGGGCCCTTCTTGATGCTACGAGTCATCTATTCGACACTCCCTTACTTGCGGTTCTTACCATTCGGGCGACGACGAACAATCATCTTGTTCGAAGCCTTCTTTGGACGACGTGTACGAACCTCGCCCTTGCCCCATGGAGAAACTGGCGGCTTGCCACCACGGGTACGACCACCATGTGGGTGGTCCACAGGGTTCATGGATTCGCCTCGAGTTATTGGCCTACGACCAAGCCAACGAGCGCGACCAGCCTTACCAAGTTCAATGTTGGCGTGATCAGAATTACCAACTTCGCCAATCGTAGCGCGGCAACGAGCGTCAACGTTACGAATTTCGCCAGATGGCATACGCAACTGAGCGTAAGCGCCATCCTTAGCGACGAGCTGAACAGCAGCACCAGCGGAGCGAGCAATCTTTGCGCCACCAAGTGGACGAAGCTCGATTGCGTGAACCACAGTACCGGTTGGAATATTCTTCAGAGGCAGGTTGTTGCCTGGCTTAATATCAGCCTGAGCACCAGTCTCAATAACGTCACCCTGGGCAATACCTTCAGGAGCGATAATGTAGCGCTTCTCACCATCTGCGTAGTGCAGCAATGCGATGCGAGCGGAACGGTTAGGGTCATACTCAATATGAGCGACCTTTGCTGGCACGCCATCCTTGTCCCAACGCTTGAAGTCGATGAGACGATACTGACGCTTGTGACCGCCGCCGCGATGGCGAGAAGTCATGCGGCCGTAAGAGTTACGACCACCAGTCTTGCTGAGTTTGCGTACCAACGATTTTTCAGGCGTAGAACGCGTGATCTCGGCAAAATCCGAAACCGAAGCGTTACGACGGCCTGCAGTCGTCGGCTTATAAACGCGGATAGCCATAATATAGTATTCCTTTACTTTTCTCGGCTAGCCTTCAGTTACCAAAGATGTCAATCGTTTGACCTTCAGCCACGGTGACAATAGCGCGCTTCTGGTTCACACGACGGCCGAAACCGGTGCGAGAGCGCTTCAACTTGCCAGCGCGGTTCAAAGTGTTAACGTTTGTCACCTTGACCTTGAAGATTTCTTCGATAGCCTGCTTGATCTGAACCTTGTTAGCATCTGGAGCCACTACGAAAGTGTACTGGCCACGATCAGAAGCTGCATAACTTTTTTCAGAAACAACTGGCTTAAGAATTACGTCATGTGCTGGGTTATGGACTGCGACCATTTAAATCAGGCCTCCTTAACGACAGGCTCGGTCTTAGCAGCAACGAAGGCTTCGAAGCCTTCCTTGGAGAAGACGACGTACTGAGCTGTAACAACATCGTAAGTGTTGAGCTGATCAGCGAAGATCACGTGAACAGTTGGAATGTTGCGTACAGACATCCACTCATTGATGTTCTCACGAGAAAGAACAACAGTAGTGAACTGGTTATTGGTCACAGGGGTAAGTGCTGCAACTGCCTGCTTGGTGGATGGAACATCCTTAATACCAAAGTCAACTACAGCAATACGTCCAGCATTTGCACGATCCGAAAGAACGTAACGAAGAGCAGCTGCCTTCATCTTCTTCGGGGTGCGCTGATCGTACTTACGAGGAACTGGACCGTGAACAACGCCACCATGTACCCACTGTGGAGCACGAATGGAACCCTGGCGAGCACGACCGGTGCCCTTCTGCTTCCATGGCTTCTTACCGCCGCCGGAAACATTAGCACGATTCTTCACAGCATGGGTGCCCTGACGAGCAGCAGCAAGCTGAGCGATTACGACCTGATGAACCAGTGGGCCGTGAGCCAAAACGTCTTCGTTGGAGATGCCGAAAATTTCAGCAGGAGCTTCAACGGTTCCGCTTGCCTTGCCCTTAGTATCAGTGACGTTCAGAGTTACGTTTGCCATAATTATCAGGCTCCCTTCACTGCCGAACGGACGAGAACGATTGCGCCCTTAGGACCTGGAATAGCGCCCTTAATAGCGAGAATGCCGTTCTCGACATCCGAAGAAACGATGGTGAGGTTAAGCGCGGTGGAAGTCACATGACCCATGCGACCAGCCATACGCTTGCCCTTCAAAATGCGGCTTGGAGTTGCGCAAGCGCCCACAGAACCTGGGCGACGTTCGTTCTTGTGCGAGCCGTGAGTACGACGATAGGACTTGAAGCCCCAACGCTTAATAGTGCCAGCAAAGCCCTTACCCTTGGTAGTGCCAGTGACATCTACTTCAGAACCCTCAGCGAACAATTCAGCAGTCAATTCCTGACCTGGCTGATAATCTGCTGCGTTCTCCGTGCGCACCTCAGCGAGGTGACGACGAGGAGTTACACCAGCCTTTGCAAAATGACCGGCCAATGGCTTGGTCACCTTGGTAGGATCAATCTGGCCATAACCGAGCTGTACTGCGCAATAACCGTCAGACTCTACAGTCTTTACAGCGGTAACTACGTTAGTAGCAACTTCAACCAGAGTTACGGGGACGAAGAAGCCGTTCTCATCCCAAACCTGCGACATACCCAGCTTGCGGCCGAGCAATGCAGTGCGATTCTTATTCTGCGACATTTTCTCCCCCTTCCTACAGCTTGATCTCGATGTTTACATCCGCAGGCAGGTCAATGTGCATCAAAGAATCCACAGCCTTTGGCGTTGGATCTACGATGTCAATGAGGCGCTTATGAGTGCGCATCTCGAAATGCTCGCGAGAATCCTTGTATTTATGAGGAGAACGGATAACAACAAACACGTTCTTCTCGGTCGGCAGAGGAACCGGACCCACCACTGTGGCGCCCGCGTTCGTCACCGTCTCGACGATTTTCTTCGCCGATTGGTCGATGACCTCATGGTCATAGGACTTAAGCCTGATGCGGATTTTCTGTCCCGCCATTGCCGTCCGCCCTTTCTAGCGATTCGTTTACTGTTTACCAACCTGAATTCAAGGGCACCGGCGAGAATAAACCCCTAGGGCAATTCCACATCAGTGCGCGGCATCAAAAACCTATTCATACAAAAAAATTCGATTCAAAGTTTTTGCTTCCGCGCTCGCTTTTTTTAATTACAATATGCGAGCCTTAAAACAGGCAACTAAGTAATTAAACCATCAACCTTCGATTATTAAAAACAGGGCGTGTCGGCTATTTTCCAACAAAAAATGGCAGAAACTACAATTAGTTTAGCTTCTGCCATTATTAACTAAATACGCAAAAATTATGCGGCTTCACGCTCCAAGCGTATACGATGGCCTTCTTCTTTAGAAACGCCATAATACGCAGCAATCGCAATATCCTTCATATCCTCAATTTGTGGAATACGAGGATTTGCAGGAGCGCACTGATCTTCGTAAGCGCGCATGCCAATATTGTCAAGTATCGACCAGTAGTACTCTTCATCTACGCCACAAGCCTTAAACGAGGCGTCCATTCCAAGCTTTTCATTTCGATACTCTTCAACAGCGCGAGCAAGATTTTCCACGCCTTCTTCAGGGGTTTTACCAGGATCTACACCAAGATTCTTAGCAATCTCCTGATACCTTTCAAGCGCAATATAATGATTGTACTTTGGCCAGCTAGTTGGCTCTTGCGGAATCTGACCGTTGTAGCGAATAACATAAGGCAGCAAAATTGCGTTAGTATGTCCGTGTACAACATGGCACAAAGCACCAATAGTATGAGCCATAGCGTGACACATACCTAAGAATGCGGAACCAAATGCCATTCCAGCCATAGTAGCTGCATTGTGCATTTTTTCTTGCGCCTCAACCTTGCGCTGAGAATCTTCACAATTCACAGAATCGTTGAGATTTTCCCAAATAAGTTTCGAAGCATGCAATGCCATAGCGTCTGTGAAATCATTCGCGTAAACAGACACGTAAGCTTCCATAGCGTGAGTTAAGGCATCAAAACCAGAATCGCACGCCAAACGACGAGGCTGCGTACGAGCTAACACAGGATCTACGATTGCAACAGTTGGAGTCAGAGCGTAATCCGTAATAGGATACTTGTATCCAGTCTTGTGATCTGTAATAACAGCGTAAGGCGTAACTTCAGATCCAGTTCCGGAAGAAGTTGGTATGCAAACAAGCTTAGCTTTGCCACCAAGAGGCGGAATCTTAAATGCGCGCTTACGAATATCGAAGAACTTTTCGCGCAAATCAGCGAAAGAAATCTCCGGATGCTCGTACATAAGCCACATAATCTTAGAAGCATCCATTGGAGAACCGCCACCAACAGCAATAATTGTGTCTGGCTGGAACTCGTCACGCATCATTGCGGCGCCACGCTCAACCGTTTCAACGCTTGGCTCAGGCTCAACGTAATCAATAATGCGGAAAGTAACGCGATTATCTCGAGCACGAAGCTGATCAATAATCTTATCTACTACGCCAAGCTGCTCCATAACTTTATCGCACACAATAACTGCGCGCTCAACGCCGTACATATCCCTCAAATAACGAATAGCATTCGGCTCAAAATAAGTTTTAGCCGGAATCTTGAACCATTGCATATTATTATTCCTTCGTGCAATACGCTTAATATTAAGAAGATTTATAGCCTGTACGTTGCCAGAAACGGAATTTCCACCGTAAGATCCGCATCCAAGAGTAAGCGAAGGAGCAATAGCATTATAAATATCTCCAACGCCACCAAGAGATCCAGGAGAATTCCAAACAATTCTGCAAGCATGCATACGAACGCCATATTCGCGCACAAGATCTTGATTATTTGTGTGAATTACAGCAGTGTGGCCAGCTCCATGCACAAGCATCTGTTCACACATCTTAAAACCTTGTTCTTTATTTTCAGCGCGAAGCATTGCGTGAACAGGAGCAAGCTTTTCCATAGTAAGCGGCTCCATCTCACCAACTTCTTTGCACTCAGCAACCAAAATCACAGCATCTTCCGGAATTTCAAATCCAGCTTCGTGAGCAATATATTGAGGAGATTTTCCTGGAACAGTGGAGTTAAGTTTTGGAGTATTTCCAGAATATGCAGTGCAGCCAAACATATATTGCTCAAGCTTAGCTTTTTCATCAGCATTAACAAAATATGCTTTCCTGCGCTTCAATTCGCGAAGTAATGGCTCATATACGTCCTTATTCGCAATAATTGCCTGCTCGGTTGCGCAAATCATTCCGTAATCAAAATGCTTTGAAAGAATTAAATCGTTTGCAGCACGCGAAATATCAACATCGCTGTCAACATATGCAGGAGCATTTCCAGCTCCAACACCAAGAGCTGGCTTTCCAGAAGAATACGCAGCCTTTACCATTCCAGGACCGCCTGTTGCAAGAATTGTTGCAATCTTCGGATGTTTCATTAAAGCGCCAGTTGCAGCAATAGAAGGATGCTCAATCCACTGAATGCAATCTTTTGGAGCTCCAGCCGCAACCGCTGCATCACGAACAATTCGAGCTGCTTCAGAAGAGCACTTTTGCGCGAAAGGATGGAATCCAAAAATAATTGGGCAGCGAGTTTTTAGTGCAATAAGCGACTTAAAAATTGCTGTTGAAGTTGGGTTTGTAACTGGAGTTACGCCTGCAACAATACCAACTGGCTCAGCGATTTCGTCAATTCCAAGAACATCGTCTTCGCGAATAATTCCAACTGTTTTCTGCCCTGCCAAGTAATGCGTAATATGTTCGCATGCAAAAATGTTTTTTGTTGCTTTATCTTCAACAAGACCGCGCCCAGTTTCGTCAACAGCCATTTTTGCAAGAACCAAATGCTTATTTAGCGCTGCAACAGATGCTTTAGCTACAATATGATCAATTTGTTGCTGATTAAGCTTTTCAAATTCATCTAAAGCATGTGATGCTTTTTCAACAAGTTGATCAACCTCTTGCTGTGCTGCTAATTCAACATCATCGACGGTTTTAGACTCTGTTTCGGCCTTATTCTGTGCCTCAACCATGAGTAGTCCTCCTTGATCTTTACCAACGGCATTAATAACGACGTTAATAACGACGTTAATAGCAAATTTTTTTGCCTGTTGTTACTCACAGTAAGTAAATATGTGATACAAGTCACAATTTAGCCGTTTTACTGTACTTTTGCATCTTTGCAGCGAGTTGCGCTATTTATGATTGAGCACGGTAGAGTTATGTTCGTTTTTTGAGTACTTTTGCTTACTTTTACGTTCGTTTTATTTTTTTATATAGATTTTGATATTTAGATTTTGATATACAAAAATGGCCCCAAGCAAAAGCCTGAAGCCATTTTGTAAAATATATATTCTGCGAAACTTAACGCTTCGAGAACTGAGGTGCACGACGTGCCTTGTGCAAACCAGCCTTCTTGCGTTCCACAACACGAGCGTCGCGAGTCAAGAAGCCAGCCTTCTTCAAAGCAATACGGTTTGCATCGCGATCGATGGAATTCAATGCACGAGCAACACCCAAGCGAATAGCACCAGCCTGGCCGGTAGTGCCGCCGCCGTCAACGAGGACTACGACGTCGAACTTGCCTTCAAGCTTGAGCAACACGATTGGTGAATTCACTTCGCGCTGCAATAAGCGAGATGGGAAGTACTCTTCCAAAGTGCGACCATTGATGGTCCACTTACCAGAGCCTGGAACCAAACGTACACGAGCAACAGCTTCCTTACGACGACCAGTGCCGTAGCCTGGCTCGATTGCGGAAGTGCCGGTGCCTGCACCAGCGTTAGTTTCAGTAGTGTAGCTAGTCAGTTCTTCTTCGTTTTCAAGAACCGCGGAGTTGTTATTTTCTGCCATATCTATTCTCCTTGATCTCACTTAGCCTGCTGAGAGACCTGAGCGATCTCGAAGACCTGTGGCTTCTGCGAAGTGTGCGGATGCTCAGCGCCAGTGAACACACGAAGGCGGTCAAGCTGCACCTTAGCAAGACGATTCTTTGGAAGCATGCCCTTGACAGCAGCCATGATAATACGCTTTGGATTCTTCTCCAAAAGCTCTTCATAGCTATCACGACGAAGGCCGCCTGGACGACCAGAGTGGGAATACAGTTCCTTGCTCAACTTATTGCCAGTCAAAGCAATCTTTTCAGCGTTAATAATAATAACGTGATTGCCAGAATCAGCATGAGGAGCAAACGTTGGCTTATTCTTACCACGCAGCAAGATTGCTACCTGAGAGGCCAAACGACCAAGTACCACGTCAGTGGCATCGATGATGTACCAGTCATGAGTCAAATCTGCTGGTTTCGGTGTGAAAGTCTTCACAATCGTACCTTTTCTCTATTGTGTTTCGAGCGTTGTATTTTCTTGGTTTATAGAAAATACGTTACTCATAATCCGTGGGCTCCCTGAAAGTCCTCGATGGCGAGTGGGAAAAGCGCTTTGAAGGACCCCTTAGGGAAACACAACAATCTGCAAGTATATCGCCAAGTGGCGACTACTTGCAAGTGTCTATTTTATATAAGGCTGAGACGAATACAAAACAAATTGCTCAACAAATTGCTAAACAAAATAAATCACAAGATGTTATGCATTCATAATCGCAGCAAGCGAGCGCACACGAGGCAAATCAAACATAGTATCCAAAGACACCGGATTGCCGTCACCATCAGCTAACGGAATACGCCAATTCGGGTACTCATTATTAGTTCCAGGCTGATTCTGCGTACGATACTCACCAACTGCATCAACCAAAGAAGCAGCAAGCAAACGTGAAGGAGCATCCTTCAAAGCGCGGTACAATGCCTCAATAATCTCCTGAGTATGAGCATCCTCATCCTCAAGCAACTGAGCATCCAAATAACCGTCCTTCACCAACATTCGCATCATGGCACGATGCTCTGCTTCAGCTCCAGCGCGGAATTCTTCAACAGAACCCGTAAGCAAGTGCAAACGCTCACGAATATTAACCTGCTCATAGCGCAAATAACCAGCAGCAGGAGGCATATCGTGGGTATTTACAGAAGCAAGTGTCATCTCGCGCCACTTATCTGGAGAACGGAATTCGCCATCTTGCACCTCGAACCATTCAACCGTGCAACCAAGCACAGCCTTCTTGCGCAGTACATCCAAAGCATTTGCAGGCAAAACACCCAAATCTTCACCAACAACTACACCGTGAGCGCGAGCGGCTTCGATTGCCAAAATGCCAAGCATAATATCAGAATCGTAGTAAACGTAAGCACCACCACTTGGAGCTGAACCTTCTGGAATCCACCATAAGCGGAAAAGTCCAAGAATGTGATCAATTCGCACAGCACCAGCAGAAGCAAACATTCCATGAACCATGTCTCGGTATGTTTTAAAACCGGTACGCTCAAGCTCAAACGGATGCAGTGGAGGCTGCGACCAATCCTGACCCTGCTGATTGAAGTAATCAGGCGGAGCGCCAACTGTAGCACCGTTAGCAAATCTCTCTGGATTCCACCAAACTTCAGATCCTGCAGGATGCACACCAACAGCCATATCTGACATAATGCCGATTTTCATTCCAGCTTCGCGTGCAGCAACTTGAGCATCATGCAATTGAGTAAAAGCAACCCATTCAAGCCAACGATAAAACTCAAGAGTATCTGGGAAGCGCTTAGCTAATTCGCGCACTTGGTCAGAATCCTTAGTAAGAGTCTTCTCCCAGCAATCGTCACCCTTTGGAGCACCCCACTTGTCGTAGCACAAGCACCATGTTGCGTAGGATTCAAGACGCTCGCCCATTTCCTGCTTAAACTCATCAAAAACACGAGTGCGATTTTCTGGCATGCCAGCCTTGAAAATAAGCCACAGTGCGCGCATTTTTACTCGCCACATAGAATCTCTATCAATGATTTGCGCATCATTATTAAGAGGATCCACCTGGGCATGTAATTTTTCGACTTCTTTTCGAGTTTTATCGTTTAACGTTTCGTACTCAGGAATACTTTCTGGACGAATATACGTTACGTTTACCATTCCTCTAGCAACTGGCAAGTACGGAGATGGTGTAAGTGGAGTCACAGGCTCACCTGCATGCATTGGGTTAATTAACACAAAGTCAGCGCCAGTTTTTTTCTTAGCTTCAGCAAGAAGAGTTGCTAAATCTGCAAAATCGCCAACACCCCAAGACTTTGAAGAACGAATTGAATAAAGCTGAGCCATCCATCCCCAAAGCTGCTCACCGTTTGCTTCAAGGGAATCAAGTGTAGTTATGCTTTCTGGAGCACTAATAAGTGTTGCTTCTTCTTGACGCTCTCCAACAGTTACTCGCAAAGTGTGGTAGCCCATTGGCAAATCTTCAGGAATTTTAATTAAAGACGTAGCTACAAACTTGCCATTTACTGGGTATGCAGTGGTGTTATCGTTAGGTACGATTTCTAGTTCACCCTCATACTCTTCGCCGTTTTCCAACGTGATAGTTGCCACTGGATACTCGAGAATTCCAGTATTCACAGTTACTTCATCGCACTTGCCAACAGTATGCAAAACCGTTGGAGCAACAATACGTCCGTGACGGTAAGCTAAAACATCTTGCGTAGATTTTTCTATTGCAGCATCGCTAGAAGCATCTACGCCTAATGCGGCTAAAACAGACACCAATACATTATCTTGGATTTCATATTCTTTATTGTCGGAACCAACGTAACGCACACCTACGCCCATTAATTCTGCTAGGCGATGCAGTGGCGACGCTTCTGTCACTTCTTCTGTTGTATTATTATTCATGTTTCCCATTATTCGCGAGAGCAACGACCACGCGCCGCCAAAGCCACGTCTTCCGACTTGTCGTCACACAAAGTTTGCAAAACATTTTGCGGAACTCCAGGATTTAGCGCAACTGCTCTACGCACCATAGTTGCCAATACGCTTGGAGCGTTTTCTTCTATATTCACTCCAAGAGATGCAAGATATTGCAATGTTTTCGCACTTACGCCATCTACTTGCGCGCCTTCTAAACGCATTTTCCAAGATGCTTTTGGATTGCACAATGCAGCATCGCGAACCTTAGGGCAAGAATCTTTTGTGAGTCTTCCAACTAACCAATTTTTAGCATCGTGATTTTCAGCAACAGCAAGACGAACATCATCTGCGCAATCTTCTGAAAGTTTCACTAATATATTTGGAAAAGGCATTGAAGTAGCTAAGTAGATTCTGTCTTCTTCTGGAGTATTTGCGTTCCCAGCAACAGCTTCTAGTAAAGAAGTAGCCCTAGAAAACGCTGCTTGATCAGACCTATCTGGCAACTTACGTCTAGCAAATTCGTGAAGTTCTGCAGAATCCTCACTATGGCGCAAATGCTCATATACTGCGGTTAAAGGCTCATATTCTGCATCATTATTTGACTGCTCTTGATTATTCGTACTCATAAAATCACCTTTAACGCTTTATGTCGATTAGCTTATTACTTAGAGTACCATCTGCTTTCGGCACAACACTTCAGGAACAACACTTCCAGAAAAAGCATTTCGAACTAGCAAAAGAAATTCTTCCGATTTATAAGTTGGTACGGAAATATTTAGAGTAATATTGGCCCCATAATTTTCGCTGTCAATTACGCCTTCTACTTGACTGACTATATGCTGCAACATGCGCAATTGCTGATATTTAAGATTGCAAGCAAAACTAATGCAAGAAACAATATCTACGATTTTTGCTGCTGCGACTGCCATACTTGCAGACCTAGCATAAGCGCGTGTTAATCCGCCCGAGCCAAGTAAAATACCGCCAAAGTAGCGCGTTACTGTTATTACGCAATCGGTTAAATTCGCTGAGCGTAAAACATCAAGTATTGGTTTTCCCGCTGTTGAAGCAGGCTCGCCGTCATCGCTCATTCGTTCGCATAATTGCTCTCCACGCATTCCGCAGATAGCAGCATACGCAACGTGACGCGCTTTAGGATTCGCAGCTTTAACCGACTGCACAAAATCCAGAGCTTCATCAAGAGTTGTTACATGACAAATATTGCCAATAAATTCTGATTTTTTCTCAACAAACGAATCATGCGCAGGATTAGAAGAATCTTCTTGAACTGTGCGCAAAACAGTATGCGAAGCAGTATGCGAAACAGTATGCGAATCTTGCACTATATATTATGCCTTTTCGTAGCGAAGCAAACGATCAATAATCTCAGTAACATCTTCCATTGCTTGCTTTGCGCTTTCAACAGTGCCTGTTTCAACAGCACGATGTATATCACTATTGACATGCTCACGCGCAGTCAATACAGCTAAAGAATGCAATGCAGCTGTTGCAGCAGAAAGTTGCATAAGAACATCTTTGCATTCAGCATCTTTCTCAATCATAGTATTGATAGCATTAAGCTGCCCTTGCACTCTATGCAGGCGTACTAACAGTTTATTTTTATCAATATCATAATCTTTCATTTCTGCTTCCTCTTCTATAAAACACACTAACCTACATGTTATAACGTCATATTCAACATAGTACAAGTTGACATACTAATCATATTATGCGCAAATTGTAAAGTAATTACAACAAAAATTTGACGCGCTAATCATATTTTTTGAAAATATACATAAGATTAACGCGCCAAATTCCGAATATTCCTAGAAATAAGTACTATACCAATCTACGTTTCAATTGGCGAGCACCACCGTGACGTGCATTGTCGAATTTGCGTCCGTGTCTAGGAATTACAGCAACAAATCTCCCTAGAAACATTCCACTAGCGAATGTTAGCGTTGTTAGCGAAAGAAGCATTACAGTCGCACCCGAAACGCCAGTAACAGCCAGTGAAGATGGGTTCGTATTTGTTATTTCATCACTATCATCTTTATCTAATCTGTTATCCGACAATTCATCCAAATTGTTCGGAGTAGACTGTGTATTACTTTTTCCACTCTTATCATTATTCCCATTATTGCCATCCGCAAAACCAAAATTCTTTAGATCAATTGGATAATTTGAATTTGCATCAGACTTACCGCCTGCACCGCCTTTACCACTTTTGTCGTTTTCGCCATTGTCGCCTTGATTCTCAAAATCAGCTTGATCATTCTGATTCTGGTCTCCATAAGAACGCGCAGAATTATCCATTACCTGCACAGTTTCACCCTCTACACCCAAAACATGAGTAGCTAAAGGATGACCTTGAGCATCGAAAACTTCCGCCTTCCAGTAAACAATTCCGTCGTGGTTCAAAGTAATATCCGCAGATTTAACGGTAATCGGAGATTTCTTGCTATCTTCAGATTGCTTATCCGTAATATTTACACGCGATTCAGGCATAATCTCATCGCTTTGCGCAGATGTTACAGAGCTAGCAGCCGGTGAAGCATGAGACGCATCAGTTGCTTTTACCTTTGCCTTTTCTTTTGCCTTTCCTTTTTCTTCTGCATTAGACTTTAGCGAAGAAGACTTGGACTTATCGTTAGCATTATCATCACCATACGCATATGCGCTAAATACTACGTAACTTCCCTTTGGAACATCACCGGTAATACGAGCATTGTCATGGAACTTTTCTCCAACCTGCACTTTATCGTCACTAACTCTAGTTGTCACAGATACAGGATGAACCAAAGCAGTTGGTTCCACATACGTGCGGCTCCACAAATTGTCGTACGCCGATTTATAAGCTACAGCGCGCGAAGATCCAGGAAAATCGTACACAAACACATACCATCCCGAAGCACTATTCTTATCAGCACGAATATGCACGTTATTTTCCAAAACTTTCGGCTCAGTAGTAGACCTATCAGTTCCAGCAATAGGCCTAAGCGTAATATTTCCGTTGCCAATCTTGTACACGCCATTAACTGCAGGAACATCCCACTTAGCAATCAAACGATGATGACTATCTTCTTTTGGCTCTTGATAAGACGGCTCGCCTTTAGATCCAGGCATATAATTTTCGTTATCTTTTTTAGTAGGATTTTCACTACCTGCACCAGCCCACCAAACGCGAATATGCGCTTTTTTATCTTCATTAAAGCCGTAACTGTTATTCCCCTTAAAAGATCCGTAAGTTTCAGGAAGACCTCTTACAGTAATCTCATTAACAATTTCCGTATTAAGCCCAACAGTTTGCTGCTTAGCAACAATATCTGAACTTACAGTTGCTTGATGAACAGCCGTAGTGTCGGTAGAACCAAACAGCTGCACAACATCATCTTTCAAAAACTCTCGGTCAGATTTATTCTGAGAATCGCGAGAAATAATCCAAACCCATGTGCCAAACAAACCTGCTTCTAAATCATTTACTTTATAAGCTTCTGCTTTATCAAGATCAGATGCTGTAATATCTCCATTAGCACGTTTTGCTAGTGCAGTTATAGTTTCTCCAGAATTAGAGAAATTAGCTTTAGCCGCAGCAACTTGACGTAAATTAGGCATAGAGCGCATGCGATTCAAGTACTCTTTAGCAGATTCACCACTATTTCGCTGTTGAATATGCAAAATATCTTCAGCAGAACCTACAAAATAGTAGCCTTGCGCGCGAAGATGAACATTTTCTGGCCAGGAATCATTTCCCGCAACACCGCTAGTTACAGTACTATCTACCTGCTCTCCTGCACGCAGCTCATGCTTTGATATTTTCGACTTAAGCAACGGCTGGAAAGTTTTTTCTACACCAAAAGAAAAATCTTGCGGATACCACGTATTCTCAAAAGCTTTCATCACATCTTGACCATCTGGAGAGAATAAACGTTCAGCTTTTGGCGCATTAAAAGAAACTTCAATTCGAGCGTTTCCAGCATCAAGTGCGTTCCAAGTAATATCTAAACCTTCTTTTTTAGATTTTCCTTCAAAAGACTCAGATCCGTTAGCAAATTTAATAAGATTATTTGAGGATTTTACTTTAATAGGTACTCCGCCTAAAGAATCTCCATTGGAATTTTGCAGACTAATATGCATTACACCAACGCGCTTGCCCTTAGTGTAATCATTTTTTAGCACAGCCTTAACCGGAGTTTCTTTAACACCCTGTTGCCACAACTCATCTGCCTTATTCCTTAAAGTTTCTGTTTCAACGCCTATAAATCCGTTTTCAACAGCCTCCTTCCATCTGTTCTGATTAATATCAAAATGATTATGCACCATAAACGCCAAAGCAGCCTGAGTTAAATCATCGTCATTATTGTTGTGTGTTTTAATAATATTTGCAGCAATACGATAATCTTCACCATTCATCTGCTTAAATTCGCCTTTGTAATCTACAAACACGGAAGATTCCATGCAATAAAAAGCATTCTTTCGGCCTTCCCAATTATCCCTAACAGGACCAAGTCTTAGCCTTCCAATCTTTTCACTTAACCATTCAACAGTATTCGACTTTTTGTAATAATAACCCGTTAAATTATTGACAGATCCCATAGCAATTTGCGAACAAAGTACCGAAGGAACTAGTACCGCGGAAGTAAACAATGCCAACATTTTGCGAATATTTTTTTGTTTCATGAGGTTTCGCAATTTATTCGCACAACTAAAACTAGTATGCTTCCCCAAATATGTTTCCATAAAAATCTCCTTTAACCCAACCCTTAATGCAATAGCGAATTATGAGCATAATTTTCTATTTGCATTGAGCACTAAAGTAAGCGCTCATGACATCAACTATGACTTTAGAAAAGATTTGCGTAAATATTTTTTTAGTATTGTGGTTAAAAGGTAGGATTTGGATAAAAGTTATGCACAAATACACAATTTGGGAAATAACCTGAAATCTTCCGCAAAAGCGACTCAAACTACTCACCCTTGCGCTGTTTAGGTCGGAATCTGACTAAAAAACGACACAAACTACTCACAACTGAGTCGTTTTGGTCGGATTTTCTTGCGTAGCCGACATAAACTACTCACAGCTGAGTCGTTTTAGTCGAATTTTCTTGCGTAGCCGACATAAACTACTCACCGCCGAGCAGTTTTGGTCGCTTACACTAAAAAAGAATCTACATACGAAGAAAGGCTTGGAGATAGCACCCCTACAGTGCCAAACCCAAGCCCTTTAACAAAACCGGATCGTTTTCCCTAATAAACAAAACCGGCCTACACTCAACAGTTACACTAACAAACCGCACATAATCACACTGTAAAGAAAGAGATTTGGCAAAACAGTAGAATCATGCAAAAGCCCGAAAGCAAACCCGCCACAAGAACATAAAGCTATCGCAGCACGTTGAGTGAAAGATTTAACAAGTGAGCGCACCATACTCACATACAGCACGCTCACAAACAAACCATTAAACAATCAACACGAATTAACGTGTTAAAAGCTTAGTGACGGATCTTGCGAAGAGCAGCACCCATGCCAGCAAGCACGGAAGCAGCAACAGCAGCCAAAGCTACAGCAGCACCGGTCTTAGCCAATGGAGCAGCCTTCTTATCAGACTTCTTGTCAGCCTTCTTATCGGCCTTCTTATCAGCACCCTTGTCATCAACCTTCTGACCATGACGCTTGAGATAGTCAGCCACAGCTTTGCAAGCGATATCATCTTCACCGTAAAGCTTCACGCACTTCTTGTAATCCATGTCCTTGTTGCCATAAGGAGAATGCTCATACTTATCATTCTCGTCAGCCTTAGCCTTATCTGCCTTCTCCTTATTCAAACGCTCAGCAAGAGCTTCAGCAGTTTCAGGAACATATAAGGTATTATCATCATCAGCAGCAGCGG
>NZ_ADES01000015.1 GCF_000263595.1 Gardnerella vaginalis 1500E
TACTTTAGTTGCCATCAACATGAAAATGCGGGGTGAATAAATATGACAGCAAGAATAATAAAAAAATGGATGATCCTATTACTGGCGGTGGTCATGCTTATAAGCATGGCTCCATTAAATGTGAGTGCAAGTGCAAGTGCAAGTGAAACTGATAAGACTTATCAGGCATATGATGCTAGTCAGCATAGAAAAGTTATAAGTGAAAATGGGACAACAGATTCAGAATGGTCCTTATGTATGGATCATCATAAACAATCTCCAGGAAAAACCGATAAAGCCACAGGGAAATATTCAAAAAACGAAAATGCTACGAATGATACGTATGCTAGTAACGGTGGAAAAGGAGATTTTCAGAAAATCAAAAGGATGCTATTTTATAAATTAAAACATCCGCAACTTAATTATACAGTCTTACAAAATGAATATTACTATCAGCAAGACAATAAAAAAATTTATGATACAGATTATAGTCAAATCCCAGAATTGAACAAGCAAAAACAAGACTTAAGAACTTTTGCTGAGGATTCTTCTCATGATGATGAGATTAATAGCACAATGGAAGTTTTTATTTATAAATCAAAAAACCCAGAGATGCAAAATTTAATTAGCGCGAAG
>NZ_ADES01000016.1 GCF_000263595.1 Gardnerella vaginalis 1500E
GCGAGCGCAAAGCAGGATTCATTTTGCGATCGATTAAAATCTGCCTGTACGGACCATTCCACTTCCAACTGCTTGCAAGCAAAGATTCGTAAGTTGGTTCAAGCCACTCTCCCGCAAACTTTTTAGTAAAGAAACTAAGTAAATCGGATGGATTATTTGCAAAATGCTTAAGATTATTTTGTAAAAATTCCGTAGATTCCTTCTTTATAGTCTCTTTATTGTAGCTTGCAACATCAAAGCTAGTTGGGTACCCATTATACCAGCCAGGATTATTTGGACCGCCTTTTCTGGCAGGATCCGTTGCCATTGCAAGCCAAACTGTAGAAGGCAAACCATCTTTTGCATTATGGTCGAAAGAAGCAGCTGAACTTGCCACAGCAACATTACTTAAAGCAAAGAACGCGATTGCAAGCAACACGCAAACAGCATGCTCCCACTTTTTAGAACGCAAAGCAGACACAATCCACACAACAATCATGCCAAGTAAGCAATAAACCATAGTAGACTTAAGTAATATTGCAAAGAATATGCAGATCAACGATTGCATTGCATCACGCCAACTGCCGCCACGAATATTTTTTGCGTGAAAAATAAGCGCTCCAAACACAAAAGGCAAGCAAAGTGTATTGCCGTAAGCAAAAGTCGCGTAAAAAATCATAGGCAAAAATGCTGCGTAAAAAAGCAAAGAAAGAATCGTCACATTTTTATTGCGGAATAATAAATTCACGTAGTACGCAATAAGAACGCCAGTAATAGCCGCACATAATACGTTCAAAACTTCAAACGCCGTGTATGCGTTAGGACCAAAAACGATTACCAAAAATCGCATAAGGCAAAGAAGTGGGAATTGGAATGGGAAGCGCGTCAAGTAGCCGCCCGGGCACACAATCCAAGATAATTCCGAAGTGTCAACTCCACAAACCACAGGAGTTCTATTAGGATCTGCATAATATTGCGCTGCACTAAACAGGTATGCTGGATCCCACTCCGGCCACGCGTGAGTAACATGTACCCAAATTAAACCTGCCACAAAAACATAAGCAAAAACAGCGACCGCAACGTAGCGTATACGCAACTTATTAATAAGCTCACGTTTTCGTAAAAACGCAATAATAAAGAATATTGCTGCGCTTATAGCAATTACGAATGGAGCCTGGAACCATAAAAATTCAAGAGTGTAGTCACCTGGTAAAAGATGAGCTGAAATAACTAGATTAAGCAAGGATAATGCGCTGAAAAATACTGCAGCGCACCAAAGTGCGGCAGTACTAAAAAAGCGCCCAAGCATTACGCTTATATTCTGCAAACACTTAACCATACTTTCAAACCCCTTTAAAAGATTACTTTTACAAAGTGCCTTTACAAAGATTATTTATAAAAATCGTATTTACAAAAATCGTATTTACAAAATTATATTTATATTATATTTACAAAGATTGCTCAATATAGTAGCGCGGACGATGCTTCGATTCCAAATAAATCTTGCCAATATAACTTCCAAGAATACCCATAGAAATCATAAGGAATCCGCCAATAAACCATATTGAGCACATAAGCGAAGACCAACCAACAGCAGTGTGATTAGTAAACAGCGACGCAATTACGTAAATAAACATTGCAAAACCAATAACAATAGAAAGCAAGCCCATATACGTAACTAATTTCAGCGGCTTAACAGAAAACGATGTAATTCCCTCTAAAGCAAAGGAAATCATCTTTTTCAAAGGATATTTAGAAACGCCAGCCGTTCTTACTCCACGCTCGTAATAAACTTTTCCGGTTTTAAAACCGAGCATTGGCACAATTCCGCGCAAGAATAAGTTGACTTCGCTGTACTCAGAAAGAGCTTCCAACGCAATCGAACTCATTAAACGGTAATCCGCATGGTTTGGCACAACTTCTGCACCCATTGAGGCGAAAATCTTATAAAAAGCCAAGGCCGTATTGCGCTTAAACCAAGTGTCTTTTTTGCGCGAAGAGCGAACGCCGTAAACAATTTCGCAACCATCTTGCGCAAACTTTTTAAGCATTTCATCAACAGCGTTTACATCATCTTGCAAATCGGAATCCATAGAAATTGCTGCATCACAACCTTGCTCGCGTGCATACATAAGACCCGCATACAGCGCATTTTGGTGGCCGCGATTATGCGCAAGCTTTACACCGCCAAAAAGTGAAGGATTTTTGCGATTAAATGAGGCGATTAAATTCCAAGTAGAATCTTTTGAACCATCGTCAACAAAAATTACGCGACTGTACGAATGAATAAGTTTCTGATCCATAAGATTAGTCATCTTATTTTGAAGAACCGTCGCCGTTTTAGAAAGACCTTCTTCCTCGTTAAAGCAAGGTACAACAATGTACAAAATTGGCACACTTTCACGCGCGCTGTTTAACGAAGTATTCATAATCTAACAATCTCCAGAAACTGTATTTACAAGTAGACAGTATAGTCTAGTACAAGAATCTAAAGTCACGTAGAGAAATTAAAAACGACATTTCTGTTGATTTTGCGCCAATTTTATGGTGCTGTTGCTATGGTAGTAGCAGATAAACACGTAAAAAACATGTCTGGAGGACTCGTGGGACAGATTATCGTGCGTGTATTAGCTGGATTAGCTTCAATTGCTACCGCATTTACTATGAACGTTGTAGCACCTAAACAGACCTCATTGCCTACTGGCTCTTTGAAAAATAATGTTGCAAATCCTATAGTGCAACCTCATGCTTCTGGCGTTGTGCGTCAAACATCTCATTCTGAAAATGAATATGGCGCTCATTGGGAAGATTCCGATGGCTCACCTACTTTTATTGACGGAAACGGCGACGCATTCGTTAAAAACGCCAAAGGTGTTATTGACGTTTCTGAGCATCAAAAAGAAATTGATTGGGATGCTGTAAAAGCTTCTGGCATAGACGGCGCGATTATTCGCATTAGCTACGGTTGGGATAATGGCTACGATAAGCAGGCTTTGCGCAATATTAGCGAGTGCAAGCGTCTTGGTATTCCATTTGGCATTTACATGTATTCTTACGCAGAAAAGCCGGAAGATGGTGCAGCTGAAGGTGCGGATGTTGTCAATCTTTTGAAGGGCGCTGGAGTAGATCCTGAAGATTTGACTTACCCTGTTTACTACGACTTGGAAAGGTGGAGCTGGAGCGGTCATAGACCACCAACATCCCCATACGTTTACCAGGATATTGTTGCTTCCTGGTGGAATCAGTTAGTTTCTGCAGGCTACCATAAGCTCGGCGTTTACTCTTATACGAATTATTTGAGAGGACCATTAAATTCTCAGTATATTCACGAGCGCACAAGCTGGGTTGCTAGCTACGGTTCTCGCGTAGGTTTCCCTATTTCTACAGCTTTGCGCGGATGGCAGTATACGTCAAGCGGCAGTGTGAACGGCATTGATGGTCGCGTTGATTTGAACGCATTTGGAATGGCTGATGGCGGCGAAATCAATGGCGTTTCTGAGTTTGGTAACACGATTACAAACACCAGCGCAAATTCTTCGCAAGATGTTGGAGACGGCTGGAAAGTAAGCAAGAAAGCAAATCGCCGCGATCTTTGGACCAACGGAGATAAAAGCTTTATTCTGCAGTATGAATTGCGCGACTCCTACTACGGTCACGGCGGATACGCTCGCCTTGGCGCCCCTG
>NZ_ADES01000017.1 GCF_000263595.1 Gardnerella vaginalis 1500E
AACTTCTTCACACCAAGATATTGCGCTTGCGAGTCGCGACCGTTGCGCGAGCTAGACGCACCCTTCTTATGTGCCATCTCACTGTCCTTTCAGGTTTATAACACCGTCAATCAGGCGATGGCCGTGATCTTGACGAGAGTCAACTTCTGGCGATGACCCTTGCGACGAGCCACACCAGTCTTGTTCTTAAACTTCATAATGCTAATCTTTGGGCCCTTGGCTTCGTCGTTCAAGACTTCTGCCTTCACCGTGATCTTAGCAAGATCCTTGGCGCTTAAGGTCACCTTAGCACCGTCAACAACGAGCGCGACCGGGAATTCCACGGTATCGCCCTTCTTCGCATCGAGACGGTTCACGAGAATGGCGTCGCCAACCTCGACCTTCTCTTGATGGCCACCGGCCTTCACAATCGCGTACATAATTCGTTCCTTAGCTCAATTGAAAGCTTACTTCTGTCTTGCGCACAGCAAAATGCGCGCGGCAAGACACCGACTATCAAAAATACACCCACCCATGTACTAACGTCAAGTGGTTAGTTTCATTGGGCAATGCAGACAATATTCAATATTGTACTCAAGGCATATACTTAATAGATTATCCTTAAGATTATTAATACTCCGTAGGCTCTCTATATTCTGTATATTCCGTATATTCTTCAGTTTTTGCAGGTTCAGTAGATTCGGTAGATTCTACAGATTCGGTAGATTCCGCATTTTCTGCGAAATTAGCAGTTTCTTTAGTTTCAATTACTTCCGCATTTTCCACACTTTCCGCAGATTCTACATTTCCAGCATTTTCAGCATTTTCAGCATTTTCAGCGGATTCTATAGATTCACTAATTGCGGACGCTGCAGCAATACGCGCAAGCTTAGCACGCACTTCAGCACTAGAACCCTGCTGCTTTTGAGGCTCTGGAGCAACAGTAGAAGTTCCATGACCATACTTGTTCGTTTTCACAAACGGATCGCCACCCTTAAGCGCATAAGGGTCGGCATATTCTGAAGAAACCGTCGGTTCGTCGTGCAGAATAAATCCACGACCCTTGCACGTTGGGCATTCCTCCGAGAAGGCTTCAACTAAGCCCTGTCCAACACGCTTACGCGTCATTTGCACAAGACCAAGCGAAGTAACTTCAGCAACCTGATGCTTAGTTCTATCGCGCGCCAAGCACTCAAGCAGTCTTCGCAACACCAAATCACGGTTGGCTGGCATAACCATGTCAACGTAATCAATCATTACCATGCCGCCAATATCGCGCAAACGCAACTGTCGCGCAATTTCTTCGGAAGCTTCCAAATTACAGCGAGTAACCGTTTCTTCCAAAGACTTACCGCGTCCAATAAAACGACCAGTATTAACGTCAATCGTAGTCATAGCTTCAGTTCGATCAATAACAATCGATCCGCCCGACTGCAAGTAAACTTGACGCTCCATACCCTTGCGCAGCTGGCTATCAATCTGCCACTTGTCGAAAATATCTTTCCCTTCATGCTCAGCAGGATCCCAATACTCAACCTTGCTCAACAAATCAGGTGCCATCATTTCAAGATATTCGTTAATACGCTGGTGTACGCCATCGCCTTCAACAATAAGCTTCTGGAAGTCATCGTTAAAAATATCTCGAACAACACGAATAGCCACATCCGGCTCGCCTTGAAGCAGCTTAGGACGCTTGCCGTGCAAATACTCCTCGCGCTTTGCCTCAATGCGATCCCACTGCTTAACAAGCGATTCAAGATCCTTTTGAATTGCCTCTTCGCTTGCACCCTCAGCAGCAGTACGGATAATAATGCCCATATCTTTTGGAGCAATCTTAGAAACAATAGCGCGCAAACGCGAGCGCTCACGATCTGAAAGCTTGCGACTTACGCCCGTCATTCCGCCAGAAGGAACAAGCACAAGGAAACGACCAGCAAGAGTTACTTGCGAAGTTAGTCGAGCACCCTTGTGGCCAATCGGATCCTTAGTAACCTGAACAAGCACAGGATCTCCGGACTTAAAAGCAAGCTCAATTCTGCGAGGCTGGCCTTCCAAACGCGTCATATCCCAGTTGACTTCGCCAGCATAAAGCACGCCATTTCGAGCCTGACCAATATCCACAAACGCAGCTTCCATGCTTGGAAGCACGTTTTGAATACGACCAAGATAAATATTGCCAACGGTTGCAACTTCTTGAATATCGGAAACGTAGTGTTCAACAAGAATATTGTCTTCAATAACGGAAATTTGCGTGTGACGATCGCGCTCGCGAACCACCATCAAACGATCAACATTTTCGCGACGAGCAAGGAAATCCTGCTCCATAATTAAGTTTTGACGGCTGCGCTCGCGGCGATTGTCTCGACGACGCTGGCGCTTTGCTTCAAGCCTAGTAGAGCCCTCAATATCCGTAATTTCGTCAATATACTGCTGCTTGCGAGAGCGCCTAGAAGATAAATCGTCGCTACTTAAGCGGGAAGAAGCAAATGAATCATCCGAGGAAGACAACGACGACTGCGAAGACTGCGATTGCGACGAAGCTGCGGAATCATCCGAAGACTTAGAGCGGCGACGACGGCGACGACGCGTGTACAGCGTTTCTTCTTCGTCTTGAGCGCGAAGTTCTTCTGGATCTGGGATTAAATCGCGATCTTCCTGAGGTACTTCGTCAAGATTTTCGCGCGAAGAACGACGACGGCGACGACGACGCGTTATCATTCCCTCATCGTCATCTTCATCAAAAATGCTGCTTGACGAGTCGCGAATACGACGGCGACGACGCAAGCCAGCATCCTGATCATCATCTTGACCATCATCATTACTGTCTTGATTATCATCTCGAATGTCGCCGCGGTCGCTGCGATTGTCACTGCTGTCGCTGCGGTCATCGCTATTGCCGCGATTCCTTCGATTGCGAAGATTTCCTCTGTTTCTGCGGTCGTTGCGATCACTGCGATCACTGCTGTCGCTACCATCGTTGCGATCGTCGCTATCTAAAATATCGCTAACATCAAGAGTTTCATCGATTTGAGTATCAATAGGCGCATAAACAATATCGTCGTACGCAAGATCCTCTTCAATTTGCTCGACTTCGGCAGCAGCTCGACGCTCAACCGCATTCAGACGACGCGAGCGGCGAGAACGTTGGCTTTTTTGAGAAGATTCATTGCGATTACGATTATTGCGACGGCTTTGACGCTCATTCGCACTGTTTTCAGATTCGTCTTCAAAATCCGATTGAGAATCAGAACGTGCATCCTCACGAGAATTTGCGCGCGAATCATGACGCAAATCCGCGCGAGAAGACGAACGAGAAGACGAACGAGAAGACGAACGCGAATCTGCACGGGAATCATCGCTGGAATCTGCGCGCAAACGTTCGCTTTCATTCCCACTATTAACATGAGCAGGCAAAACAGGCTCTTGGAACAGCAAAGAAGTAATAGGGCGAGATGACGTGTGGCTGTCAGCATGACTGTCGACGTTGCTGTCAACCTTGCTGTCAACATGGCTTTCTGCACGACTTTTAACGTTATTAGTGCGACTATTAGCGCTGGCACTAGTGCTGGCATTAGTGCTGGCATTGTTGCGATTATTATCGCCGCTATCAACGCCGCTATTAAAAATCTTCGCGCTCGACTCTTCTACCTTCAATTCCATTGCTTCGCCGGCGGCACCAGCACCACGCGTCACACGACGACCGCGGCGACGACGCACAACTCCAGCAGAACCAGCAGAACCAGCAGAACCAGCAGTTATACCTGTAGTAGACGCGCCAACAAACGACACATCTTTAGCATCTTTAACATTTTTAGCGTCTTTAGCCGCAACCGGATTTTTAGACACAGTTATACTATTTTCAGCTTCAGATTCATTGAAGCGTTCTCTCATTATTCTGGGCACTATGCTCCTCACGAAACGCTGCAATCGCCTCGCATCCCTGGCTTTAAGATGAACACGCACGCACACGAGCCACCCCAAAGCTCTCTACAAAGTCTAATTGCGCGACGGCGGACGCCAGCCTCGGAAAACACTCACGAGGGGATCGACGCCATCAATCGCCTGGCGGCTTGCAGTGCCACCGCTCTCTAGTATGCCATATTGCCGAGTCAAATATCCAATTTACTGAATATTAAAATTTACAACGTTACTTTTAAGCCAAAAGCAGCAAAACCACGCGCGCGCTACTATCTGCACTAATACAAATCGTTGCGCACGCACAAAAGTTGCGTATCGCTCCTATAGTTGCAGCAGAGGTTTGTGCGAATATATTTGCGCACTACTTACTATTTGGAAATACTATTTGGGATACTATTTTGGATACCCTTTGGAGGCAGGAAATGGGCTTAATCAGCGCTATGCAAGGCTTTTGCGTAATTGGCATTGTGATTCTTGCCGGCTATATTACCGCTCGCCTTCACATTGGCGGCTCTCAAGCTCAAATGGTGCTAAATCGAGTAAGTTTCTTCGTTTCCAGCCCTTGCTTAATGTTCGCAATTCTTTCTAAAGAGCCTATTTTTGAGATTTTTCATTCTTCAATTTTTGTTGCATTCTTTTCTGCAATGATTGTTGGACTTGCGTTCGTACTGCTTAACCGCATATTTTTCCACCTTCCTGCAGCCGACTGCACAATTGGCGCGCTTAATTCGCTTTACTTAAATTCCAATAATATTGGATTGCCGGTTGCAACTTATATTCTTGGAAATCCTGCACTCGTAGCGCCAATTTTGGTTATGCAACAGGCCGTTTTTACTCCTGTTGGCTTGACGGTTCTTGACATCACGACTACCGGCAAATTCTCGCTTAAGCGTATTGCTCAGCAGCCTTTGAAGCAGCCGCTTTTAATTGGATCTCTTGGCGGAATTGTGATTTCTGCAATTTCAGCTAAAGTCGGATATTTTCCTGTGCCGAATTTTTTATACGATCCTATTAAAATGATTGGCGATTCTGCAGTTCCTATGATTTTGATGGCTTTCGGCATGTCGCTTTACGGAAGTAGACCTTTGCAGAAGAATTCAAATCGCGCTGCGATTGCAACGGTTGCAGTGCTGAAGAATTTGATTATGCCAATTATTGCGTTTTTGCTGGCTTACTTTGTGATGGGTTTTCGCGGGGCGACTTTGTACGCGTGCGTTGTGTTAGCCGCGCTTCCAACAGGCCAAAACGTTTACAATTATGCTGCTAGATACAACGTTGGCTTAAGTTTCGCTCGCGACGGAATACTGTTTTCCACAGTTACCAGCCCGATTTGCATAGCTGTAATCGCCGCCATTTTGGGGTAACTAATTCTCGCTCCAAGCGCAATCACGCGCAATCCAAGAATATAAAAAGTCCCTTGCACGCATTACGCACAAAGGCCTTTTTATATTAGTCTCTACTGTATTCAGCACCATTCAGCACTAAATACAAGCGGTATTAGCTACGAATCTTACGGAACGCTGCACCAGCACCAGCCAAAACGCTAGCAGTCAAAACAATCAAAGCAATACCAACGCCAGTCTTAGGCAATCCTTCACCCTGAGCAGCAGTACCATTCGTTACAGTAATATTCGTCCAACCAAGCTGATTGCCCTTATCATCAACAAAAACAACCGTATGCTTGCCAGAATAGCCAGCTGGGAACATGACATCAAACTGAAGCTTACCATTAGTCGTGCGAGTAACAGTCATATAATCAGCACCATTAACACCCTTAAGAAGACGTGGGCTAGAGTAAATGAACGCATAAGCACGGTCGTGATGATTACTATTCAACCAATCAATGACCGTCTGGTTGTTAGAAATGTTCAAAGTCACTCTGTTAACAGCGCCAGCAACGGCAACATTATTAGCGCCAACCGTAAGCATGCCCTTCAACCCTGGCAACAAGTCAGCAACAGAAGCTGGAGCAGCAGGAATACCAGCATGTGGAGTCGTCGCAGCAGGAGTTGATGCAGGAGCAGACGACGTAGTCGTTGCAGATGGAACATCAGCAGATGGAGTTGTTACAGATGGAGTGTCATCCGATGGCGTAACAGACGGGGTAACCGATGGGTTATCACGATGAGGCGTCACAGGAGTCACCGGCTTTGGAGCTGGATTCTTATGCTCCGGAGCCACCTCCGGATTCTCATGCTCCGGAGCCACCTCCGGATTCTCATGCTCCGGAGTCTTATGCTCGGGATTCTTATGCTCTGGAGCCACCTCCGGATTCTTATGCTCCGGATTCTTATGCTCCGGAGTCTCATGCTCTTGTTGAAGTTCCTTAGTTTGCTTTTCCTGCTTTACGAGTTCTTCCTTAGCCTTAGTAATACCCTCATTAGCCTCTTTTAGGAGATCCGGCACGGTTTTAAGCTGTCCCTGAAGCCCTTTAAGCTCTTCAGCCGCATTATTGTATGCTGCCGAGTTCTTTGTTAATTTGTCAAGCCTGGCTTGAGTGTTTTTAACATCAGCTTCAATATCCTTAACAGAATTGCGAATTTTTTCCGCATTAGCATAAGCTCTAACCAAGCTCACAGCCTTATCGTTCAACACTTTGAAAGCGTCGGCAATCTTTTGAGCATTATCCAACTGTTCTTGAAGCTTTAGCTTATCGTCACCAGTAGCATTCTTAACCTTTTCCTGCAAGGCTTTAACATTATCTTCTGCCTTCTGCTTCAACGAAAACGTATTCTCAGCCTTCTTATCGGCTTCAGCTTGAGCCTTCTCAAAATCTGCATCACTAATAGCGCCATCATTCTGTTGCACATTCGTGCTTGGATTTGTAGAAGATTGTGATTGCACAGCAAACACAGTAGAAGCCGCAGGCACAGCAAGCGCTAGTCCAGAAACCAGCGTTGCAGCGGCAGCGAAAGCAGCAATCGCTTTCTTATTTAACATAACTCATCCTCTATTCTTTCTCTTCACGAATAACGTGGGAGAATCTAAGAGCCAAAAATCGCATTAAGCTTAAACGAAATTTCGACTTCTATAAACTAAAAATAATGTATACGGTGGGTAATATACCCCCCCCCTAAGCAAAATCAAGATTTTCACACAAAACGCACGTCATTTTTTACACAAACTTTGCTCAAACTAGCACACCATCAAACCATTAAAAATAGAAAACCTATTTCCAGATTGCAGCTACCTTAAGGCAAATATCTAGAGCCGCCGCATCTTCAGCCTTAGCAGAAGCCTTAGCAGCAGGACTAAACTTACCATTCAAAGCATCAGCATAAATCTGCTTCGTACCAGGAAAGCTGGGAAATCAGCAGCTTAAAAAAAAAATTAGTGTATATAAAGCTAATAACTCCATAGTTCAAAATCTTGCCAATCGAAAGGAGCACCTGTAACACTAATCGGAAGACACTCAATATTTGGATAGCCTCTCAAAACAGATGGAAGTAACCTCAGATTTCCAATTCCAGTCTTCAGCAAAAAATATTGAACAAGAGTTAGCTCAACGAAACAACGATCAACAGAATCCACATTCGCTTCCATAACTTGGCCAACCTGCTTAGCAGTACGCGGCTTTCTAGGCGCAGAAAAAACGTTATTAAACATACGACCGTGGTGCGCTGCCCTATTACGAAGAAGATTGAGCGATTTCAACCAACTCTTCATCTCTACAGCTGTTAAACCAAACTCATCAGCAATAGCGTTCTGATCATTTATTGGGGAGAATCCATACAAATAAGATAGAGAACCCCAATCTAGCATTTCTGTAGCAACCCATATAGGAAGCTTCCCGCTGTAATACAGCTTATGATGCTTAACAAAATCATCCCTTGAATCCTGCAGAGTTCGGTTATATTTTTCTCTCCATAGCTCATACTCTTTACTACTTGCTTCCAACAAATCTTCTTTGAGATGTATAAGCGGATCAGTCTTCCCAAGTTGATGACCAAGCGATGCTCTCAATGCCGTCTCAATCGGAGCCATACATGCAAACACACAAGTACGAAGAGATTGATCAAAGTTATATATCCTAATCACATCATCAAAATCTGCATCGCTTCTAAAAGTGTCACTTCTTCTCGCAACATCCTCACCGGGCAATAATTTCCTAAACGGATACCAATACCCAGATAAGCGATAATAATTAATATTTTTGATAAGATCAGCAGCACGAGACTCATCCCGTATTTTCATTCCGCGACTCTTCAGAAGCTCAATTTGCTGGTCATACGTCTTAAACGTCTTCGTTGGCTTTTCAGACACGCTAACCTCACATAAAGAAAACCGGCCCTGGACTCTTTCGAGCGGAACCGGTCATGATGTTTAAAGCATAACAGGTCGCCTACACAACACGCCAGTAGCCAGTCCCCATCACTCACGACTCCTAATTACTCGAAAATAGTACATTCACTCACAGATTCTTCTCTTAAATGCACACTGTTTAAGCCACAAATTACTAACATGAGCAAAAAGAAACAAACGCGGGCGACATATAAAAGTATTTATTAATTAACACAAAACCATTGAAAACACTACTGTTTTGCTATATGGATTTCACGAAATCAAGGGTAAAAATATGCTGGATTTTCACGAAAATCAAGGTATTATTTCTCTAAATCTTCACGAAATCAAGGGTATCGCGCGATTTATATTTAACACAAAATAGGGGTTACGTTTTAGCGACTCAGCGAATCGAGACGAGCGCGGAAAGACGGCCAATCCGTGCGCATCGCCGTAAGCAGCTTCAACTTCGGCACGTCGTCAATCGGCACCCACTTAATTTCCATACTCTCGTCGTCGTGCGCGCACGGCTCAACCCTATGCCCTGGCTTTTCAAACGCAAAAACCGTTGTATAACGCCAGTTTCCGTGGCTTTCGCAATACGCTCCAACAACATCAATATCTTGAGACGTTATGTTCGCTTCTTCAAACGACTCGCGCAATGCTCCCTCAATTGCGCTTTCACCGTCGGAAATTGCGCCGCCAGGAATCCCCCACGTGCCACCTTCAGCGCTCCAAAGCGCGCGATGCTGCATCACAACGTGCGTCACGCGCCCAGTGGCCTCATCTCGCCTAGCAAGCAGCACGCCAGCAGCACCATTATGACCCCAATGCCTACGACCACAATCGCACATAATCCATCCGTCTCCTGGCTGATGCACGTTTTCTTTAGGCACTTCTACGGAAGCTGGATCGTTCTTCGCGCAATCTTCCTCAAGAGTATTCTTATTCCACAAATCCGGCCACGCGTACCCAAGCTCGGCAACCATATTGCGAAGCAGCGGCAAGCTGATTCCAAGAACACCATGAGGATCTCCCTGAATCCCCTCAATAAAAGCTCCGCCAAAACCTTCTAGCGTAAAGGATCCTGCCACTTCCAGCGGTTCGCCAGTTTCTACGTACGCGCGAATTTCCGCGTCACTCATTTGCGAAAAAGTTACGCTTGCATGACTTGTTTTGCACACGATTTTGCCGGTTTTTGCGTCGATTAAGCAGTGACCAGTCCACAGTTGCCCTGTTTTGCCACTCATATTCTTGATTCTCTCAAAAGCAATTTCGGGCGTGTGCGGCTTGCCGTAGCATTCGCCATCGAGCAAGAACATGGAATCGCATCCAACAATCAGTACGCTGTTGCAATTTTTAGAAGATTTATTTAGATGATCAAAATTGTGAATATCGAAAGTTTTTGTAGGCACAGTTACGCCTGAAAAGTCACGAGTTTGCGCGGTATCTACGTTATGCGTTACATCTGCTTGGCAGTCACTTGCTAAAGCATTACTAGTAGTTTTCGCAGCTCCCGTAGTTTCAGCAACTTCTGCTTCCAGCGGATACCCCACAATCAAATCGCCACTAGCCGAAGCAGCTGCATCTGCCACACACTTCCACGAATTGTACACTGCAGAAGCCTTCGCGCGAGCCAAAATCGAAACGCGCTGCTCAGCGCTCAACTCTTCAACGCTTGTTCCGCGCTCACTAGCCGCGTCTTGCAACGCCGCCGGCTCATCCACTTCACTTTCGTGAATCACAGGGATTACGCCAGCCGCCGCCAAAACAGCTCTACGCGCAGGCGACTTTGAAGCCAAAATCAACGTAACTGCCATACTTTACTCTTCCTTTTATCCTTCGCACAATCTATTCGCGAGTTATTTCTACACCCTCAGAATCAACCGGCACGTGAAGCACACGCCAGCCATCGCGCGAAAGCCACGGCTTTGCAATTGCGTCGATTTTTTGAGCAGCACTCTTTTTATACTCGGCATCTCCTGCATAAAATACAGCAACGCACGATCCTGCTCCCGAAATTGCTGCCGCAAAACCAGCCTCGCGCAACGCTTCAACCAGCTTCCATGAATCTTTCATAAGATTTGCACGATACGGTTGATGAAGAGCATCTTGGGTCGCCGCAAAAAGTAACGCATTTCGAGAAATATTAGATTTTACTGCACCTAATTCATTTTCAGAATCGCTATTTAACTCACCAAATGCAACCGGAAGAATTGCAGCGCGCGATACGTTAAATATTGCGTCACCATACGGTACTTTTGCTGGAAGCGCGCGCCTAGCAAGCTCTGTAGAAAGCTCAAAATTAGGAACGAATACCGACACAGAAATATCTTGCGAAACTTTGTATCGTACAGTATGAAAACCGGTAGAAAGCGGAGCTTCGCAATCTCCAGCCACGCGCACAGAACCTTTGCCTTCCCCAGCATCAAGCTTCCAGCTCATCGTCAAACCACCAAAAACCGCAGGAGCTACGTTATCTGGATGGCCTTCAATTGAGGCCGCAATTTCAAAAATTGCTTCGCGATTAAGCTCGCCTTCGTGCGCAAAAGTCCAAGCAGCAGCAACAGCAGCCACAATCGCCTCTGCGGAAGACCCCATACCGCGCGCTTGCGGAATCTGATTATGCGCTTCTAAAGTAAACCGTAAGTTTGGTAAACCAAAAATTTTGCAAGCTTTGCGAAAAGTTGATACAACTAAGTGCGTTTCATCTTTTTGAAGCGTATCCTCGCCTTCGCCGTGAATAATTACGCGCACGTTTCCAGCATAATCAAGCGAATCAAGCGAATTTTTAGACTGATTATCATCCAGAGTAAAAACTAAAGAATCCGCATAATCAAACGCAATTCCTGCAGTATCAAACCCAGATCCAAGATTTGCGCTGGTTGCTGGAACTCTAACTGACACGCTGTTGCATACTGGTTTCATTTCGCACCTTTTTCGTTAGAGCGTTTACTTAATAATTCGCAAAGCAAGCGGCTTGCCCAACACAAAATCTAAATCTTGCAAATCCTTACAAATAGATTGCACAGTAGTTTTAGAACATTCGCGCACAAGAACGCGCATACTTCCAGGCCCGCCAAGACCGCACTGTGGGCAATCCGACTCCCCTTCAGCCTGCGCGTATTGCGCTTCACAAGCCGAAGCCAAACGCTCAGCCTTAACGCCATAATCTGCAAAAACATCCATAACTTCGCCGCGCAAAGCCAAAGAAGTATCTTCCATATTGCAACGAATCACAAAATCTGCCCTAGTCTGTTCACTAGAAGCTGGCACGTACTTGTTGTACATTGGCACGCCAAAACCGGAGCATCCGCGCACAAGATTTCGAGCCGCACTAACAACATCTCCAACAACAGCGCTTGCTGTTGGAGCGCCGCCGGCACCGCGTCCGTAGAACATTAAGTCGTCTGCAGCTTGAGCCTTAACAAATACAGCGTTAAAACTGCCATGAACCGATGCCAAAGGATGTTCCGCACCAACAAGCGCCGGATACACACTAACGCTTACTCCTCCATACGAGTTTGGCTCGCCGTCGCCATCGTCGTCGCAGTGCCTCTCAACTGCCGCAAGAAGCTTAATCACGCGCTTTTCCACGCTCGCTGCCGCAATATCTTCAGCCGTAATCGCGCTAATTCCCTCAACAGAAACGTCGTCAATACTTACTGGCATTTGGAATGCAAGAGTTGCAAGAATAGCAGCCTTATTTGCAGCGTCGAATCCTTCAACATCTCCGGTTGGATCCGCTTCCGCGTAGCCTTTTTCTTGAGCTGCGCGCAAAGCCGAATCAAAATCAAGTCCTCGCACTGTCATTTCGTCAAGAATATAGTTTGTAGTGCCGTTTACTATGCCAAAAATTTGCGTAATTTCGTCACCAATAAGAGACTCTCGAAGCGGACGAAGAATAGGGATCGCGCCTGCCACTGCCGCCTCAAAGTACAAGTCAACTCCATGACTTTCAGCACATTCGTATAATTCCGGACCAAACTTTGCAAGAAGCGCTTTATTAGCTGTTACAACAGATTTTCCGTGACTCAGCGCGCTTTTTACAAAAGTATGCGCCGGCTCAAGTCCGCCAATAAGCTCGACTATAATATCAATGTCTTCGCGAGTACATAAAGAGGCGGTGTCTGTAGTTAGCAAATCGCGCTTAATCCAAGGCGCATCAACTTCTTCCGGGCGTAAGCACGCAACTGCTGCAAGCTCAATTTCAGCACCAGTTCGCTTCTTAAGCTCATTGAACTGTTCAACTATTAGTCGCGCTGTTTGAGACCCAACAGTTCCAGCCCCAAGTAGACCTACGCGAATAGTTTTAGTCGACTGATTGCTTTGCATAACTTTCGCCTCCTTCGTTGATTTATTTTATATTTTATTTTTATGCGATTATTTTTTACTCGCTTTTACACAAATAACATTAGCAAATTAAGAAGTATTGAAATAATCAAAAACGCTATTACTCCAACAGTTCCGTACAATGCTTTGTTGCCAGCTTTATTCGGAAGTTCTTGCGGAGCATTGAAGAATACAAGATACTTGCGGCGGCGAACTAGCAAAACCACGCCTACTATAAGCATGGCAATCATAAACATCCCATAAATTCCAGCTAGAATAAAACCGGTTGGTAGGCTAGTTAATTCCTGACGCGACATCTTTTCTACGTCAATCATATTTCCGCTTGCATCAACCAGCTGCTTTTCCAACCACATTGCAACTATGCTTCCTTGGAAATTCACAATCATATGAAGGAATATGCTGTAGCTCAATTTGGACGTACGAATATAAATGTAGCCAAAAACAAGTCCAAGTCCAAATGCGTAGAAGAATTGGAACACGTTCATATGGAAAAGCGCGAAAGCAAGTGCAGAAAATACAATAGCTCGCTTTTCTCCATACACGCGCAAACGAGAAAGCAACTGTTTTCTAAAAAGCCATTCTTCCACAATTGGCGCAAGAATTACCACAAATATGAAGGTTTCCCACATATTTCCCGCTGCAATAGTGTCTGAGACGCGATTTTCTGCTTTTCCGCCGCTAAGAACTGTTGCTAGGAAAATGCCAACTATATTACCAATGTACATAATCGGTATGCACACAGCAAAGAAGCCGCCAAATTGGCTAAATTTCATAGAGAATTGTCGAGTTTTTGCAGCAGGAACAGTGCGCATAATAAGCATTGCTATTGGCAAAGCGACTAAATACTGCGAAATATCCGACACAAGTAATGTGTTAAGAGAGTCGCTTAGCATGCTCTTAGGCACAAACTGCGAATAAAGAACTCCAAGAACATAGGCAACAGCAATCCAAACTACTAGGAATACGCATAAAGACATGCCAATAGTTCCTTGACGTTTGCGCGCTAACAAATAAGTGTCGTCGCGCCATGAATTTTGCAAATCTTGCATACTTATTCCTTTTTGTTTCTGCTTTTGTTGCTGTTTTTGCTTCTGCTTTTGTTGCTGTTTTTGTTGCTGTTTTACAGTTGATTAAATTATTTCAGAACGCCTTCAATAAGCTTTGTGATTAAATCGCTATAGCTTATTCCGGTTGCTTCCCAGGCTTTTGGATACATGGAAATTGGCGTAAATCCAGGCATTGTGTTGATCTCGTTAAGAATTACGCGGCCATCTTTAGTTACGAAAGAATCCACTCGACTTAATCCTCTTCCATCTGCCGCCTTGAATGCTGCAAGCGCTGTTTTGCGAACGCGCTGCAAAGTTTCTTCCGGAAGATCGGCCGGAACTTCAATATGCGAAGCTGCAGAATCCATGTATTTACTGTCAAAATCGTAGAACTGATCTTCACCAGCCTGACGCTTGTCTAGCACAACTTCTCCAGGCCAGCTCGCCTGAGGCTCTTCGCCGTCGCGAGCGGCAAGAACCGCGCACTCAATTTCTCGCGCGTCAATTCCTTGCTCTATCAATACTCGCCAATCGTGCTTTGAAGCCTCAAAAACTGCATCTGCTAAAGCTTTAGCATCGCGCGATTCAACTTTTGTAACTCCAAAACTAGATCCTGCACGGCTTGGCTTTACAAAAAGCGGATACTCTAGTTTTGCAGCTTCAACTTGCGCAAGAATTTCGTTTGCATACGCATCAAAATTGTTCGCCGCATCGCTTGCAAACTTTCGCGCATCCAGTGCGATTCCAGGAGCAACATTAATTCCGGCAGCCTTAAAAAGTTGCTTCGCGTAATACTTATCCATGCACGCAGCCGAGGCTAAAACTCCGCAACCAACGTATGGAACTTGCATCATTTCTAGCAAGCCTTGCAAAGTGCCATCTTCGCCGTTTGGCCCGTGAAGAACCGGAAACACTGCGTCAATATGACCCAAACTTGTAAGCGTGCCGTCTGCTTCTCGCACCAAAAATCCGTCTGCGCCTTTAGCTGGGTCTAGCACAACATCGCGCGTTTCAGCAGTTTTTGTTATTACCGGAAGCTCTCCTTCTTCCATGTGGAAGTTACGAGGATCTTCTCCGCCAACAATCCACTCGCCTTGCTTTGTGATTGCAATACGTACAATCTCGAATCGACTTTCGTCTACAGCACTGAGTACTCCAGCAGCCGATATGCAAGAAATCGAATGTTCGTCTGCTTTACCGCCATACAAGAACACTACACGCTTTTTCGTCATTTTTTTCCTTTATATATTTTATTTTTGATTATTTTAATTATTTACGATTATTTACGATTATTTACGCGCGCTACTTTTCGCAAAAGCTACTTACTCTTCGCAAACATCGTCGTCAAAAAGCATTGCGAGCATTTCTTGGCAGGAAATTCCTTCTTCAAGCACGCGAGCCATTGCGCTTGCGAGCGGAGTTGCAACGCCTAATCTCTTGCCCATTGCCACAACTGCGCTTGTAGTTGGCACGCCTTCCGCAACACCATTGCTCACAGCGGTTGCTTCTTCAACGCTCATGCCTTTTCCAAGATTTGCACCGAAAGTGTAGTTGCGGCTTAATGGTGATCCACAAGTTGCAACTAAATCGCCAAAGCCTGCAAGACCTGCAAAAGTGCGCGAATCTGCGCCTTCTGCAACGCCCAAAGCCGTCAATTCTGCCAAACCGCGAGTTTCGATCATAGCCGCCGTGTTTTCGCCGTATCCTGCGCCTCGAGCCATGCCAACTGCGAGCGCAACCACGTTTTTAAGCGAGCCGCACATTTCTACGCCGATTACGTCGGTTGACACAAACGCCTTAAAGTAGCTGTTTGAGCAAGCTTTTGCAACTACTTCTGCCTGAGACTTTTCTACGCAAGCAACTACTGCTGCAGCCGGATGGCGAGAGGCTACTTCCTTGCTTAAGTTTGGTCCGGAAAGTGCAGCGAAACGGTTACGCGGCAAGTTCAATGCTTCGCACACGACTTCATCCATACGCTTGCCGGTTGTGCGCTCAATGCCTTTCATAAGCGAAACAACAATCGCGTTTTGTGGAATCAAACCCACGAATTCTGCTAAGGCAACGCGAGCAAATTGTGCCGCAATAGCCACAACTACAATATCCGCGTTCGCAACAGCTTCCGCTCGATCCCCAGTTGCGGTCATGTTTTCTGGAAGTTTTTCTACGCTTGGCAAGCGCACGCCGTTATGATGATGGTCGCGAATTCCTTCAACGATTTCCGGCTCTATTGCCCACATCGTCACTTGATTTCCTGCGTCCGCAAGCACTTGACCAAACGCAGTTCCCCAAGCACCAGCACCCAACACCGTAACGTTCATGTTTACGTCCTGCCTTTCGGTTTGAAGTTTCGTGGGCTGCGTTATAGTTTCGCGCATTTCGCAAGCTAATTTGCAGCTCAATTTTGACTTATAATCACACTATTACTTAATACTACACACGCCGCTTTACGGGATTTTAAAAAGATACTTTATTTTATTCTTCCGTATATTTTTTATTCTTCCGTAACGCGTTTCATCTGCCTGTAATCAAAGTATCCAGCAGGAGCTTTTTCGCCGCGAATCTCTTCCATAATTTGCGTCATGCGCACTCGCACGCGACGAGCAAGCTCTTCGGCAGATTCCATTGGAGGCAATTCTCCCCAATTTTCGCTTCCCTGCAGCAAGTCGGAATAATCAAGCTGAGTATCGTAGCACATTACAACGTTTTTCTTCGGCCAAGGCCACCAGTGGTTAATGCTTGCAGCACCCCACACAACCGCGCAAAATAGCGGAATCTGATGTCCTAGTCTGCGCGAAGCTTCGAGCGCAATAATTCCAATTCCAGGCTTCATGCTCATAGGCCATTTTTTAGGATCGCGCGTTAAAGTGCCTTCTGGCCAAATGCTTAAAGGTCTTCCGTTCGTGAGGATTTTGATTGATTCTTCCTCAATTTCGCGCGCTTTTCCACTTCTGCGCGGAACCGACTGCATACCTACTAGCTGGAACCATTTTCCTAAGATTGGCCAGTGCGCTAGTTCTGCTTTTGCCATGTAACGAGGTCTACGACCTTGGTGGAATAGCGCTGTCATTGGTATAAAAACGTCAAACATTGTAACGTGCGTGCAAGCGGTAATAAACACGCCTTCTTCTGGCACGTTTTCTAATCCCCACGCCTTTACTTTGCAACGCGAACGCAATACGCGCGACGTTCCTTCAAGCAACCTTTCAGCGGCTTTAGGATTTTGCGCGTTGATTTCTGCCGTGTTTGGCGTCCGCGCGCCAGTTGGGTAGTAATAAGTAGGATCAACTAACTTGTGTGCGCGCGCTAAGCGTTCTACTTGCTCATCACTGAGCGGTTTAACTGCGCTTCTAGGCGAAGGTTTTCCTTTAGATACCATACGTCTATTGTGCCGCACACTATAAACCTGCGCTAAACCTGCTTTCTTAACCTTTTGTTTTTACCAGCGCCTTTGAAATCAGCCCATGCTTAGGCGAGCAAACCCACGAAAGCACAAAAAGCACCGTTGCAACAAGCACAATCGTGCCGCCTGTTGCAGTATCAAAGCTCCAAGAAATATACATGCCCACAATCGACGACGCGCAGCCAATAACCGGCGCCAAAATCATCATTATAGGCAGCCTATCTGTAAGCAGTCTTGCGGTTGCAGCAGGTGTCACCAGAAGTGCAAGCACAAGCACGTTTCCAATAATTTGTACGGAAACAACTACTGCAATCGCCACCAGCACATACAGCATTCCATCTAGCCATGCCACTGGCAATCCCATTGCGCGCGAAGTTTCGCGATCCATCGACACACACACAAGCTCTTTGTAGAACATGCTCAAAAGCGTCAAAATAATCAGCCCTGTAACAGCTACAACAGCAATATCGGAGTCCGGAATGCCTGTAATTGAGCCAAATAAGAAGGATTCCAAAGAGCCGGCGTAGCCCGAAGCTTTTGATATTATTACGATTCCGAGCGCGAAAGCAGATACGAAAAATACTCCAATAAACGAGTCTTCGCGAAGCCTTCGATTTTGGCTAAAAATAGATACTATTAGCGCGGTTGCGACTCCTGCTAACGCGCCACCAAGAAGCAGATTACCTTGCAATACGAAGGCGATTGCGAGGCCTGGAAACACGGAGTGCGCTACAGCATCTCCAATAAACGCCATTCCTCTAAGCACTACATAGCATCCGACTACGCCGCAAATTACGCTAGAAAGGCATGCCACAATAAGCGCTTTTAGCAAAAACCAAAGGTCCGGATTGCTTAAGTCTTGTATAAATTCGATTGGAGATAACATTTATTTTTCCACCTCTATTTTTTCCCTATTACTTGCTCAACTGCTTTAATAAGCGGATTTTCAGGCGCTACATGGAAAGTTTGCACCCACTTCTCCGCGGTCAAATTTTGCGGCTCGTCGTCTCCAACAATAGTGCCATCAAAAAGCATGATTCTTGAGCATGAGTTAATCGAGCCAATTATGTCGTGAGAGCTCATAAGAATTGCCTCTCCAGACTTTGCTAAATCCAAAAACAGGCTCGTAAGTAACTCCTGAGTTGGCATATCAAGACCAGTAAATGGTTCATCTAACAGAAGCAAACGCGGCTCTCCGGCAAGCGCTCGCGCAACCAGCACGCGCTGACGCTGGCCGCCGGAAAGCTCCCCAATTGTTCGGTCTCGAAAATCAGCCATTCCTGTGCGGTGAAGCGAGGCAAGCGCAATTTCGTAATCTTCTTTTTTTGCGCGACGAACGTAGCCAATGTGGCGAATCCTGCCCATCATCACCACATCTAAAACAGAAAGCGGAAAATCCCACGCAATATCATGTCTTTGCGGCACGTAACCAACGTAAGATACGCGCGAATTTACACTATCGCCTTCTGCGCTAGGAGCTTTAACTTCTAGTTTTCCAGCGTGCGGAATCAGCCCCATAATTGCGCGGAAAAGCGTTGTTTTCCCAGCGCCGTTCGCACCCAGTAACCCAACGAATTCGCCACTATTGATAGTAAAAGAAACGTCTTTTACAACAGCTCGATTTGCGTAGCTTACACTCAAGTTTTGCGCGTTAATAACAGTACTATTTTCGCTAATATTTTTATTCATAAATCCCATCCACTTCGCTATCACTTCGCTATCACTTCGCTATCACTTCAAACATTTCGCTAAAGAATCCGCGTTAGCTCGCATCATATCCACGTAAGTTCTAACCTTCGCGTCGAAAGCGTCACCATAAATTGGGCAAACTTTCACATGTGCTTCGGCTGCAAGCTCTTTAAGCACAGACGAGCGCGAAATCAAATTCGGCTCCAAAAACACTGCAGGAATTTCCAAGTCGCGCAAAATTTGCGAAAGCCTACGCCTATCTTGCACGCTTGGCTCGCTTGAAGGGTTAATTGTTACAAATCCTGCAATATTTACGCCATAAGCTTTACCTAAGTATGCAAAAGCGTCGTGCGTTGTGACCAAATTGCGGCGCTCTTTTGGAATTGATGCAACTTTTTTGCGCATATACGCGTCTACATCGAGAAGCTTGTTAATATAACGATCCGCATTTGCGCGATATTTACGAGCATTTTTAGGGTCGACTTCGCAAAGTCTATCTGCTATTGTTCGCACATAAGCAATTCCGTTTTTTACTGACTGCCATAAATGCGGATCAATATCTCCGTGAACGTGTTTTCCTAAAACAGCCTGCGGAAGCTGATACAACTTTTCGCGAGCAGCACCTAAGAAACGATACCCCTGCTCTGCAGGAATTTCTTTCAGCGCGTTAGTTGGAACTTCCACAACCACATCTTGCGGATTGTAGTACACACGTTTTGGCGCAGCAGAGCGCTTTTCTTGCAAAGTATCCACTCGGTACATAAACCCGTGCGACGCCAAATCGTATGCTAAATCGGCATGACCTTTATTCAAAACCACGCGAGCTCTTCGCTTTTTCGCTACTTTCTGCGCATTTACGCCAACAGCAAAACGCATTCTTGTATTACCTAAACTTGCAACTCTTGTACCTTGAGCATCCAAAATATCCGCATGCCAATCAAGCGTATACACTCCCGACTTGCTAAAAGCCCAGCTTAAATGCGTGTGCGCATCCGCCGGCAAGTCCACGTGATCTTCGTCGCTAATTCCGTTCGCTGAATTTACGTAAGTTTCTACGCTTCCAAAAGTGCCTGTAAGGTAAGCGAATAATGCTCCAGGTCCTTTTACTTTTGTTGCAGTTAAGCGGATTCTGTCAGAGCGCTTCATGTTGTATGCGTTTGGCTTTATTACGGTTGCGCGTCCTTCTTTTGTTACTGTTGAAGGCGCGTTTGATTGTGAAGACTGCGAAGATGTAGAAGATTGCGATTCTTCAGAAGATTTAGAATTTTGCGATTCTTCAGAAGATTTCACAGTTGCAGATTTCACAGTTGCAGCTTCTGCTCCAACTTGCGCAGCCATGCGTTCTGTAGCAAGACCAAGCCAAATAGTGTCCAACGACACATCTTCGACCATTGGAATAATATCCGCCGCATGTTTCACGCTTTCTTCAGCAAGTTGCACATTTGGCACGCCTTTTCGCAAATTTGCGTCTAAAGCAGTAATAACACCATGCTCCTCAAGCATCATGTAATTACTAAAAGCCACATCCGCATACACAACGTCTCGAATTGAACGCAATCGTGGCTCGTAAGAGTGCGGATCTGCATTATCAGGTACGATTGAACTCACATTTGCAGCATCCCCTGCTACATTCGCCACCATATCACGCAAAACGCCTGTAGTTGTAACTACATTAATGCGACCATCGCGATGTCCTGCACGATTCCCGTTAACACTACCACAAGCAGAAAGCGGCAAAATAAGCGCGACGACTGCAATTGCACCAATCGAAGAAAACAAAGTTTGCTTTACTCTTCTGGGCCTATGAATCACCCTCACACACTCCTACTACTAATAGCGCAACAGCCAGTTGAAGTTAATAAGTCCGCGATTGTAGAGATACCAAATCCCTGCACCCAAAACGCCAAGCACAGCAATAATTCCACCAGCAAGAAGCGAATAAGCAAGTAAAGGATTTCGCTTAAATAATCCTTTTACACCTTTTGCTTCAGACTTCGCAACATCGTCATTATCGTTCAATTTCTGTCGGTACAAACTTTTAGCGAGCCTCTTGTTACTAATTTTTGAAACAAGACCTTTATGCTTTTTAGCTTTTCTTGGTAATTGTTTTCCAGAGTGTGAATTGTTCAATCCTAAACCACGACCACCAACAAAAGGATTTCCGCCAAAACGAGAAGGATCAGCAGGTTTTGGTGGATTATAAGGTACAAAAGGATCACCTTTTCTGCCTCGTGGATCCTTTTTTCCATTATCTTCGCGACCGTCAGCATACCCCATTGGCGTTTCTTGTGGATCAACACCAACAGCAACATGAATATTGCGAGTTACTGTAGAATTTCCGTCAGAAGCTTGGAATTGCAATGTGTAATATCCTGGTTCGTCGAAATCCCAATTTGCATGAGCATGCGTATTTGCAGGTATTGTATAATCTGTTGCTCCTTGAGTGGAGAAGATCTCTTTATCTCCGCCGCCCAAACCTCCAAACATCCAAACGCGTACGTTTCCAGGACCTTCAACTCCTGTTAGGCTCAATTGAGTTGGCTTATGCGGATTCATAGACTGATTATTCCAACCCATCCATGGCACACCATCAATTTGTGTTTGCGGTATACGATACACGCCGTTAGTTTTACCAGCATCACCAACCGCGAATACAACTGTGTCTGGGTCTCTAAATACGTGGCTTCCTGTCACATCTTCTTGCACAGCCATATCAACTTTATTTGAATCGCCAGTATATACAGCAATATCAACGTGACCGTGGTCTATAACAAGTTTGTCACCCTTGATGTCTTTGAACTTTGTCACAACAGATTGCTGCTTTTTAGTATCTTGCTTTCCGCTTTTAGTGTTATGTTCTGCATTAAAAAGACCACCGTTATTACTTCCAGCAAATCCTTGTTGTTGCATTTTTGCTCCAGGCCATGGAGTCACATAAACAGTGTTGTTGTTACCGTTAATGAAGAAAGATCCGTTGCTTTGTTGCACATTAATGCTGTGATCCTCACTTTGAGAATCGTCATTATCATCAGAATCTTCGTCGTCTTCGTCACCGTCAAAAGACGCGCCGTCATAATCAGCAAAATCCCCAGCTGTTACATCATGATTAGTTACATGGAATGTATAAGTCTGCTCAGAACTTTGTTCCTTGCCACCAATGGTAGCAGTAGCCTTCATTTTTAACTTGTACACGCCAGGACGGTTAAAAGACCAATACATGTGCGAATGCTTGCCGTTAGTATCAGCAATGTCAACATCTTTCGGCCATCCGTCAGCAGAGCCAAGCATTTTCTCATATTCCTCACCGCTGCGAATGTACATAAAAACTTCGCCGTTGTGTGGTGCTTCTATGCCAGTTAATGACAGTTTGACTGTTGGATCAACTGAAGTAGAACCAGCTCCCGTATATAACGGTCTAGTATCTAAACCTGGCCATAATGCACCAGTTTCCCCAGCTCCCGACTGATCAAAGAACCAGACTACACCTTCGCGAGTTGTTGCGTAGATTTCTTTTATTACCGGATTGTCCTCATCTTTGGAAAGCTGCATGATGTTTTTAGAACCGACTTCAAAAATAAGTCGATTCGTATCGTAACGAGTGCCATCATGATCTTTACTTTCAAATGCATCACCCAAGGTGCCTAATACCATACGCTGGTTTGCAGCATCAAAGAAAGTTGCAAAAACGTCAGTGTGACCTTTATACGCGTGGCAGATTACAGCTTTATTATCAGCCGCAGGTTGCGAAGCAGTACGATCCAATCTAGCAGCCGTACACGCTTCAAAATTGGCTTCTTTTATGGCGGTAAAATCTTTAGAAGATTTCTTTCCGCTTACAGCAGTTGTGTCACCGCCATTGTCAGCAAAAGCCGCTGGAGTTCCAACCATCATGCCACACAAGCACACGCCCACCAACAAAGCGCGAGATAATTTCTTTATACTATTACGAACCATTTTCGTCACACCATTATTTCCACTGAGTACCATCAGATTGCATATTGTCTGATTGAGAATATTGAGAATTATTAATTGGTGACATTACTGTAGTTTCTTGATCACGCACTAGATTTGACAAAGTACTGTCGCCATTCGCACTATTCACAGAATTTGCATTATTTGCATACTGTTGATTAGCTTGTGCAGAAGCTTGCTTAGCGAGCGCAAGATTTCGCGCTTTCTTGCTTTTAACTACAGCTATTAGCACAAAAATCACAATAATTACGGCAATGATAGACACAAAAATAGCTATGATCTGAAGAACTAAAGCTGTATCGTCACTGTTTTCAGATGCTTTGTGAGAGTGCTTATGCTTGTTGTGAAGAAGTTTGTGATGATTGTTAGTTTCATCTTTTGTGGATTGATTGTTGTCTTCTTCATCTTGATTCTCTTCATCACCTTCGTTGCCACTTGCTCCAGCAGCAGCGCCCGCACCTAAAGCAGCCTGCGGATCTGTATTGTCTCCAACTGCAAAATTAAGAACGCGAGTATCGCTTACTTTTCGTCCATTCTTCAATTTTCCGGAAAAAGTGAGCTTTACATGATAAATTCCAGGCTTAGAAAACACCCAATTCACGTGAGTATGAGCATTGGTTTCAATCCAGCTGTTTTGCGGATATCCTTTAGTACTATCCCAAAGTTGCTGTGGATTATTGTTGCCATTTTCTAAGTAAACGTGCAATTTACCTGGGCCGCTTACTCCTTCAAGCGAAAGATTAGCCCCTCGATCAAGCTCGTTAAGCACGCCACCTTCCTGCGTATTCCAACCAAGCCACGGCACATCAGGATTCTGAGTTTGTGGAATTACGTAAAGCTTTGTTCCTGGCTTTTCGCCAATAAAACTGTAAGCAGCGTCATCAGGCATAGGGATTATTGAATTGCTACCTAATTTAAATACCACATTTTCTGGGTCTCGCCACACTGGCTCATCGCCAGTATCGTCGCGAATTTTCAATTTCCATTTGCCGTCGATTAGCGTTGGTCCAAAATCAGCATGACCCGCTTGAATCATAACTGGCTGATTACCTTCAGTAGCATAAGCAGTTTCATGCATTGGATTTGGTACGCATAAAGATGTTACCAAAGCTACTAAAGAAAATATGAGCGCAAGCAATGCAGTAGAATATACATACTTTCTTTTTACTCGCAATGTTTCATTTTGTTTGTAATTCATTATTTAAACTTTCTAGTGATAATACGAATATTATTTACAACAATTTCAATTTGGAACGCATCAATGCTCCACATGCACCAGTTATTGTGCATAAGCCAACGCTCGCGCTTGAAACCGCAGCCGCAACCCACTTAGTTGAGGAACCGCTAGCTTTCTTATCCTCTGGATTATCTTCATACGCTTCATTAGGTTCTTCATCGTATTGCCTTGTACTTTGCGAAGCATGGCGTTCATTATTCTTAACAAAATCAGAGTTATTGACAGAACTATTTCTGGACTTATTGCCAGAATTATTATCTGTTCTCACGAAATTACGAACAGTCTGACCACTTTTCTTAGAGCTCTTGTTCTTAGTATGAGTTCCGCCAGAAGTTTGTCTCGATGAATTATTCAACGATTTTCCGCTTGAATTTTCTGTTCTCATAAAAGAGCTAGCGCTAGAACCAGAACCAGAACCAGAACCAGAACCATTTTGCGTATTATTTTTAGAACTATTCTTAGGATTATTCTTACGATTATTGCGATTATTGTTTGTGCGATTTAATTTTTTGCCAGATTTATTAAAGAAATTAGATTCGAATCGGAATCCACCGTTAGAGCTAGATCCGAGTAATCCAGAATTTGCAGCACCGCCGAATACGCCTTTCAAGAAGCTCCTGCCACCAGCAAAATGCTTAGTTTTATTTTTGCGCTTATTATGACGCTTATTATGTCTCTTACCATGGCGCTTTTTTCTATGAGGATTATCATCATCCTCCGAATCAGAACCACTTTGATCATCATCGCCATCATTGTTATGAGAGTGAGGAACACCCTTCATCTCAATAACATAATCGCAAAACTCATCAAACATTTTATTACGGTAAAGTTCACCGTTCTTTAAAATTAATGAAGGACGAATCGTTGCACCTTGCATTGTTGCATCAAGTTTTAGATCCAACTTGCTGCTCACAGCACCAGGAATGCGCTTAAATTCGCTTTCTCCTTCCTTTTTCATCAACCAAACATAGTCCTTAACAATGGAAGTTACAGGATTTGTAGGGTCATCGGTTGGCTCACCAGTAATGCCATCGGTTGCAACATGAGGGTTAAGCAATACTGTTTTCGCATGTAAAGTATCTCCTGGTTTGAAGCGCTTATACGGAGCAATTGCTTTTACTACAGGATGACCGTCAGCACCGTGATCTTCAACAACTATGGTTGCGGAGGCAGTATCTTTTCCAACTTGCGTTTTGCCTTCAGTTGCGTGAGCATACACTTTCATCTTGTTCATTGCAGGCTCAGCTGGAAGCTGCAATCTCTCAGCAAAAAGAGTGGTTCCATACGCGTCAGGGCCTTCGTCAGCGCGCACATATCTCCACTCAATGCGAGCACCCTTCGGCTTGTTAACTACTTTTAAGTCTAAACCGCCATAACCTTCGTATGAATGATAATGTGGATGAGGTCCGGAATCACGAATATTACCGATACGCATATCGCCGCCATCATCTTTATCCGTGTCTTTATGCTCTTCAGAAGCTTTGTGCGCTTCTTCATCATCATCAGGATTAATAAAATCACCGCGACGATGCAAATCAAGCGTTTCCGTAAGGCCAGCAGGAACTTCCCCTGAATATGTGTCTTCTACTTCAAACGTATATTCTGCAGGCTCAGTTGTAATCTGCTTTTTAGTGTTTTTATTTGTAATAGTTGCTGATACTTTTAGCTTATACACGCCAGGTTGCGTAAATCCCCAGTTTGCATGAACGTGACCGGCAGTATGTTGATGAATCACACCAGGTAGCATGAATCGACTGCCATCAGTATCAGGTTCGTCGTCTAAATCATTCTCTTCAAACGACAATTTCTTCGAATTTGTACCAATGCCACTGGTAGTCCAAAGCAGAATGCGACCGTTCATTGGTGCAGTAACTTGCTGAATTGCAATATCTGCTGTTGCGTCATCTGCGTGAGATGCGCCAACTAAAGATGCAGCATAACCTGTGTCCCAACCTGGGAAGAGAGGATTTCCTTTTTGGTTTCCAGAAATATCGAGATAGTAGTATTCAGTAGCGAGCGCAGGAAGCTGCGATTTTGTAGTATACGTGCTTTTTGCTACGCGCAAAGTAGTATTTTCAGGCTTTAAGAAAGTGGCACCATCTTTTTCGACGGCCATAATGAACTTACCCTTGTATTGAATTGGATAGAATACGTCCGTATGACCGTGACTTAGCACTTCCTTTTTTGTAGGATTGTATTTTTCGCCAGGATTACTATTTTCTAATGCAACCGCAGGTTTTGCAGCACTAAATCCTGATGCCAGCACGGCAAACGCAAGTATTGCAACACTTGCCATTGCAAAAGCGCGTTTCGCAATATTCTTAATGACCTGAGTCATAATTATTATTTCGCTCTCTACACTTCATCTTCTCTATTTCGCCTATTCGCGCTCTTCTTTCACGAATGACTATTGAAGATATCTTAACAACGTCTATCAATAATAATAATGATTCTCATTAATTGCAAGTCAACACTCCGAATAAACAAAAACGCTGGCAGCTTAAAGCAACCAGCGTTGATTATTTAATAATTTTTAATATTTTTAGCTAAAATCCTTAGCCTTCTACAATATCAGCATTAAGGCAAGTCTTAAAATGACGTAACGCCCACTCGTGCCCTGCAGGATCAAAACTTGCCACGGCATCCTTATGAACCACAATCTTAAATCCAAGATTATACGCATCAACAGCAGTGTGCAACACGCAAATATCCGTGCAAACTCCCACCAAATGCAACTCCTCAATGTGACGTTCGCGAAGCTTAATCAGCAAATCCGTGCCATTAAACGAAGAGTAGCGAGTCTTGTGAATGTAATACACATTGCTTTTATCTTTATTCGCTTCGTAAAAATCGCCAAGCGTGCCATATAACTTCTGGCCGTGAGTTCCGGCGATATTGTGAGGCGGGAAAAGCTTAGTTTCAGGATGATACGGATCGTTCAAATGATGCGTATCAATCGCAAAAACCACGAACTCACCAGCGTCAAGAAATTCCTGCGAAATCTCAGTAATACGCTTCTCGAGCTTTTGCGCAGGCTCGCCCACAGTAAGAGAGCCGTCGCTTGCCACGAAATCATTCGTATAATCAATGTTAATAAGGGCTTTATTCATACTTACTCCTTGCGATTATCACCATTTAATCACTACCTTGCGGCAAGTGCGATACTCTGCTGCTTCTTATGACTGTTTCCAACCACATTTGCCGGAAAAACTCCGGCTTTTGCGCGACGACCTGCTTTCGCTCTTGCTTGATGTGGCGCGAGTTTCGGGGGATTTCTCTCCTAGCGATTTTGTTTACGTTATTCTTGAGTATAGTCTATGAGTTTTGTAACTGATTTAGTTTTTCGGTTTTGACGAGGCTAGAAAATTTGTGTTTGCGTGCGTCCCGTCCTTCGGGCGCTCTGGCTGCTACAGGCGCTTATTGTGTTCGCCTATATTTAAAGAATGTAGCTTCTCAGTCCTCTTTTAGCACTGAACACAATTTTTCCAGCCTCTCAACACACTAAATGCCAACACAAAACTCATAGACTCGTTAAGTTTGTTACGAAAGTGCGTGGTTTACTAAGTGCAACTAAAGTCGCATATTTAAGCTGCGGGTTGGTGCAACTATCTATTTTTTTTATTGTCTGTTTAGTGCGAAAAATCTCAAATCTCTACCACACTGGTATTCGTATACTAAAGTCGCAAAACAAACTGTGGGTTGGTGTGTGGTAGGAGTGACTAGCGTGATGCGTGCGGCAGCATGGAGTATGAAAAAAGCGGGGAACAA
>NZ_ADES01000018.1 GCF_000263595.1 Gardnerella vaginalis 1500E
TTTTTGTGGCTGATTTGTGGGGTGGGTTTGCGTTTTGGTTGGGTTTGGTGTAAGTTTATCTCTTGCTGCTCAGCGCGGCTGGTTCTTCTCTTTGGGGTTGATTGAGCCGGCTGGTGTGGTGGTGGTTTGAGAACTCAAGAGCGTGTCTGTACTACTTATTAGTTAATTATTGCCAGTTCATTGCCTGCCTCACAGATTGTGGGGTGCCTGAGAGATGGTTAAATGGTGGTGAGGTTTTGTGGGATGTTCTTTCCTTAAAGAATGTCTCGTCTTTTTCTTATTTTTTGGAGCCTTTTGTTGGCTCTTCATTGAATTTTTTCGTGGAGGGTTCGATTCTGGCTCAGGATGAACGCTGGCGGCGTGCTTAACACATGCAAGTCGAACGGGATCTGACCAGCTTGCTGGTTGGTGAGAGTGGCGAACGGGTGAGTAATGCGTGACCAACCTGCCCCATGCTCCAGAATAGCTCTTGGAAACGGGTGGTAATGCTGGATGCTCCAACTTGACGCATGTCTTGTTGGGAAAGTGTTTAGTGGCATGGGATGGGGTCGCGTCCTATCAGCTTGTAGGCGGGGTAATGGCCCACCTAGGCTTCGACGGGTAGCCGGCCTGAGAGGGCGGACGGCCACATTGGGACTGAGATACGGCCCAGACTCCTACGGGAGGCAGCAGTGGGGAATATTGCGCAATGGGGGAAACCCTGACGCAGCGACGCCGCGTGCGGGATGAAGGCCTTCGGGTTGTAAACCGCTTTTGATTGGGAGCAAGCCTTCGGGTGAGTGTACCTTTCGAATAAGCGCCGGCTAACTACGTGCCAGCAGCCGCGGTAATACGTAGGGCGCAAGCGTTATCCGGAATTATTGGGCGTAAAGAGCTTGTAGGCGGTTCGTCGCGTCTGGTGTGAAAGCCCATCGCTTAACGGTGGGTCTGCGCCGGGTACGGGCGGGCTAGAGTGCAGTAGGGGAGACTGGAATTCCCGGTGTAACGGTGGAATGTGTAGATATCGGGAAGAACACCAATGGCGAAGGCAGGTCTCTGGGCTGTTACTGACGCTGAGAAGCGAAAGCGTGGGGAGCGAACAGGATTAGATACCCTGGTAGTCCACGCCGTAAACGGTGGACGCTGGATGTGGGGCCCATTCCACGGGTTCCGTGTCGGAGCTAACGCGTTAAGCGTCCCGCCTGGGGAGTACGGCCGCAAGGCTAAAACTCAAAGAAATTGACGGGGGCCCGCACAAGCGGCGGAGCATGCGGATTAATTCGATGCAACGCGAAGAACCTTACCTGGGCTTGACATGTGCCTGACAGCTGCAGAGATGTGGTTTCCCTTCGGGGCAGGTTCACAGGTGGTGCATGGTCGTCGTCAGCTCGTGTCGTGAGATGTTGGGTTAAGTCCCGCAACGAGCGCAACCCTCGCCCTGTGTTGCCAGCGGGTTATGCCGGGAACTCACGGGGGACCGCCGGGGTTAACTCGGAGGAAGGTGGGGATGACGTCAGATCATCATGCCCCTTACGTCCAGGGCTTCACGCATGCTACAATGGCCGGTACAACGGGATGCGACATGGTGACATGGAGCGGATCCCTTAAAACCGGTCTCAGTTCGGATCGTAGTCTGCAACTCGACTACGTGAAGGCGGAGTCGCTAGTAATCGCGAATCAGCAACGTCGCGGTGAATGCGTTCCCGGGCCTTGTACACACCGCCCGTCAAGTCATGAAAGTGGGCAGCACCCGAAGCCGGTGGCCTAACCCTTTTGGGATGGAGCCGTCTAAGGTGAGGCTCGTGATTGGGACTAAGTCGTAACAAGGTAGCCGTACCGGAAGGTGCGGCTGGATCACCTCCTTTCTACGGAGTTTTTGTGCACGCTCGGATTGAGTGTGGTTACTGGTGTGGAAAACAATAGTTAACGTTTTTATGTGAGTTTGTTGGGCATGCTTTTGGGTTCCCGGATTGCCACCCCCCTTTGTTTTGGGGTTGCGGTCCTTTGCGATCCTTGGATTTCAGGTTGATGCTTTCTGCGTTTGGCTTGGGTTCTTGGTGTTGTGGTGGTTTGAGAACTGGATAGTGGACGCGAGTGATTATGTGAGATTCTTTTTAGGGTTTCATGTTTTTGCTTTTACTGATTTTCGACCGGCTCCATTTTGGTGGAGTCGTCTTGATCGTTTTGTGATCGTTTAGTGTGATGATTTGTTGTCTAGAGAATTTTGCTGTTAGGTTTCTTACTGGTGTGTGTCACTGGTAAGGGCGTATGGTGGATGCCTTGGTAGACAGGACCGATGAAGGACGTGACGGGCTGCGATATGCCTCGGGGAGCTGCCGAGTGGGCTTTGATCCGAGGATTTCCGAATGGGGAGACCCGGCCACTGTTATGGGTGGTCACCACAGTTTTTGTGGGGGGTACGCAGGGAAGTGAAACATCTCAGTACCTGCAGGAAAGGATACTCCGTGAGTAGTGGCGAGCGAAAGCGGATCAGGCTAAACCGGGTGCGTGTGATAACCGTCAGGTGTTGCGCATTCGGGGTCGTGGGATTGGTTGTTCAGCCTCTGACGGGGTTGAGAAGAGTGATAAAATGTCGTGCTAGGTGAATGGGATTGAATTCCCAGCCGTAGAGGGTGATGGCCCCGTAGCTTGTCGTGCGATGTCTCTTTATGCTTATTCCCAAGTAGCGCGGGCCTCGTGGAATCCCGCGTGAATCTGCCCAGACCGTTGGGTAAGCCTAAGTATTCCTGTCTGACCGATAGTGTACTAGTACCGTGAGGGAAAGGTGAAAAGCACCCCGGGAGGGGAGTGAAATAGTTCCTGAAACCGTGCGCTTACAATCCGTCGGAGCCTTCTTGTGGGGTGACGGCGTGCCTATCGAAAAATGAGTCTGCGAGTCAGTGGTATGTGGCGAGGCTAACCCGGGTGGGGGAGCCGTAGCGAAAGCGAGTTTTAAAAGGCGTTTTAGTCGCATGTCCTGGACCCGAAGCGGGATGATCTAGCCCTGAGCAGGTTGAAGCGCGGGTAAGACCGTGTGGAGGACCGAACCCACCTAGGTTGAAAACTGGGGGGATGACTTGGGGTTAGGGGTGAAAGGCCAATCAAATTCCGTGATAGCTGGTTCTCTCCGAAATGCATTTAGGTGCAGCGTCGTGTTATTGCTTACAGGGGGTAGAGCTACTGGATGCTTGCGGGCCCATACCGGGTACCAATAGCAGCCAAACTCCGAATACCTGTTAGGTTTATCACGGCAGTGAGTCGGCGGGGGATAAGCTCCGTCGTCAAAAGGGAAACAGCCCTGATCGTCGTCTAAGGTCCCGAAGCGCGTGCTAAGTGGGAAAGGATGTGGAGTCGCATAGACAGCCAGGAGGTTGGCTCAGAAGCAGCCATCCTTGAAAGAGTGCGTAACAGCTCACTGGTCTAGTGGTTCCGCGCCGACAATGTAGCGGGGCTTAAGCACGCCACCGAAGACGCGGCTGCATGATTTATTTCATGCGGGGTAGGAGAGCGTCCTGTAAGGGGTGAAGCGGCCGTGTGAACGTGTCGTGGACTTTACAGGAGTGAGAATGCAGACATGAGTAGCGAGAGACGGGTGTGAATCCCGTCCGCTGGATGACTAAGGGTTCCGGGGCCACGTTCGTCGTCCCCGGGTGAGTCGAGTCCTAAGGCGAGGCCGACAGGCGTAGTCGAATGGATGAACGGGTTGATATTCCCGTACCGGTGTTACACCGTTCGAACTGAATCTGAGAGTACTAACCTTCATTTATAGGCTGGCTTCCTTTCGGGGTTGTTGGCTTGTTTGTGTTGGGAGCGTATCGGTAGTAGGTTAGCGTGGGAGTGACGCGGGTAGGTAGCCGGCTGCGGAGGTGGTTTTCCGTGGCTAAGCGTGTGGGCTGTCCTCTAGGTAAATCCGGGGGATGTTAAAGCTGAGGCGTGATGGGTAGGCTGTAAGGCTGATTCCGGTGATCCTGCTTGCCAAGAAAAGCTTCAACGTGAGGTGTGATTCCGCTCGTACCCTAAACCGACACTGGTGGTCTGGTAGAGTATACCGAAGCGATCGGGCGAATCCTGGCCAAGGAACTCGGCAAATTACTCCCGTGCCTTCGGCATAAGGGAGACCCCTGATGGTGATATGGTCTTGCACTGTTGAGCTGTTGGGGGTGGCACAAGCTAGGGGGTAGCGACTGTTTACCAAAAACACAGGAGCGTGCGAAGGCGTAAGCCGCTGTATACGCTCTGACGCCTGCCCGGTGCCGGAAGGTTAAGAGGATCCGTTAACTTCGGTGAAGCGGTGAATTTAAGCCCCGGTAAACGGCGGTGGTAACTATAACCATCCTAAGGTAGCGAAATTCCTTGTCGGGTAAGTTCCGACCTGCACGAATGGCGTAACGACTTCCCCACTGTCTCGGCCAGGAGCCCGGCGAAATTGCAGTACGAGTAAAGATGCTCGTTAAGCGCAGAAGGACGAAAAGACCCCGGGACCTTTACTATACCTTGGTATTGTCGTTAGGTGTGGATCGTGTAGCATAGGCGGGAGGCTGTGAAGCGTGGGCGCTAGCTTGCGTGGAGTCGACAGGTGAAATACCGCTCTTTCCATATCTGGCGTCTAACCTCAGCACGTTATCCGTGTTAGGGACAGTGCCTGGCGGGTAGTTTAACTGGGGCGGTTGCCTCCTAAAGAGTAACGGAGGCGCTCAATGGTCCGCTCAGCCCGGTTGGCAATCGGGTGTTGAGTGTAATCGCACAAGCGGGCTTGACTGTGAGACTGACGGGTCGAGCAGGGACGAAAGTCGGAGATAGTGATCCGGTGCCGGCGTACGGACGTGGCATCGCTCAACGGATAAAAGGTACCCCGGGGATAACAGGCTGATCATTCCCAAGAGTCCATATCGACGGGATGGTTTGGCACCTCGATGTCGGCTCGTCGCATCCTGGGGCTGGAGCAGGTCCCAAGGGTTCGGCTGTTCGCCGATTAAAGCGGCACGCGAGCTGGGTTCAGAACGTCGTGAGACAGTTTGGTCTCTATCCTCTGCGCTCGTTGGAATGTTGAGGAGACCTGCCCATAGTACGAGAGGACCTGGGTGGACGAACCTCTGGTATGCCGGTCGTCACGCCAGTGGCGCTGCCGGTTAGCTACGTTCGGAAGGGATAACCGCTGAAAGCATCTAAGCGGGAAGCCTGCTCCAAGATAAGCATTCCTTGCACTTTAGTGTGTGAGCCCCCATGTAGAACACGTGGTTGATAGGCTGGACGTGGAAGCCCTGTAAGGGGTGGAGCTGACCAGTACTAACGGGCGATGGTGACATTCTTCCCTTCTGCTTTTTTGGGAGGGGCTAGTTTGAAACTTGAGTATTATTTTCTAGCATCATGGAGTATTAAACGATTCGCTTAACGATTGGTTAGTAAAAGCTTTTTACTACTCGCGTTCATGTCCGGTTCCCAAACCGCCACGTTTCCACTCACGGGTTTGTGAGTGTATAATATAGTTTTGCGGTGGTCATGGCTCAGGTGAGACGCCCGGTCCCATTCCGAACCCGGAAGCTAAGGCCTGACACGGCGAGGGTACTGCACTCGATAGGGTGTGGGAGACTAGCACGCTGCCGCATTAATCTTCTAGCGGGGAACTTGATT
>NZ_ADES01000019.1 GCF_000263595.1 Gardnerella vaginalis 1500E
TTGTCGTTTCGGCTGTATTTGACCACATTTGCCGTGTATCTTTCCGGCGTTTGTTGTCGTTTCGTCTGCATTTGACTACATTTGCAGCGTAATTTTTCGGCGTTTGTTTTACTAGACTAGGGTAGTAGAGTTGGTAAGATTAATTACTTGCGTAGCTTGCGCAATTTAATACTATCCGCGTATTTAATAAGGAGATGCTTGCTTTGATTACACCGCATAACCAGCCAGGATTTACGGATCAGTCGTTGATACGCAATTTCTGCATTATTGCGCATATCGATCACGGCAAGTCTACCGTAGCTGACCGCATTTTGCAGCTTTCCGGAATCGTTCCGGAGCGTGAAATGCGTGACCGTTTCTTGGATCGCATGGATATTGAGCAAGAGCGCGGAATTACTATTAAATCTCAGGCTGTTCGTGTTCCTTGGACTTTTGAGGGCAAAGAGTATTCGCTTGGCATGATTGATACTCCTGGTCACGTCGATTTTACTTACGAGGTTTCGCGCGCGCTTGCAGCATGCGAAGGTGCGGTGCTGCTTGTTGACGCAACTCAGGGCATTGAAGCGCAGACGCTTTCTAATCTTTATATGGCAATCGACCACAATTTGACGATTATTCCTGTGCTTAACAAAATCGACTTGCCAAGCGCAGAGCCAGACAAGCATGCTGAAGAAATCGCGGGCTTAATCGGCTGCAAGCCGGAAGATGTTCTACGCGTGTCTGGCAAAACCGGCGAAGGTGTTAAAGACTTACTTGATCAAATTGTGTTGGAAGTTCCAGCCCCAAGCGGAAATCCTGATTCTCCTGCTCGCGCGCTTATTTTTGACTCCGTCTACGATTCGTATCGCGGAATCGTCACCTATATTCGTATGGTTGATGGCGAACTTAAGTCGCGCGAAAAGTTGCATATGATGGGAATCGGCATGACGCACGATCCTATTGAAATCGGCGTTATTAGCCCAGATATGACTCCAACAAAGGCGCTTGGAGCCGGCGAAGTAGGCTACGTAATTACAGGCGCAAAAGACGTGAGTCAGTCTAAAGTTGGCGACACTATTACCAGCGCAGTAAATCCTGCATCTGAGCCTTTGGATGGTTATCGCGACCCTAAGCCTATGGTTTACGCAGGTCTTTTCCCAATTGATAACGCTCAATTCCCAGAACTTCGAGATGCTCTTGACAAGCTAAAACTTAACGACGCTGCTCTTATTTACGAGCCAGAAACGTCGGTTGCATTGGGCTTCGGTTTTCGTTGTGGATTCTTGGGTCTTTTGCACATGGAGATTGTTTCCGAGCGCTTAAGCCGCGAGTTTGGCTTGGATCTTATTTCTACCGCCCCAAACGTAACTTATGACGTTACAAGCGAAGATGGCAGCGAACATCATGTAACGAATCCTAGCGAGTTTCCAGAAGGCAAAATTAAGCGCATTATTGAGCCAATGGTTGCGGCCGACATTATTACGCCGAAAGAATTTATTGGTGCTGTAATGGATTTGTGCCAGGAGCATCGCGGAGAAATGGGCACAATGGAATACATTAGTGCCGACCGCGTGGAAATGCACTACAGGATTCCTCTTGCAGAAATCGTTTTTGACTTCTTCGATCAGCTTAAAAGCCGCACAAAAGGCTACGCTTCTCTTGACTACCACGAGGATGGCGAGCAAGCTGCCGACCTTGTGAAGGTTGATATTCTTATTCAGGGAGATAAGGTTGACGCTTTTAGCGCGATTGTGCACCGAGATAAGGCTTATTCTTACGGCGTTATGATGACTAAGAAGCTTCGCGGTCTTATTCCTCGCCAGCAGTTTGAGATTCCAATTCAGGCGGCAATCGGCTCTAGAATTATTGCTCGCGAAACTATTAGCGCGCTTCGAAAAGACGTGCTCGCTAAATGCTACGGCGGCGATATTACGCGTAAACGCAAGCTTCTTGAAAAGCAGAAGGCTGGTAAGAAGCGCATGAAGATGCTCGGCCACGTTGAAGTTCCGCAGGAAGCATTCGTTGCGGCTTTGGCTACAGACGAGAGCGCAAACGATCGCGATACTAAAGATAAGATTCGCGCTGCGCAAAAGTCCGAAGGATGAGTTTAGAGTTGGATGCTGAATTAAATAAATCAGCTACGCAAACTAAAAGCATGCCTTTTGAAGTGTACGTGCATGTGCCGTTTTGCTTAAGGCGCTGCGGCTACTGCGATTTTAACACGTACACAGCTCGCGATTTGGGTGAAGGTGCAAGCCGCGAAGGTTATGCGGATGTTGCGATTCAAGAGATGCGTCTTGTTAAAAAATGGCAGGAATATCACGGGATTTTCGAGCCTAAAGTGCAATCTGTTTTCTTTGGCGGAGGCACTCCAACTGTTCTTAAAGCGCAAGATTTAGTTCGAATTTTGCAAGAAATACGCAACTTGTGGGGATTGAAAACTGGTGCGGAAATAACTACGGAAGCAAATCCGGATACTGCAGACGAAAAGTATATTGAAACGCTTGCAGAAGGTGGATTTACGCGAATATCTTTTGGAATGCAATCAGCAGTGCCGCACGTGCTAAAAACTTTGGACCGCACGCATACTCCAGAAAATGTTGCGCGAGGAGTAAATGCGGCAAATGCTTGCGGCTTGCGTTCAAGCGTTGACTTGATTTATGGCGCTCCAGGGGAGAGCTTGGATGATTGGCGAAAGTCAGTAGAAATGGCTTTAAGCCTAGGAGTAAACCACGTTTCCGCATACGCGCTAACGGTAGAGCCGCGCACAAAAATGGGCCGTCAAATCGCTGCCGGCACTATTCAATCGCCAAACGACGATGATGAAGCCGCAAAATACGAGTTGGCAGATGAGCTTTTTAGTTCTGCTGGATTAAAGTGGTATGAGATTTCTAATTGGGCGCGCCCTGGTTTTGAATCTCAGCACAATCTTGGCTACTGGAGAAACATTGATTGGGCTGGGATTGGGCCTGGAGCGCACTCTCACTACAATGCGGCAAGCGCTCTTAGTAAGCAAAGTGTTGATTCGGATGCTAAAAAGGCGAATCCTAATCAAGAATACAATTTGCGCGCATGGGATATTTTGCACCCAAAACGCTGGGCTCAGGCGATTAACGCAGGTAACGTGCCGTGGCAAAACTATGAGTGCATAAACGTTGAAGACGCGCTAATAGAAGAAGTAATGCTTGGGTTGCGTATTAGCGAAGGGCTTAGTGTTGATGAATTGTGCGAAAAGATGCGAAAGACTAATCGCGGATTTGACGATTCGCATTTGCAAAAAGTTATACGCGAAGTATGCAAGGAAGACTTGGCAGAGTTGCACGAAAATCGCATTATTGCAACGCGCAAAGGTAGGCTGCTCAACGATTTATTAATAGAAAGAATCGTTGACGCGTGTGAAGAAGGCCTTACGTGCTAAAATAGTGCTTATTGTGTGAGTTTTGTGCAATAGATGCGTTGTATGCGAAAATTTCAGCGTAGAAAGGAACTTAATCATGGCAAACCGCAAAGAGCGTCGCGCAAGGGATAAGCAGAATCGTAGGGGTATTCCTTCGCAGTATGATGAAACGAAGGGTCGCGCTCGCGGCGGAATGATTGACGAATATAATCTTCAAGAGCGTTCTCGCAAGCTTCAAGAAAAGGGTGCTGGACCTTGGAAGCCAACTTCTAATGTGACGGCTGAAGAAGAAAAAATTGCCCGAAACATTCGCAGAGCTGAATCAGGCGACGACACTTGGAATGCAGTTCGTAAGGTTATTGGCGTTTGCTCTTGGGCTGTGATTTTGATTTCTGCATTCGCATTTTTGGTGATTATGTGGTTCCCAAGCCAGCCGATTGCGCTCGCTATAACTATTGCAGTGCTGTTTGCTTTGGGCGTATTTGGGCTGTTCTTTAGCTTTAGCAACGCTAAGCAAAATCCTCATCTTGACGAGCATGGAACTGCGCTTTAGGTCTAGAGTTTGGGCCGTTTTGAAATTACTAATTGATGTTATTTTAAACGTCACTGATTGTGATTTCGTTGGTTTAGCAGCATTTCAAATCGTCTAATATCTTCCTCATAGGTGATTTTGAAACAGTCACGATCTCCCTTAGAACAGTGTAGGGTCTCGCCAAGTCGATTCATAAGGACGGCTGTGCCTTGGTAACCGAAATTTTCGTTCTTGTGTTGATATGCCCAAAGTAATTTTTTTAGTCTAAATGTATGGGGGTTTTGTATTACAAATAAATTTTGACTAAAATTCAGTGAAGTTATTTTACAGTTTTCAATAGATGCAGTTTCGTCTATTTGCTCGTAGCATGCTACAGCATTTCCAAATTTTTCTGCAACATAAAATGAATCCTCTATCATTTTCGAAGTAACAAGTGGTCTTACCGCTTCGTGAATTAGAATCAAAGGGTTCGTATTTATGTTTTGTTGTATTCCATCTATACATTTACTTGTAGATTCAAATATATTCTTTCCCCCGTCAAAAATATGCTGTACTTTAGTGAAATTGTAATTTTTACATATTATCCTTAGAGTCGTAATCCAATCAGTTAAGCAAGAAATATAAATTTCATCTACACTGTCATTATTTTGGAAGCATTCTAAAGTGTGAGCAATAATTGGTTTTTCTTTCACAGGGATAAACTGCTTAGGTATATTGTACCCGGTGCGGATACCTATTCCTCCAGCTTGAAGTAATACAGCATGCATATATGCCTCAATCTATTGTATATATCGTTTTGTCTTTATTGTAATAATTGATAATTATCTGAGAAATTTCTTCCGGATAATTGTATGATGCATTGACAAAGACATCAACATCTTTTGCTGTTGACAGTGATACAACTGGTACACCATCTATGTATTTTCCTTGAAGATTTTTGTCAGAATCCACGAAATAAGAAATATTTATATTAAATAGCTTAGCTACTTTTAAGAAATCCTTACCTCGTTGTCCAGCAGCAAAAATAGCAACTTTTTTATTTCCTAATTTTTCTATTATATCAACCATACTTTTACTGCTGGGTATGTTTAAATGTTTTTCTATCAGCTCTCTTTTAAAGAAGTTTGGATTTTGAATAACTACTTTTGCTTGAGGGTAGTCTGAATTTGTATGATTTTTATTTTTTAAAAATGTATTGCAATTGACTATTTGAGTATTTGATTCGCCAAGAACAGTATATACCGTTTTTTTGATAGTATAATTATCATAGAGTTTAAGAGTTCCAATATGCTGTGCTTCTTCAACATTTGGTGTTTCAATTAACCTTCTCCATATATTGATGAATCCAATCTTATTTTTTAATAATTTGTTAACATCAAAGAACTCACGATACTGCGACCATAAATCTATGAAAGCGTAGATTCCGCGTTGGCATGCTAATGCACGAGGAAAATTTTCTTCTAAGCCAGCTGGTACTATGCTATCTAGAATAGGACCGTTACTATCGTATGCTAGAGTTGTTCCGCAAATATCGTTAATAAGTGGTTCAAGAGTTTGAATTTGATACATGAGTCTCTTTGTAAAATGAGTATTTTCTCCCGCCATTCCTAGCCAACTGTAAATGTGGAGCCCATTTTGTATATTTCTTATTTGTGCAGTGTCAGATCCCATCACAATAAGATGTGAGATGTTTAGCATACATCTCTGCATTTTAAGTATATCGTCAATTAGAGATTCAGAGGTTCCTGAAAATCCGATGTCGACTGTCGCCATTTTTTGGTTTGATTTGTTTGCAATTATTTTATGAAGATTTTGACAAAATAAATTACGCTGGTGCTCACTATAAGATGTAATTTTGTATTTGTTTGAATATAAAAATTGGGAAAATTGTTCTAAATAATTTGCATTTTTCAGGTCACGCATAGTTTGGAATTGAGAAAATTCGCTTCCATTTAAACCTATATCTTTGCAAAGTACTGACGGTGTAGCTTTTGATTTGATTAGTATTTGTTCCATTTTGTAAATAAAATTATTACTGTTTATGCTAGCATTAAATAGGAATCTTCTTGAGCAGAATATGGGTTCGCACTGTATTTTAGTTAATTTTCTTATACAAGTAGACAGTACTGTGGCCTCTCTCATCAATGGAAGAAGAATTTTTATGTTATTTTTATTGCAAAACTTAATAATCCATTCTGTATAAAGTGCATATACTGGTGCGATAACTGATGCGCCTAGATTATAGAAAAACTTTTCATCTTCTGTTTTTTCCTTACCGCCATTTGCTGCAAGTTCGCGAAGAAATCTAATTTCTCCAACAGTATTACCGAAATAGTATTTTTCAAATGCAAATGCGTCAAAAGGTTTTGCTTTGTTTTCAATAGATCCATTGAAGTTAATTGTACCTCTGAACTTAATAGAATGATGAGCAAAAAGTTGAAAAATCTCTTCACGTGTAAAATACGGAGGTGCTTGGATGATACTATTACCAAGTGGTAAAACATCTCGATTTACAATGCTATATTTCTTTTCAGCCTCAATCTCTAAATTGTATATTTTTATATTAATATCATCTTCAAAAGGAAGAGACATGCAAATGTTGTACAGCTTGCTGCTGTTTATATTTTTCATAGTATGTAGAAATAATGTTTGAAATGTTTCAGGCGAATAGTCTATAATATCCACCAGTTGTTCTCCAACAAGAATATGTATATCGTCATGCCTATTAAGCTTATATTTAAATAACTCTGAAAATTGTATTTGTGTTGGCTGATTAGTTAGCATGTTAACATCTCCTAATAAGTTTTGTCGACAGTATAAGTATGCGCATCAATGATTAGACAAGATTATGCTTTTGTGTTAATTTTCCTTTGAGCGAAACTATGTAGCGTATCATCCAGAGCGATACTGCTTTGGGTTAAGTATCAGAGTGTCTTAGGATAATTTTTAGACATTTTGTGCAATTATAGCACAATGTTCCATAATTGTCTTTCCGTTAAGCCCCATTTTAATTCTGTGGTTGTTGTAAAAACCAATATAAGTATTAATGGTTTGACATAATTCTTATGTACTATCTCAGTTAGGTGGATAATACATTTCTGTTTTCATTCGTCCAAAAAAGCCTTCACGTGCAGCATTATCTCCACCATTTCCTTTTTCTTGACATGGAGCGTGTAATCCCATTGATTTCAAGCTCAGCAGTGAGCGCTTAGACTGCGAGAATCACACAACTCAAAACCTTCCAAATGCGCGAGCGTTATCTCCTTTACACGCATGTAAAGTATTAATCACTTTTCAACAAAATTCCGACATTTTATTTACAACGCTGTAAAGGAATCGTCGTTTTTGCAGATTCGGGAAACATTTGTCAGGTGGAGAATGCGCAGGAAACAGATTTGATTACCGCAAAACGCTTGTATTACAAGGCCTAAGGCATGATTCCTTACACACGTTGGCCTATAACCGCCTTAGCTAGTCTTAAAAATCTACTCGTTGAATACGTCGGAGTGTGTTCCCGTGCGAGAAGCAGTTAAAACAAGCTCATTTTCCTTAATTATGTAAATAAGCAGCCAATCTGCTCCTACATGGCATTCGCGAAATCCTCGGTATTTACCTTTAAGCGGATGATCTTGATACGATTCGTCAAGAATCTCTTCGTTGCGTAACTTTTCAAGTAATATATCAACAAGATGTGTATCGTATCCGCGCTTTCTGATTCGCTTCATGTCTCTTTTAAACTGTGAAGTGTATGTTAAAGTAAGCATGATTAATCTTCCTTAAAAACGTCGTCCATCATCTTGGACACTGAGTTATAGCGTTTTGCTGGAATTTTTCCAGATAGAATATCTTCGGCTTCCTTAAACGCGGCGATTGTTTCTTTATTGTATTTTGGCTGCTTTAAGTCGAATGGGAGTCCTTCTACCATAAGTGACTTGTGTAAGAACATGTTGATTGCATCGCTTAGAGTTATGCCGAAGCTGGCGAATAATTCTTCTGCTTGCGCTTTAACATCCTTGGTGACGCGCACGTTAATGCTTGCGGTTTTTGCTGAGGCCTTTGCTGGGGTCGATGTTGCGCTGATTGCCATAATATTCTCCTTGATTTTATGTATATAATGCTTTGCTTCTATTATTGGGTTAGATTTTACGCGTTAAATTTGCTTATTTCTCTAGTTTTTCTAGTTTTTGATATTCAGCTATCAACTTTTATTACATTCTACAATGTATTATTTTGTTTTACAATATGCTATAAACGTTTTACGTTGTGTTACTATTGCATTACATTTGCTTCTTGCTGCTCTTGTTACGAGATACGCTTTCTGACGATGTGTGCGCTCTACTTAAGCAGCCAATCCGTAAGATTAATCGCCTTATCCCGTAGTAAGAGTTGTAGTGTCAAAACTTGCAAAAATTCAAAGTTTTTGAATCCTACGTTAAAAACTTTTATATTTTGACAAGTTTTTGAATTCTACGTTAAAAACTTTGTGTATCGCACTAAACCGCGCTCCTCACCAAACCGCTCCTCACCAAACCGCTCCTCACCAAACCACGCCTACACAACAGGATGGTTCACGTAATAGTCGTGAATAGACTTCTTGGAAATTATTTCCTCGCTGCCTTGATTCGCAGGTATTCCGATTCTCGCTCGAATCCATGGATCTTCTTTGTGCGTTCTTTCACTGAGCTGATTTCCTGTAAGATTTCCAAGCTTCGCACACACTTCCTTTATGATTTTCACCTGCTCATCTTCCAAATCTGCACATCTTTCCGGAAGAGAAATCAGTAGTTCTTCTTTGCGAATTGTAAATCTTCCTCGATGCCTGTTGAATAATTCCAATGAAACTGGACCGTTTGTCCAAGCTTCAAAATCTTCCGGGAATAGTGACAATCCAGTTGTTGCTAAGCTGTGCGCTTGAGAATAATATACAAGCTTCTGCAGTTTCATAGTTGTCATTGGCCCCATAATTTCCAATATTTTTGCCGCTACGTTAATAATGCTCATCGCGCACCTCCTTTTCTTTGCGGCGAATTAATAGAGATTTTATGAATAGCAAAAGTGGGCGTCAATTCGATTAAAGAAATGTGGATAACTTTCAGTGTTTTTTGTGCGCCAGTTTTGAGTGTCTAATTGCTAATTGCTGATTTCTGATTTATAAAATTAATCGCGCGCAGTTAACGCATAACGTATTAGCTGCGAGCGTATTTATGTGTTGTGCGTCTTAACCTCGCGCTACGTACACTACACTACACAACACTACTTTGAGTTGCTTCTCTTTGTTTTGCATTGATTGCGCAATGCAAATGTAATTGATTGCGCAATGCGTATGTTTATGTCTAATTTTGTGAATCAATAAGCGTGTAGCCGTGCCTTGTTATTACAGACTTAAGCTGAGTAAGGTAGGCGAGTGAGGCTTTAGAAAGTTTAGTTCTTTCGTTGGTAATCCAGCCAACAAGCATAGTGTCGTCGCATTCTAGCGGAATTGTAACGATTTTTTCGTTGTTCAAGTCGCCGTTGTTAATTCCAGTGCAAATTGTGTAGCCGTTTAGTCCAATAATAAAGTTCAGGATTGTTGCGCGGTCGGAAACGTTGATTTTTTTAGGCGGACGAGTTGGCCACACTGCTTCCTCCGCAAAGAAGAAGCTTCCTTCTTCTCCCTGCTCGTACTGAATGAACGGGTATGGTTTCAAGTCTTCCAAGCTCAGGCTTTTGTGAGCTGCAAGAGGATTGTTTCTGGAAAGAAAAACGTGCAATTTTGCTCGGAAAAGAGGGTGGAATTCCAAATGTTTTTCGCGAAGCAGTTTGCCAATTACATCCTTGTTGTAGTCCGAAAGGTACAAAAGTCCAAGATCTGCGCGCATATCGCTTACTTGCTTAATAATATTTTTTGTGCGCGTTTCGCGAATAGAAAACTCGTATTCGTCGGAATTTATGCTACGAATCATATCAACAAATGCTTCAATAGCGAACATGTAGTGTTGTGTTGCAACGCTGCACAATTGTGGGCGTGGCTTTGTGCTTTTGTAGCGTTCCTCAAGCAAATCAGCTTGCTCAATGACTTGTCGTGCGTATGTTAAAAATTCTGCACCGTCGGAAGTTAAAACAATTCCTTGAGTTGATCTTGTAAAAATCTCAATATTTAGCTCACGTTCAAGCTCTTTTACAGATGAGCTCAGTGCAGGCTGTGAAATATAAAGTGCTCGCGCTGCTTCGTTCATTGAACCGCAGTCGACGATTTTCACAATATATTTCAGCTGTAGCAAAGTCATATTGAGCTTCCTTTATAAACTTTTGTAAGTTGAGTAGTGGTGAGTTAAATAAGAGCCGGTAACGAATTTAGCAAAAGGCGTCGCCATGCGAATTTGCCAAATTAAAGTTTAACTCCAATTGCTGCTAAATCTTTACGCGCCTGCTCGGCTGTTGTAAAAACAAAACCGTGCATGCCAACAGCGTGAGCTCCGTCAATATTTGCAGGCTTGTCGTCAAAGAATACTGTGTGTTCGGCTTCGAGATTAAATCTCCTCATTGCAAGCTCAAAAATTTCCGGCTGTGGCTTGTGTAAATGTTCAACGCCAGAAATAATAGTGCCCTGTAAAAGAGTTGAAAGTTCTGGGAATTTTCGAAGGGCCAGCGGGAAAGTTTCACTCGACCAATTCGTAAGTCCCCACACTCCGTAGCCTGCTTTTTGCAAATCGTGAAGCAAATCAATCATTCCTGGCATCATTCGCGTTAAAACCTGATCATAATTTGCGCAATACCAACGGAATGCTTCGGCAAGCTCGTTTCCAAATCGGCGTTCATATTCTGGCATAAGATCTTTCAACAGCTCGCCACCGTCCATGCGGTCTTCAAACTCGTAGAATCCTGCTAAATCATCTTTTCCAAAGCTTCCGTTAGGGCAGATTGTGTCAACTAAATTCGGGAACTGTTTTTGCAAGCAATTGCGGCAATTCCATTCGAGTAGAACTCGGCAATAATCAAACATAACGTCGTGAATTTTAAGCGGTTTTGTGGTGTTCATACTGATGTGCGCTTTCTTTTAGTAGTTTCTGCTTTGCAAGTTACTTCATGTTTATAAGAATCCCAAGTACGTGGGGAAGTGCGCTAATTATGTCGCTTGCCACAATTGGGTGTTCTAAAGCCAACGGCTTTTTTGCTTTTAACATATCTTGCACGAGCTGAGCGTAGCTATTTCCTCCGCTGCTTCTAGAAGCAAATACTGCGCAAATTCCGTGAATTACTGCTGCACTTGCTGCAATAAATGCGTAGTTTGTGCGGCTTTCGTCTTGCTTTTCGCGCTGTGCAAGTAGAGCCCCTAAAATTCCTGCTAACACATCCCCAGATCCTGCAGTTGCAAGCCAAGTTGGGCCGTACTGAGCAACGTATATTGGCGTATGAGTGTAGTTTGGGGAGGCAACGACTGTTTTAGCGCCTTTAACAAGCACGGTTGCTCCAGTAAGATCTGCTGCTTTTTGAGCGTACTCAACAGGATTTTTCAATATTTCTTGAGCGCTTATTTCTAAATCGTATCTTTTAAAAAGTGAACATAATTCGCCTGCGTGAGGAGTTAAAACTACTTTTGCGCAAACTTTTTTAGGAAGTAAATCTAAAGCTCCAGCGTCTACACATATTGGGGGGAGTGCGTTTTGTGATTGTGATTGTGATTGTGATTGTGATTGAATATTGCTTGATTGGCTTTCGTTTTCATAGTTTTTAAGTATGTTTGCAATTTGTTCTCTTTGCTCTTGTGCGCTTTCGCTGTTGCAATGGCTTGCGTCTGGTATGCCAGAGCCGACTGTTATTGCGTCAACTTTTCCTTGCAAATTTTGCGATGCTACTACTTCGGGGGATGCTTGTAATACTAAGTTTTGTGCGCGAATAGGGCCTGAATAACGAACCATTCCAATATTTGCGTATGCGGCTGCGCGAGTGCTTAATACGGCGGCTCCCGGATACTCGTTAGATCCAGTGATTACGCCTAAAACTCCTCTGGAATACTTATTGCTCGACTGATTCGGTATTTTTAGGCATTTACTAGCATCTTTTGTTGCTAAATTTACAAGTGGGCTCATATATATGATTGTAGTAAATATTTGCGATTGGTGCGCTATGTTTTATCGATTGTATATTCGTTTGCGTATACACTATTTGCCGTCAGAATGCAAGAAAAATCGTGATTATAACAGACGAAAATTTTGCGACACGCGCTTTTATAAAAAAATGTAAAGAAATTTTTGAAATATTGTTGACCCTCGTCCATATTTTATTTAAGCTATAAGCGTTATTGCGAATGATTATTTTTTTCATGAACAATTTTTCATGGCTACTTTACGCAATCAACCCATGCAATAACAGTAAAGATTCCCGAAAGGAACGAGTGTGAAAACTTCACGAATTTTCGCAACTGCCGCTGCGGTTGCACTTTTAGCTACTTCTATGAGCGCTTGCGGCTCTTCTAAAACTGCCGAAAACAATGCAAAAGGCAATCAGGTAAACGTAGTGGCAACAACAACGCAAATTTGCGATTACGTAACTCAAATCGCGTCAACTGCAGACGCAAATTCTGGTTTAAGCCTTAATAAAACCGATTCCCAGGGCAAAAAGTCTGTAATCGGAGCTCCAGCAAACAAAGCAAAGTCAACAATTAACTTGACTTGCTTGCTTGCGCCAAACGCTTCTGCTCACGAGCACGAAATGACTCCAGCGCAGTCTAAAGCTCTTTCAAAGGCTGATTTGATGCTTGTTTCCGGCGTTGATCTTGAGCACTTCTTGGATCAGGCTGTAGAAGCAACCGGTTTTAAGGGAACAATGGGCGTCACTTCCGGTATTCTTACCGCAGACGAAATCAAAGATCCAAAGGCCGAGGCTGCTAAGGAAAAGAATCTTCCTTACAAGGTTGACCGCGGTATTGCTAAAGTTCATGCCGAAAAGTGGCCATTCCCTCCAGAAGAAGGCGAAAAGGAGCCTGAATTCCAGTATGATCCGCATATTTGGACCAGTACTAAGAACACTATGATTCAGGTTAAGAATATTGGTGCATTCTTAGGCAAGGCTCTTCCTGCAAGCAAGTCGATTTTCGACGAGCATGTTGAAAAGTTCGTTAAGGCTTTGACGGATTTGGACGCTTGGGCAACTAAAGCTTTGAACAGCGTGCCACAGGAGCATCGTGTTCTCTTTACTTCTCACGACGCATTCGGTTACTTCTCTCGCGACTACAATGTGAAGTTTATTGGTGCAGCACTTTCTGACTTCAACAGCCAGCAGGATGCAACAGCAGACCACATTAAGAAGGCTGCGGAAGATGTTAAAAAGTCTGGCGCTGTGGCAATCTTTGCAGAAAACTCCAACAATTCCAAGTCAATTAAGGCTGTGGCTACAGCTGCAGGTGTAAAGGCTATTATTGGTGACGATGCGCTTTATGGCGACTCTTTGGGACCAGTTGGTTCTGCAGGTGAAACCTACATTGGCTCCATTGTTCACAATGTTGAAACATTGGTGAAGGCTTGGAACGGTAAGGTTCCGGACCTTCCAGAGTCAGTTAAGGCAGCATTAAAGAAGTAGTTTTAAGAATCGAAAGATTCTAAAAGATACTGAAAAGACTGGAATTATAGTGAATAAGAGCGTCCTTGCAATGAAGAATTGCAGCCTTGCTTACGGTTATAAAACCGTGGTTACAGGTATTAACGGTAGTGTTGAACCTGGAGAGGCTTTGGCTTTAATAGGGCCTAATGGTTCTGGAAAAACAACGTTTTTGCAAGCCATTATTGGGATTGTGCGCGTAAGTCACGGTGAACTTAGCATGCCAAAAGCTTTGTCCATTGGCTACGTGCCTCAGCAGGTTGATTTGGACTTGACTTTCCCTATTACTGCTCGTCAGGTTGTGGCCATGGGCTTGAGCAGAAAAACTGGATTCCTCGGTTTGCTTAAAAAAGAGCAAAAACAAGCCGTTGAGGACGCTCTTAATCACGTTGGATTGCTTAACCGCGCGGATGTTCGTTTTGGCGATCTTTCAGGCGGTCAGCGCCAGCGCATTTTACTTGCGCGTGCTATTGTTGCGCGCCCAACTCTTATTTTGCTAGACGAACCTTTTAATGGTCTTGACGAGCCAAATCGTCGAGAGCTTCTTAATATTATGAAAGCCGCCAAGCAAGAAGGAATAGCTTTTGTTGTTTCTACTCACGACTTGGTAATTGCGGATGCTATTTGCGAAAAAGCGTTACTTTTGGCTGGGCATCAGGTTGCGTTTGGTCCGCTTAAAGAAGTGATGACGAAAGAAAATATTACTTGCGCATACGGCGGAAGTATACCTGCTGCTTCTGCAGGTCTTACTTTTTCGGAAATTGCGGAAGGCTGATTTTCAATGCTTGCCCAATTAGTCGAGTTATTAAGACAATCGTTGGAATCAATTCAAGGCTTTGATTTTATTGCTTCTGCTCCTTACATTTTCCGCCCATTCTGTCTTCTTATAGTTCTTTCCGTAGCTAGTGGAATTGTTGGAGTATTTGTAAACTTGCGTTGTGCAGAATTTAATGCAGAAGCTATAGTTCACGGCATTTTCCCAGGAATTGTGGTCGGAGCTTTATACGGTGGCATTAATCGTATTATTCCGGGTGCTGCAATTTGCGCAATATTTTTAGTTGCAGCTCTTGTATGGGCTTCTCGCTCGGCTAGAATTAACGAGTCTGTTATTGCTACTGTTCTTACGACTTTCTTTGCGCTCGGCGTAGTAATTTCGCTTAAAAAAGGCGATATGTCTGGGCAACTTGAATCGCTTATGTTTGGCAGACTTCTTGACGTCACAGACGAGCGCATGACTCAAGCTATGTTTATTTGTATTTTTGCAATTATTGTTATGCTAGCCACATGGAAGCAGCAAATTATAGTTGCTTTTGATCGCGCAAGCGCTCCTCTTATGGGCGCTAACACTTTGCTTGTTGACATTGTGCTAAACGTTGGAATCGCGGCAGTTGTTGTTTCAGCGTCTTCTGCGGTTGGTGTTCTTCTTGTTATTGGATACCTTGTTATTCCGGGTGCTAGCGCTCGATTAGTTTCGCGCACTGTTTCTGGCATGGTAGCTGTTGGTATTGTTGTTGGTATTGCAGGCGTTTTGCTTGGAATGTACGCTATGAATCTTGAGCTGGATCATCCTGTTTCTCCTCAGGCTGCAATTGCTTTAAGCATGTGTGCAATGTTTGTTGTTGTGCTTATATTGCGATGGGCTTTCCGCTTTATTTCCTCAATAATTCCGGCGCATGAATCAAATAAATCAATCTTAAAAAAGCAGGGAGCTTAAATGGTAAGTATTTGGCAAATTATTGCGCTCCCGATTGTTGAAGCGATTGTAGTTGGCGCATTATGTGGTTTCGTAGGGTCTTTAGCTCTTCTAAATCAGCGCATATTCTTTACTGAATCTATTACGCACGCAGCTTTTCCTGGAGCTGTTCTTGGAGTAGTCTGCACATCTATATATACAATCGATCAGAATGTGCTTTCATTAGGATTATTTATTGGGGCTGCAATTGCGTGCGTATTTCTTTCGTTAGTAATGCACGCACTTTCGCATATTAAAGGTATTTCTTCTCAGGCTGCTGCAGGAATTACTCTTACTGTTGGTTTTGCTAGCGGATATTTTTTGAATAAGTGGTTTGCGCCTCTGCCGCTTCGTATTGAAGGATTTTTAACCGGATCTTTGCTTAATTGCACTCCTGCAGACGTGATTTCAGCCTCTGTAGCTTTTTTGCTTGCTTTAGGATTGTGGATTTTTAATTCTGCTAATCTTGTGCACTGCTCTTTTGATCCGATTAATTACCGCGCTGCAGGCGGAAAATCTGGTTTTATACAAGGTATGGTTCTGGCTTTAATCATTATTACAGTTTCTGTTATTATTCCAGCTGTTGGAACGGTTGTTTCAGTATCTCTTATTGCTGCTCCTGCCGCAGCTTTAAAATCAAGAATCGCCTCTATTAATAAATTTGTGCTATCTTGCGTATTTTCGTCTATTTTAATTGCGCTCACAGGCTTAGCTCTTGCCGTAATATTAAAGCTTTCAGCAGGAGGCACTATTGCTATTTGTGCTGGAGCTTTCTTCCTTCTAACTAAACTTGTTGAGCGGATTGTTTATGGCATTTGCAAGTGCAAATCTGTTACAGCATAGTTGAAGTCTTACGGGTGTCCTAAAGTATCAGTGGATTGCGCGTGAAAAATGCGTGCGATTGACGTCGTTTTTGCGTTTAATTTAATAAAATTTTAACCGCATGAAATTCGACGCCACACAAGTCCAGGTCTGCACATTAGTAACGCAAGACCCCGATAGAAAAGGACAATTATGGCTGAAAATACCATCTCCATCACCGTAAACGAGGAACGCAAGGAGGTGGATGCAAGCTTCACTGGCGTTGAACTTTTCGCGGAAGATAAGAATATTATTGCCGTGCGTTTAAATGGCGAGTTGCGTGATTTGTACACGCCTCTTCATGACGGCGATACCGTGGAATCAGTAGCACTTGATAGTGAAGATGGCATCGCAATCATGCGTCATTCCGCTACACATGTGATGGCTCAAGCTGTTCAAGAAATTCGACCAGACGCAAAGTTGGGCGTAGGTCCTGTAATTAAAGACGGCTTCTACTACGATTTCGATGTTGATACTCCATTTACGCCAGACGATTTGAAGCAAATCGAAAAGCATATGCAGCGCATTATTAAAGAATCTCAAAGCTTCCGCCGCCGCGTTGTAACAGAAGATGAAGCGCGCGAAGAAGAAGCAAATCAACCTTATAAGTTGGAGTTGATTGGAGATAAGGAAGCGGCTCTTGATCCTGCTGCTGCTGGCGAAATCAGCAAGCACGAGCTTAGCATGTACGACAATTTGGATCGCGAAGGCAATAAAGTTTGGAGCGATCTGTGCCGCGGACCTCACTTGCCAAACACTCGCTATATTAAGGCTTTTAAGCTTGAGCGTGTGGCTGCAGCCTACTGGCGTGGCTCGGAGCAGAATCCTATGCTTCAGCGCATTTACGGTACTGCATGGCCTAGCAAGGAAGAGCTTAAAGCTTACACAACTCGCATGGAAGAAGCCGCTAAGCGCGACCACCGTAAGCTCGGCCAAGAGATGGATTTGTTCTCCTTCCCAGATGAGATTGGCCCAGGCTTGGCAGTGTTCCATCCAAAGGGTGCTGCAATTATTAACGCAATGGAAGATTATTCGCGCGAGCAGCATCGCAAGCATCACTACAGCTTTGTGCAAACTCCGCACATTACTAAGGGTGGATTGTACGAGACTTCCGGCCACTTGCAGTGGTACAAGGATGGCATGTATCCTGCAATGAAGCTTGACGAAGAGCGTGACGAAAACGGTAACGTAACTCGCCAAGGTGCTGACTACTATTTGAAGCCAATGAACTGCCCAATGCATAATTTGATCTTTAAGTCTCGTCAGCGTTCGTACCGTGAGCTTCCTTTGCGCTTGTTTGAGTTTGGTACCGTGTATCGCTACGAAAAGTCTGGCGTTGTGCATGGCTTAACTCGCGTGCGTGGTTTGACTCAGGATGATTCGCATATTTACTGCACTCGCGAGCAAATGCGCGACGAATTGAAGAGCTTGCTTAACTTTGTGCTTGGTCTTCTTAAAGACTTCGGTTTGAACGACTTCTACTTGGAGCTTTCCACTAAGGATGAGCACAAGTTTGTTGGTTCCGACGAGATTTGGGAAGAAGCAACAAACACTTTGGCAGAAGTTGCTAAAGAGTCTGGTTTGGAGCTCGTGGACGATCCAGGTGGAGCAGCATTCTACGGTCCGAAGATTTCTGTGCAGGCTCGCGACGCAATCGGCCGCACTTGGCAGGTTTCTACTATTCAGCTTGACTTCAACTTGCCTGAGCGCTTTAAGTTGGAGTACATTGCGGCTGACGGTAGTCACCAGCGTCCGGTGATGATTCACCGCGCACTCTTCGGATCTATTGAGCGCTTCTTTGCTATTTTGCTCGAGCATTACGCGGGCGCGTTCCCAGCATGGTTAGCTCCAGTTCAAGTAACTGGCGTTCCTGTTGCAGACGAGTTCGCTCCACACTTGCAAAAGTTTATTAGCGATTTGGAAGAGAATATGGTTCGTTGCGAAATGGACAGCTCCGACGATCGCTTTGGCAAGAAGATTCGTAACGCTTCTAAGTCTAAAGTGCCTTTCACTTTGATTGCTGGCGAAGAGGATGTGAACAACAATGCTGTGAGCTTCCGCTTCCGCGATGGCAGCCAATTGAACGGCGTTCCTGCCCAGCAAGCTAAAGAGTGGATTCTTTCCATTATTAAGCAGCGCGTTCAGGTGAATACTGCTGAAGATTTCGAGCGCTACACTAAGTGATTTAAGTTATAACTTAGGTTCTAACGTAAGTTTCGGTGTAAGCTGAATCTTAACTAGAAAAAGCCCACACTTCTTAACGTTGTGTGGGCTTCTTTTATATCTAAATCTCTACACTGTTACTCTCGCAGATTAACTGCGTTAGTAACGGTGTTTTGCTTATTACCGTTACTTTTTCAGTTTGTTAGCTGAGTTAGTAACGGTGTTTTGCGTATTACCGTTACTTTTTCAGTTTGTTAGCTGAGTTAGTAACGGTTTTTTGCTTATTACCGTTACTTTTTCAGTTTGTTAGCTGAGTTAGTAACGGTGCTTGTATCTTCTTACAGCCGCATGGTTAGTATAAAAGTGTTGTTTGAACACAAGTTTTACTTGCGATTATGCTTAGGAGGGTTGATTCAATGTTGGAATCGTTACGCAGTAGTTTTAAGCGTGTTATTGATCCTGTTGCAAAATTGTTGGTTCGCCTAGGCGTAAGTGCTAACGCTGTAACAGTTGTTGGCACATTAGCAGTAGTTGTTATATCTTTCGTAACGGCTTTTACAGGACAACTTTTTGCAGGAGCAATATTTCTTACGATTTTCGTACTTGCAGACGGTTTAGACGGCTCAGTTGCTGCACTAACTACTGGTGGCACTCGTTTCGGCGCATTTCTTGACTCAACTCTTGATCGCATTGCAGACTGGTCCTTATTTATGGCAGTGTTTATTTGCTTGTGGCGGGCAAATAATAAAAATGTGTGCATTTGGATGCCGTCCATTATTGGAATGTCGTTAAAATATGCTGGATTATTTACTTGTTTGATTGCGCTTATGGCTGCTTTTGTAACGTCGTACACTCGCGCTCGCGGTCAGTCAATTTCGGTTGATCCTAAAAGTGGATTGATTACTAGAGCAGATCGTGTGGCTCTAATTCTTGTTGCTATGGGAGTATCTGGTATAACTAATCAACTTTTCTGGTTAAGTTGCGCAATGATATTGCTTTCTATTGGCGGTATTGTAACTGTTATTCAGCGTATTCTCGAAGTAAAGCACGGTCTTCAACAAAAAGATAAGTAAAATTGTCGCGAAAGCGCAATAAAATCGTTTCGTTTGATTAATTGTACATTTTAGGAGTATCATGTCAGGTCATTCCAAGTGGGCGACTACCAAGCATAAGAAGGCCGCTATCGACGCAAAGCGTGGCAAGCTTTTTGCCAAGCTTATTAAGAACATTGAAATCGCTGCTCGTTTGGGCGGTGGAGATCCTGATGGTAACCCTACGTTGTACGATGCCATCGTTAAAGCTAAGAAGGCTTCCATGCCTGCCGATAACATCAAGCGCGCGGTGAAGCGTGGATCTGGTGAAGAAGCTGGCGGCGCTAACTACGAGGAGATTGTTTACGAAGGTTATGCTCCTGCAGGCGTTGGTTTGATTATTGAATGCCTTACCGATAATCGTAATCGTGCTGCTGCTGATGTTCGTTCCACTCTTACTAAGGGTAATGGTTCTTTGGCAACAAGTGGTTCTGTGAGCTTCAACTTTGAGCGTAAGGGCTTGATTGAAGTTCCATCCGAAGGCGTTGATTACGATAAGCTTTTCGAAGTTGCTGCAGAAGCAGGTGCTGAGGATGTAGCTGACGATGGTGATGTGTACTCCGTTTACACTAATTCCAGCGATTTGGTTACCGTTCGTAAGGCTTTGCAGGATGCTGGTTTCGACTACGATTCTGCAGATATTATTATGCATCCAAATAACGAAGTTGAGTTAAGCTTTGAAGATGCTCAGAAGGTTTCTCGTTTGATTGATAATCTCGACGACCTTGATGATGTTCAGAATATTTACAGCAACTGGACTGCATCGGATGAAGTTATGGCTCAGCTTGAGGAAGCAGAATAGTTTCATATGTTGATTTTGGGCGTTGACCCCGGGCTTACACGCTGCGGGGTCGGCGTGATTGAAGCCGGCGTTTCGCGTCGGCTTTCTTTTATTCACGTCGATGTACTGCGATCTGATCCGAATCTTTCTCAAGATTTGCGTTTGCTTAAGATTTACAATGGTTTAGTTGAAAAGATTGAGCGCTTTTCTCCGGATGCTGTTTCTATTGAGCGTGTTTTTGCTCAGGAAAATCTAAATACTGTTCTAGGAACTGCTCAAGTCGCTGGTCTTGCTATGTTGGCTGCCGCTCAACGCAATATTCCAGTCGCTTTGCATACTCCTACTGAGGTTAAGCTTGCTGTTGCTGGCAACGGTAAGGCGCAAAAGCCTCAGGTTGAGCGCATGGTTGCTCGTCTTCTTGGTCTTAATATGCTTCCAACTCCGGCTGATGCTGCTGATGCTTTAGCTCAGGCAATTTGTCACGCTCTTCGTCCGGAAGGTGCTTTGCAAGGCGGCGAGCGAGAGCAGCATTTAACGCCAGCTCAAAAACAGTGGGCTTTAGCTCAGCGTGCGGCTCGCGGTGTAGCTTCTGTCTCTCGAGGCATGTAGGATAATAATAGAACAGATGTTCTATTATTTGTTTTTTGACTTGTCTGCTACTTTGTGCTGTGAGTTTTTATTGCTGGAAGGTGAGCGTTTATGATTGGTATGCTTGTTGGTCAAGTAGCGTCTGTTGATGCTCGCACTGCTCTTATTCTTGTTTCAGGCGTTGGTTACGAAACTTATATGCCTTCTCAAGATTTGTCTTCTTTGCACGAGGGGCAGGAAGTTCGTGTTTATACTTCTATGCAGGCTTCTCAGGATTCAATAACTTTATACGCTTTTACAACTCAAGCTGCTAAACGCATGTTTTTGCAGGTTCAAAAAGTAAGTGGTATTGGTCCTAAAGTTGCGCTTTCAATTCTTTCTACTCTTAATGTTGATCGTCTTTTGAAAGCTATTTCCGAAGGAGATGTTACTGCTCTTTCTTCCGCGCCAGGCTTGGGTAAAAAAGGTGCTCAGAAGATTATTCTGGAGCTTAAAGGTTCTATTAATCTTAACAGTTTATCTGCAGACGTCTCTGACGCTTCAAGCAGCAAAACTATTGATACTGGCGTTAGCGCCGTAATTGATGGTCTTGTTTCTCTTGGTTGGCGTCAATCGGATGCTCAAAAAGCTGTTGAACAAGTTTGCGCTGAAAATAATATTGTTGCTCCTGTAACTGAAGCAGATATGCCTAATGTTTTGCGCATGGCATTAACTTTGTTAGATAGGGGTAGATGATTATGTTGTTTAAAAATAAAGCATTGGGGGAGTTGAAATGAGTGATGAATATGCAATTGCACTAAATACTGGTGTTTCGGAAGATTCTTTGCGCATGGTTTCTTCTGCTCCTTTAGCTAATGAGCAGCTTAGTGATGAGGAGCTTCGTCCGCGCGCTTTAGAAGGTTTTATTGGCCAGCCTTTACTTAAAGCACAGTTGCAATTATTTTTGGATGCGGCCAAAAAGCGCGACGTTCCGCCTGACCACATGCTTTTGGCTGGTCCTCCAGGTTTGGGCAAAACTACTCTTGCAATGATTGTTGCAAACGAGCTTCAAGTTCCTATTCGTATTACTTCCGGTCCTGCTATTCAGCATGCTGGAGATTTAGCTTCTATTCTCAGCGCTTTGGACACTGGCGAAGTTTTATTTATTGACGAAATTCACCGTCTTCCGCGTGCTGCCGAAGAGTTGCTTTATATTGCGATGGAAGATTTTCGCGTTGACGTTATGGTTGGTAAAGGTCCTGGAGCATCTTCAATACCGCTTACTTTACCACGTTTTACAGTAGTTGGCGCTACTACTCGCGAAGGCATGCTTCCTTCTCCATTGCGCGCTCGCTTTGGTTTTACAGCTCACCTTGATTTTTATCCTCACGAAGAGCTAGAAAAGCTTATTGAACGTTCAGCTAAAGTTCTTGGAATTAATCTTAAAGATCAGGCTGCTAAAGAATTATCTTTGCGATCTCGTGGAACTCCTCGTATTGCAAATCGTTTACTTAGGAGAGTGCGCGACTGGGCGATTGTTCACGACTTGGATTGTGTAAATCAAGATGCTGTTGTTGAAGCTTTAGCATTGTATCAAATTGATACTCAGGGTTTAGATAGGCTCGATATTGCGGTTCTAAAAGCAATGGTTTGCCAATTTAATGGAGGACCGGTTGGTCTTAATAATTTGGCTGCAATGGTAGGTGAAGAAGCGGAAACTGTTGAAACTGTTTGCGAGCCGTATTTGGTTCGTGAAGGATTCTTAATTCGTACACCTAAAGGTCGTGTTGCGACTGTTAAAGCTTGGGAGCATTTGGGTTTGAAAGCTCCTAGTAATGTCAGCTAGATGGCTTAAAATAATTGTCTTGGACGGCATTTCGGCCGTCTTATGGTTGGACACTTAAGGAGTTTATTGTGCCTCAATTTTTCCAGCAGTACGGTCTTCTTATTGCGCTTATCGTAGTAATGGTTGTTATGATGTGGTTCCAAACTCGCAATGCTAAAAAGCGTCAGAATGAAATGCGTTCATTCCATGAATCTTTGCAGCCAGGTACTGAGGTTATTACAATCGGCGGAATTATTGGCAAGATTGTAAGCGTAGATATGCAGTACGAAGAAATCGTTATTGATTCTGAAGGTAGCTTAATGCGCGTGTCCTTTAGAGCTGTAAACAGGTTGTATGTACGTCCTGCATTTATTAGCGACGAAGAAGCTGCAGATAATGAAGCTGAATCTAATGCAGAATCTGCAGAATCTGCAGAAGCTACACAAGCTTCAGAATCAGTAGAAGCTGAAAATACTGCAGATACTGCAGAATAAAAAATAAAGCTTTTAGTAAAATTTATAATTAAAAATTTTTAAGTCGTGATGTGTGAAGTTTTTACTTCGCGCATCACGCTAATATGCAGATTTTTTCCATATTCCAGAATCACATCTTGCGAAGAAAAGAACGTTAGGATTATGACAACAACGGATATTACAGCAAAATCGTTGAGAACAGTAAGTAAAGATGATTCAGATTATCTTGCTTCATTAATTCGTACCGTTCCAGGATTTCCAAATCCGAGTATTGTATTCCGCGATTTTCTCCCAATATTTTCTAACGCGCGTGCTTCTCGTATTCTTGTTGACTCTTTAGTAGACGCTTTGCCTACTGAGCCTGATTCAATCGACTTAATTGCAGGTCTTGAAGCTCGCGGTTTTCTTTTCGGCCCACTGCTAGCAGAACGTTTAGGTAAGGGTTTTCTTGCTATTCGTAAAGCTGGTAAGCTTCCACCTCCAGTTATTAGCGAATCTTATATGCTCGAATATGGTCAGGCTAGTATTGAAATCGAAAGTGATGCTATTAAACCTGGCCAGCGTGTTCTTATTGTAGATGATCTTATTGCAACTGGAGGAACTGCTAAAGCAGCTGCAAATATTGTTAAAAAAGCTAAAGGGCAAGTTGCAGGATTTAGTTTCGTGATTGAACTTACTGGCATTAGTGGAATGAACGATTTAGAGGATTATCCTTGCAGCAGTTTAATGACTATGCCTGCGTAGAGTTTAGCAAAATATAAACAATTTAAAGCACTAGGATTATTTTACTAAGATTAGTTTTACACGTTTGAAATAGTACTGAAAGGAGAAGCTATGGTTGAAAAACTTAAGTCATCCTTAATCAGTGTATCTAAAGGTGTAATTACTCCGTTTATTGTAATTTTTGTTTTTTCTCTTACAATAGGACTTTTCTTATCTCTTACTTTACTTATAGTTTCTATTGAAGAAGGAACCGGTAATCTTTCTGATTCCGCAATGTCTATGACTTGGGCTGTATTTATGTTTGCTCAAGGAATTGGTCTTACTTTTGACAATTGTGTGCTAACAATAACTCCTTTAGGTTTAACAATTTTGCTTATAGCTTCTCTTTCTAGCCTAATTAGAAAAGTTGAAGGCGGCTCTACAGCATACGTAACAGGTACCGTATTTTGGGTTGCTGTTAACGTAATTCTTTCGCAAAATACGCATATAACTTTGGTTGATTCTGTTCCTGTTATTATTTTCAAAACAGCTTTAATATACTTAATATCTTTGTTTATTGCTGTTTTCCCGCGCAGCTTAGTTTATAAAACTTTTAAGAAGCGTTATAAACAAGTGTGCCCTGAATTTGCGCAAAAAAATATTCTCATAATTAAACGCTTGTCAGTTATTTTATTTGCAATATACTCGGCTGTGGCTTTAGTAACTGTAATAGTTTGGTGCTGCACTAATATTGGCTCTGTTAATTCTTTCTTTATAAAACTCGGTATGCAAAATGGTTCGCGTATTCTTACGTCAATTGCATGCCTTGTGTGGTTGCCAAATATAGCTATTTGGGCTTTGTCTTGGATTTGCGGAGCAGGATTTAGTATTGGGAAAGTTGCGCATTTTACTTTGGCTTCCTCAATGCATAAATCTTTGCCACCTGTGCCAGTTTTTGGAATATTTCCTGAATCAGTATCCGATTCGTTATACCGAAACGCAATATTGAGTGTTATTCCAATAATTTGTTTTGCGGTAATACTTTTAGTAATATTGCATAAACGCGGTTGTGGATTGCGTTTGAAAAATATTGAAGATAAAGAAGAGCTTAAAGCTTTTGCTATAGGTCTAGCTCAAGCAGCTGCAGTAAGTATTTGCATCGCTTCTTTAATAACAATTATTTTTACTATTGTTTTTGCTTTGGCCAATGGATCTTTAGGAGAGTACAGGCTTTCTTTTGTTGGAGTTGACATTGTTGAAAGCACTAGGGCTGTAGGCCATCTTACTCTTTATGCTGTTTGTGCAGCTTGGCTTATTGCAGTTCTTGGAATATTGCTATCTTGGGCAATTCGTTACCTTTTTTCTATGCTGCTTAATAAAAATTCTGCGCAAAACAAAACTTTTAATGTTGAAGCTGAAACTACTTCTGAAAATCTTACAGAAGATAATACAAATAAAACAGATACCGAATTAATACAACGAAAATCACCTTTGTCTTTGAAAAAAGCCGCTCCTAGAACGGTTTCATCAAAGACCAAAAGAGAATAAATTCCTCACCACTATTTAAGGAAGGACGACCGCCGTGCAACAGACACATAGCCAAGAATCAAATGCAAATGTGCTGATAACCACAGGGGAAAGGTCAATTCGCCGTGTGTTAGTTTCAGTTTTTCATAAAGAAGGACTTGAAATACTAGCAAACGCGTTTATTAAAGTTGGTACTGAAGTAGTGTCAACTGGTTCTACTGCTTCTAAATTAGCCGAGCTTGGTGTTAATGTTACTGAAGTTTCTACTGTTACTGGTTTCCCAGAAAGCTTAGATGGTAGGGTAAAAACTTTGGATCCGCATATTCATGCAGGAATTTTAGCGGATATGAATAATGCTGATCATGTAAAGCAGCTTGAAAACCTTAATATAAAGCCGTTCGATGCTGTGGTTGTTAATTTGTACCCATTTGTTGACACGGTTATGAGTGGTGCTGATAATGATGCCATTATTGAGAAAATTGATATTGGCGGACCTTCTATGATTAGAGCTGCTGCAAAAAATCATAAGTCTGTTGCTGTTATTACGGATCCTAAAGACTATCAGCTTTTGGCAGACCGTGTTTCTTCCGGCAAAGGATTTAGCTTAGAAGAGCGCGAATATCTTGCTGCTAAAGCATTCGAGCACACTGCTTCTTATGATGCTGCAATCTCTCAGTGGACTCAAAAAGCGTGTCCAAAGCCAGAAAGTCTTAACGCAAAAGATGTTGAAAACGAGTCTAAAAACGCTGAATCCGTGTTGCTTCCTGCAGAATATACGCGTACTTGGCATTTGGAACACGAGCTTCGCTACGGTGAGAATCCTCATCAGCAGGCTGGATTGTATGTTGATCCATTGCATAATGGCGGTTTAGCTCAAGCTGAGCTTCTTGGCGGAAAACCTATGAGCTACAACAATTATGTTGATGCGGATGCTGCTTGGCGTGCAGTTTGGGATTTTGCTCCACAAATTGCTGTTGCTGTTTGCAAGCATAATAATCCATGCGGCTTGGCAATTGGCGAAACTGCTGCTGTTGCTCATAAAAAAGCTCACGCTTGTGATCCTGTAAGCGCTTACGGTGGCGTAATCGCTGCAAACACTACAGTGACTTTGGAAATGGCAGAAAGTGTTCGCCCAATTTTCACAGAGGTTATTGTGGCTCCAGACTATGAGCCAGAGGCTTTGGAATTGCTTCGCACTAAGAAGAAGAATCTTCGCATTCTGAAGGTTGCAACTCCGCCTGTTTTGGATTTGCAAGTGCATCCTATTGACGGCGGTGCGTTAGTGCAGTCGGCAGATAAGATTGACGCTTTTGGAGATAATCCAGAAAACTGGACTCTTGTTTCCGGTGATCCTGCAGACGTTGATACATTGCGTGACTTGCAATTTGCGTGGCGCTCGCTTCGTTGCGTAAAATCTAACGCTATTTTGCTTGCGCACGACAACGCTACTGTTGGCATTGGTATGGGACAGGTTAATCGCGTGGATTCTTGCCATCTGGCTGTTGAACGCGCTAACACTTTGGCAGATGGTGTTGAGCGTGCTAAGGGAGCTGTTGCAGCTTCTGATGCGTTCTTCCCGTTCGCTGACGGCCCTCAGATTCTTATTGAAGCGGGCGTTAGTGCAATTGTTCAGCCAGGCGGCTCTATTCGTGACGAGGAAGTGTTCGAAGCTGCTCGTAAAGCCGGCGTAACAATGTACGTAACTGGCACTCGTCACTTCTTCCACTAAATCCTCGTAATTTAGTAAGTAAGTAAAATAAGTAAATTAATATTCTAAAAATGCAGCGTTTGATAACTTCAAGCGCTGCATTTTTTGTTTTTCTGTAAAACAACTTGTGTTTTATTATTGCAAGTTATGTATTATACAAGTATGACAAATAGCGAGCAGCAGACTAAGGGTAGTAAAACAGAGCATCCGTACGTGTCGGAAAAGTCTGAAGGAAAACCTTACGCTGAGTGGATTGTAGCAATTATTGTTGCAATAAGCGCAATACTAGCTTTTATTGGATATGCAACAGCCGCCGCAGCTATTGTTGCTGTGACGGCCATCTTGCTTGGAATTATGCGATTGATAATGCGTCAGCGTAGTTTATGGAAGGTTCGTTCCGTGAGCTTTGACGCTTTTATAAGCATTGCTCTTGGAATTGGCTTACTTGTAACGTACGCTTCAATCGCATTTTTGTTGTAAAAGAAATATAGCAAACAATTGCATTTATTACTTTTACTAGTTTTATTGCAACTGTTTGCTACATTTATTACTATTTTTTTTATTACTATTTTTACTATTT
>NZ_ADES01000020.1 GCF_000263595.1 Gardnerella vaginalis 1500E
ACTGAAAACACTAGCATCCACCGGCGTGTCGAAAAACTAGAAAAAGTAACTAAAAATACGTGCGTTAAAGAAATCCGCCAAAGCAGCAATATTCGGCTCACCATATTGATCCACCAACTGCAACCAACGGCAAGCATTTTCTTCACCAAATCGTGCAGCTTTGCAACGATACTCTTCAACAGTCAAAAAACGAGGCGGAATAGACTTACTATTGTATTTATCCGCAACCATAACAATTTCTTGTTCAACAGTTTGCGGCTTATAGTCGTCCACAGGAAGCGGCAGGTTTTGCAGAGCAACCTGTTCGCGAGTCAACCCAACTCCAGTATGATTGCGCGCAAACTGGGCAGCTTCCTCGCTAAAACCACATTTAAGCAAATAGTTGTATCCACGCAATCCGTGCAAAATATAATTCGGACCGTCAAAACTCAATTCGCCATCAAAATTTGCGGATCCATCTTTCTTCAGCACAAAATACGTGCCAATATCGTGCAACATTCCACCAATAAAAGCAGCGTACTCATCAATAGGTTGCTTTGGCGCACGTCCACCTTTAATAGGCGGAAGATCAGAATAATTATCCCCAATAAGTTTTTTAATACAAGATTGTGCGAGTTTAGAACGCTCCAAAATAGAAGACGAACACTTTGTTTTAGACTCAAGCAACATATTGCAATGATGCGCAATTTGCCAAGAGATTGTGGCAATTACCACACAATGACCGTGAATAAGGTTGTAAGCAGATTCAGAAGGCGCAGTAGTGCGATGCAATTGCTCTACCTGGCTAAAATCAGGCAAATCGGCATTTTTTACTGCATCGCACTGTAGCGTTTCTTCTGAATTGTTACGCATTTTATTCACGATTCCGTATTCATGATTCTGTATTAACAATCATGTATTTACAATTCTTTATTCAAGATTCTTTATTTTCCGCACGCGCAGCATCTTCTACAGCCTGTACAACGGCATGAGTTACGTTGGCGGCGTCAAGATTAGTTTTATCGCCACTAAAATTCGCGTTAGATGCCTTTGCTTGCGCCTTAAGCGGCACAGGACTAATGTTCCCAGTGTTTGCAAGTTTTTCATCTGCAAACAGAACATTAGCTGCAGCAATATCACGAGCGTTCATAACTGCAGTCTGCTCCGCATCAGTAGGCCGAATATCAGAATCAGCCTGCGTGGCAGTTTCAACAGCTGAAGCGCCTTGCAACGATTGCACTGCACGCTGCGAATAATCTTCACGACTCAAGCGTGGAGGTCTGCGCGTAGAAACAAACAGCGGCTGCACTTCGACCACAGGATTATAAGGCGCCAAGCCGAACCACTTAACTGGAGTTCCAGCAATATGACGAATCGCATACTTCATTTTTAGCGACAATGCGCCACGCACAGAAATATTAGACTCCGGCATTAAAGCCTTATGCAGCAGGACGTAACGGATTGGACCAATATCTGGATCCGCATCAACCTTTGGATACACAGATTTTTGACGAGGAAGTTCGCCAGTATGCGACAAATCGTGCATAATTTGGTGCAAATATGCAGGTATAGATGGAGAAACTTTAAAACCTAACTTTATTTTTACACGGAACAAATAATCCGTACCAAAATTTTCAACGCAATACTCGCGCGTAAACGGAGCGTCGTCAGTTTCCACAGATACAGCCCACCAAGCTCTAGCTCGCTTAGGGTGGTCAGCAAAAATGGAGAAGAAAATTCCAGTATCAAGTCGCTTCATTTCGCGATCAGAAGTCAAGTAAACAATATTGTCGGCAAAATACGGAATTCTAAAATCACCATGCAATTTATCGAGCACAGGAAGGAAGTCTTTAGGCTTCATATGCAATCGCTGCGAACGCTCAATCTTGGTACCGTCTTTCCAAGTAACCATGATTGTCAAAATCGAAGCTCCAAGAAGCATAGTGAACCAGCCACCGTGCATAAACTTTGCCATGGAGGCAATGAAGAACATAAGCTCAATCATTAGGAAGACCACAGCAAAACCAAGAGCTGCAAAACGCTTCTTTTGATACCACATATGCACCGTAAGCAAAATGGTTGTTGCGAGCATTGTAAGAGTTAATGCCAAGCCGTACGCGCCAGAAATATGTTCAGAATCGCGGAAAACGGCAAGTACCGTAATAGTTGCAACGCAAAGCACAACATTCACTACAGGAATATAAAGCTGTCCACGAGTGCGTGCAGGGTAACGAACCTGCAAATGCGGCATCCAATTAAGGCTAGTAGCTTCAGAGACCATAGTGTATGCACCAGTAATCAAAGCCTGAGAAGCAATAATGCCAGCCGTTACAGAAAGAATAACTGCAATATATCGAACATTAGGTTCGAGCATTTGGAAGAATGGATTTAATCCTTCAACAGACCACAATGATTTATCGTTCTGATGTTGCAGCATCCACGCGCCCTGCCCAAAGTAATTAAGCAGCAGAGCAACTTTAATAAACGGCCACGTTGCGTATACGTTTCCTCGACCAACATGGCCCATATCTGAATACAACGCTTCCGCACCAGTAGTAGAAAGGAAGATTACGCCCATAACTGCCAGACCCTGCACGTTGTGCGAGCTGAACAGGAATTCCACACCATAAATTGGGTTAAGCGCTTCAAAAATAGTCCAATCTTGGCCAATATTCATAACTCCAACTAGCGCAAGGAAAGCAAACCAAAGCATAACTACTATGCCGAATACTTTACCAATACGCTCAGTTCCGCGCTGTTGAACAGAAAACAGTATGACGATGATAACAACCGTAATCATCATCGACAAATTCTCGTTTTCTAAGAATATTGGTTTAAACGCTGCAATAGTGCGCAAACCTTCTACTGCGGAAGAAATAGAAACTGCAGGAGTTAGCACAGAATCTGCCAAAAATGCAGCTCCGCCAATCATTGCCGGTATTGCAAGCCACGCACCCTTTTTGCGCAAAAGTGAGTACAGTGCAAAAATGCCACCTTCGCCTTTGTTGTCGGTTCGCATTGCAACGAATACGTATTTGACTGTTGTAATCAACGTAATTGACCAGAATAAGAGCGAAAGCATGCCGAATACGGTTTCGCGATTAATATTTTGCAATCCGCCTTGACCGGCCAAAAAAGTTTGAGCAGTATACAAAGGCGATGTACCAATATCGCCATAAACAACACCAAGAGCCACAATAGCCATGCCCAAGGTAAAGCGGTCAGAGCTTGTTTGCAGCTTTGCCCACCATCTGCCTAAAGGACCTCTAACAGCACTGGCAACAAGCTTTTCTGCTTCCTTAACTTCCTGAGCCTGCTGTTGAGCCATTACTTTTCGCTCTTCACGAGTTGTTGTTTTTTGAGACACCTTTGGTGCCTTTGTAAAAGACGCAGCTCGTAATATAGCATCCTTCGAACTCTTAGTAGTCTTCGGACTCTTCTCGGAATCTTTCGCGCCGTTGCGAGGATCCTTTGTGCCATCTTGTGACGGCACAGTAGTGCGTGACTTCGTCATGCTTAATTGTTCCTCCTAGGTAAGGCTCTTCTTGATGCCACAAGAAGATGCAGTCACCTTGCCCTTCACAGTTTTATTTCCGTACTTGGATATTGTATACAACGATAGCTATATAGTGCAAAAAATCTTTAGAAATCGTTGAAAAATAAGGATTATTAAGATTGGCTTTTTGCTTAAAATCCGTAAATTTTCTTCGTGTTTTCTCTAGTTACTTTAGCCGCCTTCTCAAGCGAAATATCGAGTACATTAGCAAGCACTTGCAAAGTATACGGAACCATATAAGGCGCGTTTGGCCGCCCTCTGTAAGGCATTGGCGTTAAATACGGCGCATCTGTTTCTACAGTTATGTGACTTTCGCCAATAATCCTGGCAGACTTACGCAATTCTTCGTTTCCTTTGTAACTTAAAGTTCCGGAAAAACTTGCGTACCAGCCGTGTTCTTTTAGTATTTGGGCTAAATCTTCGCCGCCTGCGTAGCTATGAAACACTGTTCGTTCAGGCGCTCCGTCTTGTAATAAAACTTTTACTACGTCTTCGTGCGCGTCACGATCGTGAATTTGCAACGGAAGATTCAGCTCTTTTGCGAGCGCAATATGGTCACGAAAAGCTTCTCTTTGTGCAAGCCTCGCAGACTCTCCTGTGCGAAAATAATCCAAACCGGTTTCTCCTATTGCAACAACTTCTTTTGGATGCGCAATTACAAGCGAACGCAAATGTTGCATAGCTTCGTCGAATGGAATATCGTGATACGGCTTATAAACTATTGGCAATCCGTCTGGACCTTGTGCTCCCCTGTGTCCGTGTAAAACGGCTTCGTTTGGGTGTATTGCAATTGCTGCACGAACGCAAGCCGCGTGTGATGCGGCAAACGAAATTGTCGGCTCCCAGTCTGGGTATTCGCAACCTACTTCTAGCATGTTGGAAACTCCAGCAGATTTTGCTTGCTCAACCAGATTATCTGTAGTTGGTTCTGCTATTAAGTCGCGTCCTTTTTCTGCTAATTCTTGGTTAAGATTATGCGCAAAATCAACGACACTAAGCATATGCGTGTGGTCGTCCGCAATTGTTACGCCGCTTTTTATTAGATTTTCCCATACTTTAGATTCTTCGGTTAATTCAGGCGCCCAATTATGCTCGCGATGATGTTTACTCATATTTTTAAGTCTACTCGCAAATAAAACAGTATTTTTACCAGCGATTTTTCTTCCAGCGATTTTCTACAAATACTTTTCTACAAATACTTTGTATGCTTACAAAATTGTTTTGCGAATTGCGTCGTATTGAGATTTAACAAGGCGATAGTAAGATCCTTTTTCTTCCATAAGTTCCTCATGCGTACCGCGCTCAACAATTTCACCATGGTCTATTACGCAAATCAAATCAGCATTTTCAATAGTAGAAAGCCTGTGTGCGATTACAAAAGACGTACGATTTTTAAGCAACTGAGCCAATCCTGCTTGTAGAGCTTCTTCCGTACGCGTATCAATATTGCTGGTTGCTTCGTCGAGGATCAAAATACGAGGATCTGCCAAAAGTACGCGCGCAAAAGAAATAAGCTGCCGTTGACCTGCGGAAAGAGTAGCTCCTCGCTCCTCAATTTCAGTGTCGTAACCTTTATCCATTTCACTAATAAACTCGTGCGCGTGAACAGCTCGAGCCGCCGCCTCAATTTCTTCGTCAGTTGCGTCTAGTTTTCCGTATCGAATGTTTTCGCGCACAGTTCCGCTAAAAATAAAGCTATCTTGCAGCATTACGCCCATTTGTTTTCTAAGCGACGCTAAGGTTACTGAGCGCACATCGTGGCCGTCTATAGTAATCGAACCTTCTGAAACATCGTAGAATCTAGAAAGAAGACTTACTAAAGTAGTTTTTCCAGCTCCTGTTGGGCCTACTAAAGCAACGGTCTGCCCAGGCGAAACGTGCAAGTCAACCAGGTTCAAAATCGGCCTTCCGCCTTCTTCGTAACGAAAAACAACGTCGTTTACATCGACCTTGCCACTAATTTGCGGCAATTCTTTAGCATCCGGCTTATCTACAATATTCGGCTTAATTCTTAGAGTTTCAAAAATTCGCTCCAAATAAACTGAGCATGTTACGAGCTGCGTGTAAAAGTTTCCAATATTTACTACTGGATCCCAAAATGTAGTCGAGTACCATACGAATGCTATAAGCGTTCCCGTGCTCACGTTCATTCCGCCTAAATTCGACACTCCAACGTAGTACAAAAGCGCTATTGCAGCGGTTTCAATAACTGAAGCTCCAGGCCAAAGCAGCATTTGAAACCTAACGTTTCGCATCCATGCGCTTCTTACTTCTGCTTGCTGATTCTGAAAAGTTTCGTATGCTGCAGACTCTCTTGCAAAAGTTTGCGTTGTTTTTACGCCTGCAATTGATTCGTGCAAATACGCGTTTAAATTACTTTGCTTGTTTGATAGTTTTTTAGACGCTTTTCGTTGCAGAATTTGCAAAACGCGCGTCCAGATTATAAATATTGGAAATAGCGCTAAGCTCCACAACGCCATTCGCCAATCTATAACGAACATTGTTATTAATGTAATAATCAGCACAAAAACGTCTGAAAATACGTTAATAAATCCCGAAGAAAGCGTATCCGAAAGCGTGTTTATGTAGTTTACTATGCGAATCAGAATCTTTCCGTGCGGGCGCGAATCAAAATAATCAAAAGATAACGATTGCACATGCGTAAAAATATCGCGGCGCATGTCTCTAATTATCATCTGCCCAATTCGCGTAATTGCAAGCGTTCTGTACGCTAAGCCCAGCTCATACAGCACAATAAGCACAATAAAAACCGCAATAATTGCGTATAAGTACGTGTAGCTTTTCTGCGGCAATACCACGTCGATTAGCATTTTTGTAATCATTGGCATTGCTGTCATAATTATGCTTCCGCTTATAACTACCAGAATTACGAGTAGAAGTTTAGTTGCGTACGGTTTCATGTATTTTTTAACGCGCATAAGCTCATGCACATTCACATGCTCTTCTTGTTCTTCGTCTTCGCGATAAGTGTTTCGTTGCGCCATTTCTACTCCCCCTTCGTTTCAAATCCTGCAGATTTGCCGCTTTGCAATCCAAGCTGCTTCCTGTAAATCTCCCAGTATCTTCCATGCTGAGCCACAAGCTCCGCGTGAGTGCCTCGCTCTACGATTTTGCCGTGATCTAACACAACAATCATGTCTGCATCTTTTACGGATGAAATTCTGTGCGCAATTGTGATTACAGTGCGCGTGCCGTCGAGTTTCTTTAGCTCTTGCTGAATATGCTCTTCTGTTTCCATATCTACAGCAGAAGTTGTGTCATCCATAATTAGGATTGCAGGATCGTTTGCTAAAGCGCGAGCTAAGCTTAAGCGTTGCTTTTGGCCGCCAGAAAGACCAACTCCGCGCTCTCCTACTACAGTTTCGTAACCTTCTGGCATGCTCATAATAAAATCGTCAGCCGCTGCGATTCTAGCCATTCTGCGAATCGTATCGTCTAGTTCTTTGCAATTTTCTTTATCTTGAGGCAAACCGAAGCCAATATTTCCTGCAATCGTGTCCGAAAACAGGAAAGTTTCCTGAGCTACTATGCTAACTTCATTTCGCACAGTTTCCAGAGGCCATTCGCGCACGTCTTTTCCGTCAATTAAAACGCGGCCACGCGTCGGGTCGTAGAATCTTGCAATAAGACTTACAAGAGTTGATTTGCCAGATCCGGTTTCACCAAGAATACCAAGTTTGCTTCCGGCAGGAACACTTAAATCAATATTCTTTAAGATTGGCGAGTCTTGATCGTCCGGGAACGCAAAATCAACATTCTCAAAAGTGATTTCGCCTTTTACTTTAACGCTTGCTTCCGCTTCTTTTGGAAGATTAATATGCGATTTTTGCGTAAGAAGCTTACGAATATTAACGCAGCCCGCGTTAAAACGCTGCCAGTCGTTAATAAGCCATCCCGTCATTCGTACAGGCATATTAAGCATCCAAAGGAAGCTGTTAAAAGTAACGAATGTTCCTAAAGTCATGCTGCCGTTCAAAACAAGCCATCCGCCGAAGCCAACTGTTATAAGCTCGAGCACAAATCCCATTCCGTCAAGCCAAGGCATGTATTTTTGCGTGTTTTTTGCAAGCGTAATATTTCGATTAAAGTAGTCTTCGTTACATTCGTCGAATTTTTTGGTTTCGTAAGCCTCGCGCACAAAAGCTTTTACAACACGATTACCTTCAATATTTTCTTCCACCATTGAATTCATGCGCGCAAAAGATTCGCGAATTGCAAGGAATTTTGGCCTAGCTTTTTTGCCCATAACTCTTGCAAGCAGGAACAAAAATGGAGTAATTGCTATAAGCGCTAAAGCAAGCTGCCATTGGATTGAAAACATTATTACTAGCGCAAGCACGAACATTACTAAGCAATCTAACGCCATATACGAAACCCAGCTTAGAATATGGCGAATCGCATCCGTATCCGACGTCATTCGGCTCATAATATCGCCTGTGCGCGTGTGATTAAAGTACGTGAAGTCCAAAGAGTGCAGCTTTTCGTACTCGTCGCTTACTAGGCGGTACACTGCGTTTTGGCCAAATCTTTCCATTTGAAGCTGGTAAATGTACCTTGAGCCTACGCGAATAATCATCATTGCAACCATCAGTACACATACGCCAACAAGCAGATTATGCTGTTTACCAATAATGATTTTGTCTACAATAAAGCCCGAAAGCAGTGGCATTGTCATTGCCATTGTGTCGTTAATTGTAAAAAGTATAAGCGATACGCCTACTCTCCACATGTCTTGCTTGCAGTATTGCAATACCCAGCGCACGTTACTCGCGTCTTTGCGTTTATTTGGGTTGACGTACATGCGCCGGATTCTCCTTTGTTTGATTTTGCGATTTATTTTTATTAAGTTTTATTAAGTTTACATTATTTTATGCGCGATTATTTTTTACGCGATTATTTTTTACGCGATTGCATGCAAAAAGATGTGGCGCGCAGTCAAAAGACTACACGCCACATTCTAAGTTAAGCAATCAGCTTAGTAAACTTGCGCGAATTGTCGCTACAAATTTACTTACTTCTGCCAGCCCATATCCTCTGGGTAGGTGGTTGCGTAACCAGCAGGGCCGTTGTTAGCAAAGCCCTTCTTGAACACCTGGTAAATAGGAGGAGCGGAAACTGGAAGAGTGCCGTACAAAGCAAGAGCTGCAGATTCTGCCTTGTTGGAGTACTCAGTCTGTTCCTTGTAATCGTAGGTCTTGCCGACCTTATCGAGCATGGCATCAATCTTCTTGTTGCCAACGAGACCGAGGTTGGAATCGCTGTCAGACTTGTAAACCTGGCTTGCTGAAGACAAGAAGCTCAATGGAGATGTGGACTGCCATGCCAATGGAAGCACCTGGTACTTGTGAGAAGCAACAACCTCGGAGAACTTAGCAACAGCCTGGTTCACAGTCTTGCACTTGATGCCAGCCTTCTTCATCATGGCCTGGAATGCGTTAGCAAGAGCTGCCTGAGTAGAATCGTCGCCGAAGAAGGTGAAGGAAATCTCAAGAGTCTTGCCATTCTTGGCGTAGTAGCCATCCTTGCCCATCTTGTAACCAGCAGCTTCAAGGGTCTTCTTAGCGTTTTCGGTGTTGTACTTGCCGTCAGCAGGAAGATTGTTCTTGTAGCCAGCCTGGAACATGGATAGAAGCTCAGAACCTGGCTGCTCGCTCTTCCAGTTCATGCCCTGGAACTGAATCTTGTTGTAGGTAGCAACGTCGAATGCCTGAACAATAGCCTTACGAACTGCAAGCTCGTTAAGTGGCTTGGACTTGGCGTTGAAGTTAAGCACGCGAACCTTGGTGCTGTAGCCGTAACGGAGCTGAGCGCCCTTAACGCTACGAGCAGACTTGATTGCGTCCTTAGCAGAAATGCTATCGGTTACAGCGTCGATTTCGCCGTTCTGGAAGGCGTTCAAAGCTGCGGTATCTTCCATACGCTTTACAACGACCTTATCGAGCTTTGCCTTCTTACCCCACCACTTTGGATTGCGGGTGAAAACAACCTGATTTTCGGTTGCGGATTCAATCTGGAATGGACCTGCACCCCACTCGTTGTGAGGATTGTTTACCCAACCCTGGTTGAAGGTCTTAACGTCACCGGCCTTTGGATGAACCAGTGGAGCGAAAAGCATTTCCCATGTTGCGCATGGCTTCTCATAAGTCACTATAACCTGCTTTGGAGTGGAACCTTGTTCAACACTCTTGATGCAGTCATAGCCTTCAGTACTTGGGACGGAGTAATCCTTGTTCTTTCCGTTCAAAGCCTGCCAAGTAGCCTTAAATGCGGTGTAATCAATATCAGTGCCGTCATTCCACTTGGCCTTTGGGTTCAAGTTGTACTGAACAACGAGTGGCTTATCGCTAACCTTCTTGACGGAAGTGATGTAGTCAGGGTTGTACTTAAGCTTTTCACCCTTAACGGTGTCATAAGCCATAAGATTTGGCTGGTAGAAGCCCCACAAAGTAGCCATGTAACTAGAATTACCATCGTTAGAAGCGTAATTCCAGTTTGGGCCGAGAACAGGAAGAGCAACGGTGTAAGTGCCGCCGTCCTTAACGTTGTCACGTGCCTGTGGATTATCGTAACGCTTGTTGACATCTGGCATTGGAAGTTCGCCAGTGTAAGAAGTGTCAACACCAGCAGCTGGCTCTTCAGTCATACCTGCTTTACCAGCATCGTTAGTAGCACCACCGCAAGCGCCGAGCAGCATCGCAACAGAAAGTGCAGCTGCGGCAAATACAGTCAGTTTACCTGCATTTGTATTTTTCATGATTCCTCTCATTCCCCGGATGATGTCCGTCTTCCGGTATGTTGTATGAGTATATACAACTCTATGACATTCGACAAATCGTTTTCACAAAATATTGATTTTTTTCTTTTTAAGTTTATGAAAATTAGGTAAAAAAGAATAATTTATTATCTATAATGGGCAAAACAGAAAATTTTTTAGTTTATTTTTGCTAAAAAACAAAATATATTACGTTTTTTAAATTTATGTTACACAATAAAAAATCGCGCATGTTGTAATAAACATGCGCGACTAAGTAATTTATTCAGATTGATGAAGATTAACTAAAATCGACAAGTCATGAATTACCTAACATCGTCAAAATTATCTTCTTCAGAAAGAATAATACGCTTACGGTTCTTCTCAATTGTAGGATCCGGAATTGGCACAGCGCTAATCAAAGCCTGAGTGTAAGGGTGCTTTGGATTATCAAACACCTCATCCGTTTCACCAGATTCAACAATTCGACCGTGATACATAACAGCAATTCGGCTAGAAATATGTCGAACAACAGCCATGTTGTGAGCCACGAACAAGTAAGCAACGCCAAGCTTATCCTGCAAATCTTCAAGCAAGTTAATAATTCCAGCCTGAATAGAAACATCCAAAGCAGAAACAGGCTCGTCAAGAAGCAAAAGCTTAGGATTCACAGCCAAAGCACGAGCAATAGCAATACGCTGACGCTGGCCGCCAGAGAACTGAGTTGGGAAGCGATCTACCTGATCAGGATTCAACTCAACAAGCTGCATAAGTTCAGCAATACGTTGGCGAATTTCTTCCTTCGACTTCTTTTGCACGAGCAAAGGCTCTGCAAGAATATCGTAAACCAACATACGTGGATCAAGAGAGCTCATTGGATCCTGGAATACGTACTGAATCTTAGAACGAAGTTCGCGACGCTGCTCACGAGTCAACTTATCGTTCAACTCAGTACCAAAAACTGTAATAGAACCAGACTCAGGTTTCTTCAAGCTCATAATTTCCATCAAAGTCGTGGACTTACCAGAACCAGACTCGCCAACCAAAGCAACAGTTTCGCCTTCACGAACTTCAAGATCAATGCCGTCAACAGCACGAACCTCACCAACCTTACGGCGCAAGAAGCCGCCGCTAGTAATTGGGAAGGTCTTAACCAAGTTCTTAACATCCAAAACAACTTTTCGTTGCTCACGAGGAATGCCATCAAACATAGGCTTGATTGGCCTTTCAGTTTCAGCGTGGAGCAAGGCGCGAACTGTTTCACTTTCGGCTTCAAGGCCCATCATTGTGCCGTCGTCCCCACCTTTTTCTTCAGCCATAAGCATATCCATAGTCGGCTTAGAAATTGGGGTTAAGCGGCGAGTGCGCTTTTGGTCAACGCGAGGAACAGCACCGAGCAAGCCGATTGTGTAAGGCTGAGTTGGGTGAGCAAAAATCTCTTCAACGCTATTATGCTCAACCAAATGGCCCGCGTACATAACAATAACTTCGTCTGCAACGCCAGCAATAACGCCCAAATCGTGAGTAATGAAAATCATTGCAGCGCCAGTTTCTTTCTGGGCCTTCTTCAAAACTTCCAAAACCTGAGCTTGGATTGTAACATCCAAAGCGGTAGTAGGCTCGTCTGCAATAATAATATCCGGATCGTTAGCAATTGCCATAGCAATCATCACGCGCTGGCGCATACCACCAGAAAACTCGTGAGGGAAAGCCTTCAAACGCTCAGCAGGCTTAGTAATACCAACCAAATCAAGCAATTCAATAGAACGCTCGCGAATCTGCTCTTCGCTCATGCCCGGGTTATGAATAACCAAAGCTTCCTTAAGCTGATCACCAATAGAGAAAACTGGAGTTAAAGCAGAAAGAGGATCCTGGAAAACCATGGCAATATTCTTGCCACGAATCTTACTCATCTCTAAATCGGACTTAGTTAAAAGCTCTTCGCCCTTATACTTCACAGAGCCCTTAACGCTTGCGTTTTTATCCAGCAAGCCCATAACAGCCAAGGACGTGACCGACTTACCAGAACCAGATTCGCCAACGATACCAATAGTCTTTCCGCGGTACAAATCAAAATTCATTCCGCGCACAGCATGCACAGTACCAGCTTCAGAAGCGAAGCTAACCTGCAAATCACGTACAGAAAGCAATGGTTCGTTGTTTTGATCTTGCATCGTAGTTTCTTCCTTAATTGCGTTATTATCCATATCAGTCATGTTCATACCCCCAATCAAGCCCTACTCGGCCTTACCAACAGACTTAGAATATGGATCGATAGCATCGCGCAAGCCATCTCCAATAAGCTGCACAGAGAAGGTTAACAAAACCAAAACTGCAGACGGCACCAAAAGTACCCAAGGAGAAGTCTGAACTACGCTTTGACCAGCATTTAGCAAAGTACCAAGAGAAGTATCTGGAGCCTTAATACCAAGACCCAAGAAGCTTAAAGCGGTTTCGCCGTTAATCGCACCAATAACACCAAGAACCGTGTTAATAATCAACACAGAACCCAAGTTTGGAACCAAGTGGCGAACAATAATTCGGAAGGAAGAAACACCTTCGAACTTAGCTGCGCGAACATACTCGCGCTCACGCAGGCTCAAAGTCAACGTACGAAGAGTACGAGCGTAACCAATCCAACCAAAAGCAGTTAAGCCAAATGCCAACCACAACCAATCGCTACCACCACTAGAAGCACTAATGATTAAAGCAATCAGCAGGAAGGAAGGAACAATCAGCAGCATGTCCAAAAGCCACATACCAACCTGCTCGAACCATCCTTCGAAGTAAGAAATAGCAGTACCAACCAAAGCAGCAATAACTGTAATGGTAATAGAGCTAACAATACCAATGGAAAGTGAACGGCCAAGTCCGCGCACAACCATTGCATACATATCTGAGCCGCCTGGCGTAGTGCCGAGCCAATGCTCTGCAGAAGGAGGCGTTGCGAGAGAAGAAAAGTCTGGTTCGTCATAACTCCACTTTGAAATCTTTGAGCCAAACAAAGCAAAAAGAATCAAAATTACGAGCATAACCAAGCCAACAACAGCTGATGGTCGACGGAAGAAACGACGCGTGTAAAGCGTCATCTTTCCAGTGCGCTTAAAATTGCCCCATGCGTTAGAAGTAGCCGTTTTATTTGCAGCAGACTCAAGAGGTTCTGAAGATACATCTTTTTTATTCATGTCAATGTCACCTACACTGTTGCACAATTAGTTCAAACGAATACGTGGATCAAGCCAAGCAGAGAAGATATCTGCAAGCAATGCACCAACTAAGGTACATACGGCACCAAATGCAGCAATAGCAACCGAACCGTTGATGTCGTTCTGCATAATGGTCTGAACGAAGTAGCTACCAAGGCCGTTAATAGCAAACACGGTTTCAGTAATAACTGCACCGGTGAAAACGCCTGCAATAGAGAATGCGACGTCAACAGCTGTTGGAATCAAAGAAGTACGCAAAGCGTGACGACGAATAGCCATATTCAAAGGTAAGCCCTTCGCCCTAGCTGTACGAACGTAATCAGCATTCATAGTATCGAGAAGATAAGTTCGCTGAGTTAAATGATACCCAACCATGCCAGGAACTGTCATAACAATTGTTGGCAAAATCAAATGCTGAAGGAAGTCAAGAAGGAACATAAACGGGTCAGAACCCTGGTAAGAGTGCAAACCAGTAACGTAGAAAAGTCGCACGCCTGCTGCGTGGTTAATGCTAATAGCAGCAAGCACAACCATCAAACCCAAAACTGCTGCAGGAACAACCAGCAGGAAGGTTGCGGTGGAATTAAGAACTCGATCTTGCCACTTGTACTGACGGATAGCAGTGTAAACACCAACGCTAACACCGAGAACAATACCAAGAATTGTAGCGCCAGTAACCAGCTGAACAGATGCGCCAATACGAGACATGATTGCCGGGCCAACTGGAGCCTGATCTGGGCTCAATCCCCAATCCCACTTAGTAAAATGTTGTAAATCCAACGGCAATAACGAGTAAACACTGGAGTCTGGTCGTTAATATTTGCCAGATCCAAAGAACGGTTAATAGATGCAATTGGCGGATGCGGATGCCTAGACATGTAGTTCGAACGCGGTCTCATAAAAGCACTTGCCAAGAAATACGTCATGGATACGGCAACAAACAGCATCACCACATAATTCAGGCATCGTTTAACGATGTATCGTATCATTGTGACTCTTTTCTACGCCTAACCATTGTTTACCTCCATTTGGCATGCTGCAAATCGTCAAATCTACAGCGTAACCGCTTTAGCGTTTCGCCCTCAAAAGGGCGCGCTTGAACTGACCCTCGTCAATCCGGGACACATAATTAGTATATTTTTAGCCAAGCTATGTACAAAGAGCTTAACAGAAAATATTTTTGCACAATGCTTTTTTAAATATATAAAAGCAAAATTTAGAATATATAAGTTACATTATACAAATTACAACTTACACAAAAACGCAGAATTTCAACGTTTCTTTGATATATAATTACGAAAGAATATGTATTACAGGGTCAAAAAATTATTTTTATACATACAAAATACGCATTATCAGCAAATATAATAAATTCAAAAATTAATTACAAAAACTGAATATTTAACGGAAAAAGTCTAGTTTTACAAAAATAATTAAGGTTATTCGCACAAAGGCCGGAAATCGCTATAAACAAGAAACACACGCAAGACATTGTGCAGTATACAATATCTGTTATTCGTATTATCAACTCTAAAAGGAGACTGAGTAAACTCATGGCTGAAAACGTTAAAGCCGTAACTCTGGAACATGTAAAAAATTATTCCAAGCATTTCAACGAGCAGCGTGCAAATCTTTTAGCAGCAAATGCAGCAGTAACAAATGGCGTGCTTAAAGCTGCAACAAGCTATCAAGGCCAGCGCGCACTGCCACGCGAATTCTCTGTGGAATTAAAGCAAGGAAGCATTACAAATCAAAAACGTTCCGGACGCTGCTGGATGTTTGCATCCCTTAACACTTTGCGATACGAGTTAATGCATAAGTGGAATTTAGACGACTTTGAGTTTTCAGAAAGCTACCTGTTCTTCTGGGACAAGATTGAAAAAGCAAACGCGTATTTGGAAAACGTGTTGGCAACTTTGGATGAAGAACTTGATAGTCGAGTTTTTGAAAGCATTAACTACGGTCCGATTGATGACGGCGGTTGGTGGCAAATGTTCGTCAACCTGGTAAACAAGTACGGACTTGTGCCAAAGAGCGCCTACCCTGATTCGCAGAATGCAACTGATTCCGACTCCTTTGTGCAGTACATCAATACAAAGTTGCGCGAGTTTGCTTGCGAATTGCGCGAAGCTTATAAGAACGGCTCTTCTTTGGAAGAATTGCGCGAAATGAAAATCCGCGATTTGGAAACCGTTTACCGCATGACCACTATTGCGCTCGGCGAGCCGCCAGCAAAGTTCGACTTCTTCGCACGTACTAAAGATGACGACGATAAGAAGGACGAGAAAAAGAACGAAAACAAGGATGGCGAAAAAGCCGACGAAGAAAAGAAGGACAGCAAGGACGACAAGCCAAAGACTGGCAAAGACGAACGTCCGATGATTCGCGAATACGGCATTACTCCACTTGAGTTCGCTAAGAAATATGTTCCTGTTGACGTAAACGACTTCGTAACATTGTGCAACTCGCCTATGAAACGAACTCCTTTCAACAAGCGCTATCAACTCAAGTACAGCACGAATGTTGCTGAAACAGATGAGCTTGAATTTGTGAACGTTCCTCTTGAAGTGTTCCGAAAGGCAGCTGTAGCGCAGCTAAGCGACGGACACCCAATTTGGTTTGCTTGCGATTGCACACAGTTCTCTTTGCGCGATAGCGGCTTCTTTGATCCTGCAGTAGTTCGCGTTGACCAACTCTTCGATGTTGAATTTACATTCGATAAGGCGAAGGGTTTGGAATACATGGATATTCCAGGAAATCACGCTATGACATTTACAGGCGTGAACTTAGACGAAAACGGCAACCCGGATCGCTGGAAGATTGAGAACAGCTGGGGTAAGGATGCAGGCGAAGATGGCTACTACGTTGGCTCTGCCGACTGGTTCGACCGCTACGTTACTGAAGTAATCATCAATAAGAAGTATCTTGACGAAGCAACTCTTGCCATCTTAAAGCAAGAGCCTGTAATGCTTGAGCCGTGGGAGCCACTTTCAAAGCGCTGCCGCTAGTTTAAGTGCTTAAATTTATAAGCGCAGATTGCTTTTTGCAGTCTGCGCTTTTGTTTTAGCGCTTTTATGAAACATTTGCCGTGATCTTCCACGGCATTTGTTTTCGTTTCGACAGCATTTGACCACAAACGCCGTGATCTTTCCACGGCATTTGTTTTCGTTTTTGTGGGTTTTGGAAACATTTGCCGTGTAATTTTCCGGCATTTGTAGCTGTTTGGATTGGCGAATGCTTTCAAGCGATGAAACAAATGATAAAAAAGAAGCCCGGCGGGAGGAAACCCGCCGGGGCAGAGAGAAAGAGAGAAGAAGGTTTCAATTATGGGGTTCGCGAACGAACCTCGCTAATGGCGAACCATTAACATATGTTAGTATAGCTAAACTTTCGTCCAAAGGAAAGAGTTTTTCCTTAAAATTTCCTTAAAATATTTTTTATTAAGAAAACTTGCTATATTTTTTGTTATTTTATAACGATTTACCTAAAATTTTCAACCTATTCGCCACTATTTTCCAAAGATTTTTTTGCAGCAGCAAGTCTTTCTGCTTCAACACGCTGACGCTCAGCCAATGCAGAAGCAAAACGTTCAAGCTCCTCATCAACCGCTTCCTTAGGAATCTTAGCAAAAATAGGAGTTGGCTTAGGAACAGGCGTTCCCGCAACCAATTCCTCACTCTCCCACGGATGTACAGTTTCACCCAAACGATAATCACCCGTAATAATCGGATACTTAAAGTCCGGATTATCCAAATCCTCTACTTCCTCAATATGAGGCAACGGTGAGAACACGCCAGTGCCACCAAGAGCTTCCCAAACCTTTTGCGCTGCATGAGGCAAGAACGGAGCAAGAAGATGATTAGCATCCGAAACAGCCTGCGCAGCCACGTGCAATACGGTTCCGAGACGAGCTTCGTCATCCTTAATCTTCCACGGCTCAGTTGCGGAAATATATTTATTAATATCCGCAACTACTCGCATTGCTTCCGTAAGAGCATTCTTCTGACGATGACGCTCAATCAAGCTACCAACCAAAGCAAACGCATCAGAAGTCTGATCAAGCAAAGCGCGATCCATTGAAGTCATAGAATCTTCATCCAAAGGAGGAATCTCGCCAAAATTCTTATTGATAAGATTTGCCACACGGTTAACAAGATTGCCCCAACTTGCAGCAAGCTCTTCGTTATTATGACGAGCAAACTCAGCCCAAGTAAAATCAGCATCAGAATTTTCAGGGCCTGCAATAGAAATGTAGTATCGCACAGCATCCACAGGATAACGAGCCAAAATATCCTTCACGTAAATAACAATTCCGCGCGAAGAACTGAACTTCTTGCCTTCCATAGTCATAAACTCAGAAGCAACAACCTGCTCAGGCATATTAAGCGGTCCGTAAACACCAGACTCGCCGCCCTTTGATCCAGCTCCGTTATATGCGAGCATTTCCGAAGGCCAGATTTGAGAATGGAAAGTAATATTATCCTTGCCCATAAAGTAGTATCCAGGAGACTTAGGATCACACCACCAGTCGCGCCAAGCATCCGGCTTACCCTGCCTGCGCGCCCACTCAATAGAGGCAGACAAGTAGCCAATAACAGCGTCAAACCACACATACAAGCGCTTATTCGGGTTATCAATCCAACCTTCAACAGGAACCGGAATACCCCAATCAATATCGCGCGTAATAGCTCTAGGCTTTACTTCCTTAAATAAACCAAGCGAGAAGTTAATAACGTTAGTACGCCAACCTTCACGCGAATGAAGCCAATTAACATTCGCCTCAGCCAAAGACGGCAAATCCAAGAAGTAGTGTTCAGTTTCTTCAAAGCGAGGAGTTTCTCCGTTGATCTTAGAAACAGGATTGATAAGCTCATCCGGATCAAGCTCATTTCCACAAGCATCACACTGGTCGCCGCGAGCGCCATCCGCACCACACAATGGACAAGTTCCCTCAATATAACGATCAGGCAAAGTACGTCCGGTAGAAGGCGAAATTGCAACCTTCTGCGTACCTTTATAAATATAACCGTTCTTTAAGCACTGACGGAACATTTCCTGAACCACATGCTCATGGTTTGCGGTTGTTGTGCGCGTAAACAAATCGTAGCTTAAACCTAAATCGCATAAATCCTTAGTAATTACGCGATTGTAACGGTTTGCAAGCTCTTGCGCAGAAACGCCTTCTTTATCTGCCTCAACCAAAATAGGCGTGCCGTGTTCATCAGTTCCAGAAACCATCAACACGTCATTACCCTTCATGCGCTCGTAACGCGCGTACACGTCTGAAGGAACACCAAATCCAGCAACGTGACCAATATGACGAGGGCCATTAGCGTAAGGCCATGCAACATTCACCAAAATATGACTCATAGGCAAATATTATCTTGTTCAGCGCGGACAGTTCTAGACGAATATCAAAGAAAAATTTAGAGAAAAGCGCAGAAAATAGCGCAAAAATAGCGTAAAAATAGCAGATTCTTACGAATATTCTAATTGTGAATATGTGCAAAACTTTTAGCTAATACGAATTATATGCACTTAAAAACAATAACGATTCAATATTGATTAAGTATCTATTCAAATAGCAATTCACATATCCACAATTTATTTATTTAATCTTATTTACCTCTAAAAATTTTCATAATCTCAATTCTTAAATCAATAAAAAGAGAGGAAGAATATGATTGATCAACAAATGGCATATACGATTTGGAAAATCGGCAAAATAGACAACGAAGAATTCCCGCCTCTTCTTGATAACAACCATTTACCTGGGCCAATGTGCATGAAAAAGCTTTCTAAATTTGGAATATTTAACCGCTTAACATCTAATACCGGCTACTCGCACAAAACGGCTATTTCTATGTGCGGAAGAAGCAATATAGTAAACGATTTAATACCTTCGGAAAGCGTTGCTTGCTTATTTACAGCTGCGTGGGTGTGGCTTGGTGGAAATTTTCCTGAAAATATAGATGTTATTGATTACGGTCATTATAGAAGGAAACCACACGGTCACACAATTCGATCATTTCGTAGGAAATTAAACGAAAAAGACTATGTTACTCTTGGAAAAACTCGCATAACAACTCCGGAGAGAACAATATGCGATTTAGCATATACACAAGGAGATAGTGAAAATTACGAGTTATACAGAAAAAGCATTGCAAACTTACTAATATCTCACTATCGCGTAGATTTGCACGAGTGCAGACGTATTATTGACAGCAATCCTTATTTTCCAGGCTCTGTGCGCGCAAGAACTTGGCTGAATGATATTGCGAATGAAATAAGGAAACCATGGAAATGAAATTCAACTCATTCACGAAGGAGCATGCAAGCTCTCCTCCCAAGCCGCCAATACTCCTTACGCCTGTTGTTGCAAGCGACCCCTCAACAAATCCGGAAATCTTGTGGCATATTGCAAAACATATACCCGAATTGCGTAAATGGGTTATTGCAAATCCTTCTGCAGACGCTCATCTTTTAGAATACATTTCTCAACAAGGCGGACCGGATGTTCGTCACAGTTTTGAAGTGTTATTTGCATCTTATGATAGCGATATATGACATCTATTACGGCAGACTTACAGCAGGCTTACAGCAAGACTTACAGCAGGCTTTAAGGCAGGCTTACGGCAATAGTTTTAGGATTATTTGAAATTTATACGAAAATTCCCTACTCAGCCTCACCTTTTTGTTTAAGGCATGCTGCGTAAACTTGCTTACGATTTGCAAAAGAACCATCTAAAAGCGGATGCTCTTTTACTACTTTCGTAATTGCTTCTTTAATGCGCAAACCTTCCTTTTCTGCGCAATCAGCCGCAAGCTCAGCAAGAGCATCTACGCTTAAATCTTGACTTTCTGCTCTAACTTCATCATCGTTAGCTCCCCCAATAACCAGCACAATTTCGCCACGAGGAGGATCAGCCAGCACGCCGTCGTAAATACTTTGCACATTCCCGCGGCGAATTTCCTCAAAATCTTTAGTAAGCTCTCGGCATAATGCCATTGGTCTATTAGGGCCAAGCACGGCTAATAGATCTTCCATAGCTTCTGCAATTCGGTGCGGAGCCTCATAAAACACGATTGTTCTGCGCTCTGCTTTAAGAGAACGCAAATGTTGCTGTCGTTCACCAGACTTTCTTGGCAAAAAACCTTCGTAGCAGAAGCGATCAGTTGGCAATCCAGAAAGCGCAAGCGCATCAAGAACCGCACTAGGGCCTGGAGCACATGTAACAGGAAGTCCACGTTCAATAGCCCGGCGAACAATTGCTAAACCTGGGTCGTTAATAGTTGGCATTCCGGCATCTGAAACCACAAGAACCTTAGCACCCTGCTCTACTTCGTCGAGCAAACCGTCGGCCTTATTTCGCTCATTGTGATCGTGATACGCAACAACGCGCCCAGAAACATGAACCCCAAGTCGATTCGCCAAATCGTAAAGCCTACGCGTATCTTCAGCTGCCACAATATCTGCAGTTTCTAGGAGATTTATTAGCCTAGAAGAAGCGTCACCAATATTACCAATTGGCGTTGCGGCAAGAAAAACCTTGCCGCATTTACTACCAATAGGCGATTCTGCGAGAACGACTTTGCTACGTAAATTACGATTTCCTGAAGTATTATTTTTAATTTCTTCAGATTCGGTCTCGCTCATTTTTACTCCTTGCCAATTCACACAATTTTTGGCATTGGCGTTGTAAGAGATGCAGTAAGGTTTACTTGCACAACTCCAGCACCAGCGTGAACTTCCACCTTCTTTAAGGTAACTGTGCGCTCCCCAGCAGGCTTGTGATCGTCGTCCGTCATGGTTGCAGGAGACTTGACTGCCACTAACGCAAGGCTGTTGAAATCAACACCTGCATTTGCGCACAAATCTTGCGCTGCAGACAGAGAATCAGCAAAGCCATCTTTTTCAATAACACGATCAGCTGGAACGCCGTAAGCTTCTTCACACAGAAGCTTAATTCGATTCATAAGAGTATTTCCGCGCCTGGATTCAGGAGCATACGCTTTAGTATCTGCACTAATTACAGACACAAAATCGTCAAGCTGATCTGCCAAACCATCGCCGCCGTCGCGAAAAAGATTGCCAACAATCGGCTTCCTAAATCCCAAAGATTTCGCCTGCGCCAATAGTTCAGGAACCTGATCATCCTCACCTTCCCACAAATTAATAAGCGGGAAAGTAGGAATATTAAGAGATTCAAGACGAGCAACATGGAATGGGTAGCGCCAAGCCAAAGTTTCGTCATCTCGCCAAGTAGTTGCGCGAGTAACTACAACTGCAGCGGCAGGCCATTTTGCGCCAAATTCGCGGGAAGCAATATCAAGCCACTTTTGAGCACCAGCATCCGTACCATAACCAGCTTCTACAACAACAACATCATGCTCAGCGCAAGCCATTTCAACGCTTACAAGGCTTGGAATACCGAGCGAAACGTTTGCAAACGGACCGCAATGCACATAAATCGGCGAACCGTTAATAGTTTCTGTCTTTGCAGGATTTACAGCGTCGGAAAGAATATTTGTAATTCGCCACAAATCAACGAAATCACCAAACTTACGAGGAACACCATCCTTTGTGCCAGCAATCATTGAAGCAACGCGCTCGGAAATCTCATCCATGCTGCGCGAAAGAACAACAATTTGCATAAGCTCGCATGTTGGAGTCAAAACGACTCGCTCAGGAACAGTGCCCTTGCCATAATCAACAGCAATGCTGCGAAGTGAACGAGATGGAACTTCACTTACGCGAGGAACCAAAATCGTATCAAGCACGCCTTCATCAACTGCTTTTTCTGCAAACGACACAAGCAAATTCTGCGCGCAAGCAATAGCAGCCATCTCACCACACAAGCCCCAATCAATAAGCTCAGGATGAGAAAGCGAAGACTTACCGCCGCCGCTTGCGCCGCCTTTAGAACCAGCGGCCGTAATGCCCATGCTTGGCTGACGAAGAACCGCAGCCGCGTCAACACCGCGCTCACGCAAGGCATCAACCAAAGCAATCGTAGTAGTTGTTTTACCTTCACCACGAGATGCTTTCAGCGGAGTGTCTGCAGTAACAAGAAGCACTTTTCCATGCTTGCGAGGCTGATCAGGATTCTGCTTTAAATAGTCCAAATACCCGAATGCATCAATCTTTTTAACCAAGCCGAATGTTGTTGTGTATTTATCAATAATGCTCATGTTCCCCACTTTCATAGGCATAATGCATAAATGCATATTTTATATAATTTAATGATCAGAACGGTTAAAGCCATTTTTCATACGCATACTTGTAATGTAAAGAACATTATCAAGCAACGCGTCTGTTTCCTTCTTCAACCTTTCTGCCATGCCGTCATTCGCGTTAGCCAAAGCCTCACGAACTTTTGCGTCGCGAAGAGCGGCAATAATTTCTTCCGGATTGCGCACAACATCGCCGCAATAACCGTCTTCATCGCATTCACGCTCTGGCTCGTAATCGCTTAAAGAAACGCCAAGCAAATCAGCAATTTCTTTATCTGTGCGCTTAACCATTGCATGCCCGAGAGAGCCAACAGTTTCCTGGTAACGCTCAATCGTATTAGCTGTATCGTTAAACGCAGCATCGGCAAGAGCTGCAATAATGCGATTTTCCCAATAGAAGTTTTCGCTTGTTACGCGAGTAGTTGTATCTTCCAAATATTTTGGAGTGCGATTTACGTTCGGATAAAACGGCACCAAAGCGTTGAAAGGATTAGAACCGTAAGTAATCCACTGAATTGCACGCATTTCTTCCGGCATGTAAGGACGGATTTGCATTACAGCAAGCTCGCTTTGACGGTTAATGCCGATTGGGCGCAACATGTGGCGAGTATGCTCGTCTCCAAGCTTTCCGTAAGGATCATATTCAGTGCCCTGATAGTGCGAGCTTAAAACGTACTTAACGTCTTCAATGGTTACCTTGCGTTCTGGCTGGCGAGCCCAAGGAATGTCGTTGCTGTCCGGACGATGATCAGCGTCTTTACCATCCCACACTTCGTCATACGGATTCAAGAAGCGCTCCATGAACCATGCGCGAGGAGTATTGTAAACATGATCAGAATCCGAATGAGAGCCAAAAGCATCGCGAGGATTGAAAGGAGAAGCGTTTTCAACCGACAAATCCAAGTGATTTTCTTTAATAAACTCAAGCAAATCAGCCGAGCACATGTGCTCTTCTTGCTCACCAAAAGCGTCATCCAAGTCAAACTCGTCAATACCAAGCTGGTTTGGCATAACAACGTAAGCTTCATCCGGCACGCGCTTAGCAATCCAATGATGGCCGCCAACAGTTTCAAGCCACCAAATCTCGTTTACGTCCGAAAAAGCAACGCCGTTCATTTCGTAAGTGCCGTATTTTTCAAGCAACGCACCCAAACGCTCAACGCCTTCGCGAGCGCTACGAATATAAGGCAAAACAATCGTCAGGAAGTCTTCTTCGCCAATTCCACCAGGCACTTCCGGCTTATAATCAGCATCTCCAACTTTGCCCTGTGCTTTTTGAAGCTCAACCATTGGATCCGCTCCGAGCACGCGCTCGTTGGACGTAAGCGTTTCGGTTGCGCTCATTGCAACGTTTGCTTCGTTTACGCCGGCCTCTCCCCAAATTCCTTCGCGCAAATCAGCGTTTGGCACGCTTGTGTATTGCATTGGATTGTCTGGAAGTTCAACCGTCACGTGACTAAGAACAGACTTATAAACGCGAGGCTGATCTTCTGGCTTTACTACTACTAAGCGCTTTGGATTAAATTCGCCATTTGCGGAGTCTTCGTTACGCGCAATAAGCGTAGATCCGTCGTAGCTTGCGCCGCGTCCGACGAGAATTGTTGTGCATGCCATTTGCAGCCCCCATTGTGAGTTTCAATATTTTACTAATTTTTTATTCCTGATTGATTCTATCGCTAGTTACTTAAATTAGGCGCGCCCAGTAAAGAACATTCCGCCCGCATCTACGCCGCTAGTGCAGTTACGAATTTCGCGCAACAATTCATTCATGTAGAAGCCTTGTTTAAGATTTGGCAAAGGTTGTTCCGTGCCGAAAACTTCAAGCATGTATTCGTGATCTTTATCCGGAGGCTGAGGACCGTTGTAACGCATAGTAATTGCTGGATCTTCACAACCAACGAATCTGCTTGCTTGTGAATTGCGTCCTTGAACTGCTTCCGGAATCATCGACGGCATTTTGCGCGAAAAATCTTCCGGAATTTGCAAAGCATGAGAATCGTTAAAATCAAACATTAACGCATCTACTGGCACGTTTGCAGCCGTCCAATGAATCCATTCAAAACCGCATACCGGTATTGCATCATCGTCAACAAGTCGCCAATGTAGGTAGTGCACAAAAGATGGCATATTGTCAATGTAAAACGGGAATGAAACTACTGGAACTCCGTTAATTTTATTCTGCGACGGTGCAGCTTTAGAATAATCGTCCGGAATAATAGTGAAATCTGTAGAAATATTCATAATTCAAGTATCTACTATTACATAGCACTAATCAACTGCGTTAATAAATTACTTATTCGTTACTAACGCAGCGCTACGACTGCGCCAGTAACAATAAAACGCAAATATTCGTTACTAACGCAGCGCGCAAACTGCACTAGTAACGATAAACAGGAATTCAGTGAGGAACAAGCGCTCCGGCAAGTCAATGCGCCCAGTCATAAAAGAACTGGGCGCACTGATTTAGAAAATGGAGATTTTATACTAGATTTTACTTTTCTGCAGCCTCCTCGTGAGCAGCAGCCTTAGCAGCCACAGCAGCCTTCTTGGCAGCACGCTCTTGCTCCTTAATACCTTCAATGAACTCAGCATGCTTTACTGCAGGAAGCCAGCCGGCGTTAACAACCTTAACCTGCCATACCCAAGCCAAAGCAAAGATTATAACTGCAAAAACAATCAAGCTTACAGAACCAACGCCTGCACCAAGGTGTGCAAAGTTACCAACAACAGTGCCAACCCAACCAAAGTCAGCATCACCGAAGGTGGAGTTTGCCAAACCGAAGGAACCCATAACAGTGAGCAATACTGCTGGTAGGAATGTAATAATCAAGCCGTTAATGAAACCACCGAGAATGGCACCACGACGACCGCCGGTTGCGTTACCGAATACGCCAGCACCGCCGCCATCGAAGAAGTGAGGAACCATGCCAGGAAGAATCAAGGCCAAGCCCCAAGCCGGTCCCATCCACACTGCAATAATGCCAAGAGCTACAAGGCCACCAACGAAGGAAGCCAAGAAGCCAATGAGGGAAGCGTTAGCACCGTATGGGAATACGATTGGAATATCCAATGCTGGGCGTGCGCCTGGAACAACCTTGTTAGCAATGCCCTGGAATGCAGGAACCAATTCGCCCAAGATAATACGAACGCCGTAGAGGATTACACTAACGCCAATGCCGAACTGCAAAGCCTGAGCAAAAGCAGCCATGTAGAATGCGCTGTAATCAGCAGGATGATATGCGAAAATCTTGAAGAGTTCCTTTGCTGGCAAAACAACAGAAGCCCATACTGCAAACACAAGATAAAGCACAACCATCAACAAAGTGGTAGAAACCATGGAATCACGCAAGAAGCTCAAGCCCTTAGGGAAGTTGATGTCTTCAGTAGACTTTGACTTCTTACCAACAGCCGCACCAACAGCACCAGAAACAATGTAGCTTAAGGAGTTGAAGTGACCGATTGAAAGCTTATCGCTTCCGGTAATGCGGTTCATGAATGGCTGAGCAAAAGCTGGCAAAACAACCATAACAGTAGCCATAATAATGGAACCAACAATAACAATAAGAAGCTGGTTGCTTGCGCCGAAGCCTACAGAAAGCACCAAAGCAAGAAGCATAGACATGAACACCATGTGGTGACCAGTCAAGAAGATGTACTTTAGTGGAGTAAAGCGTGCAGCAAGAAGCATAAGAACAAAGCTAAGCACAATAATGTATGCAGAGGTAGCACCGTACTGTCCTGCAGCCTGAGCTGTAATAACTTCGTTAGTAGGAACAACGCCGTGTGCACCAGTAGACTTCAAAACTAAGTCACCAAATGGAGCAAGAGCACCAACGACAACGCCGGCACCTGCGCCCAAAATGAGGTAACCCATAGCAGCCTTTAAGCCGCCTGCAATAACTTGTCCTGCACTACGCTTTAGCGCAATAAGACCGATTGCTGCAATAATACCAATCAAATAAGCCGGCACATTCAAAATCTGCTGACTTATGAAATTTAAAACCTGAACTACAATGTTCATTTTTATTTCCTTCTTTTTTATTCCCTAGGGAAAAGCAAATACTATGAGTAATTACTATACGTAACGCTCAAGTATGCTCTTCACCTCTTCAACATCCATGAAATTTTCAATTGTTTCCACAGGAGTGGTAGTGCCCTCAAGCTCTGGAGCAAGCTGAGGAGATGTGAGAACGAGGTCGTTCATATTAGCGGTACCTTTTGCACTTCCAGCATCGGAAGTAGTAACCGTAACATCAAGACCAAGGTCTGCTGCTGCAGCCTCAACATTGATTTTGAGCAGTACAGACGTGCCAATGCCGTTTCCGCATACGCACAGAATATTCATAATAGCCTCTTTCATTGAGTGATCATTTTTAATTTTACAAAATTACTTTATGATTTAATATCTAACTTTTAAGAATCGCGCGAATTTCTTCAGCATTTTTTGCTTGCGCAAGTTCCTTAGTTTTTACAGGATTAGACAAAGCTGCAGCAACTGCGGCCATAACCCCAATATGCTCGCTTTCATCGTGACCTGCAAGACCAATAACTAAAGAAACCGGATCGTTAGCAGCATTGCCAAATTCAACAGGCGTGCTTAAACGAACCCAGCTTAAACCGCTTTTAAGAACCGCTGCAGATGGCCTTGAATGAGCCAAAGCCAAGCCTGGAGCAATAACAATATATGGCCCCATTTTCTCAACGGTTTCAATCATTTGATCCGTGTATTCGTCAGTGGTAAAGCCAGCTTCTCGCAAAGCATCGCCCGCAAGACGAATCGCATCGCGCCAATCCTTAGCCGCAATATCAAGATTAACTGCAGCGTCCGGAAGAAGCTCGTCAATATCAGCGCTCATATTTTCTCTTTTCTGATTATTTTTAATTTTTACTATTTTTTAAATTTTGTAATTATTAAATTTTGATTATTCCTGCATTATCGAACGGTAGAACTTTCCAGATAAAGCCTCTTGAGCTTTAACTTTTGCTTCATCAAATGTAGTCTGAGCAAGTTCTGCACGAACATCGTCCAAAGCAACTGGAGTCATAGAAAGCGAGTTGATACCAAGACCAGTAAGAACAACCGCCAAGTCTGGATCCGCCGCAGCTTCTCCACAAACTCCAACTGGCATACCATGAGCGTTACCAGCGTCCGCAATCATTTTAATTGCACGCAACACAGCAGGATGCCAAGCAGTTTGGTAATTAGAAACAGATCCAAGCGTTCGATCAGCCGCAAGAGTGTATTGCGTCAAATCATTCGTTCCAATAGAAACAAAATCAGCAACTTGAGCAACTTCTTCGGCAACCAAAGCAATAGAAGGAACTTCAGCCATAACGCCAACCTTCTTAAGACCTTTAGATTTACCAAGCTTTACAAAATACGCTGCTTCATGCTCGTCTGAAACCATTGGAGCCATTACCCACAAATCAGCATTAGTTACAGCATCAGCGCGAGCCAAGGCCTGCAACTGTCCGTCTAAAACATCCATATGCTGCCTTAAAGTACGCAAACCACGAAGACCTAGAGCAGGATTTGGTTCATCTTCCGGAGTCAGGAATGGCAACGGCTTATCTGCCCCAGCGTCAAGCAGACGAATAACAACTTTTTTGCCATCAAATTGAGATAGCAGCTTCGTGTAGGCTTCTGTTTGCTCTTCTACACTAGGAGGCTGCTCGTTACCGATAAACAGAAATTCTGTGCGGAACAAGCCGACACCTTCAGCACCATATTCATGCGCAACTTGAGCATCCGATGGCTTGCCAACATTTGCCAAAAGCGGAATCAAATGACCATCTTTAGTACTTCCAGGCAATCCGCGCAATTCACGAGCACGACTTAAGCGCTCACGAGACTCTTTAACATGCTCAATTTCTTCTTCGCTAGGGTCGCTTATAACACGTCCGCGAGCAGCATCAACTACAACCATTTGATGATTATTTAGTTGGCAAGCATCGTGCGCTCCAACAACAGCAACAATTCCGCGAGCGCGAGCAAGAATAGCAGTGTGACTAGTAGGGCCGCCGTCGATTGTAACAATTGCCTGAACCTTGCTTAAATCAAGCGAAGCAGTATCGGCAGGAGAAAGATCCCTAGCAACCAACACAAAAGGAGAATCGCTTTCTGGCACTCCAGGCGCTTCGACACCAAGCAAATATGCAATAACGCGCTGGCCAACATCGTGCAAATCTCCCGCACGCTCAGCCATATAGCCACCAAGATTACGCAACATATCTTCAAACTGCGCAAAGCCTTCCCAAGTAGCGCGTTCAGCTGTTTTTCCAGCGGAAATTCCAGCTTCAATCGCACTTATTAATGCTGGGTCCGACGCCATTTGAGCAAGAGCCTGCATAATTGGTGCTGCTTTTTTAGTTCCTTCATCCGCTGCTTTAAGAGCAGCTTGCGCGCGCTGTTGCAAGTCTTTGTTTACTGCATTTAGAGCGTTTTGTACCGAAATTTTGGCATCTTCGACTGATATTTCTGTAGGACGAGCCACATCTTGTGGCTCTCGCAAAGCAGGTGCCATACACAATACTTCACCAGACGCCATTGAACGACCAATACCAACACCAGTGATTACCATACTTAAACCCTCCTTTAGGTTTAGACGCTTTACCACAGCCGCAACGCCGCAGAAGCATTTCTTGTAGGTAAACGTTTCTTACTAATGAAACTATACACCATTAAAAACGTTGTTACAACAAGTGAAAACGTTTTCTGTATTTTTCAGTTAATTGTGTTACACTTAACATTAAAAATAGCAATAAGAAAAAACTTAAGAAAAAAAACTTTGCTTTTATACGAAAGTAAGATAAAAGTAGAAATTATTAATTTTATTCAAAGGAGAAAAAATGTCAGTCGCAACTCGCACCGTTACCATTGAAGACCCTGTTGGAATTCACGCTCGCCCAGCATCTGAATTTTCACAAGCCGCAATAGCCTCAAATTGCACTGTAACAATCGCCAAAGGCGAAGGAACTCCAGTAAGCGCAAACAGCATTCTTTCAATTATGGGTTTGGGTATTACTAAGGGAGACTCAATCACAATTACAGTAGACGGCGAAGATGCCGAAAATGTGGCAAGCAAGCTTGTAGAAGTAGTCACGAAAGGCGAATAATATAGAGTTAAGTAAATAAATGAACAGATAAATAATATTCACTTTATAATATTCGATTTGCGGTGCTGCTTATTATTAGCTACAGCACCGCACTCATTCGGGGGCACATATGACAAATCAAACAAATCAGAATGCCTCCATTACTCATGTAGCGGCGCTCGCAAAAGTTTCAATCGCAACAGTATCCCGCGTACTTTCTGGTCGTCGAGCCAAAGATGACGATATTGCAAAACGCGTTAGAAAAGCTGCAGAACAGCTTAATTATTCAGTAAATTATGCAGCAAGCGCATTAAGAAGCGACACGACTAACACAATCGGCGTAGTAATAAGTACAAGCAACGTAGACGATTCGTTCAACGTAAACATGCTTTCCGCCCTTGACGAGGCAGCTCAGAAAATAGACAAAATACTTCTTGTTGGAACAGGCAAAGATGCCGAAACACAAGAAGAGCGCATTGAAGAACTTATTGAACACAATGTTGACAGTCTTATTGTGATACAGTCTAACAATATTGATTTAACAAGAATACTTGAAAACTACGTAAATAATCTTCCAATTGTTCAAATTGGCGGCACTGCAACTTCGTTCCACATTAACTGGGTTGGCATGGATCAAGAATCCATGATGGAAGCTGCTTTAATACATCTTTCACACCACGACGCGCACAATATTGCTTATTTAAGCGGAAATGTTGACTCCACACAAAGCGCAAACTTATTCGCTAATTTCCAGACTGCCGCAAGCCGATTAAGCCTACTTTCTGAGCCGGATTGGACGACTTTTGGCGAGCTTACTTATCAGCGTGGATTTAAGGATACTATGAGACTCTTTTCCACTTCTGCAGCTAAGCAAGCGCGCAAACCAGACGCTATTATTTGCGCAAACGACGCCGTGGCAATGGGAGCTCTTTTGGCTTTAGATGAACTTTCTTTAAAAGTTCCGCAAGATGTTCGCGTAATAGGTTACGGAGATAGCAGGCAGGCAAAAATATCTGAGCCTACGCTTTCTTCAATCAGGCCTCCATACCAGCAGATTGCTCGCGAAGCTATTCGCTTAACCGCTGTAGATAAATCTGAGCAGCATTGGCTTCCAGCACACATGGAATTTAGGCCAGAAATTATGCGCCGTGAATCAACTAACGCACCGAGAATAGGCACAAGCGATATGTCACTTCCGTGGCGAATATAGCAAACTCTACGTTACTTTTACAAAATAGAGCAGAATAACGCTTCAAAAACAAGAGTCGCGTTACCGTTCCTAGCCAAGCGTTTACGAGCTGTAGCAATGTTGTCAACAAAATCAAGAGCCTGCTTTACCGTTAGCCTTTTAGCAAGTTCCACAATTGCAGACTTGTATTCTTGATTTATTATTGGCGAAGAACCCTGCGCATTGTTAAGTATGACTAGAACGTCTCGATACACGCTGTTGACTGCGTCTAAAGAACGACCCAATACGTCGCGACTTACGCGAGTAACTTTGCGCTTTACCTCATCTTTTTTACCAATTGCGTTATAAGCTGTGCGCAATTTTGGCGCAATACGATCGCCCTCTTTTAAGCCGTTAATTCTTAAAAATTCTTTCTGCTGAGCTTCAACATTTCGCTGAACTTCATCTTCTGCTTGAGCTTTTGCGTCTGCAATAAGCATTGCAGCAAGCATAATTGCGTCAGCAGCATCATGCATACGAAGCAATCCCGCAACTAACTCATCTCGCCTACTTAAAGCACGCTCGTCGCTTGCGTAAATCAACGCGGTTTCTATATTTCCCTGAGAAAGTCTAGCTGCGCGACTTGCTAGCTTATTATCCGCATCCGTTTTTTTAATAAGATATTCTGCTACAGACTGCTCATCAGGCATGGCTAACTGCACAAGTTGCGTGCGCGAACGAATTGTTGGAAGCACATCTTTAGCGCTTGAAGCACAAAGAATCCAAATAGTGTGATTGCTAGGCTCCTCAATCTCTTTAAGAAGAACGTTTGTGCTGCGTTCCAACATTCTGTCAACGTCTTCAACAATTATTATTCGCCACGGAGCAGTACTAGGCATTTGCTCTGAAATTCCAATAACTTCACGAACATCGTCAATACTGAGAGTAATACCTTCGGTTGCAAGCGTATGAACATCCGGATGCGATCCCGCTAAAACTTCTCTAGCGGTTTTACTAAGCTCTTCTTCCCCATTAATATTTCGATTTGCGTCTAAACAATCCGGACTTTCGAGAGCAGCAGCAAAAGCGCGCGCAACTTGTACACTACCGAAGCCGGCAGCTCCACAAATTAGCCAAGATTGGGCTATTTTACTAGCGTCAGCGCAAGCAACTTTTTGCAAACGCTTAATCACCTGCTCTTGACCAACTACATTATCCCAAACGCTCACTGCTTCACCCCCTAAATTTCGATTTGCCGCATTTTATTTAGATTCAATTTGCGCAATTAAATTATTCACATCGCTAGAAATTAGTTCCGCTAAGGATTGTGCAGAACATGTTGCGTCTAATACACGATACCTATCTGCAGATTCCTGTGCTAAATCCAAAAAAGCTTCTCGAGTGCGACGTGCGAAATCTATTCCAGCTGACTCCATTCGATCTTGCTCACGATGCAAGCGCTCAAAAGCTGCTTCTGGCTGCATGTCTAACAAATAAGTGCGATTAGGCCACAGAGAGTCAGTTGCCCACTCGCTTAAAGTTCGCACATCATCCATAGTCAGCTCGCGGCCGCCTGCCTGGTAAGCAAGAGAAGAATCAATGTAACGATCTGTAATTACTACTGCTCCACGGCTAAGCGCTGGACGAATCACTTGAGCAACATGCTGAGCGCGATCTGCTGCGAACAATAAAGCTTCAGTCCTAGAGGACACATAAGATCCGTGCAACAATATTTCGCGCAGAGACTTTCCAAGATCAGTTCCACCCGGCTCGCGAGTAACTACAACTTCTCGACCCAAAGATTGCAAATGCTTTTTCAGTGCCTCAACTTGCGTCGTTTTACCAACGCCGTCAATTCCTTCAAAAGAAATAAATAATCCTTTATTTTCAGCATATTCTTCGCTGTTGCAACCACAGTTTCCTCCGCAAGCGCAACCGCCTGAAAAATCACCATTCTTAGATGCCATATTTTGTGACTCCATATTTTGTGACTCCATACGCAAGGTTTATTTAATCTTTAGATTTCATTCCTATGCTTTTTTAGCGGTAGATTTCTTTGAAGCGGTCTTCTTTGCAGAAGTTTTCTTTGCTGTAGATTTTTTCGCAGTAGACTTCTTTGCAGAAGATTTTGCAGTGCTTTTAGCAGCGCTCTTCTTGCGCTTTACAGGTCCAGCTGCGCGCTTTTGAGCCAATAGTGCAAATGCATCCTGCGGATCAATTGATTCAGGCGTATACTGCTTTGGCAAAGTGCGATTCGTTTCGCCATCAGTAATATAAGCCCCGTAGAAACCATCTTTAATTACAACAGGCTTTCCAGTTTCAGGATCCGCACCAAGCTCACGAAGAGGAGGCTTAGCAGCACCACGAGTACGCTTACCATACTTTGGTTGTGCAAATAAATCTTTTGCTTCTTGCAAAGTAACAGTAAAAATAGCGTCTTCACTAGCTAAAGAGCGCGTTTCTGGCTTAGATTCCACAGTTTCGCCAGCAGAAATATCTATAGCAGAATATGTTTTAGTTAAGTATGGACCGTAACGACCATTATTTGCTTCGATACAAGCTAGTTTCACCACACCTTCAGCATCAACTTCTTCATACTCGCCAACCAAACGCGGCAAGTGCAAAAGCTGCAAAGCATCTTGCAAAGTTAAGGTTGAAGGATCCATAGTCTTAAACAAAGACGCCATTTTTGGACGCGACTTAGAAGACTTTGCACCAGAATTAGAAGACCTAGTATCTTCATTATCCTGAGAGTCAACTAAAGCAACGTACGGTCCAAAACGACCATTGCGCACCTCAACAGTGCCACCAGTTTCAGGATCTTTGCCCAACACGCGCGGACCTTCAGCATTGTTATCCAACAATTCTCGCGCAACATCCACGCTAAGCTCATCCGGAGCTAAAGTTTCCGGAAGAGAGGCGTGTCGAGGATTACCCTCAGTGTCCAAATGCGTAGTATCTTCCAAATAAGGTCCGTAACGGCCAACGCGAACGTGCAATCCGTCACCAATATTTATAGTGTTGATTTCACGCGCGTCAATTTCACCAAGTTCCGCAACCTGCTGCTGCAAACCAATATGAGCTTCTTCAGCAGACTTCGCAGATACATCTCCAGAACCAAAATAGAATCTAGTTAGCCAGTCACGACCGGTTTCTTCACCGTGTGCAATCCTGTCCAAACCATTTTCCATATCCGCGGTAAACGCGTAATCAACATACTTTGGGAAGTTAGCTTCCAAAAGCTTGATTACAGCAAACGCAAGCCACGAAGGAATTAAAGCACGTCCACGCTCATACACGTATCCGCGATCAATGATCGTGGAAATAATAGTTGCATAAGTAGAAGGGCGGCCGATTTCCTTAGCTTCCAACGTTTTTACTAATGACGCTTCCGTGTAGCGTGCAGGCGGCTGAGTTTCGTGACCGTCTGCAGTAACGTTTTGAGCTGCAAGAACGTCACCTGCTTGCATTGGCGGCAAAGCTTTATCATTATCTGAATCGGATGCAGAAGACGCACCAAAAACCTTCATAAAACCAGCAAAAGTAATTACGGTTCCAGAAGCTTGGAACAAAGCCTCACCATATTCTCCAGCAGAAGCATTTAACTTAACTGTTGCTGTAAAACCAGTAGCGTCTTCCATCTGAGACGCAAGAGTTCGCTGCCAAATAAGCGTATACAATTTAAGCTGATCTGCAGGCAATTTATCCGCAAGCTCATCTGGGCTTAAGAAACGTGCTCCAGCAGGGCGAATACATTCGTGAGCTTCCTGCGCTCCCGCAGACGTAGTTGCGTACTGCTTAGGAGATTTAGAAACATATTCATCACCAAACGCTGCACGAGCGGCATTTCGCGCGGCCTCAATAGCCTCTTTAGAAAGCGTTACGGAATCCGTACGCATGTAAGTAATATAGCCGTTTTCGTATAAGGATTGCGCCGCTCGCATAGTTTGACGAGAGCTCATCGACAGGCGGTTTCCAGCAGTTTGTTGCAAAGTTGACGTAGTAAAAGGCGGCAAAGGACGACGATGATACGGCTTCGTTTCCATAGCGTTGACTATGAAATCTGCTTTTTGCAAAGATTGCGCAAGTTTGTTTGCAAATTCTGAATCTACATGCAAAGCAAGCTGTGACTCGCCTTTTGCAGCAATAAGCTCACCTTTTGAATTAAAATCTTTAGAACTAGCCAAACGACGACCAGAAAGCTCGCTCATTCGCGCTTCAAAATCAACGATTTTACCGTCAGAACCTTTAGAGCCCAAAACAGCACTAATATCCCAGTATGAAGCCTTCCTAAAAGCCATACGCTCGCGCTCGCGCTCAACAATAAGTCTTGTTGCAACAGACTGAACACGACCAGCAGAAAGACCTGGGCCAACTTTTCTCCACAAAACAGGAGAAAGCTCGTAACCATACAAACGATCTAGCACGCGACGCGTTTCTTGCGCATCAACCATATTGTCGTCAACATTTCGAGTATTACTAAGCGAGGCTTGAATAGCATCCTTAGTAATCTCGTGAAAAACCATACGCTTTACTGGCACTTTTGGTTTCAAAGCTTCAACCAAATGCCAGGCAATAGCCTCACCTTCGCGATCCTCATCAGTTGCCAAATACAGCTCGTCAGCTTTGGCGAGCGCAGACTTTAAATCGGCAACTGTTTTCTTTTTATCTGCTCCAACAACATAGTATGGAGCAAAACCATGATCAACATCAACGCCAAACTTGCCAAACGCAGCTTTGCGTGAGGCTGGAACTTGGCTTGGTTGAGCGAGGTCGCGAATATGCCCCACCGACGCCATAACCGTGTATCCGTTACCCAAATACCCGCCAATTTTGCGCGCTTTCGTGGGAGACTCCACAATGACTAGCTTATGTTCTGCTGTCATATTCGCTCCTTTCCTAACACAATCAAACATACACGCATTAACTGTATGCTTCGCACTAACTGTATCGCAAGTTACGCTGTACGTCTATTAAATTCCACCTCGGTGGATAAAAGCAGATAGAGTAGACATTTTTCATGCAGCAGACGGTGGCGTTGGAGGCGCACCAACTAATCCAAGCCTTCCAAGCGGAGAAGCTGTAGAATGACGCATTACCATAATCACGCCATAAACAAGCAAAGATACACCAATAGTCAGCCAATATGTTGCAGTATAAGACACATTAGCCGCCCACTGTGCAAAAATATCTACGCCTGGCAAAATTTGCCATATTAAATATAGTGCGTAAAGGCAAGCAAGAACACCCAAAGTAATCATAGAACTTCCTACAATTTGCACGCTAATTGAGGATCTTCTATACGCAGGCATGTCCATTCCGCTGCAACGCGTTAAAGCAAGCACAATAAGAGTTACTGCAGCAACTATTAGCAATGAAATAAGCACGTCGGAAGACCTATGCCAGTGACCAGCAACAAGTGAAAGTTGCACCAAAGTAGTTATTGCAGCGCTTGCAACAGCAACCCATGCGCGCCAAACTCTAGAAACAGTACAAATAAGCAAAGCACAAGACGCACAAATAAGTAGAGTATGACCAGAAGGTGCTGAATTTGCCGACAAATACTCAATATTAATAAGCATTGGTCGAGGAAGAATCTTTTTTAAAGGTTCAGCAGCTGCGGCCAAAATAATGATTCCTGCGCACTGACCAAGCAGCCACCAGCGTTTTCGAACACAAGCTAAAACTAAAGCAATTGCTGCAATAACAACACCAAGAATAATAACAACAAGTGAATTGCAAAGCGGTTTTAAGCAAGTAGATAACCATGCCGGCATTCCTCTAGAACCAAAACCATCAATTACCATTTCCTCATAGCTTTGGCCGAGTATTGTTTGCACGCTCACAAACCAAACACCAACTGCAGAAGCTAAAAATATGACTGCAAGCGCAACACACCATAATATTGTTGAAACACGCGGGCGCTTAAGAAGCGGATCAAACTCGTCAACATTGTCTTCTTGTAAGGAAGAATCTTTACTTGATTTTGATTTTGCGTCAGTTTCTACGCCAGCTTTTGCGTCAGTTTCTACCCCAGCTTCCGCAATCTTCTTTGAATCTAATAGCTCTACTTCAGATTCATCGCTACTAGGCACTGCAGAAAAAGCCTTAACTTCTGGCAAGTCTGGAAGCTCTTCAATATCTTTCAAACTATTGGCATTTAAGCCGTCATTTGTTCCTGTAAATTCTTCGCTCATACTTTAGACTTTACGACAGTCTCTATGACAGCGCTAGTTTTGCGCATAATAAAATTTTGGCAAAATAAAACCTCCACGCACCCACCAGAGGCCACTTACCCTTGCTGCATTTCTGCCCTGGGGGGATTGGGTGACATAGTGCCACGCGGAGGCTCTAACTATATTACACGATTTTCGCTACATGTCGAGTGGCAATAATGAGTAATAGAAACTAAAAGTAAACTAATAGCTACTATTAGCAATAAATTAGGCTCTCCAAACGCTTTTACCGCGCTCTTTCGCTTCTTCAACATCCGCATTAAGCTGCAGCTCATCCGCTTCAACTTCGCCAGCAATATAGCGCTCAACTAATTGGCGAGCTTCGTTATCTTCATGCTGAACTGCAGGAGACTTCATAAAGTAGGAGCTTGGAGCCAAAATCGGGCCAGAAAGTTTACGGTCCAAAGCGATTTTTGCAGCTCGAACAGCATCAATAACAATACCGGCAGAATTTGGAGAATCCCAAACCTCAAGCTTGTACTCCAAATTAAGCGGAACATCACCAAAAGTCGTACCTTCCAAACGCACAAAAGCAAACTTGCGATCATCCAGCCAAGCAACGTAGTCGGATGGACCAATATGAACATTGTGCTCATCCATTTCGTGAGGAACGATTGAAGTTACTGCGCGTGTCTTAGAAATCTTTTTAGACTCCAGCCTTGAACGCTGAAGCATGTTCATAAAGTCCATGTTTCCACCAACATTCAGCTGATAGGTGCGGTCTAAACGAACACCACGATCTTCAAAAAGTCTAGCCATAACACGGTGAGTAATAGTTGCACCCACCTGGCTTTTAATATCGTCACCAATAATAGGAACTCCGGCATCGCGGAACTTCTGCGCCCATTCAGGATCAGAGGCAATAAATACCGGTAAACAATTTACAAAAGCGCAACCAGCTTCCATTGCAAATGTTGCATAAGCTTTATCCGCCTCTTCAGAGCCGACTGGCAAATAAGAAACAAGCACATCAACATGCTTATCTCGCAAAACTTGAGCTACGTCAACAGGCTCAGCCTCGGACTCATCAATCATCTCACGATAATAATCACCTAAACCGTCATAAGTAGGGCCGCGCATAACTTCCACACCCAAATTTGGCACGTCAGCAAAGCGAATAGTATTGTTCTGCGAAGCTCCAATTGCTTCGCTTAAATCATGCCCAACTTTTAAAGAATCAACATCGAATGCTGCAACAAACTCAATATCGCGCACACGATACTGTCCAAAAACAGCGTGCATCAACCCTGGAATTTTCTCACCGTCATCAGCGTTTTTGTAATATTCAACGCCCTGAACCAGCGACGAAGCGCAATTACCTACTCCGGCAATGGCAACGCGGATGCTCATATAGACTCCTTGCCTGCAAAAAATCAGCGGCATTACGTTATGCCGCACTCATACACATTTCATAATACTATTTCCATAAGCATTATGTGCAATATGGGAGATTTTCAGTCGTTTCTACGCCGAAACATGTAATTTCTGTGAAAAATTCAATACCGAGCGCTACGGTGGAATGTATGGTTGTAAATAAAGCTGGAAGACGAGCGTCTAATTCGCGCAAAAACGAGACAAGAAGCGTATCGTCGCAATCACAAAAAAATACGAATACGCCAGCCTCTCTTCCACCTCGTGGACAAGGCTCATACGGCTCATATCATTCTTCAGGTTCCGGCAATAGCAACCGTGGCTCAAGACGAGAACGCTCACGCGCATACACGCGTCAGCAGCGCAGAAAGACTTGGCGCGGAAGGCATCCTATTATTTTTTGGGCGCTAATACTAATTTTTGTACCTATTTTAATTGGCGCAGCAATTTTCGCTTATATGTACGCAACTACCGACATACCTGCTCCTGACAAAGTTGCTATGGCAGATAAAACCAAGGTTTATTACGCAGATGGAAAAACAGAGTTGGGGTCTTTTGCTGAACAAAACCGTGAGATTATTAATTGTTCAGTTCTTCCTAAATACGTTGGACAGGCAATAGTTGCTTCAGAAAACCGCTCCTTCTACCAAGATGGCGGAATTGATTTTAAGGGAATTGGCCGCGCTCTTATTCATAACGTTACTAAACGTGGTCGCTGGGGCGGCTCTACCATTACACAGCAGTACGCTGAACGCTACTATCTTGGCGAAACTAAAACGTATCTCGGTAAACTTCACGAAGCTATTTTGGCTTTGAAAATCGCTCAAACACAAGATAAAGATACTGTTTTATGCAATTACATGAACACTATTTATCTTGGACGCGGCGCTTATGGTATTCAAGCGGCAGCAAAAGCTTATTTCGGCGTAGAAGCTAAAGATCTGACATTATCTCAGGCAGCTCTTTTGGCGGGCATAATTCCTGCTCCAAGTAGTTGGGATCCTGCAATCGGCCCTAAAGAAGCCAGCATTCGCTTTAAGCGAGTGCTGAAAATTATGAAAAAAGACGGTTATATTACGGCTTCTCAAGCAGCAAAAGCTAAGATTCCAAAAACAATTACACAAACTACGCAAAATATGTATGCAGGTCCGCAAGGATACTTACTGCACATGGTTCGCGACGAGTTGACTGGGAATGGTGCTTTTAGCCAGGAAGATCTCGATAGCGGCGGATACCGTATTATTACTACGATTGATAAGTCTAAACAAGATTTAATGTTTAATGTTGCAAGCCCTTCTCAAGGCGGACGTGGGATTGTGCCGCAAGGATTGCAAATTGGCGGAATTTCTGTAAACGCAAAAGACGGCTCGATTATTTCGGTTTATGCAGGCGACGACTATTTAACAAAACAGTTAAATAACGCAACTCAAGCACTTTATGAGCCTGGATCTACAATGAAGCCTTTTGCTTTAATTGGCGCAATTCAAGCAGGCACGAGTCTTGACACAATGTTCAACGGAAATTCGCCGCGCAAGTTTGACGGTATTGAAAAACCTGTTGGAAACTTTGCAAACGCAAGCTATGGCATGATTAACTTGTATAAAGCAACTGCAGATTCCGTCAATACGGTCTATATGGATTTGCAGAGTAAACTTGGCGCTAAAAAAGTTGCGCATACAGCTGTTACTGCAGGACTAAGTCCTAAGAGAGTTAATGGTAAAAACCCGTTTACTGTGCTCGGTAATGATTCTGTACATGTAAGCGAAATTGCGCGCGCTTACGCAACTTTTGCCAATCAAGGCAGACGCCCAGATTTGCATATTGTTGCTAGCGTAAAGAATCCTGATGGCAAAGAGTTTTATCGTGCGCCAACTGTTGGAAAGCAAGTTTTCTCGCCAACAGATGCTGCATTAGCAACAAAAGCAATGGTTGGAGTAGTTCAACACGGTACTGCAACCGAAGCCAGATCAATTGGAAGGCCTGTAGCTGGTAAATCTGGAACAGCAAACGACGAAACCGCTGGAAGCTTCGTAGGATTTACGCCAAATATTGTTACGGCTTTTGCAATTTGGAATCCAGACGCAAATGGCAGTCCACAAGTAATTAAACCGTTCCACGGATATCTTGGAGGAAGCGACTACCCTGTTCACTTGTTTACTAGGTACATGCGCCAAGCTGTAGCAGGAACTCCTGTTGCTAAATTCCCTGAAGTAAAAGATACTGGTAAGATTGGTGGGCCGGACGGCACGTGGGGCTTAGGCGATAGACATGCTTACACTCATGATGAAGATGAAGAAAATAAAAATAAGGACAAAGATAAAGACAAGGATAAAGATACAGACAATTTAGACCCTGACCATATTAATCGTGGAGACAATCCGTGGGATAGCTATACAAATAGTGGAAGCTACGGAAATAGCGGAAACTACAGTAATAGTTACGGCGACAACTACGGAAATTCGAAATCTGAGAACACTGGTGAAAGCCAGTCAGATGCTTCTACGCCACACAGCGGGCAGTAATTACAGAAAGTATAAGGAATCATAAATAGTGGAACAAAAGACTGAAAAATCAGAAAAAATTACGAATACACAATCAAATAAGAATATTTTGCGTGCGGTATTTTGGGATATGGATGGCACGCTTATTGATTCGGAACCGTATTGGCACGAGTCTGAATTTTATTTAGTAGAAAAATACGGCGGATATTGGGATGAAGATTTAGCTTGGAAATGTTCTGGCGGTTCTTTGGAAACAGTTGCAAATAAAATGATTCCTTCCGGAACTAAACTTACGGTAGAAGAAATCGGCAAAGGGATGGTCGATTACGTTGCAGCTCGTGAAGCTGAGTGCGTGCCGTGGATTCCAGGAGTTCTAGATCTTCTTAAAAGCCTCACAAATGCTGGTATTCCTTCTATTTTAGTCAGCAATTCTCCGCGCTGCTTAGTAGAAAATATTGTTAAGCATGCTCCAGAAGGCGCTTTTGCTGGATACGTTTGTGGCGACGATGGTTTTAAGCCTAAGCCAAGCGCTGAGCCATATTTGGCTGCTGGGAAAATGGTTGGTATTTGTGGAAGCGCGGAAGAAATCGCTGAGCAAATGGCTCACTGCGTAATCATAGAAGATTCTTTATCTGGTCTTACTGCTGCAGTTAATTCTGGAGCTACTGTAGTTGCGCAAACTGGTTTTTCGCGCGCAAATATTGAGGAAAGTAAGCATCACGCTGAACTTAATGGATATGAAGGCGTGAGCGCAAAAACTCTTGAAAATATTGTTATTAAACGCGCCAAGCTCGCCACAGAACAACAGATTTCTCGTCTTTAATTGCGTTATTATCGCTTGCGTTTGCATACTCTGATGACGAATAAGACGACGGCAAAGCTCGGCGCTCAGTGCGAATATCTCGTCTCCAGCGCCTAGCATTGCGAGAACGCTGCATTTCCACAATGTCACCATCTGCGTTTGCGGCAAAAATATTGCGTTCTGAAGACTCTGCAGCTTCTGTTAAATGACGAACTTGCCTTTTAAGCTGTCGATTTTCTTCTTGCAGATCCAGAATTTGCATAATTCCAGCTAAATTGATACCTTCATTTTGGCTTAAATTCTGCGTTTGTACAATTCTGCTTATATCTCGCAAAGAGTATCTGCGAGCGCCACCTTCTGTGCGCTGAGGCATGATTAAACGCAAACGATCGTATTGACGAAGGGTTTGCGGATGAGTATTGGTAAGGCGCGCTACATGGCTGACGGTAAATATTGGCAAATCGATTGTAAAACCTACTTCGTCCGCGCCGTCAAGCGTTGCACTACCACGCACTAAAGCAACTGCGCACATTTCATACAGTGCTTTAGTTTCACGCGTTATAGGTGTCATAGCACGCCTTCCTTTACTTTTACTTTTCTTAATTTATTTTTACACTAATTTTGTCTCAAATTATTAATTTCTTCCGAGTAAGATTCGCCGGCAGTCTTATCAAATTCTTTTGCAGCATGCTTAAGTAGCATAGTTGCGCGCTTTGGTACGCGAATTTGCACAATACCAATAAAATCGCCGTTGGAACCTGGCACACCGGAGCCTTGAGCACGAATCTCGTCTCCACTAGAAGACCCAGCAGGCACTTTAAAAGTCACAGCATTGCCATCTACGTCATTAAGCGTAACTTTTGCGCCGTGCACAGCTTCGCTCAAAGTTACCGGAAGAGTTGCGACCAAATCGTTTGCGCGCAAAGTGAATTTATTAGATTCTTCTACATGAACTTGTAGGTACAAATCTCCTGCAGAACCGCCAAATCTTCCTGGCTTTCCTTTGCCTTTTAAACGAATTTTTTGACCGTTTTTTACTCCGGCTGGAATATGCGTTTTAAAAGTTTCGCCTGCCGCGCGAAGGGACACAGTGGCACCTTTAAAAGCCTGCTTAAAAGTGAGTTTGATATCTGTTGTTATATCGTCACCTTTTGTAGGCACATTTTGGTTTTGCGCACTTTCGTACTGCTCGCCAGCAAAACTATTCGCGCTTTGGAATCCAGACGCACCAGAATTTTGACGCCCACCGCCAAACATGGAGAAAATATCACCCATATTTGGGCCAGCGCCACTACTTGCGAAACGAATGCGCGAGCCGTTGCCGCCCATTGCGCCCATTCCTGCACCGCCGTTAAACATGGAGAAAATATCCGAGAAGCTTGACGCATCAAATCCGCCTGCTCCCCCAGCGCCACCGGCAAAACGAGCACCTCCTGCACCAAATTGACGAATAGCATCGTAGCGTTGGCGCGTTTGGCTATCTTTTAGAACATCATAAGCTTCAGAAACGTCCTTAAACTTTTCTTCAGCTTCTTTTGTTTTGTTCAAATCCGGATGATACTTACGCGCTAACTTACGATACGCTTTAGTAATCGTTGCTTCGTCAGCGTCTTTGGAGACACCTAAAACTTTATAAAAATCTTTAGCTAACCACTCATTTTCAGCCATTTGTGCCTCCTTTCTTTACAAGCACATTGGCTATTTCGCTTTTTGACCAAATATAGCCTGCTCGTGCCAACTCTTATGAGCTAGCACGAGCAAGTTACGCAATAAAGTTACGACTAAGAGTTTCGTTAGGAATTACTTGGTGAAGAAACGACCACACGAGCAGCGCGAATAACACGCTCTCCTATGCGATACCCTGCCTCAACCACAGCGTCCACAGTTTCTTTTGTAGCGTCTGGATCAGGACGATGTAAAACAGCATCGTGCTTTGTCGGGTCAAAGTCTTCGCCTTTTTCGCCGAACTTTTCTACGCCAAACTTCGCAAAAGCCTTATCAATCTTGGTTGCAACAGCCTTGAACGAATCATCCATTTCGCTGTGCTCGCGAATACGGTCAATATCATCCAAAGCTGGAAGCAATGCTGTTAGCACGTCGATAATTCCATGCTGTCTGAAACGATCCTGTTCTTTCGCAGAACGATTGCGGAAATTAATAAACTCTGCTCGCTCGCGTTGCAACGCTTCTAAGTATTCAGCAGCCTCTTTTTTGGCTTTACCTAAAGGCGTTAAACTGCTGTCGTCTGCATCTTTATTATCTTTCGATTCAGAAGATTCAGAAGATTCAGAAGAATTTGCGATATTTGCAGAATCCGCAGAATCTGCAGAATCCGCAGAAACATTAGCATCAGACTGAGCGTCATCCGTTTCTGCACGATTCACGTTTTCAGCATCTTGATCTGAAGACTGTGCAGAAGTCTTCGCAGAATCTTCTGCAGGTTTCACATCCAGCGAGTCAGAATCTTCCATTCCTTGCAAATATTCGTTGGTGTTAAAGTCGGACATTACTTGTTGTCCTTATCGTCCTTGTCGTCGTCCACCACTTCGGCGTCAACCACGTCATCATCCTTAGAGGCAGATTCAGCACCAGCATTTGCACCAGCATTTGCACCAGCCTGAGCACCAGCAGCAGGACCAGCTTGAGCACCAGCAGCGCCCTGCTGAGCGTAAAGCTGCTGACCAATCTTCTGAGCAGAAGTCATCAACTCGCTCTGAGCAGACTTAATCTTCTCAACGTCATCACCCTTCAAAGCTTCCTTCAAAGCGTTAACCTTTTCGGTAACTTCCTTGGAGATTTCGTCGGAAAGCTTGTCTTTATTATCGTTTACAAGCTTTTCAGTTTGGTAGGCAAAAGCTTCTGCCTGGTTGCGAACTTCAGCTTCTTCCTTACGCTTCTTATCTTCAGCTTCGTGAGCTTCAGCTTCCTTAACCATGCGATCGATTTCGTCCTTTGGAAGGCCAGAACCACCGGTAATAGTCATGGACTGCTCCTTGCCAGTGCCCTTATCCTTAGCGGAAACGTGCACAATGCCGTTAGCGTCAATATCGAAAGTAACTTCAATCTGAGGAACGCCACGAGGAGCTGGAGCAATACCAGTCAACTCAAAAGTGCCAAGAGGCTTGTTATCGCGAGCAAACTCACGTTCACCCTGGTAAACCTGAATCAACACGGATGGCTGATTATCTTCTGCAGTGGAGAATACTTCCGAGCGCTTCGTAGGAATAGCAGTGTTGCGATCGATAAGCTTTGTCATAATTCCACCCTTGGTTTCAATACCCAAGGAAAGTGGAGTTACATCAATAAGCAGAACGTCTTTGCGGTCTCCCTTAATAACGCCCGACTGCACGGCTGCACCAACAGCCACGACTTCATCTGGGTTCACGGACTGGTTAGCTTCCTTACCGCCGGTAAGTTCCTTCACCAAATCCTTCACAGCTGGCATACGAGTAGAGCCACCAACAAGAACCACGTGATCAATCTGGCTTACGGAAATTCCAGCGTCAGAAAGCACGTTGTTAAATGGCGTACGGCAGCGACCGAGCAAGTCGGAAGTCATTTCCTCAAAGTGAGCGCGAGTCAAAGTCTCATCCAAATGCACTGGAGTGCCGTCAGGAGTCATTGCCAAGTACTGCATAGAAATTGAAGTGGAAGTAGAAGAGCTAAGCTCCTTCTTCGCCTGCTCAGCAGCTTCCTTCAAACGCTGCAAAGCAATCTTATCCTTGCTCAAATCAACGCCATACTTGTTCTTAACTTCGCCAACAAGCCAGTCGATAATCTTCTGATCCCAATCGTCGCCACCCAAGTGGTTATCACCATTAGTAGCCTGAACCTGAATTGTGGAGAATCCGTCGTCATCCTTACCAATTTCAAGCAAGGACACATCGAAAGTACCACCACCCAAGTCGAATACCAAAATGCGCTCGTCTTCCTTGCCCTTTTCGAGGCCGTAAGCCAAAGCTGCAGCAGTTGGCTCGTTAATAATACGAAGCACGTTCAAGCCTGCAATCTTACCTGCGTCCTTAGTTGCCTGACGCTGAGCGTCGTTGAAGTATGCTGGGCAGGTAATAACGGCGTCGGTTACTGGCTCGCCCAAGTAAGCTTCAGCATCGCGCTTCAACTTCATCAAAACCTGTGCGGAAATCTCCTGTGGAGTCCACTTCTTACCGTCGATTTCAACAGTCCAATCAGTGCCCATGTGGCGCTTTACGGAGCTAATTGTACGATCAACGTTTGTTACAGCCTGACGCTTAGCGACTTCGCCAACCAGAATTTCGCCGGACTTGCTAAATGCCACAACAGATGGTGTGGTGCGAGCGCCTTCAGCGTTCACAATAACGGTTGGGCTGCCGCCTTCAAGAGTAGCGATGCAAGAATTAGTTGTACCCAAATCAATACCTACTGCACGTCCCATAATTTCTCCTTAACTAGGTATTGCACGTTTTGTGCAATTACGTTTTCCTTTAAGTTTTGTAGTTACGTGAGCTGAGCTTTATTTAGATTCCTTATTGGAAACTAGGTAAATCACCAGCTTTTTTACTTTCCAAAACTTGAGCCTACTACACTCAACTTGTAAAAGTCAACTTTTATTCCCAAAAATTACAAAAAACTTTATACAACCAGACTCAAGTTTTGAATAAAAGCATAGTTTAAGGATAAATTACGCAAGTTTCACGCGCTGAACTTAAAATGCCGCAAAGAGTTATCTAATGCGTTATAGCGCGCTAAAACGCCAATAAGAGGCGTACCGATACCTGTTATGAGTTTGATTACTTCAGTTGCCATCATTGCGCCAACAATAGCCGCAGTTGCTCCCAATACCGCCGATTTCGGCAGCTTTTCTTCCGGAGGTGGGCAAGGGTACAAGTCTCGCAAGCACGGCCCCTCACCAGGCATAAAAACGCTTACTTGACCTTCATAATAAAGCACCGAACCATAAACTTCCGGCGTTCCTGCGTTCCACGCGGCATCCGCGATCAAAAAGCGCGTAGCAAAATTATCACAACCATCAATTATTAAGTCATGATTTTCTACAAGTTGCTTCGCGTTATCTTCATTAAACCTAGGTATAAGGTTGATTTTTAGCCCGGGAGATAATGCTTGCAGACGTTTAGCCGCAAGTTGCGCTTTAGATTTGCCACACTGATCAACAGTGTACAAAGTCTGCCTTTGCAAGTTAGAAAGCTCAACAACGTCATCATCGCAAATCGTGATTTCTCCAACTCCTGCAGCGGCAAGCGAAAGCAGGCATGGAGAACCAAGTCCACCAGCACCAACCATGCAGATTTTTGCATTTCGAAGTAACTGTTGATGCGCGTGCGTAAAGCCAGGCAGGAGCAAGTGGCGGCAAGTGCGTTCCGCCTCAAGCTCCTGCAGGCTGTCGTAAATTTTATTAATCGTCATGCTTAAATAATTATGCCGAAATTCATACTACGAAATTTACAGCACGGAATCAGCCCAAGCGCGACCCTCAACAGGCGAGGAAGCAAGAGCATGATTTCGCATTGGAATACGTCCAGCATCGTGAGCAAGCTTGCCAGCAGTTACAGCAGCGGCCATTGCGCGACCCATTTTCACTGGATCTGGGCAGCGAGTTACAGCGCTTGCAAGAAGCACACCAGAGCAGCCGATTTCAAAAGCTTTAACAACATCGGAAGCGGTGCCAACGCCGGCATCCAAAATTACAGGAACGCCAGCTTCCTTGCATTCGCGCACAATCAGCTCAATATTTCGAGGATTCAAAATACCAAGACCAGTGCCAATTGGAGCGCCACCTGGCATAACAGCCTTCACACCAAGAGAAACTAAACGACGAGCCACAATTGGATCGTCATTCGTATAGCACAGAACGCTAAAGCCTTCTTCAACAAGCTTTTCTGCAGCAAGCAAAACTTCTCGAGTATCCGGAAGCAAAGTATCGTCATCTGCAATAACTTCGAGCTTAACCCAATCGGTTCCTAGAGATTCGCGAGCCATTTTTGCAGTAAGCACAGCGTCATGTGCAGTTTTACATCCTGCAGTATTCGGCAAAACGTTAATATTATGGCGTTGCAACATTCCATAAATATCTACGCCTGTTTTTGCGTGACGGCGCAAAGCAACCGTAGCCACTTCCGCCCCCGAAGCAACAAGCGACTTCTCCATAATGTCAATGCTCGTCATACCGCCAGTGCCAAGCAAAAGCCTTGAATGTAAGGTCTTACCACAAAGTTGCCAAGTGTCGGCACTTTCTTCTGCATTATTTTCAGAATTATTTTCTGTCATTTTAAGCCTTTTATTGAAAATTTAATATTTTGTAAGCGTCAGCCGCCTTGAACTGCGCTGAGAATCTCAATTTGATCCCCATTGCAAATCACAGTAGACGCCCACTGATTACGCTTAAGCACATCGTCGCCAATTGCAACAGCTATGCCAGAGCCAGCATCAGAACCGTAACGTTGAGCAATAAGCTCAGCAACAGTTAACCCATCTTGAACTTCAATAGTTTCACCATTGACGACGATTTGCATAATTCAACCTTTATTAACGTCTATTAAAACTTGCGTAATTAGAACGAGTGTCACTAGAAACTTAAGTTACTAGAAACGAGCAGGATCGCAGCTTTCCAAGAATCCCTTTTCCTTCTCAGTCAACTCTTGCTCAAGCACAAGCTTTGTAGTCAAAGAAGAACCCAAAGCGGTGAGCAAAATTCCATGACGGAAGTAGCCGGTGGAAATCGTTGTGTGAGTCTTAGGATCAATACCAATGAATGGCAAATCGTCTGGAGTGCCAGGGCGACCGCCAGCAGTAACCTCAGTAATCGAGCATTCCTGAATGCCAGGAAGCACACTTGCAGCATCGCGAAGCAAGTCGAGAACGCCACCAACCTTTGGAATATCGCGGTCGTCTTCGCGAGATGTAGCGCCGAGCACAAGCTCACCAGTTTCCTTAGCGCGAGGCACCAAATACACTGGGCGATCGTGCACAAATCCACGAACCACGGAGCTCAAAATTGGACGCAAAGGCTCTGGAATAGTCATACGAATCATATCGCCCCACACAGCGCGAAGCTTAAGCTGCGGAAGCATGTCCTTAGCTCCCAAGCCAGATGCCAAAACTGTGTCTGGACCCAAATCGTCTGGAGTGCTTGCGCGACGCTCAATAACAACACCGCGCTTTTCGAGTGCATCAATCATTGCTGCAGTGAAAAGACGAGGGTTGATTTGATGATCGTCCGGCACGCTTACAGCGCCAGCAATAGTTGGCGAAAGAGCAGGTTCAATTTCACGAAGCTTACTCACAGAAATATGCTCAGCTCTACGTCCGTAACGGTGCTGCAAGTTTAGCAACTCGTTTACGTGCTCGTTATCTGCAGCGTCGCCGCCGATTACGTAAGAGCCGCACTCTAAATAACCGGTTGGCTTATCAGTATACTTTGCAACCGAATCAACCAATTCCTTATACATGGTTGCGGACTCAAACATAAGTGGATACAACGCTTCTTGCTGATATTGCATTTCTGCGGTAGGAGCTAACATGCCGGCAGCATGGTGAGAAGCGCCAGAGACTGGATCCGGATCAATTATGCTAACTTTTACGCCGGCTTCCGTAAGTCTCCACGCTGTTGCTAAACCAATAATACCTGCACCAATAATACGAATATTTCGCATATATACTCCTTCCCTACGGCGGCATTACCCGCATCAGGTTTACGGTCGGCTTTCGCCCTCTCAGCCTGTATAGAACAAGCTCCCGCGTTTCGTAGCTTTGACCTTCAAAACTGCGATTGTAAAGCACTGCAATATTGCCAACTTTAGCGATATTACAAACGCTACAGATAGACGTGACGAAATTATGTGATTTTCGTCACACTACCGTGTAGCATTTTAGCACTTTTACAAAAAATCTGTTAATTTAGCCGGCATGTCAAGCGGTAAAACTAAGCAATTTTCGTTACCAGTGCAGATTGCGCACTGCGCGCGTAACGGATAAACACACTTTTTTGTTACTCACGCAGTTGGCGTTCTGCATTAGTAACGTATAATGTCGTTTTTTCGTTACTCACGCAGTTTGCGTACTGCGTGAGTAACGCTAGAGCCTACTCGTTAGAATGCTTGCGACGGCGAGAAGCCACGCCTGCAGCACCAAGACCTGCGAAGATTGCGGCAAATCCTGCAAACAAGCCAGTTGCAGCACCAGTCTTAGCAAGACTATGACCAGATGCTCCACTCAAACTATTAAGCAGCGCAGCCCTAGCAGCCTTAAGCTTACTCAAAGCCACATCAACTTGAGCCTGAGTTGCGTTAGGATCTGCAAGCACTCTGTTAGCCTCAGCCAAAGCCTGCACAGCATTAGCATTAGTTTCCACAGCATTGTTAACTTCGATTTGCAAAGCGGACTTATCTACCAAAGCACTCTGAGAATCACTAGTCTCAAAACCAGCAGCAGAACCGGAACCAACACCAGAGCCACTTCCGTTCCCGCCGCGACCGAATGGATTATTAATCTTATTCTTAGCTGCAGCGAGCCTCTTCAAAGCCTCATCAACCTGAGCTTGAGTTGCGTTAGGATCTGCAAGTACTCGCTTAGCTTCAGCCAAAGCTTTCTCATACTCGGAAATATCATCCCTACTACCAATTATAAAGTAAGGCGACTTACGGAAATCATCATCACCGGCAGCCTCATCCTGAAGCTTAGACTTATCGGTCTTGTTAGAATCAGTAATCTTCTTCTTAGCATCCTGAAGTCTCTTCAAAGCAGCGTCAACAGTCGACTGGCTAGCAGAGGAGTCATTTAGCACAGAATTGGCTTCATTTAAAGCATTCGTGTAATTTTCGAGATCTTTCTTCGCATCCTCGTCTGCAGGAGTTGCGTTAGCCTTAGCTTCAGCATTCTTATACTCCGCAGATTCATTGAACTTTGGAATTATTATATTTCCGTCAGAATCCTTACCTTCTACTTCGTTTCGAAGCTTAGATTTATCTGTACTAAACTGTCCGATAGCTTTCTTAGCATCCTGCAAAGCCTTCAAAGCATCATCAACCTGCTTTTGCGTGGCGCTTGCATCATTTAGAACCGTATTTGCATCTGCCAGAGCCTTTGTATACGCAGCAGCAGCACTAGAGCCAGCAGCATTATTAAACTCTGGAGTATCTTCGAACTTCGGAGTAATTACTTTGCCGTCTTTATCTTTACCTTCAACCTCATTTTGCAATGAAGATTTATCAGTGTTGAACTGCGCATCGTTTTCAATGTCGGTTTTTGCTTTCTTCAATGCTTTAAGAGCCTCGTCAACTTCTTGCTGAGTTGGATGTTTGCTAAGCGTTTGATTTTCAGCATTCTTTACAAGCTCACGCGCGCTCTTTAATGCCGCGTTATAAGCATCAAGCTTATCTTTTGCATCCTTGTAAGCAATAGAATCTGGACTGTCTTTAAGCTTTTCAAGAAGATACTTAGCATTCTTAACTGAAACTTTATTCTCAAACGAATCAGCAGCAGGCTCACCAGTTGCGCCTTCTTCCTGAGATTTCTCAGTTTCAGCCTTAAGATCTGCAGAATTGGTCTTATACGCATCAAGCCCTGTTCGAGCCGCTTCAAGTTCAGCAAGAGCAGCATTTACCTGCGCTTGTGTTGGCTTTTCACCCGCAGGAGTGGCGCTATCCTTACTCTTTGCAAGCAATTCATTGGCTTTAGCGAGCGCAGAATCGTACGCTTTCTTTGCTTGTGCAGCTGCGTTATTTCTATTAGCATCAGGAATAAGATTTCCAGATGCGTCTGCCTTCATAAATTGCGGGTTAGAAGCATTTCTATACGCGTCAGAAGTTACAGTTCCCTCAACGGCTTCAGCAGTACCAGTCTTAGGAGAACCGTTCTTGCCAACACTTTCCTGTAACTTAGCAAAATCAGTGTTGTATGCGTCCAAAGCTTTACGCGCTTCATCAAGCTTCTTGAGCGCAGCATCTACCTCAACTTGAGTTGCGTCTTGCTTTGCAAGTACATCCTTAGCAGAGTTAAGAGCCTGATCGTACGCTGTTTTAGCAGCAGAAGCTTGCGTGTTCTTTGCTCCATCTGCATCGCCGCTATTGTTCTTAAATACAGGGCTATCCGTGTTCTTATATTGAGGTAGCTGCTTTGTGTCAGCATCAGCATCCACCGACTTACGTAAATCATCCTTCTTGGTAGCGTAAGCAGAAAGTGCAGCGCGAGCTGCGTCTAAGCGCTTAAGAGCTGAGTCAACATCTGTCTGCAAAGCCTTGTTTTCAGGATGCTTTTGCACACCATTGAGGAATGTTGCAGAGCTTGGAACGCCTTCACCATCTAGCTTGGTTATCTCTGTACCTTGTGCATTTGTGTCTTTATCAACCTTGTTTTCCAAGACTTTCTTTGCAGCAGCAAGCGCGGAAGCATACTCATCAACAATCTTCTTAGCTGCATCTGCTTTAGTTTTTTCTTCCGCTGTAAGCGATGTATCGCTTGCCTTATCCGCCAGCGCTTGCGCATTCTTATATGCAGTTGTGTTTTTCGTTACATCATCTTGATCTGCAGAAGTTTGCAAAGCAGACGGTTTAGTTGCATAGGTTACAATAGCACCGCGGGCTTTATCGAGTTTAGCTTTTGCCGCATCTATTTCCTGCTGCGAATACGTAGAAGTTCCAGCTTTAGCGTCATCAATCTTTTGCTTAATAGTTTTAGCTTCTGTATACGCCTCGTTATACGCAACAAAGTCCCTACCAGCCTGCGTCTTTTTAGCAGCATCAGCTCCGTTTTGGCTTTCCTCATACGCATTAAAGTATGCAGGAAGCTTATTTCCACTGAAATTATTTGCAAGGACCTGAATTAAGTCATAGCTATTCGTTTTAAGCTTATGCAAATTCTCTTCGGCTGTTTTAAGATTGTTTAGCGCCTCGTCTACCTGCGCTTGCGTTGCCTTAGGATTATTAATAACTTCCTTTGCTTTTGCCAAAGCGTCATCGTATTTAGATGCGTACTGCTTAGCTTCTTCCTTATTTAAGCCTGCAGGAAGATTGCCATCAAAGTATCTGTCATACGTGCCGTTCTCATAGAAGACGCTCTTTTTGTCGCCGTCGTGATCGTGACTTTGTAGAACTATCGCGTCAAGAGCCGCCTTATTCGTAGCCTTAGCATCAATTGCTTTCTTGGCATTCTTAAGATTTTCTATTGCAAGATCAACATCGGCTTGCGAAGCGTTCGGGTCAGCAAAAAGCTCTTGTGCTTTCTTTACAGCTTCGTCGTATTTATTGCGCTCGTCTTCTGTAGCGTTCTGATACGCAGGATCAGCTGTTGAGATATCGCCAGACGTACCAGTTTTAACCTTGGCATCCGATGAAATAATCTCACTCAACTTGTCTTTGTTGGTTTCAAACTCGTCCAATGCTCTGCGCGCTTTATCAAGCTTCTCTTTGGCAGCGTTTACTTCTTTTTGCGTTGCATACTGATTTGCGTTTACCTTATTAGCTTCTGTAAGAGCTTCATCGTACGCAGTTTTTGCCTGAGCAGCTTTATTGTTCTTATCGGTATCAAGTGTGCCATCAGACTTCTTAAATTGAGGATTGGCTACGTTCTTGTACCTGTCAGTTGCATGCGTTCCAGTAGCCGCCGCACCCTGTGTGGTCGCAGCAGTTCCCTGATCCGTAATATCTTTATTAAGGTCCGTTTTATTTGTATCTTCACCATTAAGCGCTTGATAAGCTTTATTGAGCTTAATAGCCGCGTTATCAATATCGGCTTTCTGCTGCTCTGTAAGATTCTCTTTAGCAGTGTCTTTAACGCTTGCGTACAAGTTATTGGCAGCGCTAAGCGCAGTATCGTAATTATTCCTCAAAGTATCAGACGCATTGTAATACTTTGACTTAGTTGGCACTGTTTTGTACCCAACCTGCGCAGTTGTATATTCATCAATCGATGCCTTCAGCTTAGTTTTGTCGTGCGAAGGCTGTGGCACAAATAGTAAGTTAATAGAGTGCACAGAAACTGCATATTTAAAATACGAATAATCGTAAGGAGCCAAATATAAATGGGCTGGGTATACTTTGCCACTCTTAGCAGCAAGATTCACCTTTGCATCTTTGCCAAAAGAATAATCCTTTGCATCTGAATTATGTTCATCTAAATTGCGATCCGAATTATCAATTGCGGGATTACCATTCCAATACGGGCCGCTCATATTGCCCATCGTAAGCGAAACTGTTGGGTTGTTTTGATCATCAAGCAAATAATGCATATTAGATCTTTGCGGTTTGCCATTTCTGCCTTCGCTAGCAAGCGTCTCTCCGCCAATTATCGTGCGCAAACCAGAGTTAATGTCTTTTGGCGTTGCTTTCAAATATTTAACAACATCTTCCGTGTTGAATTTTTGCGCTTTTGTGGAATCATAGTGGTAAATAAGCGTATTCTTGTCGCTACTCCAGCTAAAACCTTCATCTGTGTCGCGGCCATCCATTTTCTGCTTAGTCCACTCAAGGTTATAGTCCTTACGAATATCAACAACGCGCGTAAGCTTGTTTTTCTTAATATTCGACGTAAACTGCACATACGCTTTGTCGGTCTTGATTGTAACAGTTATGGTATTTTCTGCCATACCACTTGAAATTGCCCTATGAGGACCATCATTAATCCAGTGAGCAGTATTACCTGAATACCAATCAAATTTGATTTGATCTTTGCTAGTAAGCCCAAGCCGAGCATTGTTTTTATTATCGTCAAATAACTTCTGCTTAATGCGCTCAAACTCGGCATCAGAAAAACCGATTGGATTATACACAGGAACAGCATCATCACCAGAAGGAATAGTAATCTTAGATTCATCAATCTCTTTTATAATTGCATCATCCAAGTTAATTGTGTCTGTATAATCCTGACCTGGAATTATTTGCCCAAAATTAATAACAATCTGATTATTGTTATTAAAAGTCACTTTATCTAGAGCAACATTATTTGCTTTAGATACACGCTTCCTAATCTCAAGTTTTTCAGAATCAGTTAAATGCTCAGGATCTTTGATTACTGGCTTATCAAAATTAAGATCAGTATTTGGGAATAATGGTGGCATTTCATCATTGTCATCGCCGTCACCATCAACATTAGAAGCCAATACCATGAATGGCGAAGCTGCAGATTTTAGCTTAGACTGCGCTGCCTCGACTTTACCTGCTTCAGACTGTTTCTCTTCAGTTTGTTTTGATTGAGTCTTCTCTACTTCAGGATTCTCTACTTTAGTCTGCTCAACATCCTTCTTAGAAGGCAGACCCCCCCCCCCATTTGGTTTTTAGGAGTTTCAGTTACATTCTTCTTCTGAATCTGCTTATCGCTAGACTGCTTATCATTAGCCTGTTGCTCGTGCTTATGTGGCTCGCCTTTTTGAGCATCACTCTGAACAACCTGTGAATCTTTCTCCTCTGCAGCCATTGCAGTATTCGCAGGAGTCACACTAAACGCTAATGCAGCACCGGCAAGCACACCTGCAGCACCTATAGTAAACGCTGCAACTTTACGCGTATCCACAGCTCTCGCAATAGCATTGCTAGCAGAAGCGTCCAAGCTCACCTTATGCCCGCGCTTTACAGACTTTACACCCATAATTCCTCCTCTTCAAAATGCACCCATGCTCTCTAGGATTTAATTATGCCTTGTATGCACCTAAAAATGCATCCAAATATGCGTCAGTGTATATTTCTGCATAGAGCAATCTTTTAGCGTATTAATTGCACATATACAGCGATTCAGTGTGAATTATACCACTTTGGAAGCGATTTTCATAGGGCGCATTTACTAATAAACAGTACTATTTACTCAACCGAACGCAGCAAAATCTCCTCAAGCGCATGCTTTACAGAAACAGGCAACGTACAACGCCACTGCGCCCACTTAACCACGGAAGGCTGATCGGTTGCGTAAGCGTTAAGCATATCAACATTGTTGCGATACTTTTCTGCTTCCGATTCGTTTTCGTATTCAAGAGTTGATATTGCAGCAATAGCACTTGCACTTCCGCCTGTTTCGCGTACTGCGTCAAAAGCCATTTCCTTACCACGGTACGGCACTTGTGCTTGAAGCAAGAATCGGTAAGCGTCGCCAACTTTAGGGTCGGCAGCAATTTGCAATCCTCCGTCAACAATTACGCGAACTTCTAAACGAGCTGGCACGTCTTTTACAGAAACAGTTAAGCTCAAAGTCGACTCTTCACCTTCGTAAGAAATCGCAAACTCGCTTGCGCTAAGTTCTCGACTTCCTACCAATACGCGCACGTGCGCAAAATCTGCGCAATCAACCCCTCTAAACACCACATTCCAGTTGCGTTTTTGCGGCACAGATTCTACAGCATCATCCTCTCCGGAAACGCCGGAAATAATAAATTGCGTAGAAGAATTGCCGTCTCGCCACACAAAATTCATGCGAGTATTAGCAGTATTCCCAGCAGACGCTGCAGCAAAATCACCGTTATCTTCGCGCATCACAAATTCGCCGTCAGCTCCAGGGAACACGAGCACGCGCAGATTACGAGGATTTTCAATGCTATTAACAGATTCAGCAGCCTCATAACTACGCGCGCAATCTGCAACTTCCGGCAAAACTTGCAGAGGCACAATAGCTCCAGCGCGAGCAAAAACAGGCACGCGGTCAAGCGTGCGCCACGCTTCAAATCTGCGACCATTCCAGCCGCGAGACACGTACCTGCGCCCGTCAAACAAATCGTACCAGTCACCTTCCGGCAACCAAACTCCAGCGCATCCACGCAAAGTAGCCGCATCGTTAGGCGAAACAATCGGCGCCACTATAAGCTCGCTTCCAAAACGGTACTCGTTAGGAATTTCATAAGCCATGCCAACTTCCGGCGACTGCCAGTACATTGGCTCAATAATCGGTCTGCCATCAAAAGCTGCACGATAATTCATCGTATAAACGTATGGCAAAAGTTCAGCGCGCAAGCGAAGCATTTTCACCATTGCTTCGCGAGTTTCCTGAGGGAAATTCCACGGCTCTTTTCCAGCAAACGGAGAGCAAGTCGAGTGCAAACGATTAATAGGGCTAAATGCACCGAAAGCATACCATCTCGCTTCCAACTCGTTATTTCGCACGCCGAGCATGTGGCCGCCAATATCGTGGCTCCACCATCCGTAGCCAATATTTGAAGCCGTAGAAGTGAAGTAAGTTTGGAAAGCAAGAGAATCCCAAGTAGTAACGGTATCTCCCGAGAATCCAACTGGGTAGCGATGCGAACCAGGGCCCGCGTAGCGCGAGAACGTTAGCGGCCAGCGTCCTTCGCGAGCAGAATCCTCATAATGCATGTGGTTTAGCATCCAAAGCGGATCCAAACCAGGCTCGCGCGTCACACCACCCTGCTGCCAGTCAATCCACCAGAATTTGACGCCTTCATCTTCCATACGATGATGCATGTTGAAATAAGCTTCAACAAACTGCGGATTCGTTAAATCAAATTCCACAGCTTTACCGCTTGCCGGATCAATGCCAGCATCTTGCGCAACTTGCGCATAATCTTTTTCGAACTCACGCACGCCGTCGCGCGGATGCAAGTTCAAAGTTGGAGATAATCCAGCCGCGTTAAGTTTACGCAAGAAAGCACGATGATCTGGGAAAAGCTCCTCGTTCCAAGTGTAGCCCGTCCAACCGGAACCATATTTTGCATCAACATCCGTCACATGCCAGTCCATATCTATAACAGCTGTACTGAACGGTATGCCTTCGCGCTTAAAGCGATTATGCAATTGCAAATATTCGTCTTGATGGTAGCGATAGTATCTGCTCCACCAATTACTTAGCGCAAAACGTGGAAGCAGCGGTTGAGCACCCGCTAGCTTATAAAAGTCTTGAATTGCTTGAATATAGCGATGTCCGTAGCCGAAGAAATACAAGTCTTTATATCTTCCAGCTTGTTCGCTAACTTTTTGCGCACGCGACTTAACCCAAGCCCCATACGGGTTTGATTTGCCGTTTATTTCCTCAGCCGGCGCAATTTCGCAAGTTGCAGAATCGTCTAAAACAGACCATCCGTCGCGCGAAAGTATTCCTTTACCAAGTTTTACCGGTCCGTTCGCCTGATCCAAAGTTCTAAAAGTTCCAAGGAGATTTCCCGGGCAGTCGTCGCCGTAATGCCACGTGTTAAATTGAGTACACGGCACTCCGCGCACAACAATACTTAATCCTTCTTTACTAAAAGCTTCGCAATTATAAGTAAGATGCAGCTTTTCAGTTTCGACTTCCAACCATCCGTTTTCGTTTTTGCGCGCACTAAATTGCGGCTGAGCATCCGCACTTTTGTGAGCAAAATTGCGGCAGATTACAGTTTGCGTAGGATTGTCAACAAACTTTCCGTCGTCGCTCCATTCAAGACGCAACAGCGAATCTGTAATAACTGTAATTCGCCACTTTTCGCCTTTAATTACCTGAGTATCCTGTGCTTTTGCGTTTGAATCAGTTGCGTACTTATAAAAAATTCCCGACTTGGAAAAGTCCATTTTTGCACCTTTGCTTTTTATTAATTAACGCACGCTTTTATTTGACGAATACTGCGAATAATGCTGCAATCGATAGCATTACCGGATACCATGCGTACATTGTCCAGCGAAATACTGGCGAATCCTTATGACCGTCTCCGTAAGGGCTGCGATAGTGCAAAACTGCCACGCCAATGCCTGGCGCGAGCATCGACATAGCGCCAAACATGCCGGAAATCAGCTCCATGCGAATTTCATGCTTTTGCATCAGCTCAAAAATCAGCACAAACACAAGGAATAGCGCGCCTCCCCAGAAAATTTGCTGACGCACATAAACTTTGCCAATAATATTCCACAATAATCCTGCAATTACTACTGCAGCATACGCAACACTGCGCAAAAAACCGCTAAAACGCTCTCGAACCATGTCAATTCCCATAAGAACAAACAGCGCAATTACGAGCGCAAACACTGGATTTTGCGAGCGCAAATCAAACGCGCAACCGGATGTAGTAAGATCGTACGGCACTTCGCAAATTATTACTAAAATCAAAAGTCGCAGTATGTAAAGATTCACGTTATGCGTATTGTGGTATCCGCGCATAAGAATCCACGCATACCATGGCAGCGCAGTCCAGCTAACTACTTCGCAAAGAACCGCAAATGTGAGAGCAAGCATATTATCTTTGCGTAATCCGCCAAACAAATGCGGTATTACGGGAGCGCTAAATGCACTAAGCATCATCATGAATGCGCCAAGCATTTTAAACTTGCGCAAAGTAATGCCCATTTTTATGTTTTTATCTGCACGAATTTTAGGCTTTAGCACATCCATTACTTGCACTCCTTTGTATTTCCACGCATTGTTTCGCATAACACTTACTTTAAGTAACGTTCTTTTTAAGTAACGCGCTTATTTTTACTGCTCTGTTTTACTAACGTTTATTGTATCGCAGTATTTATTGTGACTTAAAGCGGAAGATTGAATATTGCGAAACTTTGCGCACCGAGTTTCAAAGAATTTCCGCAGCTTAACACTTCGCCGATTTTTAGCAAAGGATTTTCGACTGCTTCCTGAGTAAGATTTGCCAGCGCTTCAAACGGTACTGCTTCTGCGTTTACTCCAGGGTTCATAACCACGATGCTTCTTTCGGCATCCGATTCTCCCTCGCTGCTTTTTGCGCAACGCTCGTAAGCAAATCCGCGTCCATCAACAGGAGCGTATAGTACTCGCCATGACGCGTCAGCTTGCAAAGAAGCGCGACTATGACGAAGCTCAATAAGCGCGCGAACCCAAGAAAGGAAGGAATCTTCGCAATTAATTTGCGCAGAAACTGTTGGAATTTCGCCACTTTCTACTGCTTGTTTGCGAGAATTTGCGCAAGTTCTTCCGTCTGCTCGCACTTCAACAGGCAAATATAGTTTTGATTTTGCAGCTGTTGAGAATCCGAGATTTTTTGTTTCATCCCACTGCATTGGCGTGCGCGTGCCGGTTCGAGCGTAGCCGCCTTCTTTTGTTGGAATATCGCGATATTTCATGCCAATTTCGTCGCCGTAGTAAACAAAAGGCACTCCAGGCATTGTAAGCAGCATTCCGAAAGCAACTCTGCGCTCACGCTCATCTAATCGCGGAGCCATGCGAGACGTATCATGATTGCAAGTAATGAAACTAAAGTAGCCTTGATCACAGGTTGACTCATATTGCGGGCAGTAGTCGTCTAAGAATGGGCAAATGCTTCCGCCGCCGCGCGCCGAAAAGTAGCTGTGATCATGTTCAGGATTGCTATCTAAAGCGTTATCAACATCACGAGCTAAACGTGCGTAGCCGTTAGGATTTCCGTCCCAGCGCCAGCTTAAATAAAAGTCCATGTCAAACCCAGCTGCCAACGCCTGACGCGGCCTGCCCCATTCGGAAACGAAAGCAGCCTGCGGATACTCCTCTTTAATAGTGCCAAGCATTTCCTGCCATGCACGAATTGTGTTGTCTTTCCCAAGACTTCCTTCACCATTATTGTCATCGTTTTTTACAAGCGAATCAGCCATATCAACACGGAAACCGTCAGCGCCTAGCGAAAGCCAAAATCGCATAACATCAACCATTGCAGCGCGCGTTTCTGCTGCCTCTTTAGAATCTGGCGAAGATTGCCAAGCTCGATCTCTATGCACAAAACCGTAGTTTAATGCTGGCTGACATTTGAAAAAGTTCAGAATATAGGTGGCATCTCGCTCGGTTTCGCCGCCAATAAATGGCATAGAATAGCCGCTAAATGCACTATCCGTCCAAATGTAGCGCTTACTGAACTCGTTTTTTTCAGCGCGTGAGCTTTCTTTAAACCACTCGTGTTCTTCGCTAGTATGCCCCGGCACTAAATCAAGCAAAATACGCATTCCACGAGTGTGTGCTTCACTAAAAAGCTGCTGCAAATCTTCGTTAGTACCATAGCGAGCAGCTACTCTTTTATAGTCACGCACATCGTAACCAGCGTCTTTAAAAGGAGAGTCGTAGCAAGGATTAAGCCAAATTGCGTTGCATCCAAGCGATTTTACATAATCTAATTTCTTTATAATTCCTTGAATATCGCCTATACCATCGCCATTTGCATCATAAAAACTTTGCGGATAAATTTCGTAAAAAACAGCGTCTTTAAGCCATTGAGCATGATTATATAATCCCATTGTTTTGCCCTTCTTTTGTTGCTATATAAAGTTTATACGACGACACTTTAAAAGCATATTATTCAATAAAATACAAATAACCCGCCACTCATTTGCAAACGGCATAATATACGTGTATACTACACATTGCTTACGAACGGATTTTTGTGAGACTTGTGACGCTGATTTACGCAGCTATCGCAATGTTGCGCCACAAAGAAATCCGTTACTACGCCACCAAGTGATATGCCAGTTTTGGCATGATATAGGAGGTCAAGGATGACGAATATTAAGAAGATGCTGGGTGCAGGTCTTGCTGTTGCCACATTATTTGGATTTGCAGCTTGCGGCTCTAGCACAAATAGCGATAAGAAAGCCACTGAATCTGGTCCTGTTCAGCTCACAGTTTGGTCTGCTTCTGAAGATCAGAAGGCAGGCGGCTGGGTTGACACCGTTGAGAAGGAATTCCAGAAGGCTAACCCAAACGTTAAGTTCAAGAACACTGTTGTTGAGCCACCAAAAGCTGCTGAGTCTGTAAAGAAGGATGCAAAGGCTGCTGCCGATGTTTATCTCTTCCCTAACGATCAGCTTGGCGACTTGGTTAAGGCTGGCGCAATTGGCCAGTTGAGCGATGACGCCGTAAAGCAGGTTAAGGAACAGAACGAAGATACTTTAGTTAATTCCGTCACTGCTCAGGACGGCAACATGTACGGCGTTCCTTACACCGGCAACACCTGGTTCATGTACTACAACAAGTCCAAGTTTGCTGCTGACGACGTCAAGTCCCTCGACAAGATGCTCGAGAAGGGCAAGGTTGCATTCGATCTTAGCAACGCTTGGTATCTCCCAGGCTTCTACCTCGATGGCAACATGACACTCTTCGGTGAGAAGGGTACCGATGCCAAGGCTGGCATGAAGCTCGGCGACAAGGCTGCTGAAGTCACCAAGTATATCGCAAAGCTTTTCGCAAACAAGAACTTCGTTCTTGATGGCAACAGCGCTGGCTTGAACGGCCTCAAGAGCGGTAAGGTTGACGCTTACTTCTCCGGCTCTTGGGATGCTGCTGACGTAAAGAAGACTCTCGGCGACAACTATGCTGCTGCTGCTCTTCCAACCTTCAAGACCGAATCCGGCGAACATCAAATGAAGTCCTTCGCTGGTTCTAAGGCTGTTGCTTACAACCCTAACTCCAAGCACCCAGAGATGGCTGCTAAGTTTGCTGCATTCTTGGGCTCCAAGAAGTCCCAGCAGATTGCTTACGAGAAGCAGGGCGTTATTCCTTCCGACAAGTCTCTTGCTGACAGCGTAAAGTCTGATCCAGCTGCTGTTGCTCAGATGGAAACCATTGCTAAGACTTCTGTCTTGCAGCCAGCAATCCCTGAGATGGGTAGCTTCTGGGAGCCAATGGGCAACTTCGGTAAGGCAATTGCTAATCATGAAGTTACCGAAGCAAATGCTGATGCTAAGACCGCTGACTTTGCCAAGGGCTTAGCTGGCGCCGTAAAGTAAGCGTTTACTTTCGCTAATTAAATAAATCTATATAAAATGCGTAAGTGAAAATTACAAGTAACTTGTGCATTTGCAAATAGCACGCCCCAGTCCCCACTCTAGTGAAAAGGGGCCGGGGCGTGCTATTTATATATACTTCTCTAAAGCACTCACTGTTTATATGAAAGGTATGTCATGACTGGCACGACATCCACAAAGCGAGAAAGGCGCCAGAAGAAGACGTCAAATATAGAACGCTTTGCTCCTTCACCATATTCACTGAAAGAGGCTGCAGAGCACGCAGACATTCTTTCGTGGGTTTCCGTTATTATCTTTGGTTTCGGCACTTTTGTTCGCAAACAATTCACTAAAGGCATTTTGTTCCTTCTGTGTGAAGCTGTTCTTTTCGGATTCTTATTCACAACCGGTGCAGAGTACCTTCCAAAAATTCTTACGCTTGGTACAAAAAAGCAAGGCAGGATTAAAGTCAATGGTTTCTATCATTACACTGCCGGCGATAATTCTGTAGAAATTTTGCTGTACAGCGTTATGGCGATTGCAGCAGTTATCGTGCTAATTTATTTAGCAACGCTATCTCTACGCAGCGCTTATAAGGCACAGGCTATTACAGCAAGCGGCCAAAAGCCAGTAAACTTTATTAAAGACGCTTCGTCTTTGCTCGACAGCAAAGCGCACATTGGTTTAATGACGCTTCCAACCGCAGGTATTGTTCTCTTCACCATTTTGCCATTGATCTTCATGATTTCTATGGCATTCACCAGCTACGATAGGAACCACCCAGTTCTGTTTACTTGGACTGGATTAAACAACTTCTTCGCAATTGGTAACGCTAAGAGCTCTATTAACGCAGCTACATTCTTCGATGTTTTGCTGTGGACTCTTATTTGGGCATTCTTTGCAACATTCCTGAACTTCTTCTTCGGTATGTTTATTGCAATGATTATTAACCGCAAGTCCACTCGTCTTAAGGGATTATGGCGTACTTGCTTCTCTCTTACCATTGCAGTTCCACAGTTCGTGTCCTTGCTTGTTATGAACAACATGCTTCAGCGAAATGGTGCTATTAACAGCATCCTTCTGGAAAACCATTGGATTGCTCAACCTCTTCCATTCTTCCAGGATGTGACTTGGGCTCGCGTAACAGTTATTCTTATTAACCTTTGGGTTGGTATTCCATTCACTATTATGCAGATTACGGGTATTTTGCAGAATGTTCCTGCAGAACTTTACGAAGCTGCAGAGCTCGATGGTGCAAGTTGGTGGCAGCGTTTCATGAACGTCACTATGCCATACATCATCTTCGTAATGACTCCATACTTGATTACAACCTTCACTGGCAACATCAATAACTTCAACGTTATTTACCTCTTGTCTGGCGGCGAACCGACACCACTTGATTCTTCCGCAGGTAAGACAGATTTGCTTATTACTTGGCTCTACAAGTTGACAGTGGATCGCGGAGACTACAACATTGGTGCTGTTATCGGTATTATGACGTTCATTGTTCTAGCCGTCGTAGCACTTATTACGTATCGCAACTCTGGATCTTATAAGAACGAGGAGGGATTCCGGTGAGTAATAAAAATACCGCTATGCAGCAAGAACCTGTTGTACACAGCACTCGTAGCGTCTCTCTGTTTAAAGATCAACGTATACGAAGAATAATCGGAGATATTTTCTCCCACCTATTCTTGGCTGTACTGTCGATTATTTGGTTGATTCCAATTGTTTGGGTTTTCTTGGAAAGCTTCAACAAGAACGAATCCCCATTCCAGAAGACATTCTTCCCAACAGAGTATTCGTTCAATAACTATATTCGCTTGTTCACCGAGCGCGAAGCCCTAGACTTCCCGCGCATGTTCTTGAACACTTTGGTTGTGTCCATTTTCGTGTGCATTATTTCTTTGCTCTTCGTACTTGCCGTGTCGTTCTGCATGTCTCGCCTTCGCTTCCGCGGACGTAAGACATTCATGAATATTGCTTTGATTTTGGGCATGTTCCCAGGCATCATGGCAGTTATCGCTATCTACTTCATTTTGAAGGCTCTCGGTTTGACGAATGGTTCGGTTGTTCTAATCGCACTTATTATCGTCTACTCCGCAGGTAGCGGCGCCGGCTTCTACGTTATGAAGGGCTACATGGATACGATTCCAAAGTCTTTGGATGAAGCTGCTTACTTGGATGGCTGCACTACTTGGCAGGTCTTCTACAAGATTATCCTTCCAATCTGCAAGCCTATGATTGTGTTCCAGGCAATCACAAGCTTCTTGGGCCCATGGCTTGACTTCGTTATGGTTAAGACGATTGCCAACAGCCAGGACAACTACACTGTTGCTTTGGGCTTGTGGAAGATGCTTGATAGGGAATTTATTAGCCACTGGTTTGCACGATTCTGCGCAGGCGCTGTGTGCGTTTCGATTCCTATTGCAATCCTGTTCATCATTATGCAGCGCTTCTACGAAGAGTCCATGTCTGGCTCTGTTAAGGGCTGATATTCTGCAGACAATCTGTAGTATTAAAAAAAGATGAAGGCCGAGGCGCTTTCGAGCGTTTCGGCCTTTTTATTACACAACTAAAAACGATACTGGCTAACAAACCTTACTGCATTAAGCCAAATAACGCTTGAATAAAGTTACGTACAAATAAAAATTCCAACTAATAAATTAAAAATAAGTAAATCGTAAAATTGAATATCACACTTAATTGCAAAACATACAGTAATATAGTATTTACGAAATAACAAAATAAGAAGGATATTACACATGACGTTCCCATCTTCGGCAACCTGGCCAGTGTACGAAGGTCCTCTCGGTTTTACTCTGAACTCAAAGTCCACAACTTTCACCGTGTGGGCTCCTACTGCACAAACTGTAACTTTAAGACTTTTTGAAACGGGCAATAACAGCGAACCTACTCAAACACATGAACTAAAACCGCTGCACGATGGCGCTTGGCGTATTAATTTCCGCAAACGCTTGGACGGCGTGTACTACGATTACCTAGTAACTTTCCAAGATGGCACTGTAAATCGCACAAGCGACCCTTGGGGTATTGCAAGCGGAGTAAACGGCGAGCGCAGTCTTGTTGTGGACGAAGAGCGCATATCTCCTGCCAATTGGCATAAAGATAAATCTCCTAAGTTTGTGCGCCATGCAATGGTTGTGTGGGAAACGCATGTTGCTGACTTCAGCAGCAATCCTAATGGCGGTTTTAAGCCGGAGCATCGCGGCCAGTATCTCGCTTTTACCGACGAGCATACGACTTTACAAAACCCAGATTCTTACGACTGCAATTTCCCTACCGGATTGGATTATTTAAAGAAGCTTGGTGTTACTCACGTACAGCTCGAACCTATTTACGATTTTGCAACAGTTGACGAAATTGCAATCGACGGTGCGCGCAAAAACGGTGCTTCAGCAGAAGAATTAGATTCTCTATACAATTGGGGTTACGATCCTCACGCTTATAACGTTCCAGAAGGCGCATATTCTAGCAATCCTTACGATGGCACTGCACGCATACGCGAATGTAAGGCAATGATTGCGGCATTACACGCTAATGGTCAACGCGTAATTATGGATGTTGTTTATAATCACATGTACAAGTCTGCAGAAAACGCTTTTGAACGCGTTGCTCCTGGATACTTCTGCAGGCGTAACGCAGATGGATCATTTTCTAATGGTTCTGGATGTGGAAATGAAATGGCTTCTGAACATCCTATGTTCCGCAGGTTTATTATTGAATCTTTGCTGCATTGGGCGCGCTGCTACCATATTGACGGATTCCGCTTCGATCTTATGGGTTTGACGGATACAGAGACTTTGAATCAGGCTCGCGCAGAACTAGATAATCTTCCTGGCGGCAAAGATATTGTTATGTATGGCGAACCTTGGGGCGCTTCAGACCCTGCTGTCGACGAAACAATTTATCTTGGCAATAAGGAAGGGCGTCATACTCTTAACGAGCGCATTGGCTGGTTTAGCGACGAATCTCGCGATTCCCTTAAAGGCAATGTTATGAATCATCGCGACCGCGGCTATGTTAATGGCAACGAATTTTGGTGCTGCGATGCTGCTCGTCAAGCGTTGGACGCGTGGAGAGATATGCCTTCTGCAGGTAAAGAAGTTGGCCAAATCGTTCAGTACACTTCTGCTCACGACGATTTAACTTTGTGGGATAAGCTTTGCATTTCTATGCGCGACAATGCTGGCGATTTTGAGTTTAATGCCCAAGACAAACAGCAGGTTGCAGATATTTTGAACGCAAATATGTTTGCAGCAGGAATAGTTCTTTGCTCTGCTGGAATCCCATTTATGCTAAGCGGAGAAGAGTTTGGACGCACTAAGCACGGCTGCGATAATTCTTATAATCGCGGCGTTTTGCTAAACCAGCTTGATTGGGCGCGCGCTGAACAATTCAAGCCTTTGGTTAATTGGTATAAGGATCTTATTGCGCTTCGAGCAGAATACAGTGCATTTTACGACGGCAAGCGAAAGCAGCTTACTACATCTAATCGCACTGTTTTAGCTACTAGAATCGGCAATAATATTATTGTTTGCGCAAATCCTATGTATCATGAAGACGCAACTATTGAGTTACCAACAATTCACAGCACAAAGTCTAAGGGCTGGAATTTCATACTTAATTCGAATGATTATTATTCCGACTGGACGGGATCTCAGCCTGATTCTGACGCATTTATTGCAAATGAAGAAAATAACATTACTCTGCATTTGCCAAGCCGCACTTTCGTAGTGCTTAGTGCCAAATAACTGCGTTTTAAAAACTGACACCTGATATCGCAACGCTAATTTGCAAACGATATCAGGTGTTTATATAATTGACAGACAGAGCGTATTTCAATCCAGAGATGTATTGAGTTCACTCTACTGCCATAGTGGCACGTTTGGCACGCTTACGACGACGTTAGGGATGTGCCAAATTAATAGATAGAAGGAGCACCATGAGCAAAACAGCTAACGGCACAGCTGACACTGATAAGCCTATGGAAGAAAGCGCTGAGCGTCTTGCACGCCCGCTTATAAAACTTGCAAAAGCATGCGGTGTTGCCACTTTTTATATTGATCAGCAGGGAAGCTATACAGAAATTACAGACGAAGCATTGGTTGGAGTGCTTGACGCATTAGGAATGCCTGCTGACACTCAGGACAATATAGCGTCATCGTACAAGCTAGTGCAAGCCAAGAGAGCCAGTGAACTACTTCCTCCAACTGTAGTTTCATTTAACGGCACAAAAACTTGCGTACCAATTCATGCTGGAGATGCCAAGCCGGAAGATATTAGACTTTCGCTTACGCTTGAAGACGGCACTGATTATGAGGGTAAATTAGGAAATATCCTAACTGAAGACGACGGCGACCTATACACTGAACTTCCTGACGATTTGCCAATGGGATATCACACTTTGCACGCCCGAGTTCTTGGGAATAATGGGGATATTACTTCGCATGCAGACGTTACTTTAATAGCAGCTCCTGCACGCATTCCTCTTCCGCAAAGCGTAAAAGAACACCACCGTTGGGGCTTTATGACGCAAATGTATTCTGTGCGTTCTAAAGACTCTTGGGGAATTGGCGATTATGGCGATTTGCGTCGCCTACTTAAGGATGCTGGAGAAATCGGCAAGGCTGATTTTATGCTGATTAATCCAATTCATGCATGCGCTCCTGTAACTCCACTTGAGCCTTCTCCATACTTGCCTGAATCGCGTAGATTCTTGAATGTTACGTATATTCGTCCGCAAGATATTCCAGAATATGCTGAATTAAACGGAGAGGATCTTGCTAAAGTTGAGCAATTACACGAATCTATTGCTCCTCAAAACAACAATCCAAATCCTATGGATATTAACGCTGCTTGGGACGCTAAGCTTCCTGCTCTGCGCATAATCTTCAAGCAGCCGCGCTCTGCAGAACGCGAGCGCGAGTTTACTGAGTTTAAACATCGTTCCGGTGAAGATCTTGATGCTTTTGCCACTTGGTGTGTTGCTTTTGAAGTTTGGGGCGCTCCTTGGGGAGAAAACTTGTGGTTTGACACTACTGGTAAAGGAACTTCGCAAATTGAACGACTTAAGCGCGAGCATGCTGATTTGTTTGAGTTCCATCGTTGGCTTCAGTGGATTGCGGACGAGCAGGTTGCTGCAGCTCACGCTGAAGCTAAAGCTGCAGGCATGGCAATTGGTCTTATGCAAGACATGGCTGTTGGCGTGCACGGCTACGGAGCCGATGTTTGGTGGAGTCCGGAACGATTCGCTAACGGCGTAAGCGTTGGCGCCCCTCCTGATTTCTACAACCAGCAGGGCCAGGATTGGGGTCAGCCTCCATTTGATCCAAATTACCTGGACGAAACAGGCTATATTGCTTACCGAGACATGGTTCATAACGTATTCTTGCATGCTGGAGCTGCACGTATTGACCACGTTCTTGGGCTTTTCCGCCTGTGGTGGATTCCACAAGGCCAGAGTGCAAGAAACGGCGCATACGTGTACTACAACGTAGACGCAATGATTGCAGTTCTTACAGTTGAAGCAACTCGCGCAGGCGGTGTTGTTATTGGCGAAGATTTGGGTACTGTACCGAAGTATGTTTCTAAAGTGCTTGCTTCTCACGGCGTGCTTGGCACTGTTGTTGAGTGGTTTATTCACGACGACGAAGCTGAGGCTGCAACAAAGAAAGCTGGAAAGAAGCAGATTATATTTGCTAATCCTTCTACATATCGAGAGTATGCTCTTGCTTCCGTCACTACGCACGATATGCCGCCTACAGCGGGTTATCTTGCCTTTGAGCATGTAAAGCTTCGCGAACAGCTTCACCTGCTTACAGACTCCGTAGAAAGCTTCCAAGAGACAGCTCAAGCTGAGCGTGATGCAATGATGAAGATGCTTCTTGACGGCGGCTGGATCAGTAAAGAGGCTGCTGAAGACGTAGAAGGCCATGTGCAAGAGATTGTGGAAGCTCTGCATGCGATCATACGCACTTCCCCATCGTTGCTGCTGCAGGTTGCTTTGGTTGATGCTGTTGGCGAGCACCGCTCTCAAAATCAGCCTGGCACTAGCACGGAGTATCCAAATTGGCGTATTCCACTTGCTGATGCAGAAGGTCGCGTAGTCCACACTGATGAAGTATTTAAGTCGCCACGAGTGCTTTCTATGACAGCAGTTATGCGCGGCGAAAATACACAGAAGTGAGTATAATTAAAACGTTGGTTTACTGTGAACCGACTCAATTCCCCGCAAGAAATACGGTTTGCATAGTAGCAAATCAAAAGTATTGATTGCAATGATGTCCTATGTGAGGCGAGCGTCTACGATGATGCTCGCCTCATTAATTATTTGCATAAATTACTTCTTAATATACTTTGCAAAAACACGCTCCAACAAAGGCGTGTGAAGCATAATAGTCGATCCCCAACCAATGAATAATAGCAAAGGTAAACCTTGCGGAAAGTAAATAACTGATGCAGCCACAAGGCCTATAAAAATAGCGTCAATAATAATCATTCCAAGCGTTGCTTGCCAGTATGAAACGCTGAAAATAAAAGCATTCAGAATAGTTTTGCCAATAGAATTTTCAAAACGCGCTTGTAATGCGAAAACCCATTCTGCTATAAGAATCCAGATTATGCTTATTGCAAATTGCGGTATTAAAAGCGGTGGTATTCTAACTGCAATCCAAGCCCATAATATAAGAGCCAAAAATGGGGCCATTACAATCCAGATTACAGTTGATTTCAAAAAGTTACTGGCAAAAGCGCGGAAGTATGCAGAAGTCATGTGTCCTTCAGCATTTTCTACACGTCTTGCAGCATCGTGCGCTGCGCTAACAGCTGCGCCAATGGTGATTAAAGGTATGCTAGTAACAATCATAAGTATGGTAAGCCACACTGTATTAGCAAATGTTTCCATACCTTGCGCAAACTTTGAATACGGGCTTCCAAACGAGAACATTTATATATCTCCTTTACGCTTTGTTTGCGCTATTTATAGCTGACTTACTAGCAATACTTACTAACAATACCCCTACCAACAATACAATGGTGGTGACTTACAAATCTTACGACCGTAGTCACCACCATTATTTTCACCACTTGAGATTTTGGAGGAGAAGAAATCTCAGCCTTTTACCGCACCTGACATAACGCCTTTGATAATATACTTCTGGCAGATGAGGTAGAAGATAATAATTGGAAGAATGGCAAGAACCAAGCAGCCCATCATGGCACCCATTTCAACGGAACCATAGCCACCCTTCAAATACTGAACTGCAATCGAAACCGTCTTGTACTTGTTCAAGTCCAAGGTAAGGTACGGAAGCAGGAAGTCGTTCCAAATCCACATAGTTTGCAGAATAGCCACAGACACAATCGATGGTCGCATAATTGGAATAATAATCTGGAAGAATATGCGCGGCACAGAAGCACCATCAATCATCGCAGACTCTTCAAGTTCTTGTGGTATTCCCTTAATTACACCAGTGAAAATAAACACTGCAAGACCAGCACCAAAGCCTAAGTAGATAATCCACAATCCCCATGGAGTGTTCAATCCGAGCTTGTTAGTTATGTCGGAAAGAGTGAACATAACCATCTGGAATGGCACAATCATGTTAAATAGGAACAACACGTAAAGCATTACAGCGAACCAATTGTTGACTCTAACAATCCACCATGCACACATTGATGTGCAGAGCAGAATCAGAGCAACTGCGCCAACAGTAATCACAATGGTCCACCAGAAGCTCATTATAAGATTCGTACGTTCAATTCCTAAAAGATAGTTATCGAATCCAATAAAAGATTTTGGAGTTAAGCTGAAAGGCTCACTCGCAATATAAATCTTCGACTTGAAGGAATTTATAAAAACTATAGCGATTGGGAAAATCCACAGCAAACTTACAACAGTAAAGAAGGCTGTCCACAGTGCAGAATGCTTCATTTTCTCGTTCATGCCACTACCTCCTTAGACCTAGTAAGCATATTTTGAACCAAAGCAAGCACAGCCACAATCAGGAAGAACACAACTGCCTTTGCTTGGCCAACGCCTTCACCATTTGTACGACCGTAGAACGTGTTGAAAATGTTCAACGCTAACATTTCAGACTTATGAGAAGGCATACCGTTCGTCAAAGCCAAGTTCTGATCGAATAGCTTGAAGCCGTTGGTGACTGTTAAGAATGTGCAAACAGTAATCGAAGGCATCATAAGAGGAATTGTAATCTTAAACAGCGTTTGCATCGGGGTTGCACCATCAACTGCTGCAGCCTCAATAACATCTCCTGGAAGAGCTTGCAAACCGGCAATATAAATAATCATCATATAGCCAATTTGCTGCCAGCAAATAAGCAGCACCAATCCCCAGAAACCATACACGGCAGAATATGTAATAGAACGGCCGAAGTATGCCAAAATACCATTAAGTACTAACTGCCAAACATAGCCTAACACAATGCCGCCAATAAGATTTGGCATGAAGAACACAGTGCGGAAAACGTTTGATCCCTTAAATTTCTTAGTCAACATATATGCAATTGCAAAAGCAATTACATTAATAAGAATAGTTGTTACAACAGTAAATGCCATAGTAAAAATCAACGAATGAACAAAGTGTGGATCCCTAAATGCCTTGCGGTAGTTACGAATACCAACGAATTTACTATCTGTAACAGCGTGGAATTTAGTAAAACTTAAATACACGCCCATAATAAACGGTACAACAAAACCAATAATAAAAGCCGCAAATGTTGGCAAAGCAAACAATGCCCACCATTTACGTATTGCCTTTCCGCTCATACTAATCATGACTCGTCACTTTCTCCTCCTTGAGTGCGACGCCACCATAGACGTCGATGTCGAACCAATATCTTCATTCTACTACATGAATGAGCAATGTCAAACGTTGTCATTTTCTTGCAAAGAATTTGTAGCAAATTGCAATTCTATAATTAAAAATTGCTTGCTATCATTGGCTTTTCAACAAATTCTGCTAGAATGGAAACGGTTGCAAACGTTTGTTTATTACGACCCACAAAAATCCGTATCAAACAACCTACACGATGCCGTGCTAAAATGCGTATGGGAATAAAGGAGTTCACATGCCGGCAAATATTCAAGATGTTGCAGATAAAGCACACGTGTCTGTTTCTACCGTGTCTCGTTCATTTACACGCCCAGATTTAGTTTCATCTTCAACTCGCAACAAGGTATTGGAAATCGCAGAAAAGTTGAACTTTTCTATTTCTAAATCTGCAGCAGCATTAAAATCCGGACGAACTTTGCGCATAGCTTTACTTGTAAGCGACCAAATTCGCCTATGGTTCAGCGCATCTATTATTCAAGGTCTTAACCAAATATTCCACAGCGCAGGCTACGATTTATCTATTTTCCAGATTTCTAGTAGTGAAGAGCGTAACGAATTTTTCACAATGCTTCCAACTAGGCGCAATGCAGACGCGGTTATTGTGTGTTCTTTTGATGTGAATACCAAGGAAATTGAGCAGCTTAAAACTACAGGCGTGCCTATTGTTGGCATAAATTGCTTGCATCCTAAAGACTGCGATTTTGACGCAACTATTAATATTGACGACGATCAAGGCGCGAGGCTTATGGCACGTCACTTGATTGGATTAGGACATCACAATATTGCATATGTTCGCACTACTCGCGATGTTTCACTACATTTCAGCGTTTTGCAACGTTATCATTCATTCATTGACGAGTGCAAAAAGAACGCGATTACGCCAATTGAAATTGTTGCTCCAGCTAATTTAGACAGAATAAGCGCTATAGTTTCTATGCTTCTTGGAAACGCAACAATGCCAACTGCTATTGCTTGCCAGGAAGACGGAATCGCAATACCTCTTATGTTCCAGCTTGCTCGCAGCGGTTACGCAACTCCTAGCGATGTATCAATTATTGGTTTTGACGATAGTTTTTACGCTCATGAAACTGGTCTAACTACTATTAGGCAAGATCCGGTTGAGATTGCGGCAACCGCAGCTAAAATAACACTTTCGTTTATAAACGATCAGAAAGTTGACAATCCTTATAGAATTGTTCCAGCTCAACTTATTGTGCGCTCAAGCACATCGGCTTTATTAAGCGAGTAAATATTTTATTTTATTTAAGCAAGTAGCTTTTTATAATTCTTACACACTATAAATAACAAAATCCGCTAGGACTTAACACTAAACTGTGTCAGTATCCTAGCGGATTCGCTTACGTCGCCTTTGCTTACTTACGTCAGAGGTGCAACGTTTATTAATTTATTTGAATGAAGATTAGTCCTCATCTTCGTGAGACTGAGCATATTCCTTAGCCCAGCCATCGACGAATGCAGTCTTGACCTTATCCCACTTGCCAGTGCCCTGAGCGTACTCAAGCAAAGCAGAGCCAAGATCATTCTTCCAGTTGTCAGATGGCATAACGGTGAAGTTCCAGCTTACTGGGGTCTTACCGGACTTTGCATCCTCAACAGCTGCCTGAGTCAATGGGTTGTCGGACTTAATGTCTGCGAAGCTCTTGAATGGAGTTGTGAAGCCCATCTTCTTGGACAAAGCATCCTTACCAGCATCGGAAGTAAGCAGCCACTTCAAGAAGTCCTTAGTAGCCTTCTTGTTTGCGTCAGAAGCCTTATCGTTAATGCACCAGTAATTCTCAGAACCGGTGGCCAAGCCCTGCTTCTCTTCGCCCTTAGCGCCAATGTAAATTGGGAGCATGCCAAGATCTTCAGCCTTCATACCGGCCTTGGAGAGATCACCCCAAGCCCAAGTACCATTCTGGTAGAACACAGCCTTGTTCTGGGAGAATTCAGCGTTTGCATCTTCACCAGTCTTGGAGCTGAGCTGAGTTGCAGGAGTGGTGGAATCAGTGATGTAAAGATCGAAGATCTTCTTGTAACCATCAAGGAACGTACCCTTAACCTTTGCAGGCTGCTTGGTAACGTGATCTTCCTTGAACTCGTAGTACAGAGGAAGATTTGCAAGGTGGGTCTTGAAGCGCCAGTCAGAGCTGGAATCGAAACCTGCAGAAGTGAAAGCACCGTCTACGCCAAGATCTGCCTTATGAGCCTGAATATCGTCAGCAACAGCCTTCAACTTATCGAAGGAGTTGATTTCTTCAGCAGACTTAACCTTAGCATCCTTAAGTTCGGTGTACTTCTTAAGCAAAGTCTTGTTGTAAATCAAGCCGTAGGTTTCCATTGCGTATGGAACGCCAACAACCTTATCGCCATCCTTAAGAGCAATATCCTTGTTCTGAAGCTGGTTGTAAAGCTCAGTATCCTTCAAGTCAGCAGTGTAATCCTTCCAGCTTGCATAGCCAACTGGGCCGTTAATCTGGAAGAGTGTAGGAGCTTCGTCACCCTTGCTGATTTCGCTCTTCAAAGACTGCTCATATGTACCAGAAGCAGCGGTCTGAACCTTTACCTGAACGCCAGTCTTCTTGGTATATTCCTTAGCAACTTCCTTCCACTGGTTTGCAGCTTCTGGCTTGAAGTTCAGGAAGTAAACCTTGCCCTTCTCAGCGGCTTTTTCGCTGGAAGAGGAACCGCAAGCTGCGAGCGCGCCAAAAGCCATCGCTGAGCAAGCTACCAGTGCAATTGTTGACTTAATCGTACGATTCATCATCGAACCTTTCTCCTATGCCGACAATCCCGTCATTGGACTGCCACACCTTTAGGTGTCCTTATCGACAATACTTATTATGCATCAACTATTTGAATATTGCAAACGATGGCATAACCTAAATTAACGCGTGTCGCCATAAAAACGGCACATAATAATATCTTTAATGAAATTGGAAGGTATTTTTGGAAATAATTAAAGGGATTGCGCAACAATTTAGCAAACGATTGCGCAATCCCTTGAGGATCATAGTTTAAAACAAATTATTCAATTAAGCTAACTCTGCCCATGAGCAATCTTATATTCCTTAGCCCAGCCGTCAACAAATGCGGATTTAAGAGTATCCCACGCCTTATTAGCGCCAATAGAAGCCATACCGTCTTTTGTTGCTTGAGCGTATGTAAGCAGATCAGAGCCAACATCGTCTTTCCAACCGTTAGATGGCATAGTAACAAACACCCATTTAACAGGCACTTTGCCTTCTTTAGCAGTGTAATCAGAAGCAGCCTGAACAAGAGGATTTTCTGCTTTAGGGAAACCTTTGAAAGGAGTAGTAAAGCCCATTTTATTAGCTAAAGCATCCTTACCATAATTTGTAGTAAGTAACCAACTAAGGAAGGCATTAGTTGCCTGCTGATTCTTTTTTGAAGCCTTGCTATTAATGCACCAATAGTTTTCAGAACCGGTTGCCATGCCTTGTTTCTCTTCACCAGGAGCACCAATGTAAATTGGTAGCATGCCAACATCGTCAGGCTTTATGCCAGCTTTTGAAAGATCACCCCAAGCCCAAGTACCATTCTGGTAGAACACAGCTTTACCAAGAGCAAACTCATAAACAGCATCCTCACCAGTTTTAGTGCTTAACTGACTTACAGGAGTTGTTGAATCAGAAATATAAAGATCAAAAATCTTCCTGTAATTATCAACATAGTCGCCATTTATCGACTGCGGCTGGCCATTAATATTACGTTTAGTGAACTCATAATACAAAGGCATATTTGAAAGATGCGTCTTAAAACGCCAGTCTGAGCTTAAATCAAATCCTGCAGACGCAAAAGCACCATCAATACCAAGCTCATCCTTGTGTTTTTGCAAATCGTCTGCAACGTCCTTCAACTTACCAAAATTAGTTATTTGATCTTCAAAAGATTTGCCGTCTTCTTCCGGCTTCAACTTTGCGTCTTTAAGATCCGCATACCTAGCAAGTAAAGCTTTGTTGTAAATCAAACCGTAATTTTCAGTAACGTATGGAACACCAACAACCTTATTGCCATCCTTAAGAGCAAGATTTGAATTAGTAAGCTGCGTATAAAGAGGAGAATTAGTTAAATCTGCAGTGTAATCCTTCCAGTTAGCGTAGCCCACAGGACCGTTAATCTGGAATAACGTAGGCATTTCACCTGGACTGTTTTTATATTTATCGACTGCGGTTTTAAGTCCCTTTTCGTACTGACCACCAGTTGGTGTAACTATGCTTACTTCAACACCAGTTTCACCCGTGTACTTTTTAGCAACTTCTTGCCATATAGGAGTAGCTTCAGGCTTAAAGTTGAAGAAAATAACCTTCCCATTAGCAGACCTATCGGTATTTGCTCCAAAAGACTTAGAAAAACCTAAAGCAGTAAACGCGCAAGCCGCCAAAACAGCGCAAACCACTAGCGCAATAATCGACTTAACTGAACGACTCATCATCGAACCTTTCCACATACTGCTAATCTCTTCCAAACTAACTAATTACTGCTATTGAATACTGAATAAATCACAGTAGTGGATTAATATTACAGCAAACGCAAGACTCAAATATATAAATATCTTTGCAATAAAAACTGTGCAAATCGCAATAAAATATATGAAAATATCTGAAATTCCAAACCGTATTTCAGCAATTCCAATGCACAATCACATTGTCGCCTTTGTACTCGCCAAGCACAGAATAATGCGCGGTATCCATACGAAGAAGTCTCGCAAAATCTGGGTTTACTCCAAGCCAGCGCGCAGTAAGAATACGCAACACATGAGCATGCGCAACAATAAGCACGTCCTTACCTAATTTCAATTTAGGCATTGCCATATCAATAATCTTTTGAGTACGATCCGAAACCTCTTGCAAGCTTTCTCCAAAAGTTCTGTGCACATCCACTGCTTCTCCACTAGGAAGCACTTCTTTAGCATCACTAACCATGTGGGAAGGAAGAACTTTAGGACCATGCTTCCACACATCCCAAGCCTCAACTCCACTTAGTTCAGCAATATCGCTGCGCGTGCGCCCTTCAGCCGCACCATAATCCCACTCCAACGCGCTATCGCAAATAGTATACGAATCAAAACCAGCAAACTGAGCTGTTTGCTGCGCGCGACGAAGCGGACTTACAAGCACACAATCCTTATCAAAACCTTTTGCGAACGCACACTGCAATCTAGCGCCAGCCTCTTTTGCCTGCTCAACACCAACTTCAGTAAGCGGCAAATCCGTGCGACCAGTATGCTGTCCAGACACACTCCAAGCTGTTTGGCCGTGGCGAAGCAACACCAAGCAACCCTGATTCAAGCACTTTTTTTCAGATAATTCTTGAGTAGTGTTATTTTGCATAGCTTCACATTCCTTTAGCGCGCCAAGTACCCTTCTATCGCGCCGGACGCCAAGCGGCACGAGTTTGTTCACGTATATTTCTCAAAATGCATCCACACTGCTACAAATCGAGATTACTGTTCTATGTTACCGCCAAAATTGGTATTTCGTTACCACTAACATAGAAAATATGACGCAATTATCATCGGCAAATAATAAATCCGCTCGCAATCATCACGCGGCTCAGGCTACTGTACAGCGACTTAATGCAGCCAATCATAAGATTGATGCGCTTCGCGAGCGCCGATTAAAAAATCCAAATACTTTAGGAGATTCGTTGCTTAAAGCCGCGCTTCCGTCTTTTGCAACGTTTATAGCTGGGCAAATTGCGCATGTTGTATGGAAAAAACATGTTGATACTAGAAAAATCAATTCAGACTCTAATAATCGTCATAACAATCTTTCTAAAGAAAAAATCGCGCAAAATCAACGTGTTAAGCAAGAAGAACCGTTGCTAATGTCTATCGGTTTTGCAGTATTTTCTGCGATTCTTACTACGATTGTTGGCCGCTTGGTAAGTCACGGAACCTTGTCTTATGTTGCGCGAAGGCAAAGAAAGCGTCAATTTAGAAAAAATAAATTCTAATTTTGAACAAATGAACTGAGAATGCAAAAAATAAGCGAAATTAAAAAAGATAAAAATAATAAGTAGATATAAATAATAAGAAATAATAAGGGATAATAATAACGTGCAAAACTTACGTCATAACGAAACTATAGATACTTTACTAAACCGCCGCTCTATTCGCGCTTTTCGCAACGAAGCAATTGACGAAGATACAGTTACAACTCTTGAAACCGTAGCTCAGCGAGCCGCTTGCAGCCAGTTTTTAAACGACTGGTCAGCGATTAAAATTACGGATAGCTCAATTAAGCAGAAGCTTTCCAAAATCGGCAACCAAACCTATATTGCCACTGCTCCGCTACTGTACGTTTTTATTATTGACCAGCACAGAAACGCTGCAATTGCGCGAAAAAATGGCGTAGATACCAGTAGCGACGAGTTTATGCTTAAAACGCGCTACCGTTTTACTCAAGCTCAAAACGACGTTATTTTGGCGCTTCATGCCATGGAAACTGCTGCGGAATCTTTGGGACTTGGTTGCGTAATTCTCGGTTCAATTTTGAACAGTAGGACTCAGCTTATTGATATTTTGAATTTGCCTGAATACACGTACCCTGTGCTCGGCTTGGCAATTGGTAAGCCTGCGCAAAATCCGGAATTAAAGCCGCGAATGAACGCCAGCATGCAGATTTTTGAAAACACTTACCCTGCTGACGACGCTGAATTATTAGAAAATCTTGCTGATTTTGACGCTCGCGTGCACCAGTATTACGATTTGCGAAATGCTAGCCGACCAGTTGACGCTTTTAGCGCGCAAATTGTTGCGCTGGCAGCGGATAGTAGCGATAAAAAGCATGAGGCAGAGGATGTTGAGCAGGTTGCAAGGCAAGGTTTTAACGTTGCGTAAGATTTAAGCGCAGCATACGCTTCATATTGTGAATGTACAGTATCAATGCGTTATTAGCGCCGTCTTGGCTTGTATCCGCGTTTTCTAGATTTCGGCTTCGCGCTTGCAGACGGCGAGCGCATATCGGAATACATGCGATTCACCGGATTTTTATGCGTCAAATGCCAGCATCCGCAATATTCGCAAGCATAAACCCATAACTGTGTTCCGCGCTCTCTTAAACTTTGCTCCGCCGCCATAAGAGCCTGCCCTTTATTCTTATACATGATCTTTTGGGTAGATTCGCAGCGCTTTGGAGTAAAGAAATACATAGCTTTTATGGTAGCAAACCGCTTAACAGAGCTTATACAAGCTACGCACAATGGCGTAAATCATGCAGTATTCCTAAACTTAAGCCACAAAACACATTCACAAAAGTTCAATATAAATTCAATTTCTTATACTTTAGTTCAATTTTTTCTACTATTTCCTACTATTTTTTACTATTTCTCGTCATTTTTCGAGAAAATACTATACAAAAATAATTTTAGCGACTACCATTGGGCAAATAATTCAATTTAATACTTATATTTTGAACTTTACTGTGAACTTTATTGTCAGTTTGTTCAATTTATAAATGCTAATTTTATTAGAAAGACAGATTATGGCACAGAATTTTGCCGATGAGCTTAAAAAAGCTATGAAAACGCAAGGTTATAAGCAGATTGACGTAATCGAGCTTGCAGCAAAAAATGGCCATAAGCTTGGCAAAAGCCAGTTAAGCCAGTATTTAAGCGGCAAAACCGAGCCGCGCAAAGACGTGCGAGATATGCTTGAAAAAATTCTTGAAATTAGCGGCAGCGGAATCAAAAGTGGGCATTCTTGCGCAAAAAGCGAGCAAAAGTCGCCAGCAGATTGCAGCGAGCAGCGCGAGGAAAATCGCCCATTAACAGAATGTGAGCTTTCCGAAACGCTCAAGCATCGCACATTCAACAAATCCACCAAACTGGAACACGTGCTTTACGACGTTCGCGGCCCTGTTGTTGAAGAAGCTAACCGCATGGAAGCAAACGGAACGCATATTTTAAAGCTCAACATTGGAAATCCTGCGCCTTTTGGATTCCGCGCGCCAGACGAAGTGATTTACGACATGCAGCAGCAGCTTATTGACTGCGAAGGCTACTCGGATAGTCGCGGACTTTTCTCTGCGCGCAAGGCGATTATGCAATACGATCAGCTTAAGGGCATTCCAGGCGTGCAAATGGAAGATATTTACACCGGAAACGGCGTTTCCGAGCTGATTAACCTTTCTATGCAAGCGTTGCTTGATTGCGGCGACGAGATTCTTATACCAAGCCCAGACTATCCTCTGTGGACCGCGTGCGCGAGCTTGGCTGGCGGCACTCCTGTGCACTACATGTGTGACGAAAAGTCGCATTGGTACCCAGATATTGCCGACATTCGCTCTAAAATCACGCCTCGCACTAAAGCAATCGTGATTATTAACCCGAATAATCCTACGGGCGTGCTGTATAGCCGCGAAGTTTTGGAAGAGATTGTTAAGATTGCGCGCGAGTTTAATCTGATTATTTTTGCGGACGAGATTTACGACCGTCTTGTTATGGACGGAAAGAAGCATATTTCGATTGCTTCTCTTGCTCCAGACGTGTTCTGCGTAACTTTTAGCGGTCTTTCTAAATCGCATATGATTGCTGGCTTCCGTATTGGTTGGATGAGTCTTTCGGGAGATAAATCCAAGGCTCGCGACTACATTATGGGACTTAACATGCTTTCTAATATGCGCTTGTGCTCGAATGTTCCTGCGCAGTCGATTATTCAGACTGCTTTGGGCGGATACCAAAGCGTTGAGAAGTATTTGGAGCCGGGCGGACGCGTGTATGAGCAGCGCGAATACTGCTATAACGCGCTTCAGGAGATGGATGGCGTAAGCGTCGAGCGACCGGATGCCGCTTTCTACATGTTTGTAAAACTCGATCCAGACCGCTATAACATTCACGATGACGAACAGTTTGCGCTTGATTTGCTTCGCGATCAGAAGTTGCTGATTGTGCACGGTAAAGGCTTTAATTGGCAGACTCCAGGCTACTTCCGCGTAGTCTACTTGCCGCGCTTGCAAACGCTTCGCGATGCAATGGGCAAACTCTCTAACTTCCTCTCCTACTATCGCCAGTAACAGCAACCCCCACCTATAAACTGCGACAAAACACTCATTTCGCTCACGGTCCATAAAAAGGTGTATATCAAGAGGCATATATTATTCAGAATATGAAAGACATTCATAACATGAAGAAAGAAAAAAAGAGAAGGAAATGAACGCTGCGGCACGGATTCGCACAACTCTTATTATTGCCGTTTTATCGCTTAATGCTTTTCTTTTAACAAGCTGTAGATTTGGCGTAAGTCTATATCTTTTAATACATGTCGACTTATCTCACGCAGCGCTTAACGCGGTTTCCGTAGCGCTTATGACCTGCGTAGCAGCACCGCTTGGCGGAATTATTGCAGATAAATATCCACCAACTAGATTGTTTATAGCGCTAACGTTTTGTTTTGCCTTGTTGTGTACTGGATACGGTTTCGCTTTAGTAGCACAGCATAATCTTATTGCTATTACGGTTACACTACTCGGCATAATATTCGGGTTCTTTACTGCATTTTCTTCGCCTAATCAAAAAGTATTGATGGCATATAGCGTACCAGCTGGCGAAAAAACCAAGTTTTTGGCAAGCATGCGTATGTGGATTAATCTCAGCAGGCTTGCTGCACCTGCGATTACTGGCATATTTGTTGATATATGCAATCCGCTCATTTTCTTTACGAGCATTGCTATTGTGATGATATTAGCGGCGCTACCTCTACTGTTAGTTAATCTAAACCAGCAAGCACAAAATAGCGCAAACAATACGAAGACAGGAAGCAATAAAACTGCTGGTTTTGCAGCTTCTCTACGCTATATGAAATCTACACCATGGTTAATAGTCTTAGGAGTAGTATCCGCATTACAATCTGGATCATGGCTTGCTGCATTTAGACTAATGGGAGCACACCATTGTCTTACACTTTTTCATTCGGCATCCACGTGGGGGTCAATAGTCAGCATATTTAACATTGGCATGATTGTAGGTTCAGTATTATGCAAATATATTGTGCTTCATTATGAGATTTTATACTCTATTTTATTACCTGGATTCCTTTCTATTCCTTTACTTATTTTCGCACTTAATAATTGGATTGCTCTTTTTCTTTGCTCTGCTTTCATTGCAGGTATTATTTTTGACGCAACTATTGTCTATGGGCAAACAGCTCTTCTCGACGGCATACCAACACACATTCTCGGCGCAACTACTACTTTTACTTCTATTATGGAGCAATGCGGCATTATCGTAGGGTATGCAAGCGTACTAGCATGGGGAAATCTAAATTCATCATTATTCATAATGATTGCTTCTGGCGTAATACTTGTTTCAACAGGTATGGCCTTATGGATTATTCAAGCTCGTAAACAAACATACCCATCAATGCTTACCAAAGATTATTGGACACCATCAACATGGGTAAAAAGAAGCATATAACAAGCTATTTAGTGCGAAAGCACAATAAAGCTATGCAAATGCAATTACATCACAGGACAATTAGTTTGCACATCCTGTTGGAATCCTGACGGATCTCCTAGTTTTGCTTTACGCATATGCTCTTTGAAAAAGTTTCGCGTTGCATCATCACAACGGTCTGGACCCATAAACGGCATGCTAAGCACTTTTTCGAGCTCATGCAAAGCTTTACTTGCCGCTTGCTCATCACTAGCATACGTGTCTAACCATTGCCGTTCCCAAGCACACTGATAATAATTAGATGCTTGCGTATCACCATATCCACTCTGGAACTGGCTGTCTTTTTCTTCTCCAACCAAGTTTGCAGGAGCTTTATATTTTTCAGGCCAACTAAGCTTTGCCACAGATTCCTGATACTCCTTCTCTATATGAGCAAAATCAACAGTCTCTCTAGACGAACTATTTTGCGATCGCGCACCATCCACACCACTCGCATTATTGTTGCCTATTCCTCCACACGCATTAAGCATAAGAAGCGCACTAAGCACACCAACAATAAGAGTTGCTTTACCAATAGTATGATTATTCATTATTCCTTCTTTCTTATTTTTTGAAAATTAACGCAATGCTAATGCTGGCTGTAAACGCGATGCTTTTATTGCCGGCACCACACTTCCAGCAAGCGCTGTAATAAAAGCCGCAATAACAGCTCCAATAGCAGCTTCATATGGGTAAACTGGCGGACTAACTGGGCTTGCTGCATCCCAAAAACTTGATGCTATAGACACAAGACCAAAAGAAACAGCAACAGCAGCAATCGAAACTATTAGTGCTAAAATAATCGCACTGCCTAACACGAGTGAAGCAATCGACCATTTAGTAGCACCCAAAGCTCTGCGTATAAGCAGTTCATGCGTGCGCTGCTCCAACGATGCTAAACCAATATTGATTAAACCTAGCGCGGAAACAAAAAGCAATAATGCTGCTACGATAGCAAAACTTAATTGCAATACTATTATCACATTCTCGTAATCATCACTATTATCATGTCTTCTAATTTCGTTTACTTGTCCACCACAACAGTCGTAAAGAGCATCTGAAACATAAGATTTAATTGATTTTTGAGGACGATTTTCTTTATTCAACCAGTAGATTGAGCCTTGAACTTCTTTTCCAGAATATTCCCAAAGAGTTGGAGCGTAACGTAATAATCCTAGAATATTCACGTATACTTTTGCTGAGTCTACGCCATCGCTCACAACTCCAACAATCCTTATAGGACTCATTTGTGTTGTTTTGCGAGAAGTAATAAACGCTACTTCACCAATCTTGTATCTTTTGCTAGCAGATTGGTTTACTACCATTTCTAATGCGTTGCTTTTATTGCTATTACTAAACCATCTTCCACTTACAATAGGTAAGTTATAAACTCTGTTGTATCCTGCCGTAGTGTAAACAGCGTCAACATATTGAAGATTGCCAGTCTTATATTCTTTGCTTATTTTTACACTCTTCGAGGCTGTCATAGAAGTGCTAAACAGTAGTCCAGTGTTTGGTTGTAGCATAACGTTAGCATTACGGTTTGCGGATTCAATGCGATTTAAGAATTTGTCAAATACTGAATATTCGTCAAAATTTTGTGCTGAAAAAGTAATCTCGTATGTTGGTCTACGACCGTTTAGCTGTTCGTTAGTTGCAATAAGATAGCCCTTACCAACCGTGCCAATAAGCACTGACGCAATAACGGCAATGATGCCTATAAACATTGAAAAACCTGTAAGGAAGGATCTCATAGGAGACAGGCGCAAATCTTTAAGCAGCATGATCATAAAGAACACCGCCTTCCATAGTAAAAATGTGAGAGCAAGAACGAGCTACTTTCATATCATGAGTGACTAATAGTAATGTTGTTCCAGATTCTTGAACACGATCATGCAACACTTGAAGCACTTTTTCTCCCGTACTACTATCGAGCGCACCAGTTGGCTCATCGCAAATAAGTAATTCGGGATTAGTAACGAGAGCACGCGCAATCGCGACTCTCTGCTGTTCACCGCCTGATAGACTTCCAGGGTATTCGTTTAGTTTATCTTGCAATCCAACAGCACATAATGCTTCTTCTATCGTTTTTCTTCTTGTCTGCTTGCTTTGTTGTAGTCCTGCGTATAAAAGCGGCAACTCAACATTTTCTCTAATACTTAAATGCTTAATGAGAGAATAGTTTTGAAAAACAAAACCAATATTTCGAGCGCGCATATGCGATACTGTATTATCACTACACTTTTGGATTGACTTGCCAGAATAATAGTATTTTCCAGTAAAATTTTTATTCAAAAATCCAATAATAGAAATAAGACTCGTTTTGCCGGAACCAGACCTGCCAACTACCGCGTATGTTTCACCTTGATTAAGTAACATAGAGGCAGAGTTAACAGTGGTAAGCCATTCGCCATTGCCTAGTTTTACACGCGCTGACACGTCTTGTAGTTCAACTAGTGGAACAGGATTGTTCTCCATAATCATTGCACTCCTGGAATGAGATCAGGAGAAACACCTGCTACGACATCACCCTCATGCAAGCCAGACGTAATTTCAATATTAGCGCCGTCACTGATTCCAAGACCAACTTCTTTACTCTCCCAATTATCACCTTTTTTGTATGAGACTAAGCCTTTTTGAACTCTTCCAGCAACCGCACTAACGGGCAGTGTTAGAACCGATCGTTTATGCTTGCCATTAAAAACAAGCGTCGCATTTTGACCTGATTCTACTTCTGCGCTTTTATCTATTAAACACGTTAAAACTTTTGACGATACACTAGGTGCACTTTGCGCGCTCGACTCATCTGTTTGAGTCGAATCAGCATTATCATTCTTGCTACTATCCGAAGCTGCAACATCGGTAGAAGTTCCACCGCTTTGTACTATTTGCAAACAATTGGTTGGTCCAACACCGTCTTCAACTTGGAAGCGACCTTTAACATCTGTAATATCCGCAGAACGAAGTAAAGCTTTTGCGTTAAGGCTTATTGAAAAACCTTCATATTTAAGAGTGAATAGCGGGAAAGATTTAGGCACGTCCGCAGATGATTCAGCTACTGACACAACTTTAGCGTCTACGGGAGCAATAATTTTGTTACCAGCATTGTAGCCTAGAACACTTCCAGCTTTTACAACACTTCCTGCTTTTACCGATGGAGAAAAATTCCCTCTACTTACAGCAGTGATAACAAAGGTAGACGATTGTTCTATTGTTGCTTTACCCGACACAACTTGTGTTAAAGGCTGTTTTTTGACTGAAACAAGTGGAACTGAATCATGTGATGCCTGCTGCTGACTATTATCAACTGCTCTACCAGAGCACGCAGTAAGCAAACACACTGGCAGAGCAGCGAACAAGAATACTTTCGTAAACTTACGCATAACACAAAGCTCCTTACTCTCCAAACTCGTAAACTCATAGGATGCGTCGAAACAAGCCTCTCAAACTGATCCAAAATAAATAAAGGGCTCGGTAATGCTGCAATTAACGCTTTTATGATTACCACTTTATTTAGAATTTCAGCTTTTGGCTAATAGCTTATAATCGCCGTAAAGAGTTTGCATCACACTAAATGATGATTTTATTTATGATTTTTGGAGCTTGCATAATACCAGAGAATGATTTATTTTGCATAGAGTTTATACACTACCGAGCGACTTACTTGCGCATAGCCTCAACCATATTGCATTAAGTTACTAAGCTTTAAGCGAACTTATTCGCTGCGGAGTAACCCCCGTAAGCTCCAATCAACTACCTTTATACAATCTGCTTTGTAAAGGTTTTCCTAGACAAGATATTCATCATACAAATTCAAGTATTATTATTACTTAAATAATGCTTTTCTAAAGGAGCAGTATGATAGCAAAGCGTATTACTGTTGGCATTGTTGATGATGATTGTTTTTGTCTACACGGCCTAAAAACATATATTGAACAGGTTGTTCCGTCCTGCAATATTTGCTGGTTATCCGCGCACGCCGATCAAGCAATTCAATTTTGTCAAAATCAATGCCCAGACGTGCTGCTAATTGACATGTATATGTCTGGGGTTTCGGGAATTAAAATATTATACGAATTGCGAAGAAGATACTCACTCCCAATAATAATTGCTATAACTTCATTCCCTATCAACGATTATGCTTTAAAAGCATCAACAGCAGGCGCGCAAGGCATTGTTGGAAAGAACCACCCAGAAACTATTTGCGCCATGCTTAGCAGTATTGCCCATGGCACATTCAAGCCACAAATAATAGGAGATCTTCATTTTGACGACACGACGACAGCATTTCAACGTTTGCAAAATAAGCCAAAAAATGGACGCCTTGCTTTAACGGATCATGAGACTGAAATTGTAAAGTTGTGCAGTAAAGGAATGACTAATGCGCAAATCGCTAAACGTTTATTTGTTGAAACTTGTACTGTGGAAACTATCCTTCGTCGCGTGTTCAAAAAATTGAATGTGACAAATCGTTCACAACTTATTACCACATGGCTGCATGATGAATATTTAGGAAATGATACACAATGATTATTTTCTTAATGCGTCGTTTGCGAGAAAAGATTATTGACAATAAAATATTTTTACTATTGGGATGTTTGTCGAGCGCAATGGATGCATATATTTACTCAAATAGCGACAATAGCACAATACAACTTGTCATAGTTTACATGATTCTTGCTGCTATAAATTTGTTTCTTTGCTTGCTCCCGCATTTTATGAGCATGTGCTATATTTTTGTACACCTCAGCATTCTTGTTATTCCTAGTCTGAATCTTCCACCAGTAACTTTCGGGCTCATCATATCATTTGTTTTTATTTCGTATTTATATCCGATTCAATTTACACTACCTTTATTCTTAGTAATAGATGCATTACACTACGTTGCATACCGATACTTATCAACTTTGTCTTTCAAGTATCTTATTGCTTACCTTTTAATAAATATATTTTGCGTTTGCACTGGTATTATTTTGCGCATTTCTCACCAAAAAATGGTTCTTTATGAAAAAGATAAGCAAACAATTAATAATCTTCATCTGGCTGTGCGAATGCACGATAGATTAACTAATAAGATTGCAGATATTGCACTACAAAGTAAAATAGCATTACTTGACAAGTCTATTTCTAAAAAACAGCGAAGTGCTATTGAGGCAATAAATGATTTGGCAGATCAGGCTTTTGAAGAAGGTCATAATATTATCGACATTCTACGTGGAAATACTGCTAAGCAAGATGCTCGAAGCGAGTTTATTCAGCACATTGAAGATACACTACAAATGAACGACTCAATCAATACATCTTGTGGATTAAAAGGAAGATCCATATGCAATATATCTAGTAACGATATTCCTGAAAATATTAACGATGAAATCATCTGTGAAGTTATTGAATTAATCGAAGAACTATATTTGAACATGCGAAAATATGCTTCTTTAGTTTATTACATCAGAATTTCGATACGTAAAAAACAAATTGTTATAAAACAGTTCAATGTTCGATTTTTGGACAGGAAAAGTAAAGATGCAATTCGTTCAGTATCTCAAAAAGGACTTCTGCTTCATCGCGATACCATAAAGCATTTAGGCGGTTCACTCTATTTTCGAGCCTTTGGTAAGTATTGGGAATGTAATGCAGTTATACCTTTAAAAAATAAACATAACTATATAGATAGTATGCCTTACTGATTAAGTTTAAAAGATTAATGAATCTTAAGCAGTTTTAGATAGTAATTATTTGTAAAGGTTTTCATATACAAGATATTGTTTACCTTTTAGCACGCCATTAATTTATAAATTGTCAAAGTTTTTGACATGCACAATTACTTCTCGTACAGAAAGGCATATTATGAAGAAGTTAGCTATAGCAGGCGTATTATCTGCTTCATTAATTTTTAGCAGTATTATTGTTCCTTCTTCTACCGCACTCGCTCTTGAGCCAACAGGTAACACCGTTGAAAAGAACATAACATGCGGAAACATCGTAACAAAAGATGGCTACCGCGTGTATGTAGTTAATGGATATCTCATTAAAATTCCAGCATCTAATGCAGAACCAACGCAATCAGAGCTTCGTAACATATTACAAGAACGCGGGAAAATTAGTCTTGTAGTTAAAACAATTAAAACTATTTATCATAAATTACCTAAGCAAGTTAAACAATTCATTAAAAGTCATTTAGGATTAAACGAGCTTATAAAATTTTTGGAGCATTGGACTGGAAAGATTGAAGACGGAATTTATAATGCCTGCAAATCAGCAGGAATGCCAGATTGGATGGCTTGGATTGTAACAGAAGCAATTATGATGCTTATATAGTAGGAAAAGATATGAGTAATTTAGAAGATACAAAAGCACAAATTCCGTCCGTATTTTGGACAATAGCCAATGGCGTATTTCTTGCTAGCGGAATTGCGCTGATTGTAATGCGTAATGATTATCTATGGGGAGTGCCTCAAATTATCGCTGGATTATTTGGACTTGCAACCATGTTTCTCATTAAAAAACCGTGGTGCGCGCAGCTATATTTTATCGTATCTTCACTAGCTGTAATAGCAAATGGGCTTATGGAAATATTCGGCATAATCCACGGATCTGGATACGGTTATGTTCCGCTGATTATTGGCATAATTGTGCTTCTATTTATAGGCCTTGACAAGGATGAAAGTTCAAAAGCTCTTGGCATAGCCAAAAATAAGTAAAAGCATTAGACTGCGAATTTTAATATAAAAACATATCACAGTTTTCAAAGGCCAAGCTGTAGCCATGCATCCTACGACTTGGCCTTTGATTATTTATCTGTTAATGGTTTATTTTACATAGAGTTTATACGTTACTGAACAATTTATTTGCTTATAGCCTCAACCACATTGCGATTAAATCACTAAGCTTTAAGCGAACTTATTCGCTGCGGAGTAACCCCCGTAAGCTCTGCAACATCACGAACCGTCAAGCCCTGATTCCTTAGTATGCGAACCGTTTCCCGCATAAGCATAGATGCCTTTTGCTGAGTTTTTATAGCTGCAGATTTTGCATCTAACATACGTTGAAGCATAAGCTCATCTTGCTCACTAAGTTTCGGAGTTACTTTCACGCCATTGACTTTAACATTTAAAGTTGCAGCAGCATCTTTTACCATTGCTGCAACCTGATCAAGCCTACGTACTTGAGTAAATAATCCTGGTATTTCCGGCACTTCTATAGCCCACCAGTCATCACATCTGCGAGCTATAGCGGTCACCATTTGCAAACAATTTGTTGCATTATCATGCTCAGTAACACTCATTGGTTAAGTTTTTTCTCCAACTCTTTTCGCTTCACGCATATAAGTATGTGCCTATTTAACAATTAAGTAAATAGGCATTGCATACAAAATCATCTCAGTGAGGTTATAAAGCGCACATGGCACTTCTTAACTCAATCATCTCCAAACCTCGATCAAATTGCATTAAATCACCGCTTAAGGCTATCCTCATTAAGCAAAAAATCAAATAGGTCCATGGTGACTACCCCACGATTATCTCTTGTAGCATGCAATCCATTTTTCGTAACTACTATCTTTTTGAAAGAATTATCAATATAGTAAAGCGAGCGCTTTTCTTGCAATGATTTTTCTTCTGTTGGCATAGCGAGCGCAGATTGTATATAATATTTTTCGCTTCCCAAAGTAGCAATAAAATCTATTTCCAAAGATTTTTGCGCATAAATATCGTGGTTATTTTTATCTTTTCGACCAGTATTTTCAGCAATATTCATTTCGCCAATATCCACGTTATAACCGCGATATCTTAACTCGTTGTATATAGCATTTTCCATAATATGCGACTCTTCGATTTGCCTAAAATTAAGCAAAGCGTTGCGCACCCCAATGTCTTCAAAGTAAATCTTAAACAAGGAATCAATGTATTTTTTGCCCCTAATATTATACTTTTGAGCTTTACTTACAAGAAAAGCATCACTGTAGTAGTCTATGAAACGACTAACAGTTGCTGAAGTAATTTCCCCATATCCGTGGCTAATAAACGTGTTAGAAAGTTTCCTTGGATTAACAGGAGCGCCTATTGATGAAGCTATTACTTGCAACGTTTCAAAAAGAGCCTGCTCTTTTCGCACACTGTTCCTCTGAATCACATCTTTCAAATAAGTTTCTTTAATAAGATTTTCAAGGTAGTTTATTTGTTCCTCAACATTTTGCATTCTAGCTACAAGCGGTATTCCACCAGTAACAATGTAATCTGCCCAAGATTCTGAAACCGTTTTGCTAGAACTTTCCACGTATTCGGCAAAAGTAAGAGGTTGAACGTGGACTTCTGTGCTCCTCCCCTTAAATTCAGTAACAATGTCTGATGAAAGAAAACGGGAGTTAGATCCAGTAACATATATGTCTAAATTTGCATGCCTTAAGTAACTGTTAAGTGTGCCAACAAAATTATCAAGCAATTGCACTTCGTCGAGGAAAATGTAAAACTTGTCGCTATCATTTATCTGCGATGCAATATAGCGACGAAACACTTTAGCGTTGATAATAATCCCAAGTTTTTTATCTGCGATTTTTACTGGCTCACCATTTGCAAATGGCTCAAGACGATCAATATCTTCGTCTGAATCAAAAGCAAACCGAATGATATTATTCTGCAAAACACCTTGAGAAATAAGAGAATTATAAAGCAGCTCGTTAAGAATGAACGATTTCCCCGCGCGGCGCACACCAGTAATAATTTTAACCAAACCATTCCAACTAAGTTTGTTAAGTTTCTTTATATACCTTTGACGATTGAAAATCATTCGCATTCCTTTTCTTTACGCTTCTATCTTCAATTTAGCAAAGTACTTTGGGTTTTGCAAGATAGAATCAGTAAAAATAGCGCATATTTGGCATTTCTATCTGTTATTTAGCAAAGTACTTTGTGTTTTGCAAGATAGGTTGGTTTATGCGAAGTTACTTTTCCTGCGCAAGTTCGATTGGCGGATGCTCTGCGCGAAAAGCATTTACGTGCGCCTCAGACGCATACCCTAGCGCAAAACCAGTAATAAGCGCATACTCCGGCGGAATATCAAACACTTCGTCAAGCGGTGAACGCCACGTGGCAAGAACGCCAAGCGGGCATGAGTCTACGCCTTGATCTTTAGCTGCCAACAGTAACGTTTGCAGCATAATTCCAGCATCCATCGCAGCAAACGGCAGAAAATCACGGCGCACAAGCACAAATCCCATAACTGGCGCACCGAACGCCTGGAAGTTGCGCAAAGTGTGAGCATTTCGAGCAGGAAAATCTTTGCGATCAATATTTAACTGTTTATACAACGCCAATCCTAAACGAGCGCTACGCTCTTTAAGTGATTGTGGATACGGAGCCATTACAGGAAAATCTCCATCCGGCTGGCTCATTTTCTGGGCTATAAGGCGCTCTTCTTCGCTAAGATTTGCGTCTTTAGTTTGAAACATTGCTTTGCATTTTTGCGTATATGCGTCAATCAGCTGCTGTTTTAGTTCCCCTTGAGCAATAGCGAGCATGTAGCCACGAGTGTTGGACCAGCTCGGCGATTGTGCAGCTGTTTGCAAAATAGTTTCAAGTATTTTAGAATCGACTGGTTTGTTTAGAAAATCACGTGCAGAAAATCGCGACTTTGCGAGTACTTCAAAAGTTTGTGTAGTCATGCTTTTAGTATATCGCACCAAATACGCACGCAGTATTTTCTCGAGTTTGCGCTACGGCCTGCCGAAGCGCTGCGATTTAGCGCGCGCTGGCCATTCTTCGGACACTGGTGCAGTACGGTTTCTGTGATATGTACCCCTTTTTCTGGACACATATCCCTTTTTACTTAATCATATTGCCTGAGTAGATGCTTTCCTGTATTCAACAGGAGGCACCCACCCAGTCTTCTTCTGTATTCTCTCGTTATTGTAGTAATAAATATATTCTTTCACTGCTAGAGCAAACTGCTTAAACGAAGCATACTCATGCTCGTGCCCGTAATACAACTCGTTTTTAAGCCTACCAAAAAACGATTCCATAATACCATTGTCATAACAGTTCGCTTTACGGCTCATAGACTGAATAATCCCGTGTTTTTTCAAAACACTCCTAAAATAATCATGCCTATACTGCCAACCCTGATCAGAATGGAATATAAGCCCTTCAACCATTCGGAAACGTTTAAAAGCCTTATCTAACATGCGTTTTACCTGCTTTAAATCAGGGTGTAATGATAAATCGTAAGCAATAATCTCATTCGTATGCATATCAAGTATTGGTGAAAAATAACACTTACCCCACGAGAAATTAAACTGTGAAACATCAGTAGTCCACTTCTGTAAAGGAGCAGTAGTAGTAAAATCACGGTTAATAACATTATCCGCGACTTTACCAACCGCACCCACGTACGAGTTGTACTTCTCTTTTGGGCGTTTCCCAACTAACTGCATGACATGCATTAAACGTTGAACCCGCTTGTGATTAACCTTAAACCCACGGTTTAATAGCTCGTTATAGACTCTTCTAACACCATACCTGCCTTTATGGTGAGTAAATATTTCTTGAATAATACTCATTAACGTTTTATTCCGTAGTTCTACTACGTTTATTTTGCTTAACTCAAAATAGTAAGTAGACTTCGACATTCGTATAGCGTGAAGAAGATGTTTCAGCTTATATCCTTGCTCAACGAGTTGTTTTACTGATTCTGCTTTTTCGCCTTGAGTAGAGCAACTTTCTTCGCTTTGCTCAAGGCATCCAGTTTTTTTAGTATTGCATTTTCCGCTTTAAGATACTCGATTTCTTCACGAAGAAACTTAAGTTCTTCACGCTCGCTCAACGTTAAAGGATCAACATTTTTCATGTTTTTACGGTTCATACAAGGCTCTTCTACTGGTTTTTTACGAGTATGTTTTACTAAACCACTATAACCTTCCGTTTTATATGTTTGCACCCAGTCTGCTACTTGACCTTTCAGTAAACCATTCTCAACTGCTGCCTGGTTAATAGTTTTCCCAGCAAGAATTTTGTTAACAATACGAAGTTTTCCCACTGGATCCCAATGTTTATAGCCGGTGCGTGGTTTAAGCACATCGAACCCGTTAGCGTTTACTAAACGCGTCCAGTACGCGACAGTATTACGAAAATTATTCCTACTAATAGTGTTAGGCGTCGGTAATTCCAGGTTTTGACGATATAGTTCAACACACTTCTTTTTAAACTAGTAACTATATTTACATTTTGACATGCTCTACTCCTTTTACTAGCAGTCCAGAAAAAGGGGTACATATCACAGTACGGTTTCTGCGCGCGTGTCTCTGTTGTCTGTTTTGACGTTATTTTGGAACATTCTCCGTAGTTTTTCTCCGGAGTTTGTTGTCGTTTTGGCGTTACATGGAAACATTTGCCGTAAGTTTTCCTCATGTTTGGAGGGTTTAATATCAGTATTCGCTCCAAATGTGAGATGATTCTCTCGCGTTTGGAGTGCTACACAGCCTCAAACCCTCCAAATGTGAGGATACTAGCGCGTGTTTGGAGGATTACAAAAAACAGTAGTATGGGAATAAAAAAGCGGGGAAC
>NZ_ADES01000021.1 GCF_000263595.1 Gardnerella vaginalis 1500E
GCTTCGAAGCCTTTACCGAAATGCTTTTCTAACATAGACTGCAACACCATCAACACAGAAGTAATAACCAAATACCAAATACTAGCAACAAGAAGAAGCGGAATCGGCTTATAAATACGATTCGCAATAGCATTCGTAGCAAACTGAAGCTCAAGCGTAAAAGGAACAGCCAAAACCAAAGAAGTAGTCTTAAGCATACCAATAGTCTCATTACCCAAAGGCGGAACAATAATACGCATAGCCTGAGGAAGAATCACACGACGCATCATCAAAGAACGAGACATACCCAAAGCCTTAGAAGCCTCAACCTGACCAGCATCAACAGCCTCCAAACCAGCACGAACAATCTCAGACAAATACGCAGCCTCATTCAAAGACAAACCAACAACCGCAGCCGTAAGAGAAGTCATAACAACATTAGAATCAATAGAGAAAAACTCCACAGAAGTAAACGGAATACCCAAACTCAACTTAGGAACAAGAACCGCAAACATACCCCAAAAAACAAGCTGCGTATAAACAGGCGTACCACGGAAAAACCAAATAAAGAACCAACTACACCCGCGCAAAACCGGGTTAACACTCTTACGCATC
>NZ_ADES01000022.1 GCF_000263595.1 Gardnerella vaginalis 1500E
CCATAGTAAAGCGTTACGGCTTTAGGACTGCCTTTAGTGCCCAAAGCTGGGTAGGCGCCAACGATTTTGCCGAAATACTTTGCAGACGAGAACTTCGGGCGAAGATCCACGCTGAAAGGCTTAGAAGATAGCATGTCCTTGGCTTTGTCTTTATCTAAGCCAAACACGTCAACCGGCACGCCATCGCACTTTTCGCCAACAGCAATATTTATTACACCGTCTTTGCCAACAGCGTTTCCAGGCATTGGGCTGGAAGCAACAATCTTACCGTCTGCAGCATCGGTAGAAGGAACGTGATGCAGTTTTACTGGAACGCCCATCGACTTCACAATTTTCTTGGCATTGTCTAAACTTGCGCCAACAACGCCTTTCGCAGGAACACCCGGGCCTTTAGATCTTAGAATTTTCACAACTATTTTAGTTGACACTTTAGAGCCCGGCTTAACGTTTTCGTATCGAAGGAAGTTGCCCTTCTTTTCGCCGCCAAACTCGTCGATAACTTTCGTGCGGAAACCCTTATTTTCCAAGGATTTTACGACTCCATCCGTATCGTCTCCAGCTTTTGCTTTAGGAATTACTTCCGATTTTGAGTTAAAGACTGTAAAAGCTGCAGGAGTATTTCTTGTGAAATACCAAACTGTTCCAGTAATCGCAAGCGCTATGGTTAGCACGATGCTAGTAATCATAATTGCAAGACGTTTGCGATTGTTAAGAAGATTCGCTTTA
>NZ_ADES01000023.1 GCF_000263595.1 Gardnerella vaginalis 1500E
GTAGCCAAACCAACGGCCAACACAATCGCAATAACCATAGCAAGCAAAGTCAGCCACAAAGTCCAACCAATACCAGTAAGAACATTTTCGTCAATAATATATTTCGCTACTATATTCCACTCAAATCGACGATTAGTCGCTATAGAATACAGTAAAGAGCAGGCCACTAGAGCAACAATTACGCCAGCAATAATAGGACCCGATTTTTTAACTGGAAGAATACGCTCGTCGTTGTTCTTTTTAGAAAACATATTCACAATACTACTCTAAACTCAATCAAAATCAGAAGATACCAGAAAATCACACATTAGGATTTAATTCAGGATGCTTAACCATAATATCTTCCACACCCCAAGACTTCATGATTTTTTCATAATCTCCAGTTTGTATAAGTTTTTCAATACCAGCTTTAACAGCCTGAGCAAGCTGCTTATCCCCTTTTTGCATAATAATGCCCATAAGCGCCTTGTCTTTGCTTGTTCCCAAAGCCTCAAGCTGATTATCTGTTTGCTCAATAGCAAAACTAGAAACAGGAGTGTCTGCGTACATAATATCCGCTCTACCCGCCACAACAGCAGTCGTGGCATCTGTTTGCTCTTTAAAAGCAAGAACATCTAAAGGACTATTTTTACTCGCTTTACAAAAGTCTCTAGCGCTATACATTTGCGATTCGCTGGTAGTGCCTACTTGTACAGAAACTTTTCTGCCGCACAAATTATTAAGACTTACCTTTGTTGGGTTTCCTTTACGAACAACAAACAGCAATCCAGCATTTGCGTACGTTACAAAATCGACGGCTTTTTCTCTTTCCTTACTTACTGTAAAACCAGAAACACCTATATCGAATTTGCTGCCAACAGAAGGCAAGATAGCATCAAAAGGAGCATTCACAATAGTAAGTTTTAAGCCCATTAATTTTGCTAAAGCTTTATTAAGATCAATTTCGTAACCGATTACAGTTCGGCCATCTCTGGCATAAAATCCTGCAGGAGCATAACCAATGTTTGTTCCCATAACAAGCTCGCCTTTTTCCAACAGTTTTTTAGGAAGAAGAGAGGCGATTTTTTCATCTTTTTTAATGCTATTAATGTTGTAACAGCGGTCAAGAAGAGGGTCACGGCCAACAGCATCGGTTGTTCCACAAGCTCCAGAAAATCCTATTAAAGTCGCAGAAACAAAAGCCGCAATAGAGCGCATCCACCTAGAAGATCCTAAGAATGTCCACTTATTCTTACGATGCACATCAAGTTTTTTAACATCGCAATTCGCTTGAATCATAGAATCCCTTAACAACTATATCTACTTGAACATGCACAACTGTACCACTAATCATAAAGCAATACGGTGCTATTCTTTTGAATTTTATAAAAGATTTACTGCGGCTTTACTGCAACTTTACTGCAACTTTACTGCGGCTTTTAGAAGCTTCGTAAAAGCTTCGTAAAAGTTTTAAAGCACGTGATGCAAGAAATCTTTGAAACGATTAGTTTGCGGATTGTCAATAATATCAGCAGTTCCGCACTCTACAACCATTCCATCATCCATAAATACTACTTGATCTGCAACTTCACGCGCAAAACCAATTTCGTGCGTTACAACAATCATTGTCATACCATCTTTTGCAAGATTTCGCATAACATTCAAAACTTCACCAACAAGCTCAGGGTCAAGAGCAGAAGTCGGCTCATCAAATAACATAATTTCCGGCTTCATAGCAAGAGCGCGCGCAATAGCCACACGCTGCTGCTGGCCGCCAGAAAGCTCAGCAGGATAATGATTCATTCGCTCAGCCATGCCGACTCGTTTAAGCTCTTCAATTGCTAAATCGTGAGCCTCCTGCTTACTCATTCCCAACACATGAACAGGCGCTTCCATAACATTTTCCAATGCCGTCATATGAGGGAATAAGTTAAAACGTTGAAAAACCATTCCAAGCTTCGAACGCTGCTTAGAAATCTCTTTATCGCTAAGAGCTTGAAGACATTCCTCGCCTTTATGCGTTACTTTTTTTACACCAATGCGCTCGCCATAAATGCTAATACTTCCAGCGCTAAGCGTTTCAAGCTGATTAATTAAGCGCAATAAGGTTGATTTACCAGATCCGGAAGGTCCTAAAATAACAGTTACCGTGCCAGGATTAACGGTTATATTAATATTTTTTAATACACTAAGGCTACCGAATGATTTCTGTACGTTGCTTAAGATTACTGCGGGAAGATTGCTTTCGTTATTTTTAATAGTCATATTCGCTCCCTCATTGTAATTTTCTAAAGTATTACTCATGTTATTCACCAAAATTTCGTATATGAAGCAATGCTACCACTAGGCGTTAAAGCCCAACATAGCCGCGTCGTTACGCCCTTTAACATTTTTCTGCTTAGCGTGCAAAGATTTGTCGCCGCGCTGATCCGCATCTGTGTCTAATTGCGCATGTTTTACAATATCTCGC
>NZ_ADES01000024.1 GCF_000263595.1 Gardnerella vaginalis 1500E
GCGGGTTTGCTTTCGGGCTTTTGCATGATTCTACTGTTTTGCCAAATCTCTTTCTTCACGGTAGTGTTGTGCGCTGGTTTTCGGGGGCGTGACTGTTGAGTGTTTGGCTGGCTTGTTTGTTAGGGAAACGAGTCGGTTTTGTTAAAGGGCTTGGGTTTGGTGCTACTAGGGGCATCAGACTCCAAGCCCTTTCTTCGTATGCGTTCCACTGTTTGGCTCAATTTGTTTCGAGTAGCCATTGCGCTATGTCTATTACGCGGATTCCTTCAATGTCGTAAGAATCATGACGCGTATTTGCAAGCAGGATTTTAGGGTAAGAGTCTTTTATTGCTTTTAGTGGCGAAAGTTCGTGCTCCAATGTGGAATCATCGCTAATATTATTTTCGGAATAGTAGTATTTTTCACTTTTGAAAGTAGATACGTATTTTCACTTTCAAAACTGTAATATTTTTTAAGTTTTGAAAGTAGGCGCGTATGTTTGCTTAAAATCACAGATCTTTTCTTTTGCGTGCATATCACTGATGTGTTGTCTACGCAGAAACGAGTGGCGTGATGTTGCTGATGCTAGATTCGTCAAATCGCGAATCTTTACTTTTAAGTATGCAGAATAGCAATTATCTTTACTTTTGATGTTGATTATGGGAAAATAAGTAAAGATTTTAGTGCGTGAGTATTTAGATTCGTCATAATTTATCTCAATTAAAACTATGCAAGCGGAAGAAAGAGAAGCGTTAAAAATGTATGACTACTCGGGATTGAACAAAAGGCTACAAGAAAAAGGTATTAAAAAATCGCAGTTAGTGGCCGAGTTGCATATTTCTTCTCGTACGATTGCGAAAATCTCAAAAGGTGAAAAATTATCAAATTCAGTAATCGCGAAAATCAGCGACTATTTACAATGTAAGCCGAGTGAATTGTATCGCGTAATTTCAGGTAATCCTATTTTGCAAAGGCTTAGGGAAGAGAAGGAGCATCGTATACCGGGTGGAATTTATCACGAGCTTCAAATTCGTATGACTTACAACTCGAATCATATTGAAGGTAGCCAGCTAAGCGAAGATCAAACTAGGCGAATTTTTGAAACTAATACTATTGATTCCGAAGAAAATGTGGACGGCGGCGGCGCAAGCGAAAACAAAGGTACAGTTGTTGGTGCAAATGCTAGTACAGGTATTAGGGTTGATGACATTGTTGAAACAGTAAATCATTTTCGTGCGATTGATTACTGCATTGATGTTGCTGAAGAGCCTCTTAGTGAAGACATGATTAAGCATTTACATTTGTTGCTTAAACGCGGAACAAGCGACGAGCTTCTGCCTTGGTTTAGTGTTGGTGACTACAAGTTGCGTGCGAATGTTGTAGGCGGTGTGCAAACTTGCGATCCGAAAAAAGTGCATGAGGAGATTAGCAGGTTGTTGGCAGAATACCTTGCTAAAACTGATTTGCAGCTAGAAGATATAGTTGATTTTCATTACAGGTTTGAGCGAATACACCCATTTCAGGATGGCAATGGTAGAGTTGGGCGTTTGATTGCTTTTAAGGAATGCTTAAAGCATAATATTGTGCCGTTTATTATTGAGGATCGAAAGAAATACTACTATTATCGCGGTCTTAAAGAATACAGCAATGAGCGAGGATTCCTAGTTGAAACTTGCTATGACGGTCAAGATACGTTACGCGCTCTGTTGAAGCTTTTTGGGTTGTAACACGTTCTGTTTATTG
>NZ_ADES01000025.1 GCF_000263595.1 Gardnerella vaginalis 1500E
ATAGCCAAACCAACAGCCAACACAATCGCAATAACCATAGCAAGCAAAGTCAAAAGAAGAGTCCAACCAATGCCATAAAAAACGTTATTGCTAATCAAATATATGCCTACAACATCCCACTCGAAGCGAGGATTTGTAACAATTCCGTATAGTAGCGAGCATGCAATTACTGCTACGATTATGCCGGCAATAATAGGCCCAGGCTTTTTAACAGGCAAAATACGTTCAGCTTGAACTGTGCTAGAGCTTGAGTCAGAAAAATTAGCGTCAGAAGAGTTCGCGGTTAAAGAGTTCAACATATTCTCCATAGTTTTCGTTTATATGAATATTTATAAATTATATAAAGTAATGCAAATTTACCATTTAATGTTATAAACGGTAAATTTGCATAGAAATAAGTGAGATTAAGATGCTACTAAAGCTTATTAAAGCTTATCAAAGCTTATTAAAGCTTAGGATTAACTACAGCTTCCTTAATAGCAACGTTTTCAACGCCCCACTTCTTCAAAATATCCTTGTAAATTCCAGACTTCATAAGCTTATCAATGCCAGCTTTAACAGCCTTAAGCATTGCAGCATCGCCCTTCTTAACAGCAGCACCCATTGGCTCTGCATCCTTGCTGTTTTCAAGAATTTCAAGCTTTCCAGCGTTCTTAATAGCAGCGTAACCAGCTACTGGAGTATCTGCATACATAACGTCTGCACGACCAGAAAGAAGAGCGGTAGTTGCGTCAGTCTGCTCTTTGAAGCTCATGATTTCAAGAGGCTTATCTCCCTTAGCAGCGCACTGTTTCTTTGCTTCTTCCATAATAGGCTCGCCAACTGTGCCTGTTTCCAAAGTTACTTTTTTGCCGCAAAGATTCTTTGTGTCAACCTTAGTAGGATTTCCCTTACGCACTTCGAAAGACAAGCCAGCGTTTGCGTAAGTAACAAAGTCAACGGACTTCATACGTTCAGCATTAACAGTGAAACCGGAAATACCAACGTTATACTTGCTGCCAATTGCAGGAATAATGGAGTCGAATTGCGCGTGCATAATCTTGGCTTTTAAGCCCATAACCTTTGCCAAAGCCTTAGAAAAATCAATTTCGTAACCGACTGGTGTTTTGCCGTCAGCAGCGAAGAATTCGGCAGGAGCATAGCTAACGTTTACGCCAACAGTTAGTTCACCAGTTTTTGCAACGGTTTCTGGAACCAACTTTGCAATCTCATCGTCTTTTTGAACTTTGCTTACGTCGTAACTTCTGGCAACATCTGGATCTGCACTCTGCTTGGAATCAGCAGGACCGCAGGCAGCAATAGTGCCAATCAAAACTAAAGAAGCAACAGCAGCAATAGGCTTAATTGATTTGAACATTTTTCTTCTCCGTAAATCTAATAATTTTCAGTGATGCGTATAACTATACACGATAACCCTACTATCTTCACAACTATTTATGCAAGATAGTGTATATACGAAAATAAACATACTGCTTATTGGCGAAATAGTTGACTTTCTACAAAGATATGACGCATATTATTCGCAATAATGTATAATATGTGGCGTGTCGCGTTGAGATAATCATTGAGCGAGCAAATTACTTGCGACCAAAACTACTCACCCTTGAGCTGTTTAGGCCGGAATTCCGCGCGTAAACGACATAAACTACTCACCGCTGCGCTGTTTAGGTCGGAATCTGCCGTAAAAACGACATAAACTACTCACGAGCGCGCAAATTACGGTAACGCATAGCACGCAAAGCCTCGCGCTTATCTTGCTCCTCGCGCAAAGCCTGGCGCTTATCAAATTCCTTCTTACCGCGCGCCAAAGCAATCTCAACTTTCACATAGCTTCCCTTAAAATACAGACGCAACGGAACTACAGTATATCCTTTTGCTTCACTCTGCCTAGAAAGTTTAGCTATTTGAGCCGCATGAAGAAGCAGCTTGCGTTTACGCTTTGGCGCATGATTATTCCAAGTACCGTTCAAATACTCAGGAATATTAGCCCCCTCAAGCCACATTTCACCGCGACGATCAATATTTACAAAAGATTCCGCTAAAGAAGCTCGACCTTCGCGCAAGGACTTAACTTCCGTTCCGGTAAGAGCAAGACCAGCTTCGTAGCAATCTTCAATAGCGTAGTCATGATGAGCCTTACGATTTTGAGCTACAGTAACCGTACCATCTTGAGCAGGTTTATTTGCCATAACTCCCCTCCAATACTAAGACCACAAACAAAACTTGCCATAAGACTTCTATCTTATGGCAAGCGCACTTGAGTCTTCAAGCTTATTTTTAAGACATGCACAAACTACTTGTACGCGTTTTATGAACTTTAATAATGCACATACTCGTAGTCGCCTGGATTATAAATAGTTTCGTACGCTGGGAATGTTGAGAAGCCAGTGCCGCCTTCAGAAATAAGCACTGAACCATCCGCATTAACACGCTCAACAACAGCAACATGACCATACTGCCAGTCTGCAGTCCAGTTACCAACGCGCTGGCCGCGAGCAAACACCATAACAGCACCAACGTGTGGCGTACGATTAACTAAATACCCTAATCGACGACCAGTATTCGCCCACTCGGCACCATTACCCATATACGATCCAACTGGCAAACCAAGCTGAGACCTACGCAAATAAGCCCACAATGTGCACTGACGAGCAGGATAAGCAGAACCGCCAACAGAATTGCCAGTATTATGACCGTAGCAGAACTTAGCTCCTTCAGGGCAGTTGCCAGGAACAGTGTAATTCATGCCGTTAGCAGCACCATTGGAAAGCTGCATTGGAGGCAAAGAAGCATTAGTTCCAGCTCCCCTAACCTGCTGACGATTTCCAGCATTAGGATCAGCTCGAGCAAATGACTTGTTTGCAAGAGCGCGAGCCTGAGCGTCAATAGCAGACTTCATTGCCACAATTTCTGCAGCTTCACGAGCAGACTGAGTAGTTAAACTACTTTTTTGACTTTCAAGCTGCTTACGAATATTTTCGCCCTGATCTCGCAAATCTTGCAACGACTTCCTGCGATCATTAGCAGCTTTAGCAGCAATCTGCGCGCTTTGAGCCTGAGTATCGGCCTGCTGCTTAAGTTTTGCGATTTCCGTTTCAATAGCAGCCAAACGCTGACGACGATTCATAGAAGTATTTAATTTAACTGCAGCATCGTTTGCAGCATTTGCCTCGCTACGAGCAACTGCAGCTTCAGACTGAAGTTTGCCAACAAACTGCTCAGTAGTTGTTGACTTCGTAACGATATTCATAACATCAGAGGCTTGAGAACCGTGGAAACTCTTACGAGCAAGCTGAGCTACAGCAGCTTTTGCATCGTCAAAATCCACGCCAGTTTTCTTAATTTTTTCTTCCAAATCGCGCTTATCTTTTTGAGCAGACTCTAATCTTTGCTGAGTAGATTCTGCAAGACTACGCGCTTGAGCAGCCTGCTCTTCAGCCTGCTGAGCCGCACGAACCTGGCCTGGAATTTGACGCTCATTCAAATCATTAAGCTCAAGAATCTTCTTTGCCAGCTGCTTATTAACACCAGAAAGCTGACGCTTTAGATTCTCGTTCCTCTGCACTTTACGCTTGTAGTCGTTCATATTAACAGCGCTAGCAGTATCAGCAGTTAATAACGAACCAACAATGCCACTAAACAGCATAGCAACGGAAACAACCAAGCTAACTATTATACGATTGTGCCTATTGTACACGCTACGTCGAGTTACGCTCATATTACTTCCCTTTCCACGTTACTAATGCGAATTATAGCGTTAAGTAAGGAATCACGCGAGTTTTTCTAAGTTTTTTAGTTTTTTTGAATTTTTTACGCAAATAATTTAACTTACGCCTTTAAGTATCGTCTTAAAGCAATAGCAGAAGCTACTACAGAAAGCACAACAGCTCCAGCAACAAGCATTGGAACACACAACCACACAGTAGACTGCGTTATAAATGGCATCCAACGAACATTTTGCGCAAGCCAATCAGTTACAAACACTTTTACAACCAAGCTTAATGCCGCGCCCGCAAGCAAAGATCCAGCGAAGGAAGCGAAAGCACCTTCAAGAATAAACGGCATGCGAATGGTCCAGTTAGAAGCACCAACTAGGCGCATAATCTCAGTTTCTTGACGGCGGCTCGCTGCAGACATACGAATTGTAGTGCCTGTAAGCATAATGGCCACAACAACCATAACTGCAGCAAGAACAATCGTAACTACTGTAGCTCTATTAAGAACACTGAAAACAGGGTCGAAAATTTGTCGCTGATCAACAACCTCTTCCACACCATCTCGTCCAGAAAGAACTTCCGAAACAACCTGGTATTTCATAGGATTAGTAAGTTTTAAGCGAAGCGAATCCTGCATATCTGCGGCGGTAAGAGTTCTACCCTGATACATTCCGTTAGGATACTGCTTTAGGAAAGTATTTTTATAAAATTCATTACGACTTACGTAAGTAATATTTGAAACGTCGTCGCCTAATTCTTGGTGAATAACATGCTCAAGTTTTACTATTTCAGCGTTTGTTGGAGCTTTTCCAGAAGCACAGGATGGAGATTGGCTAGTTCCATCTGGGCAAAGCCATGCAACAACCTCAACCTTGTCGTACCAGTCGCCCTTAGCTTTAGTGATTTGAGCCTGCATTAACACAGAAGCACCAATAAAAAGGAAGGAAATAAAAGTTACGAGCATAACGGAAAGAATCATTGAAACGTTACGGCGTAAACTAATGCATGTTTCGGAAAAAATGAATCTTAAACGCATTACTCTGCTCCTTCAGTTTTATTAGTGTCATTATTGCTATCGTCAACACTAATGTTCTCATTATTAGTATTTGCAGCCGCAACAGATGGCTTAGGTGGAGCTGGAGGCATAGGAGGGAGCTGAGACTTACTCTCAGATTCAGAATCAGATTGTGAATGATTTTCTGATACAGATTGCGACTCCTCGCTAGTTTCAGATTGCGATTTTTCACTCACTTCAGAATTTTCAGTAGATTCATGAGTTTCATGAGATTCAGTGGATTCAACAGTTTCTGCAGATTCAGCGGATTCTTTATTATCTTCCGAAATCTCAACTTCTGAAACATCCTCTCCAACGTCTTCATGGTTTGTAGAAACCAACCCGCGTCCCCAAGTCATTGTTGTTTCCAAAGACTGGAACACTTCACCGTAACGGCCAGTCCTTCCAGAATGAACAGACTGAGCAAGGCGTGCAATACCATCATTTTCTGCCGTGTCACTTTGAAGAGATTGCGTAACAATATCAACAGTTTCACGAGCCTGCTCCGCACGTTGAGCTTTTTTAGAAAGTCGCTTATGACGTTCCGTATTTTCAGGCTGATTGCTTGAAGCTGAAATTTCAGCCTCTTCACTATTTTTTTCAACAGACTGCTGAGCTTTAGACTTTTGTTCAACATCTGAATCCGGGAAGTAAAGAGCAGAATCGTAAGAACCTTCGCGCTCATCTCGAACAATCTTACCCTCGTGAAGCTCAACAACGCGCTTACGCATTGAGTTCACAATCTCCTCATTATGCGTAGCCATAACAATTGTTGTGCCAGTTCGGTTAATAGCATCCAAAACTTCCATAATTCCAAGAGAAGTAGTTGGATCCAAATTACCAGTAGGCTCATCTGCAAGAATAATTTGAGGATGATTTACATACGCGCGCGCAATAGCCACACGCTGAGCCTCACCACCAGAAAGCTCATGCGGATAGTTATTTTCCTTACCGGTTAAGCCAACAGTTTCTAGCACGCGAGGCACAAGCGAGCGAATAGTCGCTCTACTAGTGCCGATTACTTCCAAAGCAAAAGCAACATTTTGATAAACCGTTTTATTATTAAGCAGCTTATAATCTTGGAAAATAAAGCCAAGAGATCTGCGATACTGCGGAACCTGACGGTTAGAAAGTCTGCGCAAATCGTTACCAGCAACGTGAATTTCCCCACCATTTGCTTCTTCTTCACGAAGAAGCAAACTAAGCAATGTGGTTTTGCCAGAGCCTGAAGCGCCAACAAGAAACACAAAATCTCCGCGATCCACATGCAAAGACACATCGTCTAGTGCAGGGCGCGTACCTCTCGGATATATTTTTGACACATGATCTAATGAAATCAGCGACATTGTTTCAATCCTTCCGAAGATTATGTGTAATTATTGGTTTTTAGTTCTAGATTTAGCTTTAGTTTAAGATTATTTTTCTGCTTCTTTTTCAGCTTCTTTTTGAGCCGCAACTCGCTGCTCGTGACGCCAACGAATGCCAGCTTCAATAAAACCGTCAATATCACCGTCAAAAACAGCTTGAGTTTGTGAAGTTTCGTAGCCAGTGCGCAAATCCTTCACCATTTGGTACGGGTGAAGAACGTAGGAGCGCATCTGGTCTCCCCAGCTTGCCTTAATATCTCCAGCAAGCTCCTTCTTTTTAGCAGCTTCCTCCGCGTGCTTAAGCACAAGCAAACGCGACTGCAAAACAGCCATTGCAGCTGCGCGGTTTTGAATCTGGCTGCGCTCATCTTGCATAGAAACAACCAAGCCTGTTGGCAAATGCGTAATACGAACAGCAGAATACGTAGTATTAACACCTTGACCACCCGGGCCTGAAGCTTGGAAAGTATCCACACGAATGTCGGAATCTGGAATATCAATATGATCCGTAGCTTCAACCAAAGGGATCACTTCCACTGCGCTAAAGCCGGTTTGACGACGTCCTTGATTGTCAAATGGCGAAATACGAACCATTCTGTGAGTGCCGCCCTCTACAGAAAGGCGACCATACGCGTACGGTGCATCCACTTGGAAAGTAGCAGATTTAATACCAGCTTCTTCCGCATAAGACGTGTCCATCATCTTAGTTTTATAGCCGTTTCGCTCAGCCCAACGCAAGTACATACGAAGAAGCATTTGAGCAAAATCAGCAGCATCCACACCGCCCGCACCAGAACGAATCGTAACAACCGCAGAACGAGCATCATATTCGCCGTCAAGAAGAGTCTGAACTTCCATATCGTCCAACTCGTGAGCAATAGAACCAAGCTCTTCTTGAGCCTCACTCATAGAATCAGCATCGCCTTCTTCTTGGCCAAGCTCAATCAAAGTCTTAGTATCCTCAATGCGCTGATCTACAGCTTGCAAACGCTTCAACTGAGACTGAGCTGCAGAAAGCTTACTCGTAACCTGCTGAGCATGCTCAGAATCATCCCAAAGCCCTGGCTCTGCAGCCTGCTTTTCTAAATCAGCAATCGTAGCCTTCAACGAATCGACGTCTAAAGCCTTCTCAATCGAAGCATACTTTGATTCAACATCGCGTAGCGCCTGTGCAAAATCAAATTCCGCCATGAGATATACATCTCCTAATCACTTACATATTTATCGAGTTGCCCTACGTACAATACGCTCTTCATGACGTTAGAAGGTTACAACACACTTTTCATACTGTATCTAGTGTATCCATCAGCACGGATGAAGAAATGGGACACATACAATTACAGCGTACGCAAAAGTTGCGCAGGATCAATGCGAGAAGCTCTAAATGCAGGAAGTATTCCTGCAAAAGCACCAATAAACAGTCCGAATGGTACTATCAATAGCACGTAATATGGTAATAAGTAAGGCCATGAGAAGAATGTAGCAACACAGATAACCACAATTGCACCCAAAAGAAAACCCATTGTAGAACCAACTCCACCCAGTAATGTTGCTTCAACAAGGAATTGAGTAATAATCTGTTTTGGAGTAAATCCTAATGCCATACTAATACCAATTTGTCTATGTCTTTCAGAAACAGCCAATTGCATGGTATTGAGAATACTAATAATACTTACTGTAACCATCACACCACTTACAATCAGTGCCAAATTCTGAGCATCGCCAACAAGGCTTTGACGTAATTTGGCTGGATCTGCTGGCGTTTTTACACTTACAGCTTTCAAATCATACGGCCAGACTAGACTTGCAACTACTTCTGCAATACTTTTCACAGCTCTTTCATCAGTTAGTATTAGCAATGTGCGATGATTTCCTATCCATCTCATTCGAAATGCTGTCTGAGGAGTTACAATGATTGATGTTGCTAAATCTAATTTTTCTGGTGCATCAGAGACGATACCAGCAAATACCATTGTGTGTTTGCCAACTTGCAGTGTTTGTCCAATATGATTACACGACAAACCCAAATCTTTTGCTATACGATTCCCCAACATCACTTGTAGAGGATCAATATCTGTTCTAGATGGAATCGAACCTGCTACAATTCGCCCACCGCGAGCTAGCAATCCTTCATAAGACATTATTGCAACATTGGCTTCTATTGATGTACTCCAACGAGGTACATGTACTTTTAAGGCTACACCAGTTGCTTCAGAAGATACAAATGTGCCAGCATGATACACTGAAGGATCACTCAATAGCATTTTTGTTAGAGATTTTTCTGATTCCCGCCAAGCCTCATAAGGTAAATGAACACTAATAGCAGGCTCTTGTAAACGTTCAAAACGTATAGCAGTTTGCGCAGCAGAAGATGAAGAAATACCAACAACAATTATTACTGTAGCAGCAGCTAGCATAATAGCAATTAAAGTTGGAAAAGTACTAGCTGGGCGACGAATAATTGCAAGAATAGCCCTTTTGAAAGTGTTACGCATTATGACCTTCACCTGTTGTAAGCAATTGTGCTGCTAATCGTGTATGCTCGCTATTTTTTACCATTACTGCTTGCGTAATATCATTACCAACAATGCACCCATCACGAAGCACAATATGCTGATCACATGCTTTCGCTATTCCTGAATCATGCGTAACAATAATCACTAACGAATCAGATGTTACACTACTAAGCAATAACTGCAATATATGATCACTGTTGCACGTATCAAGATTACCAGTAGGCTCATCACACAATAGTACTCTTGGTTTACAAGCTAATGCTCTCGCAATAGCAACACGTTGACGCTCGCCACCAGAAAGATCTGAAGTTTTAACCATAGTTCTATGCAACAAACCAACACGTTCTAATTGAGTATCAACAAGATTATTTTTTTCTTGCATAGTAAGAGTGCTGTTATCAAGAGGAAACATCACATTTTCACACACAGTAAGATAATCAATCAGATTGAATGATTGAAAAATAAATCCTAACGATTTCCTTCTTAATAGAGCTCGCTTTGTTGACGAAAATCTTGCTACATCTTCTCCATCAAATAAATAAGTTCCTTCTGTCGGCTGATCAAGCAATCCCAAAATACCTAAGAGAGTAGATTTTCCTGAACCAGATTGACCTGTAATAGCTACACTATGACCGGCATATAGCGACAAAGTAACGTCTTGTAATGCGTGGGTTGATGGCGGATAACTTCTGCAAATATGCTCTAAACGAATCACCTCAGAAGCTGTCTGCTTGCTACTCACGATTCATCACCTTTAGCTATTACTACATCCATTCCTGGGTTGATTTCCCTGCCTGTTATTGCACAACGCCCTTGGAAACATATACCCACAGTAACCTCAATCTTTTTCCCGGCAGCAGTCTCAAGATATGAGCGGTTATTTTTTGAACGTATAGCGGAAGAAGCAACAGATAATGAATCTTTATCAGATTGAGCCACCACCACAGTAACTGGAATACCATCCAAACTATCGGTAACTTGTTTCGATGACTTTACATGATAATAGACATAATCAGTACTACCTACTTGTTCACTATTTGAAGGCGTTAAATTCGGTGTTTTTTCAGCTTTTTCTGAATCATTATTCATCGTGCTGCTTTCCACAGCATCATCCGGCTTTTGTATACTATTCATAGCATCAGTTTGTATAGACGCATTAGCCTTATGTTCAATACTATGGATTGTGAACGTTGCTTGTTCAACAGGTATTCCTTGCAACGTTTTTCCAACAAGTGATTCAGGATTTGCAAATTGCTGAATAGCACTCAATTTTGCTTCTAGCATATAGTCATGCTTAGTACTAACTAAATCACATTGCACTGATTGTACTGATTGCCCTGCTTTACCACAATCTCCCTGTACGCGAACCGGCACATCAGGGACAAACGTTACTGCATGTTGAGCAAGACCAACATCATCAATTTGGTCAACACTCAATCGCATGCCTTCTTTGCTGAAATATCCTAATTTTTGCGCCGTATACCAGTCTCTCAACGCGCGAATAGTACTAGCACCAAAGATGCCTGCTTTATCGTAAGTAGAATACCCAGCGCTTGCAAGACACTGCTGAATTTGCATGACATCAACTCCGGTGTCTCCCTCACCGAGTGCACGATACATTGGTATATTGCCTTTGCATACCATTAACGGCATTTCATCAACTACAGTTATCAATTGTGCATTGCGTAATTCGATACCATGAAGCGCACCATCACGCGTCACCACACCTTGCGCCGGCAATTTCAGCGATGTTGTATTAAGTGGTATATCTTTTATTATTCCATCCACTTTTTGTTCTACTGATTGTGCTTGTACTTGGGTGAGGATTGGCGCTGATTTAATAACCTTCGCTTGCTCAATACCATTCATTACACCTATAGTTACGGATACAGTACCTACGATAAGGCACGCAACAAGCAATACGCATAACAGAACAATAGGCCAACGTTTTCCAGATAGTGACGCAACAGTGTTTGAAGTCATGACCGTTTCCCCTTGATGCATACCTATCGCTTATTCAATTTCAAAATTTCTGGATAATCCTTTGCATATTGCTCATACGTCAACGTACCATCAATGATTTGCTTGGCTTTTTGACGTGCGGCACTGAGAGCGTCATGCCGAGCAAGCAATTCAGACTCGTTCTCAACCATCCATTTTGCAGCTATACGCGAAAACACTTTTTTAATAACTGAGCGAAGATTTACTGATTCTTGACAATCAAAATCAGCACTCACCAACGCACGTTCCTTTGCATTTGGCTGGTCTCCTAGCTTGCGATAAACTCCAAAACGTTTTTTCGCAAATTTTCCAGCGTGCAATCCTTTGACGGAATAACCAGAACGACTCATGCATGAAGAATATTCATTAATTGCAGAACGCACTTCTTCATCATCTAAAGCACTTCCAGATCCACTTTTATAAAAATCTTGCACTGTGTCAGCAATAGCACCATAACTTTTATGAGATCCATACACAATTCTAATAGCTAATGGGTCACACGCTAAATCACGATCTTTATCGTCATCCATCAACTTATCATTACCATTATAATCGAGTTCAAATTTTTTATGAGCAACACCTTTCAATGTGTTACCATACATATCTATAACGTTGTAACCTTTACTATAATCAACTGTCGAATAATAACCTCCTGCAACGGCTTCTTCTTTCGAAGAAAATACGCCGCCAATTTCCCCGTATACATTATTTGCAGGATTTACAACATAAGAACTTTCTTGTTCAATATCGTACCCTCTTGCACGCATACACTGTGCTGCAACTAAATCAACTGCACGTGAAATACCAGAATCATCGCCCATCAAATCAATCGTAGACGTCACTATAGCAGGCTTTGCAGTAACCTCGCCACTACATCCAGAAACAAGTACAAAGCAACATAATATCAAAAAACAATCAATAACATACCGTCGTATTTTCATAATCATTATACTCACATACATAATGTGGCAGGATAGTATCCTTCCACAGTTTTACTCTCTATATTTACTAATCTCCGCCAAAGCAACTTGCGTGATCAGCAGCATTAATAACATTAAATGATTTAACTGAACGATTTTTCAATATCTTTGCTATACGACGATCACCAAACAACTGACTATCCCAGATACTCACCCATCTAACAAGATTTTGCTTTCCAGAATCGTAAACATTATCTTGAAAATCTACATCACAATTTGAGAACGCTGCATAATTACCTTCAAAATACTCATGTTCCCATAGTTTCAGCTCACCTGCAGAAGCGGTTTGCGCACAACTAAATACACATAATCCTGAAAGAACAAAAGCTAAAGTTTTTGAATAATATTTTTTCATTATTCTTATCTCCCTCTTAATAAATAACTATAACAACAGTGTTATAAGCTAGCCATTCTAGCTATTAAAGATGAATGTATCATAAAAAAATAAATGGAGCAATACAAAATATAATAAATAAATGGTGCATATTAATAACATATGCACCATTTATTTTATTAGTAAAAACTGAGTTTATAACATAAAATTACACATGCTTATACCGTTATAAAAATCATTAAAACTAATATAAACCCGATGAAACATTTAGTTGAATTCTATACAAGATACTAATGCCACTATCTTACGGTCAAAATTTCAGGACCATTCTCCGTAATGGCAATCGTATGCTCGCTGTGAGCTCCGCGAGAACCATCAGCAGAACGAAGAGTCCAACCATCCTTAGGATCCTGATAAATCTCATCAGTAGTCTTTAAGAACCATGGCTCAATTGCAATAACAAGACCTGGGCGAAGCTTGTATCCATGGTGAGCAGTGCCATCGTTAGGAACGTGCGGATCGCCATGCATAATATGGCCGACTCCATGGCCGCCAAACTCAAGGTTTACGCTGTAACCATACTCGTGAGCAACACAACCAACAGCTGCAGAAATATCACCAAGACGGTTTCCAGGCTGAGCCATGTTAATGCCAGCCTCCAAAGCTTCCTCAGTGCACTTAATCAAGCGCAAATCCTCAGGATCCGCATGCTTTCCAACCACGAAACTAATAGCAGAATCTCCAACCCAGCCGTCGACGTTAATCGCCAAGTCAAGAGTTAGCAAATCTCCGTCTTTAATGTTGTAATCGTAAGGAACTCCATGAAGAACAGCATCGTTTACAGAAGTGCAAATATAGTGCGCAAAAGGACCAGTTCCAAAATCAGGAGCGTAATCAACATAGCAAGAAGACGCACCTTTACGGCTCATAATGCGTTGGCGAACAAAGTCATCAATTTCAAGAAGATTTGTGCCAACTTTGGTCATTGCTTTTAAGTCTTTAAGAATACTACCGACGAAGCGACCTGCAGGTTTCATCGCTTCAATTTCAGATGGAGTTTTCAGTTCAATCATGCTTCAAGACTAACGCGCAGGCACGAAAATAGCGCAAAATATGGCGAAAATAAGTCACAAATAATAACTAATAGTGTCGCTTAATACTTGTAAGCTAAACTCATGCTTAATAACAATGAAAACAATACTAATAACAGCAATAAAGAACCACAGAAGGAACTTTCGGCTGTAGATTTTGATCCAGCCTCCTTCTCGTCAGTTATTCGCCCACAAGACGACTTGTTCCGTTACGTAAACGGTCCGTGGATTGACACTTACACTCTTCCAGAAGACAAGCCAATGTACGGCGCTTTCTACAAGCTTGCAGAAGATGCAGAGACGCAAATTCGAGATATTTTAGAAAGCGAAGATTGCACAGCTACAAAGTCACAAACCTTATACCGTAAATATTTGGATACTGCAGCTATTGAAAAAGCTGGAATTACGCCAATTAAGAGCGATTTAGACGCTGTTGATGCGGCAACCAGCAAGGAAGATTTGGTTCGCACACTCGGCGCACTTAACCCGTACGGCGGACCAGGCGCAATGTTTTATTTTGGCGTTTACGGAGACCCTAAAGATCCTAAGACGAATATTATGCATATTGAGCAGTCTGGATTGGGTTTGCCAGACGAAGCGTACTATCGCGAAGATAACTACGCTCCAATTCGCACTGAATACGTAAAAATGGTAGCTTCATTGCTTCGCTTGGCCGGATACGGAGACGCAACTACTACACAAGCGCAAGCCGATAGTTTCTTGAATGTTGAGACTAAAATCGCAAGCAAGCACTGGGATAATGTTGCAACTCGCGATTCTCAAAAAACTTATAATCCTTGCGATTATGCAGATTTGGCAAAAAAGCTTGAAGCGCTTAATCTCAACGCTTTCTTAGATGCTGCACAAAAAGCGTACGATAACTCAGAAGAAGCAAAGAATCAGCCAATCAACCTTCGTGAAGCTTTTAGCAAAGTAGTAGTTCACGAGCCAAGCTTTATAGAAGGATTGAATAAGATTTGGCAGGAAGCCGATTTAGAAGATTTGAAGCTTTGGGCGCGCGTGCACGTGATTTTGTGCTGGGCAAGCATGTTGAGCGAGGACTTTGCACAAGCACGATTCGACTTCTACGGCAAAGTGCTTTCTGGCGCCACAAAGCCACGCGACCGCTGGAAGCGAGCAATCGCAGTTGTTGACGATTCTTGCGGCGAAGAAGTTGGACGCGAATACGTGCGATTGCACTTCCCTGAGTCTTCTAAAAAGTATATGCAAGGCTTAGTTGACAATCTTATTAATGCTTACCGCGAGTCGATTTCGCACAGCAGCTGGCTTGGCGAGGAAACTAAGGCGAAGGCTTTGGAAAAGCTTAGCAAGTTTGAGCCAAATATTGGTTACACGAATCATTGGGTTGACTATGCTGCGTTAAATATTAAGGAAGATGCTAGCTTAGTTGAGAATATGCGCGAAGTTTCTCGATTTGGCTTCGGCAGGAATATTGCAAAAGCTGGAAATCCTGTGGATCGCGAAGAATGGCAGATGACTCCGCAAACCGTTAACGCTTACTACGATCCGTTGCTTAACGTAATCGTGTTCCCAGCTGCTATTTTGCAACCGCCATTCTTTAACCCAAGTGCTCCAGACGCAGCAAATTACGGCGCTATTGGTGCAGTAATCGGCCACGAAATCGGCCACGGTTTTGACGATCAGGGTTGCGAATACGACGGCGACGGCGTTCTTAACAATTGGTGGACTGAAGAAGACAAAACCAACTTTGCTGAGCGCACTAAAAAGCTTATTGAACAATACAACGCTTTTACACCAACCCAGCTTATCGTTAAGTACTCTCACTTGAAGAGCAAAGAAGAGCGCAATGCAATGCCTCACGTAAATGGCGCTTTAACAATCGGCGAGAATATTGGCGATTTAAGCGGCGTAACTATTGCGCTTAAAGCCTACGCTTTTGCTTTGCAAAAGAGCAAGGGGCAAGAAATCGAAGGAAGTGACGACGCAATTCGAGAGACCTTGCTTAACGCTCCTAAGGTAGATGGTTTTACTGCTTTGCAACGATTCTTCTTAAGCTACGCGCTTGTATGGCGTTCCAAGGCTCGTAACGAGATTGCGGAACAATACCTTCAAATCGACCCACACTCCCCTGCAGAATGCCGTACTAACGGCATTGCTCGAAACGTTGACTTGTTCTACGATGCTTTCGATGTTAAAGAAGGCGACGAAATGTGGCTCGACCCTGCTGAGCGCGTGCACATTTGGTAAGTTGCAATAACGAGAATGACTGCAATTCGCAGATAACGCGTAAATAATTTTCTTAATATAAAGAAACATAATGGGAACGCCACCTTAGTAACGTTCCCATTATGAATATATGAATATTGTTTATACGAAGACTACATACATACATTTACAGAAGATGCTTTTTAGAAAACGCACATATGCGTAAAGTAAAAATATTTTCAACTACACTATCTATTAATTATATCAATATGTTACTTTTCAAATCTTTTAACAAAAATTAAAAAATTCACTTGTTTTCTATTTCTTAAAAATGATACACTAAGAATGCTAATTTTCAATAAGACTGGACTTGTTATCCAGTTTGATTGCTCAGCAGTTTTGATGACTATAACTGCAGGGGAAGCTTTCCAGCTTCCCCGTTTTTGTTTATTTGTTGAAAATTAGCTTCTACCATTCTTGATATAATTGATGTGCGTCTGCGAGATCTTGTAAGAGTGTTGAAAATTAGCTTCTATCCTTCTTGATATAATTGCTTTCAACCCATGTTTCTGTTTACAAGCGTTGAAAATTAGCTTCTACCATTCTTGATATAATTGGCCAAGTCTGTCTCGGTTTGCTTGTTA
>NZ_ADES01000026.1 GCF_000263595.1 Gardnerella vaginalis 1500E
CTTGGTTGTTTCGATTGAGTTGTCTGAGTTGTCTGAGTTGGTTGAGTTGGTTGAGTTGGCTGGACTTGCGGTTGTGGTTGAGGTTGTGTTTGTGGTTGTGGTTGCTGTTGCTGCTGGTTATATTGGAGTTGCTGGTTTGCTTGAGGTTGCTGCTCCTGCTCTACATTTTCAACAGGTGCTCCACAAAAACTGCAGAACTTATCGCCAGCGTCAATCTTATTTCCGCAATTTATGCAAAACATCGCAACCTTCTCTCATACGCGCAGCAATCTCATTTACAGAAAAATCTGCTTTCTATACTACAACTACTTACGCAATTTTCGCGCACGAGCGTAATCCGCGCGAGCGCCAACTGCACGAGTGTCCCACAAAACCGCAAAAAACGTCATGTAATTTCTCCGGCGTTTGTGTTTACAGGATTTCTAGTATGGCAACAGCGGATGCGACTGCTGTATTGTTCTGTGCTGATCCGTCATGAGTTAGCGAGATATGCCAACGAATTGTGTTGTGAATATCTCTATGTGAATTTGGAAGATTCGTAAGCTGCGGCTTTTCCGTGATCTTCGACGTTTTTATAAGATTCGTAAGATTAGTCGAATCCGAAAGTTCTGTAGAAAGTTCTGGAGAAAGTTCTGTAGAAAGTTCTGGAGAAAGTTCTGTAGAAAGTTCTGTAGAAAGTTCTGTAGAAAGTTTTTGCGAAACTGATTCGTAAAGCTTATTCTGCACTTCTTGCGCAAGTTCCACGCGTGGGCAGCCATGTGAATCGTCAAGAATCTCAATTTCAGGCCACGGCATGTTATCGAGAGTATAGGGGTAGTCGGTGGGGTAGTTGGTATTGCAGCTCGCCAGCGCCTCGCACCACGCTTTAATAACGGCTTCCTTTCCAGCCCAACGCGCCGCAATATGCAAAGCTTCGTCGTCGTGCTTCGTATCGGAACGCAAACTGCACTGCCGAAGTTCGCGCACGGAAAACAACGCGCGCCATCCGTCGCTTTCGCGCATCTGTTCAGCAAATTGCGCAACATTCACCACATCGTGACCTAATCCTGCGATCATGCGCTCTCCTTATTAATCTGCGTTCACAACTTAGGCTATACTACTGGGAATACTATCGCATTAGTCCGCAGCTGTTACTTTCTTTACAACGCTGTAAAGTAACAATCGCTGTTGTGGAACATTTTCCGGAAATTTCTCCGGCTTTTGTCGCTGTTTCTGCGTGGGTGTCTCATTTTGCTTGTTTTGGAACACTGGTGCAGTTGGCGCTCGCGCGGATTACGCGCTCGCTTACGAAACTCGCGTTGGAAGTCCACTGGACTTCCAACTTAAGCGAGTTTCCGCTCCGAGTTACCTTCGCGCGCTACGCTCTAAGCGCGAAGGTAGGTCGTCGCGCGAGCAAACTTGCTCTATGTCGTAAGCTTCTGTATACTTAAACAAGTTGCTATTTTGCGGACGTAGCTCAATGGTAGAGTCTCAGTCTTCCAAACTGATTACGCGGGTTCGATTCCCGTCGTCCGCTCCACTTTTTGAAATTCGTTTTTGCTCTATATCTTTTCCTATATATTGTTTTGCTCTATATCTTTTATTGCGTTTCTAATATTTCCCTTCATCCATCATGAGTTTGCAATATACTTGCATATCAAAGGGCATAAAGAATTTATAGTTGATTAGGAATACGGAATTGCAAAAATTTTTAGAAAAATTTTTAGAAAAAAATGACGCAATACGAAAAATATTACCTTTCGTAACAATATTTGTAATAACTGGTCTTATTGCAATCGCATTCTTCAGTAACCTTTATCTTGCGTACAACTCACGTAATTACGCGCAAAAACCTCTTGTTTTAAGCAAAGCAATCATACCGGATTCCAGCAGTTACAACGAGCAAACCGGTGAAAAAAATAACAGAGAACAAGCGCAAATTATCGGCAATTCCATTTCTATCCCAAATTCGGGAGCAGACGTAATATTAAGCGGAATTAACGAAAATACTAAAGCTTTGAAAATCGAGTTGCAGCAAGAAAAGCCTTCAACTTTCGTCACCGGCACGTTGGAAATTGAAGACTTTGGCATTGCGCCAAACGCCTACACTTTAGCGGATTCTTTCCAAATGTCTACCGGAAAGCACAATACTAGAGTTCTTCGTTTTGAAAGTCACGGAACTGCGTACAAAGCTAAGCTGCATTTTAATCAAGCCGGAGCTCCTTTTACTCTCAAAGCTGTAACAGTAAATCCGCCTTTTGTGCTGCATGTAAACTTTGGAATGTGGGCAATACTTTTCGTTGTAAGCTCGCTTATATTCTTGGTGTATAAGAAAAAGTGGTACTTGCTTAACTACGACCGCCACAGTCTTGCGCAAAATATAGTTTTTTGGACAGTATGCGCAATTCTTATGGGATTCTCGCTCTATCTGTGCTTTATTGTGTACCGCGGTCACGGCATACGAGTGCCGTTCCCATCTGACTTATATGATCGCGTCAACGGAAATCCGTACACCGAACAGCTTAAAGCTTGGAAATCAAACTCTTTGGCTTTGTTGCAGCAGCCGCCTAAAGAATTAGTAGAATCTGCAAATCCGTTTAGCTGGGGCGAGCGCATGGACTTGGGCTCTAAAGGGGTATCCATACCTTGGGATGTTGTGTTCCACAACAATCATTACTACTGCTACTTTGGCATAGTGCCGTTCCTTCTCACTTACTTGCCTTTTAATCTGCTTTTCCCGCATGCAGTTCCTTCAGCAATATTAGTTGTTACAGTATTTGCGGTTGCTATTATTCCGTCTATGTTCGCTCTTCTTAAAGAAGTTGTTGAATTCTTTGCAATACGCGCCAATTACTGCCTGTTTTTGCTTGCTGCAGCAGCCTTCCCATTCGGATGCTTAATCTTCTACTTGCAATCTTCAGCATCCCTTTACTATATGCCTCTTCTTAGTGCAATACTGTTTGGAATCTTATTTGTATACGCTTCTCTTAAAGCTGTGCGACTTTACGCAACTCGTCCGCGCGTGGGGTACGCGCTTTTTGCTCTCGCTGGAATAAGTCTTGCTTTGCAATGCGGATCTAGGCCAAACGCGTGTATTCCGGTTGTTGCTTTTATAGCGCCGTTGTTTATTGCGCTACTATTTGATTCAAAGCGAAGTATTTTAAATCGCGTTGCTGCAGCTTCAAGCTTCCTTGTGCCTGCGATTGTAGGCGTAGCTGGAATATTAACTTATAATTACTTGCGTTTTAAGTCTTTCTTTAATTTTGGAAATGAAGAGCAACTTACTAATTTCGATTTGCGATTTAATAGTAAATCTTTTGACCCTACTAAGATTCGCGATATTTTCCTTAATTATTTCTTAAAACCTTTTAATATTTCGGAGAATTTCCCGTATATTTCTATACCTTGGGCAAATAGTCAAGGCTACGGAAATTCTTTCTACACGCATATGATTTTCGGTCTTATGATGATTCCGCTTTTCTGGTGGCTGTTTACATTAAGACGTAGGTTTATGCAAAAAATTGAGTATATTATGACTGTTGTTGGATTAGTAGCATCCTTCTTGTTGCTGTATCTTAACTACTGCTTAGGTGGCAATTTGTACCGCTACTATTGCGATTCGATTATTATATTTATTTTGATTGCAATAATGAGTATGCTTCACAGAGTTAAGCCTTATAGCAAAGATCTTGATGTTACTTGTGAAGAAGATTGCGCAATTGCTGAGCAATCGTCTTTGCGTTTGTATATTCCAGCTGTGCTTTGTGCAGCGGCAACTATTGTAATAGTTGGTTTATTGGTATTCAGTAATCATACTGAGCCGTCTGCTGATATACAAAATGTAAACCCTGATTTATTCCTTAAGTGGAGTGATTTATTTACGATTGGTCGCTGATTTGCGTATTGACTGATACGCGTTGACTAATACGTATTTATTTACGTGTTGCGTATTGATTTGCTGCATTGATTACGTATCACTAATTTTGCATATAAAAATGGCCGGCATGCTGTTTAGCACACCGGCCACTTTATTAGATTTAGTAGACTTAATTACTTAGCTTGCAATATAGCCTTTTGGCAAGTCTGACGCCAAATACCATTGCCGTCGTAATGCTCGTCTTCAACAGGAGCACCGAGCTTTTCAAAGCCGCCGCGAGCGTAGTAATCTTTACGAAGATTGAACATAAGAACAAACTTCTTATATTTA
>NZ_ADES01000027.1 GCF_000263595.1 Gardnerella vaginalis 1500E
CACAAACACTAAACAGCATTCGCAGCACGTTGAGTGAAAGATTTAACAAGTGAGCGCACCATACTCACATACAGCACGCTCACAAACAAATCATTAAACAATCAACACGATTAACGTGTTAAAAGCTTAGTGACGGATCTTGCGAAGAGCAGCACCCATGCCAGCAAGCACGGAAGCAGCAACAGCAGCCAAAGCTACAGCAGCACCGGTCTTAGCCAATGGAGCAGCAGCCTTCTTACCAGCAGCCTTAGCTGGAGCAACCTTCTTATCTTCAGCCTTCTTAGCTTCTGGCTTATCTCCATCGATTGGACGATGAGACTTCATTACGGTGCGGTTCTTGGAATCGCGTGGGCCGTAAACATCCTCAGTAGAAAGGCTTGGGAGACGGTTGTTAACGAAGTTCTCCTTCTCCTTCTCCATCTCAGCAACGCACTTAGCCTTATCTGCAATAAGCGCATCTGCAGTGCCGCATGCGTAAATCTTTTCAATCTTCTTGTTGTACAAGCGAACAAGCTCATTGTTCTTAGCTTCTACAGCACCAGCATGCTTGGAATACTCAGGATTGTAACCCTCGTTGTAAACTGGGTTCTCATATGCTGGATAATCTGTAGCCTTAATGCCCTTTTCATCGAACTTGGAAGCTTCACCAAAACGCATGTCGCTAGCCTTCTTAGGAACGGCTGGGGAATCAGTCTGAGTAGTATCACCGAGCTGTTCAGTAGTGCCGTGCTTAGTAACGTCACCATTAGTGCCGGAACCATAGCCAGAAAAACCTGCAGCGAAAGCTGGGGCGGCGAAAGCCAAGCCAGAAACGAGGGTGGCGCCAGCAGCAAGTGCAGCGATAGCCTTCTTGTTAAACATAATATTTTCCTTTCTTCTTCTCCACCACGCTTAAAACGCAGTGAAAAACATAAACCCACAAAATCAATCTCTTGTGGATAACTTTCAGATAGAGTATCTAGCTGAAAGCTGTTATTAACATACCCCCCCCCCGTTCGAAAAAGTCAAGAGCAAAAACAAGCATTCAACACAGAAAATATCATCAAAATTACAAAAATATTCCAGTAAAAGCTCGTAAAACCATAAAAAATACAACAAACTACACTGTTTAATCGTAAAAAATACTATTTCAAGATTTTCAAAGATTTTTCTCAGAAAACTCTCAGGAAACTCGCGGCAACTCCCCCGCACCGCCCGCAAAGCCTTGAAAAACCGCCACTCACAGCGCGACACGCGCGGAGACCCGCCTTCACTCACGACCTAAACTACTCGCGCGCGTGCTGTTTTGCTCGTATTTTCTTGCGTAGGCGACATAAACTACTCAACGCTGAGTCGTTTTGGCCGGAATCTTCCGCAAAAGCGACCTAAACTACTCACCGCTGAGCAGTTTAGGTCACATCGAACCAGCAACAACTAGCACCGGTTCAGGCGGCAATAAGACGCACAAAAGAAGAGTTATGAGGTAAAAAAGATGGTTATAGTGAAAAAAGAAAAGAGCCTTCGCGCGCGAACGAAAGAGAGAAAACAAACAAGCGAACGCGAGCGAAAGCCCTTAAAACCACGAAATCTTAAACACTACCTTCTACTTAAGCAACCAATCAACAATGTTTTCAACGCGAATGCCGTCGTAATCATCGTCCAAAGCCTTGCTCAAAGTAATAACCAGCTTCTCGTAATTATTCTGAATCTTACGAAGAGGCTTTAACTCCCGCTCGCGCACAGACTCGTCCATCATGCTTTCAGTTACTTGAATATAAAGCTTTTCGGAAGCAGAAGTCGCAACAAAATCCACCTCCAAATTATCTATTTTGCCAACAGCAACATCATAGCCGCGCCTTAAAAGCTCAAAGAACACAACGTTCTCTAGCGCATGCCCTCTATCTCTGTCCCTAAAACCAAGTAAATAATTTCGCAACCCAATGTCAACAATGTAATATTTGCCAAGAGTGCGCAAATAATCCTTACCTTTAATATCAAAGCGCTTAACGTCATAAAACATATAAGATTCTTTTAACGCACTAACATAAGCGGACACAGTTTGAGTTGCAGGCTTAGCGCCACGCGCGCGTGATTCGTAAGAATTGCTATCCGAAGAATCAAGCAACTTTTCCGAAGAAAGCGTATTGCACATAGAATTTAAAGACGTATTGTTTCCAATATTATCCGCCAAAAACATAATTATTTTTCTAAGAAGGTCGGCGTCTGTAATCTGCCTTTGCCCGCGGCGCTTCTCGCGCTCGAGTATATCTCGAACTACTACAGTTGAATAAATTCCGTCCAGCAAAGTCATTGCGCTACTCTGATTAAAGCCTGATTCTAAAGCAATATCACAGATTGCAGGCATACCGCCATAACGCATATAAGCTGCAAACAAATCACCCAGCTCTACACTACCGCCATTCGCGCTCACCGCTCTTTTTTTCAAATCGCCGAGCGGAGACTTATATTCTTCAATGGAATAATCCTGAAAATCAACAAACTCTTTGAACGAAAGCGGGTACATTTTCACTTCCACATACCGCCCAGACAAGTAAGTTGAGTACTCCGAAGAAAGCAGGTATGCGTTAGAGCCAGTTATGTAAATATCGCAATCAAAATCTACGCGAAACGAGTTAATTGCATCTTCCCAACGATCTATACGCTGCAGTTCGTCAAAGAAAAGATACGTTTTTTTAGTAGACTTAATACCAGAAGACTCAATCTTGGTAGACTCAATCTTTGTAGGCTCAATCTTGCTTTTAACGTAATTGTATAAGTCTTTGTAACTCATATCTTGAAACTCAAGCGACTCAAAGTTTATAGATATAATTTGATTTTGCTCAACCCCAGAGTTAAGAAGGTATGCTTGCATAAGTTTAAGCAGAGTTGACTTGCCACAGCGGCGAATACCTGTCACAACTTTTACAGGCTCTGTATCTTTAAAAGCTATAAGCTGATTAAGATAAATATCGCGATTTTTAATATTTTTGCCGACTATTGAAGTGCGATTACTGCGCATTGGCATATTTGCGCTTTCAAGTAACGGATTTTGCGAATTTACCATAATAACCCTCGACTCCGCTTTAGAAAATTTAGCAATTCCTAAAATGCTCACATTGATTGCACTGTTATAAACATACGAATCTTACGAATCTTATAAATATTATTACCTAAACTTTGATTTTTTACAAGTTTAGGTTATTCGTGACCTAAACTTTTATTTTTCGTAAGTTTAGGTTATTGATTACCTAAACTTTTGATTTTTGCAAGTTTAAGTTGTTCGCTATAACATACAGCCGCTCGTTTCGGCGTAGCATGATTTACAAGCTTTAATGCCGAACAAATCTCACTTCTCAAAACTAGCCAAATCCCACTTCGCAAATTTGAAAATTTTTTAATTTTGCGAAGTGAGGTGATATTTGCACAAGCTGCAAAACATAAAAAACAGAACGCAATCGGAAAGTGCATAAAGAAAAGAGCCTTCGCGCGCGAACGCAAACAAGCGAACGCGAGCGAAAGCCCTTAAATACTTTCTGCTAGAACATAGCAACACTATTAGTTAGTGCATCAAACAGCCAGTTACAATCAAGCAGCCAGCAGTAAATCATTATCTAGCTAGTCTGTTAGCTAACCTCTTACTAGCGGCGCACTTTGCGCAAAGCAACACCAACACCAGCAAGCACAGCCACAGAAATCGAAGCCAAAGCTACACCAACACCAGTTGGAGGCAAAGCGTGATCGTGCTTTTTGTTCAACTGAGGCTTAGCCTGAGTCTCAGTATCTGCACTTTGCTTTGAATCAGACTTTTCGTCAGCTTTGGAATTGTTTTCCTGGCTTTGATTAGTTTGAGACTGCTTAGCGCTCTCCGACTCAGAACTATTCGCCTGAGTTTGTGGCGTTTGTACCTCAACTGGATTAGTTGTAATTGTGCTTGGAACTGTAAAGTTTGGAGTATCAGTTCCCTGTGCAGGCTTACCCTTCACGAAAATTACGCCATAATCGCCACCAAGCCAGTAAACATTGTAGCCGCTTAAAGCATCCTTGCCGTCTTTGCCGTCTGCTCCATTGATGCCGTCTTTACCATCTTTACCAGGAGCGCCAGGGTCGCCTTTGTCGCCCTTAGGACCTTGAGGGCCTTGATCACCCTTATCGCCCTTATCGCCCTTGTCACCCTTTTCACTCTTCAAATCGCCTAAATCGATATCTTTGGTAGTATCATCCGCAAAAGTAATATGCAGCTGCTTCTTACCATCTGTACTTGTTGTAAGCTCTACGTTTACAACAGGATTGACATGCTTGACCTTAAACTTAATTGCGAATAATTTACCCTTACTTGTCTCACGACCATCCATTGCATAAAATACATAATCTCCATCTTTCATGCCTCTAACATCAATAGAAACAAAATTAGCAGCCGTTGATTGTGTTGTATGACCACTAGGGTTAACGTTAGCGGGTAAAGACAAATATTGTATAGACGTTATAGTCCATGAGCTATTACCATTATCAAGCTTATATTGGTAAGGATTGTAACAAACATTATCTTTAACCTTTTCACAAGAAAGGAATCCAACACCCTTTTTGCCTATTCCATCAATCTTCTCAAGGCTCAACGCTGACGCTGAAGCCGCACCAATACCAAAAGAAACCAACAATGCGACTGCAGATAAAATCGATGAAATTACACTAATTCGTTTACGCATATTTTTACCCTTTCTCTATGAATATTTATGCAAACACGCAAGGGCAGGATAAAAAAAAAATAAAAATCAGCAAAAAATAAACAATGTTTACAATTTATTCACAATTGTATGCACAATGCATTCTATTCAACGCGCATTCGCTATTCACTAATCCAGCAACACACATAAACAACATCAAGCCACTTGTTTCGTCGTAGACAAATCAGTGGCGACATAAACTACTCACGCGCGTGCCGTTTTGGTCGCATCGCACCAACAAGCAGCACTCACACCACGCAAACAGACGCATAAAAAGAAAGGGCCTGGAGTCTGATGCCCCTAGTAGCACCAAACCCAAGCCCTTTAACAAAACCGACTCGTTTCCCTAACAAACAAGCCAGCCAAACACTCAACAGTCACGCCCCCGAAAACCAGCGCACAACACTACCGTGAAGAAAGAGATTTGGCAAAACAGTAGAATCATGCAAAAGCCCGAAAGCAAACCCGCTGCAAGAACATAAAGCCCTTGCAGCACGTTGAGTGAAAGATTTAACAAGTGAGCGCACCATACTCACATACAGCACGCTCACAAACAAACCATTAAACAATCAACACGATTAACGTGTTAAAAGCTTAGTGACGGATCTTGCGAAGAGCAGCACCCATGCCAGCAAGCACGGAAGCAGCAACAGCAGCCAAAGCTACAGCAGCACCGGTCTTAGCCAATGGAGCAGCCTTCTTGTCAGCCTTCTTGTCAGACTTCTTATCAGACTTCTTAACATCGGCCTTCTTGCCACCAAGATTGTTCAAGAACTTAGCAAAGCGTTCCTTACTTTCCTTGTAAGCCTTCTCAGCTTTAGCAAGCTCATCCTTGGCTTCCTTCTCAGTCTTAGTAGCAGCAGAAATACTATCTAAGAATGGAACATTAGTGTAGTAAGACTTACGCAAAGCAGCAGCAGCTTCATGTTCACCTTCAGCGTCAAGATAATCAGCCTGAGCCAATATATCAGCCCACTTAGCCTTCAAAGCATTCAAAGCAGCAGTAGCTTCATTAGCCTTGGACCTAGCCGCTGAAACCTCTGCAGCACCACGACCATTCAAGGTGCTCAAAGCACCATTTACAATGTCTCCCTTTTCGGAACCGTTAAGGAAGTTGTCAAAAGCCTTGGACTTATCGAGATTATCTAAAACTGCCTTATTTTCCTTAGCTTTGTTCTCTTCAACCTTTTTAGCCAACTCATCTTTATCAGCCTGTTCCTGCTTCTTAGCATTTTCAATAGCATCCGCAGGTAACTTAGCCTCAGCCATTGCTGGAGCAGCAAAAGCCAAGCCAGAAACGAGGGTGGCGCCAGCAGCGAGTGCGGCGATAGCCTTCTTGTTAAACATAATATTTTCCTTTCTTCTTCTCCACCACGTTTAAAACACATGGTGAAAAACATAAACCCACAAAATCAATCTCTTGTGGATAACTTTCAGATAGAGCATCTAGCTGAAAGCTGTTATTAACATACCCCCCCCCCGTTCGAAAAAGTCAAGAGCAAAAACAAGCATTCAACAAAGAAAATATCATCAAAATTACAAAAATATTCCAGTAAAAGCTCGTAAAACCATAAAAAATACAACAAACTACACTGTTTAATCGTAAAAAATACTATTTCAAGATTTTCAAAGATTTTTCTCAGAAAACTCTCAGGAAACTCGCGGCAACTCCCCCGCACCGCCCGCAAAGCCTTGAAAAACCGCCACTCACAGCGCGACACGCGCGGAGACCACACGCGCCGCAAGCTCTCTCATCACCTATTCGTTACTAACGCAGATTACGTACTGCGCGAGTAACGATAAATCACACTTTTTCGTTACTAACGCAGTCTACATACTGCACCAGTAACACATAACCGTTGTTTTCTCAGTTTGTTAGCTGAGTTAGTAACGGTATTTGGGCTATCAGTGTTAATTTCTCAGTTTGTTGACTGAGTTTTTAACAGTGTTGAGACTTGTGGCTTATTCCACAGAATATTCATCAGACTAGCTTTACACACTTTTTGGCCTATAACCCATTTTCTCTGCCAACAAACGCGCAATAAAAAAGGCGGCAGGAATAAATCCTACCGCCTTATTCACTATGCGCACACGCATAAAACTGCCGCTACACGCAAAGTAATAAAAAGCTAGAACTACTTAAGTTCCACGGAAGCGCCGGCCTCTTCGAGGGCAGCCTTAGCCTTCTCGGCATCTTCCTTCTTAGCCTTCTCGAGAACTGGCTTTGGAGCGCCGTCAACGAGAGCCTTAGCTTCAGCCAAGCCGAGGTTGGTCAAAGCGCGAACAGCCTTAATGACTGCAATCTTCTTGTCGCCAGCAGCGGTGAGAACGACGTCGAACTCGTCCTTCTCTTCCTCAGCAGCGCCAGCAGCAGCTGGAGCAGCGGCAACAGCGGCGACAGGGGCAGCAGCCTCGACGTCGAACTTCTCTTCAAAGGCCTTGACGAACTCAGAGAGCTCAACGAGGGTCATTTCACCAAAAGCTTCAAGAAGCTCTTCACTAGTGAGCTTAGCCATAATTGGCTTCCTTTCTTACTTGGCCAGGCACACGGTGTGCCTTACGACCATAACATTTTTATTATTGGTTGGTCTCATGCAGCAAGCTGCAAGGGAATCAAGCGGCCTTTTCCTGCTTCTCGCGCAAAGCGTCGATAGTACGCACCGTCTTGGTTGGCAATGCGTTGAACAGGTAGGCGGCCTTAGACATGGTGCCCTTGAGCGCGCCGGCCATTTCGGAAAGCAACTGTGGGCGAGACTTCAAGTCTGCAAGCTGCTTTGCACCTTCGGCATCGTAAACAGTTCCATCTGCGAAACCGCCCTTGATGACGAGAGTCTTATTCTCTTTGGCAAAATCACGCAAGGTCTTAGCAGCCTCAATGAAATCACCCTTAACAAAGGTGATTGCAGTTGGGCCGGCGAGAAGCTCGTCAAGACCTTCAATGCCCGCTTCCTTAGCAGCAATACGAGCAAGCGTGTTCTTCGCCACAGAGTAGGAAGTATCGCGGCCTAGCTTTTCACGCAGAGAAGAAATCTGCGGAACGGTAAGCCCGCGGTACTCGGTAAGGTAGACAGCGTCTGCATTACGGAAAAGTTCCGTAAGATCGGCAACTACCGCTTCCTTTTCGGGCCTCTTCATGGCGTTCCTTCCTAAATCGGCCGTCAGTTCGAAAGAAACACATCAAGCTTAATTAAACAGGGCAATAAAAAAGCCCTGCGCACTGGCAGAGCAACATACGAAGCACACTAAGTGCTAAATAAAACTTACAACATACTCGCTGTAAATCTTGCTCAACCTGTGCTGGCCTGACGCATCAATTTCAGGAATCTTGCGATTCCACCAACGGTCTGTGGTTTACGTTGGGCAAGTTTAATACAAAATCAAGACAATGTCAACAAAAATTTATGTGGAAACTAGAAATAAAAAGAGGGTGCGCAATTGCACACCCTCAAATACATTATTTCACTGCTCTGTAAGTTTCTACTACGTAAGTTTATTTACAGTACCAACAACTTTTACAGCACAGCATTAGCAACGAAATCAAGCAAGAACAGCAAGGAAACAATCCAAAGCATTGGATGAACTTCCTTAGCACGCTTCTTGCAAGTCATAACCAAGCAGTACATGATGAAGCCTGCAGCGATGCCGTAAGAAATGGAGTAAGAGAACGCCATAAACACAGCAGCAAAGAATGCAGGAATTGCTTCGGAAATATCATCCCAAGCAATTTCCTTCAAAGAGCTTGCCATCATGCAACCAACAACCACAAGCACGCCAGCAGTTGCAGCAGCAGGAACAGCGGAAACGACTGGAGCAAGCACTATAGAAAGCGCGAAACAGATTGATACAACTACTGAAGTCAAACCGGTACGGCCGCCAGCACCAATACCTGCAGCAGACTCTACGTAAGTAGTGGTGTTAGAAGTACCAAAGATTGCACCAACAGAAGTTGCAATAGAATCAGCAAACAAAGCACGATCCATCTTGGAGCTAAAGCCAGAGCCGTTTTCCAGAGCCTTTTCGTCAGCCTCAGAGAAAATACCCGTACGACGACCGGTACCAATAAAGGTACCCAAAGTGTCGAAAGTATCAGACATTGAGAAAGCAAAGATTGTTATTAAAACAAGCGGAATGAGCGAAGGTTTTGCAAACAGCGTTGGGAAGCCTTCGTGGCTAAATATTGCGCAGAAAGTAGTTGGCAAATCATGGAAAGCACCCATGATTGACACAGAGTTGCTCATAGTCGTCAAACCCATTGGAATACCAATGATAGTGGTAACAACAATTGAAATAAGCAAAGATCCACGAACATTCAAAACAGTAAGAACAATTGCCAAAATCAAGCCAATAAGAAACAGCCATAGAACTGGATTCTTCAAAACAGCAAGACCTGGAATTGCAGGAATTGCACCAACTTTTGCAGCTTTATCATCCTTTGGAGTGAACTTAATCAAGTCAACGTTCACCATGCCAACATAAGCCACAAATAAACCAATGCCACCGCCGATTGCGTGTTGTAACGAAGTCGGGATGGCACGAATAATCATTTTACGAATTTTAGTAACGGTAATAAGAATGTTAATTAAACCGCATAAGAACACCATGCACATAGCATGTTGCCATGTAAAACCCAATCCGAAGCAAACTGTGAACGTAAAGAATGCATTTAAGCCCATACCAGCAGCCTGAGCATAAGGCACGTTAGCAAATAAGCCCATAACAAGCGTGCCAATAATAGCGGCAATAATTGTTGCTAAGAACACACCACCCCATGGCATACCAGTTTTGCTTAAAATCATTGGATTTACGACGATAATATATGACATTGCGAAGAATGTAGTGAGACCTGCAGTGATCTCCGTTGATACATTCGTGCCGTTTTCTTTGAGATGGAAGAACTTTTCCATAAACTCTCTGTTCCTTGGTTTACAAGCGCAAAAGACCATAAAAAGCGTGGCGATAGCACTTGAGCAATCGCGGACGCAATTACATTTGGGCATTCACGCAGAGGTTACTGCGACTCGTCGGAAGAACGAAGGCACCACAAAATCTCACACAAAATTATGAAAATTGCGAAACCTTTGAACAACCGAACAGCTCCGACCTTACGCGCACGTGCTGACCAAGGAAATACATTGAAATCAAAAAAGTATATAACAAATCAGCCAAAACGACCGGAAATATAACGCTCAGCTTCAGCATTGCGAGGATTGTTGAACATAGTAGTCGTATCTGCAAAGTATTCCAAATGCCCCGGCTGCCCTACAGCCTTCAAATTAAAGAATGCCGTGTAATCTGCAACACGCGCAGCCTGCTGCATATTATGCGTCACAATCACAATCGTGTAATCGTTTTTAAGCTCGTTAATCAAATCTTCTACAGCCAACGTAGAAATAGGATCAAGTGCCGAACAAGGCTCATCCATAAGTAAAACTTGCGGATGCACAGCCACAGCCCTAGCAATACAAAGTCGCTGCTGCTGACCGCCCGAAAGACCAATTCCAGGCTTATCTAAGCGGTCCTTAACTTCATTCCACAAGTTTGCACCTCGCAATGCCCACTCGACTAAATCGTCAGCATCCTGCTTAGCAATTTTTCGATTATTTAGGCGAACTCCAGCAAGCACGTTTTCTCGAATAGACATTGTTGGGAAAGGATTTGGGCGCTGAAAAACCATGCCAACATCTCGGCGAACTGCCACAGGGTCAACGTCTTTTCCGTATAAATCGCGGCCTTCAAGAAGCACATGGCCTTCTACGCGCGCTCCCGGCGTAATCTCGTGCATGCGGTCTAAAGTGCGCAAAACTGTTGACTTTCCGCAGCCAGAAGGTCCAATAAAAGCCGTCACTTTATTTGGCTCAATATTAATATTTACGTCTTCTACGGCAAGAAAATCACCATAGTAAATATTTAAGTTCTTAACATCAATTCGTTGACCCATTTTATGCTCGCTTTCTAATTCGCCTTATTTCGCCTTACTTCGCTTTTACAGAAAACACTCGAGCTACAACTCGCCCCAAAATATTTAGCAACAACACCAACACAATAAGCGTTAAAGCCGCAGCCCAAGCGCGCTCCATTGGAATTGTTGTAACGCAAGAAGCCGGAGCATCAGCTGGGCAATTTGCAGAAAGTTTGGAATATTCCTGGTAAACGTACACAGGCAAAGTAGTCATTTGCCCATCGAATAAGTTGAAATTCGTGGAAGCAATAAAGCCTGAAGCCATAAGAAGTGGCGCAGTTTCACCAATAACGCGCGCAACCGCAAGAATACAGCCAGACACAATTCCCGGAAGAGCAGTGCGCAAAACAATTTTCGTAATTGTGCGCTGCTTGGTTACACCCAAAGCTAAAGCAGCCTCGCGCAAATCGTTCGGCACAATTTTTAGCATTTCTTGAGAAGATTTAACAACCGTTGGAATCATAAGAAGAGAAAGAGCTACAGACCCTTCAAAACCATTTATTGTGCCAGGACCTGCAAGAAGAGCAAACATAGAAAAAGCAAACAGACCGGCGACAATAGACGGAATACCACTCATAACATCAACAAGTAGATTAATTATGCGCGAAATTTTATTTCCGCTAGCATACTCAACCAAATAAACAGCACACATTAGGCCAATTGGAATCGAAATAACCATAGCTCCTAAAGTTATTTCAAGCGTTCCAATAATTGCGTGCAAAATACCACCGTAACCGCCAGTTCCAGTAGCATTTCCGCCCACAACGTAAGTCATGTTATGCGTTAAAAAGTCAAGATTTAAGCGCTCAATACCGTTAATAATTGTTGTTAAAAGCAAAGAAACAAGCGGAATAAGCGCCACAACAAAAGACAAGAAAATCAGCACACGCATAAGCATATCTTTGCGTTTACGCGCGGCTATAGAAGATCTAGTTGGACGGAATTTGTTGAAGTCAATAACCGGAGCTGCGGAATTTTCAGCGGACTTTTCGGCGCTATTTTCAGCAAAATCTACAGCACTTGCGGCAGATTTATTAATTTGATTCTCCATTTATGCGCCCGCCTTTCCGGTAATTTTGCGAGCAATAAAGTTGACTGCAAAAGAAATAACAAACAAAACTAAGCCGGTTGCAATAAGCGCACTTACTCCAAGACCGTTCGCTTCCGGATACTGCGCTGCAATATTTGCGGCAATAGTTTGATTTTGAGAAGCTTTGAAAATATTGATTCCAAAAGTAAATCCAGGAGACAAAATCATCAAAACTGCCATTGTTTCACCAAGAGCGCGACCAAGTCCAAGCATAGAAGCAGATACAATACCAGACTTTGCAAACGGCAAAACAGCTAACTTAATCATCTCCCACTTTGTAGCACCAAGCGCCAGCGCACCTTCCTGCTGCAAGCGAGGAGCCTGCTGAAAAATGTCACGAGCCATCGAAGTAATAATCGGCAAAATCATAACAGCTAAAACTAAGCTAACTGTTGCAGAACTTCTGGAAGGATTCGCCGCAGGACCAGAAAATAGCGGAATCCAGCCAAAAAGTTTAGAAACCCAATCCCAGAACGGATACATAGCTGGAACCAAAACTAATCCGCCCCACAAACCATAAATTACGGACGGAATTGCAGCAAGCAAATCAACAACTCCGCTTAAAAGCGGAACAATCTTTTTAGGAGCATAATACGAAATAAACAGAGCAATGCCGAGTGCCACAAAAAATGCGAACAGCAGCGCGAGCGCAGACATAAGCACCGTACCAAAAATAAGCGGAGCTACGTAGCTTATAAAATCGTGCGCTTTACCGCCAGTAAAGTCGGAAAATACGCGACTTACCTGCGCATGATTCCCGCTTATTAGCGGCCACGCGCGAAACAGCAGGAATACTGCAACTGCAGTCAGCACAAGCAAAATCAGCATGCCACAGCTTGCAGCCACGCCTTTAAAAAGACGGTCTGCAAAATGAGTGCCTGCATAATTTTTGCTATTGCTCTCAGAAACTTGAGTAGCTTCGTTTGCAGTATACGCAACTGCTGCTGCATTTTTCGTAGAACTCAATCATTCTCCTTTTTAACTGATATTTTTCATAATATCAGTTACGAAAAGTTTTTACTTTTAAGTTTTACTTTCCGATTTTTATTTTTTACTTTCCAGTTTTACTTTCCGGTTTTAATCGCTTGAATTGACTTGTTGATTTTGCCAACCAAATTTTGCGGAAGTGGAGCCGTTCCAGCAGCAGAAGAAGCAGCATTCTGACCTTCCGCGCTAGTTACGTAGCTAAGCCAAGACTTCACAAACTGTGCAGTTGAAGAATCCTTATAAACCGGGCAAGAAATATCGTAAGAAACCAACACAATCGGGTACGCACCCTTAGTTTGCGTATTATGATTAATTTTCATAACAACGCGGTTAGGATATTTTGCCGAAGCATCAGAATCAATCTCGGAATCAGCTAAAGTTTTCGACGCTGCATCCGGAGAAATCTCATTATAAGTATCTCCCACCTTCACAGCAACTGTGCCAAGCTTACCAACTTGCGAAAAATCAGCGTAGCCAATAGCACCGTCAGCCATACGAATTGTTGACACAACACCGGAAGTGCCTTTCGCGCCTTGACCGACGCTATTTGGCCAGTTTTCGCTAAGATCATGCGACCAATCGTCCGGAGCTGCATCCTTCACATAGCTTAAGAAATTCTGCGTTGTGCCAGACTTATCGGAGCGGTGAACAACCGTAATTGGAGTGCTAGGAAGTTTTAGCTTAGGATTTTGCGATTTAATTGCGTCGTCATCCCAGCGCGTGATTTTGCCGTCGAAAATTTTAGCAATCGTCGAAGCGTCCAAATTAATATGCTTGCCGGCATCCGAAACGCCTTTTAGATTAAAGATTACAGCGATTGGAGATACATATACTGGAACGTCGAAAGCTGTAGTACCATTTGCGCAAACCGACTTTGACTTTTCTACCTCGTCGTCGCTTAGCGGCTTGTCTGAACCAGCCCAAGCTGTGGCACCGGTCATAAATGTTGTAACTCCTGCGCCAGAGCCTGTTGGATTATAAGCGATTTTTACACCGTTGTTTTTTGATTGGAATCCTGCAATCCACGCTTCTACTGCAACCTGCTGTGAAGAAGCGCCAGAGCCTTGGAAATTGCCGGAAATTTTTGCATTTTGCGCGCCGGTTGCGTTGTTGTTGTCTGCTGGACTATTGTCGCCGCAAGCAGCGCAAGTTGCGCACAAGCCGAAAGTGAGCGCCGCAGCAGCAATACTACGGAACTTAAGTGCGCTTTTATTCATATTCAATTTGTTCATATTTGACTTATTCATATTGTTACGCATATTCTTCTTTCCTTTCGCGAAGAATTGCCTTGCACCCCACCACATTTTCGCGTTCCTATAGCCATATTTGCGAATTGGGCGCATTCTTTTAATTAATCCCTATCTTTTTTTATTAACGCAACCATCATAAATAGGTGGGTTAAACCGCACCGGCAAAAACAAAGTGGGTATCAAAAATGGCGGTATTTGGCGCTATATTTAACGCGAGCTAATCAAAATGAAGGTCGGCGACCGCCTCGGCGTGTCGAAATCTCACAAATTGCGAAGAATATTTACCGTAATTCTTGCAGCAGTGTCTGCATATTCGGAAATGTCAAAAGTGTGAAAATCCTCGTATTTTGTGTCTGCATTATCGCTCATTGCGCGCACAACCAAAGCAGGAACGTCGTTACGCGCAGCTACGTGCAAGACGGCAGCGCCTTCCATTTCCACAGCATCGGCTTGAGTAGCTGCAATTACTTCCGCAACTTTTTCTGGAGAATCAACGAAATATCCGCCGGACGCAATCGTTCCAGCAATATGTGTGATTTTCATATCGGTAAGCACTTTGCTAGCTACTTTAAGAAGATAATCATCCGAATGAAACTCGCTTGCAAACGGCTTCCACTGGCCAATTAAGCGCATATCAGTATCGAGATATTTTACAGTTTTTCCAAGAACAACATCGTTCGTATGCAAATTTTTATTAAGATTTCCAGCAATACCCGAAAAAATTACGGCTTGAGGATTGTATGCGTCAATAAGATACTGCACAGTTGCAGCAGCATTTACTAAGCCCATTCCGCCAACCGTAGCCGCGACTTCGATTTTTCTACCATCCGCAGAGTCGAGAGTGCCGCAAGATACGTCAAGACTTGCAGACTTATCGTGAGTCACGTTTTCAAGCGCGCTAGCAATATGCGCAACTTCCTCCTCTAAAGCGCCAACAATAGCAACTTTAGTAATATCAGTTTCCGCAAGTTTTTCAGTATTAGACATTAAGAATCATCCTTTTTTTACTTCGCTACTTACGCATTTATCGTTATTCTTAACCAAAAACACGCATACTAAAGTCATAATAACAAAAGTTAAAGTAGCAATCTTCAGCAATGCGCCGCACTGAAAATCAAACCAAGGATTCACAACAGGAACATTGAAAAACGCAATAATTTGATCTTGCAAAGCAAGAAAAGTGAAAAATCCAGCTATAAGCAACACACAAACTAAAGTGCCAACAATGCGACGCCATCCGCGAGCAAAAATAAGCAAAACGATTCCAGTTACAAACGGCATAAAAACGCTAAACCACAATGCAGAATCTGTCACAAGCGTATACCCAGCACTGTGAGTGCCACGATACCATGCAAAAGCAAGCAAAATAACACCAGTTGCAATCAAAGCAAACAGCACATATTTCACAATCGGAAACGCTTTACACGCAAAACCTTTATTCGCTTTATCTGTTTTATTCGCTTTATTCAAGTCTTTGTTATACATTTCAACACACTCCCTTGTACGCAAAATATAGTGCAAAACTTAACTGGCAAATACAGTAAAATATAAGCCTAGTAGAAGTAAATTGAGATTATCTTACTACAATCTCTACTCTCTAGTCTCTAATCTCTACGGCGTGTTGCAACAGATTTAGCTAAAGTTCTTAACAAATCGGCAGTATCTTCCCAAGAAATACAACGATCCGTAATAGACTTGCCGTACTCAAGCTCACTCAAAGGAGCAGGATCCTGGCTTCCGCCCTGCAAGAAGCTTTCCATCATAACGCCCTTAATGCCCTGCTCGCCAGCAGCCAAACGATCCGCAATCTCGCGCACAACCTCAATCTGACGATGCTCATCCTTGCCAGAATTACCGTGCGAACAATCCACAACAACGCCATGGGAAGCCACACAACCAGTGCCCAAACGCAAACGAATTGAAGCCACAGCAGAAGCAACCGACGCAGCATCATAATTCGGGCCCTTACTAGATCCGCGCAAAACCACGTGGCAATCCGGGTTGCCAAGAGTCTGAACAGCGCAAGCGCGACCAAGATGATCAATACCAAAGAACGTATGATGCTGGCTCGCAGCCAAGCAACCATTCACAGCAGCAGAAACAGAACCATCAGTAGCATTCTTAAAACCAACCGGCATAGAAAGACCACTAGCAAGCTGACGATGAATCTGAGACTCAGTATTACGCGCACCAATCGCTCCCCAACTCACAGCATCCGCAATAAACTGAGGGCTAGTCGGCTCCAAAAACTCAGTAGCAGCAGCCAAACCAGCATCCAACACACCAAGCAAAGTCTTACGCGCAAGAAGCAAACCCTTATGAATATCATGCGTTCCGTCAATATCTGGGTCGTTAATCAAACCCTTCCAGCCAAGAGCCGTGCGCGGCTTTTCAAAATACACGCGCATAACAATAAGAAGCTCATCTTCAAGCTCCGAACGCAACTTAGCTAAACGATTCGCATAATCAAGAGCAGCCTTAGGATCATGCACAGAACACGGGCCAACAATAACCAGCAAACGGTCGTCGTCACCATTCAAACAGCCACGAATCTCATCGCGAGACTCAGCAACAATATCCTGCGCATACGGCGACAACGGCAACTCGCCAAGCACCTGAGCAGGAGTTGGAAGCGGCTCAAGCTCAAGCACGCGGCGGTTGATAATGCGATCCACACCAACCTGGTCCTCCCAGCGCTGGAACTTCGCAGAGTTAAGAGGGTTGCGCCCCTCCTCAACTTCCTTCTTTACCGCGCGAGAAGTACGCTGCTCAGCCGTAGAAGACATTTGTTCACCATCCTATAAAAAACAATGCTTGGTGCGGTCGGTGCGCGTTTTTAGAACGCGCACCGCCGAACTCGCGCAGAGAGTCCAACCTAACTTGGTGTGGCCGGTGTTTGCATCTTGAATAAAGATGCAAACACCTCCGAGCTTGCTCAAAGTTGAAAGCACGGTGTGCTTTCAACTTTGAGCAAGCTCGGCACATTAGGTTAGCTTGAAATCCTAATGATTTCAAGCTATGCTAATGCGCCCATTGGGTCCCACGCCGGCAAAACGATTGCTGGTTCTTCTAGTGCTTTGCGATATTCTTCCGGAAGCAGATTCTTCGGCACTGCAACCTCATACACATACTCAGTAAACCAATCGTCGCTCATCGTAAAGTAACCCTTATCCGCAATGTCAGTGCCCCAAGAGTTCTCAACGCGCCAACGACGAGTAGTCGTGCCATCATCAGCAACATCCACGCCAGCAAAAGCCATAGCATGATTCATCGCAGAATCAGCAAAACGCACACGCGCTTCCTTATCCAAATCAAAATCAACGCCATAAACGCGGCCATACTCGAACAAATCCGTAGCCCAAGCGCCATTCTCGCGATCCATCATAGGATGGCAGTCAGCACCAAACCAAACCGGAATGCCCTTCTCAACCAAAATCTTACGCACGCAATCCTTCATAAACTGGTTTGGCACGTTCAAATACTCGGTTGCGTCTCCGCCGGCAACATTACCCAAATGCTCAATAGCAATCTTCTTGCCCTTAGGATGCTCAGCGCGAGGATCGTCAACCAAGCACACATAATCCTCAAGACCAGCGTTCACATACTTCTTCCAGAACTCAACTGGCGTAATCTCACCATCGCGATGGAACTTGCCGTCGCTATCAGTCCACTCCCAATCGAAGCTCTTAGGTGGCTCGCCCAAGTGAATTGTCAAAATCCTATGACCTGCAGCAGTAGCGTCTGCAATAATCTCATCAATTTCAGTAGCATTAGCATACATATGAGCCACAGCAGTATGCAAAAGCGCACGCAACTGTGTATTCATAGCGCCAGTATTCTTAGAAGAAGCGGTTTCTGGGAACAAATCTTTAGGAACAGCACCATACTTCTTGTAAACGTTCATAGCCATGGTCCACTGACCACCATCGCCCATAACGTCGTGCAACAAATGCTGAATCAAACGAGAATCTGAAGGCTCGCCCGCGCGAACCAAAGCCGCAACATCCTTCAAGAAGTAGTTAATTCGCTCAAGCTTGTCGTAATACATTGCGTAGTTCTGAGAAAACTCAAATTCCTTCAAACCAAGCGACTTTTTAGCAATAAAACGAGCCACGTTCAACGAGCTAAACAGCCAGCAGCGTCCAGAACGATCCTGATGCGTAGCATCACCGTTGTCAACAATCGTGGAAAAACGACGCTGCAACAAGCGAGCGCGGTCATAATTACGCGCAACCTTATCAATACCAGCAGCAGTCACACCATTCATAGCTAAACGGTTTAACGGATTTGCGTCAAAATCCTCACGCAAACCTTGCAATGCTTCATCAGTTAAAGCGGTGATCTCAGTCACTATTCTTACCTTTCCTATTAATTATTTAGTTAAAATTTGTTTAGAAAACTTATTTTACTAATTTTCTTGAGATTCGTCATATTCACTGTATTCGTCAGATTCGTTAGATTCCGCTAACGCAGCCTGAACATCTCGCTGAGCCTTCTTTGCTTCGGCAGAAGATTTCGCATCCGCAGAATCGTCAACATCGTCAGAAGCCTGCTGAACAGGCTGATCCTGCTGAGCATCTCCAAAATCAAAACCAGAGAACGCGTTTGCAAACAGCGAACGTAATTCTGTAACTCGCTGCGTAATAGTTGCCTCGCGATGCTGCAATTGGCTCAAGCGCGCAGTCATACCATCTAATTCCTGCTGTGCTGCAGCCCTACGCTCTTCAACCTGAGCAGTCGCTTCCTGCATAGCTTTGCGCACAATATCAGCAGCCTGATTATCTGCAGCCTGATGCGTTTGCGCCGCATATTCGTCAGCTTCTTGATGCACAGTTTTCGCGCGAGCCACCAAAGCATCGGCTTCTTCTTGAGCTGCACTCTCCTTTTCCTTCAAGCCAGAAAGCAAAGCGTCAACCTTCTTAGTTGCTTCTTCCTGCTGGGCAGCAATATCTGCACGAATCTGCTCAACTTCTGCACTAACTTGGCTTAACGTACGCGTGCGCTCAACTTGAGCATCATCCGCAATTTCCTGAGCTTTTGCCGCGGCAGCATCCGTAATTTCGCCAGCCTTACGCTGAGCATCCGCCATCATCTTAGAAGCATGTTCGCGCATATCTGCCAACTTTTTATTCGCCTCTGCCAACGCAGATTCGATTTGATCATTAGTTTCAGCCTTTGCGCGTGCAATTTCTTCGTTTGCAGCCGCACGCTGTTCTGCAATTTTTTGAGCAGCTTCCGACTTAAGCTGGGAAATATTGCTTTCTTGCTGAGCGCGCTCAGAAGCCATGCGCTTAGTGTGCTCCTCTTGAGCATTTTGCAAAGCTAATTCTGCAGCATCTTTTTGCGCTTGCACGTCTTTTGCTGTAGTATCTCGCAAACGTGCAGAATCTTCTTGAGCAGCTTGCATCATTTGAGTCGACTTTTGCGTAGCGTTTGAAAGCATTGTGTCGGCTTTAGTTTGTGCCTCCTGCATTAAGTGAGCTGCATCTAATTTAGCGTTATTAAGTAATGTTCCAGCCTGAGCTTGTGCATTCTTTTTGATTGACGCAGCATCCTGCTTTGCTCGCTCAAGTAATTGTGCACTTGTTTGTTCTGCAGATGCTAGTAATTGTTGCGCATTTGCACCCAAAGATGCGAAAGTATTTCCGCTTTTGGCGCGCTTTACATTATTTTTTTCTTCTTGCAATTGAGCTTGCAATTGCAAAATTGATTCGTCACTGGAACGCACTTGTTCACGCAAACGCGAAATTGTACGCTCATAGTTAGCAAAGGCCTCATTTACCTTGTCTTTATCGTAACCACGCAACGCGGTTGGGAATAAATCCGTTGCCATAATATTCCTTTCACAAGCCCCCAGTAAGCTGCACCGACTGTGTGCCTACGCCATCAGCATCAACGCTATCACTTAAGAGCGCAAAATACTCGTGTGTTGCGCACGTTTTTGCTAAGCTCACACAACTAATTTATCATCACCTATTTAGTAACAAATAATTTAGTAACAAATAATTTAGTAACAACTACTTTAATAACATTCCTTCTGCAGAAGGTTGCATATAATATCTGACTGCTTCACGCACAATATCTTGCCCTGCTTCAATCTGCTGTTTTAATGGCAAACCGTTTCTAGCATCGTGCAAACTTACGACCGGAGGAAAACTCACAAAACCGGCAAGAACACGCTTATTATCTTTAGCCGCCCAGTGCAAAAGCTGATAAAACAAAGAATTGCACACGTACGTTCCTGCGTCGGAGCTTAAATTAGATGCAATTGAGTCGTGAGCAAAACGCTGCAAAATCATTCGCAAAGGCAGCCTCGTCCAGTAAGCTGCAGGACCATCTTCAACAATCGGCATTTTTTGCGGGCGACTATTATCTACATCCGGCTTTTTAGCATCAATAACATTAGTTGCGCATCTTTCAAGCTGCACACCTCGCGCAGTGTGCTTTGCGCCGGTGGCGATTACAATATTTGCCTGCTCGCGCTCAATTGTTTCTAATAATTTAGGCCAAGCATTCGCAAAACTAATCGGAAGCATAACAGACGTTACTTTTACACAAATATCTTCAGAAGGTTGCAGTTTAGCAAGATTTTCCGCAGATTCTAGTGCAGATGGAACTTCGTAAGAAGGGTTGACTTCTAAATCTGCATATGGGCCAAATCCTGAAATTACAACGTTAATTTGATTCATAATATTAGCCTACTTTCTGAAGATTTTAGCTACTTGTCTAGTATTACAAGCGCAAGAAGTCTGCCTTCATGCGATTTTCCAGCAAGTTGAGCGCGCCTATGCGAATACCACAGAGGATTTTCCAAAGTGCACATTGGGTTTTGCAAATTTTGCAAACGTTCCGGCAAAGATTCTCCTTCACCGTCTACTTCGCAAATTGTGCGCAATTCCTCATCTTCACGCAAATATTGCGTTGCTGCATAAACTCGAGGCATTGCGTCAACAATATTTGCAACTCCTGCGAGAGCTAAGTCAATTCGAGCAGCCTCAGCAATATCAATGCCGATTCCGCCGAAACGAGTTTTTGTTACGGTTTGTGGGTAGCGTTTTTCAAAATCGAGCGCAATACTTTCGCCAACTTCGTAGCAGTTTCCGCAAATGCATGGGCCTAAAACAGCGTTTATTCGCGAGCGTTCAGCACCTTTTTTACACATTGCTTCAATAGCAGAATCAAGAACTCCAGCCATTAATCCTTTTCTTCCGCAATGCGCTGCTGCAATTACTCCAGCTTCGTCGTCCGCAAGTAGAACAGGCAAGCAGTCGGCTGCAAACATTCCCAAAGCAAGCGAGTAGGCTGTAGAAACTTGCGCATCTGATTCAATACGCAATTTGGAATCCGCAAAACCAGTTGCGTCGAATCCGTAAGGCGTATTCCATGAATCAACTACAGTATCCGCGTCAAAAACTTCATTTCCGTGCACTTGAGCAACTAAAGATAAGTCTGCTTGTAACGCACGCTGTAATGCTGCGCGATTGCTTGTAACAGCTTCCTCACTATCTCCTGCACGTCCGCCTAAATTAAGCGAAGCAAATGAACCTTCAGAGATGCCACCCAATCTAGTAGTAAAAACTGCATGAGCGCGAGCTCCTAATGCAACTGGAATAGTTACAGGAATTGGCTTGCCTTCGTTATCTTCATGCGGCAGCGGCATGCCAGTTACGCTTGTTTGTTGCATATGTTACTTTCTTTCACCCTAAATAAGCCAATTCTTCATCGCTTAAGTTCAAATCTGAAGCTTTTAAGCTGTCGAGAATAGTTGCAGGCCTGTGCGCTCCTGGAATCACAAATACGTGCTCACCTTTTGCAAGCTCCCAAGCCAAAACTACCTGCTGGTAGCTTACGCCATGATTCTCGGCAACTTTGCGGAATGGATCGAAAAGATGCTCGTCATACGGATGACGGAATCCACCAAGAGGACTCCAGCAAACGAAAGCAATTCCAAGCTTTTCGCAATATTGCAAAGTATCCTCATTCTCTAAATGAACTGGAGAATATTGATTTTGCACTGCTACTAGCTTTTCTCCTAAAATATTGCGCGCAATATCAATTTGTTCCACAGAAGCGTTAGAAATTCCGATTTCTCGAGCAACTCCTTCATCAAGCAGCTGCTGCATTGCTTCAATGGATTCGTTGTATGGAACTTCTGGATCTGGCCTGTGGAAGTAAAGCAAGTCAATAGTATCTACGCCAAGTGCCATAGCTGACTCTTTTGCGTGACGGATTAAATGCTCCGGCTTGCCATCCTTGCCCCACGTTGGGCGGCCATCCGTAAAGTTACGGAAATGACCTACTTTTGTTGCAACTAAAATAGAAGATTTATTGCCCTTCCAGCTTTCTAAAGCCTCACGAACAAGCTTTTCTCCAGTTTGCTCCTCACCACCAGAGCAGTAATACGCCCATGCGGTATCAATATGCGTACAGCCAGCATCAAGAGCTGCATGAACGGTTTCAATGCCCATGCTGTGTCCAAGATTGTTTTCGATTGTAAGCGGCATTTCGCCAAAGCCAATGGCTGTTGTGTCAAACGACCCCAGTGTACGATGCATAACCATATTTACCTCTTATCTAAACAGTTTTAAAATGCCTCCAAATGCAAGCGCAATTTGAAGGCATTTCGTAAGTTATTAATTTATTTATTTATTACCGATTAGCATTTACTTTTCGATAATTTTATGCGATTAATCTTCCTCAAATGGGTCAAAATCGCGGCGCACGCGACGACGAGGACGCTCGGTACGCTCTTCGCGAGCAGAACGATACTCATCATAGTGATCGTCATCTGCAGCGTAGCGAAGATTGCGATCGGAGCCACGGCGAGCTTCCGAATTGCGTCGGCTATTGCGCTCGTCGCGCTCTGCACGATCGTCACGATCTGCGCGATTGTCGCGATTGTCGCGCTCGTCACGCTCCTCGTAACGGTCATCGCGATGAGAAGACCTGCGCGGACGGTCATCAAAATCGCCGTCAGCGTAACGGTCGTCGCGCTCCGAACGATCTGCACGATCCGAACGACGATCATCTCGACGAGAATTGCGATCTTCGTAACGGTTGTCACGATCGGAATAGCGGCTGTCACGGCTGTCACGGTCGTCACGATCATCGCGATCATCACGCATGCGACGACGTGGACGATCATCTCTATCCGAACGATCACGGCTGTCGCGATCATCTCGACGGCCACGTCCACCGCGGTAATCATTACGAGAATCGCGATCGTCACGAGAACCGCGGCCACGATTTTCGCGAGGAGCTGGAGCAGAAGATTCTTGATCTTCAAAACCTGGGATTGCCAAGGAAATCTTGCCGCGCTCATCTACGCTTTGAACGATAACCTCAACATTATCGCCTTCCTTAAGCACATCTTCCACAGTGTCAATTCGCTCACCATTAGCCAAGTTGCGAATTTGCGAAATGTGAAGCAAACCGTCAGTTCCAGGAGTCAAATTAACGAAAGCACCAAAGCTCGTAGTCTTCACAACCTTACCTGTGAAAGTTTCACCAGCCTTTGGAACGCGAGGATTTGCAATAGAATCAATGATTTCCTTTGCCTTCTGAGCAGCTTCGCCGCCTTCGGAAGCAATATAAACGGTACCATCATCTTCAATAGCAATCTCAGCACCAGTTTCTTCCTGAATTTGGTTAATCATCTTGCCCTTAGGGCCAATGACTTCGCCAATCTTATCAACAGGAATTGTGGTTGTAATAATGCGTGGAGCGAATGGGCTCATTTCTGCTGGGCAATCGATGCACTCGTTAATAACTTCAAGAATAGTTGCACGAGCTTCGTGAGCCTGCTGCAAAGCGGCAGCCAAAATGTCTGCAGGAATACCATCGAGCTTAGTGTCGAGCTGCAAAGCAGTAATGAACTCGGAAGTACCAGCAACCTTAAAGTCCATATCACCAAATGCATCTTCAGCACCGAGAATATCAGTCAAAGTCTTGAAGATATGCTTTCCATCAACATCTCCAGAAACCAAGCCCATAGCAATGCCAGCAACTGGAGCCTTCAAAGGAACGCCAGCAGCAAGAAGTGAAAGCGTAGAAGCACAAACGGAACCCATAGAAGTGGAACCGTTAGAACCAATAGCTTCAGAAACCTGACGAATAGCATATGGGAACTCTTCGCGGCCTGGCAAAACTGGAACCAAAGCCTTCTCTGCCAAAGCACCGTGGCCAATTTCGCGACGCTTTGGAGAGCCAACGCGGCCAGTTTCACCAGTGGAGTATGGAGGCATTTCGTAGTTGTGCATGTAGCGCTTAGTCTGTGGGCCAGAAAGCGCATCCACCTGCTGCTCCATCTTAAGCATGTTCAAAGTTGTTACGCCCAAAATCTGGGTTTCACCGCGCTGGAAGAGTGCAGAACCGTGAACGCGAGGCACAACATCAACTTCTGCAGAAAGTGTACGAATATCGCGCAAACCACGTCCATCAATTCGGTAATCTTCCGTCAAAATACGACGACGAACAATTTGACGCTGCAATTCTTTAAACGCGTTGCCGAGTTCCTTTTCTTTCTCAGCTTCGTCCATATCAGTGAATTCTTCTGCGATTGCAGCACGCACGCCTTCCTTAATTTCAGCGATGCGATCTTGACGAGGAAGCTTTTCTGCAATAGAAAGAGCCTCATCCAAGTCTTTGTGTGCGATTTCGTCAATACGCGCGTAAAGTTCGTCCGTATATTCTGGGAAGAGCTGGAATTCCTTGGTTTCCTTAGCTGCAATGCGCTTCAACTCATTTTGAACGTCGCAAATAACCTTAATAAATGGCTTTGCAGCTTCCAAACCACCGGCTACAACTTCCTCATCCGGCTTAGTTTGGCCTTCATTATAAATCAAATTCCAAGCGTTCTTGCCGGCGCCAGCCTCAATCATTGCAATAGCAACATCGCCGTTTTCAATCACTCGGCCAGCCACAACAATTTCAAATACTGCACGCTCACGTTCGCTCCAACGTGGGAAAGCAACCCACTGGCCGTCAATCAAAGCTAAACGAACACCAGAAACTGGGCCTTCAAATGGCAAACCAGAAATCATAGTAGATGCAGAAGCCGCGTTCAAAGCGATTACATCGTAAGCATCGTCAGGATTAATAGACAAAATAGTTTCCACAACCTGCACTTCGTTACGAAGAGTGTGTGGGAACAGTGGGCGCAATGGGCGGTCGATAATTCGGCATGCCAATGTTGCTTCGTTAGAAGGACGTCCTTCACGGCGGAAGAACGAACCTGGAATCTTTCCAGCGGCATACATCTTCTCTTCCACATCAACAGTAAGTGGGAAGAAATCGTAATTTTCCTTCGGACTAGATCCTGCAGTCGTCGTCGACAAAATCATGGAATCGTCATCCAAGTAGGCAGCAACAGCACCGTCTGCCTGTTGTGCGAGTCGACCAGTTTCAAAGCGCAGCGTGCGCTTACCAAATGAACCATTATCAATAACGGCTTCTACAGCCTTAATTTCGGGACCCTCCACGGGTTCCTCCTTTTCTTAACTTACCTAATCAACCAACATGCGTAATAACATTGGCGACTTCGCGTTGTTATTATCCCTAACGATTTTTCGCAATCCTTCACGCCAATATTTCGTAGTGTTTTTTGTTTCGGTTACTTCAATCATCCGTATTTAGTTATGCTTCAATCTTAAATTATTTTAATATTAAATTATTCTTCAATCTTTAGTTATGATTCAATTTTAAATTATGCTTTCAATTATGTATATATAAATATATACAAAAGCCCGAGCTAAGCCCGGGCTAAAAGACTATCGGCGCAAGCCGAGTCGATCAATCAAAGAACGATAGCGATTGATGTCAACTCGCTTCAAGTAATCAAGAAGACGGCGACGGTCACCAACCATGAGCAACAAGCCGCGACGAGAATGATGATCGTGCTTGTGCTCCTTCAAGTGCTCAGTAAGGTCAGCAATGCGCTTGCTAAGCAAAGCGACCTGCACTTCTGGGGAACCCGTGTCACCCTCGTGCGTCGCGTATTCGTTGATAATGTTCTTCTTATCTTCAGCCGTTAATGCCACGGCGTCCTCCTTAATATCACTGCGCGGTGCCACAACCTTCTGTTGTAGCGCTCTCAATCCGCGGGCGTTACACGCCGAATCTCTATTATACAACCACTCGTCAACAAGTTGAAATACGCATATGACATCTTTTAATCATATTCATAATTATGCGTCACATACGTATCAGATATAGACAGTGAGTGATCAAACAATTCATATTTTGCTTTTGTAATGTTGCTCGTCGCGTTCTTAAATTTGAAATAATCAAAAAGCATTGTGGTTATCAGTGGTACACCTTCGTCCGACAGCTTATCTTGACAATCATTACATGAAAGTGGAGCAGATTCTTGTATATTAGGTTCATGGCCAGGAGATTTTTTATGAGCAATTTCCAACGATTCTGTAATTGACCCATCAATATCAAGAGCATAATCCAAATCGTAATATTGTTGATAGTACGATTCTTTTGCGCCATTTAACATATTAAAAACGCATAGCCATACAATGATGTACACTGCCACGCATCGCAATGCAATATACCAGCGCTTATTGTCTCGATTACTGTGAAATAAACCAATATGTAATTTCATATACACCTATATCTAAAAATCTTTTAGTAAAGACTCTGCAAACCAACCCAACGAGTCTTCCCACCGTAATGTTCATTAGACCTTAAATAAAAACAATGATAAACAAAGAGAAACTAAAGCCGTAAAAATGCTTTTGCTATATCGTTTCATAATAAAGCCACTTTCTTTTAAAGAAGAGCATATACATCACTCGGTATAGCACTAGATACAATTATCGTCAACAAGTTGTTATTGTTAATCAAAATTTGCCGTACAAAATATTACATTGCGGTCATAAAGCCACCAAATAGCACAACTAGAATTGCCAAAACTTCAACAGCGTAAAACATAATAAAAGATGCCCAGCTGCGAGTTAGTACATTTAAACGCGATTTTTTAGGAATAATAACAAGCAAGCCAACGAACAATACGGCAAAAACAGCCACAGCAAATCCTGCAGAAATAATGCCAAGATTAGCTGCGTTAGCAAGCCCGGAAGCATGACCATAAACTACGTAAGTTGAATACCAAAAACTCATACTTAACATACACAATCCCGCAATAAGCTGTTCAAAAGCTAGGAACACCACAAAAATAAATCTCCAAACCCAGCTACTTGATTCAATTAAAGCCATTGCAAGACTTGTAAAAGCAGCAACTGTAATAACCCAGGAAATAAAAACTACTCCTTGAGCAGACAGTCCTGCACAATGCGAAACAACCCACGACGTATATTGAACAGCAAGAGTGCGTCCAACCCAATACGGTAGAACAATTGCGAGCAATAATATTCCTAAATATATCCACCAACGCTTAGGATTCGCATGTTTACGCGAAAAATCGGCAATTGATAATTCTGTTTCAGGCAAATCTGAGCTTAAATACTCATCTGATATTTCTTTTACTGGCGCAGCACTTTTTACGGGCGCAGCACTTTTTACAGTTACAGCACTTTTAGAAGATGTTGGACGTCGTCTTACTTTTATTGGCGTAAAACTTTTAGGACTCTCACTATGTTCATCGTTCAATGTCATAAGATAATTCTCCTGCAAATCTTTAGCATTCGCCCAATCCTTCGCAAGTTTAAGCACACCTGCATAACAGTAATAATATTTTATCAATACTTTATTATTGTATTCAATAACTCGCGCAATAAGTAGTGCACTTAACATGTTTGCCGTTTATGCCGACTGCTAGTCTCATTGTAAAGGCATGTTTTGCATGCGTTTTGCTTAAAAAGCGGCGTTTAGTCGCAAAAAATACGACAGGATATCATGGGATTTATTCATTTTATTGTCAACTTACTTAAGGATCCACGCTCCGCTATTGCAAGTTGGATTGCGATGGGTACAGCTCCAGCATTAGGTCTTATTTTTCTAATTATTTTTATTGAAACAGGCGTAGTATTCTTCCCATTTTTGCCGGGAGATTCCTTGCTTTTTGCGGCTGGTTTCTTTGCAGCTCCCGATGCTCAAACTGGTCACAGCGCACTGCCTCTTCCACTGTTGCTTGCGGTTGTTTGGCTAGCGCCTATTATTGGCGATCAGTGCAACTACTTTATTGGCCATTTCTTCGGACGCAAGATTGTAGAATCTGGTAAAGTTAAGGCTCTTACTCCAGAGCGCGTTGCTAAAACCGAAGCAATGATTGAAAAATGGGGTCCTTTAGCTGTATTTTTGGGCAGATTCTTCCCATTTATTCGCACGTTCATGCCGTTTATTTCCGGCGTATCCGGAATGCGCTGGGTTCGTTTTACACCATTTTCTATTCTTGGCGGAATTATATGGTCCTCACTTTTCACGCTTCTTGGATACTTCTTTGGAAAGATTGATTTCGTACAGAAGAATTTTGAATTAGTGATTGTTGCCATTTTACTTATTTCACTTGTTCCAACTTTTATTGGCTTATACAAGGCACACAAAGCAAAAAAGGCATCTAAATAGACTGCGCTTACGACACTCATGCACACTGCACTATAAGAAATATTGTTTTTATACAAGATTTGTAGTACAGTGTGCAGAGTCGTAAGACAATATATTTTTTAATTTTGGGGCTATAGCTCAGTTGGTAGAGCGCTTCGTTCGCATCGAAGAGGTCGTGGTTTCGATTACCATTAGCTCCACGAAGCCCACTGCATTCATTCCACCGCAGTGGGCTTTTTTATTCGCTTAGCCCTATTGCGCACTTAATCATCTTCCTTACTACTTTTATGCTTTTTGTAGATTATTCCAGCTCCAAGAGCCACGCATAACAATGCCACAACGATTATTCCAACATATGCAAGCACTACTAGCAGATTTGACGAGCTTCTTCCACTTGTGTTTTTATCATTCAAATCGCTGCTCAAATCATCATTAGATACTACATTAGAATCCGCTTTATTTGCATTATTTGTATTATTCGAATCTTGCACTTGAGAGCTTGCTACATCATCATTTTTATCGTCTTTTTTACCACCATTTTTCTTCTTTTCTAATGCAGAAATCTTTTTTAGACTGTGCGAAATCTGCACAACTTTCACATTGTTGTATCTTAACTCTGTTATATTTCCTGCATAATCCACAGCTTTTACAAGAACATCGTGGGCCACACCATCAGGCTTCATTTTCAAAGACAGCACTGGCTTATTCGCCGACTTTCCTCGCCAAATATGCTTAGCTTTGCCGTCAACATTAAATGACACTAATTTCAAAGCCATATTATCTTTTGCACTAATTCTCACTAATTTTCCATCTTTTTCAGTTTTGTAAACTGAATTTTTACGAATATCAAATGCTGTTGCAAGAGGAGCAATATGATCTACAGTAAATCGCAAAGACGCAGAAGACGCACGTAGCACTCCGTTAGATTCACCTACTACTCGCTCGTTAGAGGAATGATTACCTGCTTTATCTACAGAATTAATTAACACTCTGTAATTCGCATTATCCGCAAAATTACGTTGGAAAATAGTGTATGTTAAACGAGGCCAACCGCGATCTGTACTTACGGCTACAGAAAAATCGTTTTTACTTAGGTTTCTTTCAACACCGTCTTGCACAACGCTGACTTTTGCAGGATGCGCCAAAGCACTGGCATTAACTTCTTCAATACGAACATCTTTCGCATGTTGCAACTGTTTGTTGTTCATTGCAGCAGTTGAACTATCTAAGCTAAACGTTGACCCGGAGCTGTTAATAGAAAATTGCATACTTCCGTGAATCTCATGATTTACCACATCTTTTGCGCTCCACTGCAACTGATAAATATCGTCATCGTTTGGACCACTATAAAAAGCTTCGTACTGGACTTTTGCACTGTTATTACTAAATTTTGCAGAAGCCGGATTTACGTTCTGACCACCACGAATGCGACGCAGCCAGCACTTTACACTTTTTGGATTCAAATAATTATCACTAATAACAACCGTTGGTTTTACTTCATGAGAATAAGCTCCACCATTACTAACACCGTTAATCGAAACAGTTGGAATGTGAGTATCAATAACAAAATTGTCACTACGCGAAGAACTGAAATTGCCAGACAAATCTTGAGCAGCATATTTAGCTTCCCAAGAAGCATCTTTATTAAACGAAATATCTGCATACCAAATGTTTGGGTGCAAACTGTCGTTTTTAAACTGTTGAGCAGTTAGATTAATAACTTGTTTTCCGTTTGCTTTAACAGTTGCTATTGGCGAAGAGTCTCTAAGAAGATAAGAAAAAGCAAAAGACTCATCGTCTACTATTACCCTAGCTGAACGATTCGCCTTAAAATATTTACCTCCGTAAACGGTATTGTTGTCGTAAATAACCTTTAACCGCGGCTCAGTATAATCAATAACCACAAAACGTACAGAATCTAGCATATTGCTACTTTGCGTTGAATCCGAAATATTTACAGCTAAAGCAGGAATATTTAGTATTGGCTCTTGAAAATTCATTTTACTTGTAGAAGATTTTGCTACACGAGTAATACTAGATGCCTTATTTTCGTTCTTTTTATTTGCATTACTACCACCCCATATGCGATGCGGCGCAATTGCCACGGACGCAATTCGCACTGAAACGTCGCGCAAATCGTAAATTCCGCGACTTTTCAACTCAACTTTTACTACTCCTACCGGGATAGGGCGTAGTTGGTAGCGGAAATTAACTAAAGACGACAACACTTCTGTTTTAGCCAACTCAGCTTTAGAATTAGCAACTTTGTACCGTCCAATATTTACATAAACTTTGTGAATACGCTTTATTGTTGACGCATCCATTCCGTCAACCGTAACAACTAGCAAAACTGGACGCTTAGTAAACATGTACTTAGCTTTAGAGCGAACTGTTCGCTGGTTTGGCATAACAGAAATATGTCGTATGTGCAAATTGCGATCAGTGTTGACATTCTGCGTTTTTACATGGTTTTCTGTTGTTACACTAATATTCTTTGTTTGAGCGTAGGAAGCATTAATCGGCAGCAATACTGCAACAATGCTCATAAAGAAAAATGCAGAGATGCAAACACCTGCAATAAATCTTGCTAAAGATCTTTTAATAAGTTTATTAAAAGACATCTCTGCCTTCCCCCACAAAGAATGTTTCACCTTAGCAAACCCTTCTCGATTTTGCTGTTTCATATATTCCCCCTTTTGTTAATCCCTTATTTGTTTTATTTTGTTATTACTTTGCTGTTACTTTGTTCTACTTTTATTAACTTTTATTACCTTTTATTGCTTAAATTATTTTTCTGAAAAAATTGAGTTTATTTCATCTTGAATTTTAAGCACGCTATCAAGCGCAGCTTTTTGCCTTTTTACAACATCATCATTCGAAGCATGTGACTGATTAAGAAGATTTTTCGCATCATCACATAACTGTTGAACTTCTTGCTTACTAAAACCGCTTACACGCAACATCCGCATCCAAGAGTGTAAGGATTGCAGCACCAATTCACCAGTGTCAATGCGAAGTATGTTCACATTATTCTGCTTCGATATTTTTATAAGATTCTGCAAATAGTTCACATACTGTTTATACGTTTCTTCATTGGGAGAATCTGTACTAACATCAACAAGACGAGCGTAGCAATCAGAAATAGAAACATAAGCCTTAAATATGCTTGCTTTATTGCTTAATTTGTGCACTTGATTTTTTACTAAAGATGATTTGAAAGTTGCCAATGCGTCAACAAACCAAGCCCTCGCCACTCGCATGCGCGAAAGCCTTTCCGCATTCACAACTTTTCCAGAAAATCCTGCAAAATAGTACCAATACGCTTTACCAATATCGCCAGAAATACTTGCCCAATCGTTGATATTTGAACGCAGCTGATAATCATACTTGCTTATTAAGCTCATAAAATCGCGCTCCTCCCCAACACTCCACTGCTGATCCGCAAGTTGCGAGCGTAGCAAAACGCGCAAAGGCCTAAAAGACATTTGCCGAACGTAATGCTTTTGCAACATGCTATTTTGTATTTGCATAGCGCGCGAAATATAGCGTTTAGCAAAACCGGAGCTGCTTTCACGTTCTGCCATGCGTATAAGAGAATCGTAATCTGCTTTATTTTTCTTTATTAATTTCAGGCGACTTATTTTCGCTTCTGCGCTTAAAGTTTTGTTCGTAGGCTTAACCGCTGCATTGCTGCTGAAAATAGGCAGGCAGTTGAATAATACAACCACAAAAAATAGCAGCAATGCAGATAAGCCTGCAGTTTTTACAGGAGAGCTAATATGCACGCTACGTTCGCGTCTCTTTATAGAAGATGCTCGACTTTTGCGCCTGCTAATAACAGAATTTTTATTATTTAATGAACTTCGACTGCTGCTTGATCCGCATGACTCTAGCGCAGAAAGCATCTCTTCGCAATCTTTATACCTGTTGGAAGGGTTAGAAGTAGTTGCCAGTGCAATAACAGATACTAGATTCTCAAACAATTCGCGATTTTCGTTACTTACAGCTACAGCTTGCAGACCTGCTTTAGAAGCATCGCTAGGAAATAACGCGTATCTCAATGTCATTCCAAGAGCATAAACGTCACTAGCAGGAGTTATTTCCTCACTACCATCTAAAACTTCAGGCGCTGAAAAACGTGGAGTTGCAAAACGCAAATCTGATTTCTCAAAACCTCTCATACTAGCAGATTGAAAATCAACAGATCCTTCGCGAGTATACAATTTGCTTGCGGCACCAAAGTCAATTAGACGAACTGTTCCGTCTTGCGAAATAATAACGTTTGAAGGTTTAAGATCACCATAAATAATTGGAGGATAATGCGAGTGCAAGTAAGCTAAAACCGAGCATAATTGCACTCCCCAGTTTTTAACCGTTGCAGGGTTTTGTAAACCTTCTTCGTCAACAATTGATTTAAGAGAACGTCCTTTTACATAATCTCGTACGGCATAAGCTCGACCATTTTCTTCAAAAAAATCGACGATTCTAGGTATTGCAGGGTGATCGCACTCTTTTAATACATCAACTTCAGCACGTAAAGATTGGACTATATTTTTGCGATACGATTCGTCACCTTGAAGCAAGGTTTCTTTTACAGCCCACTGTTTGTGCAGCACGGTATCAACCGCAAGAAATACGGTTGAAGTACCACCGCAACCCAGCTCTCCTAGTAACTGGTATCGCCCTCCTACACAAACCATCGTCAATCCTCGCAATCTAAATAATGTAAATTGCTCGGCAAAATTTGGTTAATTTACTGAGCAATTAAATTACAATTGCGACTACTGTATCGATAATTTCGTGCATAAAAAAGCTTTTTTACCTATTGTGGTTAAAAGCTTAGAATCCTACAAAATACTTGGATTAATTAGTCAATATCCGCGCCAAGTGCAAGAAGTTTTCCGCGAAAATCAGCGTAACCGCGATCAATTAGCGAAATACCGCGAACATTAGATGGACCTTTAGCAGTAAGAGCTGCAATCAAGTGACTAAAACCGCCTCGCAAATCCGGAACATCAATATCTTGACCGGTTAAAGGAGTAGGTCCAAAAATCACGGCAGAATGCTTGTAATTACGCTGCTGGAAGCGGCAAGGAAGAGAACCCAAGCACTCACGATACAGCTGAACCATAGCACCCATTTGGACAAGAGGCTTAGTGAAACCAAAACGATTCTCGTAAACCGTTTCATGCACAATACTCAAGCCCTTCGCCTGAGTAAGCGCAACAACAAGCGGCTGCTGCCAATCAGTCATAAAACCAGGATGCACGTCGGTTTCAATAGCAACAGGATGCAAATCTCCACCCGGATGCCAGAATCTAATACCTTTATCCGTAACGTCGAATTGTCCGCCAACTTTGCGGAACACGTTTAAGAAAGTCATCATTTCCGGCTGAGTTGCGCCCTTAATAAACACGTCTCCGTGAGTAGCAAGAGCCGCCGAAGCCCAAGAAGCAGCTTCAATTCGATCGGTTAGTGAAGTATGCGTATAGCCTTGTAATTCTTTTACGCCTTCAATTCGGAAAGTACGGTCAACGTCTACAGAAATAATCGCACCCATTTTTTGCAAAACAGCTACCAAATCCATAATTTCAGGCTCAATTGCAGCACCCGAAAGCTCAGTTCGACCTTCTGCAAGAACTGCTGCAAGTAAAGTCTGCTCCGTTGCTCCAACAGAAGGATACGGCAGATGAATTTTAGTACCGTGCAAACCGTTAGGTGCAGTAATATGAATGCCATCCTCGTGATCTTTATCTACATTTGCACCAAGCTTTCGCAAGGTTTCAAGATGGAAATCAATTGGGCGACCGCCAATATTACAGCCTCCAAGCGCTGGAATAAACGCTTCTCCAAGACGATGAAGAAGAGGGCCAGAGAAAAGAATAGGAATACGCGAAGAGCCGGAAAGAGTATCGACGTCTGCAACATCTGCGAGCTGCACTTTTGTTGCGTCGATTGTAACGATTCCTTCCGGACCATTTACGTCTACAGAAACACCATGCAAACGCAATAAATCTGAAACAACATGCACGTCACGAATTTCTGGAACATTTTTAAGCACAGACTTTCCAGGTGCTAAAAGAGCAGCAACCATTGCCTTGCTTACAAAATTCTTCGCACCACGCACTTTAATAGTGCCATTAAGCGGCTTACCACCTTCTACATGCAACACGTCTGCAGCATCAATGCCACTATTGTTGTTCTGTTCAGCCGTATTATGTGCGGACACGTTTACCTCTTTCGTTCGCGCTAAAAAACTATTAACTATCATACCGGCATACTTGCCAACGCGCTCAGATATATTGCTTAATAAAATACTAACTCCACTAAACTCGCATTTTAATGGGTTTGATGCTGACGCCATCTGCGAATTAACTTAGTTAACAATGATGGTTTTCGCAATAAATCAACCTCAGGTAAATCATGCTCAGATTCTGCGGTAAGACCATACGTATAAGCCTTTTTAGTTGATGGTTTGCCAACAAGATTGCCAAATTCCAGCATTTGCGTGCGCGGTTCAAATGGGTGACGAATATCAAATTCAAGCAAACGTACACCACGCTTTGCAGGCTCCGGGCCGTATGAACTAAATCCACAAGTAGGAGTTGCAATAAGAAGCATATTCTTTTCAGGCTCTTTACCAGCAAAAGCATTTAGATGATCGTGACCAGCAACAACAGCAAACGCGCCAACTTTAGCTAAAAGCGCAAACTCGCCGCTGTCAACATCTGGGCAACTAATGCCCTCGCCCAAATAGCCGTCCGGAAGAACACGATTCTCGTCAAGAGCGTAGTAACGTCCAGAAAAAGTACGATACCCTTCAATTGCGCTTTCTTGTGCAGCAGAATCTTTAGAAACCTCACGAAGAACACGATAATACTGTTGCAACGGAAAATGCTGAAACACGCAGAAACGAGGCGGCAAAGAATCCGGAAGCTTCTCTACAAAATTAAGAGCCTTTTTAGAAGGCTGGCCATAGCCGCCCGATTGAGAATAATCTCCTGAATCTATTAAAACAATTGAAAAAACAACGTTCTCTTGGCTTTCGTCCATAACAGGAAGAGCGAAAGTGCCTGGCTCACAAGGCAATATAATCTGCTTGTGTAAAATACAATTCGTTGACTGCATTGCGCTTGATGAAGACGTATAGTTAGAAACACGATTCATGCAGCAAGAAAATTCACGATACAGTGAGTCAAGCTCCTCGTTACTTAATCCACACTGAAAATCATGATTACCATATGTTACAACCCATGGAATTTTGCGCTTTTCTAATGGTTCAACTAAGCGAGATATTCCGTTTTTAACCTGCTGAAGTAGCTGTTTCCTATCACAGTCAGGCATATTTTCAGACTTCTGCCAACGTCTGCGCGTAAAAGTGCTTGAAAAAACTTTTTCGTAGCCAGCAATCTGATTACCTGTAAACACAACCAAATCAGGACGCACGGCGCTGCAAGCAGATTCAATTAGTCGAATAGTATCCGACGACACTTTAGGAACATCTTGAACATCTGCACATTGAAGTACGCGAAACTTACCAGAAAGATGGAACTGTAAGCGTCCCAATCGCGCTGAAATTGATAAAGGAAGCTCTGCGTTTGCAGTAACTTCAGATTGTGCAGAATCACTCATACTTTAAGCATACGGCAGATACGAAACGACTCACTAAATTTTTTGCAGCGTTTTCAAAAATTCGCTAATTCTTGTAAAAATCGGTTTGCTTGCAAAATGATTGAGATTCGCAAAACTCGTTGATCCAACGAAAAAACAGGTGCAAACTTGTGAAGAATGGGTGGAAATCAGCAAAAATCAGCAAAATAGTTACAAATTCACAGGAAACTTACAGGCAATCGCATTATTGCACTCAGCATAATGTGTTTATTATAGATACATCAAAAGGAAAACGAACTACAAACAAGTAGTTACGAAACCTTAAAGAACTTAACCTCTCTTCTTCTCTTTTCTCTAACCCCGGTCACGCGCCGGGGTTTTTGATTTTTAAACGTATGATTCTCAGAAATTTATATAGATAACAAAAAAGCCCTCGTTCTACGAGAGCTATTCGCTGGGGTACCTGGACTCGAACCAAGAATGGATGAACCAGAATCACCTGTGTTGCCAATTACACCATACCCCAATTGGCAGGCTTCGCGGCTCTTGGAACCGTTCCGTCTTCGTACCCCCGACCGGATTTGAACCGGTGTTGGCGCCGTGAGAGGGCGTAGTCCTAGGCCGCTAGACGACGGGGGCTTTCATTTATCGCTACGCCTCTTGACGCAACAAATAGCGACTTTACAACATAAAGCAAATACATGCAACCGCGGCGTGTCGAAAATATATTAAAACATAAAACAAATAATAAGGCGGGAATGCAGCAATAGTGCCACACTCCCGCCTTATTAAAATTTTATTTGCGATTATAAATTATTTGTGATTTACAAATGCTCACACAATCCAGCCAAACGCGCCAGAGTCACGTCCTTGCCCACAATTTCCATGGACTCAAACAGTGGAGGCGAAACGCGACGGCCAGAAAGAGCAACTCGCACAGGGCCAAACGCCAAGCGCGGCTTGTAACCAGCTTCCTCAACAAGCTTCTTGTTCAAAAGCTCATGCAAGGAATCAGTATGCCAATCAGAAGTATCAACGTCCTTCAAGGCAGCGAGCGCAGCGTCAAGAACCTCGCCTGCAGATTCCTTCAACTGCTTACGAGCGTCGTCATCTGGAGCAATGTAGCCATCTTCACTAAGAAGGCTTCCAACCATTCCAGCAACCTCACCAAGCAAACGCACGCGAGGCTGCACGAGTGGAGCTGCAGCAGTTAGCACTTCACGTTCGCGGTCAGTTAAGGCATCCCAATTATCCGCGCTAACTACGCCATCCTTATGCAAGTATGGCACGGAACGGTTCAAGAAATCTTGCGGATCGAGCATACGAATATGCTCAGCGTTAATCGAAATTGCTTTATCCAAGTCAAAGTGTGCAGGATTTGCTTTAACGTCTCGCACATCAAACTTTTCAATCATTTCGTCCATAGTGAACACGTCACGATCAGGCGCAATCGACCAGCCAAGCAAAGCCAAGTAGTTCAGCAAGCCTTCTGGAATAAAGCCGTTATCTCTATGCAAGAACAAGTTGGACTCTGGATCTCGCTTAGAAAGCTTCTTCTTACCTTCGCCCATAACGTAAGGCATATGGCCGTAAAGTGGAGTTTCCTTAGCAATGCCCATTTCCATAAGGTAACGGTAAAGCACAATCTGGCGAGGCGTTGAGCTAAGAATATCTTCACCGCGCAAAACCACGTTCACGTCCATTAACGCGTCGTCAACAGGGTTCGTAAGCGTGTAAAGCGGATCACCATTCGGGCGAACAATCACATAATCTGGAACAGATCCAGCTTTAAAGGTGATTTCGCCACGAATCAAATCGTTAAAAGTAATGTCTTCATTTGGCATCTTCAAGCGAAGCGCAGGCTTGCGGCCTTCCGCACGGAAAGCTTGCTTCTGCTCTTCTGTAAGATTGCGATCGTAGCCATCGTAGCCAAACTCAGCTGGACGACCAGCAGCAATATTACGCTCCTTAATTTCTTCAGGAGTAGAGAAGGATTCGTAAGCGTATCCTGCTTCAAAAAGCTTTTGTGCTACGTCTTTATAAATTTCCATGCGCTGGGACTGGCGGTATGGACCATTATCTCCACCAACATCAATACCCTCGTCCCAATCAATATTTAGCCAACGAAGAGCCTCAATAATCTGCTGGTAGCTTTCCTCACTATCGCGCTCATTATCTGTATCTTCAATGCGGAACAGCAACTTGCCGTGAGTATGGCGAGCCTCTGCCCAATTAAACAGCGCGGTACGAACCATACCAACGTGAGGTGTGCCGGTTGGCGAAGGGCAAAAACGCACACGAACATTCTTTGGAAGTTCAGGCTTTTCGGATTTTGCTGCAACTTGCGCAGCGTTTTGAGTTTCCTCTGTATCAGTCATAAGTTCCATTGTGCCGCGCGTTACGGACGGATTACATCAGTCCAAAGCTTGCGTAGATTCCTTATTTCCTTCTACATGCGCAAATTTTGCTGCTAACGCTTCGCGAGACTTTCTATCATCCTCTTCTTTTGCGAGCTTCTTTGCAACTTCAGGATCCCACAACACATCTTCACGATGCTTTTGCCATTCCGCAGCTAACAAAGGCGACGCAAAATTAATTAAAGCGCTAATACTATTTTCGTTACTTTCGTTACTTTCGTTACTTTCGTTACTTTCGTTGCAGTCTACTTGCGAATTGCGCACGTAATCAACAAGCTCGCACCACTGAGTATCTTTAAACATCATGCGAGGCACTCCAGCACACTCGCATACTTCGTTAATATAAAGGAAAACCGGTAAAGTTTCTTTAATATCGCTAGTTTTTGCAACTAGCTTGATAAGAATACACAAAACCAGAATAATTTTTTGCGACTCTACAGATTCCCTATATTCAAAAGATTGCTTTTTTGCGTATCCGATAGCGTTTTGCAAATCTTCAGCAACCCAATTTCCTTGCACTCCCAGCGTATCTGCAGCGCTATTAATTGCATCAGCATCCGCAGAAGAGTGATAGGCAAGTTTATTAAAAATAGTTTCTATATTATTGATGTCATTATTTGCGTCATTATTGACGTCGTTTTCTAAAATTTCCGCTTCCGCTTCATCGTAATTAGGCTCATAGCACGAATCCATTGCGTCGTATGCGTCTGCAGCCGCGAGCAAAGCATCGACTATTTCTTGCGGACGTCCAGGAATTTCATCCGCACCTTCGTACACAAATTCAGCATCCGGCACAGTAACGTCAAGATTCGTAAGTATTCGCGCTATTGCTCGCATTGAGCGCACTTCCAGATTTTCAGCATATTTTGCGTCATTATCAAGGTGACGCGCTTCTGTTAATGGCCACAGCGCGGTCAAATTTGCAGCAGATTGCGATGCATTCTTTAGATTTTCCGCGCTTTCATTTTTTGCGCTTTCAACTTCCGCGCTTTCAAAAGAAGCTACCATCGAACGTCCCTTTACCTTAATCGCTTACTTACAATTCCTTTATACTACTTAACGTTTGCTGCAGGATCTACATACGTAATAGAAAGTACGCGCAAAGTTTTGCAATCGTAAGTAATAGAAGTAATTGACGCCAATGCTGTGTGGCGAAGAAGCATATTGTGCTCAGCATGGCCAGTTTCCAGCAGATGGCGGTAAGACCAAATTGGCGACTCATGCGTTACAGCCACAATTTGCTCACCAGGATGTTTACGAACCTGCTCGCGCGCAAAATCACCAACGCGAGTAGCAATGCTGCGGTAGCTTTCTCCCCAACTTGGCTTCCACAAATTGACCACAAGCTTCCAATTATTGTTTTTCCACAACGCACCTTCACCATAGCAGATGCGTTTTCCGCGGAAATTATTTCCAGCTTCAATCAAGCGCTTATCTAAAATAATGTCGCTTTCATGAGATTGAACCGGAAATTGCGCAGAAGATTGCGCAGAAGATTGCGCAGAATCCTCATCGCAGTGCGCTTTTACATAGCAAGAATCAGGAACACCACGCAAAGCATCCTCGATTTCGCGCGCTGTTTCGCGAGTGCGATCAAGCGGAGACGAGTAGATTGCAGTAATTCCGCGCATTTGCGGCACTGTTGCAATATATTGCGCAGTAGCTCTTGCCATTCGCACACCTCGCGAAGAAAGATGAAATCCTGGCAATCTCTCGTACAGCACATGATTTGGATTATCAACTTCTCCGTGACGCACAAAATGAATTGTTGTAGCCGGCATTACTAACTCCTACTTTTACTTCCAACCTTTTGGCGTATGATTCAGCGACCACTCACCCAATTTGTGAGCAAAAGTATTGTCTTTAGCGGCATCATAATCAGGTTTTTGTGATTTTGTGTCGTCTAAAAGCCACTTTCTAATAACAAAATTCCATATAGCCACAACAACTGTTGCAATAAGCTTGCCAATGTTTGTGCGAAGCATGTAAATTGCAGTACCGCGCAAAGTTTGTGCCATTCCAAGCGTGCTAAGCCAAATAATCGCATCGTTAATAAGCAAACCAATAACAGCAGAAATAACGAAAATCAGCAATTCCATCCAACGGGCCATGTCTTCGCGGTGCTTAAACACGTACTTCATGCTGGCAATATAGTTAAAAATAAGCGAAATAATAAACGAAATAGTGCCTGCAACAACGTTATTTAAGTGCACAAGCAGCAACAAATTCAGAAGCGCAACATCAATAATAAGCGCAATAATTCCTACAATTCCGAATTTAACAACCTGTTCAATAAGCTTTTTCATACATTCCATTAAACACGCGACGGCTAACAATTAACATATAACCGTGAAGTAATATTGTGAAGTAATATTGTGTAGTAATAAAACTTACTAAATTTGGCAAAGGAGCGATTATGCCAGTTATTCACACTCATGTTTCTGTAAGCACAACACCTGCCCAGCGCGACGCATTAAAAGCTGCTTACGGCAAGGCGATTAACGCAGTTCCAGGCAAAAGTGAGCATTGGCTTATGTGCCCATTCGAGGATAATATGCCGATTTATTTTGCAGGAGACGATTCCAAGCCTGCAGCTTACGTTGAGGTGAATGTGTTTGGTTCCAGCGTGCCTGGGTCTGCTTGGGAAAAGTTGACTGAGCAGATTATGGCAGCTTTGGAGCGCGAGCTTGGAGTTCCACAGGACCGCACTTACATTCGTTACACTGCAACCACTGACTGGGGTTGGAACGGCGGCAACTTCTAATCACAAGTAGCAAGTCGCACGTAGCAAGCCGCAAATAATCACATCAAGAACCTAAACAAAAAGCCTACCGCAAACAAGCGCGGTAGGCTTTTTTATACCCAATAGATGTTAGTGTAATCGGCAAAAATTACTTGATGTTTTCTTCCATCATTTTCTTCTTACGAAAAATTGCAAGTCCCGCAATCGAGAAGCCAAGCACTGCAATCAAGCCTGCATACAATGCGATCAACCCTGCAAACGATGCTGATTTGTCTGTCTTAGGAATCATACCAATACGCTTTTCAGACTGCGGCTTAGGAGCTGGTTTCTCAGACTGCGACTTAGGAGCCGGTGTCACAGTCTGCAACTTAGGAGCCGGTGCCTCAGACTGCGACTTACGAGCATCTGCAAGCTTGCGTGCAGCAGCATCCACCTGAGCCTGCGCCAAAGCTAACGTATCCGCCGACTGCTTAACGTCCGCATCTGGCTGCTTAACTTCTGGAGCTGAGCCGGCGTTTGCGTTACCAGCGTTACCAGCGTTTGCGTTACTAAATCCATCTCCAGCATAGCCAGGCTTATAATCACTTTCAGCACCATCAATCTGAATATTCAACTCGCCATTATCCAAAGTAGCAGGCGCATCATCATTCACACCAGCACTAGAACCATGACCAGTACTAGAACCTGCGCCTACGCCAGCACCACCAGCAGAACCAGAACCAGAACTTTGCTGCTTCACCTGTAATGCACCTGTTTCTGCAGTCAAGTTTCCTCTCGTTAACTTAACAGGCTTTCCACCATCAGTTAACTCTAGTTTCTTACCATTCTCAGGAGTTGCCATGATGTTATTAGCCGTAAAGTCTGCAGAAGTCACGACTTTTTTCACATGATTATTATCCTCTAACGTGACTTCAAGCCCAGTTAAATCTAGGTTTTCACCCTCCGTATAACTCAACTTATTAGGCTGGCTCGTCACACTCATAGACGTTGGATGCAACTCCTCTACCGTCAGCTTTCCAGTCTCAACAGATGGCACACCATCTTTAGTTAATTTAACCTTTGCCTCATTGTCTGTTAATGCTAGTTTCTTACCATTCTCAGGAGTTGCCTTGATCCCATTCGCTTCAAAGTCTTTAGGCTCCACGGTCTTCGTCACGCCCTTATCATCCCTTAACGTTACAACAAGACCATCTAAAGCCAAGTTTTCACCCTCAGTGTAACTCAACTTATTAGGCTGGCTCGTCACACTCATAGACGTTGGGTTAATCTTATTCACCGTTAGCTTTTCAGTCTCAACAGCTTGCAAATCATCTTTAGTTAATTTAACCTTTGCCTCATTGTCTGTTAACGCTAGTTTCTTACCATTCTTAGGAGTTGCCTTGATGCCATTCGCTTCAAATTCTGCAGGAGTCACGACTTTTTTCACATGATTAGCATCCTCTAACGTGACTTCAAGCCCAGTTAAATCTAGGTTCTCTCCCTCCGTGTAAGTCAATCTTGTAGGCTGGTGTGTTACACTCATAGACTTTACATTAGTCGGGTCAAACTTCTTTACCGTTAATATGCCTGTTTGTCCTAAATAGAATTTCATTGGCACTCCAGGAATAGAAAATGTTAATTTAACAGGCTTACAATTGTGGTCTACTACTGTTAAAAATGTTCCATTTTCAGGAGTTGCCGTGATGTTATATCTTCCAAGCTCTGCAAATGGTACATTTTTTTTCAAGCCTTGATCATCTGCGAGCGTTACTTCAAGCCCCGTTAAATCTAGACGGTCTCCCTCCGCGTAGCTTAATGTAGGCTGTGTTATTACTTTCGCACTTGCTATACGTTCTGGATCAAATTCAATATAGCCAACAGTTAATTTGACATTCATCTCTACACTGTTGCTAAATTTATATTTGTAAGTTACTTCACGTGGATTATCATCATTAACTATAAGAGCATCATCGCCAAGACTTGCTCCAACTAGTGATTTAACTTTTTCTTTGTCAAATTTTCCTGGGAAGTTACTATATTTAAATTCTTTTGTGCCCTTAAGTACTATATTGTATTGTTGATTACCACAATTCAAGTTAGAAAGTTTTGTGTTGTTACTTAAATCTAAACTTGGTAGATCGTTGTTAGAGCAATTCAAGGAAGTAAGATTTTTGTTGTTACTTAAATTTAAACTCCTTAGCCAGTTATTATTACAATCCAATTCAGTAAGCTCTATGTTGTTTCTTAAATCCAAACTCGATAGATAGTTTTTATGACAATCCAATTTAGTAAGCTTTGGGTTGTTACTTAAATCTAAACTCGATAGATAGTTATTATTACACTTCAATTCAGTAAGCTTTGGGTTGTTACTTAAATTCAACTCTGTTAGATGGTTTCCAGAACAATCCAATTCAGTAAGCTTTGGGTTGTTACTTAAATCCAAACTCCTTAGCTTGTTATTAGAACAATCCAATACCTCAAGCTTTGGGTTGTTACTTAAATCCAAACTCCTTAGCTTGTTATTATAACAATACAATTCCTTAAGATTTTTAAAATATTCAATTCCTTTTAAATTAGAAAGTTCTATGCTGCCTACATCAATAGATTCAATTTTTTCTATATCTTGCGGACTTAACTCTTGATCACCATCTAAATCAAAATTGTTATGTACATAAAATCTAAAATCACGATCCGGAAAGTGTTCACGATCTATCGGTACACCGCCACTTACATTGTCATCTGCATAGCTAGCTATTGGATTTAAAGACAGACAACCCATGGTCATAAATAGGGCAAGAAGTAGGCCCGTTATCCTTTTCATTTTCATTTTCATTTTCATCTCATCTCTTATTTTTTATTTTTATATCTTCCATATATTCAAATGATTTATATTACTGCTTTGAAAAATTGCATAAAAATAGGCAGAAACATATACCTATCCATCAGGTATATGTTTCTGCCTATTAAAAAATTCTACGGAAAAAGAGACAGAGCTATGCTGCCTGCCTGCCTGCCTGCCTGCCTGCCTGCCTGCCTGCCTGCCTGCCTGCCTGCCTGCGAGGATTTTGTCAGTATTTCCATGGCTTGTCAACCTTTATGCATAACTTTTTAACGCACTGATTATACAAGATAAATTCCATATTGACTAGCCTTTATTTATTCTATATTCGTTGTTTACCCGTCTATTTAAATCACATCAATCTTTTCTGCATGCATTTTCTCAAGCAACTTCAAACTATGTAGGCTATCACCAATCTATCATGTGACAATTTGCCCCCGCTAGGCAGCTAACTTCTAATCGCAAAGCCGCAAGTCGCAAGCAGAAAGTCGCAAGTCGCACGCAGCAACTCGTAAGTCGCAAATAATCACATCAAAAACCTAAACAAAAGCCTACCGCAAACAAGCGCGGTAGGCTTTGTCACTCCCAATAGATGTTAGTGTGATCGACAAAAATTACTTGATGTTTCCTTCCAATTTTTTAATGCCACTATCACTAAGTTTTTCAAGTGACATTAATTGTGTTCTGGCAAGCTTTCTAAGTTCAATCATTCTTTCTTTTTGGTCCGCACCTTTACCAATAAGAACTGCATTATAGCTTTCCATATTTGCAAGCACCAACAACTCATTCAGACTTGCATAGTCTCTCATATTACCGTTCAAATCTGGATTTTCTTCACGCCACTGTTTAGCTCTCTTGTTAAACAAGGCTACATTGAGCATATCTGCTTCACTTGCATACTTGTAAGACAACTGTTCGTTGGTAAGATCTTTTAAGAGATATTCTTTAATTGCGTCCGTATGAATTTTGTAGTTAATCTTTGAAATTTCTCGATTAAGATTCCAACCTAATGATAGCTTAGAGTTTTCATCTGACTTAAGTCTTTTGTAATCTTGGATTACATACATCTTAAATTCAGCAGAAATCCATGAAGCAAATTCAAAGGCAATATCTGTATGTGCAAATGCACCACCGTATCTTCCGCCTTTTGAGATAATTCCGATTGCGTCTGTTTTTTCTACCCATTTCTTAGGGGACAGTGTAAAGGAATTATATCCAGCTTCCGATTTAATTCGGTCGAATTCGACCGAATTAAAATTCGTGTTGTTTAAGTTTTCCCATAAACCAAGAAATTCAATTGTATCTTTTCTTCTCATCCAATTTTTAATTACATCACTTGGTTCATCACTTTTATACTTAGCGATATCCGTAAGACTTATATAGTCATTTTTAAAGTCTTCAGTATAAATCTGAATAGCAAATCCCTTTGCTTCAATTATCTCTTTTTTTACTTTGGACATATGAGTTCCTCCTTTATTGATGTACGGTTTATAACATTTATTTTCGTAGTAAATGCTCTAAACAGCACACCAACTATTCGTTTTTTGATTTTAAACTTTGGTAGAAGCTCTAAAATCTTTGCTTCCCGCGTTATAAGGTGGATCTATTTAAATCACATCAATCTTTCCTGCATGCGTTTTCTCAAGCAACTTCAAACTATGCAGGCTATCACCAATCTATCATGGGACAATTTGACACCACTAGGCAGCTAACTGCTCGTCGCGTTTGCACATCTTCTTTAGATAGTCTCTTGGATTCTTACTATCCGTCAAAATGGCAACTACATCCACTACCGAAAAATACCATTCTTCTTTTTCGTTATCCCAAGTGGAACGCACTTGCTTGCCTTCAAATAATTTAATTTCATTACCCATGTTGATCCCCTTCAACTACAGTTATCCCCTCTTTAAATATCAATTTTATAATATTGCTTGATCGCTAGCAATATGAATTAACAATCGGCAACGGCGGCAACTTCTATGTAAAACTGCAAAATATATTAAAGCCAATTACTTCTTAAGAGGAGCTGCCCCAACCGATTCACGCACGATGAGGGCAGTTCCTAGTTTTTTATGCGAAACAGGCAAAGCTTCTTCATCAAAGCGTATTTGATCAATCAAACTTTCTGCAGCCAAACGTCCTTTTGAAGTAATTGGCTGATGAACCGTAGTTAATCGTGGCGTACAAATTGTAGACAAAGGCAAATCGTCATAACCAGTAATGGAAAGGTCCTCAGGCACTCGCAACCCTTGTTGTTGAGCTGCTCCAAGCACACCTAGCGCAATAATGTCACTAAACGACACAATCGCAGTAGGTCTGCATTCGAGATTAGTATCATTCCACATTTTATTAAAAACATCAGCGCCACCCTGATACGTGCAAGGCGTTTCTATAACGGTAATCTCTTTATCTTCCGGCGATAAGTTATGCTTTTTAAGCGCACGCACAACACTTGCCATGCGCCTACCAACTATTCCTTGCCATCCAGGATAATCAGTATGCGATTTCGTTTCAATTGCCGCAATACCAATGTTCCTATGACCTAAATCAATAAGTCGATCTACTAAATCTTCAAAATCATGCTCATCGTCAACTTCTACAGTTGGGACGTTAATAGGTTGAGCAGGATCCACAATCACTACAGGAACATGCTTATTCAAGATTTCAACAACTTCTGCACGTTCAGCTTCCAGGCCGCAAATTATAAAACCGCTTACTGCAGCCGTAGGAATAGCTTTTAACATTGAACCTCTTAATGGAGGAACAAGCATCAAAGTGTAGCCTTCCGACTGGCAAACCTGCCCAATTCCTTGAATCAAAAGTGAATAATAAGGATTTTGCAAAATCGTATCAATACCTTGCGGAAGCAACAATCCCAAAGCGTTCGAAGAATTTGTACGCAATGCTCTAGCTGTTGCACTTCGCACATATCCCATTTCTTCAGCAGTTTGCATAATATGTTCAACCGTCGCCTCAGATAGTTTTGACGGATCATTATATGCAAAAGATACTGCAGACTTGGAAACATTAGCTTTTTCTGCAACATCCTTAATAGTCACTCTACGAACATTCATAGTTTCCCCGCGGCTTCACCCTCATACATTATAATGGATTTTTCTCCCATACGATACTGGTTACCTATTATACTTGGCACACCAAATAGCGAACGATCCATACGCACTGGCAAATCATCACAATTAATGTAAGCTCCAGATCCGCGATGCACTAAGCATAAGCATGCACGCCCTGAAGGCAAAGTACGAGTAATACACACAGTATGTTTACCTAAAGCAGCTACATGCTGCCTGCCATATTGGAGAGCAGCATTTTCTCTACGCAGACGCATTAATTTGCAAACTGTTTTACGAACAGATAAATTCCAAGCATTCTCATTCCAAATCATAGGAGCGCGGCAACCTGGATCATTTTCTCCCTCCATGCCATTTTCATCGCCGTAATACACCATAGGAGCACCATCAGCAGCGAATAACAACGCATAAGCTAAATTCTCAGCGTCTTCAGCAGGCGTATCCCAAGCATATTCATGAGCTTTTGTGCGCGTAAGCAATCGCTCAGTATCGTGACTCCCAAGCAAATTCAACATACAAGATCGGTGTTCTTCTGGAATATCGTTATACAAAGCATTCATGCCATCTGCAAAATCATAAGCATCCAATGTTTCATCAGCGCAAAAACCTAGGACTAAATCACGAACAGTATAATTCATGGTTCCATCCATAAGTTCCGGCGTAAGCCATTGAGAAGGATTACGCCATTCTTCAGCCACTAAGTATTTATCGTCACCAAAAGATTTCACTACTTTATGGAAACCTTTCCAAAATGTTTTATTGACGAAATATGGAACATCTAAACGCCAACCATCAATACCACGATTTAACCAATATTTAGCAACGTTATAGTGGTGTCTACGCACTTCTGGATTATATACATTCCATTTTGGCAAATAGTAGCATCCGGAACATGTTTTATAATTTGGTTCCGGATGAGGCACTACAGGAAAACCCTCTACTGAAAACCAATTAACATATTGCGATTGTTCGCCATTACGCACAACATCTTGAAATGCCCAGTGGCCTATTCCACAATGATTGAATACACCATCTAAAACTACACGAATCTGCAATTCATGAGCGCGCTTAATAAATTCATCAAAATCTGCGTCATTCCCAAGTCGAGAATCAATTTTGAAATAATCAGTAGCGTCATAGCGATGATTCGTATCTGCTTGGAAAATTGGAGTGAGGTATAAAGAATTGACACCCATATCCGCAAGATATGGCAGATGCTCCCTAATCCCTTTCAAATCACCACCGAAAAAATTATCCCTAGTTGGAGATTTATCCCATGATTCTACAGGATTAGGGTTAATAGAAGCATTTGCATTTGCGAATCGCTCCGGAAAAATCTGATAGAATACGCTTGATTTTACCCATTCAGGTTGCATGACTTGTTCCTAACAAATAGTAAATTTTACAAATTACGAAAGTTTTATCACTTCTTCAATCTTTAAGACCAGTAGAAGCGATTCCTCGTTCAAGAGCTTTTTGGAAGAAGAAGAAAATAATGATTGATGGCAAAGTTGACGTCAAAGTTCCAGCCATTAAATAATTCCATGAAGTACCATAACGTCCAACAAAACCGCTTAATCCGATTTGAATAGTACGCATTTCTTCTGCATTTGTAACCAACAGAGGCCACAGGAAATCATTCCATGCAAATAGGAATGAGAATACACCAAGAGTTGCAAGAGCAGGCTTAGAAAGTGGCAGAATAACTTTAATAAAAATACCAAGGCTTGAACATCCGTCAATTCTTGCAGCTTCATCTAGTTCGCGCGGGATAGTACTAAAATGCTGGCGCAGCAAAATAATGCCGAACACATCAGCTAAACGCGGAACTGTTAAAGCTGCCATAGTATCAATCCAACGCAACTGAGCGATAATACCGTACATTGGTATAACTGTTACGAAGGCTGGAACCATGAAAGCAGAAAGCAGCAACACGAATAATATTTTCTTCCCAGGAAACTCTAATCGAGCAAAAGCAAAAGCTGCCATAGCATCAAACGCAAGATGACCAACTACAATAATTGCCGACATAATCAAGCTATTAATATAATAGTTTGCGAACGGAGCGCTTTGCCAAGCGTGCAGATAATTTTCCCAATGCCATGATGTTGGAATTACTGATTGAACAGCATACGTTTCGGCTTTTGTTTGCAACGACGTTGTAAACATCCACATAAATGGAATAAGTACCGAAGCTGCACCAATAATGAGCACAATATGTCGAGCAAGATGCAACGAACGCAATCTCGTAAAGACTTTACTTATTTTCTGCATTGCTTACCTTCCATTGCACAAGAGTTACGATAAGTACCAATACCAGCGACGCTATTGCGATTGCTGTGCCATAACCAAAATTGCCTAACCTAAATGCTTGACGATACATAAACATTCCTAGTACGTCAGTGCCCCCTCGAGGACCACCTTCAGTAAACACGTAAATTAAATCAAATGATTGGAAACTACTAATCAGCGCTTGCACAACCACGAAGAATGTCATTGGTCTTAACAGAGGAACTGTAATATAACGCAGCTGTTGCCAGCTCGTAGCACCATCAAGACTTGCTGCTTCATAAGTTGACTTAGAAAGAGATTGCAAAGCAGTCAAATATAGAATGATATTAAAACCGAGGTTCTTCCAAACCGTAAGAAATATAGTAGCAAATAATGCTAGCCACTTATCGTGGAGCCAGTCGGGTCCTGCAATACCTAGGGATGAGAGTACAGAATTTACAAGACCCGATGGATCCAACATATATTTCCATACAATTGCTACAGCCACCGAGGAGGTAACGACAGGAAGGAAATATATGGTGCGATACAATCCGCGAGCGCGAATTGGCGCATCTAGTAATACCGCAAAAATCAAGCCGGAAATAACCGATAGCACAGCTACGCCAAACGCATATATAACAGTCACGGTTAAACTATTCCAAAATTCTGGATCTTTAGATAGTTTTACATAATTCTTCAATCCAATAAAATCTGGATTTGCAGAAAAACCGTTCCAATTCGTTAAGCTCGTGTAGGCTGCAGAAATAATTGGATAAAAAGTGAAGATGACGAGAATCACTAATCCAGGAAGCAATAATCCCCACGCTGTGAGAATTTGCTCCCATTTTCCTACAGTTTTATGACCATTTTGCATCAGCTTACTACTGCCAACTTTTACGTTGTCAATAGCAGCTGTCTGCTTATTTTTTAGCTGTGCTATCGGGTTACGCATGATTACTTACCTTGCGCTATTACGTCGTTGACTGCTTTTTCTGCATTCTTTAATGCAGTATCAACATTTACTTCGCCAGAAAATGCTTTTTCCATTTCCTTTGCGAATGCCAACGAAATCTGTGGATATAGTTTGGTGTTTGGACGAGTATGAGCAGTTGCCATTTGTTCAATGTATGGCATCAAGCGAGGCTCTTTCTTCTCAACCCAAGAACGATACTCTGCGTTGCTAGCAGCACTCTTTGTTGCAGGCAGGAAGCCAGTAGACTCGCACCAATCAAGAACTTGCTTATCTTGCAAGAACCAAGTCACAAATTCAGCAGCGGCTTTTACTTTTGCATCATCATTATTAAACAGCATTGCCTGTTCTCCGCCAAGGTTGGTAGATGGCTTACCACCTTCAGGGGTTGGCAATGGCGCTGCAGCAAACTCAAATGGAGGATCAGCAGCCCAAATACCTACCATCCATGAGCCTTCCTGAGCAGAACCACCTTGACCTTTTTCGAACTTACCCCATCCTGCGTATGGGCTCACTCCGCTTTTAATAAGATCCATCCAGAAGTTTGCAGCTTTCTTACCTGCAGGAGTGTTAAATGCTGCAGCAGAGTTATCTTTCTTTAAGAATTCGCCACCAGCTTGCCAAAGATTGACTTGGAAGTTCCAGGTAAGAGCCTCACCACTGTCTCCTGCTTCAGTTGGCAAATCGTAACCTGGAAGACCAGTCTTATCCTTAATCTGCTTGGCCATTTGCTTTAATTCATCCCAAGTTTTTGGCGGCTTATCTGGATCTAAACCAGCCTTCTTAAATACTGTGCGATTATACATATACGCAAGATTATTGGCTGACATTGGAACTGATACTAAATGACCGTCAATTGAACCGAAATTCTTTAATGCTGGGTTAATATTATCAATTACTTCAGGCTTGAGAAGCTTTTTTAAGTCTGCAGATTTGCCAATTTGCGCCATTTGAGGCATCCAAATCAAATCACCTATGGCCATATCAGGCAAAGTATTTGACGTAGCAGATGCACGTAATTTTGTTAAGAAATCAGCATTAGGAACATTTGTAGTTTTAATCTCAATGTTCTTGTGCGAAGCATTAAATGCTTTTACTTTTTTATCGAAAGCATCTGCATTAGCACCATCCCAGTAGTGCCAAACAGAAACGGTCGTTTTACCTTGAGTATTACTTGTAGAGCTTGTGCCGCCACCGCATGCAGTAAGAGACAGCGCAGCAGCGAGCATCATAGAGATTGCTCCAAACTTTTTTAGTTTCAACATCGTTGTTCTTCCTTAGAAATATTTAGAGAAACTTAAAGGTTCTTGGACATACCGCCCAATGAATCATTTGATATATAGCAACGCCAGACTTATGCTGCAAACAGCGTCGTTTACTCCTTTCACTCATGAACAACCACTTTTGTCAATGCCTCAACATCGAGCATTAGACGCGTGCCTTTTGTATCTTGCTTTACTGGCTAAGCGAGAATTACTTTAGATTGCACATTATTTTGTTCGTTATTGAAATATACTAAATCGTTCCAATAAATAAGTCAAGTACGCGTTTTAACAAAAATCGCCATATCCTGTTACGTAAAATACGCATCAAAATATGGCGATTATTATGACGTCTACGCGACGCTACAAAACTTTAGGATTGCTCACTAAAATTAGGTTCATCAACGTTCGACTTAGCGAAGTCAGCAGGCTCGTTAAACTCAGCATTGCTTGAAGAATAATCATCGTCGCTAGCAACGCTACCTTCAAGATCTGGGCCAGAAGCTGCACGAGCCACTTCTTCCATGCCTTTGTTGTCACATAAAACCATGCGCACATAGCCAACAACAAATCCAACAACAGCTGGGCAAACCCAAGCCATGCCAAATTCCGAGAACGGCAACCAGTTTTGAGCAACAATCAACATATCGTTCATATGCAATGCGTTGCGCAAAGCTGTTGGCGAACTATTCAAAAAGTCAAATACAGCTGCAACGCCAGTAAAACCAAGTGTCCAAGCGTACACGACTTTGGAATTTCCAAAAAGTCGACCGCACAAAGCCAAAAGAATAAGCACGATTGACAGTGGATACAAGAACATCAATACTGGAACAGCGTATTCGATGATTGCGCTCAAACCAAAGTTTGCAAGACCAAACGAAACAAGCGTAATCAATACAGCCCAAACACGGTAGCTAGGCCCCTTAGGGAATAACTTAGAGAAAGTTTCCGAGCAGCTTACAATTAAGCCAACCGCAGTCTTTAAGCATGCAAGAGTTACAGTTGCAGCAAGCACGAATAAGCCAACGTTACCAAGATGGTAGCGTGCAACTTGCGCCAAAGTTACGCCACCGTTTTCCGCAGGTGGGAACAGAGCGCGGCTACGCACGCCAACAACAACAATCGCAACATAAATCACTGCCATAAGCAAGCAGCTAAAGAATCCAGAGCGAGCAGTATTCACTGCCACATCTTTAGGATCCTTTACACCGAACTGACGAATGGTGCTAACAACCACAATTCCAAATGCCAAGCTAGCTAAAGCATCCATTGTGTTGTAACCATCTAAGAATCCTGTAAAGAATGACTTATTAACGTAATTTCCCATAGGAGCAGCATCCGCAGAAGCGCCGCTTACAGGAGAAAATAGTGCTGTAAATACCAAAATCGCTAGGAACACAAGGAAGATTGGCGTAAGAACTTTACCAACCCACGTAAGTATTCCGCTCGGCTTCATAGCAAAGAAGAACGCAAGCGCAAAGAACACTACTGAGAACAAGAATAAGTAAAGCTGACCGTTTCCATCTTGCGGAACAACGCGCTCTAAGCCAACAGTGTACGAAGTTGTTGCGCAGCGTGGGATTGCAAAGAACGGGCCGATTGTTAAATACAGCACACAAGTGAAGAACATGCCGTACTTTTTGCTAGCTTTGCTTGAAAGCTCAAAAAGGCCGTTTGCGCGGCTCATTGCAAGAGCCGTAACACCAAGTAATGGCAAACCAACGCCAGTAACAATAAAGCCGATTGTTGCAGGAGCAGAATTGTTTCCTGCGTTAGCACCAAGAAATACTGGGAAAATAAGGTTTCCAGCGCCAAAGAACATGCCAAACAACATGACCGCCACGTATGCGGATTCAATAATTGTCAAGTTCCTTTTTTTCGGGGCACTGTCTGTGCTGACACTTTGTGTTGTGACGCTCATGCTACACCTCCTATATGGTGAAAAATTGTTTAAGCATATTATTTAACGCATTTAATAACAAAACTGAAACCGAAAAATAATATTAGGGGGTATATTAATAAATCGCATGTACTTAATCGGAAAAAGTTATAATCCGCGCGTGTCTCCTAATTAAAAATAAAAGGACGCTAGCATAAAAACTAACGTCCTAAATAAAAAGCAAATGCGCAATAATAGCAAATGCGCTAAATCACATCTTTTCTGGAGCAGAAACACCAAGCAAATCAAGGCCTTCTGCAATTACTGTGCGCACAGCCTCGTTAAGCTTAAGCCTGGCTGCAGCGCGTGCTGGCTCTGGGCACTTTGCAATGCGAGCCGCCTCACGCTCTTCTTCTGGCAAGCGATTTTCTGGGTCGCTTAACTCCATTGGCACTACGCGCTCAAGGTTGTACCACTTGTGGTAGCTTGCGGCCAAATCCTCAAGATAATGCGCAACGCGGTGAGGAGCGCGCAAATCGCCAGCTTGTGCCAAAGCAGCAGGCCATTGCGCCAAAGCAGCCAGCACTTCGCCATCTGCCTCGGTGTTAAGCAAGCTTAAATCAGCGCCATCTTGCGTAATTCCAGCATCCGCAGCGTTACGAGCCACATTGCAGCTTCGCGCGTGAGCGTATTGCACATAATACACAGGATTATCGTTGCTGTGAGAAGCGAGCAAATCCAAATCAATATCAACGCTTGTGTTGTAGTCAGTGCGAGCAAGCGAGTAGCGCGAAGCATCAACGCCAATTGCATCAACTAAATCGTCAATAGTAATAACGTTTCCAGCACGCTTACTCATGCGCACAGGCTTACCATCTTTCATAACGTTCACAAGCTGGCCAATAAGAATCTGCATATTTTCGCCAGGATTATCTCCAAAAGCAGCGCACATTGCCATCATTCGACCGATATATCCGTGATGATCCGCGCCGAGCATGTAGATTGCTACGTCTGCAGGATTCTGTTCGCGGTGGCGCTTGTTGCGATAGTATGCAATATCTGCAGCAAAGTAAGCGTAGTTTCCGTCGGACTTAATAATTACGCGATCTTTATCGTCGCCATGCTTAGTGGATTCAAACCAAGTTGCTCCGTCTTTTTCAAAAATGTCTCCACGCTCACGCAAGTCTGCAATAGCGCGTTCGACTTCGCCATCCTCGTACAGGCTGTTTTCGTGGAACCACACGTCGAAACCAACGCGAAAATCGCGCATGGACTTGCGAATTTCGGCAAACATCATTGGCACTGCGCGCTTGCGGAACTCTTCGCGCTGCTCGGAATCTCCTTCGCCAAGCGGCAAACCTTCCTCGTCTTTTCCAAGATCGACTCTAGGCAAAGAAAGAATATCAACGCCATCCGCATTCGCTTCTTTTATAACAGCGTCCGCGATTTCGTTAATATACGCGCCTTTGTAGCCGTCTGCAGGCGTTTCTTCGCCGTGAGCTGCCGCAACTAAAGACTTTGCAAAACGGTTAATTTGCTCGCCGTGATCGTTGAAGTAGTATTCGCGCACAACTTTTGCGCCGTTTGCTTCCAAAACTCGAGCCATTGAATCACCAACTGCAGCCCAGCGAGTTCCACCAATATGAATTGGACCAGTTGGGTTTGCTGAAACAAACTCAAGATTTAAGGTTTTGCCGCCCAAGTGAGCATTCTTACCAAAATCCGCACCCTGCTTTAAGACTTCGTCTACGACTGCCGCCGCAGAAGCAGAATCAAGCGTTATGTTAATAAAGCCAGGACCTGCCACTTCTACAGATGCAATACCTTCCGCTTCTTGCAAGCGCTCTGCAAAAAGTTCAGCTAAATCGTGAGGCTTCATACCAGCTTTTTTAGCAAGCTGCATAGCAACGTTCGTAGCCCAATCGCCGTGTGCGCGATCTTTTGGCCTCATAACTGCAAGTTTTTCGGCAGCAGGAATCAAATCTTCTGTTAGACTGCCAGCTTTACCGTTTGCTACTAAATCTTTAGCAATTTTTTCAATTAATTCACTTAAGCTTTCTGGATTCATGGTTTACAGTCTAGCGTTACCGCGCGATGCTTAGCGATTAAATACACAAAAAGCGCTGGAGTCGAAGATTGACTTCCAGCGCTTTTGTTTTGCAATTAATTATTTTCGATTACTTGCAATTACTGGCAATTACTTCTTTTTTGCAGGAGCTTCGCCAAGTTCGCTTTGAGCAACAGAAACGTTTACGTTAGCTGCATCAGATTCCGCAGATTCAGATTCAGAAGAATCTCCAGTATCTGCAGCCTTAACAGCGTTAAGCTTTACTTCTCCAGTAACGCGACCCGCTTCAGCAACGTCATCCAAAGTAGCTTCAACAGCCTTATAAGCGTTTTCTGCTACGTTCAAAGTCACTTGCAAAATAGGAGTCTTCACAGAAACTTTTGCTTCGGACTTAATCTTGCGCAAAGTAGCCAAAGCCTCACCTGCATAAGCCAAAGTGTCTGCAGAAACACCGTTTGCAGCAGCCTCGTAAGCCTTAGCGCATGGCCAGCTTGCACGATGCACAGAACCTTCGCCGTCATGCATCCAGCTCCACACTTCTTCCGTAGCGTAAGGCAAGTAAGGAGCAAGCAGGCGAGCCAAAGCATCGAGCGCAAGACCAAGAGTTGTGCGAGCAGACTTTACAGCAGCTTCGCTTGGAGTACGTCCAGTGGATTCTGCAGTACCGTAAGCACGATTCTTTGCAAGCTCAATGTAATCGTCACAGAACTCCCAGAAGAAGGTTTCGATTGCTTCCAAAGCCTTAGAATGCTCGTAAGATTCAAGCGCATCAGTTGCAGTACGAATAACGGATGCAAGCTTTGCCATAACAGAGCGATCCAAAACTTCCGTAACGTCTGCAAAATTCCAGTCCGCTGTAGCAGACTCAAGAACCTGATGCTCCTCATCTTCGCGGCCAATTGCGAGCGCAAACTTCGTAGCGTTCAAAAGCTTAATCGCAAGACGGCGACCAATCTTCATTTGACCTTCGTCGTAAGTTGCATCCAAGCCGAGTTTTGCAGAAGTTGCCCAGTAGCGTACAGCATCCGCACCAAACTCTTCAATTGGCTTATTTGGCACAACCACGTTGCCCTTAGATTTAGACATCTTCTTGTGGTCTGGGTCAAGAATCCAGCCAGAAAGCGCAGCATGCTTCCAAGGCAAGCAGCCGTTTTCAAGATGCGCGCGGTCAACCGTGCTAAATAGCCAAGTACGAATAATATCCTGGCCTTGTGGGCGCAAATCCATTGGGAAAGTAGCCTTAAACAAAGCTTGATTTTCCTCACCTGGCTCTTCCCAACGAGTCACAATTTGTGGAGTTAAGGAAGATGTTGCCCAAGTGTCCATAATGTCTTGCTCAGCAGTAAAGCCGTTTGGCTGATCTCGCTGAGATTCGTCGAATCCTTCTGGAACGTCAATAGTTGGGTCGATTGGCAAACGATCTTCGCTAGGCGTCAAAGGATGCTCGTAATCCACTTCCCCATTTTCGTTTACCGGATACCAAAGTGGGAATGGTACGCCGAAGAAGCGCTGGCGAGAAATAAGCCAGTCACCGTTCAAACCGTGAACCCAATTCTCGTAGCGCACGCGCATAAAGTCTGGGTGGAAGTTAAGTTCCTTGCCGCGCTCAATAAGCTCAGCGTTCAGCTTTTCGTCCGTGCCGCCGTTCTTTAAATACCACTGGCGAGAAGTGACGATTTCCAAAGGCTTATCGCCCTTTTCGTAGAAGTTCGTCATACGCTTTGTTGGCTTTGGATCGCCTTCCATATCTCCAGCAGCTTGCAAAGCTTCAACAACTTCCTTGCGAGCAGAGAACGTGGTTTTACCAGCAATTTTCTCAAACATTTCACGGCCAGACTCATCCGTAATCCAATCAGGAGTGGTCATCACAATGCGGCCGTTACGCTGAATAATTGGTCGAGTTGGCAAACTCAAGTCGCGCCACCACTCAACGTCTGTTACGTCACCGAAAGTGCAGCACATTGCAATGCCGGCACCCTTGTCCATTTGAGCAGCAGAATGAGCCAAAATCGGAACCTTCACCTTAAACAGTGGCGAATAAACTTCCTGACCAAAGTACTTCTTGTAACGCTCATCTTCTGGATTTGCAATCAAAGATGTGCAAGCAGCAAGTAATTCTGGGCGCGTGGTTTCAATATAAATTGGCGTACCATCTTCGAAACGGAACGCAATCTTATGGTAGAAACCAGGATATTCGCGCGATTCAAGCTCTGCCTGAGCAACAGCAGTCTGGAATGTAACATCCCACAAGCCTGGAGCATCTTTTTGATAAGCTTCTCCGCGCGAAAGATTGCGCAAGAATGCTTTTTGTGCAACTCGGCGAGGCTGCTCGCCAATAGTGTGGTAAGTTTGCGACCAGTCTACAGAAAGACCAAGCCTGCGCCACAAAGCTTCAAAAAGCTTCTCATCTTGGGAAGTCAAGCGCTCGCAAAGCTCAATAAAGTTCTGTCGGCTTACAGGAACCTGATCTTTAGCTTCAATCTTCTTGCCTTCCGTGCCTTCAAACGGCGGCTTAAAATCAGGATCATATTTAAGCGAAGTATCTACTCGCACGCCGTAATAGTTTTGCACGCGGCGCTCTGTTGGCAATCCGTTATCATCCCAACCCATTGGGTAGAACACGTCAAAGCCTTGCATGCGCTTATAACGTGCAATAACATCCGTATGCGTGTAAGAGAATACGTGACCTACATGCAAGTGGCCACTAACGGTTGGAGGTGGAGTATCAATAGAATATACGGCCTTGCGGTCGCGGGAATTATGGAAAGCGTAAGTTTTAGCTTCGTCCCAATTACTACGCCACTTGTCTTCAAGACCATCAACACCAACCTTGTTAGGCAAAGGTGTTAAATGTGCGTGTTTTACTGCGTTATTATCCTGTTCACTCATGAACTGAATATTAGAAACTCAGTTCGACAACGCAAATCTTACGCTTTCTACTTCACGCTTACATCGTGCAATGGAAGCAGCTGATCTGTCATATTCTGTGTGTAACCGCTTATATTAGACTTTACAGCCATTATGCTTTTACGAGCATAAAGCCAGTGCGCTGCAGCATTATTGCTTACTTCACGCGCATAAGCACGAACATTTGCTTCATATTCGGAAGCATTTCTTGAGTGGACTGCATTCTCCCAAGCCTGCTGAGCTCTAGAATCCTGCAAAACAAACGGCGAGCCACTTTCTGCAAAAGCACCTTCATCTAAAGTATTACTCAAAGTTGTAAGAGCAATATCATATTTGCCTTCGCTTATACGCTGTTGCAAAGTTTTTTGATCAACCTCTTCAAGATTGACCTTAAAACCACTTACAGAGCCAATTTGCTTCGACAGTTCGCGGCCAACATCGCCTTCACCTTGTGGAACAAGGAAGCTAATAGTTCCTAAATAATTTGAGCTGAAGTAATGGAAAAGTGGACCAGCTTTTGAAGGATTATAAGGATACAATCCAGTTAAATCTTCATATCCTGTTGAAAGAGGATCAATAGGTCCACCTACAGGAACGCCACCATTACCATCGGCAGACATCACTGTTTGCATATTCATAGCGTATCGAGCAGCTTTACGCGCTTGCTCATCACAGAAAATAGATGCAACAGTCGAGTTAAATGCGAGGAATCGAACGCGAGTGCTTTGACCTTCAACCATTTTTGTATTCGCAATAGCAGCAAGACGCTTGTTTTCATTGCCTTCAAGCGGAACAGCCATCTGAATATTGCCCTTTTCCATAGCATCTGCCAAAGCGGTATCACTATCAAAATATTGCAAAGTAATACTTGCGCAAGATGCAGGCGTACCCCAATATCTATTGTTGCGCACAAGTACCAAAGAATGTCCTTTATTGTAACTGCTAACAGTAAAAGGACCAGTTCCTAAAGCACCATTCGCATAATCAATAGCAACAGCTTTAGTGTCATACACTATTCCAGCTCTACCCGAAAGTCGACGTAAAAGTAAAGCGTTAGGCTTTGTGAGCGTAAAAACTACAGTATGATTATCTGGGTTAGCAACTGTTTTAATAGTGTTTAAAGCTTCATAACCTGGATAATTATTAGTAATTCCTTGCTGCAATGATTGCAACACAGAATCCGAATTCATAACGTCACCGTTGGAGAATCGCACACCTTGGCGCAAATTAAAACGATACGTTAATCCATCTTGAGAAACATCCCAAGACTGTGCCAGACCAGGCTGCAAACTGTTATCGTCACCACGTTTTACAAGAGTTTCATACACGTTGCCAATTAACGCCTGCTGCAAAGAATCACTGCTATCTTTACGAATATCAAGAGAATCTGGAGCCGTTCTTAATCCGACTTTTAATACAGAATTACCAGCAGGATGCGTAAAAGAATCAATAGGCGAACGCCCCTGGTATATCTGCCATCCACACCACAAAACACCAATCATTACTACAGAGACAACCATGAATACAACCCATGGAACCCAACCTGCACTAGAACGACTATGAGATGATCTGTAAGTACGATATGCGTATTTGCCTGTTCTTGACATAGTTCATAGTTTATATCAACAACTGAATGTAGAACAACACACAATTGCATTAAACGAATATATTAGACGAAGGACATGTTGTTTTTAGAGGGCATGAAGCGCATCTGGGATTGCGAGCAGTGCATATTTTTCTGCCGTGCAAAATAAGACGGTGAGAAAGATTAGTCCAATCTGCAGGGTCAAAATAAGATGTTATTTCCTTCTCAATAGATTCTGGATTTGCATACTTTTTAGGCTTATTGCAATCTCTACGCCAACCTAAACGGCCTGTGACGCGTATTACGTGAGTATCTACAGGAAAACCAGGCAATCCAAAAGCATTCCCTCTAACAACATTAGCCGTTTTACGACCAACTCCAGGCAAAGATGTTAAATCTTCCATTCTTGAGGGGACTACGCCATGAAAATCGCTTTCCAAACGCACAGACAGCGCAATAATATGCTGAGCTTTTACTCGATAAAATCCAAGAGGTTTAATAATAGATTCGACTTGCTTAACTGAAGCCGCAGAAAGCGAACGTGAATCTGGAAAAGTATCAAAAAGTTCCGGAGTTACAGAGTTAACTCGCTTATCGGTTGTTTGAGCGCTTAAAACAGTAGCAATAAGCAGCTCAAAAGGATTAGAAAAATTAAGCGCACATTTAGGATCAGGTATTTCCTTGCAAAGAAGCGCATACTCTTCGTGCATACGCGCAAGTTTTTCCTGTTTTGATTCTTTCATACTACAACTTTATAAGTTCGTTGAAGAAACATCTGCATTAGATACAGTATCTTGTAAATTTTTAGAGACACTGTCCGAAGCACTGGAATCAGAAGTTAATTCACCATTTGAATCGTTGGGAGCATCTTCATTCACATCGCTATTTTCTTCCGCCTCAGACGGATCAAAACGATACCCAACATTTCTTACCGTACCAATTAAATGCTCGTACTCAACACCAAGCTTAGCGCGAAGACGTCGAATATGAACGTCAACTGTTCGAGTGCCACCGTAGTAGTCGTATCCCCAAACTTCCTGAAGCAAATGTGCTCTAGTAAACACTCTCCTAGGATTCTGCACAAAATACTTTAGCAATTCAAATTCTTTATAAGCTAAATCAACAGGACGGCCATGCAAACTCACTGTATAACTGCGCATATCAACAACAAGATCACCTGAGCGCATTGTTCCATCATCAACAGCAGAATCATTAATTTGAGAATCATGAGATTGAACGAACGACCCATTACTTGCAATACGCTGAGAAGCTAAGCGCAATCTTCCTTCTACTTCCGCAGGGGAAGCGCTTGTAAGAACAACGTCATTAATATTCCACGAGGAATTTACTACAGTAAATCCACCTTCTGTAAGAACTAATACGACTGGAACTGTAATATTTTCAGCACGCAAAATAGCGCATAAAGATTTAACCAAAGCCAAATCTTCACGAGCATCAATTAGAAGAACTGTTTGCGCAGGAAGTTTAGATAAACTTGCAGAATCTAACGAAAGGACGCGCACTCTATGAGAAAGCAGTGCCAGAGAAGGCAAAACAGTTGCCGGAGAAGCGCACGAAGTCATCAACGTAATATCGGTCATGTGATGCCTCCAGCCAACAAATAATGTAATGCCAAATACAAGCCTTTACAGGAATTGTAAACCATGCTACGAAAAATATCGACTTACCTTTAATTTATTTCGCATAAAGTTGCGTCAACAATACAGCAATCCAAAAGTTCTGTGTAATCAACAATCGCAAAAAATAAGTGCAGGTTGTAAGCTACATTAGTAATAAGAAATAAGTAATATGTAGCAAGTTTATACATATATTACTATTCATAAGAGCGAATATTTACCTTAAATAGGAGTGCTATGAGCGACGAAACACATATCTGCAATAAACAAGTGCAGAACGATGCTACTTCTTGTACTAGCACTCAAAAACAAGCACATATTCCTCACACTAATTTTCTAGCAATGATTGCAAGCCAGATTTTTGTTGTGATGCTAATTGCAGGAGCATCTGCACTACCAATAGCAACAGCAAAAATAACTCTTGTTGTTTGCGCGCTTATACTTTTAGCTTTCCTTACTTTTTGGCCGCTGCACGGAAATGTTATTGATCGAGCTATTGCTTTACTATCCTGCATAGCTTCAGCATGGTGCGCAACTCTTGCGCTAAAAGGCTGGCTTCCACAAAGCGTTATTATTGACAATGAAACTGTTTCAATGAGTAAATTCATTGCAGCAATACGACCTTATGAACGCTGGTCTGTGTCATTTGCGCTAATTCTTGTAGCAGCAACATTCATAACTTTCTTAAGACAAATGTTACGCGAAAACCGCACAAATTTAGTTAGAAACCTTTCTCACACTCTAACAGCAAGTATTGCTTGTGCAGCTCTTCCCGGCTGGATGTTTTTGCCTTCTATTATTAGATTTATGCCATCTTTGCGCAACACAGAAGGCGGAATATTTGTTGCTGCACTATGCATATTGATGGTAATTTTGCTTTCCGGACTATCGTATTTGTGGGTTAGAAATAATTGCAAAAACTACTACGAAAATAACGTGACTAACAACATTGCTATTTCGTTACTTCCAATAATGTTTTCAGGAATGTTGATTTATATTGCAGGACTTGGTATGCTAGTGGTTGCATGAAAATGCATTATAGGTTTCCCTTGTGAGTTTATTTTTTTAACTATTTTTTCCATGAACTCACAGGGGAATTTTTTTATTCAAAAAGCGAAACTTATTTTTCGCTTTCTTCCAGACGCTTGCGAGCCGCGACGATTTCCTTCTCAGCTTGATCTACACCAGCCCAGAAGTCACCAGGAAGAACTTCCTTACCTGGTTCCAAAGCCTTGTACTGCTCGAAGAAGTGCTTAATTTCTGCCTTGTGATACTCGTTCACATCATCAACATCCTTAATGTCGTCGAAACGAACGTCTGCTGGAACGCACAAAACCTTATCGTCTCCGCCAGCTTCATCAACCATGTGATACAAGCCAACAGCGCGGCACTCAACAACGCATCCTGGGAATACGGAGTTTGGAATCATAACAAGAGCATCAAGCGGATCGCCATCTTCGCCCAAAGTTCCTTCAATGTATCCGTAATCATCTGGGTAACCCATTGCTGTGAAAAGGGTACGATCCAAGAAAACACGACCGGTTTCGTGATCCACTTCATACTTGTTCTTAGAACCACGTGGGATTTCTACCACAACGTTAAAAGTTTCTGCCATTTTGGCTCCTTTATTATCTTTAATAACAATTGACACAACTGTTATATTTCACTTTAGCGCGCACTAAAGAAAGCATTATTTCAAAACACGCTTTGAGGTTCAAAAGTGTCGAAAGACACAGTTATTATGGCTCTGTTTTACACATAATATGTGCACATACAAAAGCATGGTTGACGAAGCGCAGGCAAGATGACAAAAAAGAAACGCGTGAATACTCCCACTGTTTCACTGGCCAATAAAAACTTCCGCCAAAAGGAAGCTGAGGCAGCAAATAATGCTAGTAAAACACTCGTAAATAAAAAGCTTGCAAATGAAAGCGCTAAATCAACTAATACTGTTAGTGAAGTAAAAAATCAGGTTGAATCTAAAAGAAATCCTGCAATAGATGGATTGCGCGCTTTAGCAATTATTGGAATTGTTTGCTTCCATATGCGTCCAATCGTACTTTCTGGAGGATTTTTAGGAGTAACGCTATTTTTAGTTTTAGCTGGATACTTTTGTACACATTCCATACTTCGCTATTTAGACTCTCAAAAAAGTGCCGAAACTAGCAGCAGTACAAGCGCCAAAACAAACGGAAATACAAGTAGCAATGCAAACAGCATTGAGAAAAGTAAAACAAAAACTGGCGAATTTAAAAGATTAATCACTTGCTACTTTAATTATATTTGGCATCGCTTAAAGCGAATTTGGCCGCCAACACTTGGAATTATTGGAGTTAGCGCACCAATAATGTGGATTTTTTCGCCAAGTCTACTTCCAAAATTACAAGCGGATGCTTTTTCTGGAGCTGGCTTCTTTAGCAACATAATGTACGTTGCGCGCAAACTATCGTACTTTGAGCAAACAGGATTGCCTTCCCCAATTAAACACTTATGGTATCTTGGCTTAATCATGCAAGCATTCGTTGTGTGGCCGCTTATTCTTACAGCCCTCGTAAAGCTTGTTAAACGCGCAATTACTCGCATGTATATTACTGCAGGATTGGCAATACTTTCTACAATACTTACATTTACTTTTGCCTACATGTTTGGCAATTACACTACTCCAGCTCGCGTCTATTATTCTCTTGACACAAGGGCATCGGAATTCCTGCTAGGCGCAATGCTGGCAATGTATGGGGCTTGGTTTACCAAACATTCATTACATGCTTGGATTATTCGCGCATTTTATTGGATTCGTGGCAATAAGCATGCAATAGTTAAGATTTCCACAAAATTGCCGAAATCTTTTATTACTAGCTCTTCTTCAAACAAGACTTATGCTGAAGAGAATGCTGCAAAATCTCCTGCTGAAAATAGTATTCCAGAAGATTTGCGAGCTGGATTACAAATTGATTTATCTGATAATGCTGAATTATTGCAAGATAACTACAAGAATACAGATTTAGAAGATTCTTCTAAATCTGAAATACGCGAACTTCCAGATAACGTATTTACCGCCCCAAAAACAGTGTTTTGCAAACCTTTGCACGCGTGGCAAAGATCCTTAATAGGTATTGTTACAACAATAGTTCTGATTTTGTGCTTTGTTTATGCAGACGGCACATCCTCAGCATTTACTTTTGGCGGATACACTTTAACAGCAGCAATCTGTGCGCTAATACTGTGGTCTTGCACTCAAACTGATAATATTTGCTCAAAAATTTTCGCATTTGCGCCGTTGTCTTATCTTGGAAAGCGCGCATTTGCTATTTATTTAGTACACTTCCCAATTTTGGAATTGTGCAATCCTGCCACAAGAACAACAACTGTTTCTTGGGAAGAGCAGATTTTTCAAGCTGTAGTAATTGTTGCAGTAGCAGAATGTTTCTATCAACTATTTGAAAAACAAACAGAAAAACATCTGCAAAAATTGGCACATTTCGTAGCATTAGCAATAGTTTGCGTAATAACTATTTTCTTAATTGCTTTGCCGTTGAATTGGAATAGCATTGCACAGCAACGCGCAATACAAATTCGACCAGAACTAACTGTAAATGCTTCTAAAAATGTTGAAGCAGAAAAAACAAAAACTAATAAGAAGGCAAACGCATCCGCTTCAAATAAGAAAACAAAAGGATTGCACAAGACCGTAGTAAAACAAGCGATTCCGCCAAAACCATCAAAATATCCTGTGCTTTTCCCAATTGCAGAAAAAGTTCCGCAAAATCTTTCCGCATCACACACTCGTATTGATAAAAAGCACAACACTTGCTCAGTAAACTTAACTATGGTAGGCGACTCTATTACCGAAGGCGCAAAACCATACTTGCTACAAGTAATGCCTAATGCTTATATTGACGGAAAAGTAAGCAGGCAGATTTTCCACGGAGCTGACGAATACGCTCAAGATATTTCGAACAAACATGCTGGGGATGTTGTTATTTACGCGCTAGGAACAAACGGCCCGCCTCACGACGACAGCGTTCTGCAGCACATGGTAGATGTTGCTAAGGGTAAGCCTGTTTATTTCGTTACAACTAGAGTTCCACAGCCATGGCAAGACGTTACCAACGACCGCCTGCGTAAGTTTGCTCAAACTCATCCTAATGTTGGCATTATTGACTGGTATGGTTTGAGTAATGGTCACTCGGAATATTTGACTGACGATGGCGTGCATTTAACCCCAGTTGGCGGTCCAAAATACGCAAAAATGATTCGACTCGCGCTATGCGGAGCCTGATTTATCAATAAAATAAATTTTGGCATAACTACGAGTATTTTGCGCGCGATACAAGCAAATCCTATAACGAATCGCAATGAAAATAACGACTCGTGTAGGAAAAATAGCAGCGAAATATTACGATAGTATGTATGACTGAGTTGAGGATTCCTTTTAACACGCAACACACTGCTGATGATGCGGCTGCGTGGACGAACCCATTACGAGATCCTAGAGATTTACGTTTGGCTCGCATTGCCGGCCCGTGCAGTTTAGTAATTTTTGGTATTACTGGCGATTTAGCACGCAAAAAACTTATGCCAGCCGTATACGACTTGGCTAATCGAGGGCTTTTACCACCAGGATTTGGTTTAACTGGTTTTGCGAGAAGAGACTGGACGGACGAGCATTTCGTAAACTTTGTGCGCGAAAATATTGAGCAACACTGCCGCACACCATTTCGTGAGTCAACTTGGATTAATCTTGCAAAAGGAATACGCTTTGTGCGCGGCACTTTTGACGACGCGTCTGCGTTTGAACGTTTAAGCAAAACAGTAAACGAATTAGATAGAGATCGCGGCACGCGCGGAAACCACGCATTTTACATGTCTATTCCTCCTTCAAGCTTCCCTATTGTTGCTCAACAGTTGGCAGCGTCTGGACTTTCTCACTCTTCCGAGCACGCGTGGCGTCGCGTAATTATTGAAAAGCCTTTCGGGCATGATTTAGCGAGCGCTCGCGAATTAGACCGCGTCGTTTCAGAAGTTTTTGATCCTAATTCCGTATTTAGAATCGACCATTACTTAGGTAAGGAAACCGTGCAAAATTTGCTGGCTTTCCGTTTTGCTAACGCAATGTACGAGCCGATTTGGAACGCAAATTATGTTGATCACGTGCAAATTACGATGGCTGAAGACATTGGTATTGGCGGACGTGCCGGCTACTACGACGGAATTGGTGCTGCGCGCGATGTGATTCAAAACCACTTGCTTCAACTTATGGCACTGACTGCTATGGAAGAACCTGTAAGTTTCCGCGCTAGCGATTTGACTGCAGAAAAAACGAAGGTTTTATCTGCAGTTCGTTTGCCTCACGATTTGGCCGCAAATACTGCTCGAGGACAGTACGCAGCAGGCTGGCAAGGATCTTACAAAGCAGTTGGTTACTTGGAAGAACAAGGAATCGACCCTAAAAGCACTACTGAAACGTATGCTGCTGTGCGACTAGACGTTGACACTCGCCGCTGGGCTGGAGTCCCATTCTATTTGCGCACTGGAAAACGTTTAGGCAAGCGCGTTACGGAAATTGCTGTGATTTTTAAGCGCGCTCCGCACTTGCCGTTTGAATCAACTGCTGTTCGAGAGCTTGGTAGCAATGCTATTGTTATTCGCGTGCAGCCGGATGAGGGCGTTACTATGCGTTTTGGAGCGAAAGTTCCTGGCGGAACTGCTATGGAAGTCCGCGACGTTTCTATGGACTTTAGTTACGGACGTTCGTTTACTGAAAGTTCGCCTGAAGCTTATGAACGTCTGATTCTTGACGTTCTTCTTGGCGAGCCTCCACTGTTCCCAACTACTGAAGAAGTAGATTTGAGCTGGAAGATTCTCGACCCTATTGAGGAATTCTGGAGTTCACTTGGCACACAGCCACAGCCGTATCGCGCTGGAACTTGGGGACCTAAGGAAGCAGACTACATGCTTGCTCGTAATAATCGCCATTGGAGGCTGCCATGATTATCAACCTTCCTGATACTAATACCAGTAAAATTTCGCAAAAAATCGACGAATTGCACGAAGAGCGTGGAGAATCCGCAACTGGGCGCGTGCTTACTCTTTTAATCGACACAGATCTTCAAGAATTAGAACATGCTCTTGAAGCTGCTAATGCTGCGAGCCGCGAGCATCCTTGCCGCGTTATTGCTATGGTTCGCGACTGGTCTAGCGAGCATGCTGCTGAGCGCGGAGAAATTGTGCCAAATCTTGACGCTCAAGTGCGTTTTGGTGCTGATGCTGGAGCTGGCGAGATTATTATTTTGTATCCGCATAACGGTTTGGTTCGTCATCCGGATACGCTTGTTATTCCACTACTTGTGCCAGATGCGCCGATTGTAGCCTGGTGGCCAACGAACGCTCCGGAAGACCCTGCTCACGATTTGCTTGGAGCTATGGCTAGTAGCAGAATTACTGATGCTCAGCGCGCAGACGACACTCTTAAAACTGTTCAAAACTTGCGCAAAAACTGGTCTCCGCAAGATGCAGACTTATCTTGGACGCGTCTTACTCCATGGCGTGCACTTTTGGCTTCTATGCTCGATCAACCTCCGCATTTGCCAATTACTAGCGCAAAAGTTACTGGCCCTACTCACTACGTTTCTCTGCATTTACTTGCATCTTGGCTTAAGAGTAGCTTGCGCGTGCCTGTAGAAATAGTTGAGAATCCTGATGCTAAAGCTATTACTTCCGTAACTTTAGAGCGTGAGGATGGCACTTTGTCTCTTACTCGCCCTGCTGGAGGAGATCAGGCTTTAATTAGCCTTCCCTATCAGACCGCTCAACCTATTGCGCTTCCTATTCGCACTTTGGATGATTGCTTAAGTGAGGAATTGCGACGAATTGATCCGGACGAAATTTACGCACAGCTGGTGAGAGATAATCCTGAAGAAAACAATTAAGTCTATAAAAATACACAACGCGTGAAACAACTTGTGAAACAGCGTGTGAAACATTTTTAATTGCATAAAAGGAATGACATGACAGATAATGAAGTTACTTTTGCACACAACGCAAACATCTACGTCTACAATAATCCCGATGTACTCTCAGCCGTCGCAGCTCAACGCTTAGTAACGTTTATTATGGAGTCACAAAATAATGTGCAAAATCTAAACAAACCATTCCATTTACTTCTTACTGGCGGCACGGATTCAATACGCATGTTCCAAATGCTTGCTAGCAACCCACTTTTGCCAGCGATTAATTGGAATTTAGTGCATATTTGGTGGGCAGATGAGCGTTTCGTAGCTTACGATAGCGAGGATCGCAACGCACGTAAAACTCGCGAAGCTTTGCTTAACTTACTTACTTCTAACAAAGCTTTGGCAGAATCTCATATTCACGAGATGCCTGCAGATGAGCGCAACGCAGAGGAAATTGCAAAAGCCAGCGACGCTGAAAATGACGCTATTTTAGATGCGGCAGCACACGACTATGAGGAAGAAATTATAGGATTACTTGGACCAGAACCGGTGTTTGATTTAGCAATTCTTGGCATGGGCACGGACGCACATATGGCTTCGCTTTTCCCAGGATTGCCACAAGTTAATAATCGCGAGCGCATTGTTGTTGGAGTAAATCACTCCCCTAAACTTCCGCCAATGCGATTGTCGCTTACAGTTCCCGTGCTGGCTCACAGTCGTCGCACTTGGTTCTTGACTGCCGGAGCAGAAAAGGGAGCTGCTTTAATGAATACACTTTCGGGAGCTAATAATCCTGAATATCCTGCGTCTTTTGCAAACGGCACCGACGAAATCGCTTGGATGACAACAGCGGAAACACTGCAAGCTGCAATTCAATAATCTGCATAATATTCAGCCAACTAAAAGTTGAATAAACATAGCAGAGCGGCGCATTTGGGAAAATCAACTCCTAAAAACATGGCGCATTTGCGAAAACGAATGCAAAATCGTTGAAATTCCAAGGGAAACAACCGATTTAGAAAAATTAATAAAATTCGGCAATAAAATATATTACAAAGAGCAGAATAACATACAGGCCTTTGCATTGTTATGCAGAGGCCTGTTAGTTATAAATATTATTTGATTTAATCTTGCTTTACTTCCGGACGATTAGGATCCGCCCACAAAGTGTGGAATACGCCAGACTCATCGATGCGACCGTAAGTGTGCGCGCCGAAGAAATCGCGCTGAGCCTGAATAAGCGAAGCTGGCAAACGCTTGGAACGCAATCCATCGTAGTACGCAAGCAAGCTAGAGAATGCTGGAACAGGCACTCCATGCTCAACTGCACGCGCAATAACACGACGCCAAGCAGCTTGAGACTTTTCAATAGCATCCTTAAAGTACGGTGCAAAAAGCAAAGAAACGCTTGCTTCACCAGACTCAAAAGCCTCGGAAACGCGGTTCAAGAACTGAGCGCGAATAATGCATCCGCCTCGCCAAATGCGAGCAACAGCAGCCTGGTTAATCTTCCAATCATGCTCAATTGCAGCAGCCGCAATCTCATCGAAGCCCTGAGCGTAAGAAACAATCTTAGAAGCGTATAAAGCTTGGCGAATATCCTCAATAAACGCCTTACGCTCAGCATCATTCAAATCAAAATGCATATCTGGCCCAGTCAAACCCTGGCTTTCGGCAGCTTCACGCAAAGCAACTTGGCTTGAAAGTCCGCGAGCAAACACAGCTTCGGCAATACCCGTAACTGGTATTCCTAGAGAAAGCGCAGACTGTACAGTCCAAGTACCAGTGCCCTTCATGCCAGCATGGTCCACCATCATCTCAACCAAAGGCTTACCAGTCTTAGCATCCTTTTGGCGAAGCACATCAGCCGTAATCTCAATCAAATAAGAATCAAGCTCGCCCTTATTCCACTCGCTAAATACGTCCGCAATTTCATCAGACTTCATACCCAAGCCGCGAAGCATTAAATCGTAGCTTTCGGCAATAAGCTGCATATCTGAGTACTCAATACCGTTGTGAACCATCTTCACAAAATGACCAGCACCGTCGGTGCCAATATGCGTTACGCAAGGCTCACCTTCTGCAACAGCCGCAATAGACTTCAAAATAGGCCCAAGAGTCTCCCAAGATTCCTCAGTGCCACCAGGCATCATTGAAGGGCCGCGCAAAGCACCTTCTTCGCCACCGGAAACACCGCAACCAACGTAATGAAGACCACGCGCACGAATGCTGCGCTCTCTGCGAATCGTGTCTTCAAAATAAGAGTTTCCGCCATCGACGATAATATCTCCAGGCTCCATAGCATTTGCAAGCTCTTCAATAACAGCATCCGTAGGAGCACCAGCTTTTACCATAATAATCGCCGTGCGCGGACGCTTTAGAGAAGCCACAAATTCTTCAACAGTTTTAGCTGGAACGAAAGCACCCTCAGTGCCGTGCTCATTCATTAACGTTTCAGTTCGCGAATAATGACGATTATAAACTGCCACAGTATTTCCGTGATGCGCAAGATTTCGCGCTAAATTAGATCCCATTGCAGCCAAGCCAACAACGCCAATATTTGCCTGAGCTTGAGTCATTACGACACCTCTTATCTTGTTGTTATATTTTCGTTTCTGCGCTACTCCCCTTCAGGAAACACACTTTTTAATTTTATCGGCCTATATGCACAAGATTTTCGATGCAAAAAATGCAAGTTACACTAAGTAAATTTTGTGATATAAATTACATTTTTAATACAAACAAATCGTTCTCAAAATCTCCAAAAAAGTACGACACGCTTACAAACACGCGGATTTTGTAAATATAAACAATAACTATATGTAGTGTTTGAATAATCGACACACCACTACAAATAGTAATTATGAGTAGTATGCTGACTTTTGGCTTTTGTGCTAACACCGCGGAATCTAACGATTCCCCATCACCAGAGGAGATTGAAATGACAATTACAGTGTTTACAAAACCTCATTGCCCACAGTGTGATGCCACTAAACGACAGTTCACAAAACTTGGCGTGAACTTCGAAACTGTAGACTTATCAAAAAGCCCTGAAGCACTGGATCAATTGCGCAACGCTGGATACCGTCAAGCACCTGTAGTTATTGCGCCAGACACATCATGGAGCGGTTACCGCCCAGATTTAATCGCGCAAATTGCGGATAAACTCGGAACTTCCTCAGAAACAGCAAAAGAAGCATGATAAATGTGTGAACAAGAAAGAATCCAACAGCCAAGCGAGCCAGAATCTCGCGCACAAGGCGAATCAATCGGAGCTGTAGTCTACTTTTCATCAGTTTCCGAAAACACATTACGCTTCGTGCAAAATTGCGATTTTCCTAGCAACAATGTAAACGTGTATCGCATACCGCTTCGACCAAAAGACCCGGAATTAAATGTGCGCGAACCGTACGTGCTAATCGTACCAACTTACGGCGGCGGAAATATTGCAAAAGCAATACCAATGCAAGTACGCAAATTCCTAAACAATCGCGAAAATCGTTCGTTTATTCGCGGAGTAATTTCTTCCGGAAACACGAATTTTGGAGACGCTTATTGCGCTGCAGGCGGTCAGATTGCAGGAAAGTGCGCAATCCCAAATATGTATTCGTTTGAGTTGACAGGAACTCAAGAAGATATTGAAAAAGTAGCGCAGGGAATACCTAGATTTTTAAGGCAATTAAAAGAAGCAGAAGAAACTAAATAATCAAAATAAGTAAAAGAATCAAAAAACAATCAGCGTTTGAAAAGCAAAAATAACGCATGAAGAAAGGAATCAATCAAATGAATAGCACGGATCCGATGAGCGAATCTACTTCGCTTAATCTTGATCACACTGACTCCAGCGAAACTGCAAACGCAGCTGCTAGCAGCACAGCAGAACGCATTCGCAACAGCCGCGATTACCACGTTCTTAACGCTATGCTCGGTCTTTTTGATCCAGAAAAAGGCATTCAGTTCGACAAGGACCAGGAAGCAGAAAAGATTTACGTTTCGGGTTACGTGCAAGAACACAGCATGAAGTTTGCTTCAACTCGCGAGCGCTTGAACTATTTGATTGACAACTACTACTACAACGGCAATGTGTTCGGAAAGTACAGCGACGAGTTTCTAGATAAGTTCTACGAGCACGCAGAATCCGCTCACCACACTTTTGGCACTTTCTTGGGCGCTTTTAAGTTCTACACTTCTTACGCTTTAAAGACTTTTGACGGCAAGCAATATTTGGAAAACTTCGCTCAGCGTGCAGCTGCAGTCGCTTTGGAACTTGCCGATGGTGACGAAAAGGCTGCACTCAACTATTTGGACGAGATGCTTGCAGGGCGATTCCAGCCAGCCACTCCAACGTTCTTAAATCTTGGTAAAGCCCAGCGAGGCGAGGCTGTGAGCTGCTTCCTCGTGCGTTTGGAAGATAACATGGAGTCTATTGCGCGCGGAATTAATTCTGCTTTGCAGCTTTCTAAGCGCGGCGGCGGCGTAGCTCTGCTTCTTACTAATTTGCGCGAGCTCGGCGCTCCTATTAAGCGCATTGAGAATCAGTCGAGTGGCGTTGTGCCTGTTATGAAACTTTTGGAAGATTCATTCTCTTACGCTAATCAGCTTGGCGCTCGTCAGGGCGCTGGCGCTGTGTATATTAGCGCACATCACCCAGATATTATGCGATTCCTTGATACTAAGCGTGAGAATGCGGACGAAAAGATTCGCATTAAGTCTCTTTCTTTGGGCGTTGTGATTCCAGATATTACTTTCGAACTTGCTAAGCGTAAGGAAAAGATGGCTTTGTTTAGCCCTTACGACGTTGAGCGCGAATACGGAAAGCCTTTTGCAGACATTTCTGTTACAGAACATTACGATGAGATGGTTGCAAATCCTCGCATTCACAAGAAGTACATTGATGCTCGCGAATTCTTTATGACGATTGCGGAAATCCAGTTTGAATCTGGCTACCCTTACATTTTGTTTGAGGATACTGTGAATCGCACGAATCCTATTGAGGGCCGCATTACTATGAGTAACTTGTGCTCCGAGATTTTGCAAACTCAAGAAGCAAGTACTTACAATGCAGACTTGTCTTATAGCCACGTTGGCCGCGATATTTCTTGCAACCTTGGCTCTCTTAATATTGCTAAGGCAATGGATGGAAACTTAGGCACAAGCGTTGATTTGGCTGTGCGCGCGCTCACTTCTGTTTCGGAGCACACTTCGATTGATTCCGTGCCTTCGATTCGTCGCGGCAACGCAGAAGGCCATGCTATTGGCTTGGGTCAAATGAATTTGCACGGTTTCCTTGCTCGCGAACACATGCAGTACGGAAGCGAGGAAGCGCTTGACTTTACAGACATGTACTTTATGACGGTTGCTTACCACGCTTATAAAGCTTCTCACGATTTGGCTGTGGAGCGTGGCCGCGCTTTTGCAAGCTTTAAGACTAGCGCCTACGCTAAGCCTGCAGGCAAAGGCAACTACTTCGATAAGTACACTGATGGCAGCCGCTCGCTTGAGCCTAAAACTCAAGCGGTTCGCGATTTGTTTGCTCGTTTTAACGTTGCGATTCCAACCGTTTCGGACTGGGAGCAGTTGCGCGACGATATTTTGCGCGACGGCATTTACAACGAGTATTTGCAAGCTGTCCCTCCAACTGGTTCCATCTCGTACATCAACCATTCCACGAGTTCGATCCACCCGATTGCTTCTCGCATTGAGATTCGCAAAGAAGGCAAAGTTGGACGCGTCTACTACCCTGCCGCTTATATGACGAACGACAATATGCAGTACTTTAAGGATGCTTACGAAGTTGGTTGGAAGGCGATTATTGACACTTACGCTGAAGCGACTCAGCATGTGGATCAGGGATTGTCGCTTACTTTGTTCTTCCCAGACACTACGACTACTCGCGATTTGAACAAGGCTCAGATTTACGCGTGGCGTAAGGGCATTAAAACTCTTTACTACATTCGTATTCGCCAAAAAGCTTTGGAAGGTACGGAAATCGAGGGTTGCGTAAGCTGCACGCTGTAAATCGTAGCGCTAAAAATCGCAGCGACGTAAATCTATCAGCGTAAATCTTTCGCAAATTAAATCAAAAACTTAAAAATTTTATAAAACGTAAACACAAGATCAGGAGTAATTATGACAGAACTCGATCCAACAGCACTACGCAGTAGTCTCGATAAGCCTTTCGGCACGAACCGCGTAATCGCAGATGACTCTATGATGGCAGCTTCCATCACACCAGCTCAATACCGCTACCATCACGGTTCGCGTGTGCGCCCAGTTAATTGGAATAATATTGTTGACGACAAGGATTTGGACGTTTGGAATCGTCTTATCGCTAACTTCTGGCTTCCAGAAAAAGTGCCACTGAGCAACGATATTCCTTCTTGGCGTTCCCTCACCGATCTTGAGCGCAAGACAACTACTCGCGTTTTTACAGGATTGACTTTGCTTGATACCAGTCAGGCAACTATTGGTGAGCTTTGCCAGATTGAGCACGCTCGCACTGAGCACGAGCAGGCTATTTACACGAATATTGCTTTTATGCAGTCGATTCACGCTCGCTCCTACTCCTCTATTTTCTCCACTCTTTGCTCTAGCGAGGAGATTGACGAAGCTTACCGTTGGGCTGTTGGCAACGACGTTTTGCAGCAGCGAGTTACCACTGTGCTTTGCGAGTATGAGAGCGAAGATCCGCTTAAGCGCAAGATTGCAGCAACTATGCTTTCTTCACTTCTTCTTTACGCAGGCTTCTACCTTCCGCTTTACTTTGCTTCTCGCGGAAAGATGATGAACACTGCCGACATGATTCGTTTGATTTTGCGCGATAAGGCGATTCACGGCTATTATTCCGGCTACAAGTTCCAGCGCGGTCTGGAGCTTAGAAGCGAAAACGATAAGAAGAATCTTGAAAAGTTCACTATGAACTTGCTTGACACTTTGTACGATTTGGAAGTTGAGTATTCTGGTCAGATTTATGAAGGATTTGACTTCCACGATGACGTTTTTGACTTCGTTCGTTACAACGCTAACAAGGCTTTGATGAACCTTGGCTACCCTGCTAAGTACAGCGAAGAAGAGACTCACGTAAGCCCTGAGATTCTCGCAGCTCTTTCTCCTGCAGCCGACGAAAATCACGACTTCTTCTCCGGCTCTGGTTCCAGCTACATTATGGGCAAGTCGGTTGAAACTGACGACGATGATTGGGACTTCTAATCTCACAGTTTGCTAACTGACTGATTTACTAAATAACTGAATAACTAACTGATTGGTTAGCTAATTATCTTAATTAGCTAACCAATTTTAATTTAGTTAGGTTAATTATTGCAGCAAAATAGATCCTATATAAAAGCTAGAAGTCAAAAAATAACACAGGTCACTCAGCCTTTATGCTACACTATGTGAAAAGGAACCGGTCTTGTTGATTTGTTTATGCAAAAATCAGCAGTGCCGTCACTCCTACTCACGTTCAAACCAAGATTTTTGAACTGAACTGAGCAGGCACTAAAGTTGGAGTTCAAGTTTATAAAGATGACTAACATCCGTTAGACGCATCTAGAAGAAGAAAGAAGTCCATTTATGGGGAAAATGACTTATAAAAAATTACTTTGTGTTGTAGTGCTCTTCAGCTCGCTGGTTGGGCTAGCAGCCTGCGGTAACTCCAAAGCAAACAAACCAGTGCCAACAAAAATAAGCCGTCATTCTACTAAAAAACATTCAAAACCAGTCAAAAAAGCCTCAAAAAAGAAAATCGCCGAAGCTTTTGTAAAGGGACAAGAAGGTACTTTGGAAGCCCTAGGTGAAACTAAACGCGTTATTTGGGACGCTTATCCTGATCAGTTGGCTTACGTTAAAGATGCTTTCTATCACTGGACTCTTCAAGACGACTGGTTCCAGGTTAATACTGGCCATTATATGGTCGTTGACCGTTTGAACAGTTCAGGCATCTTATTAAAGAAACTCCAAAAAGGCATGCCAGTTAAATTAAACGGCAAAGATTACAAAGTGGCGGATTATAAAGACTTTGAGGGTGGCGGAAGCTCGGATAAGTTGCTAAAAGTATTCAAAGAGTACGTTGACCAATTCCCTAAGTCTGCTTACTTTATTCAAACTTGTCTCGATGCCAGAACTTATGGCGGACAACGTCTAGTAGTTCTTGACGTAGCAAAATAGTAAACGATTTAGCCGCAAAATTTAGATTATTCACCAAATTTTGTTGTCTTAAAAAATATTGTTTGTGCATCGACGAGGTTGATGAACAGGCAATGTTTTTTAACTGATTACGAGACAATAGTTACGACCATATCGCGCGGCCGAAATCACGCGTTATCGTGGCAGTTTTGCTAGATTTGCATTTTCTGCCACGATAACGTGTATAAAAAGCAACGAAACAGCATTCTGCATCACAGATTAACTTCTTATTTGCGTTTGCTACGCAAAGGTTCGTCCAAATACTCGATTGAAATAGATCCAAATACTCGATTAAAGCGCAAAAAAGCACAATAATTTATTCTTGCACAATGGCTATTTCTCTACATGAAGTGGAACGTGTACATTAATAATCCACGAATCTCCATCTTCAATAACTTTAAAAGTTCCGCCAACTCGTTCCGCAAGCATCTTATGAAAACGCAGTCCATATCCTAATTGCAAGTTAGAAAGAATACCGCGTTGTGCACTATTTATACACGTAATATGACATTCATGGTCATTAAGCATTACATTCATAGCATATTCTTTAGGCTTTGCAGCATGCTTTTTTACGTTCGCAAGTAGTTCTCTGCAAATATATTCAATTTGAGCACATTCTTCAAAAGGCAAACGCATTGATTGAGAATCTTCAGCAGTTAAATCACTACTCAAGTCAATGGAACCAATATAGCCAAGCTTTTCAAATGACTTTTGTTCACAGTCAAATAAAACACGTAAGCCTGTGCAAAAATCTTTATAACATGTAGTAGATTGCATAACATCGCTAGTGCTTGCAGTTGTAGCATTGTCAAGAAGAGAAATAATATTACGTGCTTTATGAATAGTTGTAGTAGCACATTGAAGAATCTCTCGAGAATTTTCATGCTCTTGGTCATGAGTTGTTTGAGGTTCAATAGATTGTTGGGCCATCATCATAATACTGGAAAGCTCATTAGTTACTTCATCGTGCATGCGAATTGCTGCAATAGTGGCATATTTTTGAAAAACGTTGTAACGCTGTGCAAATAACTGTTCCTGCTGTTGGTGAATAGTAGAAATATAGTATTTTACGATTGCGCTAGAAATAAGAGTGATAAGAAGCCACCACGCTAACACATAAGCGTTTTGAAAATCGCAGATAATAAAGAACCATGAAGATACTCCGCAAGAAGAAAGCACAGTGTACCAAGGTTGAGTAATTACAGCAATTGCCAAACAAATCAATATAGTAAGCATCATAGATGAGTAGTTGATATTTGGCGCAATAATTACCAACGGCATCCAAATAAGCACAATAAAAGATGCTTTACGAGGCCAGATTGCAATACATAAGCAGATTACAATCCATACTATTTCAACCGTAATTGCATGCCAATTAGAGTAGTAATGAAGATTATTATAAGAACAAATTTCAAGAATCAAAGTACAACTTATGATTGCACCAATTCCAATTTTCTGCCAAGCATCATGCGGCAAAAAATTGATCATACGCGTTAATAATTTCATAACTACCTACTTTTACACGTTAATTTCTTACACGTTATATGTCATGCGAATATTTTGCTAGCGCAGCAAGCGCCTGCATTCGACTTCGGACGTGAAGTTTTCCATAAATACGCCGTAAATGCGTGTTGACTGTTGAAACTTTCACATTAAGCTGATCTGCAATCTCTTTCGTAGAATACCCCTGTTTGCACAAGCGCATAATTTCCGATTCTTGAGGAGACAAAACTGAAGTCTTCGGAAGTTGAGAAATCATATTAAATGATTCTTGCGGAGTGTGAAAATAGTCAATATATTGTGGCAATTCTGGACACCCGTAGCTTGTTGCGCGCGATTGGATAGCTGCAACTACGTCTGATAAATTGTCTTTATGTACTAGCGCTTGACCACCTGACTTAGCCACTTGCAATACGTATTCATCTAACATGTAGGAAGTAATGCCGATTAAAACAATATTGCTATTGCGCTCGCGAATTGCCTTAATTACATCAACGCCACTCATTTCTCTCATTGACATATCTACTAAAAGTACGTCAGGAGTATTTTCTGTAACGCAACGATGAATAGCTTGTTTTGCAGAAGAACACATCCATGCACAAACAAAGTTTTCAGGCAAACGACTTTTCAGAAGAAGTTGCATATATCGCAATACAAGCGTGTCATTATCAACAATTGCGTAGGTAGTGTTCATACAATATATGGTATCTTGTTTTGGAATCCACTTATCAAGAGATGTGCGATTGTATTGTTTTTCTCAAATTATCAAGATTGTACACATTAAAGTGCCATACGCTAGCACTTTCCGTTGGCACACTCCATTCTTCGGTTTTGCCATTCGCAGTAAAACGAATTATTTGAGTTGTTGGCTTACTTATAACTTCAAAATTAGTGAGTTGATTCCACGCAATACGACGAAGATACTTATCGTCTAATTTAGCTAGATTACCCGAGCCTAAAATGACATTCGGATTAACAATAATAAACTCATTATTAGTGGCAGCAATAATACGCGCAACAACGCTTTGCGCTACATAGAATAATTTAGGTAACAAAAATAGTTTGATTAAATCTTTCCACCAAGGGTCGTACTTCATAGTAAGCACATACGTTTTGCCAACTGAAAGATTATGCGCTTTAAAGTACTTAACAATATCCTCTTCTCGTATACCGCGCAAAGGATTAGTCATAATAAGCACCTCCTCGTGATTCTTGTTTTGTAAATTACCAACATACTAACGTGCAGATTTTATCTACACAAATAGGCGTACCTATTTTTAACGATAGTGCTTTTAGAAAAACTTTTAAAAAAACTTTTACTATTGGCAGTTTGTATGTTCCTAACAATCAATATTTAAGAATATTTCCGTTTTGGAACTATTTTTAAATAGAGGCTTACTTATGGAGTTATCGTGGCAGATTTTGTTAATTTTGCAATTTTTGCCACGATAACTGATATGACTGTTTACTTATTATTGCAAAACTGTATCCTACAGGATAAAATATTTTTATGGAGATACTTAAAACAGATGAGTATCGCAATTGGATGAAAAAACTTCGCGATACGCAATCTAAAGCTCGAATTAACGCGAGGCTGAGATTATGTGAAATTGCAGGCAAGCCAGTAGGTGATTTGCATCCAGTTTGCAATGGCATTAGCGAGCTGCGTTTTACTTTTGGGCCAGGATATCGTGTGTATTTTGCGCAAAAAGGCTCAAAACTAATGCTGTTACTCGCTGGTGGAGATAAAAGTAGTCAAAGTAAAGATATTAAACAAGCAAAGATACTCCTTGCACAGTTAATTGAGGAGAAGAAATGGTAAATATAAGTAAATGGGATGCGAGTGAGTATCTTGAGAACGATGATGATGTTATTGCGTATCTCAATGCAGCAGCAGAACTAAATGATCCTTGTTTACTGCAAGCCGCTATAGGCGATATTGCAAAAGCTAGAGGAATGAAAGAAATTGCTCAAAAAGCCGAGGTTGGAAGGGAAAGCCTTTACAAAAGCTTAAGACGAGACGGCAATCCCAGCTTCCAAACTATTGCGAAGGTTGTTCAAGCATTAGGTGGACGTATTGCAATAGAACCAGCAAATGCGTGACGCACACAGTTATCGTGGTAGTTTTTGCTAAATTTGCAATTTTTGCCACGATAACTCGTATAACATAGCAACGAAACACCATTCTGCATCGCAGATTAACTTCTTATTTGCGTTTGCTACGCAAAGGTTCGTCTAAATACTCGGTCGGAATAAGTCGTTAGCATTTCTTGTTGACGCAACAAATAAGTGAATCTATAATGTTAGTGGGAGGCACATTGCCCCCCCCCCCAGCAAATAAGTTGGAGGTTTACGATGAAGAAAATTTCACGTATTGCATCGACAGTAGTGTTAGCAATTTCCATGGCATTGGCTCCATGCGCTACTGCATATTGGGATTGCAAATAATCTGTATGTATGAATAACTTATCATAGGGGATGCGATGTCTCGATTGTTGCGTTCATTGTCATGCGCACTTGTTCTTCTGCTTGCATTATTTGCATCGCTGTTAGGTTTGACAAAAATGAATGACTCCTTGGGTGATTGTATTGCTATATATCCACAAACGAGTCGCCTTTTTTCATTACGCGGTGTGACAGAAGACAAAGCTGATCAAATTTATGCATTACTCAAGAAGACTGTTGCTCAGCATAATGCTTTTGTGGTTCGTAATGATATGCGCTTGGCAGCGAGTGACGCCGGTGTAGATGGTTTTGAGCTTGGCATATTTGGCAATCCGCGGGGTAAAGATGATTTGCTTACTTTGTCATATCTCGGAACGCCGATTCTGACATCGCATGCCTTTACGCAATTATTGCACAGCGAAAGTAACAAAACGCTTGGACTTGATATGGCAAAAGCAGATATGCTTGCCGATCTGCCCACTATTTCCATTGAGGGTTCGCGTTTAGTTGTTCGTCAATTAGATGCCCTCGTCGACAATAGTAAAACAAAGCTTGGTGATTACAGGATTGTGGGACTTTCCAATCGAGACTACCATGCATTAGTTACTCAAGCTGCTCGCATCGCTGGTACAACCTACCAAGATTTTCAACGTGGAAAATCTGGAATAGCACGATCCAATAGTTTTAATCAACTTACTTTTATTATTGTCTGCATTGTAACAGTGTTGCTTCTTGGCATTACGATAATCGCTGATGGGTATCTTTCGTATAGAACATTGGGAAGCTACTTGTTGCTGGGTTGGTCGCGTTCATCGTTTGCTTTGCGTCATCTTATGCCGATACTTGTTTCAGAGCTCGCCGTATATCCTCTTGTTTGTATCGTGATGAGTTTATTTACTCACGGATTTATATGGAATATTCAATTGTTAATGCAGGCGCTGATTATAGCGTTGCCAGTTATTGCAGTTGTGTTGCTTCTCAGTGCATTAGTTATTTTGATGATTATTTCTGTAAAACCAGTAGATGCAATTCGTAATCGTATTACCAAACGCGGTATGCTTATTGCTCTTGCACTCGTTTATGCTATTGCATCAACATGTGTATTAGAAGGTGTGCATAGCATAGATGGGCCAATAGGCGAGTTGACGAAAAGTGTGGAAGTTGCTCGTATGTGGCATCCTGTATTAAACCAGAGAATTATGTATCACCGCCTTGTAGGGCAAGATGGTGCTTCGGTATCTGGTCAATCGACGCAGTATGCCAAAGATGCTTTTGCATGGTATCGTTCTATTGAGGATAAGCCAGGAGTAAGGCTTATTTACACAAGCTTCTTTGATGCGGATATACTACAAGATTGGCGCAACGGTAGCGTATATAAGCATGTGCCTTCTAAGCCATTCTGGTCGTTTGTGGCATCGCCTAAGTACTTGCAAGATCAAGGATTTACTGTAGATAACGAGGTCAAAAACCTTGCTCGTCAGGGTGTGCGCATCTACTTCATTCCCGACACGTATAATCCTCAAGAGCAGACTTCGATGAAGCAGTGGCTTCAAGAGTCAGACAACTTAACGTCTACTGATGTTTCGACCAAGTTTACTGCGCATCCACAATTCGCATTCCGCACGTATCATCCTTCTCGCGAGTGGTTTAACTGGTCTACGGATATTCATCATAAAGTTATGGTAAAAGATCCTATTATTTTTTATGCGACGAGCGATAATTTGAATGCATCTGAAAGTGAATCATTACTTGCTGGCGGCCTTGACAATAGCTACATTAAATTGAATGATCAAGCAGCAGCTCGATATCTGAGCGACGCTTATACTGCACGGTATCATCTTGATGATAATCATCTTCAATTCTTACAAGTAGGAGAATGCATTGCAGGCTACCAAAAGACGATTATGCAGACGTTGCAATTGTTTGGTAGCGTAATTCTGCTTATTACTCTGCTTATGTTGATATTGCTTATAGCGATTATTGCTATGTTTGCAGCATGCTATCAAGAAAGTATTGCAGTGAAACGATTGCTTGGTTTTTCGCTATTACGCATATTCTCTATGCCATTCTTGCTTGTGGGACTCGTTCAAGGAGTACTTTTTATTATTGCTTCGATTGAACGGACTCGTTCTGGCATGATATATGTGCTGATTTCGGCAATTATTGAACTCATATTATTAACGATACAAACATATTATTTGAGTAATAAACACATTACTTCTATGGTAAAGGAGTAGTCGATAATGCAAAATAACAGTATTGAACCTTTAATAAGCGTACGCAATCTTTATAAATCATATGGGAATCGACTGGTTTTAAATAATCTTAGTTTTAGTGTGCAACAAGGAGAATCGTTAGCAATCATGGGGGCTTCCGGCTCTGGAAAATCCACTATTCTAAACATTCTCGGCATGCTTGAAACCTATGATAAAGGTGAAATAAAGATTGCTGGCAAAGAACTTCCAGCTATTAATTCTGTTGCTGCTACTAAGTTACGTCGTTATCATATTAGCTATTTATTTCAATCGTTTGCATTGCTCAATAATCGAACTGTATTTGATAATTTGTGGATTGCGATGGCATATAATAAAGAGTCAAAGTCTGTTAAACACCAAATGATTGATGCAGTTCTTGCTGAACTCAATATTGAGTATGCTAAAAATGACCGTATTGCTGTGCTTTCTGGTGGTGAACAGCAGCGAGTTGCGATTGCTCGTGCAATGCTGAAACCTGGCTCGTTGATTTTGGCAGATGAGCCGACGGGTTCACTTGATAGAGATCTTGCTGATAAAGTGTTTGCGCAATTGCAAGCGATGAATAAAGAATATAACAAGACATTGCTTGTAGTGACACATGATCCTTTGATTGCTCAGCGATGTGATCGTGTGTTGCATATTGAGGCGTTAGCTCGGTAGTTGCATTGCTTCTCTTCTCTTCGTTAAATTTCGAGTTATCGTGGCAAAAATTGCAAAATTAGCAAAAACTGCCACGATAACTCGGTTTTTGTGTTTTATAAGTCCTGTAACGCAATTCTTTTATCTTCTGCAGACTGTTTAGATGACTTATCGTCTTTCTTAAGAGAATGCGCATAGCGAATAAGACTTCTTGCAATAAAGAACACTAAAGCACATATAACAAGTGCGATAAGAATGTCAATTATCGGACCAAATAATGCATAGCTCATGATTCATCCTTTCTTTTTCTATATTCGTTTATGAGTGTTCGAGCTGTGTCAACATCGTATTTATCGTCAATAGCAAGACTCTTTACTAAAAGAACGAACGGGTCTTCTGGTTCATTGTCGCTTATTCGAATTTTTTCAATGAGCCTGTTAAGCCTGATTCTCATCGTTGGGTAAGAGACTTGATACATTTGCGACATTTCTTTTAACGATCCAGACGATAATACAAAGTTCTTTATAAACGACATATCTTCATCTGTGAGATTAGCCATCCATTTTGGAATATGATCCATATCACCCCTTTCTTCAGCCTATAAACTTTAATTAAATTAAACTTTTATTAAAAATATTAAAGTCGCTGTATGAGTTTGTCAAGCATGAGCATGAGAGATATGACGCAAAGAGACATTTTTATGTCGCCAAAATTGCCGTCTTGCCGCCAAAATAATAAAGATATATATTTACGTAACATATGAGAACATGGAGCTATCGTGGCAGTTTTTGCTAGATTTGTGATTTTTTCTAATTTTGCAATTTTTGCCACGATAACGTGCGATTTGAGTGATGTTAGTTTAACGGAATAACAACATTGACCAACCAAGTGTCATCATCTTTTTGCGCCTTTAAAGATCCACCTAAAAGTTCCACAGATTTTTTGTGGAACAGTAGTCCTTTGCCAAAAACAAGCTTTTCGTCAAACTTGTTCAACGTCGAAATCGAATTCATGCACATTATTTTGCATTCACGCTCATCAACCGTAACATTCATAGAAAAATCAACGCTAGTACTGCAATGCTTACGAATATTAGTAAGCAGCTCGCTGCACATGCGAATAGCACATTGAGCTTTTTCAGTACTAACAGTCGCAGATGCAGTAAAATCACCACTCCCCGAACTTTCATCATTTACTGTTATAGAGCCATAATACCCAAGCTGCTCACAAATCTTACGTTCAGACTGTAAGCGCGCGCGAATATTACATAGAAAATCAGCCAAAGTCATGCAATTATTGCCATTAGAACCATAAATAAACTGCGTGCTAGCAATATTTGAATCTAAAGAATCATCATACTTTTGTTCAGCTTGCTCAAGCAGGCTGATAACAAGTCTCGCTTTGGAAAGTGCATTACGCGAATGTTCAATAATCTGCTCTAACGATTCTTTTGTATGATCACTTTTCTCGGCATATAAAGCATCCGTTGCAAGCAACGTAATATCAGTAATCTCATTGTTCACATCGTCGTGCAATTGCAATGCAACAGACGCAATATAAGACTGGAATTCGCTGCGCACAATATCCATTTTTGCGCGACTGTTTTCCTCCAACATGGTCAAATACTTGCGCAAAGCGTAACCGCAAATCATGGAAATAAGAATAAAACAAGGGAAAGTAAGCGGAATGTACGCCATTTTTGCAAAGTACATAATATTCAACGAAACTATGTATGCACAAAGCAAATACTTCCACGAATCGTAAAAGCCTGCAACAAACATGCTAGCAATCAATGAAAAAAGAAAGCAAGTTGCATTTACACCTGGCATTGCTAGCGTTAAACAATACAAAATCGGAGTTACGAGTGATATTTGACGCGGAAAAGCAATCATAAGAAAAGTTGCAAACATCCAAACGTATTGGCACACAGATTGCTGCGGGTTATGCCACAAACCAGCTGTATTGCAAGATTGCACGTCCATTGATACTACAAGAATCGCCAATATTATGAATAAAGTTCGCTGAATTTTCCAGCTTTTAACCAACTCGATAACGCGCGAAAATGTGTTCATTAACATGCGTTATCCGTTTCTTGCAAAAGATTTGGATGATTCTGCGGCGAATCATTAAAATATTGCATATTGCTATCTTGCTCACGATTTTGCATCGCAGCAAACGCGGATATTGCTTGCACTCGGTTAGAAACATGCAATTTTTTGTAAATTCTATGAATATGCGTGTTAATAGTGTTTGGCATAAGGCCAAGTTGAGCCGCAATCTGATTCGTTGTGTAACCTTTAGCAAGCAGATCCATGATTTTCAGTTCTTGAGGCGGCAAAACGCTGCGCGACCTTGATTTAGAAAGCCTAATAAAAGATTCTTGCGGTGTAGCAAAATCGTAAGCAACGCCTTTAACGCAACGGCAGCCATACACATTCTGCTTATCGCAATATTGCAAAGCTTCTGCTAGCCCTTTGAAATTGTCTTTAGCAACCATCGCTTGCCCGCCAACTTGCGAAACCATCGAAGCATAGGATCTGCAGTCATACGAAGTCATACCAATTAAAATAATGCTGTTGTTTTTTTCGCGAATTGCGCGTATTACGTCTACTCCAGACATGTCTTTCATTGACATATCAATCAAAATATAATCCGGAGTTGTTTTTGTTACGAGGCAATATTTCAAAGCTTGCGCTCCAGATTTTACGCACCATTTGCACACGTACTCACTCGGCAAAAGCTTGCTGAGCACGTTTCGCATAACCGCTAAAACTAGCGGGTCGTTATCTACTATTGCATACGTTTTTGGCATAATGGCTTTCTTGCAATCACACGCTACTTTTCTTATATTCTACTTTATAAACGCGCGCAAAGTAGAGCAAATCGTGTAGTAATAAATGATTACAAGTAATGCATGTAAGTCAAATGTGATTATAATAAGTAACAATATGTGACTTTTGGTTGCGTTGAAAATTCATTTTCAATAATGATTGCAGCAGGATTATATGACAAAACGACTAGTAGTATTGCACTCCGCAGAAGTAGCTGCGATGGCGTTTGCCTCAGCAGCTGCTTTTATGCGTAGCTTTGACCTTTTCGCTTTGTGGCTTGTTCTAGGACTTCTTTCTGTTGCAATGTATTCTTGTGCATATTTTTTCTTGCTCAACAGCGTTATTAAAGCAAAAAATGCGTATATAGAAAATAATATATCTAAGATTAGCGGCGCGGGTGCTAACAGCATAAGTAGTGACGTTGAGAATACAGAGAACAACAAAGATTACATAATTACTCTTGAGCAAGAGCGCAAAAAAGTCGAATCACAAAATAAGCAAATACTCAACAATTACTCAAATAATTTAATAAATATTATTTCATGCTTTATTTGTGGGCTTATTCACGTTCCTTGGATTTATTACTACGGAATTGCAAATGGCGTTTTAACATTGGTGATTTTGTGGCGAGTAATAAAGCGCCCACAAGGTCACCCTATTGATGAAAGCGATTTCTAAGGAATTAATGCTTATGTTGCTTTTCTATTGCAACGTTAAATCCTTTTGCAGCTTTGTGAAAATCTTCCATGCAATCTCCATAACCGTCTGCAATAATAGCATCATCTTTTACAACAAAAGAGCCATTTTCTAGCACAATATATTTTGTAAAGAATTCTTCTAATTGCTTAGCTAATTCATCAATTTCATCTTGTGAAAGCTCTTCGCTACTATTTTCCGCAAGTTTATCTTCCTGCTCTTTAGTTTGATTGACAGTATTTTCACTATACATATTTGCGCTACTCATGTTTGCATCTCCTTATATTTGTAATATATTCGCAACTTATATTTGCAACATATATTTGCAACACATTTGTGCGTTGCTTTAAGTCTAATTACAAACATTTTCCGCGCAATCTTGAGTACTGAGTTTTGAGTACATCATATTGCTGCAAAAAATTGCAATATTTATACTAGAAATACAAAATACGTATGAACGAGAAGCAATGTACGCGAATTAGCTACAATGCTCACAAACAAAACAGCAAATTGGAAGGGAAACAACTCATGAGCAAGTACTATATAAAACTTATTAAAGAAACGCTTATTTGGATTCTTAAGTGGGCAATATTTACAGCATTCGAATTCTTTATTTTGTACGTTGCGATTATTTCTTGGAATCATGATTTTGTACAGTTCATGCACGAATACAGTAATGCTATTATTCCATTTATAGCAACTACCGGAGCAAGCACAGCAACGATGACTCGAAACGAAGGCACTATTTTTGAAGTCAAAGATTAAGGTGGTTCAAGATTATTGCGCGGATTGAATTGAAGCCTCTTGGCGAGCAACATCAAGCGCTTTGTTGAAGGCATCACTAGTCCAACTTGCTCCAGCAACAACCGAAATATGCAAATCTTTTAACGGCTTACCAACGATTTTTCCTGGAATAGCCTTTGAGAATGCATCCATATGGCCTCTTGAAATCGGCGTAAACGGATGAGGCGTGATTTGCACATCGCTAACATTTCCATTTGCAACGCTTAAATTTACTTCAATACTATCTTCTGCAACAGGGCCATACGTAGCTTTGATTTTATAATCGCCATCTTTATAATTGCCGGTGTCTGTTTTAGGATGATTCTGCTGGTTTTTAGAATCTTGCAAATCTCCAGAATCCTCAATTTGCGCAGAAGATTTAGATTGCTGAGCGCCAGCATCGTACTTTCCAGAAGGATTACCGCCATCATCAGCGCTCTGACCGGAATTACCAGCGAACTCATCGTTCATCGGCACAGCGCTTGGCTCACCACAAGCAGAAAACATAGCGGACGACGCGGCTACAATCGCAAGTGTAGCAACGGTTTTTGCAACTTTTTTGGATTTCAAATCATCGCGTGAAACATCGTGAAACATATTATCTGAAACCATAAAATCATCGCCTTCAAATCTTATATATTTTAAAACCTTGCGCAACTAATCATCTAAATTCGCCAACTTAGGCGACTTAGTAGGCTCATGGTCTTGCAAAGCTTCCGCAACGCTTTCATCAATATGCGCACTCGTAAACGCAGGCTTTCCACCAATCGCTTCGTACGCTTTGTGCGCATCCTCATTATTCCAGCGCTCACCAACAAGCACACCGTGGTTGAGCATAATTTCGCGATCCGCACACTGAGCAACCAAAGAATCGTGCGTTACAACAATAATCGTCGTTCCTTGATTGTGCAGCTGCTTAAACAAATCGAGTACAATCTGCTCATTTTTTTCATCCAAATTACCAGTCGGCTCATCCGCAAGCAGCAACTTAGGGCAGTTTATAAGCGCACGAGCAACGCAAACACGCTGCTGCTCACCTCCCGAAAGCTGGCTTGGCAAATGGTGAGCGCGGTCCTTCAATCCAACTCGATCCAAAGCATCCATTGCCTGAGCTTCGTCAACAACAGAATGATAGTATTGCGCAACCATCACGTTTTCAACTGCCGTTAAATGCGGCACAAGATAAAACTTTTGAAAAACTAAGCCAATTACGTTTTTACGAACGTCTGCAAGTTGACCTGCATTCAAATCCTCAAGTTTGCGACCTTGCAAAGACACGGAACCCTTGGACGGCGAATCCATGCAGCCAATAATGTTCATAAGCGTGGTTTTACCAGAACCACTCGAGCCAACGATTGAAAGCCACTCACCTTCTGGCACAGTGAGCGACAAATCGTCAACCGCACGAAGAGATCCGTAAATCTTGGAAATATGGTCCAAAGTCAAAAGCATTTTTGGCGTAGCTTTTGTGTTCTCCGGCTTAGTTTCTTTATTCTCTGTCATATTAAATCCTTAACTCAAATCCTTAGTAATCACTCTAAAATCACTCTAAAAGCTATTCTTCTCGAAGCACAATCGCAGGGTCAATTTTTGAAGCGCGCAAAACAGGCGGCAACGCCGCAACGCAAGACGCAATCAGGCTAAATGCAACAGAAAATGCAACAAGCCACCAATTCACGCCCAAATCTCTAGCAAACACCATTGCTGCAAGCAAACGAGCAAACACATACCCTACTGCAGTACCCGCAATGCCGCCAATCAAGCCGTATAATCCAGCTTCGGCAGTAAACTCCACGCCAATACTCCGCGCACTCGCACCCAAAGCCTTGCGCAAACCAATTTCATTTCGACGCTGCTGCACAATCGAAGAAATCGTAGTGCTAACGCCAACCATCATCAGCACTAAAACAACAAGCGACACAATGCAGAACAGGCTGCGAAGCATAGTAATAATGCCAGTGTCAGCAGCAGTAACTTTAGTAACCTGCTGAGCGCGAACACGCATAGAAGTCATATCGTTAATACTTCTAACAACTGCATCAACACTAGGCGCAGAAGACGAGTAAGCAATCACGTCTGCTCCGCGCTTAACTCTAGTAAGAGTATTCACATCCGCATTAAGAGCATAAAGCATGGAATCTTCCGCACCACCAGTGTCCAAAATGCCACAAACGCGGAAAGTTGTGCCGTGAGTATCCATAATATCCGTTGAAACGCGACCTTCAACAAGCTTTTGCTGAGAAGATTTTTGCGCAGACTGATTCGCAGACTTACTGGAAGACTGACTTGCGGACTTTTCTGCCGGCTTATGCGAACCGTCAGTATTATCCGAAGACCTATACGCAATTGCAATGCGAGAGCCTATTTTTAAGCCCATCGCAGAAGCAACATCTCGCCCAACCATCACATTTACACTGCTCGGCCAAGAGCCGTCTACATTCCAATGCTTATTAAGAGACTTTACTGAACGAACATCTATTCCTGCTAAAACATACGGAGCTGCGTTAATACGCACATTTTCGTAACGATACGTAGCAGAGCGCATAGCACCTTTTGCAAGAACCATATCGTTTGTGTGCAAAACCATTGCACGATCAATACCGTTTTTCCACTCGCCCTCTAAAGGAGTTACGATAATATTTGCTCCATACGCACGCATTTCGTCGCTCATCTGCTGAGGTACAACCAAGCAGATTGCAGCCAAACAAAACAGCGTAGCAGCACCAACAAGAGTTGCAATAACAGCCATTAAAGCACGCGATTTTCGGCGAAATACCGCGCTAAATAGCATAGTTATAAACATTGCATTGTTGGAAGTCATATAAGATTTACCTGCCATGAAGCACCTCCGCAGGACGCACACTCAGAATCGAACGAATCGACGAGCCTGCAGCCGCAAGCACAGTCAACGCAAGCAGCACAAACACCAGAACAAATACCATTGGTCGGAACAAAATCGCAGAGCCAAACACTGTAAAACCAATAATCTGCGCAACCGCAAATCCCAAAGCCATGCCAAGTAACGCTCCACCAAACGCAATAACCGCGGTTTCCATAAGCATTAACCGCGCAACAGCACCATCTCGCGCACCTAACGCCTTAAGCAATGCAAGCTCGCCCGAACGCTCAGAAATCGAAGCAGCCATAAGATTCGCCACAGCAACAGCCGCAGCAATCAAGCTCAAAGCAGTCATCAAAACCATAACAGCGCGCGTCTTATTTAACACGTTACCCTGAAGAGCTGCAACTTGACGAACCTGCTTTGCAACAGCTCCAGGAATTACCTCCTCAATTTGGTAAGTAATCGAACTCGGGTAAGCAGTGCAATACCAAGTTTCCCACTCTTCCTGGCTGAGTGCCGCCGGATTTTTAGCCGCCTTACGCGCTAAATCATTTTCAGGAGTAGTAAGCGCTTTTACCTCGATCAAATCAGCCATATTCGGCTTATTTGCAAGGTTTTGAGCATCGCTAGAGCTTGCGTAAATTGCGTTATTATCGTCGTCACCAGAATCGTATACGCCAACCAAGCGCAATGAAACCTCGCGCCCGTCGCGAAGCAAACGCAAACGCTGACCAAGTTTTAAGTGCAAGCGCTCAGCTAGCTGCGAACCAACCATCGCTTCGGATTGATTATCTTTTGCCCAACGGCCTGCATTAATTTTCCACCAAGAGCGCAAGCCTCGAACACCAACAACAGTTGTTTCCCCTGAAGCGAGCGCAAGTTTGCGATTAAACCAAGTTCCAACAATAGGCACAACAGTTTTCGTAGAAGAATTTTCTTCAAGATTTGCGTGAACTTTTATTTTCGGCGCAAAATTCGTAATATTGAACGCCCAAAAAATCATTTTAATTTTTGCAGCGTCTGATTCCTTCAAAAAAACAGTAGACTCTTGGCTTTCGGCAGCTGCTAGATTATGCAAAGAAGCAACGTCTTCCTGCTCGCGAGACGCATACAAATCATTTACAACAGCGCTAGATTTTGGCTGAACAACAATATTCGAACCGTACGAGCTAAGCTCGGCGTTAATCTTGTCTCCAACGTCGTACACAACGCTAAGCATTGACACACTAACGCACGCACTTAAGCACACTACAAGCGCAATCAGCACACGCTTTTTTATTTGCCGCACAAGAGATCGAGCAACCATGCGCATCATAAACATTAGTTGCTCCTTACTTAAAGTGCGAACTAAGCACGTCTAAATCAGCAGTATGAATTGTGATTTTGCCATGCCCAGCCTTGTACGGGAACGGAATCGGATTGCAACCACCCTTAAAACCAATAGTTGCTAAGTTAATTGCTACATCACATTTACGGCAAATAATCTTACCGTCTTTTTCGTAGTAGCCTGCGTCTCCACAGTTTTCACACGCGTCCAAGCCAACACCGTACGCTCCACCATTCTTTTTAATGATTATAAAGCGCATAACAGTGCCATCTTTTGCTTTGTATTGGAAACGATGAAGGTGGCCGTCTGAAATTTGCACAAAGTTGATAGTTGCCACACCATCGTGCAATTCGTACGGTTCAGGCGGCGTAAGAGTTGGCTTAATATTCATAATAGATACGCCTACAGTAAGCGTAAGTATTACTGTAACAGCAGCCAAAAGTGCAGCAAGAGCAGACTTTCGAGATTTCCGCTTAAAAGCTCGCTTTGTGCGAATTTCTGCAGCATTTTCGCCAACTACTGCCGTCTTAAAACCGATTACGAGAGACGCAACTGCAGGAATCAAAAATACGCTAATTTGCGTCATAATCATAAGCGGATTATTGTTAATCAGCCAAACAAGCACGCTGAAAGAAAAGTCGTCAATATAAAGCAGAATACTTCCTTGCATAATCTGCAAAAGTGAAGTTACGTGCTGCACAAGCAGAATAATCATGCTGAGCACAATTGCAATTTTGAAGGAAATTGCGTTAGATGTGGCTTGCAAAGAGCGCACCATAAGACTTATGCAAATCGCGGCAGCTGCACCAAGCACGAATCCGAGCGCGCGAAGTAGCATGTCGGATGTAAAAGGAGGTGTGCTTGAATCTACAAAAATAGTAAGCTGCAAAATAACATCCGGAAGCGCATAAAATACTGTAAATGCTAGTGCGCACGCGCCGATTGCGTTGCTTATGTGCATTGCAAGTGGATGCTCACGCCAGTTTTCAACAGTTTTGCGAGAGCGAATTACAACAGCAATCGCTGCAATATCGAAAGGAACTGCAACGCAAAGCGCCGGCATGTTCACAAAGTTACGCTGATTAATTACTACGCTTGCGCGAAGAATTGCAAAAATAAGTGCAGCAACTGTGCCAAACGACAATCCGTACAGTCTCCAGCGCGCACTCAGCGGCTTATCTCGCCCCTCACCCACTGTAAGTGAGGCACTTAAGCCCATTGTAAGTAGCATAAGAGGGAGCAGCCCAGGAAGCACTGTTACGAACAGTCTGAGCATAACTCCCTCCTTTGCTATTCGTTACAATCTATTATTCAATAGTTTCTAATATTTACTAACAATCACTAATTGTTATTACTAACTATTACTAACTATTACTACCACTGACGAGGAGTGTACTTCCAATCGTCGAATGTGGCCTTGATTGGCTCAGTCCAGAAGCGGCCGGTTACGCCGGTAGCAGGATCAACGTGAAGCATCCAACCCTTCTTTTCTGGGGATTCAATCGAAAGTACGAGCTTGTAGTTTCCAGCCTTGTCGAGCTTAACGTTTGCACCATAGTGAGGACCGTCGGAAGCATTCATCTGCATGAAAGTGCCCTTGCCAACGGATTCGCCGCTTGCCTTGTCAACAATCTCATAGTTCACAGTCAAATCTGGAATGAACTCGCCCTTACCGTAGCCGAGCTTAGTGCCTTTTTGGTTAGCATGAATATCTGCCTCAAGGTGGAAGCTAGCCTCTGAAGCCTTCAAACCCATGCCAGCTGGAACCATGTCCACTGGCTGGAAGTACACAGCGCCAATAGTAAAAGGTCCAATGTTTTGATCCTGGTGAGGGCCAACTGGAACCTCTTCAAAGCCCTTATCGCCGCCTTTGTCATCAGCCTTGTCGTCAGCCTTCTGCTCGGTTGCCTGTGATTTAGAAGCAGACTTTGCGGAATTTCCGTTAGAACCGCAGCCAGCAAGCGCAAGCACACCTGCGAGAGCCAAAGCTACAATTGCCATCATTTTTTTATTCTTCATATCTAACCTTTTCTTTTGATTGATTAGTTATTTTTATTATTTATTGTTTAGTTGTTATTTAGTTATTTATTTGTTATTTATTTAATTTTGCCTATTTACCTTCTATCGCGCGCTTTCCACGACTCCGCGCAATAGACACGCAAAGTAGCGAAATTACCACGATTGCAGCAACAATCTGAGCCGTAATCGTTTCCACATACGGATAGAACCCAAGCCAATCGTTAGTTGGCAAGCCTTGAATATACATACCTGCGAGCGCATCACCCTCAATAAGAGCATGCACGCCGCCGCCGGCAAAAATCACCACAAGCACAGACATAAGAGCACTTGTGCCGGTAAAGAATGGGCGAATTGGTATGCGAACGGAAGCAAAACGAATAAGCAAGAATATAACTACCAGAACTGCAGCCGCGGCAGCAAAACCGCCCCAAATCAGGGAGTCAGCCCCGCTTGAAACAGCAAAAATAGCCTGATAGAAGATTACGGTTTCTGCGCCTTCTCTAAACACCGCAAGGAAGCTAAGCAGAGCGAGTGAAATCAGACTGCCTTTAGACACTGCAGCCGTAGTCTGATCACTAATATACTTATTCCACGCTTGTACGGAAGAACGCGAAATCATCCAGTTGCTTGTGTAAAGAAGCATAAGCATTGCAAACAGTGCAACCACGCCTTCTGTAATCTCTTGCTGAGGTCCAGAACCGTTGAAAAGTAAGCCAAACAGTGCGGCAACAACCAGCGAAGCTACAATACCGGCAGCAAGTCCTAAGTAAATGTACTTAACCATGTTTTTGTGGCCGGATTTAATCAGGTACGCAATAATTGCGGCAACAACCAGCAGCGCTTCCAAGCCTTCGCGAAGCAAAATCACAAAAGCTTGGCCGAAAGAACTGGTTATAAACTGCATAAATGGATTAGCGTTTGAAGATGCGCCTTTATCTAATTTCGCCGAGTCTTCAATAAGCATTGCTTTAAGATCCGTTACGAACTTTTTAGCTTGCTCAACAGTTTTTCCGTTGTTCATTGCTTGGCGGCACTCTTTGAACTGATATTCGACAGTTGAAACGCGACTACCGCTTATTGCGTTCATTACATTCTTTTCAAAACCTAGCTTTTCGTAATACTGATAGTAGGCTTCGTTGATTAAATCAACTGCTGTTGCAACTTGAGACTTGTTTCCTTTTGCAGATTTGTAGGTTGCAACAGATTTGTCTAGAATAACGTTCATTTCTCGAGCAACTTGACTCCATGTGCGACCATTGCGCCCAAGATTTTTCTTTTTTGCAGCATCGAGCTTTTTGCGTTCTGCTTTGATTTGTGCACGAAGTTTTTGCGAGTAAACATTTGGCTTATCTATTTTTGAGTTTGAGTCAAGCTGAGCTGCAGTTTGCGCAACATCTTCCGAAAGAGCTTTTGATACAGCGGCTATTTGATCTCCCTGATTTTGCTGGTACACAAGCGTTTGTAGCTGCTGAAATTGATCGCTTTGCGATTGAACTTTGTTTTGGCCAAAAGTATCTCGCACAACAGTAATCATATTCGAAGCAACATAAACGGAATTGTAAGCTGCTTGGAATCGTGTGGCAGCTCCCGAATTATTGCCGCTTTTATATTCACTTTGGCCCTGATTCAATTGGCTATCAATCGCCTTAGAAACATCCGACCAACTGGCGTACGAACGATCTGCGTCTGTTGCAAAAGCTGGCGTAGTTACAGCAAACGAGCTTATAACAAAACTCGCAAACGTACACATAGACATGCACACAGCCATGCACACAGCCAGCATGAGCGCGGTAGCGCCGGAAACAACTCGGCGCACACTTTTACACGCGCGCATAACATCTCCTCGTGTCTTCTTACACTTCCTGCTTCTCAACGCGCTCTACCCCGATTGAGCGCACCCAACTAAAACTTGCCATCAAAGGCCCCACAGGTACATAATATCGACATATCAAGTAGATTGATATAGTTCGGAGCAAAAAACACGCAAATATTACAAAAATGATATTGATAACGAGAATTATCAATATCATTTTTCGTGATTAGTCAGCAAAAAAGTGCGCGGGAAATGCGCGCGTTTTGCGTATAGCTAAAACCTTATATGAGATTTTGCAAGTCGCATCTGCATTTGTTATTTCGCAGCATTGTTATTTAGTATCCCTTGTTATCTCATTTCTTTTTTGCCAAATTGTGTTATTGCTATCAAAAATACGAACAAAGATATTGCAATTGCGCATGGCAAAAATGGTATAAGATTAAATCCGTTTCCTAATCCTGTTGATGTAACTGCATGTAGAGAGCGGGAGACCATATATCCGCTGTAGCAATAAGGATAAACTATCCAAAGTGGAGTATTTGCTATTAATACGCCAGGAATTACAAGAAGTATATTTAATCCAACGGATAACATTGACTTTTCAAAAAGCACAGTAATCGCCCACATGACTATTACGCTTGGAATCATAGTCAAAAACAGATCTAAACACCATTTTAGTAGATACATAATTGGTAGCGTTTCTGTAACTCCTGTGCTACTGGTTGCAAACAATCCTGCTATAACGAATACAGCAAAAAATACGACCATTTCCATAAGCAAATAAAATAACAGTACGCAAAATTTTGCAGCAGAAATCGCGTATCGGCTAACAGGAAGTGCCAGCATTTTTAGTATTCCGTTATTGCTTGTTTCTCGTCCTGCAATCATAACGCAAATAACAATCATACTAAGAGGAAGCAAATAGTATGAATAGACTAATGCGCTTTGAATAAACATAGCAGCCCATGCGTGTGTATATTCTGGGGTGAAGTAGCTATGAAGGCTTGCTACACCAGATCCAACCACAATTAGTGGTGCAATAAAAATTAAAGGAATAATTTTACTACGCTTTACTTTCTTAAATTCGATTCTAAGAAGTTCAAAAAATCTCATTTTCATAATCTCCTTATTCGTAGTGCAGGTTCTTAGCTGCCCACAATCCAGAACATAAAAACAGAAGTGTTTCAACTATGGATACGATTACGACCGTAATATTAGGCTGCGCGCTCATGGCAACTGCTGGTTTTAACATAACGATAAAAGGTGATGCCATAAAAAGTACTATGTCTGACGAAGCCAATGCCATGCCGCTTAAAAATCCTGCTACACCAATTCCAAGCGTTACCCACATGTTTTCAAATCGTGATGATACAAAAATCATAAAGGACAATACAGGCATTGACGTAATAAATGAATATGCAGCAAAAGATATAAGAGTACTTACATTAAACGTGCCTTGTGGCAAATCTGTTACACCGATTTTTGCAAGTGCTAAATTTTGTATGCAAATAGCGATTAGTAATAGAACAGTCAGCAGCATAAATTTGCATAGGTACATAGCAGGAACGCTCATAGGCAGCATATGCATCTTTTTTACTGCATTTCCCTTAAATTCCATGTTGTAGATAATGCATGCTGCGACTATTATGCCGAACATGTTTAACACCATAATCATGCCGTAAAGCTGTGTGAGAAGAATATCCATAGGAGCTAAAGGCAGGTTTAATAATGTATTTTTTCGTACAATGAAATTCGCAAAAGCGTACGCTGCTCCCATAACGCCAATAGCAATCATAAGAGCTATAAAGCCAGTTCTCTTGCATTTTTTTAGTTCGATTACAAGCGTTTTCATAGTCTTGCACTCTGTTTCCTGATCTTATTGTCTTCATCAATCATGGATAGGAACATATCTTCCAAATTGTCGGAAGCAAAACCAGATTGTAATGCATGCTGTCGTAGTTCATCTAAACTACCTTCAAATAACAAGTGTCCGTGATTAAGTATTCCAATATCATCTGCAATAAGCTCAATTTCGGATAGCATATGAGAAGAAATAAGAATCGTGCAATCGTAAAGATCTGGCAGCGACTTAATCAGGTTTCGGATTTCGTGTATGCCAGATGGATCGAGTCCATTTGTTGGCTCATCTAAAATCAAAATAGGTGGTCTACCAAGCAATGCTCCAGCAAGACCAAGCCTTTGCTTCATGCCAAGCGAATATTTTTTTGCAAGACGGTCTGCAAACTCAGAAAGACCTACTAATTCTAATGCGTCATCAACTGCACTCTTAGGTAGTTCTAAAATGCGACGTATAATGTCAAGATTTTCTCTACCTGTTAGATTTGCATAGAAAGATGGTGATTCAATAAACGAGCCTATTTCTTTCAAAATAGGTATGCGGTCGGCAGGAAACTGCTTTCCGTCGATTGTAAATACACCTTTTGTTGGAGCCGTAAGCCCTAGGAGCATTTTCATTGTTGTAGATTTTCCAGCTCCATTTGGCCCAAGAAAGCCGTAAATGCTACCTTTGCGAATATGAAGTGAAACATCATTAACAGCAATAAATGACTTATATTTTTTTGTTAAATGTTCTGTTGTAACAATATTGTTCATGGCAATATCTCCTTTCGGGATTTATGATATTGCGTCAACCTTTCTACAACATTCTCTTCACCTTACATCTACCTTACATTTTTATGCGAGGTCAAAAAATGAATATTCACATGGCATAATAATGTTAGGGGGTTCTCCATGAATCGGAATGATTATTTATTGAACAAGCATCTGCTACTTGTTGATGATGAGCAGGAACTTCTAGATATGGTTGTATCCATATTAAACGAATACGGTTTTTATAATATAACGACTGCAAAAAGTATAAAAGATGCAGTAGAGGCAACACAAAAATTACGTCCAGAATTAGCAATACTTGATGTTATGCTCCCAGACGGTAATGGATTTGAGTTAATGAAGCAGATAAAACAATATAGCGATTGTCCTATTTTATTCCTTACGGCTTGCGGTGAAGATGAAGATAAGTTTAAGGGATTTGACTTAGGCGCAGACGATTATATTGTAAAGCCGTTTCTTCCAAAAGAGCTAACGTTTCGCATTATGGCAATTTTAAGACGAAGCTACAAGAGCGAAAATCCCATTGTTAAACTGAAAAATAGTCAGATTGATTTTTCTTCTGCCCAAGTAATAAAAAATAACGAACATATTCCACTCACGGCCAAAGAACACGATTTGCTTTCTGCTTTATATAGAAATGCTGGATGCATTGTAACAATTGACGCGTTATGTGAAGCTGCATGGGGAGCTAATCCTTTTGGATATGAAAATTCTTTAATGGCACATATACGTCGTATCAGAGAAAAAATAGAACTCAATCCATCGCAGCCTGTTTCTTTAATAACAGTTAAAGGCTTAGGATATAAGCTTATTGTGGAGTAAAGCAGAATGAAAAGCATACCAAAACTAATACAACGCTTTATAAGTATTTTTCTACTAAGCTCTGTGCTTGTAGTATTAATGAATATTATTGCGTTTGCTGTACTTATAGGAAATTACGCTCCCGATAAAGAGATGTCTCCTTATAGCATAGCAAAAGAGACGGGAGAAGCATTACATTTATCACCAAGTGGGGATTATGCATTATCAAAAAATATGTCTTCCAAATTGACAAATTCTGGCGCATGGGCAATTTTGATTGATAATAATACGTTGAAAGTCGTATGGAAAACAGAAAATGTCCCTGCAGGTATCCCAAACAACTATACTTTGTCTGATATAGCTAATTTGAGCGTTGGATACATTGATGATTATCCAACTTACACTGGCAAAAATAAGGATGGAGTTGTTGTAGTCGGATTTCCGCACAACAGCTTTTGGAAACATACTCAACCAAGTTGGAACTACAGTTTAATCTCAAATTTTCCGCAGATTGTTTTAAGCGTATTATTTATCAACATTTTGCTGATTCTTGGAATTTATTTAATAGCTAATATAAAACTACTAAAATCAATTAATCCGATTACGAAAGGGATACAACGTTTATCTAGTGGAGAAAGCGTGCATATTCCAGAAATAGGAGCGCTTTCAGAAATTTCATCTAACATAAATTCTGCTTCCGATATTTTGCAAATACAAAAAGAACAATTGAGGAAAAGGGAGACTGCGAGAGCGAATTGGATAGCTGGGGTTTCGCATGATATTCGTACGCCGTTATCTATGGTTATGGGATATGCGGGACAGTTAGAAAATTCTCTCCATATTTCGCAAGAAGATCGTAAAAAAGCGACGATGATTATTAAGCAAAGTGCCAGAATGAAGAATTTGATTAATGACCTTAATCTGGCTTCAAAACTTGAATACAATATGCAACCAATTATGAAAAAAGAGGAAAATGTTGTTGCTGTTGTTAGGCAAGTTGTTGTGGATTTTATGAATATGGGTATGCAAGATGAGTTTTCGATTAAATGGGAAACAGACGCAGAATTGACTGTTTGCAATATTAATGTAGACAAAGATTTATTAAAACGAGCAATATCTAATCTTATTCAGAACAGCATATCTCATAATGAAAATGGGTGCACGATTTATGTATCCGTTGCTGCAAATAATAATAATTGTATTATTTGTGTTGAAGATAACGGTATAGGTGTTTCAGATGAAAAAATCGAAAAGCTTAACCATGCACCGCACTATATGATTTGCGATACAAGTACTGCAGAGCAACGGCATGGTTTGGGTTTGCTGATTGTTCAGCAGATTATTGGCGCTCATAATGGAACAGTTGATATAAGTAGAAGCAAATACGGTGGGTTTAAGGTTGAGTTAACAGTGCCGAGTAAAAAATTTGGGTTATAGACCTTTTGGCCTATAACCCAAATATCCAGTATTTATTAGTTGTCTTTTTTGTGCACTACCAGAAATCATTACGCCACTATCTCTAAGATGTCGCATTAAAGAATCAACTGTTTTATAAGACATTACACATAATCTCTTCTCTGCAATTTTTTACTTTACAGTAAAATTCATTTTACAATTTTACTATTCACATTTGAAAGTGTAAGTTGATTGCGATAATACTCGTATTGCTTGCATAGAACTTCAATTCTGCAGGCAAGCTAACTCGCATCGTCATTATTGGGCATTAGTTTGCATTAGTTGAAATCAAGCGGAATCAGGCTGCAAAAAAGTGCGCGGGAAATGCGCGCGTTTTGCGAAGCGTTTTATTAGGCAGAATTACAGCAAACTCAGCGCTGGTAGTTTGCACGATTTTTTGCAAATCGCTTTCTTGCGATACAAACAACGCTGTTGCGAGCGCATCAGCATAAGCCGTTGGAAAAGCGCAAGTTTTGGCAGGAATGTACGCCCAGCTTGCAGAAAGTTTTTGCGCAGGAGTTCCATCTAAAGCGTTGATTAAGTGAGTCGCAATTAAATTAGACTCAAATACACTTGCATCTTTGCCTAAATAACTTGCGTCTTTTACTTTCCATCGCCTTCTTGAAGTAGACGATGCACACAACGCTCCACTTGCGATTGATGCCACTGCAACTGCTTGAGTTGTGTCAAAAGGATTTTCCAGAGCCACTTTTATTTGACTATTCTCTTCGCTAAAACAAGCGCGCATATCTCCGCCAGCGTTTACCAAAAAATCAAAATCCGCGAGTGAATCACAATTCGAAGGAATATCGCCACTGAGCTCCTCTTTAATAATCTGTGTTACAAGATCTACAAAATAACCTTTACCAGCTGCACCAAAATCAAGATGCACTGGCTTATTTGTGCGAAGCGTTGCACTGCCGTCATTTCGCGAAATATCTGCCCACGTAACTGGCAGAGCGCGGCGATAATTAGCCCAACTGTGACTGCTGCTATTCTCGTTCTCACTCGCGTTAGTAGTAGACTCTGGAACGAATTGCACAGAATTATCGTATCCAAGCGCAAGCAGATCCGCGCCAACGCAAGCATCAAAAGCTCCGTGCGTTACAGCGTAAAACTCGTCGTAAATCTCAAAAATCGGCTGCACCCACGACGGAAACTCAAAATCGCCGCCAGCAGCCGCACAGGCCATGCGTGAAACTAGCGAATCTGCGCGAAAGCGCGAAAGCACCGATTCATACTCGTCAATAAAAGCGCGAATCCGCTTTTCAACGCGCTGCGGAATCGGCTTGCTGCTGGAGATAATAATCCCCATGCCAAGCGCGCGCTCAAACGCAGTAACATTCCTAAACATCGCTTGCTTCACCCACTTAAGTCAAAACTCTCTGTTACTCGTCAAAATCCGCAACAAAACAACGAAAACAGCAAAATGTCAACATAGTTTACAGAAAGTCGCGTGTTATACAGCCATTTTTAAAAAATAGCAGCATAGTACGCAAAATATATTCGCCTATACCTACATTTTTGCAAAACAGCACTATAGAAGCA